>JBPOJB010000010.1:0-169046 GCA_052034005.1 Planctomycetota bacterium | reverse complement strand
ACGGCGTGGGAGTATACCATTTGTGTATAATCTCAGGATAGAGCAAATATGCAAGAATGCCCTGGAATACTGCATGCTCGGGATGTCTATTCTTAGGCGGGTTGGGGGCCGTGGGAATCCAGGCTAGCCCTCAAGGGGTTCCCGTGCCATCCGAGTCTGATCCATCATCGGCAGCCTCTCTCCAGCGTCCGCCGCGGTTCCCTCTGCACACGCGGATCCTGCTGGGGCTCGTCATCGGCTTGACCCTGGGCATCGCCGCGCATGCCTACTACGCGACAAGTCCGTCCGACACGCACTTGGACCTGGACGCCAACGGGGTCGACGACCGGCTGGATTGGGTCGCGTTGAACGTGGCGGACCCGGTCGGTCGCGTGTTTCTGCGGCTGGTGTTGATGGTCGTCTTGCCGTTGGTTTTTTCGGCGTTGGCTTTGGCAGTCGTCGAGCTCAAGGACCTGCGCCGGTTGGGCAGCGTGGGCGTGAAGACGCTGCTGCTGACGCTCATCCTGTCGGGGATTGCCGTATTGGTGGGGGTGACCCTGGTGAACACCCTGCGGCCGGGCGAGCGGCTGTCGGCGTCGAACCGGCGGGCGTTAGCTCAGCAGTACGCATCCGACGCGGAGGCGAACCTGGCCAAATCGCGGCAGGCCAAGTCGATCCGGGCCACGCTGCTGGACATCATTCCGGAGAACCCGTTGCAGGAGATGGTGGGTGCTTTGGATGGCAGTTCGCCGGGCGACGGGATCCTGGCGGTGATGTTTTTCGCGCTCGTGATGGGCGCGGCCGCCATGTCTGTGGGCGAGCGCGCGGCGATCCTGGTCAAGTTGCTGGAGAGCATCTACGCGGTCAGCATGCGGGTGATCGACTGGGCCATGCAGCTTGCCCCGCTGGGTGTGGCGTGCCTGGTCTTCGCCATGGTTTCGCGGCTGGGCGGCGGCGTGGCGACCACGCTGATCTGGTTCCTGGGCACGGTGATGCTGGGTTTCGCCATCCAGCTGCTGGTAGTGTATCCGCTGGTCCTGGTGTTCATCGGACGGCGGAATCCCTGGACGTTCTTCCGCGCGGTCGAAGCGGCGATGCTGACGGCGTTTGGGACATCCAGTTCGAATGCCACACTGCCGGTCTCGCTGCGCGTGGCGGAAGAGCAGCTCCACTTGCCGCCAGCCATCGCGCGGTTCGTGCTCACGGTGGGCGCGACGGGCAATCAGAACGGCACGGCGTTGTTCGAGGGCGTGGTCGTGCTGTTCCTGGCCCAGGTGTTTGGCGTGGACCTGTCGCTGGGCCAGCAGGCCATGGTGGTGCTGTTGGCCGTGCTGGCCGGCGTCGGCACAGCCGGCGTCCCAGGCGGGTCCATTCCGATGGTGGTGCTGGTGCTGCAGAGCATCGGCGTGCCGGGCGAGTCGATCGCCGTGGTCCTGGGCATCGACCGCATCTGCGACATGTGCCGCACGGTGCTGAACGTCACGGGTGACCTGGCTCTGGCCACCTGCGTCACGCAACGGTGAAGCCGATCGAAACCCCGCCGCACCGTCGATGCCGATGCCCGGCCCGGCCCGCAACCATCGACTGGCGGTTCGTCGCGTGGAAGGCGTTCGAGCGTGCCGCACCGTCCGAGCCGGCGGCAGGTGCGCGATCGTCACACGTCCTCTTCAATCTCGTACGGCTTGCGGTACTCGCGCTTGAAGTACTTCATCGCCTCGGGGTTGTCGATGATCTGTTCGGTGTCCCGGTCGATGCGCAGCTTCTGGCCGCCCAGCCGGTAGCTGATGGTGGCATAGTGAGCCCACAACACGCTGCGGTGCCCCTCCTGGATGTCGGCGTTGGGCATCTCGCGGGACCGGATGCACTGGATGAAATTCTCCTTGTGCTCGGGATCCGGGAAAAGCCCCTTGAGCTGATCTTTGAGCACTTCATGGTGCTGCTCGGGACGGACGAACACCTGCCAGCCGCCGCCATGCCGACCGAGGTACATCAGGCCGTCACTCCCGTAGATCTCGATGCGCGTCGCGCACTGCGGCCAGAAGGGGAACTTGTCCGTAGCCTGCCGGATGTCCGGTGAGATCTTGAGCATATAGGGCGTGTACAGGGTCAATTCGAACGTGACCACCATGTCGTCGAAGTCGTACACCGCCACCTGCGTGTCGGGCGATTCGGCGGCGCCCGGTTCGAACCGCGCGCCGGTCGAGTAGACGGACTTGGGATAGTCAACGCCCAGCACGAACCGCGCCAAATCGATCTGATGGATGCCGTCGTTGATGATGTCGCCGCTGGAGTACCGCCAGAAGTGATGCCAGTTCGCGCGCAGGGTCGAGTTGTACCGCGCCTCGGGCGCCGGCCCGTTCCAGCGGTCCCAGTCGAACCCGGCGGGCGGATCGCTGTCCGGGTTCATGGTGAAGTTCGGCCACTCCTTCTGGTTGTAGATGCGGCAGAAGTGCACCTTGCCGAGCTTGCCGTCCGCGATGTACTGGCGCGCCGCCAGGCAGTACGACGCGCTTCGGTTCTGAGTCCCAACCTGCACCACGCGCCGGTATTTCCGCGCCGCCTCGATCATCTTGCGGCCTTCCCAGCAATTGTGGGTGGGCGGCTTCTCCACATACACGTCCTTGCCGGCCTGGCAGGCACGGATCGTGGCCAGCGCGTGCCAGTGGTCGGGCGTGGCCACGATCACCGCATCGATCGACTTGTCATCCAGGACCTGGCGGTAGTCCTGGGCCCCTTGCGGCGCGAAACCCTGCTTGTCCGCCAACCCCTGCGCAAGGCTGAGAAACCGGCCGGAGTCGCAATCCGAGATCCACGCGAACTGGCAGTCGCCGCGGGCCACGAAGTCGGCCGCCAGATTGCTGCCGCGCCCCCCCGCGCCGATCAGCCCGAGCACGACCTTCTCGTTGGCTGGAGTGCCACGCGCCGACCGGGCGTTGCGGAGGACCGTCCAGCCCACGGCCGCACCGACTCCCAGATTGCGTGATGTCACTAGAAAAGCGCGGCGAGGCATGCGCGTCATGGCGGCGTTCTCCCGAAAAGAACCTGGCGTCGAATCGGATAGGGCAGTCTGATGGATATTCTCGCCGAACCGCTCCGGCCGATCAACGGTCGTTGGCCGCCATGGCCGTTCCCAGGCGTGCGTCCCGCGGTACAATGGGGGGCGGTGATCGGTTCATGATGAGGAGACTCGCTATGAGATACTGGACCTGTGTCGCCGCGATCGCGGCGTGGAGTACACTGGTGGGCATGTCTTGCGGGCGGCTGTCCGCCGATGAGCAGCCGGGGGCCGAACCGGGCCGGCAGCAGCCGCAGCAAATGGAGCGGACGATCAAGATCACGATGCATTACTTGCTCTACTTGCCCAAGGACTATGCCCAACAGGACCGCTGGCCGCTGCTCCTGTTCCTGCACGGCGCGGGCGAACGGGGCGCGGACCTGGAGCGGGTGAAAGTGCATGGCCCGCCGAAGCTGATCGCGGCCGGGAAGGAGTTCCCGCTGATCGTGGTGTCGCCGCAATGCCCCGAAGGCCAATGGTGGCAGCCGCACGAATTGGCCGCGCTGGTCGATGAGATCGTGGAGAAGTACAAAGTCGATCAGGACCGCATCTATGTGACCGGGCTGAGCATGGGCGGTTATGGCACCTGGTCGCTGGCCGGCTTCGCCCCCCACCGGTTCGCGGCCATCGTGCCGATCTGCGGCGGCGGCGATCCGCGCATCGTGCGCAGCCTGTCGCGCCTGCCCGTCTGGGTCTTCCATGGTGCCAAGGATTCCGTGGTGCCGTTGTCCGCCTCGGTGGAGATGGTCGAGGCCTTGCAGCGAGCCCGCGGGAACGTGAAGTTCACCGTGTATCCGGACGCCGACCATGATTCGTGGACCCAGGCCTACGACAGTCCGGAGCTGTACACGTGGTTGTTGAGCCAGAAGCGAACCCCGGCGCCTCCGGAGGGCGGGAACAGAAGACCGTAGCCGGCGCCCAGATCGTCGTGAGGAGGCTGGGTGGATGGCGCATGTGTGCCCGTGGTGGGGCGGTTACTTCATCGATAACCCATTGCGGCGGTGGTTGCACGATCCCGAACGAATCCTGAGCCCGTACGTCCGGCCCGCGATGACGGCCATGGACATCGGCTGCGGGATGGGCCTGTTCTCGATCGCCATGGCCCGCCTGGTCGGTGCGGAGGGCCGCGTCATTGCCGTCGACATCCAGCCGCAGATGCTCTCGGTGCTGGCCAGGCGTGCGCGTGCAGCAGGCGTCGGGGACCGCATCCAGACGCACCGCAGCGAGGCGACGAGGGTCGGCGTGGCCGGCCCCGTCGATTTCGCGCTGGCGTTCTACAGTGCGCACGAGCTGGGCGATCTGCGCGCGTTTCTGGTCGAGATGCACGCGTGCGTGCGGCCCGAGGGCCGGCTGCTCATCGTCGAACCCCGCGGGCATGTCTCGGCACGCCGCTTCGCAGATACCGTGTCGTGCGCCACGGCCGTCGGCTGGTTGGAACGTACACGACCACGCGTCCGCCTGAGCCGGGCGGTCGTGCTCGAGAAGCCGACCGCGGCGCCGCGCGACGAGCATGGGATCCATTAGCGCAAGCGCACCTCACTCCCGCGCCGACGGCGGAGGCGGCAGTGTGAGCGGCGCTGCGGGCGTCTGTTGGGCGCACAGTCTCTTGAGTAGGGCGTGAGCCTGCTGGAATTCCGGCCGCTGGACCAATGCCTGGTACTGCGGGCTCGCCGCCACCCGGTCGTATTTGCGCAAGGCCTCCTGCAGCGCGTCGGCCGACGGCAGGCGATCGGCGGCATGGACTTCGGCCGGCAGCATCAGATACTGCCGCCAGCTGTCGTCCAGCAGTGCGGCGAGCCGTCGCGAGGCGTCGGACAGCTCGCGCTGCACAGCCCGCGCGTCCGCCCCACCGGCGCCGGCAGGCAACACGGCGGCAGGCAACGCGGTCGCGCCCGCCTGGTCAAACCCTCCCGGCGCGTACAAGGAGACCACTTCCAGCAGCCGCACGGCTGAGGGGGGCAGCGCCGGTGCCTGCCCGGCGGCGACGGTCCCGTAATAGGCCGCGTTGGACGGCACATCGACCTGGATCACCGATCCGTCAAGCGCCGCGCCCGCAAACAACCCTCGGCTCCGCGCGTAGGAGAGGATCTCGGCCCTCAGGCGCGCATCGGTCCCCGCTTCGACTTGACGCCCCACCGGGCCGGCCGCCGCCGCCAGACCGCCCCCGATCGTGAACTGGCCCCGCATGAGGCTCTCGACGCTCGTCTTCGTCTTGAACACCAGGACCAGGTCCGTCGCCTGCACTCCGATCTGCCAGCCCACGCTGCCGCCGGTCACCGTGATGAACGTGGGCGGCCGCCACTGGCCATTCTCGTCGCGCATGACCAGGACACCGCGTCCGCGACGCACACCCACCACGAACCCGCCCTTGAGCAGATCGGGCACGATTGCGACCCCCTGGGCATCGGCCAACAACGACATGGGAATGCCACGCGCCGGAATCGCCATGATCTCGTGAAGCACCTGGCTCGCGGCGTCCACGATCGCCGCTTCCCGCGTCGGAGGCTCCCAACCCGTCGGCTGAAACGTCTGTGCCGAGACTCCCGGCAGACACCACATCAGCAGCGCGAGCACGAAAGCTGCCGCCCCGCGAATTGAACAAGCCGTCATGACACGCCGCGCTCCGATGAGACACATCACCCGGGCAAAAAATGCTAGCACGATCCGTGAGGCCAGCGCCCCGCGATCGGCGCGGCATTGTACGAGGAAACGGCATGCGAAGGCAATTCCGACTGGCGCTTCCCGACCCAAAGGCTCAAAGCCCCGAGGCCACACGGGTGCACGCTGCAAACGCGACTGGGCGGTTGGGTCGGGGCGCGGCGAATGGCCTGTGTGGCCTATACTAATCCCCGCGGTCGCCGACCGTCCTCGAAGTGCTTGTCGATCCAGCCGCACACCGCGTCGTCCCGGGTGTCGAACTGCCGGACATAGGGCTTGATGTCGAGCAGCGGCGTGCCGTCCAGGATATCCACTTCGCTGAAGTGGAGTTGATTGCCGGTGATGCTCTTAATCCGCACCACGGACAGGCCGATGTGATTCGGCCGATGCGGGCTGCGAATGGCGAAGATCCCGTGTTCCCTGTTCTCCAGGAACGGTTTGCCAATGAGCTTCTGGCTGTCGGATCGGTGGAAGTGGTAGATCAAGATGGCGTGGCTGAACCCGTCCAGGTCTCGCAGGCCGTCCACATACTCCGGCTTGAGTTCGGCGGTCCCCTGCACGTCGCCCGCGAAGATGCCCTGGATGGGCATCCCCGCAAACTCGGTGAAGGGTGAGCGGATGACGCCGATCGGATGCAGCCGGATAGCTTCATCCGCCCGTGCACGCGTGTGGTGGTCGGATGGCACTGCGGATTCTGTCATGGGTGGTCCTCAGGAGGTCAGCCGGCGATGGCCTTGCGGGCGGCCCTGAGCAGGTGCGTGACCCCGTCGCGGTATGCTTCGAGCGTGGCGATCCACTGGCGGAGGCACGATTCGCCGGACGCGGTGATCTGGTATACCCGCTTCGCCGGCCCGCTCTGCGACGTATCCCAGGACGACGTCACCAGCCCCTTGCCCTCCATCGCCTTGAGAAACCGATACACGCCCGAGGCGTCCGGCTTCTGGCCGGCCAGGATGCGCTGGGTGCCCAGGCGTTCCACCAGGCGATACCCATGCAGGGGCCCGCCGCTCAGGATGACCAGGATGGCTGGCTGGATGAGCTTGTCCAACGTGCCGCCGGCACACGGGCACGCCGCCAATTCGACCGGCTGTTTCGCGCCTCGAGCCGACATCGTCCGTACCCTCCTCGCCTGAGTGTCACAGCGCACCATCTCGCCGTCAAGGGCGGCGGCGACGCGCGGGCCACCGTGGCCGAGTGGCCGCGGCGCTCCGCATCGATACGCGCTCGCCGTGACGCAAGATGATCAAGTGCCGGATTTCGTGCCCCAGATGTGGGAAAAGACGCTGGATTGGCCCGGCGATTGCTGTAGAGTGGTGGCTATGCCCGAGTTCGTGCCGTGCGGGGCGGCAGGTCTTCCCGGCGGGCCGCCCGAATGCGCATCGCGGAAGGGAACGGCCATGAGCATCCGGTTCAAGCTGGCCACGGTCGTGGTGGCGGTGGTCCTGGTTGCCAACTCGTTGCTCTCGTTTGTCACCTTGCGATACCTGGGCGCCGTCTGGTTGCGTGAGGTGCAGACGCGGGTGCAGCGCAATCTGAACGCAGCGCGGGCGGGCTACGAGCGTCACATCGACTTGATCGCGGCGTATCTCAAGGGCGCGGCGCGGGATGGGGCGCTGATCGACGCGGTCACGGCGGCCAACGAGCCCGAGATCGAGGCGCTGCTCGCCGGCATTCACGAGACAGGAGCTGTTGATTTCGTCACCCTGCTGGACGCGCACGGTCGCGTGATGTGTCGCACGGGCGGTTCGCAGCGGGGCGAGAGCCTGGCCGACGATCCACTGGTGCATGACGCACAGCTCCATCAGGCAGCGACCGCCGGCACGGTCATCCTCTCACGCGGTCGGTTGGCCGCCGAAGGCCGGGAGCTGGCCGACCGCGCTCGGCTGGAACTGGTGCCGACGCCCGCCGCGCGGGCCACGCGCGAGACGGTGCGGTGCGAGGGGATGGTGGCCGGCGCGGTCGCGCCGGTCCGGGACAGGCAGGGGCGGTTGCTGGCGTGGCTCTACGGCGGCGACCTGCTCAACCGCCGCGCTGATCTGGTCGACGCCATCAAGCGCGAGGTCTTTCCGTTGGAGCGTTATCATGATCGGGACATCGGCACCGTGACGATCTTCCAGGGGGACGTGCGGGTGGCGACCAACGTCACGATGGCGGACGGGTCGCGGGCGGTGGGTACGCGGCTGAGCGAGAGTGTCTGCGAGGCGGTGCTGGATCGGGGCGACACTTGGGCGGCTCCCGCCTTCGTCGTGAACGACTGGTACATCACGGCGTACGAACCGATCCGGGATCCGGCGGGTCGCGTGATCGGCGTGCTGTACGTCGGGCTGTTGCGGGCCCCGTTCCTCCACCAGCTCAACGTGATCTCGGCGGTCTTTGTGACCATCGTATTGGGCGCGACCATCGCCAGCCTGATCCTGTTGTGCGTCGCCAACGAACTCGTCTTGAGTCCTGTCCGGCACGTGGTAGCCATGGCCCAGAAGGTCATTGGCGGGGACCTGTCGGCGCGTGTCGGCATCCGTCCGCCGGGCGAGATGGGCCTGCTGTGCCGGGCGGTGGACAGCATGGCCCACGCCATGCAGGAGCGGGAGGAGCTGGTCAGGCTCTCGACGCGGCAGCAGATCGGGCGGAGCGAGCAGCTGGCGTCGGTCGGCCGCCTGGCCGCCGGCGTCGCGCACGAGATCAACAACCCGTTGACCGGCGTGCTGGCCTTCGCCGACATGATGCGCGAGAAAGAGAACCTGGATGACCAGGACCGGCAGGATCTGGATCTGATCATTCGCGAGACCAAGCGGGTCCGGGAGATTGTGCGCGGCCTGCTCGACTTCGCCCGCGAAACGCCGTTCGTGCAACGCCCGATGGAAATCAACGACCTGATTCGGCAGACACTCAGACTGCTGGGCAAACGCGAGGCGTTCCAGAAGATCTTCATGGTGGAGGACCTGAGTGACGATCTGCCGCTGGTCAACGTGGACAAGAACCAGCTCCAGCAGGTGTTCCTGAACCTGACTCTCAACGCGTGTGAAGCGATGCCCAACGGCGGCACGCTGATGGTGCGGTCCGACGCGTCGAACGGCCGCGTCCGGGTCACCGTCACCGACACGGGCTGCGGCATCCGGCGGGAGGACCTGGACAAGATCTTCGAGCCGTTCTTCACGTCCAAGCCGGTGGGGAAAGGAACCGGTTTGGGGTTGAGCGTCAGCTATGGGATCTTGCAACAGCATGGGGGTACATTGGAGGTGGAGAGCGAGCCGGGCAAGGGGACGACCTTCGTGGTCACTCTGCCGCAGGTGCCGGCCGACTCGCCGGACTCGGCGCGCCCGGCAACGGAGACGAAATGATGCCGCGGAAGATCCTCGTGTTGGGCGGCGACCCGGCGGCGGTCAGGCACTACCAGCGCCTGCTGCGCGCCGATGGGCAGGACGCCCACTGCTGCCGGCAGGGGGCCGCCCAGGTCCTGCCGCACGAGGTCAGCGTGGTCGACATCGTGTTGGCGGTACTCACGACCCCGGATCCCGGGCCGGTCCAGATCCTGCGCCAACTCAAAGCCCTGGGCAATACGGCGCCGGTCGTGATAGTCAGCCGGAATCCGGCAGTCGAGGCGGCGGTCGAAGCCATGCGGGAAGGCGCTGCCGACTACCTGGGCGAGCCCTGTTCCCTCGAGGCGCTTTGTCAAGCTGTGCGGCGGCTGGCGCCCGGGCCGGGCGCGCCGACGCCGGCCGGGGCCGCCGACAACGCGGCGCTCAGCACCGACAGCTTCGAAGGCATGGTTGGCCAGTGCCCCGCCATGCGCGACGTCTTCGCGCTCATTGAACGGATCGCGCCTGCCGATGCGACCGCCCTGGTCACCGGCGAGAGCGGCACCGGCAAGGAAATGGTCGCCCGCGCAATCCATCGGCTCAGCCGCCGCTGCGATCAGCCCTTCCTGGGGTGTGATTGCACCGCGCTGGCACCCACACTGCTCGAAAGCGAACTGTTCGGGCACGTCAAAGGCTCCTTCTCCGGCGCCATCGCCACTAAGAACGGACTGTTCGAGGCCGCACACCGCGGCACGCTATTGCTCGACGAAGTCTCGAACCTGAGCATGGAAACGCAAAGCAAGCTGCTACGCGTCCTGGAAACGCGACGCCTCCGCATGGTCGGTGACACGGCCGAACGCGAAGTCGACATCCGCCTGATCGCCACGACCAACCGGGACTTGGCCGAAATGGTCAAAGTCGGCGCCTTCCGAGCCGACCTGTACTATCGACTGAACGTCGTACCGATGTCCTTGCCGCCCCTGCGCGAACGACCGGGCGACATCCCACTGCTGGCCGGCACCTTCCTGGAAAAATTCTCGCGCCGCATGGAGCTGCCGCTCGGCGGGTTCTCGCCCGAAGCCATGCGGCAGCTCGACGTCTATTCCTGGCCGGGAAACGTCCGGGAGCTGCGCAACATCGTACAACGACTCGCCGTCTTGTACGGCGGCTCACGCATCGAATTGGACCATCTGCCCATCGAGGTGCGGGAAGCCAGGCCCACGCTGTCCCCCGCCGATACGCCGCGCACCTGGGAAGAGTTCCGAAACCTCAAACGCCAGGTAGTCGACGACCTGGAACGCCGCTTCCTCCGCGCCGCCCTGGAACGCTCCGCACACAACATCACGCGCGCCGCCGAAAACGTGGGCATGCTACGGCCGAACTTCCACGCGCTGCTCCGCCACCACAACCTCAAACCGCACGCGAAACCAGACAAGAACGGCCACACCTGACCGGCCGCCCGGCGGTGGTCCCGCCGGTCCGATCCGCCGCCACGCCGCCCGGTACGCCTGCCGGTAACGGCCCCTGTCGCCCCTGATGCGCGGGCCGAACGCATCGGTCAACGCGCCGATGGCCGAAACCGTGCCTCTCCACCACCCCAACATGGGCGACCTGTATGTATGGCGTTTCATACACTGACCTGACTTCTATACGGTATACACCCCTCCGCCGGGCACGGCGGCGCCCAGTCGCTCCGCGCGGCGCCGGTGCCCGGACGTTCGCGCGCTGCGCAGCGGCTGGGCGCGGACGCGGGTCAGGTCGCGATGCGGGTGGACGGTGGTTCGCGCGCGGCGCAGTGGCCGGGCGGCGCGCCGCGCGGCGAACGTAGGGACTCTGGTATTGCGTGAATCGCGGCCCAGTGCGCGGCCCGCCCTTGATCGATCGCCATTGGCACGCCGGTTGCCGTAGCCTCCGAATCGAACTAACGCGTTGGCTGTGGTTCGCATGACGCGCGGTGGCGTCTGAGTTGCACTTGGCGATGTTCTGCACAGTGAAAGGAGAACGAGCCATGACAAGCAGTCACGCACTCCTGTTGGTCGACGACGAAGAGGTCATCTGCCAGGCCTGCCGTCGGATCTTCACGCGCCAAGGGTTCACGGTGGACACGTTCACCGACGCCCGCCAAGGCCTGGCGCAGGCGGTGGAGAAGGATTACGAGATCATCCTGTTGGATATCAAGATGCCCAACATGGATGGGATCCAGTTCCTGGAGCAGCTTCGGCAGACGCGGGCGGACGTCCCCGTGCTGATCATCACGGGTTATCCGAGCATACCCAATGCGGCCGCAGCGATGCGCCTGGGCGCCTGCGACTACGTGACGAAGCCGTTCACATCCGAGGAGATCACATCGGCCGTGCAGCGCGTGTTGGCCACGCGGCGCATTCCGGAAGGGGACGGGGACGCGGCCGACGAAGCCGCGATGGCGATATTCGCCGCCGAGTCGCAGATGTTGTTCTGGGGCGAGTCGTGGTTCCGGCTGGAGGTCGACGGCTCGGCGGTGGTCGGCGCGGTGATGCCCGGGCTGCACGGGGTGACGCCGACCGCGGTGCGGCTGCCGCGCATCGGCGAGGTGGTGCATCAGGGGTTGCCGATTGCCAGCATTTCGGTGCCGGACGCCGCGCCGCTGGTGGTGGTCGCGCCGGTGTCCGGAGTCGTGTTGGCCGTCAACGAGGCGCTGCCGCGGCGTCTGGACTGGCTGATCTGCGATCCATGCGGGGAAGGGTGGTTGGCGTTGGTCTGCACGACGGAGTATGACCGGGAGGCGGAGCAATGCAGTGCGCGGCGGGTGATCTTGGCGAACGCCGACGCGGCGGTGGGCCAGGAGCAGGCCAAGCGACTGACCGCGCTGGGATGCCAGGTGCGGCGCGTTACGGACCGGGACGCGTTGGCGGCGGCCCTGGAGGACCCGGCGGCCGGTCGGGTCGTCTTCCTCGACGCGCCGTCGTTTGCCGATGTCGGGCCGGACCTGGTCGGGCTGGTGAACCAGCAGTCTCCGCCGGTGCGGGTTGTCGTCTGCGCGGCGGCGGGAGATCCGCACGAGACGGCGTACCGCAAGCACAAGATCCTGTACTACGCGGTCGAGCCTTTTGCGGACCGCGAGCTGGCGGACATCCTGGCGGCCGCGTTTCAGCCGCCGCAAGCGCCGCTGCTGGAGCGGCAGAAGGGTCCCTCGGAGCCGATCAGTTCCATTTCGATCACGAATCGCAACGGCCGCCACATCCAGCTGCTGGCGGCCCCGGGGCTCTTGTGGCGCACCGAGGGGCTGGGCATGCATCTGGGACAGAAGCTGCTGGCCGAGATGCTGCCGGTGGTGATGACGCCGGGCGTGGCGAACCTCAGCCCGGCCAACATCCTCAAGACGGCCACGGCCAACGACCGGCTGATGGTGCTGTTGCCGAAAGACAGCGGCTTGTTGCCCGGCAGCCTGGCGCGCGACACGAAGCCCGATTTTGGCATCGAGCCGGGCGACGCGGCCGGCAAGATCACCACGTTGGCCGTGCAGCCGGACGCGCTGGGCGGGCTGGCGAGTCTCGACGCGCGGACCACGGCCGCGCTGGCTGACCACATTGTGCGGGAGATGGCTGCCTATTGAGATCGCAAGCCGGGTCGAGAACTGGACGAGGCGGGGAGGACGACCGATGAGTGTGGCATCTACCGACGCGGGCGTGGAACTGCTGGAACAGCTGGGCCGGGACGGCAGCGGCGCGTCGCCGCTCACCTGCATGCAATGCGGGCTGTGCGCGGCCAGCTGCCCCTTAGGCGAGGCGATGGAGTTTCCGCCGCGGAAGCTGATCCTGCAGGCGACGACCGGGAACCTGGAACGGGTCTTGGCCAGCCCCTCGCTGTGGATGTGCGTCGGCTGCTACACCTGTTCGCTGCGCTGTCCGCGCGATATCGAACTGACCGACGGCCTGTGGCCGGCCCTGCGGGACCGTTCGATGCAGGCGGGGTATCAACCGCCCGCGGAACTGCAGGAGACGTTCCAGAACCTCTTCAAGTACGGCAACACGCTCGGCAAATCGCCGCGCCAGCGGCTGGATTGGGCCAAGGGCCTCGAGACGCCCGTGCTGGACCTGTCGAAAGACCCGCGCCCGGTGGACGTGCTCTGGCTGGTGGGTTGTTATCCATCGTACTACCCGCGTAACCAGGTGGTCACCCGCTCCTGGGCGCGCATCATGACCCGGCTGGGCGTGAGCTGGGGCGTCCTGGGCGCGAAAGAGAAATCCGTCGGTGAATGCGAGCGGATGTTCGGCGAGGAGGGGCTGTTCGAGACGCTGGTGGAGGAGAACCGCGCGTTGCTCGGCGCGCAGGAATTCGGGACGCTCCTGACGCTCGACCCGCATGCCTACCGCGCCCTACAGGCCTTCTACCCGCGCTATGGCGCCTGGTATCCGGTCCAACACTACACGATGTTCCTGGCGGAGCGGCTGGAGCAACTGCGGTCCCTGATCGTCCAGCCCATCGAGGCCACGGTGACCTATCACGACAACTGCTGTGTGGGCCGGCGTTGCAGTTGCTTCGACCCGCCGCGGGCCCTCCTGCAGCTGATCCCCGGCGTGAAGCTCGTCGAGATGGAGCGGCACCACGAGGATGCCCTCTGTTGCGGCGGCGGGGGCGGCGGGATGTGGCTCGATGCGCACATCGTCGCGCACGGCGGACACCGGTTGTCGGACGACCGGATCCGGCAGGCCGCGGAGACCGGGGCAGACACGTTGGCGGTGTCGTGTCCGTACGAGCTGTCCCGGTTCGAAGACGCTGCCAAGGTCGCCGGCGTGGACGATCGCCTGCAGGTGCGGGACATCATCGAACTGCTCGCGGAAGCGATGGGTTTGGGTGAAAGGGGAGTCGCATGAACATTGTCGTCGTGGTCCGCCAGGTGCCTGACCTGATTGAGGCGTTGGAGATCGACAGCTCCGGAACGGCCATCGATTGGGACGCCGCGTCGTTCATCATCAACGAGTGCGACGATCACGCCCTGGAGCAAGCGTTGCTGTTGAAAGAGGCGGGCGGCGGCACGGTGACGGTCGTGGCATTCGGGCTGGGCGATGTAGACAACACGCTGTACACGGCCGCTGCCAAGGGCGCGGACCGCGTCGTGAAGGTCCCGGTCGCCGACGGCGCACCGCCCGCCCCGCGGACTGCCGCGGCCCTGCTGGCCGAGGTGGTGCAGGGGCTCCAGGCCGACCTGGTCCTGGTGGGTGTGCAGGCGCACGACGAGCTGGACGGCGTGCTCGCCCCGGCGCTGGCGGGCGCCTTGAGTCTGCCCTACGTCGGCGTCATTCGCGGCGTGCACGCGGGATCGGAGCCGGGCACCGTGGTGGCCTGCAAGGAGTTCCCCGGCGCGGTGGTGGCCCGCCTGATCGTTCAACTGCCGGCCGTGCTGGGGATTCTCGGCGCCGACCAACCGCCCCGCTATGTGCCTGTGAGCCGGATCCGCGCGGCCATGAAGGACACCCGGTTCGAGGAGCCCCAAGTGACCTGGCCGGCCAGCCCACCCTCGGTCGCCGTCCGCCGACTCTATCCATCCGTAGCGGGCACGCACGCAGAGATGCTCAGCGGCTCGGAGACCGAGATCGCTGGCCGTATTGCGGCGATTCTTGCTGAGAAAGGACTGCTGAAATGAGCGCCTCCGACGTGCTGGTTGTGGCCGAGATCCATCGCCGGGCGGTTGCCGGGATCACATGCGAACTCCTGACCGCCGCCCGTGGCTTGACCGCGGCCACCGGCGGCCAGGTGATCTGCGTGGTGTTGAGCGACGACGGCGCGCGCTACGTGCCTTCCCTCTCGGCCGCCGACCGCATCATCCAGGTGGACGACCCGCAGCTGGCCGACTTCGCGCCCGAGCCGTTCGTCACGGCGCTGGCCCAGGTCGTCGCGGCCCAGCAGCCGCGCGCGGTGCTGGTGCCAGGCTCCTCGATCGGCTGGGACCTGGCGCCGTTGCTCGCCGGTCGGCTCCAGGCGCCGCTGGTGACCGCTTGCAAGTCGGTCGAAGTCGCCGGTTCGGCGCTGGCCGTCAAGGCGTCGTTTTATGCGGGCAAGATGACGGCCGACCTGTCGATCGACGCGTCGCCGGCCGTGCTGATGATCATGCCGGGCAGCTTCCGCGCCGCCACGGAGGCGGGCGCCGGGCAGGTCGAGTCGCATGCGCCGGCCGCGCCCCTGGCGCCCGGCGCGGTGCGGTTCCAGGACTGGGTGCTGCCCGAGGCGGGCGATGTCGACATCACGCAACAGGACATCCTGGTGGCGGTCGGGCGGGGGATCCAGCAGCAGGACAACGTAGCGCTGGCCGAAGAGCTGGCCCAGGCCCTCGGCGGCGCCGTGTGCGCATCGCGCCCGGTGGTCGACCAGGGCTGGCTCCCGGCCACGCGCCAAGTGGGCAAATCGGGGATGACCGTGCGGCCCAAGCTGTATCTTGCGCTGGGGGTCAGCGGTGCGCCGGAACATCTGGAAGGCATGGACGGGGCGGAGCTGGTCATCGCGGTGAACACGGATCCGACAGCGCCGATCTTCGGCGCGGCGCACTACGGCGCGGAAGCGGACGCGCTGGACCTGTTGCCGGCCCTGGTGGAGGCGATCAGCGCGCAGAGAGCGTAGAAAGCAGCCAGCCATGAACTATGCTCGGCCGATCATGTGGAACGTCCCGCACGGGGCGGCCATCACGTTCTACATGATGATCCCGCTGGTCATCATTGCGTTCCTGGCCGGCGTGATCTGGCGTGTGCGGAAGTGGTTTTCGATCGGCGCGGCCGAACCCGACACGCCGACCGTGCGCCGGCAGTTGGCGCGTGCGCTGCGCCCGCCTCAACTGTCCGGGCTGGTCAAGACGGCGCTGTTCCAGTCGCGACTCGCGCGCGACGGCTTCTCGCTCATCATGCACCAGGCGATCTTCTGGGGCATCGTCGTCCTGTTCGTCGGCACCGCGTTGGCGACGATCGACCAGGACGTCACCAACTGGCTGCTGGACCGCCAGTTGCTGAGCGGCCGGTTCTACATGCTGTTCGAGTTCGCCTTGGACCTGTTCGGCGTCGTCTTGATACTCGGCGTGTCGCTGGCCGCCTACCGGCGTTACGTCCTGCGCCCGGCCCGGCTGCAGGCCACGCGGGCGAACATCAGCTTGTGGGACAAGTTCCCGTTCCTCTCGTCGTTAGCGCTGATCGCGCTGACCGGTTTCCTGGTGGAGGGGCTGCGGATCGCGGAAGGGCTGCAGATCGAAGCGCGGGTGGCGGCTGCGGCGGGCGATCCCGCGGCGCGGCGCGCCGTGCTCGAGGAGCTGAGCGTGGGTCAACGGTTGCACATGGGCGCGGGGCGCCGGGCGGAGCAGCTCCAGCGGATCGCCGCGGGCGGCGCGGTGTTCCCGGCCGCCAGCGCAGCGCCCGTCGGCCGCGGGTTGGCGAGCGTCTTCGTGCCGCTCCCGCCGGCGTCGGTCCGGCGCCTGCACCAGGTGGTGTGGTGGGCGCACGCGCTGCTCGCCTTCGGATGGATCGTCAGCATCCCTTACACGAAGGCCTTTCACCTGTTTTCATCGCCGGCCAACCTGTTGCTGCGCGAGGACGCGCCGCCGGGCCGGCTGCGCGTGGTCGCCGAGGCGGGCGTTCGCACGCTGCGCGACTGCACCTGGCGGCAGTTGCTGCAGGTGGACGCCTGCACCTGGTGCGGCAAGTGCCAGGAGGTCTGCCCGGGGCACGCGGCCGGCCTCCCGTTGTCGCCGCGCGATCTGGTGCAGGGTCTCAGCGCGCAGCTCCTGCGCACGGCGCGGTCGGCCAACGGCGACGCGGCCAGCCTGCACGAATCGACTGTCACGCCTGCCGAGCTGTGGGCGTGCTGTACCTGCCGGGCGTGCGAGGACATCTGCCCGGTCCAGGTGCAGCATCCGCGGCTGATCATCGACCTGCGGCGCCACCTGGTGGACCAGGGCCAGGTCGACGAAGGGCTTCAGGACGCGCTGATGAACTTCCAGCGGTACGGGAACTCGTTCGGCCAATCGGCCCGCAAGCGCGCCGACTGGACGAAGTCGCTGGACTTCGCGCTCAAGGACGTGCGGAAAGAAGCCGTCGACTGCCTGTGGTTCGTCGGCGATTATGCTTCGTACGACCCGCGCGCGCGCGAGGTGACGCGCGCCATCGCGACGCTGCTGCACGTCGCGGGCGTCGACGTCGGGCTCTTGATGGACAAGGAACAGAACGCGGGAAACGACGTGCGTCGGATCGGCGAGGAGGGCCTGTTTGCGCTGCTGCGCGAGAAGAACGGGCGGGCATTGGACGCGGTCCGGGACCGGTTCCGGCGCGTGCTGGCCACCGACCCGCACACGTTCAACACCCTGAAGAACGAATACCAGGCCGGCGCGGACGATGCCGCGGCGGCGGCGTTGGCCGGCAAGCCGGTGCTGCACTACACGCAGTTGCTGGACGAGCTGATCCGTGAGGGCTCGCTCGACCCGGAGCGCTGCGTGGACTGCACGGTGACCTACCACGATCCGTGTTATCTCGGCCGCTTCAACGGCATCTACGATGCGCCCCGACGGGTCCTGCACGCGATCGGCGCCCGCCTGGTGGAGATGCCGCGCAGCCGGTCCAACAGCTTCTGCTGCGGCGCGGGCGGTGGCCGGGTCTGGATGAAAGACGCGCCGGGGATTGCCGAGCGGCCGGCGGAGAACCGCGTCCGGGAGGCGCTCGCGCTGCCCGGCGTGGAGTGCCTGGTCGTGGCCTGTCCCAAGGACCTGGTCATGTTCCAGGACGCGGTGAAGACGGTGGGTGTCGAAGGCCGGCTGCGCGTGGCCGACCTGGGCGAACTGGTGTGCGAAGCGATGGGCGTCGCGGCTCCGGTCGCGGCTGGAGTGGGGATCAACCATGATATCACGCGATAGTTCGTTACGGATCGGGGTGTACGTATGCCATTGCGGCACCAACATCGCCGGCACGATCGACGTGGAGGCATTGGCTGCGTGGGCTGAACAGCTGCCCGGCGTCGTGTTTGCGCGGCACTACAAGTACATGTGCTCGGACCCGGGCCAGGAGTTGGTCAAGCGCGACATCCAGGAGTTCCAGCTCAACCGGATCGTCGTGGCGGCCTGTTCGCCGAACCTGCACGAAGCGACGTTCCGCCGCGCGGCGGAAGACGCGGGCCTGAACCGCTTCCTCGTCCAGATGGCCAACATCCGCGAACAGGTCGCCTGGGTGACCGACGACCGGGAAGCCGCCTATGTCAAGGCGCAGTCGCACCTGGCGGCCGCCATCCGTCGCGTGGCGGGGCACGAACCGCTGCAGCGGCAGTTCGTGCAGATCCGTCCGCGCGCGCTGGTGGTGGGCGGCGGGATCGCGGGGATCCAGGCGGCTTTGACCATGGCCGATGCCGGCAAGGAGGTGATCTTGGTCGAGCGCGAGCCGAGCATTGGCGGGCATATGGCCATGTTCGACAAGACCTTCCCGACGCTCGATTGCGCCGCGTGCATCCTCACCCCGAAGATGACCGCCGTCAAACTGCATCCCAACATCAGGCTGTTGACCTATTCGACGGTCGAGTCGGTGGAGGGATCGGTGGGCAACTACCGCGTCAAGATCCGCCGCAAGCCGCGCTACATCGATGAGAGCCTGTGCGTGGGCTGCCTGCTGTGCATCGAGGGCTGTGCGTTCACCCGGGCCCGGTTCCCCAACCCGTTCGATCAGGGGCTGGGCATGCGCAAGCCGGTCTGGGTGCCGTTTGCCCAGGCGGTGCCGCCGGTCCCGGTCATCGATCCGGAGACCTGCCTGCAGATCGCGCGGGGCAAGTGCTCGAAGGGCTGCGTGGAGGCCTGTGGCGAACGCGACGCGATCCGGTTCGACCAGCAGGAGACGGTGGAGGAGTATGAAGTCGGCGCCATCGTGGTGGCCACCGGATTTGCGACTTTCGATCCCTCCGTGATCACCTACTACGGCTACGGCAAATACCCGAACGTCTACACCAGCCTGGAGGTCGAACGCCTGCTCAACGCCGGCGGCCCCACGGCCGGCAAGTTGACGTTGCGTGACGGCTCGACTCCGACCCGGGTCGGCATCGTGCACTGCGTGGGTAGCCGGGACCGCAACTATCACCCGTATTGTTCGCGCGTTTGCTGCATGTATTCGCTGAAGCTGGCGCATCTGGTGCGTGAGAAGACCGGGGCGGAAGTCTACAACTGTTACATCGACATCCGCACGCCGGGCAAGAGCTTCGAGGAATTTTACGAGCGGGTGCAGAACGAGGGCGTGCACTTCGTGCGCGGCAAGGTGGCGGATATCCGCCCGGCCAGCGGGGACGCGTCGGCCGGTAACGGCCGGCTGACGATGCAGGTGGACGACACGCTGCTCGGCTCGATCCGCCGGCTGGATGTCGACATGGTCATCCTGTCGGTGGCCCTGGAGCCGCAACCCGACGCGCAGGACGTCCGGCGGTCGTTCGGCATCTCCTGTTCCGCCGAGGGGTTCTTCTTGGAGAAGCATCCCAAGCTGGCGCCGGTCAACACGGCCAGTGACGGCGTGTTCGTGGCCGGCGCCTGCCAGGGTGCGAAGGACATCCCCGACACGGTCGCGCAGGCGGACGCCGCCGCGGCGCAGGCCCTGGCGCTGATCGACGCCGGCCAGGTCGAGCTGGAGCCGAACACGGCCTGGATCGAGCCGGACATGTGTTCCGGCTGCTGGACCTGCATCCCGCTCTGTCCGTATCTGGCCATCAGCCGCGACGACGCGCGGAACATCGCGGTGATCGATCCGGCGCTGTGCAAGGGCTGTGGCACCTGTGTCGCCGCCTGCCCGTCCGGCGCGGCGATGCAGCATCTGTTCAGCGACGCGCAAGTGGACGCCGAGCTGGAGGGGCTGATGAACTACGTGTGATTCCACTGGGAGGGATGATCAAGCCATGTCCGATCCCGCTCTGCAGCCGGCCGAGCCGGCGTTCGATCCGCGTGTGGTGGCGTTCATGTGCAACTGGTGCAGCTACACGGCGTCCGATCTGGCGGGCACGGCGCGGATCAAGTATTCGCCCTGCGTGCGGATCGTCCGTGTCATGTGCACCGGGCGCGTCGATCCGACGTTCGTGCTCAAGGCGTTCGCTTTGGGGGCCGACGGCGTCATGATCGCCGGCTGCCATCCGGGCGACTGCCATTACGTGGAACAGAACTACAAGGCGCTCCGACGCGTGACCATGCTCCGCTACTTCCTGGAGCAGATGGGCATCGACGGCGACCGATTGCGACTGGTGTGGGCCTCGGCGGCCGAAGGGCAGCATCTGGCGGAGTCGATCGACCGGTTCGTCGCCGACATCCGGCAGCTGGGGCCGCTGGCCTGGTCCGCGAACTGGGAGGATGACGGGCGGTCGGCGGACGCCCTGGAGCGAATCATACGCGAGCACGCGGAAGTGATGGAGGTCCTGGCATGAACAACGGCGCAAAGGGCAAGCTGGCATTGTACTGGGCCGCGTCGTGCGGTGGGTGCGAGATCGCGGTGCTGGCGCTCAACGAAAAAATCCTGGATGTCGCGGCCCATTTCGAGATCGTCTTCTGGCCCGTGGCGATGGATGTCAAGGTGCACGATGTCGAGCGGATGGACGACGGCGGGATCGACGTCTGCCTGTTCAACGGCGGCATTCGCACCAGCGAGCAGGAGTACATGGCCCAGCTGCTGCGCCGCAAGTCGAAGGTGCTCGTCGCGTTCGGTTCGTGCGCCATCGAAGGCTGCATCCCGGGCCTGGCCAACGCCACCAACCGGCGGGAGATCTTCGACACGGTCTACCACCTGACACCCTCGACCGAAAACCCGGACGGCATCGAGCCGCAACCCGCCACTCCGATGCCCGAAGGGGAGCTGCAATTGCCCGTGTTCTACAACACGGTCCGGACGCTCGCCCAGACCGTGCCGGTCGACTACTACCTGCCCGGCTGCCCGCCGGAAGCGGACCGCATTTGGGACGCCGTCTCGGCCATCATCAACAACCAACTGCCGCCCGCCGGCTCCGTGATCGGCGCGGACACCACCGTCTGCCAGGAATGTCCGCGCACGCGCCAGGACAAGAAGATCAGGAAGTTCTATCGCACGTGGGAGATCGTGCCGGACGAAACCACCTGCCTGCTGGAACAAGGCATCCTCTGTTGCGGCATCGCGACGCGCGCCGGGTGCGGCGCCAAATGCCCGAATGTCAACTCGCCCTGCATCGGCTGCTACGGACCCAATGACGGCGTCCAGGACTTCGGCGCACGCCTGATGGCCGCATTGTCCTCGATGATCGATTCCAACGACCCGGACGAAATCGACCGGATCATCCGCGACGGGATCCCCGACCCGATCGGGAATTTCTACCGCTTCAGCCTCGCCGCCAGCCAGCTGCGGCGGAGCAGGCTGTCGAGCAACGGAGACGGTTGTGCGCGGGAGCCGGCCGGCACATCCGCGGACCACACGGCATAACGACGTTTCCCCAGGAGCCCTCCCCATGTCAGTCGCGGCCCAGAACCGTCGGATATCCATCGACCCGATCACGCGCCTGGAAGGGCATGGCAAGATCGATATCTTCCTGGATGAGCAAGGGGATGTGGCCAACTGCTACCTGCAGATTCCCGAGCTGCGCGGGTTCGAGCAGTTCTGCGTGGGGCGGCAAGCCGAGGACATGCCGAACCTGACGGCGCGCATCTGCGGCGTGTGCCCGGAAGCCCACCACATCGCCGGGACCAAGGCCTTGGACGCCCTGTTCCAGGTCGACCCGCCGCCCGCCGCCAAGAAGCTGCGGGAGATGCTCTACAACATCTTCGTCGCGACCGATCACACGACCCATTTCTACGTCCTGGCCGGCCCGGACTTCGTCATCGGCCCCACGGCGCCCGTCGCCGAACGCAACATCCTGGGCATCATCCAGAAAGTGGGCCTGCAGGTCGCCGGCAAGGTGCTCAAGATGCGGCGCGACGGACATCACTTGATCGAAATGATCGCCGGGCGCAAGATCCATCCGAACTGGGGCCTGCCCGGCGGCGTCAGCCGCGGGATCACCGAGCAGCAGCGGCAAGAGATCGAACAGCTCGGCCGCGACGCCCTGGAATTCGCCGCGTTCTCGCTGGAGCTGTTCACCCACATCGTGCTCGAGAACAGCGACTTCGTACAGCTGGTCACCGGCGACACCTATCTCCATCGCACCTACAACATGGGCACCGTCGACGCCGACAACCGGCTGAATTTCTACGACGGCCGGATCCGTGTGGTCGGGCCGGATGGCAAGGAGCACGCCAAGTTCGACGCCCGGGACTATCAGGAGTATATCGCCGAGCGGGTAGAGCCCTGGAGCTACCTGAAGTTCCCCTACCTGAAGAAGGTGGGTTGGAAGGGTCTGGTGGACGGCGTGGACTCCGGCGTTTACAAGGCCACGCCCTTGTCGCGCCTGAACGCCGCGGATGGCATGGCCACGCCGCGAGCCCAGGCGGAATACCTGAAGTTCTACGAGACGCTGGGCGGCAAGCCGGTCAACCATACGCTGGCCACCCACTGGGCCCGGCTGATCGAACTGCTCTACGCCACCGAACGCTGGGTGGAGCTGGCGACGGACCCGGAGATCACCAGCCGGGAATACCGCGTGTTGCCGACCGAGACGCCGACCGAAGGCATTGCGTCGGTCGAAGCGCCGCGCGGCACGCTCACGCACCACTACGTGACTGACGAACGCGGCATCTTGACCAAGGTCAACTTGATTGTCGGCACGACGAACAACAACGCGCCGATCTGCATGTCGGTCAAGAAAGCCGCCCAAACCTTGATTCATCACGGCCGGGCGGCCACCGAGGGCCTGCTCAATATGGTCGAGATGGCCTTCCGCGCTTACGATCCGTGCTTCGGCTGCGCCACGCACAGCCTGCCCGGCCGGATGCCCCTGGAGATCCGGCTGCGCGATCCGCAAGGCCGCCTGCTGCAGCGCCTCGCACGAGGATTGGATTAGTCGCCGTCGAACCACCACGCGGGCGCCTGCCGCGCTGCGGATGCTCGGCCTGACGCGGCGCGCCGGGCGACTGGGAGGTGGCGGTCCGGTGCGCCAGGCCGCGACGAGCAGCGCACACACAGGCCGACGCCGGAGAGACGGGACATGGGTCAGCGGATGCTCGCGACGCGCGCGAGGGCGGCGTCGTCGCCCGCGACCAGCAGCGTATCGGAGTCGCGGAGAATATGGTCCGGGTCCGGCGTGGCTATGATCTTGCCGGTCAGGACGTCGTGGAGCGCGACGATCGTGATGTCGTAGTGCTGACGCAGCTCCAGCTCGCGGATCGACCGGCCGTCCCAGCTGCCGGGGACGCCCATCTCCTGAATGCTGAAGCCCGGCCCCAGACGCACGTAGTTGAGCAGGGCGGGGCCGGCAATCCGGGCCGCGAGCGCCAGCGCCGTATCACGCTCCGGAAACACGACCTCCGTCACGCCGATGCGTTGCATGATCCGCGCATGATCGTTCGACACGACCTTCACGTAAATGTCTTCCACCTCCAAGTCGCGCAGGGCCATCGTGGCCAGGATGCTTGTCGACATGTCATCGCCCGTCGACACGATGGCCGCATCCGCCTCCGCAGCGCCGACGCGCTGCAGCGTCTCCAGATCGGTGCAATCGCCCACCACCGCGTTGGAAACCAGCGGCGCCAGACGGTCGACGACGTCGCCATCCAGATCGATGGCGATGACGTCATGGCCGTTGTCCGACAACGACTTCGCCACAGTGAATCCGAAATTCCCGAGCCCGACGACCACGTAACGTTTCATGTTGCGCTCCATCCGGTCCGCAGCGGACCGCTGCTACCCAACGACCACATCTTCATAGGCGTGCCGGAACCTGCCACGCCGCGCCAGACGGACGATCAGCGCCGTGGCGATCACCAGCGGGCCGGTCCGCCCGGCGAACATCATCATGATCAGCACCCACCGCGACGCGGCCGGGAGCTGATTGGTAATGCCCATCGACAGCCCCACGGTGTTGAACGCGCTGGCCGCCTCGAACAGACGTTCCAGGAACTCATGGCTGGGGCCGAGGAAGTCGCCGTTGAGCGTCAAGGCGAACACGCCCACCACCATGATGCCGGTCGCAATCACGAACAAGCCGATCGCGCGCTGGATCGTCTCTTCCGGAACCGAACGACGCGCGAAAGTCGCCGTCGCCTGGCTGCGCAGCCGCGACCAGGCCAGCAGCACCAGCAAGGCGCAGGTCGTGGTCTTCATGCCGCCCGCCGTGGAGCCTGGCGACCCGCCGATCATCATCAGGATGATCGTCAGGAAATTCGTGCTGTCGGATGCCTGGCCGTAGTCGATCGTGTTGAAGCCCGCCGTGCGGGGAGTGACGCTCATGAAGAACGCGTTGGAGAGCTTGTCCAGCAGCGGCATGTCGCTCAAGACCCCACGCCACTCGAAGACCGCGAAGAGCGCCCAGCCCGCGACGATCAGCACGGCCGTGGTCACCAGCACGATTCGGCTGTGCAGCGACAGTCGCCGGCCGCGCGTGGTCCGCCACCGGAGCAGCAGCTCCTGCACTTCTCTCATCGTGACGAACCCCAGCCCGCCACTGACGATGAGGCATGAAATGACCAGAATCGTGACCGGCGAATCGCGAAGGCCCACCAGCGAGGATGTGTTGGTCGAGAAGCCGGCGTTGCAGAACGCGCTGACCGAATGGAAGACCGCCGGCCACAGCGATCGGGTCCAGCCCAGCCGAGGCGCCCAACAGGCAGACAACAGGATGGCACCGGCGGCCTCGAGCAGAAACGTGAACCGCACGATGTCCACGATCAGCTTCCGGGCAGGGATGTGCGGGGCCACGGATCGCGAACCGACGGCGCCCGTCTCCGCGCGGAGCGACGGCCGCCCACCCAAGGCCAGCACGACAATGCTTGTCAGGACCAGCATCCCCAAGCCGCCCAGTTGGATCAAGACCAGCACCACAGCTTGTCCGGCCACGGTGAAGTAGGTGGCGGTATCCACCACCGTCAAGCCGGTGACGCAGACGGCGCTGGTCGCCGTGAACGCCGCGTCGTTCCAGGTGAGCGAATCGCCCTGGCACAGCCCCGGGCTCAACTTCAGGCTCAGCGTGCCGAGCACGATCAGCAGCAGGAACGAACCCACCAGCGTCTCGGCCGGCCCGAATCTTCGATGGCGCAGCCCCGAACGGGAAACCCTCCTCATGTGCCACGGCCGATGTGCCGCCGCGTGCGCCGCGTTGCCTGCCATGTCTCGGGGACTTCAGTTCACAATGCACAAGCACCGCGCCGGTGCAGAGACGGGCTTGCTCTCCCAACCGGTCCAGACGCATCGTCCGGCCGTGCCGACGAGGTTAGCTGACGGGCTAGGACTTGAAAGTATCCCGGGCTGTTGCCGCGGCCCTGCGCCCCAGGATCGACCCGAGCCGATCCGATGGTTCCCCCGCTCCCCTTGCTGACAACTCGACTACAAGGCGGATTAGGCTGCACGAGGGAGGATTCTAGACGAGCAACCGCCCGCCGGCCAGGGCAGGGCGCCGGCACGGCGCGCGACGCCTGTCGTAAAGCCAATGACCGGTATGACTTGCACGGCGCAAAGGAACGAGGCAGTTGCCCGGCGATGAAGTGGAGCGCCCGCAGGCCGTTGAGGAGTCCGCACGAGATCCGTCCCGTTGTGCCGCGGTGCTCAGGGTGGCATTATATGGCAGATGCTCAGCGCATGCTGGTGCGCGCACGCGATTCCGAACCAAGGAATGCTCCCTGTGCCAACCCGATTGCTCATTACCAACGCACGGCTGCTCGATTCCCAACATCCTTCACCGGCTTCTCTGCTGATCGCGGACGGCCGGATCGAGCGGGTGGCGGCCTCGATCGAATCACCCGGCGCGCAGCGCACATTCGATGCGCGCGGGAAGCTCGTCGTGCCCGGCTTCCTGGATGTGCATATTCAAGGGGCGGGCGGGGCCGATGTGCTGGATGCCAGCCCCGAAGCCATCGCGACGATTGCCCGCACCTGTGCGCGGTACGGTGTCACCGGCTTCCTGGCGACCACCGTGTTTCGGCCGGGAGGCGACAACCGGCACCTGCCGGTCGTGGCCGAGTTGACCGGCCGGGACCTGGATGGGGCTCGGTTGCTGGGCGCGCACCTCGAAGGGCCGTTCATCGCGCCGCAGAAGCGGGGCATGATCCAGCCCGACTGCATCGGACTGCCGAGCGATCGGACACGGGGAGAGATCGAAGCGTTGCTCGACGGGACGCTGCGGATGATGACCCTGGCGCCGGAGCTGCCCGGCTGCCTGCCGCTGATCCGTCATCTGGTCTCGGCCGGGTGCGTGGCGGCCATCGCGCACTCGAGTGCCTCCTACGAGGAGACGATGCAGGGGTTCGAAGCCGGCGTGTCGCACGCGACGCACTTGTTCAACGCCATGCCCTCGCTGCACCACCGCAATCCCGGACCGTTGCTGGCCATCCTGGCCCATCCGGCCGTCACGGTCCAGCTGATTGCCGACGGCGTGCATTTGCACCCGGCAGTCATCTCCTTCGTCCGCCAGTCGGTCGGCGTCGACCGCTGCGTCGTCATCACGGACGGCATCCAGGCGCTTGGGCTGCCCGACGGCACCTACGTCTACAACGGCCTGCCGTACACCGCCCGCGGAGGCGCGGCCCTCTATCACGACGGTACGCTGGTCGGCACGGCGGTCGGGCTCTCGGAATTGGTCCGCCGATTCATCCGCTTCACCGGCTGTTCGCTCCGCGACGCGATCCGTACGGTGACGGAGGTGCCTGCCAAAGTCCTGTCACTGTGGCCGCGCAAGGGGGCGATCCAGGAGGGCTCGGACGCGGACCTGGCGGTCATTGACGACGACCTGGACGTTCAGGCAACCATCGTGGGCGGACGGATCGTCTACCACAAGGCGTAACGCGTCCGCCGTCGGATCGCGGGGAGGCGGGTGGTGATCGGCCCTCGCGCGCTCAGGTGAAGAGCAGTCCGCGGTGGGACCGATTCATCGGGTCAGGCTGCGGTGCACTTGGCCTTCGGCCCAGCCATCATGGTGAGCTCGAGCTGAATCCGGGGAGCTGAGTCAGAGAGAACCGAAGCAGAGCGTCTGGATTACCGGTCCAGCACGGAGACCAGGGTCGTGTAAGGTTATTACCCCCCCCTGCCCCCCCTTGTAAAGGGGGGCAGGGTTGTTTGGGTGGGCGCGCGAGCGAGTGGTTAGCCAGCCCCGCTTTGCGAGGGGGGGAGGTTTATCCGGGTGGGCGCGCGAGCGAGTGCGTTAGCTACCCTTCCCCCATTTGTAAGGGGGGGGTGTCCAACTGCGCGAGCGCGCACATTAGCCGGCCCCCATTTCTCTCCCCCCTTGCAAAGGGGGGGCTGGGGGGGCTGTCCTGAGGCAAGTCAGGCAGTCAGACCAGAAGCATCGTCGCTTATCGCTACACGAAACGCGACATCCATTGGCTTGCAGATCGCGCGGTGGACACGCCGGAGACTGAGGCCCTACGTGATGATCAAGGGGGCGTTGGAGCAGATCGGGCACCGCCTCGAGCCAGTGGTCCGGTTGGACCTCGAAACGGTCCGGCACGGAGACCAGGGTCGTGTGAGGTGCTACCCTCCCCTCCCCCCCTTGCAAAGGGGGGGGGTTGTTTGGGTGGGGGCGCGTGCGAGTGCGTTAGCTACCCCCCCCCCCCCCTGCCCCCCCTTGTAAAGGGGGGGATGTTTGTTTGGGTGGGCGCGCGAGCGAGTGCGTCAGCTACCCCCCCTGCACCCCCTTGTAAAAGGGGGGGGTGTCCAACTGCGCGAGCGCGCGCATTAGCCGGCTCCCTTTCCTTTCCCCCCCTTGCAAAGGGGGGGCTGGGGGGGGTCTGTCCTGAGGCAAGTCAGGCAGTCAGACCAGAAGCGTCGTCGCTTATCGCTACACGAAACGCACCATCCATTGGCTTGCAGGTCGCGCGGTGGTTAGGACTGAGCTCGTAGTCGGGAAGCGACGGGGCCGAAGGGAGCCCATGAGCAGAGCCGAGCGGCACAGTCGCGGAGCGACGCCCTGGGTCACGTCCGCACACCGAACCAACCGGCCTTTCACCACCCCACGTCTCCGTCATGTGGCCGGCGGAACATAGTAGTAGTAGACCAACGATGAGTAGTTCGCGGGCGTGTCATTCTGGTTCCCATGCTCGGTCGAGATCGTGATCGACCGGGCGAAATGGATCTTGCCGGGCCAGAACCGGTAGGCGGTCGTCGAGCCGTTGATCTGGCCGCCGACATTCACCAGGTTCTCCGTCTTGGGTTCGCCGAACAGCGGCAGCGAGTAGGGGTTGGTGAGCCAGAAGTTGGACCAGCCGCCCTGGTATTCATCTTCATGTCCCGTGCCGTGGAAGCGCGGCGTACTCTCGCCGTCGATCGTGATGCGCAGGTCGCCTTCCCACCAGCGTTTGATGTCACTGTGGACCGGCTCGACGGTCATCACCTGGCCCACGACTGCGCCGCGGCCCTGGTAGTCGAACAGGACGTAATCCCTGGTCTCCGTGATGGGCCAGGCCCGGCGGTATGCCGCGCCGAAGTATCCCAGCGCCCCGGCCGGGGCCTGCGGCAACTGATGCGTGTAGGCCACCTGGCAGTGGAACTCGCCGCCCGCGTCATGGCTCCTGTTCTGGAGCGTCATGCGAAGGCCCTTGCGGAACGGCATCGGCAAATAGCAGTAGTACGATCCTGAACTGGACATGCCGACGAACAGGCTGCGCACATCCGCTTCCCCCAACCCGGATCCGAAGAACGGTCCGAGCGGCACGTCGACCGCGGGCGTGTCCGCGCCATCGTAAAACACGCGCAGGTACACGTGATTGAGACCGTATTGGGTGGGC
The DNA here is from genome assembly GCA_052034005.1 of Planctomycetota bacterium. Classification (GTDB taxonomy): domain Bacteria; phylum Planctomycetota; class Planctomycetia; order Pirellulales; family Pirellulaceae; genus JAAYDI01. The sequence continues at coordinate 140,266 of JBPOJB010000010.1, read as the reverse complement.
TTGAAGAGCGGGTTGATCTTGATGTGCTGAATCGTGCCCGGATGATCGAGCTGCACGAGTTCGCATTCGGGGAGATCGCGGCCTGCTGCCGGCGCCAAGGTGACATGCTGGCGCTGCACGCCCAGGGGTTCGGCGACCCGTTTCGGGTCGCTGCCACAGCGTTCCCAGAGCCGGATCAGCGACGAGTAATCCTGGTTCGGCGTCCAGGATCGGACTGTCACATCCTTGTAGAGCTGGTAATAGATGTTGTAGAAGCCGACGGTCTTCTCGGTGGTGATTTTCAAGTGTTTCTGGAAGGGGATCGGCGCGCTGCAACTGAAACCGCCGCTGGAGACGAACGCATCGGTCACCAGCGGCTCGACGAACGGCGCGCTCTCTCCGAGAAACAGCCGCTCGGCCGGCGATTCGAAGACGCACGGATCCCGGCCGTCCAGGTAGATGCGGATCCGGCCCCACTGGAGGCGCTGGTCGTCACCGGTGAACCAGAAGTTGTAGATGCAGCCGGGGCCCTCTTCCTCAAAAATCACATGCTCGCCGTCGTCCTGCACATACAGCTGGGAGTATGTGCCGCGAAACCCGTCATCGTTGCCGCCTGTGCGGTCGTAGCTCGAGACATAATGGGATTGAACATTGTCATGGATGAACGGCAACGCGGCGAGGTCGTCGTAGAAGTCGAGGCCGACGCTCTGGGCCCAGCCCGTCGAGCAACCGATGACGGCCACCACCACTGTCAGAATGATCTTGTGCATGCGATGCGCTCCACGATCTCGCGTTCCACATAGTCCCGACCGATGATCTGCCCGCACCATTCCCGCTCAGGTGCCGGTCGCCGGCACCCCCTCGACCCGCAGCCGTCTCATCGCATCGGTGTCGAAGAGCTGGGCCGAGAACAGCGCCAACAGGTCGCGATCCTCCGGCGTGTAGGTGGTGTCGCCGCAGATGGTTCGGACGTTGGCGTCAATGTCCTCCTGGAGCCGCATGCCGATGCTCAGCAGGTGGATGCGCGGATCTTGAAGCACGTGACGGATGGCGGCGCCCGGCAGCCGGCCTAGCCGCTGCCGGTCGAACCCCGGGACGATGTATCCCGACCAGGCGCCGAGCATGCCTGCGCCGAGCACCTTCATGGCCACAATGCCCATGCCCAGTTCGTGGGCCTTGGCGAGGCAGGCGTCGCGCAGGGCGGTCAGGTGGGCGGTCCAGACCTGGCTGTCGCCCCGCGGGAGGTAGCCGTAGGACAGCATGCACACGTCGAAGCCCTCCGACTCGATCAAGGCGAGCGCCTTGTCGAAGTAGCCATGGGCCGACAACCCGACGAAGCGCGTGATCTTCTCGTCGCGGAGCTTGATCAATTCGGCGTGGATCTTCATCGCCTGCGGAACGCTCATCTGCTCCAGACCCGGCGTGCCGTGGATCAGGAGGATGTCCAGATAGTCCGTCTGCAGCGTCTGGAGAGACCGCTCCACCGATGCCCGCACCCCTTCCGGTTCTGTGCTCTCGACCTTCGTCACCAGGCACACGTGGCGGCGCCGGTCCTTGAGCGCCTCGCCGAGGATCGCCTCGCTCTCCATATACACCGGCGACGTGTCGAAGTGGCGCACGCCCTGGTCGTACGCGTAACGAACCAGCTCCACGCGCTCCTCGTGCGAGAGAGGGTTAGCCCACTTCCTGGGCAGCGCCGCGCCGCCGTAGCCGAGGATCGGCAAGTCCAGCCCGGTGCGGCCGAGTGTCCGCGTGGGGATCGCGCCCAGCGCTTGCGCCGGACTCGCCGCGTGCGCGGCCGCGCAGTCTTGGCACGCGGCCGCGGCGGCGGTGGCCCAGGAAGCCGCCTTCAGGAACTCACGCCGGCCGAAGTGTTTTCCCGTCGCCATGGGGTGTCGCCTTTCTTCAGCACGGGGCCGCTTCGCCATGCGGATACCGGTAATCGGCACCCGGGTTCGTGGATACTCGCTTCGTCACGCCGTCTGCCAGCCGGTACACGTACAGCTGGCCTTTGCCGGTCGCATTCAGGTGATAGATCACTTCCGACTCGCCGTGGATCCAACGCGGATACGCATACCAGTACGGCTGGCCCTGCGCGTTGGCAATCGCCTGCAGGTTCGTGATCGTTCGCTGCTGCGCGTCGAAATCGGCCGTGTAGAGCGTATGGCCGGGTTCGACGAATTGGTGTCCCCGCAGGAACTCGAAACAGATCTTCTTCTCGCTGGGCGAGATGCTGGCGCGATGCATCTGGCCCGCGGCGTCCAGCTCCCACCGCACCCGCTCAAAACGCGGCTGAGCGCCCGTGCCGGCGTCCGCGTGCATCAGGAAGACGCCCCAACCTTGCGTCGGGTGATAGGCGTTCACAAGTATGCGTCCGTCCCTCAGGCAGGAATGCGCCCAGGTGTGATGGCTCTCGTCGGTGAGCGCCACCTCCATGCCGGGACGGCCGCCCAACTTCCCCTGCATCACGACGAACCCGCCGGTGGCCGGGTTCTTGCGATTCCAGATCGGCGTGTTCCGGCCGTCGCGCGTCCAGGTCGGGTTGAAGTCCGTATGCGTGCCGTCGCTCAGCTGCTGGAATCCGCTGCCGTCCACCTGCACGACGAAGATCGCCGTCTTCCATTTGAGCGTATCGGGATCGTCCTGGAGCCTGCGGAAACAGACGAGCAGGTCGCCGGTTGTCGACCAGGACGGCTTGAAGTCCCAGTGACCTGTCGTCACAGGTGTGCCCTCAGGCTTGCCCACCTCGGCGACGTGGATCTCGCCGTTACAGTAGTACGAGATGCGCGAACCGCGGGCCGAGCCGGATTCGTCGGCGCGCGCCAAACGCGGTGCGACCACCCGACCGCTCCCCAAGGAGACCGTGATCGCCGCGGCGCTGCGTGCAGCCTGAGCCAGAAACGCGCGTCGCCGTAGCGGGACCGGGCGTGTGTTCATGGCGTTGCTCCTCCCAGGGCTGGACCTGATCGGCCGACGACATCGGCATCATTGTACGTCACGCCACGGCCGGAAGGCAGCTGCCCGCGCGAGTCGGGCTGAGAGAACCGGGACATGCCCGCGCCCGCACCAGCGTCCGGTGGTGCCGATGGCGGATCGCCCAGCACGGGCGGCTTGGTTGGCCGCATGGCCGGGTCCTTCGTCAGGGGAGTCGTGTAGACGTAGATCGTCTCAACCTGCGTGTCGGCTGCGGGAATCCGCACGATATCGTCCGCCGCGATCCCGTCGATCCAGAACTCGTGGGACACGATGCGGCAACCCGGCCTCATCTGCTCCAACTGCGGGAGCAGCGCGTTCATCATCCAGGGGAGCAAGTACATCATTACCGCGTCGGCCTGGCTCAAGTCGACCGTGAACAGGTCTTGTTCCACGATCCGCACTCGATCGCCCACCTGGTGCAGCCTGACGTTCTTCCGCGCCTCCGCCACGCGCTGCGGGTCGATGTCGAAACCGACGCCGTGACAGCCTGTCCGGAGCGCCGCGGTGATCACAAGTCGGCCGTCGCCACAGCCCAGGTCGTAGACCCGATCGCTCGGGGACAGTCGCGCCAGTTCGATCATCTTCTCCACGACGTCGTCCGACGATGTGATGAATGGTGCGGAGCGACCCTGGTAGTGGAGCGGGGACAGGTCCAGGGGCCGCTCGGCGAGGCCGAGGAGCAGATGGCGGACAAGCACGCCCACCGCCAGGCAGGTCAGGCCGCACAGTACGCCACGCTGGAGCCCGGACATGCGCTTGCGCCGCGTCTCGTCCTTGCGATCTGACATGAATCACGCCCGTTGCTCAGGACCCTACTGGTTGGACGCCGGCTTCAGCCATGGCCGTTGTCACCAGCTTGCCGAGTCCGTCCGCCACCGGGGCGGCTGCGACCTCGATGCGCCGCGGACCCGGCGGCCGATGCTGCTCACTCCAGGATAGTGACGCCATGACGCGCCGGCAAGCGACGGGGCTTGCCGCCTTGCGCGCTGCATGTCGGCACGATGACCGAGCGTCATCGCGGGTCGCCGGCATGGTGTTGGATCCTGAAGACAGCCCGGTCCGCGGCGGCGCACCGGCCTGATCCGCCCTGCTTTGCGGCCGCCGCCGTCCGCGGTATATTGCCGACGTGGCCTGCACACGACGGCGGCATCGCGTGCGCGGCGCGCACGCAGACGTAGCTGGAGGTTCCACCATATCGGAATCAATGCGCCTGGCGGCCGGCCGGCCGTGTTGTATCGCTGTTCCGGTATCCGGCTGATGTGATGCTCGAATCGATTCATCAAAGGAGTATCCCATGGAGACGCGTCTGGCCAGTCTGAGTCTGAAGGCGGTGTGCAGTGGCGTGTTGGCCTGTCTCTTGTGTCCAGCGCTGTTGCACGGCGCGCAGCTGCAGGTGGGCGCCGCGTCGGCCGACATTACGCCGAACAAGGCCGTGGCGCTGTGGGGTCAGTTCGGCCTGCGATTGTCGACCAAGCCGGATACACCGCTGACCGCCAACGTGGTCGCACTACGTTCGGGCGACGTCACGACGACCTTCGTGTCGCTGGACTTGCTGGAGTTGCCGGAGGTCTTCGTTAAAGCGGTCCGCGATGCGGTGGCCGAGAAGGATGGCACGATCAGCGTCGAGACGATCGTGCTGACCGCTACGCACACGCATACCGCGCCCGTGCTGCAGCCGGGGACGCCCGGCATCCCAACCGATCCGGGGATCATGGGCGTGGACGAGACGATCACGTATCTGGCCGACAAGATCAGCGATGGGATCCTGGCTGCCTGGCAGGACTTGGAGCCGGGGAAGATGTCCTACGGATTGGACCGCTGCAGCATCGGCTACAGTCGCCGCGCCGTGTATGCGGACGGCTCCGCCCAGATGTACGGGAACACCAACCGGCCGGACTTCGTCCACCTGGAGGGAATGGACGACGATGACGTGGGCTCGATCTTCTTCTTTGACGCTCGGGACCGCTTGAAGGCCGTGGTTGTCAACGTCGCCTGTCCGTCGCAGGTGGTGGAAAACCAATCGGCGGTGAACGCGGACTACTGGCTGCCGGTCCGCAGCCGGCTGCAGGCGCGCTACGGCCAAGGGCTGGTGGTGCTCGGCTGGAGTTCCGCGGCAGGCGACATGTCCCCGCACCCGATGCTCCACAAAGCCGCTCTGACGCGGATGCAGTCGCTGCGCGGCATAGACGAGCTGCGGGAGACGGCGCGGCGGATCGACCTGTCGGTCAGTGCAACGTTCGACGCGGCCCAGAAGGAGAAGTACGCCGAACCCGTGCTGGCGCACGCGGTCACCACGCTGCAGCTGCCGCTGGCCAAGATCTCCGAAGCGCAATACCGCGAAGCGCAGGCGGCGTACGATGAGGTCATGGCCAAGGTCGCCCAAGACCCCGCCTGCGCGTCCACCGTCGCATTCATGGCCCGCGATTGGCACCACGGGGTCCTGCAGCGCTATGAACAGCTGCAGAAGGACCCCGCCGCGACCTATCCGGTCGAGATTCACGTCGTGCGGATCGGCGACCTGGTCGTCTGCACCAATCCGTTCGAGCTGTTCTGCGAATACGGCATCCGCATCAAGGCCCGGTCGCCGGCGACGCAGACGTTCGTCGTCCAGATGACCGGCTTCGGCAGCTACCTGCCGACCGAACGGGCCCTGGCCGGCGGCCACTACTCGGCCATCCCGCAGAGCAACATCATCGGCCCGGAAGGCGGCCGGATGCTGGTCGACCGAACCGTGGAGATCGCCCAGGAACTGTTCGCAGCGCATCCTGCCGGCGCGTAGTCAACGCTCCCGTGAGCCGCGTTTGCCCTTCGTCCGAGGCACTGCGGTCTTGGCGGGCTCGGCCGACCTGCCGCGCTTCTTCTTCGCCGCCACCGTGCCGGTGGACGCGGGTTCAACCGCGCGGCTCTTCGAGGGCACGGTGGCCGGCTTGGCAGCCGCCGCGCCACGCGCCCGCTTGTTGGCGGCGGCCTTGCTTCCCGCCGCGCGGGAGCGCGTGGTGTGGGCCGGGTCGCGACGGGCGGCTGTCGGTGGCGCGGCGGGCGGCGCGGCGCCCTGGTCGGCCAGTTCAATTCCAAACAGGTCGCCAAGGTCCGCACCGGCCAGTCGTTTGGACTTGCCGCCAGAGGTGGCCGCCGCCACCGCCCGCTCCGCATCCGCGTCGATCAGCTCCTGGTGATTGACCCCGCGGAGCACGAACAGCAGCTCAGGTTGAGAATCCAACCGCGCGCCGATCCCGTAGAGCACGGCCGCCACATGCTTGCACATGTCGGCCCAGTCGGGGCAACTGCAGCCAAAAGACATCTCACCGGGCAGCGGGAACAAGCCGCCCTTGGGATCGGTCACGATCTCCATCACCTGATCGGACAGCCGGCCCTGGAGCAACTCCAACAGGGAGCCGATCTGCCCACTGCTCCGCTGCTTGATCGCCCTCCACTTGGTGGCCGGCAGGGTCTTGATCTTCACGGTCACCGTGTAGAGGTCCGACCCCATGACCAGCGCGTCGATCTTGCCTTTGCCGACGGCCAGGTGGCACACCGACCCGTTGCGCACATACGTGCGTCCGCGCGGCAGCCGATTCTCGTAATCGCTGAACGATTCCAGGTGCTCGCACCACGCGTCACCCCAGAAACTCGTGGCAATCTGCCGGCCCGCGATGGTCACCGGCTGCACGTCGACGCCTTGCTTCCGCAGCGCGTTCATCTTCTTCTGTGCTTGACGCCGCCGGATGGCCACCGGGACGTAAGGAGCCCAGCCGCCGTACCCATACCCGCGTCCATAGCCATATCCATAACGGGCCATAATCGTTCTCCTTGAAATCCGTCCTCAGGACAATCGCCACTGGCGACACGTTACACGTTCGCACGCGTCAGGTCCAGTGAGACAAATCGAATCAGTTCCGCGTCCGACATCTCCGTCAGCAGTCTCTCGGCGCCGCCCTCCAACAGGTCGGCGGCCAACTGGCGTTTCTCGTTGATCAGCTCGTCGATCCGCTCCTCGATGGTGCCGCGACAGACGAACTTATGGACCAGCACATGGCGCTTCTGCCCGATCCGGAAGGCGCGATCGGTCGCCTGGTTCTCGACGGCCGGGTTCCACCAGCGATCGAAGTGGATCACGTGGGAGGCGGCCGTCAGGTTCAAGCCGGTGCCGCCGGCCTTGAGTGACAGCACGAAGAAGGGCGGCCCATCGTCACGCTGGAACTCGTCCACGATCGCCTGGCGGCGTCTCACGGTCGTGTCGCCGTGGAGCACGAGCCCGGCGCGGCCGAACAGCGTGGCCAGGAAACCCGCCAGCGGGTCGGTCATTTCGCGAAACTGGGTGAATACCAGCACCTTCTCCTGCCGGGAAGCGATCTCGTCGCAGAGCTCGGCCAGCCGCGCGAACTTGCCGCTGTCCGCGGGGCCGTACTGGCCGTCGCCCAGCAACTGGCTCGGGTGATTGCACAGTTGCTTGAAGCGCATCAGATAGGCCAGGACCATCCCGCGCCGCTTCATTCCGTCCACGCCGTCCAGCAGTTCCGACAACTCCTTCACCAGCCGGGCATACAGAGCGGCTTGTCGCCTGGTGAGCCCGCAGAAGGCCTGCACTTCCACCTTCTCCGGCAGATCGTCGATGATGCGCCGGTCGGTCTTCAAGCGCCGCAGGATGTAGGGCTGCACCAGGTTCCGCAGCGGGGCGTACCGCTGGTCCCGCCGCTCGCTGAGCTTCTTCGTGAACTCCTTGAACTTCGCCTGCGTCCCGAGCAGGCCGGGGCACAGGAAATCGAACAGCGACCAGAGGTCCGACAGGCGATTCTCGATCGGCGTGCCGGTCATGACGATGCGCGCATCGGCGCGGATCCGCTTCACCGCCCTGGTCTGACGGGCGGCCGGGTTCTTGATGGCCTGTGCCTCGTCGAGCACGACCAGACGCCAGGGTCGCTCGGTCAACCAGGGCTGCCGCAACAGCATGCCGTAACTGGTGGCCACGACGTCCACCCGGTCCAGCGCGGTGTCGGGTTGGCCGGCCACGCGATCCAAGTCCTCTTTGGACATCTCGGCAGGATGCAGGAAGACCACGCGCAGCGACGGCGCGAAACGGGCCATCTCCGCCTTCCAGTTGCCCAGCAGCGAAGCTGGCAGCACCAACAGCGAAGGCTTCGCACGCGGTTGGGCCCGGCCGGCCAGAAACACCGCCAGCACCTGGACCGTCTTGCCCAGCCCCATGTCGTCGGCCAGGCAAGCGCCGAGCCCCAGGTTCGTGAGGAACCGCAGCCAGTCGACCCCGATACGCTGGTAGGGACGCAGCGTCGTGCGCAGCGATTGGTCCACCGCCGCGGATTGGAGGTTCTTCGGATCACGCAGCTTCTCCAGCACATCGCCCAGCCACCGACCCGCGTGCACGAATGACCATTCGCGATCGCCGTCTTCGCCCGGATCCTGGGATAAGTCGGCCGGCATGCCGGCCAGCAGCCGCATCCCTTCCAGGAACGAGATGCCGTCCCCCACCTGCTGCTCGACCTCTTTCCAGTGCGCGAGCGCCTCCCGCAGCTTCTGGCGGTCGACCTCGACCCACTGCCCGCGCAGCAATACCAGCCCGTCATCCGCGCTCATCAACTGATGCCATTCGGCTTCGCTCAGCTGCTCGTCGCCCAACGCCACCTCGACCTTGAAGTCGAGCATGCCGTGCGCATCGAGCTTGTTCTGCCTGGCGTCGCCGATGGTCACGCCCACGCGCGGTCGGGGCCGCTTCTTCCACCAGTCGGGCAACCGCACCAGAATGCCGCTGGCTTCGAGGACCGGCACGTCCTTCAGGAACCGGTAGGCCTCGCGAGGCGTCCAGGCCAACGGCTGATACAGGTCGCCCGACTCGACCAGCTCCTTGACCAGCCCGCTCCGTTGCATCGCCGCGTGAACGGGAGACAGCAGGCGGACCAGGGCCTGCTTGTTCTGGGCGCCGGCCAGTTCGCGCAAGGCGCTGTTCAACGGCTGGTATTGGACCCGCGCGCCCGAGGCCACGCCGGGTGCATACGTGGCGAGAAACGCAAACGGGTATTCCTCGTTACCGCGATTCTCGGCCAGATGAAAACTGACGCGCCCCACCTGGTGCCACAGCGGAGCACGCCGCTTCAGGAAACCGGACAGGCCTTCGCCGCCGGCAGCCACCGCGGCACGCACCCACGCGTCCAGCTCCTGCCAGAGGCCCGCCAACACACCCTCGTCAAGATACTCGGCGCCCGGCATCGGCGGGACATTCATACGCCAGCGCGCCAACGCGTCGGCCGGCGGAGGCGGGATCGGCTCCAACTCCAGCCCGGCTATCTCCGGAGTGTGACACAGCGCCTGCAGGTAGGTCGCGGCCCAATCGCGCCAGTAGGTCCAGGCGGGCGGTAACACACCCTCGTACCGCTCGGTGGCCAACAGGAAGAGCCCTTCGCCCTGGCTCGTCGATAGAGTCCGCGCCACCCGCCCGAGCGCGGCATCCAGACCGGGCGCCGGCCTGCCCGCCTTGATACCCTCCGGCGTGTCCGTCGCCGGTCGCACCGTGATCCGACCGGACGGAGTCAGCACGAGTTCCATGCAAATCCCATCCCTGCAACGCTGGAACGACCTGTCTGACGGTCATTGTGTGGACACTCGGCCGGACTGGAAAGGGGGGAACAGGGTCGGAGTGCGGGGAAAGCTCGCCGAGCGAAGGCGACGGCGGCCTGTGCAGTGGAGCGCGTGCCGGCCAAGCGTGTCGTTCGACGCCCGCCGGCGCCGTCTTGCCGTGGGGTCACAAAGCAACGCCGTACGGATATACTGTTCTCCGCAATGGGGCCGCATCGGCTCCCGTTTCCGCGGCGGACATCGCTGGAAGGACGGCAACAGATGGGCGATTCCCGTGCTACTCTCCGCAGCCAACGTATTCTGCAGCGGCCCGAGTGGGCGGTCCAACGGGCGGTGTTCAAGTCGATGGCCTACAGCGACTACGATTTGGAGCGGCCGCTGGTGGGCATCGCCAATTCGTGGAACCGCGTGGTGCCCGGGCACTACAATCTGCAGCTGGTGGCCGACTATGTGAAGCAGGGGGTGCTCCAGGCGGGCGGGACGCCGGTGGAGTTCGGTGTGATCGCCGCGTGCGATGGGGTGGCGCAGGGCCATGTCGGCATGCACTACATCCTGCCCACGCGCGAGTTGATCGCCAACGATGTGGAAGTGATGGTCCAGGCCCATCAACTGGACGGCGTCGTGCTGCTGGGCTCCTGCGACAAGATCGTGCCCGGCATCCTGATGGCGGCGGCCCGGCTCGACGTGCCGGCCATCGTCGTGGTGGGCGGACCGATGGAAGGGGGCTGCCCGTTCGACGACCGTCCATCCGATCTCACGTCGCTCACCGAAGCGCTGGGCATGCTCAAGGCCGGCCGGCTCGACCCGGCCGTCTACCGGGATCTGGAGGACCGCGTGGCTCCCACGTGCGGTTCCTGCTCGTTCCTGGGCACCGCCAACACGATGTGCTGCGTGGCCGAGGCGATGGGCATGTGCCTGCCCGGCTCGGCGACCATCCCGGCCACGCACGCTGCGCGGCTGCGCAGCGCCCAGGAGTCGGGCCGCCAGATCGTGGATCTGGTGCGCCGCGGCATCACGGCCCGGCAGATCATCAACCGTCAGGGGATCGAGAACGCGGTCCGCCTGGGCACGGCGATCGGCGGATCGACGAATCTCGCGTTGCACATCCCGGCGATCGCCTACGAAGCGGATTGCGGCCTGATCACGATGGATCTGCTGGAGGAGCTGTCGCGCACCACGCCGCACGTGGCCAGGATGAATCCCGCCGCGCAGTACAACGTGCCCGACTTCCACGAGGCCGGCGGAGTGCCGGCCGTGATGAACGAGATCCTGCCGTTGCTGCATGCAGATGCTCTGACCGTCACCGGCAGGACGGTGGCCGAGAACGTGTCCGGGGCGCCTGCGCCCGACGCGCGCATCATCCGATCGCGGACGGACCCGTGGAGCACCGAGGGCGGATTGGCGGTGCTGCGCGGCAACCTGGCCCCGCGCACGGCCATCACCAAGCCGGCGGCGATCGACCCGCGCCAGCAGGTCTTTTCCGGCGTGGCGCGTTGTTTCGACAGCGAGGAGGCGGCGAACCAGGCGATCCTGGACGGAGCCGTCCAGCGCGGCGAAGTCGTGGTGATCCGCTATGAGGGGCCCAAGGGCGGGCCGGGCATGCGCGAGATGTACACGTCGATGAAGCTGCTCTACGGGCGCGGGCTCGCCTTGGAGACCGCCGTGGTCACCGACGGGCGCTTCTCGGGCACCAATCGCGGCTGCTTCGTCGGCCACATCTCGCCGGAAGCAGCGGAAGGCGGCCCGCTGGCCGCAGTGCGCGACGGCGACCGGATCACCATCGACATTCCGCGGCGGCAACTGCAGCTGCATGTCGCGGAGCCGGAAATCCAACAGCGTCTGGCTCAATGGCAGCGGCCGCCACTGCGGCTGACCAGCGGGTACCTGGCCCTCTACGCCCGCCTGGCCGAATCCGCCGACCAGGGGGCCATCATTCGCCACCGGTAGGCGCGTATTTCTGGTTCCACCAGATGTCCACCCATTGCGTTTCGGCCGGCGAGCCGTCGAACGTGTGATAGCCGACGGCGAAGTCCAGATCTCCGTCACCGTCGTAGTCCGCCATGTTCATGGCCGCATGCACGGCGCAGTCCCACTCCAGCGTGTGGCGCACGAACTGGCGCGGCGCGATCTGTTCGAGGCAGACCAGCGACGCGAGCGGTTGATCGTACACGTTGGCCGGTTGGACCTTGCTGGGCAGCCACGCGGTGGCCAGCACGTCCAGATCGCCGTCCAGGTCGATGTCGCCGGCGGCCGCCACGCACGCGCCCACCAGGTCTGTCAGGCGATGGTATGCGAACGTCAGCTGGCCCTGGTTCTCCAGCCACTGCACGCCGAAGCGCGGGTTCACGAAGTTGTTGTCGAACGAGTCGCCGTTGGCGTAGAGCACATCGATGTCTCCGTCCCCGTCGAGGTCCACCAGCTGGATGCCGCTCGAGCCGAACGTCAAGTCGGGCCCTTCCCACAGCGACTGCATGTGAAACGACGCGGTCGCCTGCGGCGACCCGCGCTGGTTGATGAAGACCGCCACCTGCTCGTATTCCTGGCTGATCAGCGCCGCGAAATCCAGATAGCCGTCGCCGTCGAAGTCGTAGGGCGGCACATGGATCGGCCCGGGACGCACATCGACGATTTCCGTCTCGAACCGCGGCATCTCGCCGCGCTCGGCCACATTCCACAGCACGCGCGTATCACCGGTCCGGTCCAGGCCGAACACGGCGACCACCAGGTCGATGTCGCCATCGTTGTCGAAATCGCCCGGCCGGACGTCGGCCACGCGTCCCAGGCCGGATGCCAGAACGATCGGTTCGTACGATTGGCCGTCCGCTTGAGCCCGCAGCCAGACGACGCGCCCCCGCAGATGATCGATCGCCGCCATGCTGCCCAGATCCGCGACCACCAGATCGATCAACCCGTCGCCGTCCAGGTCGCAGGACTCGACATGGCAGGGCTGGTTGAGCGTCGCCAGCACGCGCGGCTGCACGTCCCGCTTGCCCGGCGCCAGCGCCGTGATCGATCCGCGCCGCATGTCGACCACGATCAATTCCGGTTCGGCGTCCGGTTTGAGCTGCAGCCAGTTCAGGTGTGCGACCGCCGGCTTGACGCCGCCGGTTTCCGTCGTGATCAGACGCTCGACCTGGAACGACACGGCCAGCTTCTGAGCCGCCTCCGGCGGCTGGGGGAACGTCAGTTGTTCGGGGGCGTTCTGCCGATAAAAGGCGAACGTCTCTTCGAAGGGCGGCGGCTGCAAGTCCTGGCGTCCCGACCTGGCGTACATCGCGTATCCAAGCATGATTTCGTTGTGCCACGCGTAGCGGGGGAAGCTGTCGGGTCTCGGCCGGACGTGGCAATCGCCGCAGAACGCTTCGATCCGCGCCAAGGCCTCGGCGTCCAGCGACACCGCCGGGGCCTCGGCGGAGGATGCGGCCGCGCGGTCCGCGGCGTCCGGCGTGTTCGCGCGCCACACGGCCCACACGGCCCACGCGGCAGCCATGCAGGCCAGGCCTCCCACGACCACACAGATCGAACGCGTCAAGCGGCGTCGGGGTTTCGTGGTATTCACCAAATCGCACCTTCCCTACGCGCCGGCTCGGGGGTTCCACCAGGCCGTCGCCGGCTGCGCGCATCGAGATCGCGGCGGCCGCTGCGGCCCTCGCGCCCCAATTACCTTCCCGGTCGGTTCAATTACAATAGGTGCGCATCTTGCGCCTGGGATGGATGATAGTCTGGCAGTTGGGCAACGAGAAGCAAGGGCGGTTTGGTGGCGCGCGTCCCGAGGCACCGACGAGCACCTCCGGCGGCGGCGTCCTCGCGCCGCCGGTTCCGCCCGCGGCGCGCGATCTGGGTGGCCGCGGCGTGCGCCCTGCTGGCGCTGGCCCTGTTCGGCCGGAGCCTGTTCGGTCAATGGTGCCGGCGTCATGCGGCGCGCGACCTCGACGTGTGGGCGCTGGGCGATGCGCAGAAGTGGCTGGCACGGTCGGACCGGTTCAGCCCGCGGAACCCCGAGACCGAGCTGATGCGCGCGCGCTGTTTCCGCCAGTTGCTGGACATGCCGCGCCGGGACGCTGCGTTGGAGCTGGCCCGGCAATACGGGGCATCGCCGCAGGCGGTGCAGCGTGAAATCACGCTGGGGCGGATCCAGACCGGCGAACTGGGGGAAGAGGCGTCCAGCGAGTTCGATCTGTTGTTGGCCGCGGGCGCCTCGCCGGACGACGTCTCCGGCGCGTATGTCAGCAGTGCGATTGCCCGCAAGCGCCCGCAGCTCGCGGCCGTCTTGGTGGACGCCTGGCAGCACGGTTCGCCGAATCACCCGCACGTCCTCTTCCTCCGCGGCGTGCTGCGCACGCTGGTCAATGACAGCGACGGCGCACGGGCGCTGTTCGAACAGGCCCTGAAGATCGAGCCCCGCCATGAAATGGCCCGCCTCGCGCTGGCCCAGATGGATGATGCCCAACGCCGGATTGACGCGGCCATCGATCGGTATCGGCCCCTGGCCGCCGCACACCCGGAGAACGCCCTGATCGCGTCCGGATATGCGCGGGTCTTGCGCAAGGCCGGCCGGCTGGAGCAGGCGAAGTCGGTCCTGGAACCGCTGGCCGCCGAGCCGGATGTGTTGTCCATGGTCGCCTACGAGATGATTTCCATCGAGCTGGAACTGGGCGACTATCGCGCGGCCAAGGACTGGTTCGATCAGGCCGCGCCGACCAGCCTGACCGAGGAGGACGCGCTGACCATCGCCGCCATCACGTTGAGCATGCTCGGCGAGGTAGTCGCATCCGATGTCCTGGTCACCGCGATGTTCGACAAGAAGGCGACCCGATCCTTAGTGGACGACCTGCGCGCGCACCTGGCGGCCAACCCACAGGATGTGGCGTCGGCCGCCCGGCTGCAGAATGCGATGCGACAGATGGCCGTCGCCTCGCCTGAGGAAGGTCCCTACGTGGCGGCGATCGTCAAGGCGGCGGCACAACTGCAACGCGAATCGCCCGGCCAACGCCTGTACCTGCGACACTGCAGCGCCTGCCACGGACCGCGCGGCGATGCCGCGGGCCACGCCGCGCGACTCGTGTTCCCGCAGCCGCGCAACCTGCGCACCGAACCGATGCGGCTGGTCAGTACCCTGAATGCCGTGCCGACGCGCGCGGATATCCGCACGGTCATCCGCCATGGCGTCCCCGGCACATCCATGGTCCCGCTCGAGACGCTGTCCGACCAGGAGCTGGACCTGCTGGTCGAAATCGTGCTGCAGATGCGTCGCGAGGGGGTCCGGGAGACATACCTCGCTCGGCTCCCGGCCGACGAAGAGCCGGTCGAAGCGGATGTCCAGGACGTGGTCCAACTGTACACCACGCCCGGCGAAGTGGTGGAGGTGCCTGAGTTGGGAAGCGCGGACAGCGCGTCGCTCGCGCTGGGCAAGCAGCTGTATGTCCTGCAGGCCTGCGAATCGTGCCACGGTGAAACGGGCACGGGCGACCGCACGATGCCGCTGTTCGATACCGTCGGGCGCCCCTGTTTCCCGCGCGATCTGGTGCACGATGTGTTCAAGGGAGGCAACGATCCGGCGTCGATCTACCGGCGGATCCTGTTGGGCATGCCGGGTACTCCGCATCCGGCCAGCGTCAACATGACGACCGAGGAGCTGATCGCGCTGACACATTATTGTTATTCTCTGGGCAGGGAGCCGAAACACACGCTCACCAACCACGAACGATTCATCCAGGCGTCGCGCCGTCCGGCCGTCCAGTGGAACGGACCGGCGGAGATGACGGATGACAAATGACAGATAACGGATGACGGATGACGGATGATGACTCACTGACCAATGGCGCACTGCATCGTGCAAGCGGAGCGTGCGGCCGAGTGCCGGGGGGAGCTGCACCCCGAGGACGGCGCGGCGCCGCTTTGTCACCAGGGAGATCATGACTATGAACAGCTTGCCGACTTGGCCGGCCCATGTACGGAGCGGCGTCCGATTGACGGTCGCCTTGGCCCTCACGATGGGCGCGCCTGGGATGGTCGGCGCGCAGGCGGCCTCCCCTCCCCGGGCGGCCGCGGACGCCGGTTGCGAGGCGGGCGTGGCGGGCGCGGATGCGACGTTCGACCTGACGCTGCGCCGCCGCGTGCCGGTTGCCCAAGGCAGTCCGCGGTTCCACACGCTGACCAGCTCGGCGCAGTGGCCGGCCGCCAAGACCGCCGTGATCCTCTGCGACGTGTGGGACTCGCATTCGTGCTGGAATGCGGTGCGCCGGATCCGGGAGATGGCGCCGCGGATCAACGAGTTTGTGAGTGAGGCCCGGCGCCGAGGGGCCCTGATCATCCATGCGCCGAGCGACTGCATGGAGGCTTACGCCGGACACCCGGCGCGGCGCCGCGCCCAGGCTGCGCCGGCTGCGGTCGACCCGCCGTCGGATATCGATCAATGGTGCGAGCGGATTGCGGCGGAGGAACAGGGCACATACCCGCTCGACCAATCGGATGGCGGCCAGGATGACGATCCGCACGAGCATGCGCGGTGGCAAGCGCAACTCGAGGCCGAAGGACGTCACCCGGACGCGCCCTGGCAGAAACAGATCGACCTGGTGCAGATCCGTGACGAAGACGCGATCAGCGACGACGGGCTGGAGGTCTGGAACCTGCTGGAACAGCATGGCATCCAGCATGTCATGCTGCTGGGCGTCCACACGAACATGTGCGTGCTCGGCCGACCTTTCGGCCTGCGACAGATGGCTAAGAACGGCAAACAAGTCGTGCTGGTCCGCGATCTGACGGACGCGATGTACAACCCCCAACGCGCACCGTTCGTCCAGCACCATAGCGGGACCGACCTGATTGTCGAGCACATTGAGAAGTATGTGTGCCCCACGATCACCAGCGATCAATTGCTCGGCGGAAGACCGTTCCGCTTCAGCACAGACCACCGCCCGCACGTGGCGATCGTGATGGCCGAAGACGAGTACCAGACTGAACGGACGTTGACCGAGTTCGCCCAGGAGCAGCTGCAGCGGGATTGCCGACTCAGCCTGTTCTATTCCGATGCTCGCGATATCCACGCGCTGCCCGGCATCGAGCAGCTGGCCGAAGCGGACCTGGCGGTCATCAGCGTGCGGCGCAGGATGCTGCCCAAACCGCAGCTCGACCTGTTCCGCAAGTTCGTTGCGGACGGCAAGCCGATCGTCGCCCTGCGCACGGCATCCCACGCGTTCTCGATGCGCGGCGACCCACTGCCCGCCGGGCACGACGTATGGCCCGAATTCGACCACGACGTGCTGGGCGGTAACTACCACGGACACCACGACAATCAGCCGATCGGCGCGACGCGAACGCATGTGTGGATCGTGCCCGAGGCGCGCGACCACGCGGTCCTCCAGGGGCTGCCGGAGGGCGAGTGGGGCGTCGCCTCGACACTCTACAAGACGCAACCACTGGGCCCCCAGACCACACGGCTCATGATGGGCCGCGCCGGAGACCGCCAGCCGTACGAACCGGTCGCCTGGACCAACACGCACATCGGCGGCGGACGCGTCTTCTATACCTCGCTCGGCCACCCCGATGACTTCCAGATCCCCGCCTTCCGACAGCTGCTGAGAAACGGGATCGACTGGGCCGCCCGCCAAACACGGCCTGAACCCGACCCGCATTAGGCCCGCCAAGCCACGTGAAACGCTACCTGAGCGGCGACCGCATTCCCACGATGATGGGGGGTGTCGGTCATCTCGACCCGTAGATGCCCTCTTAATTTGGCCAATTTACGTCCTTTTTTCCGTTTTGGCTGTCAAAAAAGCGGAAAGAATACGGGTCTTTGGTATTATGGAGCGCTAAACAGGAAGTTTGCAGGATATGGGCGGGCCGGACTGGTCGGAGAATCTACGGACGGTAAACAAGTGGCTCATGGGGGGGTCTGCTGCCGGCTTCGCCGCAACCGTGAACCGAGTGATTGAGGCGGTGAGGGCATTGAAGATGAGTTCAAAGGTGGGCAACGCGTTAGCGGGACTAGTGTGGTTTGGGGTCGTTTTGGGGTCGGTTGTGTCGGTGCGGGGCGACATTGCGTATCACTTCATGCCGGGGATCGAGGGGCAGGAGCGCGGCTTCTGTCAGTTTCTGGATGTGGCCCCGCAGTTTGGTCCGAAGGACTTCACGGTCCAGGTCAGCGGGGCGTTGGTCGGCAGCGATCCGAGTTCGGACGCGTCGACCGCGCGGGCCTATTTGGACAAGTGGGGTTTAGGGGTGCTCAACCCGAGCGCAGGGCGCGACGTGGGCATCCAGAACCAGGTCCAGATCGACGGCCGTCATGATGGCGAGTACATCCGGCTGGCCTTCCAGGCGCCGGTCCAAATCACGTTGTTGACCTTTGCCTCCGTGGGCATCGGCGAGGGCTTTGACTTGCTGGCCGACGGCGTGCTGGTCGACCTGGCGGCCTTGTTTCCGGGCACCAGTTCGATTCGCCAGATATCGCTTTCCCAAGGCAACTGGCCGGGGACGATCGATTTCAGCCAGGCAACTCAGCCGCTGGGCTTCGCCACCCAGTGGGACGTGGTGGTCCGCGGCGCATCGGTCGGCGACGGCATTCAGCTCGAGAACGTGAACGTCCAGCACCTCCCGGAGCCCTCGACGCTGATTCTCTCGTCGATGGGCTTGGCGGGGCTGACGTTCTGGGGCCTGCGCCGGGGTCGGCGTTCGAAGCCCGCCTGAGCCGCCCGTGCCGGTGGAACGTTTCACGGGGCCGCCGCCGCCCTGCGCCGGTTACTGGTCAGGTCCGGCCCGAACGAGTAACGTGCTGTTGAGCGAGGAGGAGTAACCGTGAGACACCATTGGGCTTTTCGCGGCATGGGTTGCGTGGCGCTTTGCGCCTGGTCGTGTGCGCTGTTGACGGTCTGGAGTGTCGGTGCGCTGTGCGGCGCGGAAGCGCGTTTCATGCAGTATCCCGACATCCATGGGGACCGCATCGTTTTCAGCTATGAGAACGACCTGTGGACGGTGAGCGCGTCGGGCGGCGTCGCGCAGCGGATCACGACCTTTCCGGGCAAGGAATCGATGGCGCGGTTCTCTCCGGACGGCGCGTGGATCGCATTTTCCGCCGGCTATGAAGGGTCGTCCGATGCGTACCTGATGCCGGCCGCGGGGGGCGAGCCGAAGCGCCTGACCTATGCGCCGGCCGGTGCCCAGGTGCTCGGCTGGACCCCCGACGGCACGCGCATCGTCATCCGGTCGTACATGGAGACGTTCATCTACCGGGATCCGAACCTGTATTTCGTGTCGCGGGACGGGTCGGCGCCCGAGCGATTGCCGATCGACCGCGGGGCGTTGTGCAGTTTCTCGGCCGACGGCACGCGGATGCTGTATTGCCGCAAGGGGCGGGAGGAGTACCAGTGGAAGCGGTACAAGGGCGGCCAATACTGCGACATCTGGATGTATGATTTCACGTCGCGCGCGTTCACGCCCATCTCGGACTACGTGGGCAAGAACGCCTATCCGATGTGGGTGGGCGACCGCATGTTCTTCCTGACCGACCGCGACGGGATCTCCAACCTGTACGTGCAGGACCTGGCCAGCCGCGCGATCACGCCGGTGACGCACTACGATACGCTCGACGTGATGATGCCCGCGACGGACGGCCAACGGATCGTGTACATGCACGACGGGTATATCCACGTCCTGAGCTGCGCCGACGGCGCGGACGTGAAGATCACGGTCGAGGCGCCGTCCGACCGCTGGCAGATCCGGAATCGGGTGATCAATCCGCGCGGCTACGTGCAGGGCCTGGACGCGTCCGACGACGGCACGCGCCTGCTGGTCGAGGCGCGCGGGGACCTGTTCTCGGTGCCCGCCGACCGGCACGCGCAGACGAAGAACCTGTCTAACGCGCCGGGCTCGCGCGAACGACTCGCACGCCTTTCGCCCGACGGGAAGCAACTGGCGTTCTTCTCGGACCGCAGCGGCTCCTACCAGCTCTATCTGCAGAGCGTCGAAGGGGGCGACTGGAAGGCGCTCACCACGTCGCTCGACCGCACGCCCTACCGGCCCGCCTGGTCTCCCGACGGCCGGAAGATCCTGTTCGGGACCAAGGACTTCGCCTGCCTGATGGTGGACGTGGCGACCGGGGAGTTGACCACGATCGCCCAGTGGCACCAGCTGAAGAACGACCAGTTCTACTGGGAGATCGACGACTACGCATGGTCGCCTGACAGCAAGTGGGTGTGCTACACGACCGTGGCCTACAACCACAACAGCCAGGTCTTCCTGTACAGTCTGGACGAGAAGAAGAGCATACCGCTGACCGACGATTTCTTCGACAACCTGAATCCCTGTTTCGACGCCAATGGCGAGTATCTCTACTTCCTGTCGAGTCGGGGTTTCGACGTACAGATGGACTTCTACGAGGACAACCACGTCATCGCCAATCCCTACCAGGTGATGGCCGTGCAGCTGCAGGCCGGCCGGAAGCCGCCGTTCCTCCCGGGCGAGCAGGTCGAGGCGGTTCCCGACAGCGAGAAGCGTGTCGACCTGGACGGCATCGCCGCGCGCATCTTCCGGCTGCCGGTGCCGGCGGGGAACTACTTCTATCTCCGGGCGGGCCGGGGGAAGGTCACCTGGTGCTCCGTGCCGAAGTTCACGGAGGACGAGTACGAGGAGATCTTCAAACCGCGCGGCGCGACGAAATGGACGCTCCATATCTTCGACATGGCCACCCGCGAGATGCGGACGGTCGAGGATCGGATCGCCGACTACGGGCTGTCGGTCAAGGGCGGGCAGATCGTGTGCCGCGCCGGCAACGGCATCTTTCTCAATACGCTCCAGGGCGCCTATGACAGCCGGCGAATCGGCAACGCGATCGACCTCAACGGCATGGTCTACCACGTCGATACGCTGGCCGAATGGCAGCAGATCTTCTCGGATGCGTGGCGCTGGTACAACGAGTTCTTCTACGATGTCAACATGCATGGGCACGATTGGAAGGCGATTGGCGATCGCTACCGCGCCGACATCCCCGACCTCTCGTCCCGCGAGGAGCTGAACTGGCTGATCTCCCAGATGGTTGGCGAGCTTTCCATCGGCCACACCTATATTTCGGGCGGCGACATGGGGCCGGCCGCCACGCCCAGCACACCGGTCTACACCGGCCTGCTCGGCGCCGACCTGGTCGCTGACGCGGCGGCCGGACGGTACCGCTTCGAGAAGATCTACGGGCCCACCGAATACAACCTCGATTTGAAGGCCCCCTTGGCGCGGCCCGATATCCGCGTCCAGGCCGGCAACTTCCTCATCGCGATCGACGGCAAGCCGGTCCGGGCGGACGACGACTACTGGAAGCTGCTCCAGGTCGTCGCCGGACAGAAGGTCAAGGTGACCGTGAACGACACGCCGGTCGAAGAGGGCGCGCGGACGTACGAAATCGAGCCGATCCGCAGTGACCGCGATCTGCGCTACTTCGCCTGGCTCACCGAGAACATCCGCAAAGTGCTGGCCGCCACCGACGGGCGCGTGGGCTACATGCACATCAACGCCATGGGCGCGGCGGGCGTGGCGGAGTTCGACAAGTTCTGGCGCGCATTTCGATACAAGGACGGGATCATCATCGACGTGCGCCGGAACTCGGGCGGCTGGACCGAGTTCTTCCTGATCGACAAGCTGGAGCGGGAGCAGGTGGCGTTCAACGTCCTGCGCGGCATGGAACCGTTCCGGTACCCGGGCTCCGCCGGTAACCGCCGCTATGTGGCCGTCACGAACGAATACAACGGGTCGGACGGCGAGTGTTTCCTGGAGCACTTCAAGGCGCGGCGGCTCGGCGCCGTGGTGGGCATGCCGTCCTGGGGCGGACTGGTCGGCATCCTGAATCCGCAGCAGACGATCGACAACGGCACGATCCAGCAGCCGAACAATGGCTTCTTCGGACGCGAAGGCCAGTGGTGGGTCGAAGGCCACGGCGCCGACCCCGATATCGTCGTCGACAACGACCCCGCCTCCGTCATGGCGGGAAAGGATCCGCAACTGGAGAAAGCCATCGAAGTCATCCTGCAGCAGATCCGCGACAATCCGCCGCCCGCCTTCCCGCCTCGGCCGGAGTACCCGAAGCGGTAGCTCGCCGACACGAACCGACCTGCGCGAAGCCGGATATGAAACGATCGGCACCTGGTACTGTGATGATTCTCACTGCCGCCCTGCTGCTGACTCCGTCGGCGGGACTCCAGCCGGCAGAGCTGTCTGTGGCGGACTATGCCACCCTCCAGGCGGCGATCGACGCCAATCCCGAGCGGATGCTGTTCGTGCCCGCAGGTGATTACGAGATTACCGAGAAGATCCGCATCCGCGGCCGACACAGCGGCCTGTTCGGACCGGGACGCATCATCCAAACCAGCGCCGATCAGCCGATTATCGAGATAGAGGACGCGGCCGACGCGGTGATCCGCGATCTGACGCTGACCAGACCCGAAGGGAAGATGGAGACGGCCAACGAAGGGGTGCTGGCCATCCGATGCCGCGAACTGGTGATCGACAATGTGCGCGTCATCGACAACCGCACCCGTTCCGGAGCCATCACCTTGCGCGAGTGCAAGGACGCCCGCATCAGCCGGTGCATCGTGCGGAACTACATGCAAGTGACCGTGGACGACCGGACCTCCAGCCAGGAATGGGGATACGCCTTCAACTGCACCGACGGCACGGGTATCGCCGTCCACGACAGCACGGGCACGCTCATCGAAAGCAATCGTGTCGTCGAGGAGCACTTGATCCCGACTCCCGAACTCAAAGCCGCGCACCAGCTCGGCGACTGGGTGAAGCGGAACCCACACAAGGGGATCTTGATGAGCCAGGAGGCCTGGGACCGGGGTTATTCGGACAACTGGCAGCAAGGCTCCGGCATCCTGGTCACCTCGCCGGAGGTGAGCGATGTCACGCGGATCCTGGGCAATCACATCGAGAATGCCGCCCAGGGTATCGACCTGCACTGCGACCATGTCATCGTGGCGAACAACGTGATTGTGAACTCCTTCATGGGCATGAAGGCCATGCATGGTTCACGCAACGTATTGATCGTGGGCAATCAATTCATACGGAACAGCCTGTGGGCCATCGGGCTGATGCCGGGGGCTGCTGCCCATGCTGCCAACACCGATGGCGGATCCATCGTTGCCAACAATCTCATTTCCGACTTCGGACATGGCGATGCCCGCTGGATCTGGGGCGATGAGCGCTCGCCTTTCCGCTTCGGCACCGGCCAACAAGCGGACGATCCGCCGTTAACGGACGTGATCGTGCAAGGCAATATGATCTATAACCTCGGCGATCCCCGTTACAGTTATGCGGTCATCATCGAAGGCGGGGCCAATGCGCCGCGCGGCCTGCACTTCTCCGGCAATGTGCTCCCTCCAGGGTCGCAGGGCGTCGCGAACATCGAGCTGGAGCCCTGAGTGGCTTCGTGGTGCGTGGCTTCGTGGTGCGGCGGGGACCATCTCAGCGTCCCCGGCAGATCGCACTTGCCGATCGCCGGGTCGAACGGCGATTCCGCCACTGCGGGCAATACCCGGAAGAGACAGTCCGCCGGACTGGGTGCAGAGCATGTGGGGAGTCAAGTTCGCGGCCTGCACAGCGGCCCGATCAGCCGCCGTCGGCGCGGTGCCCCGGGCGGCGCGACCGCTGGTAAGGCGCCCCGACAGGATTCAGGCTCGGCAAGCCACGCTGCAGTAATCACTTACAAAGACCGCAGCCGCTGATCGGAGCAGGCGGCATTCCGGGCCCGACCCGGTCCTGCGCCCTCCGTGCCAGGTGCGGGATTCAATATCCCCGGCCGGGCATAGTGACGTATCCGCGCCGGGCAACTACGCTGAATTGAATGTCCGGTTCGGTTTGCGGCAGGTCTGTGCGGAGCGGAGCAGATGGCTTCAGACGGTGTGGCGGCGCTTCGGATCGATCGCACCCGGCGTCGTCGACGCGTGTCGCCCTGGGTGTGGATTGTCCTGGTCATGGTGCTTGCGCTGGCTGGTCTCTCGCCCCGCCTGTTGCGGGGCATGTGGGACGTGGAGGTGCGTGTGGAGGCGGCCCGCGGCATGTTCGCGATCACGGCGGACGGGGAGCCTGCCGACACGGTGTTGATTGCCGCGGGCTATGTGGTTGCGGACCGGCAGTCGGTGCTGGCCGCCAAATTCACGGGGCGGCTGGCCAAGCTGAACGTGGCCGAGTCGGACTTCGTGAAACGGGATGACGTGGTTGCCGAACTGGACCATGACGAGTTGGACGCGATGATCGACCAGGCGCGCGCCGAGGTGGAGGAAGCGGCGGCCGAGGTGGATCGCCTGCAGAAGCTGGCCGCGCAAGCCGCGGCCGAGTTGGCGGCTGCCGAGTCGCCGCTGGAGACCCTGCTGGCGGAGAACGAGCAGTACAGGATCCTCCTGGCGGATGCCCAGCGCCGGCTGAAGCGCGACGAGGATCTGTCGACCAGCGGCGCGGTCGCCCATTCCGACGTGGACGATCGCCGCACCGAAGTCGCGGCCATGGCGGCCAAAATCGCCTGGACGCTCCAGCGCCAACACGAGGCTCAGCAGCAGGTCACGGTGGCCAAGGCTCGGGCGGTCGCGGCCAGCGCCGCCATACGCTCGGCCGAAGCGCGGCAGCGGACGGCCGCGGCGCGCGTCAACGTGCTCGAGAGCCAGCGCCGCGAGTACTTCATCCGGTCCCCCTTTGACGGAAGGGTCACCGAGAAGGCCGCGGAAGTCGGCGAGATCATCGCGCCGATCAGTATCGGCGGATCGATGGCACGCGGCTCCATCGTGACGATCGCCGACTGGGATTCGCTGCAGGCCGAAGTGGATGTGGCCGAAGCGCAACTGGCCGCTGTCAAGCCGGATCAGCGCGCGTCGATTTCGGTGGATGCGATCCCCGACCGGGTGTTCGGAGGCAAGGTATGTCGCATCCTGCCCCGCGCCGATCGCAGCAAGGCGACGGTGAAGGTGCGTGTCGATTTCGTCGAGCGTCAGGAGGAGGATCGGGACCGGATCCTCCCGGAAATGGGCGTGCGCGTCCGGCTGGTGCCGGATGATGCGCCCCCGCGTATCGAGTTCGGCGAGGTTCCAAAGCGGATCCTCGTGCCCCAGGCGGCCGTTCGATCGGAGGGCGACCGCCGTTTCGTATGGGTCGTGGAGGACGGAATCGCCACCCGGAAACCCGTCCAGGTCGGGATCACCGCCGGGGCGCAGGTCGAGATCACCCGCGGCGTGCGCGAAGGTGACAGGGTGGTCGTTGGTGGCGCGGAGCGCCTGTCCGGCGAATCGATGCCCGTGCGGGAAGCCGCGGAGTAGCCCGAGTGTCGAGTGTGAACGTACCGCCGATCATCGAGCTGCGCCGAGTCACCAAGCGCTATCACAAGGGGGACGCCGACATCCACCCGCTGGACGACCTGAGCCTGACGATCGACGCGGGCGACTTCGTGGCGCTGATGGGCCCTTCGGGATCCGGCAAGACCACGCTGCTGAACCTGCTGGGCGGGCTCGACACGCCGACCTCCGGGCAGGTGGTGGTCTGTGGCCGGGACCTCACCGCGCTGCGTCCGCGCCAGCTGGCCCGCTGGCGCTGCGACCACGTGGCGTACATCTTTCAAGCGTACAACCTGTTGCCGGTGCTGACCGCCTACCAGAACGTCGAGCTGCCGCTGACGCTGATGCCGTTGAGTCGCCAGCAGCGGCGCGCGCATGTGCTCACGGCGCTGGACATCGTCGGCCTCGCCGACCGGATCCATCACCGGCCGGACGAGCTGTCGGGCGGTCAGGAGCAGCGCGTGGCGATCGCCCGGGCGCTGGCCTGCGACCCCGAGATCCTGCTGGCCGACGAGCCGACGGGCGACCTGGACGCCCATTCGGCCGAGGAGATCATGGCGCTGTTGATCTCGCTCAACCGCGACTACGGCAAGACCATCATCGTGGTCACGCACGACCCGAGAGTCGCGGCGGCGGCCCGCCGCCAGCTGCACCTGGAGAAGGGCGTGCTGACACGGGACGTGGACGCGCCGGACAAAGGGCCGTGATCCCATGCGACTCCTGCCGTTATACCTCGTGCACAAACCGCTCCGCACCATGCTGACGGTCCTGGGGGTCGGCATCGCGCTGCTGCTGTTCTGCTTCCTGGAAGCCGTGCTCGCGGCATTCAACGCCGGCGTGGAGATGTCGGACGCCTCGCGGCTGATCGTGCAGCACAAGGAATCCATCGCGTTCCAGCTGCCGATGGCCTACCGCGCGCTCATCGGCCGGATCGAAGGCGTCGCCGGCGTGAGCGCCGCGACCTGGTTCGGCGCCGTGTCGCAGGAGCCGGAGCCCGGCGGCGAGGTCCGAGAGCGGTTCTTCGCCCAATTCGCCTTGGACATGGACGAGTACCTGCGCTTGTATCCCGAAGTGAGGATCCCGCCGGAACAGCTGGCGGCCTTGAGGAACGACCAGATGGGCTGCTTGCTCGGCGCCAAGATGGCCGAGCGATTGGGCAAGAAGGTGGGCGACCGCCTGGTGCTGCGCAGCACGATCTGGGCACAGCGGAACGGCTCCACGATCTGGGAATTCAACGTGCGGGCGCTCTACACCACCGATTCGCCCACGTTCGACCAGACGATGATGTTCTTCCCGTGGAAACGTTTTGACGAAGCGCGGCAGTTCGGTCAGGGCACGGTCGGCCTGTACTTCGTCGGCATCAGCGACCCGACGCGCGGCGCGCAGATCTCCGCGGCCATCGACGACCGTTTTGCCAACAGCCCGCACGAGACGCGGACGATGACCGAAAAGGCGTTCAACCTCCAGTTCATCGGCACGCTGGGCAACTTCCAACTGCTGCTGCGCTCGATCGGCGGCACCGTCATGCTGACGATGCTGCTCGTGTCGGCCAACACTATGATGATGAGCGCGCGGGAGCGGACGCGCGACATGGGCATCCTGAAAGCCATCGGTTTCAGCGACGGGACCGTCTTCCTGCTGCTGATCGGCGAGTCGTTGTCGCTCTGCCTGCTGGGCGCCGTGGTGGGTGTGGGGAGCGCCTGGCTGGCGGCCAACGTGCTGCACTTCAATCCCAAGCCCGACTTCTTTCCGATCTTCTACCTGCCGCCCGAATCGATCCTGGCGGCCGTGGGCATCGCGGCGCTGACCGGCCTGATCAGCGGTTTCGTGCCCGCGGTGACCGGGATGCGGCTCAAGGCGACGGAGGCGCTGCGCAGCGTGTGAGCATGGCGATCCCTTTCCATTACACTGTGCGCAGCATCGCCGTGCGGAAGGGCTCGTCCGCCATGGCGGTGGGCGGCATCGCGCTGGTGGTCGTCGTGTTCGTCACGCTCCTGGCGCTGGCCGCCGGGTTTCGCCAGGTCGTGGAGACGTCGGGCAGTCCGGACAATGTCATCGTGTTGCGCAAAGGCGCCGATGCCGAGCTGACGAGCCAGGTGCTGCGCGAAACGGCGCGCATCGTCAGTGAGCTGCCCATGGTCGCCACGGCCGACGGCCAGCAGCTCGCGGTCTTCGAAAGCGTCGTGATCCTGTCGCGTCGCAGGCAGGACGGGGGCGAAACGAACATCACGATCCGCGGCACGATGCCGCAATCCCCTCTGGTGCACGCCGACATCCGGCTGACGCAAGGCCGCTGGCTCGCGCCCGGCTCGAACGAGGCCGTGCTGGGCGTGGGCCTGGCCCGCCGCCTCAAGGACTTGCGCGTCGGAGAGACGATGACCGTCGGCCGCAATACGTGGCGGATCGTCGGCCTGTTCGAGGCGGGCGGCAGCGCGCTGGAATCGGAACTCTGGATGGACGGAGACCTGCTGCAGGGCACGTTCCGCCGGAACGCGGTCTTCCAGTCCCTGCTGTTCCGCGCGACGGGCAGCGCGCAGGAAGCCGCCGCCGAACTGAACGCGCTGACCGAAAAAGACCTGCGCCTCCGCACGATCCAGGCCCTGACGGAAAAGGAGTACTACCGCAAGCAGGCCAAGCTGATGTCCGACGTCATTACCGTCCTGGGCGGCCTGCTCACCGCGATCATGTCCGCCGGCGCGATCGCCGGCGCCATGAACACGATGTACGCGGCGGTCAGCCAGCGCCGGCACGAGATCGGCTGCCTGCTGTCCATGGGCTTCACGCCCGAGTCCATCTGGGTGGCCTTCATGATGGAATCCCTGCTCTTGGCCGCCCTGGGTGCGGCAATCGGTTGCACAGTGTCCCTGGCCTTCCACGGCATGCGAACCGGCATGACGAACTTGTCCACGTTCTCCGAAACGGTGTTCGAATTCCGGGTGACGCCGCAGATCCTCGCCGGCGCCACGGCCATCTCGCTCCTGATGGGCTTCCTCGGTGGCGTCGTGCCCGCTATCCATGCGGCGCGGATGAAAGTGGTAGATGCCCTGAGACGAGCATGATCGTGCGTAATGACGAAGCACGAATGACTCGGCAGCAAATGACCAAGCGCGAAATATCCAAGCACGAAGGAAACCCGCCTGGCGGCGGACTCCACCTGTGTAACCGCAGGCCCAACGGGCCGCGCGCTGTGGGGGAGGCGGTCGGCAGCGAATCCACGCCGAACAGCGCACGCACCCGGTCCCTCAGCCGCCACAATCGTCCCGCCACGGCTTCAGCTGCCGGCCGCCGGCGTTCAGCGCGCGCTCACGTCGTCCGCGTAGCGGCGGACTCCACCTGTGTAACCACAGGCACCACGGGCCGCGCGCGGTGGGGACGCGGTCGGCAGCGACTACACGTCTGGCCAGCGCACGCACCCGGTTCCTCAGCCGCCACAATCGTCCCGACGCGGCCTCAGGTGCCGGCCGCCGGCGTCCAGCGCGCGCTCACGTCGTCCGCCTGACGGCGGACTCTGGCCCTGCGGTTACACAGGCCACGTTTCAGATGTCGGCCGCCGGCGTCCAGCGCGCGCTCACGTCGTCCGCGGGATTCGGGTCTGGTGGGTGTACGCGACCTTCAGCGTACAGCCTCGCACTCCGCTACCTTCCGGTTGTAGAAATCATCGGTCAGCAGCCACTCTTCATAGAGGGCTTTGAGTTGTCTCAGGCGTCCCCGCACCTGCTGCTCGGTGAACTTGGCCTTCTCCTTCGGCTGCTCACTGGCCAGTGCCGCCTTCTGCTCGTCGGTCATCGGCGGCGGGACACGCGCGGCCGGCGGTTCGTAGGCGGGGTCGAAGACGAGCATCTTGAATTCCTGAGCTGGAACCAGGTGACGCCACAAGAAGGCCTGCATCCGGTCCTCCGCCGGCACGGCGTCGTGCACCACCTCTTGCCCTCCGATCGCGGCCCGGCCTTCCACGACCAGCGTGACCGGCTCGGGCGTGCTGATCAGAGTCGTCCGCACCGGAAGCCGCACCATCTCGCTGGTAGCGGGGAGCCGGACTACCGGGGATCGGAACCCGGCCGGCGGGTCTTTCAAGCGGACCTGGATATCGCCCGCGAATCCGTCTTTGCGGATGGCGTAGACGGTCAAGGGTCCACCTGCCTGGCTGCGGAGCGCGGCTGCGGAGGGCACCACGCGCAGGGCGAAATCGGGCTGCGGCGCGCTGATCCGCAGGCGATACACGTATTCCGGCCCGCCGTTGCCCGTTGCATCGCCCAGATGCACGAAGCAGACCCCGTCGGCGGGCAGCCGGAACATGAGGTAGGAATCCGCCTGGTGCGTATGGGTTCCAGACACCGGGTCTTCGTGGTCATCGTTCAGAGCCAGAACCTGCCCGGCCGCATCGGTGAGCTTGAGCATGGAGTCGAGCGGCGAGTCGAGCCGACGCGCGTGTACGTCAGCGACGATTGTCTCGCCCGCCCGGCCCGTGACGCGGAACACGTCCCAGTCGCCCCGGCGGTCTATGCGCCCGTTGACGATCACCGGCACCTGCACGGCCTGTGCGTGCGCCGCGTCATCGTTGGTTTCCAAGTCGGCGCACTCGGGCAGCCTGTCGAGCGCGAACGGGATGCGGTTGGAAAGGAGTCCCGCCTGCGTACGCGCTGCGATCAGGTACCTGCCGGGCTCGGCGTCGGGCGGCGGCATCAGCAGGTCCGTACCCTCCAGGTTCCAGCCGCGCAAGGCGGTCGACACCGGCTCGCCGGCGCGACCGCCGGCCGGAAAAACGTCCGTCACAAACGGCAGCTCGCCGATCGACATGCGATAAACGAAGTCCTCCCGGCCGCGGTAAAGGGCGTCCGCGATCGCTACCACATACTCGCCATCGTGCGGCACTTCCAGGCAGATGGTCGGATCGGGCTGGAACCGGTAATCGTCGCTGAATGCCACCTCGCGCCCGTCCGCGTCGTAGAGCGTCATTACAGGTTGGAACCAGCCGGGGA
This sequence comes from Planctomycetota bacterium, assembly GCA_052034005.1. Lineage (GTDB taxonomy): Bacteria > Planctomycetota > Planctomycetia > Pirellulales > Pirellulaceae > JAAYDI01. Next base: position 110,442 of record JBPOJB010000010.1, on the reverse strand, counting down.
CTGCGTCGGCGATGTACGGGATCAGTTGCCGCGCGGCGACCGAGATGACCAGATGTTGCCCCCGGAAGGCCTCGAATCGGTACCGATTCACTTCGCCTGGGGCGATCTGGCCGTTGGCCGTGCAGGGCAGTGTGATGCGGACTTCTGCTTCCTCCTTCGGCCGTCTGCGCAGGGCCAGGCTTTCCTTGCCCAGCAGCTGGGCGGGGCACGTATTCATCGGCGTGCGGGCCACTTCGGGCAACTGGCCGACGTGGAACAGGAGCGGGTTGGAGATCCCGCGCCGGGTCGCCAGCCGGATCTCCCGCACGCCCGGCGCGGCATCCGTCGCGATCGTCACTTGGACCAGCGCCACGCTGGCCAGCGCCGCGCTGGCAGGCCGCTGGACGAATCCCGCGATGCGGTCCTGGAGCCTCCGCACCAGCGCGTCGGTCGCCTCGCCCGCATCGTCTCGATCAGGCTGCCGGCGCGAGCCGTCCTCCAGCTCGCGCAGTTGCTCGCGGAGCAGAGCCATTTCCTGCGGACCCAGCTGGCGACGGTACTCGACCACCGTCGCGGACACACCCGCGCCCGAGACCAGCACGTCGTGTAGTCCGTCGAGCCGCTGGCCGCCGAGCCGCACCTGGAACGTCGTACCCTGCCGGCCGCCGGCCGGATACACGTATCCGATGTACGGCGGCGGCTGGGCGGCCGCGTCGGGCATCGGCGCCATGCACGCGAGAAATCCCAGCATCGGGAACCAGACGAGCCGGTGCATCACGCGCTCTCCATGATCTCCGTCAGCAGTCCCGCGGACTTGGCGCCTTCCGCGGCCGTGGGCAACACGTGGGCCTCCTCGCCCATCGGGTGCGGCAATCGGGCGTGTGGGTCAATGCCGGCCAATTGGTAGATGCTGCCCAGCAGGTCGACCGGGTAGACCGGTCGTTGGGCCACCTCTTCGCCTGTGGCGTCGGACGCGCCGACGATCTGGCCGCCCCGGAATCCGCCGCCGGCGACCAGCACGGTGAAGACATCGCCATGGTGGTTGCGGCCGCCGTTCCAGGGCGGCTGCCAGTCCACCTTGGGACCGCGCCCGAATTCGCCGCAGCACCAGACGAGTGTACTGGCCAGCAGACCCCGGTCGTGCAGATCCTGCAGCAGCATCGCCAACCCCTGATCAAGCTGCGGCGCCTGCCGGCGCATCGTCTGGAAGTGGTTGCTGTGCGTGTCCCAACCGCCCGGATAGTTGATCACGATGTACGGGACGCCCGCCTCCACCAGCCGGCGGGCCGCCACGCAGTCCTGGCCGAACGTGTGGCGGCCGTACCGATCCCGCAACTCCGGCGGCTCCGCGGCCAGATCGAACACCTCCCTGCCTTGGCCGAGGATCAGCTCATAAGCCCGTTCCCGCGCGTCCTGAGCCGCGCCCAGCTCCCGGCTCGCCCCCATCACGCGGCCCATGACGTCCAGTTGATCGCGCAGCACACGCCGCGCCTGCTGCCGCGAGTCGCTGATCCCCCGCGCGATGATCCCCTCCACTTCAAACCGCCGTGCGTTGGGGTCTCCACCGGTGGCGAACGGTTTGTACTTCGGGCCCAAGAACCCCTCTTCGGAGAATCGACCTTGAGCCTGCGTCAACACGACATACGGCGGGATCAAGCCTTGATAACCCGGGCCTTTCATCAAGGCGAATACCGCCCCGATGCTCGGATATGCCAGTCCTTCTTCACGCGAATGACCCGTCTGCATCAAGTAGGCCGCGGTCTCGTGGGCGTTGATGCCGTGCGTCATGCTGCGGATCAGGCTGTACTTGTCGGCCTGCCTGGCCAATTCCGGGAACAGCGCGCCCAGCTGGATACCCGGCACGTTGGTGGAGATCACATCGGTGAACTCGCCCATGTAATCGCGTCCGGAGTCGGGCTTCGGATCCCACGTGTCATTGTGAGACATGCCGCCCCAGAGGAAGATCTGGATCACCGACCTGGCTTGCACATTGGCCGCTGTCTGATCCGCCTGCATGGCAGGGCCGACGCGCCCGGACAGCGCGCCCGCCCCGATCCAACCGGCGGCGCCCGCCAGGCCACGGCGCAGCACGTCGCGCCGGGTCATGCCCGGGCCGGGGCGGGCGTCTCGTTCGGTACCCATGTGCGCCACTCCCTCCCTTAGTGCCGATAGAGGAACTCGCTGTTGTTCACCAGTGCCCAGATGATGTCGGCGATCGCCTCGCCTCTGGGCCGTCCGGGCGCTGCGGATTGCACATACTCCAGCATGGTCTTCATCTCCGGGGGCGTGGGCCGGCGCGAGAGGATGGTCAGGAACAGGGTCTCGAGCATGTCCCGCAGCCGGACTCCCGAGCTGAGGATTGCTCGAATGCGTGGTCCGCGTTCCAGTTTCTCACGGATGTGGCCCGAGTTGAGCAGATGCAGCCACTGAGAAGATGACGGCCTGTTGATCCGCTCGTTCTCCATGCCCGTGGCTCGGGCCGATCGGCCGAACAGGGCCAGGAACGGGCTGGTGATGCTCCCATCCGCGATTTCAATGGCCCGCATCTCCTCTGGGATGTAGGTGAACGGTTCGGGGATGGGGCTGGTATACAGGTCCGACGTACCGGTGATCGCATTGATCCCGTCGATCAGAACCTCGGCCTCGAGGCGGCGGAGCGGATAGGAGGCAAAACAGGTCTCCGCCTCCGGCCGACGCCACCGCGGGACCGACGAGAACTGGTAGGTCGTCGACGTCAGGATCAACCGGTACAGGTGTTTCAGATCGTAATGGTGCGCGACGAACTCCTGCTCCAGATACTCCAGCAGCTCCGGGTTGCTCGGCGGATTGTCCTCGCGGATATCGTCCGGTTCGTGGATGATGCCGCGTCCCATGAACCACGCCCAGACGCGATTGACGATGCACCGGGCGAAGTACGGGTTCTCGGGGCGGATGAGCCAGTCGGCGAATACCTCGCGCGGATCTCGATCCCCCGTGAGTTCCACGGCGGTCCCATCCGGGAAGCGGGCGCGTCGCGGGCCGAGCGCGGGCAGAGGCTCGGGCGACCCGGCCGACAGGTCGTGCCCGGTCTGGGCGGACGTTGTGATCCGGTCATGGCCCGGCGCGCTGTTGCCGGGCATTCCGGCCGCGTGGAGCGGGTCCCAGAAGACGATCTCCTCTTTCCATTCGCCGGTGGGCTTGTAGCCGATCTGTGAGAAGAAGGCGGCCATGCCCCGGAGCCGGTCTTCCGGCCAGGATTCGGCGCGCGCGCCCATGAACGCGAGCGCCACGGCTGTGGCGATGCCTTCCGGGGTCCGGTTCTGAACCGCGCGGTAGAAATTCACCTGGCCCACGCGGAAATTGCTGCCGCTGGCCGTGAGCATCTCGCGCACGAACTGGTCGTAGGGCTTGTTCTGGGCGAGGGACGCCCGGACGAACCGGTGATACGCCTGCGCGGCGTTCGGCCAGAGGTTGACGGGAAACTCCGCCTTGATCCGCAGAATGTCACCCCATTTCATTGCCCAGTAGTCGGCCCACTCAGGCCGCTCGAGCAACCGGTCGATCAGCGCCGGCCGCTTGTGCGCCGTATCCGGATCGTCGAGGAACGTGCGCGCTTCGTCGGCCGTGGGCCAGGTGCCGATGACGTCCAGAAAGGCGCGGCGCACGAACACGGCGTCCGAGCAGAGCACAGGCCGCATGTTCAGCGACGACAGCCTGGCAAAGACGATCTCATCCAGCCGCCCGGCGGGAAGCGCCGGCGCGGTGCTCTCGAATATCCCGGATTCCGTCTGCGGCGTCGCAGCCTGCCCGGCCCAGGCCAGGGTGACTGCCGTCCAGATCAGCAGAGGGTTCGTCATGGCGGGTCCTTGACTGAATTGTGTGCCAACCCACCGGCGGAGGCAACCGCGCAATCCACCGGGCGGCCGGCTGACCGTTCGCCCGCCCGGTGGGTCGACCGGTGGTCCGGGCGAGCCGCGCCCGGCCCGGGTGCCGCATCTTGAGTCCTGTGGCTGCGGATGCGAACATGGGGGAAAACCCGAGAGGGCGAAGCCCGAGGTGTCCACCATGAAGCGACAGGTTGTGATCGCGACCCTCCTGCTGGGATGTGCCGGTATCCTGGGCGTATGCCTGCCCAGTTGCCGGCGGGCTCAACCGGGCGATGGCCCGCTGGTCATCGGCTTGACAGTCCCCTCGCTGACCCATCCGTTCTTCATTCACTTGCGGGACAATGTGCTGGACGAGGCACGCGCGTTGGGCGTGACGGTGATCACGACGGACGCGGAGGACAGGCCTGCCAAGCAGATGTCGGATGTCGAGGACTTCATCGCCCGGGGCGTGGACGGCGTGTTGATGTCCCCCATTGGAGCAGACTCGCTGGTGCCGGCCGTCGAGGCGCTGAACCGGGCGGGGATCCCGGTGGCGACGGTGGACCGCAAGGTCAGCGGCGGGCAGGTGCTGGTCCACGTGGGTGCGGACAATGTGGAGGGCGGCCGCGTGGCGGCCCGGTACATTGTCCAGCGGCTGGAGGGGAAAGGCAGCGTGATCGAGCTTGAGGGGACCCCCGGCGCGTCCCCGGCGATCGATCGGCGGGCCGGTTTCCACGAGGTGATTGAGCCGACGGGCATCCGGTTCGCCGCCAGCCAGACTGCCTCTTTCCAGCGCGCTCAAGGCCAGTCGGTGATGGAGAACCTGCTGCAGGTGCACCGGGACTTTTCAGCCGTTTACGCGGCCAACGACGAGATGATGCTTGGCGCGATCGAGGCCCTGGAAGCGAACAAGGTGGACCTGTCGCGCGTCGTCACGATCGGCTATGACGCCATCCCGGACGCGCTGAGCTACATCCGCGCGGGCCGGCTGGACGCGACCGTCGAGCAGTATCCGGGCCGTCAGGCCAGGACAGCGCTGAAGTTGCTGGTCGACTTCATCCGCAGCGGGTCTCCGCCCGAGTCTCGCGAGGTCTACATCACACCCGTTGTCATCACGGCCGAGAACCTGGACGAGGCGGAGGACAAGGGGGCGACGCATGGCCGGTAGCGGTGCGGGGCAGGAGGTCCGGATTGGGCGGCCGCGGGCGGACATCGACGTCAGCCAATACGGGGTCATGATCGGACTGCTGTGCATCGTCGCCGTGCTGTCGGTGCTCGAGCCGTCCTTCCGGACGTCGTATAACCTGGTCAATGTCCTGCGGCAATCGTCCATCATCGGCATCATGGCGGTGGGGATGACGTTCGTCATCGTGACGGCGGGCATCGACCTGTCGGTCGGATCGATCCTCGCGCTGACCGGCGTCGCGTGTGCCAGCCTCGAGCATCGCGGCTGGCCGGTGGCCGCGGTGGTTGCCGCGTCGTTGCTGCTGGGCGCCGGAATCGGGGGCCTCAACGGGGCGGTGATCACGTTGGGCCGGGTCACGCCGTTCGTGGTGACGCTGGGGATGATGAGCATTGCGCGTGGTGTGGCGCACATCTCCACCGGCGGGCAGCCGATCAGCGGGTTTGGAGGCTCGTTCCGCGCGATCGGGTCGGGCGAGCTTTTCGGCGTCCCGGTGCCGATCGTCATTTTCGCCCTCACCGTGCTCGGCGCCGCCGTCATCCTGCGGCACACCGTGCTCGGCCGCTACCTGTACGCCATCGGAGGCAACGAGGAAGCCGCCAGGCTCTCGGGCGTGCCCGTCCGGTTCTATAAGGCCCTGTCCTACACGATCTGCGGCCTGACCGCGGCGTTGGGGGCGATCGTCCTCACCTCCCGACTGAACGCGGCCGAATCGATTGCGGGGATGGGATACGAACTGGACGTGATCGCCGCCGTCGTCATCGGCGGCACAAGCCTGATGGGTGGGCGGGGCGGCATCTGGGGGACGCTGGTCGGCGCCTTGATGATCGGCACGATCAATAACGGGATGAATCTGTTGCAGATCACGTCCTACTACCAGCTGGTGGTCAAGGGGGTCATTATCGTGGCCGCCGTCCTGCTGGACCGCCTGCGCGCGCAGTAGCCTGGGATCGTCGAACGCCGAACGTCGATGGCCGGTCAGCGGTCACCGGCTGCTTGGCACTTGTTGCCTCTTCACTTTCAGGAAGTGCACGCTGCAACTGATGCAAGGATCGTAGTTGCGGATGACATGTTCGCAGCGCAGGGTGAGGTCTTCGTCCGGCAGGGACGCGAGTTGGGGGGCCAGTTCGCGCAGGTCTTCTTCGATGGTCGCGTAGTTCTGGGTGGTCGGCGCGATGATGCGTGCGGAGGCGATCGTGCCATCGGCTTCGGTGCGGTACTCATGCCAGCAGACGCCGCGGGGCGCCTCGGTCCCGTGGCACCCCACGCCGGCGCGCGGGACAATCGGGACGCGCGAGCGGGCGGGCGGCACGTAGTCGGCAAGCTCGTCGGCGGCCATCTCCAGCGCGTGCACGCATTCCAGGCTGCGCGCGAGCAGGCTCAGGTAGTTGTTCCGCCAGGGCAGCGTCCTGCCGATCGCCTGGCAGACCTTGGGCAGCAGTTCGGCGGCGCGCGGGCGCAGTTTATCGGCGTTCAGGTTCAGGCGCGCGAGCGGACCGACCAGGTATGGTCCGCGGTCCTTGACGACCGCATGGAACGAGTTGCTGTGCGGCACCTGCCGTTCCTCGACGGCCCGGCCGAACTCCTCCTGGTCCACGTTGAGTCCTTTGTTGCTGCGGATGCGGCCGAGGTTCATCGGGTACTCGTCGTCGGGGCACAGCGCAACGAACTCGTAATCCCGCTCGAAGGTCGGATACTTGATCTGCTCGGCGAGGAACATCGTCAGTTCGCACATCTCGTTGAGGCAGACGCGGGTTTCGCGGGCGAGCCGGGCGGCTTCCAGCGGATCGGGCGCGCGGTAGAACCCGCCGACGCAGACGCCCACCGGGTGCACGGCGCGGCCGGCGACGAGCGACAGGATGTCGTTCCCCACTTTCTTGACGCGCAGCGCGCGCTTGACGATCGGTCCGTGGTCGGCGGCCATGCTGATGGCGCTTTCGAAACCGAGGAAATCGGGCAGGTGGAGCAGGAACATGTGCAGGACATGGCTCTCGACCCATTCGCCGCAGTACAGCACGTTGCGAAGCTTGCGGATCCCCGGGTCGATCTGGTCGAACACGCCCATGGCTTTTTCCAGGGCGTGGCAGGAGCCCATCTGGTAGGCGACCGGGCAGATGCCGCAGATCCGGGCGGTGATGTCGGGCACTTCGGTGTAATCCCGGCCGCGCAGGAAGGCCTCGAAGAACCGCGGCGGCTCGTAGATCTTCAGCTGCAACTCCTCCACCCGGTCGCCGGCCATGGTCAGGTTCAGCGCCCCTTCGCCCTCCACGCGCGCCAGCGCCTTGACACGGATCGACCGCTGGGTCGCGCTATCTTCCTTTTTCGAGCCGCTCATAATGGTCACTCGCTTGCTTGAAGGGTTCCAGGTATCCGTTGAACAGGCGGAGCATCTGTTTCATCTTGCGGGGACCGTAACCCAGCCGCGCCGTGAACCAGCTGCCCAACGAGGCCATGTTCGGCTGCTCCATCGGGCCGAAGCAGCCGTAGCAGGGCCGTCCCACCGCTGGGCAGAGCGCGCCGCACCCGGCCTGCGTGATCGGGCCCAGGCACGGCTGCGCCGAGCTGACCAGCACGCACGGCAGCCCGCGCCGCTTGCACTCGATGCACAGGCTGTGCGTGGGGATGTTGGGCTTGCGGCCGACCAGCAGCGACGAGATCAGCTCGAGCAGCTGGAACTGGTTGACCGGGCACCCGCGCAGTTCGAAGTCGACGAACACGTGCGCGGCGATCGGCGTGGCGGTTTCCAGCGTGTGCACGTATTCGGGATGCGGATAGACATGGCTGACGAACTCGTCCACGTTCGCCCAGTTGCGCAGGGCCTGGATCCCGCCCGACGTCGCGCAGGCGCCGATCGTCACCAGGTACTTGCAGTCCCGGCGCACGACCTGGATGCGCTCCTCCTCCTCCGCCGTCGAGACGCTGCCTTCGACCAGTCCGATATCGTAGGGCGGCGGCAGTTCGCGGCGGCGCGCCTCCAGGAAATAGGCGATCTCGACCGCACCCACCAGGTCGAGCAGCTCGTCCTCCAGGTTCAGAAGCTGCAGTTGGCAGCCGTCACAGCTGGAGAACTTGAAGACCGCCAGGCGCGGCTTGCCGGACGCCTGCGAATCCACCACCTTTTTTGCCGGCATGATCAGGCACCTTCCCCGCTAGATTTCTTCCTTGCCAAATATGTCCGCGACCTCGGAGAAACAGAACACCGGCCCGTCCTTGCACATGAACTTCGAACCGTATTGGCAATGCCCGCAACGCCCGAAGCCGCAGTTCATGTTGCGCTCCAGGCTCACGTAGACATTCTCCGGCGGCACATGCAGCTGGAGGAAATTCCACGCCGCCACGTGATTGAGCACCTTCGGGCCGCAGACCAGCACGACCGTACGTTCGGCGTTCACCTTGATCCGCCGCAACAGGCTGGTCACCACGCCGACCGGCCCGGCCCAGTCCCCGGTTGCGTTGTCGACCGTGACCAGGACCTGGATCGCCCCCCCCTGGTCCCACTGCTCGAGCTCCTCTTCAAACACCTGGTCCTCCGGCGTGCGGCAGCCGTAGAGCAGCACGACGCGGCGGTACTGATCGCGGTGCTTGAGGACCCAGTACACCACCGGCCGCAAGGGCGCCAGGCCGATGCCGCCGGCCACGATCACCACGTCCTTGCCAGCCATGGCCTGGAGCGGCCAGCCGCGACCGAACGGGCCGCGCAGCCCGACCAGCGCGTGCGCGTGCAGGCGGTCGACCCCCCGCGTCACCGAGCCCACCAGGCGGATCGTGTGGTCCAGCGTGTCGGTGCGGGTCGGATCCGAACTGATCGAGATGGCCGCTTCGCCCACCCCCGGCACGTACAGCATGTTGAACTGGCCGGGCGCGAACCGGTACATGTCGCGGAGCTGCTCGTCCACAAACTGCAGCGTGTAGGTGCGCGTGTTGAAGTTCTCTTCCCGCACCGCCAGGATCCGCGCCGGGACGGACATCCAGGTGTTCATCCCGCAAATCGGTTCCGGGCGCGCCTCAACGACGGACTGGTCCATGGTCTACTTCTCCTTTCCGCAACACCGGTTGACGAGCGCCGTGGGCGAGACTCCGCGCGCGCAATCGCCGGACCTCCTCGGTCAGGTCGATGCCGACCGGACACCAGGTAATGCAGCGCCCGCAGCCCACACAGCCGCTGCAGCCGAATTGCTCCCACCAGGTGCTGAGCTTGTGACGCAACCAATGCCGGTACCGGCCGCGGATCGTGTTCCGTTCCGGACCGGAGATCGTATAGGTGAACTGGTGCGTGAAGCACGATTCCCATTGCCGCGTGCGAGTCACCTCCTGCCCGGACGTCACGTGGGTCGTGTCCGTGACCGTACAGCAAAAACAGGTCGGGCACACCATCGTGCAGTTGCCGCACGACAGGCAGCGATGCGCGATCTCATCCCATTCCGGATACTCGATCCCCTCGTCCAGCAACTCCTTGAGCCCGGCCGTCTCCAGGTGCCGGCCCATCCGCTCGCGGGCACGCTCGAGCTTCAGCGCCGCCAGCTCCTCTTCCGCCTGCGTCGGCTCACGCACCGGCAACTGCTCGATCAATGTCAGCCCGCGCTTGGAGCCCACCTGCACCAGGAACCCGTCCCGCAGCTCGGTCAGCGCCAGGTCGAACCCGGTCGTCGCTTCCGGGCCGGTGCCCCAGGAACTGCAGAAGCATGTCCCGCCCGGACGCGTGCAGTTGACCGCGATGATCAGCGTCTCCTGGCGGATCTGCGTGTACCACGGCTCCGCCTCGCAGCGGAACACACGCGGATCATCCATGCCGAACACCCGGTCCTGGATGTCAATGGCCGCCAGCTCGCAGGCCCGCACGCCCAACATGGCCAGCTTGGGCACCTGCGGCGGGCCGACGTCCAACACGAAATTGTCCCCCTCGATGTGGAACTCGAACAATCGCAGGTGCGCGGGGAACAGGTACCGCTTCGGCCCGTCGGGCCCCACCACGTACTGGAACGTGAAATCCGGTTCCCCCTCCACGACCCGGTACGAACCCCCGTCCTGCTCGTCCGACAGGCCCTTGGGAAGCTGGTCCGCCGACTCGAGTGGCTGCAACGAGATCGTCCCGTCCACCAGCCGGGGACCCAGAACCGCATAGCCCTGCCGCCGCAGAACCTGGATCAATTCATCGAGTGCCGAGCGGGGCAAATAGAGCCGATTACCGATCTTCACGGCGGCTGTCATGCCTACTCCCTCCGGATGAGCCAAGATCCCAGACCGGGCCGCGCCAACGGGATACCATTCCACCACCCTACCGAAAAACCAGGCCCGTGAAAAGCGCCTTTCGATCCGGGACCCCACCGTCTTGCATTGCCGTGGCACAGGGTGGACAATCGCGTACTGCAAGGCTTGGCCCACCTGGACAGAGCAAGCCGCGACACGACGGAGCTCGACTCGACAGGAGTTCCGCCTCGATCCATCTTTCCCTACCAGGAGATTGACTATGAACGCCAGTACGAATCGTGCTTCCTCGCGTCGCGAGTTCCTGAAAAACACGGGCCGGATCGCTGCCGTGACCACCCTGGCCGGCTTGGCGGTCCCGCGCGTCTATGCGGCGGAAGACAATACACTCCAGGTCGCTTTGATCGGATGCGGCGGCCGGGGAACCGGCGCAGCGGCGGACGCCATGTCGGTCAAGCACGGCCCGATCAAGCTGGTCGCCTTGGCGGACGTCTTCGAGGGCCGGGTCCGCAACACGCTCAACGCCCTGAAAGGCCACTTCGCCAGCCAGGTCGACGTACCGTCCGAACGTCAGTTCGTGGGTTTCGACGCCTACCAGAAGGCCATGGACTGCCTCCGTCCGGGCGACATCGCCATTTTCGCCTCGCCGCTGGCGTTCCGCTGGGTGCATTTCGGCTACGCCATCAAGAAGGGACTCCACGTGTTCATGGAGAAGCCCGTGACGGCTGACGGCCCCACCTCCCGACGCATGCTCCAGCTCGGCGAGGAATCGGTCGCCAAGAACCTCAAGGTCGGAGTCGGCCTGATGTCGCGCCATGCCCGGGCACTCGAACAACTGCATGCCCGCATCCAGGACGGCGCGATCGGCGACATCGTCACGATGTTCGCATACCGGATGACCGGCCCGGTCGGCTCGGCCTTCTCCGGCAAATGGCCCGGCACGCCCAGCGAGCTGTTGTGGCAAATCCAGCACTTTCACAGCTTCATCTGGGCCAGCGGCGGCTGTTTCAACGACTTCTACATTCACGTCATCGATCACTGCTGCTGGATGAAGAACGCCTGGCCGGTCAAAGCGCAGGCGCTGGGCGGACGCCATTACCGCCACAACGCGTCGGGGGACTTGATGGTCGACCAGAACTTCGATTCGTACAGCGTGGAGTACACGTTCGCCGACGGCGCCAAGCTGATCTGCGACGGGCGCTGCATCGACGGCTGCACGTCGATTTACAACAGCTATGCGCTGGGCACCAAGGGCAGCGCGATCGTGTCGGCAGCCGGCGACTGCGGGGCGCCCTCGCGGATCTTCAAGGGCCTCAATACGGATGCCTCCCAGAAGGTCTGGGAGTCGCAGGTCCCCCAGGGTGAGGAGAACCCATACCTCAACGAGTGGAACGACCTAGTGGACGCCATCCGCCACGACAAGCCGTACAACGAGACGGAGCGCGGCGTCTATGCCAGCCTGGTCAGCTCCCTGGGCCGCAAGGCAGCCCATACCGGCAAGGAACTGACGCTCGAGCAGATGCTCAAGTCGGAGCGGGAATACGCGCCGGGAGCCGACAAGTTCACGATGGATTCGCCGGCGCCCGTGCAAGCCGACGCGGACGGCCTGTACCCGGTCCCACAGCCGGGCATCATCACGGACGAGGAATACTGAGCGCGAGATCGGGCCTTCGCAACCCCCGCCGACGACTGACTACTCGCGCGGCGGGGGTGTGCGGCTCATCCACGTGAGGTCCGCCAGGCGGGGCGGCGTTCACGAGGCGATCTTGGCGTGGCGGTGGATCGGCGTGGACTCGAGCAGGAGGCAGCCCTGAGAGACTTCGGCCTTGCCGGGCGCGCCCACGGCCGCGGTCGGGCAGGCGATGATCCCGTCCAGCCGGTTCCAGACCTGCTTGAGCGCGTAAGGGATCGACGACGAGCTGACGTTGCCCACCTGGCTGGTCAGCCCGTTGACCACTTCGGCGCGGATCCCCATTTGCTCGAACTTCATGGCCGCCAGGCGCACGATCGAAGTCCCGGCCTGATGCGGGACCACGAACCGCACGTCCTCCGGCCGCAGCGAACGGGCTTCCAGGGCCTTGCTGAAGGCTTGCGACATGGCGCGCGGCGCCGCGTCCGCGATCCCCATCCCGTCCATGCTGAACACGAGCCGTGCCGAATTGCGGGTCTTGCCGCCGTTGAGGGACGGCGACAACACGTTCTCGCGCACGGCGAAGTCGAAGAACACGCCGGCCGCCGGCTGCTTCTCGGCTGCCGCATGCAGCAACTTGAAATGGACGTCGTATTTCGGGCTGTCCGTGCGAGCCAGCAGAGTGGCCGTGGCCAGGTCGCCGAATAGCGGGCCAGTCTGCGGACATCCGTAATCCGTGATCCGGCTGATCCGACTCGCGGTCACCACGAGCACGAACTGAGTACGACCCAGTCCCAGCATGGGTAACACCTGGCGCCGTGCCACCGCCAACGCCTTGGCATATCCGCTGCAGAACCAGTTCAGGGCATACACGGGGCACCGCGGAATCCCGAGTTGTGACCCGAGGGCGTGCCCGGCCCGCATCAATCGCTCTTGGCGCGCGCGGGGCGGATCGAGGAGCCGGCGGGCGACGCTCAGCGGGACGAACGACGGTGACACGAAAATGATCGCGGCGCACTCGCGCAGTTCGCAGCCGGTGTCCCGCCGGAGGTTCTCGACAGCCTGGACTCCCATCGCCACTTCATCGTGCCACGACACCGGCCGGGCGTGCGTGCCGGTATGCTGCACGAACTTGCGCGGGATCGTTCCCTCGAACCAATCGTTGCTCAACACCCACGTCGGCTCGTACGTGGCGATTGCACAGATGCCGATGCTCTTGGTAAACGCGCTGTCCATCGCGCCATCACGCCGTTGATGCCCGGTCCGTTATTCCTATTCCTCTGCCTCAGCGCCTACGGAAGTCGGCGCGCAACCACAGGTTACTCTGACCTTCGGCGTCACGGCCGGGCCAACCTTACCGGAAGCTGCCCGTTTCAGGGTGTTCCGGGCAGGCGATCCGGAACGGCCATGCCGGTTCGACCGCGCGTGACGCTTCGCACGTCGGCCGGGCCGAACCCCGGCTCTCCCGGCGGGCCGCCGACGCGCCGCGACACCCAACCGCGCCGACACACGCCAAATCCATGAGCCAGCTGGGGATTCCCCGCGCCGGCCCGCGGTGTGCCTGATGCCCAATCGCCACCCGATCCGCTATGCTGCTTGTCAGCAACCGAGTGTCCCTAACCATCCGCATCCAGATCGGGAAAGGAGCCGGCGATGGATCCGAGCGCGTTCATTCAGGACCAGGTGGCGGCGATTCGCGCGGCGGTCGGCGGCGGTCGGGCTATCAACGCGCTGAGCGGCGGGGTCGACAGTTCGGTGGTGACCGCGCTGGGACACCGGGCGTTGGGCGCGCGGTTGCGGACCGTTCTGGTCGACAACGCGCTGATGCGTGAGGGCGAGCCGCAGCAGGTCCTGGAGATGTTCCAGGCCATGGGCATCCCCGTGGAAATCATCGACGCGCGAGACGAATTCCTCACGGCGCTCCGCGGCCTGACGGACCCCGAAGACAAACGCCACGCGATCACGAAGACCTTCTACGCACACGTCTTCGGTCGAATCGTCCGTGACAGCGATGCCACGCATCTGCTGCACGGCACGATCCTGACGGACATCGAGGAGACGGTCGACGGCATCAAGCGCCAGCACAACATCCTGGCGCAGCTGGGCATCGACCCGACCCAGGAATACGGCTACCAGGTGCTCGAGCCGCTCGCCACGCTGCGCAAAGACGGCGTGCGCGAAGTGGCCCGCGCGTTGGGATTCCCGCCGAACGTGGCCGAGCGCAAGCCCTTCCCCGGCCCGGGTCTGGCCACGCGGATCGTAGGCGAGGTGACTGCCCCGCGGTTGGCGACCGTGCGCGCAGCGACGGCCATTGTGGAGGAGGAGCTTGCGCAGACGCCGGCCTTCCAGTACATGGCGGTCCTGCTGGCCGACAAGGCCACCGGCATGCGCGACGGCCGGCGCGAGTTCGGGGAGATCGTCGTCGTCCGGTGTCTGGACAGCGTGGACGCGCGGACCGCCACGCCGGTCGACTTGCCTTGGGCCACGCTGCACAAGATCTGCCGGCGCATCACGGCGTTGCCCGGCGTGAACCGCTGCCTGTACGACCTGACCCCCAAACCGCCGGCCACAATCGAGTATGTGTGAGCGGCCGTGCGCGGTGGTGATGCGATAACCGGCTGAACCAACTCGGGCGGAGACGACGCCTGCCACACTCCACTACGAACGTACATCTCCACGCGGAGTAACCTGCAGTGCCCAAGCTCCCGGATATCCACAAGATAATGATCATCGGCTCCGGCCCGATCGTGATCGGCCAGGCCTGTGAGTTCGACTATTCCGGCACGCAGGCCTGCAAGGCCCTCCGCAAGCTGGGCTACCAGATCGTGCTCGTGAACTCCAATCCCGCCACCATCATGACCGACCCCGGCATGGCGGACTTCACCTACATCGAGCCGCTCACGGTCGACAGCGTGGCGGAGATCGTGGCCAAGGAGCGGCCGGACGCGCTCTTGCCGAACCTGGGCGGCCAATCGGGCCTGAACTTGTCGTCGGAGCTGTCGCGCGCCGGGGTCCTGAGCCGGCACGGAGTGCGGGTGATCGGCGTGCAACTCGACGCCATCGAGCGTGGCGAGGACCGTCAGGCGTTCAAGGACACGATGAGCCGGCTGGGGATCGACATGCCGCGCAGCGAGATCGCCCGCAGCATGGAGGAGGCGGAGCGGGCAGTCGAGCGGATCGGCCTGCCGGCGGTGATCCGGCCGGCGTACACGATGGGCGGCACGGGCGGCGGCCTGGTGTGCACCCGGGAGGAGTTCCAGGACGTCGTGCAACGCGGGCTCAACGCCAGTCTCGTCGGGCAGGTCCTCGTGGAGGAGTCCGTCCAGGGCTGGGAAGAGCTGGAGCTGGAAGTCGTCCGCGACGCCAAGAACCAGATGATCACGGTCTGCTTCATCGAGAACGTGGATGCCATGGGCGTGCACACGGGCGATTCGTATTGCACGGCCCCCATGCTGACCATCGACCCGGAGTTGCAGAACAAGCTCCAGCAGTGGTCGTACGAGATTGCCGAGGCCATCCAGGTCATCGGCGGGACGAACATCCAGTTCGCCCACGACCCGCAATCCGGACGCCTGGCCGTCATCGAGATCAACCCGCGCACGTCGCGCTCGTCCGCCCTGGCCTCCAAGGCCACGGGGTTCCCCATCGCCTACGTCTCGTCGCTCCTGGCCGGCGGCATGACGCTCGACGAGATCCCCTACTGGCGCCGGGGCACGCTGGAGAAGTACGAGCCGTGGGGCGACCACGTCGTGGTCAAGTTCGCGCGGTGGGCATTCGAGAAGTTCCCGGCGCTCAAGGACCGGCTGGGTACCCAGATGCTGGCGGTCGGCGAGGTGATGAGCATCGGCAAGAGCTACAAGGAGGCGTTTCAGAAGGCGATCCGCTCCCTGGAGATCGGCCGATACGGGCTCGGATGTGCCAAGGACTTCCGCAAGCGATCGCTGGACGACCTGCTGCGGATGCTCGCCGAGCCGACGAGCGAACGGCAGTTCATGATGTACGAGGCGCTCCGCAAGGGCGCCACGGTCGACATGCTGTGCGAACGAACCTTCATCAAGCGCTGGTTCATCGAGCAGATGAAGGAGCTGGTCGATCTGGAGGAGGAGATCCTCAGGCATCGCGGCGGCATGGTCCCCGACCACTTGCTGGCCCAGGCCAAGCGGGACGGGTTCGCGGACCGGTACCTGGCCGGTCTGCTGAATGTCCCCGAGCCGTCGATCCGCGCGCGCCGCAAGGCATTGGGTGTGGTGCCCGGCTGGCATGCCGTGCCGGTCAGCGGCGTGGAGAACGCGGCTTACTATTATTCGAGCTACCACGCGCCCGACACGACTCCGGTGAGCGACCGGCCGAAAATCATGGTGCTGGGCGGCGGGCCGAACCGCATCGGCCAGGGGATCGAGTTCGACTATTGCTGTGTTCATGCGGCGTACGCGATCCGGGACGCCGGCCTGGAATCGATCATGGTCAACTGCAATCCGGAGACGGTGTCGACTGATTACGACACGTCGGACCGGCTGTATTTCGAGCCGCTGACGGTGGAGGACGTGCTGGGCATCTACGAGAAGGAGAAGCCGCAGGGCGTGATCGTGCAGTTCGGCGGCCAGACGCCGCTGAACCTGGCCCGCGAGCTGACCGAGGCGGGCGTCAGGATCCTGGGCACCTCGCCCGACTCCATTGAACTGGCGGAGGATCGCGACCGGTTCCGGCAGATGATGCGCAACCTGGGGATCCCGCAACCGGATTCCGGCATGGCCAGCACATTCGAGGAAGCGTTGAACGTGGCGCGCGCGATCGGTTATCCGCTGATGGTCCGCCCCTCGTTCGTGCTCGGCGGCCGCGCCATGGAGGTGATCCACGACGAAGAGGAGCTGCATCGCTACCTGGACGCCGCCGTCGAGGTCTCGCCGGACCGCCCCGTGCTGATCGACAAGTTCCTCGAAAATGCGATCGAGGTGGAGGCGGACGCCATCGCGGACGGAGAAGACGCGTTCGTGCCGGCGGTGATGGAGCACATCGAGTTGGCGGGCGTGCACTCGGGCGACTCGGCCTGCGTCATCCCGCCGATCAGCATCGCGCCCAAGCACATCGACACGATCCACCAGTACAACCGCAAGATCGCCATCGAATTCCACGTCGTGGGTCTGATGAATATCCAGTACGCCATCTACCAGGATTCGGTCTACATCCTGGAGGCCAACCCGCGGGCCAGCCGCACCGTGCCGCTGGTCTCCAAGGTCTGCAGCATCCCGATGGCGCGTATCGCCACGCAGGTGATCCTGGGCCGGAAGCTGTCGGAGCTGGGCCTGGGACGCAAGTCGATCCCGCACTTCGGGGTGAAAGAGGCCGTCTTCCCGTTTACCATGTACCATGACGTCGATCCGCTCTTGGGCCCCGAGATGCGGAGCACGGGGGAGGTGCTGGGGCTGGCCGACTCGTTTGGACTGGCCTTCTACCGCGCGCAACAGGCGGCCCAGTGGCAGTTGCCCTCCGAAGGGACCGTGTTGATCAGCGTGGCGGACCCGGACAAGCCGGCTGTGGTCGAAGTGGCGCGGCGCTTCGATGAGCTGGGATTCAGGATCAAGGCCACCGGCGGCACGCACAGCTTCCTCGGGGCGGCCGGGATCAAGTCCGAGCCCATTTTGAAGATGCACGAAGGACGCCCCCACATCGCCGACGCCATCGCCAGCGGCGAGATCCAGCTTGTGATCAATACACCGTCGGGCAAGAAGAGCAAGCAGGACGACTCGTACATCCGCAAGTCGGCCGTCAAGAAGAAAGTCCCCTACATGACCACGCTGGCGGCCGGGCTGGCCGCCGCCAAAGGGATCGCCGCCTTCCGCAAGGGACACGGCGACGTCAAGAGCCTCCAGGAGTACCATGCGGGGATCCGCTGACCTACGTCACCTCCACCAGGAACGCCACATGCCGACCATGACCCCTCGCGTCCGCATCATGCCCTGCCTCGATATGCAGAACGGCCGCGTCGTGAAGGGCGTGCACTTCGTCGATATCCGTGACGCGGGCGACCCCGCGCAGTGTGCGCGCGCCTATTGTGAAGCCGGCGCGGATGAGTTGGCGATGCTGGATATCGCGGCTACCGTCGAGGGCCGATCCACGATGCTGGAGGTCGTGCGCCGCGTCGCCGAGGTCACCACAGTGCCGCTGACCGTGGGAGGCGGGATCGCCGACGTGGCCTCGGCCGCCGCCGTGCTCGACGCGGGCGCGGACAAGGTGTCGACCAGCAGCGCCGCGTTCCGGCACCCGCGCGTGATTGCCGAGATGGTTCGCGAGTTCGGCGCCGACAAGGTGACCGTCGCCATCGACGTGGACCGGAACCCCGGACTGCCCTCCGGCTACGAAGTGTACATCGACGGCGGCCGGACCGCCACCGGCGCCGATGCCGTCCAATGGGCCAGGCAGGTCGACTCGTACGGTGTCCAGGTTATCCTGCCGACCAGCAAGGCGGGCGACGGCGCTGAGACCGGCTACGACCTGCCGATCATCCGGGCGATGAAGCAGGCCACGTCCGCCGAGATCGTGGCCTCGGGCGGTGCCGGCCAACTGGAGCACTTCTATGAGGCTGTTGAGGCAGGGGCGAGCGTCCTGCTGGCGGCCTCCGTGTTCCATTTCCATCGGATCGACGTCCAGCAGCTAAAGGCCTACCTCCGCAGCCGCGGTGTGGGCGTGCAATAGGAGGCTATTGGTGGTTCGCGAACTGAACCCGGAACACTGAACACTGAACAAGGAGACATGCCATACTTTTCTCCACCATTACCACCAGCCTCCTGATGGTCTGGGTCGTGCCGGCTCAGGCGGTCGCGACGACGGAGACGACGGTGGAAGTACAGAACAGCATCATGCTGCACGACGCCGTGCGGCAAGGGAAGGTCAAGGTCGAGGTGAAGAGTCTCGGGCGCGCACACGGGGCGGGGGTGCGTGTGGAGGTCGAGCGGCTCGTGCCGGAGAGCCTGCGTATTGTCGTCGCGCCGGGCACCGTGCTGATCAACGCGCAGCATGCCGAGCAGAATGTGACGGTCGGGCAACTGAAGGGCGAGTTTACCCGCGAGAACATGTACAAGCCGGGACAGGTGATGGTGCTGGCCGACGGCCGGCGGCGCTCGTTCCTGCTGGATATCTATTGCCTGGACTATGCGAAGAAGACGCCGCAGCGCGGCGGGAAGCTGGAACTCGCACTGCTGGACAATCGCGTGGCCCGCATCCTGAATCCGCCGAAGGGCGTGCAGCCGACGGTAGCCGCGGTGCAGATCGCGATCTGGATGGACCGGGCGGGCATCACGGCGGAGGAAGCGCGGAAGCGGTTCCACGGGACGACGACCGAGGTGGATGTCCAGGTGGCCCGACGGTTGCTCGCGCACGCCGAGCAGCAGGGGGTGGCGTCGATTCCGAAGAGCATGCCGGCCGCGGTACGCGTGCACGTGAGCAAACTGTTTACGGCGGATCCCGAGGCGCGGAAGCAGGCGGCGGACGCCCTCGGCGCGTTGGGCATCGAAGCACTCCCCGCCGTGCCGTTCCTGGTCGAAAACCTGCTCGATCACTCCACCGACAAGCCGCTGCCGGCCAACGTCGTGCGGGTCGATGTCAACGTGGCGGTCGAATCGGCGGCGGACATGCTCGCGCGTCTGCGCATCCCGGCCCTCGAACCGATCGTCGCCTTGTTGCGTCAAGTGGACGTCACGGTGGGTCCGGACGCTGCCGCCGCGCTCGAGAACATGGCCAGTGGCGAACTCAGCGCGATCGAACAGACGCTGCGCGCCGCAGGCGGCCGGCTCGGCGATTCGTTGGTCGCGCGGTGGATCGGACTGCTGGAGAGCGATCGGCCGGCGGCACGCCAGAGGGCCGCGCGGTTGCTGGGCAACTCCGGGAACCAGCGCGCGGTCGAACCGCTCATCAAAGCGCTGGAGGACGACGATGAACAAGTGCGTGCCGCGGCCGCCGACGCGCTGCAGAAGATTACCGACCAGAAGTTCGGCACGGACGTGAATCAGTGGCGCGAATGGCTGAAGCGGAGGGAGTAAGGAGGTCGGAGGCGGGAGGCCGGAGATTGAGTCTATGATCTGAAGATTCGCGGAGAGGAGCCCACCGCATGAGTAAGTTCCAATGGCTGATTTGTGTGTTCGTCGCGATGTGGCTCGGCGGCCGATGCGCCGCATCCGAGGTCCAGGCCTGGGAAGGCGAGGTCACGATCCCTACCTACGTGTGGCAGGAAGACATCAACCCGAAATTCTGGGCGCTCGAAGGCGGCTCGCGCTTGTCGACGACGATCCAGGGCGCGATCGTCTACCCTTACGTGATGCAGGATAACTTGCTGCGCGAGAAGGTGGACCGGACGTACAAGGCGCTGTTCCTCGAAAACGAGTACCTCAAGGTCACCTGCCTGCCCGAGCTGGGTGGACGTCTGCATTCGGTGCTGGACAAGACGGACCAGGTCGAGATGTTCTATCGCAACGGCGTGATCAAGCCCGGGATGATCGCGATGCGCGGCGCATGGATCAGCGGCGGAGTGGAATGGAACGCCGGACCGCACGGCCACACCGTGACTGCCGTCTCGCCGGTCAATGCGCTGATCGGCACCGGCGCGGACGGGTCCGCCTACCTGGAGATCAGCAACCAGGAGCAGTTGTTCCGCACGCGCTGGAACGTCCGCGTCACCCTGCACCCGGGCCGGGCGCTGCTGGACGAGCGGATCTACATGTCCAACCCGACCGACGGGATGCATCCTTATTATTTCTGGAACTGCACTTCATTTCCGAACCGGCCGGGCGCGCGTTTCATCTATCCGATGACGCTGGGGACGGACCACAACGCGCGGGAGTTTTTCCAGTGGCCGGTCGACAAGGGGCGTGACCTGTCGTGGCTCAGGAATTACCCTCAGTACGCGTCGATCTTCGCGGTCAACTGCACTTACGATTTCTTCGGCGCCTACGACGTGGACGCGGATCGCGGGATCGTGCAGGTGGCCAACTGGCGGGAACTCAGCGGCAAGAAGGCCTGGACGTGGGGCGAGTGGGAGTTCGGCAAGGTCTCGCAGCAGAACCTGACCGAAGAGGACGGGCCGTACATCGAGGTCCAGAGCGGTCCGCTGCCGACGCAGTCGGACTATGGAATGCTGGGCCCGCGCGAACGGATCGAATGGCGCGAGTGCTGGTATCCCTTGCACGGCCTGGGGGACGGGTTCGAGTTTGCCACGCGGCACCTGGCCGCGCAATCGGCCCGCCGGGAGGGCCAGCTGGAATTGCGGCTGCTGGCCACCGGCGTGTTCCCGCGTGCGACCTGCGACGTGCGCCTGGTCCGGGAGCCGAAGGCGGCCCTGGCGCGGAAGCAGATCGACTTGTCGCCGTCCGCGCCGGCAGTTGTGACGCTGCCTGATCCGCAGCAGCCGGTGCAGGTGAAAGTGACCAGCCAGGCGGGTGAAGTGCTGGCCGCGTTTCAGACGCCGCTGCCGATCCCGCACGTCGACCCGCCGACCGGCCCCTACTTGATGGACCTGGCGGACGACCAGGCGACGGTCGAGCAGCTGTATCTGAAAGGGCGGAAATACGACCGGGGGACGCTGCGCCGCCGCGCGCGGGAATACTATGGCAAAGCCCTGGCCGCGGATCCCGGACATGTGGATTCGCTGCGCGCGCTGGCTGTCCTGGATTACGAGGCCGGACTCTATGACCAAGCGCAGCAACGGCTGCGGACCGCCCTGGCACGCGACGGCGACGACGGGCTCTGTTGCTACTACATGGGCGTCTGTGCCCTGCAGAAGAACGAGCCGCACGCCGCGCTGGATTGGGCCTACCGGGCGGTGCGCTGCCCCGGCACGGTCGCGCTCGGCCACGACCTGGCCGGGCGGGCGCGGATGAAGATCCGCGCGATCCCCGCCGCCGTGCAATCGTTCGAGCGCGCGCTGCGAGCCAACCGCGACGACGCCGTGACGGCCGACCATTTGATCCTGGCTCTGGCTGCCGCGCGGCGCGAGCCGGCGGCCCGGCGCCAGGCCGAGCAGCGCGTGGCGGCCGACCCGTCGGCGCTCGTGCCGCGCGCCGTGCTGGGCCTGGCGAGCGACGCGTCGCTGGCGCAATTCGCCCAGACGGCCCGCGCCATGTTGGGAGATGCCGATTTCGAATTGCTGGAGACCAGCCTGGCCTTCGCCGAGTTCGGGCTGCTGGACGAGGCGGAGCGGATCGTGAAGGCCGCGTGCGTCGAGGCCGTGCCGGCCGCCGAACGCAGTTTCATGCCGCTTTACTACCTGGCCTGGTTCGACGCCCAGCGCGGCAGGGCGGAGTCCGCCAGGCAGTGGCTCGCGCAGGCGGCCCGGACGCACAAGGACCGCGTCTTCGCCTCGCGTCTGGAGGAGATCCCGATCCTGCAGCACGCGGTCGAACAGAACGCCGATGATGGGCAGGCACGCCTCCAGCTCGGCTGCCTGTTGGCCCACTTGGACCGCCTGGACGAGGCGGTGCCGCTCTGGCAGGCGGCGAGCCGGCTGGACGCGGGCAGCATCGCCTGGCGCAATCTGGGCCTGGTGGCGATAGCCAGGGACAACGTGCAGGATGCCGAGCAGCTTTTCCGCCGCGCGATTGCCGCGCGGCCCGATGACCAGACGCTCTATCGCGACCTGGCGGAACTGCTCGTCGCCGACAACCGACGCGCCGACGCGATCGAGCTGCTCGAACGGATGCCGTTGGAGGGTCCGCGCCGCGCCGAACTGACGGTGATCCTGGCCGAGTCTTACATGGACCTGAAGCTCTACGAGAAGTGCATCGAGCTGCTCGAAGCGCTGCCCTACTTCGTCAACTGGGAGGGCCAGGACATCACCTGGCGGCTGTTCAACCGGGCGCACATCGAACGAGGTCGAGAGCGGCTTGAACGGGGCGATGCGGCCGGGGCCTTGGCCGACTTCGAAGCGGCGCTGACCTACCCGAAGAACCTGAACGTGGGCCGGTCCGACAAACCGGTCGAAGCGCCTGCCCAATACTGGCGCGGGCGGGCGCTCCAGGCGCTCCAGCGCCCGGAGGAAGCTCGTGCCGCCTGGCAAGCGGGCGCCGACGGCGCGGATCTCGACGGCTGGCAGAATGAGTACCGCGCGAAATGCCGTCAGGAGATCGGCCGGTAGCCGGCGCCGGCGCGAACCACGAGGATCGTGAGGATGGTCCCGGCGTCAGCGCTGTCGCTGGGACCGGTTCACCTGTCCCACGCGTAGATGCTCCCGGAGATTGACGTCGCCCGCACGGCGAGGGCGATCGGGTTATCGAATGTCACACATGCCGTCGGACGACAACACTTCCGCACCCCACGACGCCTACGCGGCACTTCGCGTGCCGGCGTTTCGTCGCTATTTGGCCGGCAATATCCTGGCCTTGCTCGGCGCCCAGATGCAGCTGGTGGGTGTGGGCTGGGACATCTATGAGCGTACGGGCGAGGCGCTGCAACTCGGACTGGTCGGGCTGGTGCAGGTCATACCGGTCGTGTTGCTGGCGTTGCCGGCCGGGCAGGTGATCGACCGGCTGGATCGCCGTTGGGTGTTGATCTGGTCCCTGTTGGCGATGGCGGCCTGTTCGCTGGGCCTGGCGGCCATTGCCTGGCTGGGAGCCGACTACCGGTGGATTTACGTCTGCCTGTTCATCAACGGGGTGGCGCGCGCGTTCCAGCAGCCGGCCAAGTCGGCGTTGTTACCGTTGATCGTGCCGCGCAGCCGGTTTCCAAACGCGGTGACGTGGGCCACGTCCGGGTTCCAGCTGGCGACGATCGCCGGTCCGGCATTGGGCGGCCTGCTGATTGCCGCGACGCACCTGGCCGAGTGCGTATACCTGACCACCGCGCCGTTGACCGTCGCGTTGGCCATCGCCGTTCATGGCGTCCGGCCGCGTCCGGCCGCGCGGAGCGCGGAGCGGATTTCCCTCGGGAGCCTGCTGGCGGGTGTGCGGTTCGTCTGGCGCACGAAACTGATGCTGGGCGCCATTTCGCTCGACATGTTCGCGGTGCTGCTGGGCGGCGCAGCCGCGCTATTGCCGATCTATGCCAAGGACATCTTGTGTGTCGGGCCGCGGGGCTTGGGCTGGCTGCGGGCCGCCCCGGGGCTGGGCGCGCTGGTGACGGCCAACGTCCTGGCGCACCGGCGGCCGATCGAGCGCGCGGGTCGCAGCCTGCTGTTGTCGATCGCCGGTTTTGGCATCGTGACCGTGGTGTTTGGCATCGCGCGCTGGTTCCCGCTGGCGTGGCTGATGCTGTTCATCGCCGGCGCGTTGGACATGGTGAGTGTCGTGATCCGGCACACGTTGATCCAGATGTGGACGCCCGACGAGATGCGCGGCCGCGTGTCGGCGGTCAACGGCATGTTCATCGGCATCTCGAACGAACTGGGCGAGTTCGAGTCCGGGACGGTGGCCCACCTGTTCAACCGGCCGCACGACGTGGCATTCGGCCCGACCGTGTCGGTGGTCAGCGGCGGCCTGGGCACGGTCCTGGTCGTGCTGGTTGTTGCGTGGCTGTTCCCCCAATTGCGGCGTCACGGCCGGTTGGACGAAGGGCCGACGGCCTAGGGTGTGCCGGGGCACGCCACGGCACTACGCCGTCGAGAGATCGTCCCAGGCGATGCCGATCTTCTGGATCGCGTAGCCCACTTCCCGCAGGTAGTTGCCGTAGCCGGTCATCCAGTGGAAGCCGGGCATATGCCGGGCCAGCACGTCGTCGGAGCATTCGTAGCGGATGTCGATCTGGGACCGGCAGATGGGCAGGAAGGGCACCGTGTCGACCGTGGCCAGCAGGCCGGTCCAGCGCTCGGACTTGAAGTCCGGCGCGACATTGGTGATGACCTGGCCCGGCGACATCTCCACTTTCGGCGCGGCGCCGTAGTCCGATTCGAAATGCGTCATGATCCGCGCCGGCTCCAGCTGCTGGCCGTTCATCCGCCGCGGCGCGGTGCAGTGCGCCAACGTGATGATCTGGTCGTGCGGGTAGGTGGGGTCGTTCATGAACACAGGCCGGCCCGAGATATTGGCCAACAGGATCCCGGCGGGGACCACGACGAAGTCCGATTCGCAGTACGCCTGGTAGCCCGCATCGTTGAGCAGGCTCAACGTCAAGCAGGCCGACGTCTCCGCGATCGGCATGATGGTGCTCATACAGCCGTTGATCGTCAGCGCGCGGCAACCGGCCTCGGCAATGACCTTGTGGAACACCTGTTCCAACAGGAAGGCGTTGTCGATGAAGCTCTGCGCCGTCTCGATGGTCGTGCCGGGCAGTTTCACATATGCCGCCGCGCGCTGCCGGGCCAGTTCGACGGCCGCCTTGTCGGCCTTGGCGGCCTGGATCAAACGGCTCAGGTCGTCATAGGACAGGGTCTGGATGTCCAGGTTCCATTTCGCGCGCACGAGATCCGGCACGACGCCCTCGGGCTGCGCCCAGGCGCTCGGGCCGCCCACGGCGACGACCCGGCTGTCCAAGGTGTTGTGCAGCCCGCACAGCGACCGCAAGCGCCAGAGGACTTCGTCCAGCGAGTCGACCACGACATCCTCGTAGCCGATCGATTTGGTGGCCAGCGCGTCGGTGTGCTGGTGCAGGAACCGCGCCATCGCGCCTTCGTACCAGTAGTACAACGGTCCCGACCGGTGCCGCACGAAGAAGACGACATGCTTGCCCAGCGCATCGATCTGATTCACGTTCGACATCAGGTCCCCGCCCCCGTCGCCGGCCGAGTAGAACAGGAGCGCGTCGGCCTTCTGGATGTCGTCCATGTGGCCCGCCAGCTCGTCCGTCGTGCGCATGCTGGCCAACGGCAGGAAGCTCAACGGGAAATCGGCATTCGCCAGGAGCTGATCCAACTCGCCCCGGATGCGCGCTTCTTCATCGCGGACATCCGTCTCGGTCTCGATCCCGCCCCAATTGCGCCAGCTGGTCATGTGGCCGCGCTGCGGCTTCGGGTAGGTGAAGATCGGCTTGATCACCAGCGTACGGCGCTTCGGCGGTTCGGCAGCCGACGTGGATGGCGGCGTCGACCAGGACAAGCCGGTCAAGGCCGTGCCCAGCAGCCCCAGGCCCCCGGCCGCCGTGAGAAACTCCCGGCGCGTCGCGCCGTCGCCGGAAACAGGTGAGGCCTGCCCACAAGGACAGCAGCTGGTGCGGATCGGTCGTCGGGGACGGAAGTCGTGGGGACTCATGGAGACTGCACCTTTTTACAGAGGGTTCGGGAATTCCAGTGTGCGTCGCGAAAGACACCCATGGGAAAGCGGTCCAAGCAACCTGCCTGGCGTTGCCAGCTCTGATGATACACGCGACGGGAGTACGGGATCAACAACGGGGGGCCACCATGAGCGCACAGGAGGCCGGCAGACGGCAGCGCGCGAGCGGGCGCAGGTCGTGCGCTGCGTGCTCCAGGCGGATCGAGCGCTGCCGGGAGACAGCATATTCGCCCGGCCGGCTACTGGTTCGTCTTAGCGGGCTCGCCGCCCGCGGGTGGCTTGAGCAGCTCGATCGTCTCGCGCACCCACGCCGCGTGCAGGACAATCGACAGACCCAGGGGCGTGTGGAACGTGAACTCGTGGAGGGGGAGGACGGTCTTCTCCGTCTGGCGGTGCAAGCCGTGGACCAGCCCCACGACGTGACAGCCGTCGTCTGCCAGCGCGAAGACCGGTGCGCCGCTCTCGCCGCCGAACGATTGGACATCGACGAGCATCGTCTTGACACGCGCCACGGGCCCCAGCGGATACGAGGCGACCGCGCCGTGCCGCAGGACCGGCCAGCCGGCGTCGTTGGCCGCCAACTGCGCGGGATAGCTGGGGATCCACACCTGCTGGCCAACCCGCAGCCTCTTGTCGGCGACCCAGCCCGCGTCGGCCAGCTGGTCGTAGCGCAGCGGCGCGATCGCGACCTCGGCGGGCAACTGGATCTCCAACGCGGCGACATCCACATCCGCATGACGCTTCCACCGCGGCGTGCCGTTGTCTCGAATCGGAACCGACACCTCCTTCCGCACATAGGTCTCGTCGGGCGACAGCGCTCGGAGGATCAATTGGCACTGCGGCTCGCTCATCTCCTCCAGCACGTGAGCGGCCGTCACGAGTACGGTGGACGATTGGCCGCCCTGACCAGGCACCGTGACCAGGAACCCGGTGCCGGAGGAGCGCCCGTTCGTGACACGGAACACGGCCTCCAGCGACTTCTCGAGCGCGTCGTCGGCGCGCGCACACACGCTCGCCGCCGCCCAGGCCACGGCCACGACCACTACTCCGGCACACCTACACATACTACTACCTCGCATGTCAAGCAGCTCACCGACTCGTCACGTGTCACTCGACCCTCTATTCTCGTTCAGATCACGATTGACCAACAGCAGGCGCTCTGGCGGTTTTGTCCGGGAAGGCGGCGAGGTGAGTCAGGCGGCGCCTGGCGGCGGACTCCACCTGTGTAACCGCAGGCCCAACGGGCCGCGCGCTGTGGGGTGGCGGTCGGCAGCGAATCCTCGCCCGGCCCCCGTGCGCAGCGGCATGGACCAGCGCGCGCTCACGTCGTCCGCCTGGCGGCGGACTCCACCTGTGTAACCGCAGGCCCAACGAGCCGCGCGCCGTGGGGAGGCGGTAGGCAGCGAATCCACGCCTGACCAGCGCACGCACCCGGTCCCTCAGCCGCCACAGTTGTCCCGACGCGGGCTCAGGTGCCGGCCGCCGGTGTCTAGCGCGCGGGCCGCCGTCCGCCTGGCGGCGGACTCTGGCCCTGCGGTTACACAGATCGGCGACGCGGCTGCCGACACGATGGTGCCGAGCTTGCAGACACTCTGTTTTTTGGCTCTTCGGCCCGCGGCGGCGGAGGCTGAGGCGGGTTCGACACGCGGCTGCTGCCGGCTGTGGGACCAAGAGACAGCGTCGTTCGCACTTTGGGCGGCCCGGAGAGTGAGGTCTGCGTGATGATCAAGGGGGCGTTGGAGCAGATCGAGCACCGCCTCGAGCCAGTGGTCCGGCTGGACCTCGAAGCGGTCCGGCACGGAGACCAGGTCCACTGGAATCGTGTCGCAATGCAACACTCACATCGTAGCGCGAGTCCAGTGCGTCATCCTCCCGGCCGGCAGATGACGCTCGGGCACAGATGCTAGCAGTACCCGCTGGGAGCTGAGGCAACCAGCAGCCTCGCCGAAACCAGAGTGTCTGCTTCTGATCTGTTTACCGAACACCACTATTGATGTGTAATGGGACAGCCCAAGGGATATACGATCGACACGGTTCCGGCCTGGCCAAGAGAGACACACTGCAATGAGATGGACACTTCGCGAGCAGTTTGTATTGTTGGCATGGACCGCATTTGGCTTGCTGATCGCGCGATCGGGTCTTGGTGCTTGGGGGGCGGCGGTCACATTGGTCTCGGTTCTTGGGTCTGTCCTGGTCTATCCGAACAGGAGGCTAGGGGTGTTCTTGGGATGGGCCGGAGGACTCCTAGTTGGTCTTTCGTGTGCTGCTCTCTTCTATGCCTGGCCACATCTTGCACCACCGATCCTGCCGACGATCCTGCCGAGGTATCCAGGGGGGTATGAGTTCTCACTGATCGTAATGTCGCTGGTACCACCCTTCCTTGGGGCGTTGTTGGCCTAGTTCGCGATTGTCTTGAGGGTTCACTATTCAACTGTTCAGCACTGAACACTGGTTCACCACCGGAAAAGGGTCCGCAGCGGTGACCGCTGCGGCGCGCTGGTCGTTGCGTCACTGAAACGGCAGCGGTAGCTGCTGAAGTTGCTCCCGCGTCATCTGCATGATCTGGACGATCGTGGGCCGCTCACCAGGTGAGCACGACGATCACGCCCCGTTTGCGTACCGGGCAGGGCTTCGAGAGCCCGGCCATGGCCGGCGGCCGTAGTCGCGCGACGGTCACTCCAGGCGCAGCACGGTCACCGACCGAGGCGGAAACGTGTAGTGGGTCCGGCCGCCTGCCACCTCGTGCTTCCACTCGCGGGATTGCGGCACGATCATCCGAGGTTCGGCCGCGCTGTTGACCGCGTCCAGCGGGCCGGCCAGCTCGGTGACGAGCGCCGCCGGTTTCTGGGGGACGAACCCGGAAAGCTGAAGGTGCGCGGGGATGGCCTGGTCCGTCGGGTTCACGGCCTGCAGGACGAGCGTCCGGCCATCCTCGCTCCGTTTGGCGTTGACATCGAGCGTGTCTTGGGGCGCATCCACTCGGCAGGCCACCAGCAGCGGCAGGTAGTGTTGAGCGAACATGCGGGTGACGTAGCCCGGTGGCTGCAGCCAGACCTGTGACGGGTTGAGGAACAGGAGTCCCTGGTTCCAGTCGTTGTCGTTCTGGCCGTCCGGCTGGAGGCAGTTGGCGGAGGTAGCGATGGGGATGCCGCCGTTGCGCTCGATGCCGTTGATGGCCAGCGCGTTGGCCAGCGCCCGCTTCTGGGAATGGTTGCCGGCGTTGAACTCGAACACCACCACCTTGTATCGCGCCCCGTCGGCGATCTTGGCCAGCGCGTCCTGGACCGAGAACATCGCGTCGTAGGTCGCATCCGGCCGAGGCCCGTCGGTGCCCACGTGCAGATCGAACCAGACTTCACGGTCGTGTTGCCGGGCCAACTGCAAGATCTTCTGATGGCCCGCCAGGCTGGTGATGCGCGAGGCGGCGCCGCGGAAATGGAACGGGTCCTCGATCTGCTCGCCATAGACGAAGTCGCCTACCACCAGGATGATCTCCGGGTCCTTGGCCCAGATCGCCTTGGCCAACGCCTCGAACGTGGCCGCGTACTGCTCATCGACCCGTTCCTCGTTCCCCAACTGCAGGTGGTTGAGCCGGTAGGGCTCGGGGTGCCCGTCTTCGACGCGGCGGCGCCCCCACTCGGTGTCGGCGTCGCCTTTGGCATACTCGATGAAGTCCGCCAGGTCCTGCGGCGTCTCGCCCATGTTGAACGTGGGGACGGCGAGGAAGCCGGCCGCCTCACAGAAGTCCAGGAAGTCGAGGATGCCCCAGCCGTTGGTGGAATGCGGATACCAGGTGCCGCGGTAGGGCGGACGCCGGTCGCGCGGCCCGATCATGTTCTTCCAGCGATACTCCGGGTGATTGATCATCGAGCCGCCGTAGCGCAGCACGGTGATGCCCTGGTCGATGAGCGCCTCGGCCACATCGCGCCGCACCGGCAGGCCCTGGAACCGGCCCCAGGAGCCGGGCTGCAGGAAGGCATAACCCAGCACCACCGCGCCCGGTCGCCTGAGCGTGACGGCGAAACGCCCTTTCGGCTCCGTGGACTCCGGAGTGAGCGAGAATTCGAGCCGTTGCCAGTCCCCGGCCGTGACGCGCAACGACTTCTCGGCGTGCGTCTTCATCCCGTCCGCGCTCTGCAGCGCAACCCACAGTTCGCTCGGCTGGTCCGCCCGCACCCACAGCAGTCCCTCATAGGGCTGGCCGCCGACGAAGTGCAAGCCCCAACGATTCAGGCCCTGGTTCTCGATTCCCACCTGCCCCTGGCCGCTGACGAAACCCAGGCATTGGCTCTGCGCTCCCAGGAACGGGCGGTGCGTGTCCAGGGTCCAGCTGCCGGCGGCGTTGCCGGTGCACACCGATCGCCACATGCTGCTGAGTTCGGCCGGGCCTTGCGCCGCGTCCGGTTCAAACGCCAGCAGCTGCTCGTGGCCATCCGTGGTCACGCGCAGGTTCCTGTAGCGTGCCTCGCGCTGCCACTGGCGCAAGCCGACGGTCCCCGAGAGAAGCGCCGCGCCGGCGTCGTCGTGACGCGTCACCGGGCGGTCGTTCACGAGCACTTCCAGCGCCGAGCCCGACAGCCGCACCGCCAGCTTGTTCCAAGCGCCCACGGCCACGGCGCACGGCACGTCCTGGATGTTCTGGAAATCGTGGCGATGCCGGCCGAGGCGCAGCATCTGCCGGTGCGGGTCGAGAGCCACTTCATACCCATCGAAGTTGTCCGCGCCGATTCCCGGCCGCGCCAGGCGGACGATCAGCCCCGCGTTGCCGGCCTGGCGGTTGGCGAAGAGCACATCCACGCTCACTTCGCCGTCGGTGAACGCCGGCAGTTGGCTCTCCAACTTCGGTCCGTCTCCGCCGCCGCCCGCCAATTCACCCTCGGCCGTAACGGTCCACACGCCGCCATGGGTCCGGAACCCTCGGATCGGAATGGGCGGCGGCGGTTCCTGGAAGCTCTCGCCGAAGATCATCTGGCTGTAGATGCCGCCGTAGATCTCGTGATTCACATCTTCGATGCATGCGCCGGTGAGGTAACGCGAGACCGCGTGCACCGTCTGGCCGGCCCGCACGTCGACGCGGACTTCCTGCGGCGGAGCCTCGGGGATCCACACGCACATCTCCCCGGGCTGCCGGTTGGCGTTCGCGAAGTACGGGATCGCGGTGAACTCGACTTCCGTGCGGCCGGGCACGCTGGTGGACGGCAGGTAGAGCTGGTCGGGCCACGCGGCCGGGCTCAGCGCCCAGGCCGGCCCGCTGACGACCGTCACGCCGCCGAGCAGGTCCGGGCGGTGTCGTGCCGCCAGCGGCGCGCCGGGCGGGATGACCAGGTTCCGCACCTGGCCGCCGTTGTCGACGGCTTCGAGGCAGTAGACCAGCGGCCCGCGGCCCAGCGCGACGCGACCGGTGTTCGCCTCCACGTTCGGGTGGGCCTTGATGCGGCGCACGGGCATCGGCAGCGACAGTTCGACCCGGTCGCCCTTCTGCCAGGTGCGCTGGAGCCGCGCGTAGCCCCGCGCGCGGTCGATCGTCGTCAACGGCCGGCCGTTGAGCGCCAGGCGCGGCTCGGCGCACCAGGCGGGCAGTCGGATGTGGAGGGCGAAGGCGACATCGCGATCCGGATCGACGGAGATGCGGACCACTTCCTCCCAGGGATAGCGCGTCGTCTGTTGGAGCGACACGTTAATGTCATTTACAGGCACAGTCGCCCGGCTGCCGACGAACAGGTTCACATAGATCTCCGCCGGTCCCCGCGCGTAGATGGAGCCGGGCAGCGCGCTCATGATCTTGACGAACATGGGCGGGCAGCAGGGGCAGCCGTGCCAGGCCCAGCGCGTGCGTTGTGGCCCGGCCTCGAGCGGATTCTCGTAGAAGTAGGTATTTCCCTCCAGCGAGACGCCGGGAAGGACCGCATTGTAGAGCACGCGTTCCAGCTCGTCCGGATAGCGCGCGTCGGCCAGCGCGAGGCCCATGTTCTCGTGGAAGAAGCCGGCCCCGATGGCGGCGCAGGTCTCCAGGTAGCCGTTGTTCGGGAGCAGGTAGTCCGGACCGAATCCTTCATGGCCGGCCACTGCGCCCAGGCCGCCGATGACATACATCCGGCGGTGGACCATGTTGTCCCAGAGCCGTTGGGCGGCGGCCAGGTAGTCCTCTCGCCCGTTGACGCGGGCGGCCGCGACCAGGCCGGTGCAGAGCAACGTGGCCCGCACCGCGTGGCCTTCGATCGTCTCCTGCTCCAAGACCGGCTTGTGGTCCTGGCCGTAGGATCCGAAGCTCTTGCGGCCCTCCGGGCGGCCACGCTGCTCGATCCAGAACTCGGCCAGCCGCAGGTAGCGCTGCGGGTCGACCGGCACCGGCATCTGGGACTGCAGCTCCGGCCGCTCCCGGAACAGCAGGTACAGCTTCACGAGCGCTTCCTCGCCCAGCGAATGGCCCGGGACGGCGTTCTGCTTCGGCGGCGGGCCCATCAGGTCCGCCATGTGATTGGCCAGCTTCGTGGCGACTTCGAGCAGCCGTGTCTTACCGGTTGCGCGATAGTAGTGGACCGCCGCTTCCACCATCGCGCCCGCATTGTACAGGTCGTGCTGCCAATTGTCGTCGCCGCCGTTCATCCCCCAACGATGGTCCGGCTCCTTCAGTTGCGTGTAGGTGTTCAGGTATCCGTCGGGATCCCTGGCCGCCGCCGCCGCGATCCGCTCGATGTAGCCGTCGAGTCGCGCTTCGAGCGCCGGATCGCGCTCGGCCGCCAGGAAGTCCGCGCTGCCGCGGATCATCTCGTACAGCAAGCCGTCGTACCACGGCGGGCCGCCGTGCTCGCCGCCCGCACCGTCCCGGATCTTGTCGAAGTTCGTGACCGCGCCGTCCGCCTCGAACTTGGCGAGGCAGTCAGGGATCGTCACTTCGCGCCAGACCTTGAGCTTGGGCGACCAGAAATCGTCTTGGACGACGACCTGCTGGATCGGCACCGGTTCGAGCGACAGGGGCGGAGCGGCCGTGGCACGCACCGGGGCCCCGAGAGCCATCACGAGCATGATGGGTTGACAGAGCGCTTTCATGGCCCATTCCTGCAAAGAACACGCGTTCAGCCGCGCGGGCGGCCACCGCGCCGTCCCACGTCCAGCCCGCCACCAATATAGCAGCAAAAGCGCGCCGGTCAGCGCCACAGTGTGCCGCCGGGCCGGCGCACAGGCCCAACCAGGTATTCTCGAGCGGCTCGGAGGCGCGTGCGCCGCCCAACCCTCGGTCAACGCTGGTCGGCCCGCGCGGATATGACAGCCATCACCTCGCGCGCCGCAAGTTCGCCGGCCAGGCGATGGCCCGTTTCGTTCCAATGCCCGGTGCCCGGACGCGTATTGGCGAACCCGTGCGCATAGAGCTGGTGCTCGCGGCAAGATCGACGCATGGCCTCCGCGAGCCGCACCACCGTGAATCCATGGGCGGCTCCGAGCGCCGCCAGACGCCGCTCCGGATACAACAGGTCGCGCACGCCAAGCGCTTGCTCGAGACGCCCGCGCGCGGCGTCCTGCGGGTCCACTTCGATCCCGCAGTTGGCCATCAGCACGACGAACTCCGCGCCGTGCGACCGGGCCTCTCGGGCCATCTCCAACACGAGCCGATCGGTCACCGCCCACGCATCCTTCCAGGCCGCGCTGTCCGGTTTGCGAAACGCCTGCATGGCCAGGCCGGGTTCCGTCCCATCCGCGGGGATCGGAACCGCTCTCCGATGGCGAGACTCGTAGATCAACGCCGCCACCCGGCTGTGATGGACAATGAAATCCTTCAGCTGGATCCATGTCGACGTCTGGAAGCGGACGCGCTCCGGATCCTGCAAGAACGAGTCGTCCAGCACCAGGCGCTCGCCGTCCAGCGTGTAGTACGGGCGGCCCGCGTGCCCGTCCAGTCGGCGCGAGTTGTTGCAGACGTCATTCGCCGCGAAGAACTGGAGCAGGATCAGGTCCGGCTGGTAGGCCCAGACGTAATGCCGCAGCGCCTCGAGTTCCTGCGCGGTACCGTAGCCGGATACGCCGAAGTTCAACACTTCCACCCGCTGACCGAGCGCGCGCCGGCGCTCTGCCAGGCCGTCTTCCATCACCGACCAGAACGTCTTGTCCAGCGCCACTTGGAAGGCCTCGGCATAGGAATCGCCCAACACGGCGATGCGAAACGTATCAGGCGGCTTGTCAACCGACCGCTCCCGGTCGCGCCACCCGTGACTGTTGATCTCGATCCAGACGCGGCCCTCCCGCGTGTGCCAGCCGCGATAGTTCGGCACATGACGCACGCCACAGTACGGGTCCGCTTGATACGCCGAGTCCGTGCCCAAGCCGATGCCGGCCAGGCGCAGCGCCGCCTCGGCCAACAGCAGTCCGGCCAGGCACCCGAGCAGCATCAGCAGGAGCCGGCCGAGGACCACCCGGCGCCGCGTCGAAAAGAACCGCTTGCCCAACTCCGCCGCCATCCGCCCTCCTCTCCGCGACATGCGCGCACGGCGATGGCCACAATGTACGCGGCCGGCCCCGCCGTGTCAGCGCCCACGCGCACGCCGGCGCGCGTGCCGCCCGCGCGCGGTTGGCGGCCGCCCTGCGAGCAGCTTCCACGGCGCGACGAGGTGGGGGCTAGTCATGTTGCGGCGCGCGGTGTCGCCCGGCCATAATCGACTTGGTACATCGGATGGGTGATCGCTCACGGGAGGCCGGGTGACGACATGTGGAAGCTACGACCGATTCTTCGCGGGTGTGTCCTGGTGCTGGCGCCGGCCCTGTTCCTGCTCCAGTCGGCGTGGGGTGGGGGCAGCGTGGCGGGCGGCGGGCCCGACGGTTCGCCGCTGGTGCTGGAGAACGCCCAGCTATCGCTGCGGTTCGATGCTCGGACCGGCACGTGGATCGGCCTGGTCGACAAGCGGGCGGGCGACGACCTGGTGGTGGCCGGCGGGGCGCCGGTGAGCGTGGCGCCCGCGCCGCCTCCGGTGCTCGACACCGCGCAGGTCATGCGCGCGGTCGCGGCCGGTCAGGCCGTGGACCTGACAGGCTCGTGGCTCTACACGCCGACGCCGCCGCCCGCGTCCGCGGCGGCGGACTTCCTGCAAGGGCGCTTTGAGGCGGTGCCGTGGGCCACGACGCCGGTGCCCAGCCGGCGCGGTGCGGGGGACGACCGGTTGCACGATCGCACGGGTGAGTTCTGGTATCGGCGCGAGTTTGTCCTGCCGGCCCACTGGCCGGACGAGGAGCTGGCGCTCGTCGTGGGTGCGATCGACGACTTTGACGAGGTATGGGTGAACGGCCAGCGCGTAGGCCGCACGGGGGCGGAGACGCCGCGGCACTGGAGTACGCCGCGCAGGTATCCGCTTGTTGCACGACAGCTGCCGCGCGACCGACCTTGCGTGCTGCTGGTGAAAGTGACCAATGGCGGGTTTGATGGCGGCATTGACGGCCCGGTGGCGCTCGGACTCGCATCGCAATTGCGGCTGGAGCCCCCCGCGATACCGCCCCTGACTCATCACGAGATCGCGCGGGAATCCGGCGCCGCCGTGCTCCGCCTGACCGCCTCGGACGACACCTACGAATACCAGGCGGAGTTCACGCTCCCGGATGATCGAGCGGCCTTCACGCGCAGGCTCGCGATCCGGAACCGCCGTGCGGACGAGCAGCTCTTCCAGACGCTGGTCTACGTCACGCCGCCGCTGGCCGTCGGCCCGGACACGGCCGCGCTCTTTCCCGGCAGCTTGCCGGTCGGCGAGACGCCGATCGCGGAGCTGAGCGATGGTCTGTCGGCGAGCCCGCGCAGTTCCGAACCGCTGGCCATGCTCTGGTCCGATGCGCATCAGCGCGGGGTGGGCGCGTGGTTCTATTCTGAAGAGGAGTATTCGCCGGTGTCGGTGCGCCGCGCCGGGCGCGGCGCGTCGATCAGCCATCGGCAGGAGGTGATCGTCCGTCTGCGGCCCGGCGAGACGGTGGTGCTCGGCCGGCAGTACTTCTGGCTCGTGCATGGGTCACGCGACGCGGTGTTGCAGGGCGTGCAGGACGCGTACCGCGCGGTCGGCCTGCAGACGCCCGACGGCGCCCTGGAGGGCCTGCGCGGCATGACGCTCTACTGCGGGCATCCGGGCGGGCCGCCTGAGCTCGGGTTCCTGCGTTACGGCGGGTTCCCGGCTTTGACGCAGTACGTTCCAACGCTGGAGCGGATGCAGGTCGACCTGCTCTGGCTCCTGCCGACTTGGGAACATGGCGACGGCACGCGATGGAATCTGTACGCGCCGTTCGATCATTTCCAGGTCGACCACCTGCTCGGTTCGGCCGACGATTTGAAGGCGCTGTCGCGCGCTTGTGCGGCCAGCCACATTCGGTTGATGTTCGACCTGGTGCCACACGGCCCGCCGGACTTCACCGCGCTGGCCAAGGAGCATCCCGAATGGGCGGCGTGGAAACAGGACGGCACGCGGCAGTACGCCTGGGGCCAGTTGGCCTTCGACAACCATCATCCCGGCTGGCAGGACTACATGCGCCGCGCGGCCGAGTGGAACGCGCGCGAATTCGGCGCGGTGGGCGCGCGGGTCGACTGCGCGGCCGGCGGCCCCTTGAACTGGAACCCGGCGGTGACGAGCCGCCCGTCGTTGTCC
The DNA here is from genome assembly GCA_052034005.1 of Planctomycetota bacterium. Taxonomy (GTDB): domain Bacteria; phylum Planctomycetota; class Planctomycetia; order Pirellulales; family Pirellulaceae; genus JAAYDI01. Next base: position 73,804 of record JBPOJB010000010.1, on the reverse strand, counting down.
TCGCTGGCCGCGGGCCTGGGCATGAACCGCGCGATTCGCCGAGGTTACGCGGCTGTCCACCCGGGCGTCGTGTTGTTGCCGGAGGAATACACCGGCGCCAACGTCTTCTGCGGCGTCGGCGACTTGACCTACGACGCGCAGCTCTACTTCCTGCAGGCCGACCTGCTGGCCGAGGACGCGCCGCCCGAGCGGTGGGCAGGTGCATTCCAGCAGTTCCTGCACGATCAGGCGCTGACTCTGCCGCCGGGCGCGCTGAAGATGCGTTGGATCAGCAACCACGACACGGTCTCCTGGACATTTCAGAAGCAGCGTCCCGCGCGGGCCTATGGCGTCGATCGGATGCGGGCGCTGCTGGCCTTGTGCGCGTTGATAGAAGGCGTGCCGATGCTCTACCAGGGCGACGAGGACCCCGCCGTGTACGGCGGCCAGGGCGCCTCGAGCGTCGATTTCCTCGCCCGGCTCTATGGCCTGCGCAAGCGCCTCGCCGTGCTCCGCGAGGGGGCCGCCGACTACCAGTCCGCCCGCGCCACCGGCGGCGTCTTCGCCTGCCTGCGGTCCCAGGGCGCGGACCAGGCGCTGGTGCTCATCAGCTTCAATCCGCAGGCGGTCGAAACCGAAGTCTCGCTGCCGCCCGGCACGATCGGATTCAGCCGGGATGCCTTCTCCGACCAGCCGGTGCCGGCCACCACGCCGCTCGGCATCTCGATGAGCCCCTACCAGGTGCGCGTGCTGGTGCGCGAATGACAATGAGAGCAGTGTGGGCGAACGACCGGTTGCCGGCCGGACCGACCGGAGCCGGCATGCGGGAATGCGCACCGCAATTCAGCGCTGGGTGCGATCGCGCGGGATAGACCGCGTGACAGCCACCTCGGGAGTATTCCGCGCGCCGCGCGGAGGGCCGAATCTTCGTCGCAATCTGTACGAGCGGCCGGCCCGTCGGGCCGCTACCGGCTGATTGTGACCTATGTTTTTGTAAGCGATGCTGCCCGCCGACATCGCCGGTCTCGCCCTGTTGTGGCGCCCATTGGTAACGGCGAGATCCTGGGGGATAAGGAAGCAATTCAGTTCAGCCAGAGGAGCTCGATGGCGATGCTCACACGGAACCCGCGCCCAACGGTCCCGCATCATCCGGAACGCGCCGCCCTGTTCTCCGCGGCGGAGACGGCCGCCTTGGACGCGATCAACGCCAAAGCCGGCGAAGCCGAGTCAGTGGAGGAGATCGTCCGGTACATCTTCGAGTCCACGAAGAGGTTCTGCCCATGCGACCGCATCGGACTGGCACTGCTGGAGGATGATGATCGGCACCTGGTGACGAAAGCCGCCTACGCGACGTACGAACCGGTTGAACTGAACGTCGGATACTCGGCGGATATCAGCAACAGTTCCCTGCGCCGGGTCATTGAGGACAACCAGCCGCGGGTGATCGGTGATCTGGCACACTACCTCGCGGAACATCCCCGCAGCGAGTCGACCCGCCTGCTGGTGAACGAGGGTGTCCGCTCGAGCCTGGCATGTCCACTGACCGTGGGGGGTCGAGCCGCAGGCGTACTGTTCCGCAGTTCGCGCAAGCCGCACGTCTACTCCCCGCGCCACGTGCGCTTCGACCTGGCCATTGCCGAGCGACTGGGCCGGGCCGTGGAGAAGGCTCGTCGGATCGAGCAACTGGACGCGGCGCGGCGTTCGACTGAGGGATTGCTCGGCTTCGTGAACCACGAACTGAAGAACGCCTTGACAGGGTTGCGGGAAGACATCCGGTCGCTCGGCCAGGAGCAGGCCGGAAACCTGACGCCCGAGCAGTTGGTGTACGTCCAGCGGTTACAAGCCCGGGCGGACGGCCTGGTCGATTTGACCCGGGAGTACCGCGACATGGACAGGCTCCAGGACGGCAAGGTGGCCGTACGCGTGCGGGAAGTCGACTTCGTGGCCGACGTGATTCAGCCGGCGATCGAGATGTCCCGGTCACAGCTCGAGCGGCACCGGATGCCGCTGACGCTCGTGCTAGGGCCGATCGCCCCCTTGGTGCCGTGCGACGCCGGGTTGATGCAGACCGCGATGAACAACCTGATCACCAATGCGATCAAGTACGGCCGCGAGGGCGGCGCGATCCGCATCTGCTGCGAGCAGGCGGCCGACACGTTCCGCGTGTACGTGCGGAACGACGGGCCGGGTTTTCCCGTCGAGCAGTGCGGGCTGCTGTTTCGTCCGTTCTCCCGGATTCAGACGCCTGAACTGCTCGCGAAGCCGGGCACGGGAGTCGGGCTCTACAACACGTGGCGCATCCTCCAGCTGCATGGCGGCCAGGTCGCGGCCGACAGCCAACTCGGGCGCTGGGCGGAATTCTGTCTCGAGATCCCCCTGCCCTCGGACAGCGGTGCGCGACCGCAGGACAGCGGTAGTGTCCGGTACGGTCTGAGCGAACCCTCGATGTCCGAGACCGCGCGCGCCCCCTTCGGGCCGCGGGACACCGAGGCCTGGGACGCCAGCTTCGCCGACTCCGCGCACGACGTGCTCGACGAGGAGGACGAGGCGGCCGCAACCGCGAAACGCGCCCGTGTCTTGTGCATCGACGACGACCCGGAAATCCGCGAGGCGATCAGCCGTCGGCTGGCCGACTACGGGGTGGAAGTCGTGCTGGCTGCCAGCGGCATGCCGGGCTATTGGGCGGCGTTGGAGAGCCAGCCTGATGTGATCATCGCAGACCTGAACGTGCCGGACGGCGAAGGCGACTATCTCTGCAGCCGACTGAAGAGCCACCCGCTGACGGACCGCATCCCCATGGTGGTGCTGACCGGCCGGGCCAATCCGGCCGTCCAACGGCAGTTGCTGGGCCAGGGCGTGGATGCATATCTGGCCAAGCCCATCAACTGGACGGAACTGCTCGAGGCGCTGCGCCGGCGGGTTGCGCTGAGCGAGCGCAACGTCGTACTGGCGACGACCTGACCGAGCGCAGCCGAACGCGCGCGCAGCGCACCGAGACGCTCTCGACCACGTCGACTGCATCGCGCAAGAAAACGCGGTGAGTGCCCGACGGCTCATGGATCCTGTTCATGCCGACAGGCGGTGACACGGACACAGTCCCAGACGCTCAGTCCACTCGGCGCCTGAAGTGAGTCCGGCATCTTGCTCCCGCCGGCCGGACCCTCCTCCCGTCGCGGTGGGCGACCGCCTGCCGGCGGCTGGTTCTGGCCCGCCGTTTCTGGATTATAATGCGCGGCAGGCGGATCCACATTCCCATGCAGGAGACGATCGGATGAACGGCGAGTCAGGTTTCAATCGGCGTCAGTTCCTGGCAGGCACGACGGCTGCCGCGGCATTCACAATCATTCCGCGCCACGTGCTGGGCGCGTCAGGCCAACCATCGGCCAATGAGAAGTTGAACATCGCCTCCGTGGGGGTGGGCGGCATGGGCAGCCACGACATCCGGCAGGTGCCCACGGAGAACATCGTGGCGATCTGCGACGTGGATGCGGACAAGGCGGCGGCGGCAGCGCAGGGCTTTCCGGCGGCGAAGCTCTACAGCGACTACCGCGAGATGCTCGAGACCCAGAAGGACATCGATGCGGTGATGGTCGCCACGCCGGACCACAGCCATGCGCTGGTCACGATGAAGGCGTTGAAGATGGGCAAGCATGTGTTCTGCCAGAAGCCGCTGACACACAGCGTCGGCGAGGCGCTGGCGGTGGCCCAGGCGGCTCGGGAGGCGAACGTGGCGACCCAGATGGGCAACCAGGGTCAGGCGGACGAAGGGGCCCGGTTGATTTGCGAGTACATCTGGTCCGGCGCGATTGGTCCGGTGCGCGAGATCCACTCGTGGTCCAATAGGCAGCCTGACATTTCGCCGCGGGGCATTGCGCGGCCGACGGAGACGCCGCCGGTGCCGACGGCTCTGAACTGGGACCTCTGGATCGGCCCGTCGCCGATGCGGCCGTACCATCCGTGTTATCATCCGTTCTTCTGGCGCGGCTGGTGGGATTTCGGCACCGGCGTGCTGGGCGACATCGGGTGCCACAACTTGTCGGCGGCCTTCAAGGCGCTGAAGCTGGGCTGGCCCGAGAGCGTGGAAGCCTGTTCGACGCACTGGAATGCGCCGCCCGAGGTCAAGAACGAGACCGCCCCGCTGGCCTCGATCGTGACGTTCCGGTTCGCCGCCACAGCTGACCGGCCTGAGCTGGTGATCAAGTGGTATGACGGCGGGATGATGCCGCCGCTGCCGAAGGAGTTGGGCACCGAGAACATTTTCTCGGGGGACGGCACGCTGATCGTGGGGGACGAAGGGCTGCTGCATGGGGCCCGCCTGTTGCCCGCGGCGAGGCGCCAGGCGGTGGGGACGCCGCCACGCGTGCTCGAGCGGTCTCCCGGGCACTACCAGGAGTGGATCGATGCGTGCAAAGGGGGGAAGCCGGCGGGCAGCAACTTCGTCGATCATGCGGGTCTGTTGGCCGCCGTCGTCCTGATGGGCAATATTGCCATCCGCACCGGCGAGAAGTTGTACTGGGACGCCGACCAGCTCAAGTTCAAGGGCTCGGACGCCGCGAACGCGCTGCTCCTGCCGCCCTATCGCGACGGGTGGTCCTGGTAGCCGGATGCGGCGCAGAGCGCGGTGATCGCAAGCGAGCGCGCCGGGCGTCGAGTCGCTCGGCGAGCGTGCCCGCGCGGTTCTCAAGCCGCTTGCCGGGCGGCTATAATCGAGCGCGGATCGCCTTGCGATCGCCGTTGGCTTCAGGGGCAAGGACACTCACCAAGGAGAAGACGCTCGTGGTCCCGCGCATCGAGCCGCTTGCCAATCGACCGGCCTGGAAATCCCTGCAATCGCATTACCAGGCGATGCGGCACGTGCATTTGCGCCAGCTGTTCGCGGAGGACCCGCAGCGTGGCCGGCGGATGACCGCCGAGGCGGTCGGCGTCCTGCTCGACTACTCCAAGAACCGCATCACCCCGGAGACGCTCGACCTGCTCGTGCAGCTGGCGGAGGAGTCCGGATTGACGGCCCGGATCGAGGCCATGTTTCGCGGCGAGAAGATCAACGTGACGGAGCAGCGGGCCGTGCTGCATGTCGCGTTGCGGGCCCCGCGCGGCGCGTCGATCGTCGTCGACGGCGAGAACGTCGTGCCGCTGGTCCACGCCGTGCTGGACAAGATGACCGACTTCGCGCGCCGCGTGCGGAGCGGCCAATGGACCGGCTACACCGGCCGACGGATCCGCAACGTCGTGAATATCGGCATCGGCGGTTCGGACCTCGGGCCGCTGATGGCCTACGAGGCGCTCCGGTACTACAGCGACCGGAGCATGGCGTTCCGGTTCGTGTCGAACATCGACGGCACGGACTTCGCCGAGGCCGTGCGGGATCTCGATCCGGCCGAGACGCTCTTCATCGTCGCCTCCAAGACTTTCACGACGCTCGAGACGATGACCAACGCCCAGACGGCGCGCGCGTGGCTGCTTCAAGGCCTGGGCGGCGATCCGCGGGCGGTGGCCAGGCACTTCGTCGCCGTGTCGACCAACGCCGCCCAGGTGGCGGAGTTCGGCATCGACACGGCCAACATGTTCGAGTTCTGGGACTGGGTGGGCGGACGTTATTCGATGGACTCCGCCATCGGGCTGTCCACGATGCTGGCGATCGGCCCGGATCATTTCCAGGCGCTGCTCGGCGGGTTTCGCGCGATGGACGAGCATTTCCGGGCGGCGCCGCTGGGGCAGAACCTGCCGGTACTCATGGCCCTCTTGACCGTGTGGTACACCAACTTCTTCGCGGCGTCGACGACCGCCGTCCTGCCGTACGAACAGTACCTGAAGCGGTTTCCCGCCTATCTGCAGCAGTTGACGATGGAGAGCAACGGCAAGCGTGTCACGCGCGACGGGATCGCAGTGGCCTATGACACGAGCCCGATCTATTGGGGCGAGCCGGGCACCAACGGCCAGCACTCGTTCTATCAGCTGATTCACCAGGGGACGCGGCTCATCCCGTGCGACTTCATCGCGTTTGTCGAGACGCTCAACCCGCTGGGTCGCCACCACGACCTGTTGCTGGCCAACATGCTGGCGCAGGCCGAGGCGCTGGCGTTCGGCAAGACGGCCGAGCAAGTCCAAGCCGAGGGGACGCCCGAGTGGCTTGCCCCGCACCGGGTCTTCGAGGGCAATCGGCCGTCCAACGTGCTGCTCCTGCCGCGGCTCACGCCCGATTCGCTCGGCAAACTCGTCGCCCTCTACGAACACTGCGTGTTCACCCAGGGCGTGATCTGGGATATCGACTCGTTCGACCAGTGGGGCGTGGAGCTGGGCAAGGTCATGGCTCAACGGATCGTGCCCGAACTGGAGGACTCGACCGAACCGCCGCTGAACCACGACAGTTCCACCAACCAGTTGATCCGCCGCTGCCGCAGTCGGCGCTAGGGCCGGCCCGGCGGCGGTCATGAGGAGCGTTCTCATGTGCAACCTGATGGTAGCCGGCCTCTGGCTCGCCTGCGCCGCATGCCCGCCGGACCAGCCCGGCCGGGCGGACGAGGCCTCCCGCACCCCGTACGCGCGTTGGGAGAACGGGCCGTCCAGCGACCCCCACGATTTCCCGATCGCGGTGTGGCTGCAGGCGCCCCGGAACGCGCGGCGTTTCCGGGAAGCTGGAATCAATCTGTACGTGGGCCTGTGGCGGGGCCCGACGGAGGAGCAACTGGCCGCGCTGCAGGACGCCGGCATGCCCGTGATTTGCGATCTGAACGAGGTCGCGTTGAAGTCGGAACATGCCGGCGTGATCGTCGGATGGATGCATGGCGACGAGCCGGACAATGCCCAGGCCCGGCCGGGCGGCGGCGGATACGATCCGCCGATCCCGCCGAGCCGGATCGAGGCCGACTATCGGCGGACCCGGCAGCGCGACGGGTCGCGGCCCGTCCTGCTGAACCTCGGCCAAGGCGTGGCGTTCGACCAGTGGATCGGCCGGGGCGTCCGGACGAACCATCCGGAGGACTATCTCGAGTATGTCAAAGGCTGTGACATCGTGTCGTTCGACATCTACCCCGTCGTCGACGACCGGCCCGCGGTGGCCGGCAAGCTGGAGTTTGTCGCGCAGGGCGTCGAGCGGCTCCGCCGCTGGACCCGCGACGAGAAGATCGTCTGGAACTGCATCGAGTGCAGCCGCATCAGCAACACGCAGGTCAAGCCGACAGTCGAACAGATCCGGTCGGAAGTCTGGATGTCACTCATCCATGGCTCGCGCGGCTTGATCTATTTCGTGCACCAGTTCCAGCCGGAGTTCAAGGAAGCCGCGCTGCTGGATGACGCCGAGCTGCTGCCGGGCGTCACCGCGATCAATCGGCAGATCCGCGAACTGGCGCCGGTCCTCAACAGCCCGACGGTCGAGCGCGTGGTGGAAGTCGCCAGCCGGAATCCAGCCGCGCCGATCGCCGCCATGTGCAAGCAGTACGAGGGAGCCACGTACCTGTTTGCGGTGTGCATGCGCAACGAGTCCACGCAAGCCACCATCCAACTGCTCGCGGCCAGCTCCGCCGCCGAGGTCGAGGTGCTCGGCGAGAACCGCTCCGTCCCCCTGCGCGACAACGGCTTCTCCGACCGATTCGAGCCGTATGCAGTGCACTTGTACCGGATCGCCGGCCTGCCCGGCGGTTAGCCGCGCCCGGCTGTGCATTTTCTGGTCAGCGCGGCAGAGTCTGGACATGCGCGCGGCCCGCCGGCCCGGACGCTGCGCGCCGCGGCGGGCTGCACGCGGCGGCGGCGGGCGCGGAACGGCATTTGCAGAATCGTCTGCTCGGCGTCGGCCGGGCATCTGCAAGTGGTCACTTCGCGGGCAAGTCCATGAGACTGGCCATCAAGCTGTCATCGATTCTGGTGGTCGGGATGGTCGCCATCCTGGCGTTCGAGGTCTATCAGGCGCTGCGACGAGAGCGGGATTTCTTCCGCGCCGATATGCAGCACGATGCCCAGTTGCTGGGCCGTAGCCTCATGACGCCGATCGCCGATGTGTGGAAGACCAGCGGCCAGCAGCGCGCGCTGGAGCTGATCCGGGACGCAAACCAGCGGGAAGACATCATGGAGATCCGCTGGGTGTGGCTTGATGCAAAGGAAGGCGATCCTTATCGGCCGTACGCGGATCGCGGACAACTGCGTGAAGTGCTCGACGGCGCCGAGGCGTCGCTGGCCCTGTCAAGCCCGGGGGCCGGCGCACGGCTGGTGACGTACGTCCCGGTCGTCACGCCGGGCGGCCGCTCGGGCGCCTTGGAGCTATCGGAGCCGTTTTCACAGCTCCAGAAGTACAACCGGACGACGCTGCTGCGAGCCTTCGGCGTGCTGGGCAAGCTGGTGCTGCTGGGTGCGGGCGGCGTGGTCCTGCTGGGCGCCACCTTGGTCGGCCGACCGTTGCGGGAACTGGTGCGGGCGGTCCGCCGGATCGGGCAAGGGGATCTCCAGGTGCGGATCCATCGCGTCCGTCACGATGAGTTCGGCGAATTGGCGTCGGCCCTCAACGACATGTGCCGGCAGCTTGCCGACTCGCGCGAAGCGGTGCGTGTGGAGACCGAGCGCCGGATTACCGCCGTGGAGCACCTGCGCCATGCCGACCGACTGGGCACGGTCGGCAAGGTGGCCGCGGGCATTGCGCACGAGGTCGGGACGCCTTTGAACGTGATCGCTGCGCGCGCCAAGCAGCTGGCAAACGGGGAGATGCCCTTGTCGGCCGTGCGGGTCCATGCGACCACGATCGGTCGGCAGGCGGACCGGATCGCCGCGACCATCCGCCAGCTCCTCGACTTCAGTCGGGCCGGTCGGTTGGAGCGCGGACGGCAGGACCTGGGTGAACTTGTCCAGCACAGCGTCGCTCTCCTGCAGCCGTTGGCCGAGAAGCACGATGTCCAGCTCGACGTGACGGTGCCGCCCGAGCCGCTGATTGTCATGGTCGTAGCGCAACAGCTGGAGCAGGTGGTCGCCAACCTGGTCATGAACGCGCTCCAGGCGGTGGCGCCGGGCGGTCATGTGAAGGTGCGGGTGTTCCATTCCGCCGATCCCCCGGACAACGGCCAGGCGCCTGCCGCTCCGACGGCCTGCCTCTCCGTGGCGGATGACGGAGCCGGGATTGCGGAGGAGGACGTGGAGCGGGTCTTCGAGCCGTTTTTTACCACGAAGGATGTCGGCCAAGGCACCGGGTTGGGCCTGTCGCTGGCGCACGAGATCGTGCGTGAGCATGGCGGCCGGATCGAGGTGACGAGCGAAGCCGGCGTGGGGACTTGTTTTGTCGTGCACCTGCCCGTGCCCTGGCGCGTGCAGGCCGTCGATGGTTGCGGTGCCCCGGCCTGATCGGGCGCACGGTCCCGCAGGCGGCGGCGCAACACCGGCAACGGGGTGATCCAGGCAATCACATAAGGGGAGATCGAAAATGAAACCGGACCTGTTCGGCGGCGCCACCCGCCCTCGCATCCTGCTCGGTGAAGATGACGCCGACATGCGCAAGCTGCTGGCAGAGGCGCTCCACGAGCGCGGGTATCGCGTCGTGGAATGTGCCGATGGTTTGAGCGTCCTGAACAAGCTCAGCTCCTTGCTGATGTCGCCGGAGGTGGCGGCCAAGGAGGCGGAGCCATTCGACCTGATCATCTCCGACATCCGCATGCCCGGAGTCACCGGACTGACCATCCTGGACGGCGTCCGCCTGTTTGACGAGTTTCCGCCGATGATTCTGATCACCGCGTTCAGCGACGCGGACACGCACGCCGAGGCGGAGCGTCAGGGCGTGGCGGCCATGTTCGACAAGCCGTTCGACGTGGATGACCTGCTGGAGAAGGTGGAAGAGCTGGTCCCTGTGGCATAGGCCCTGCCGCGTGCTGAGCCGATCCGGCAGGCGGCCGCTCAGGGCAGCGTGTCGCGGGAGCTGAGCTTGTGGCGCAGCGTGGTGCGCGACACCCCCAAGATCTCGCTGGCCAGCACCTGGTTGCCGTCCACGTGACGCAGCACGTGATCCAGCAGGATGCGGTCGACTTCCCCATGCACTTCCCGATAGACGTCCCGGCTGCCCGACTCGATCAAGCGCCGGGCCAGTTCGGCGATATCCAGGGAACTCGACAGGGGCGCGGGTGATCCGCGAAGGGCGTCGCCCGCCCGCCCCTGGCGGATGTTCTCCGGGAGCCAGTGGGGCGAGAGCACGTCTCCGGTCGCCTGCACGAACGCGTATTTGATGACGCTCTGCAACTCGCGGACGTTGCCCGGCCAATCGTACTGCCTGAGCACGTCGAGGAACTCGGGGGGCACCGAACGAATGCGCTTGCCCAGCTCGCGGCTGAAGAGCCGCACGAAGTGCTCCACCAGGTGGGCCAGGTCCACCATCCGCTCGCGGAGCGGCGGGAGCCGAATGGAGAATACCTTCAGGCGGTAGTACAGGTCCTCACGGAACCGCCCTTCCGCCACGAGCCGATCCAGGTTCTGGTTCGTGGCGGCCACAATCCGGACGTCCGTGGTAACGGTCTCGTTGCTGCCGACGTGCTCGAACCGGCCGTCCTGGAGCAGGCGCAGCACTTTCGCCTGCGTGGAGAGCGTCATGTCGCCGATTTCGTCGAGGAAGACCGTGCCGTGATCCGCCTGTTCGAACTTGCCCAGGCGGCGCCGGTCCGCGCCCGTGAATGCGCCCCGCTCGTGCCCGAACAACTCGCTCTCCAGCAGCGGCTCGGGGATGGCCGCGCAGTTGATCGCCAGGAAGGGCTTGTCATGCCGGCGGCTGTGTGAGTAGATCGCCCGGGCCACCAGCTCCTTGCCGGTGCCGCTTTCGCCCAGGATCAGGACGGTCACGTCCTGCGATGCCACCCGCCCGATGTCCTTGTAAACCTGCTGCATCGGCGGCGACAGCCCGACAATGCAGTCGCCCGCCGGATCGATGTCGGTCTCGTCACCTAATCGAGTCGGGACGCGGCTCAAATGGCGCAGCTGGACCGCCCGCGCGATGATCCGCAACAGCTCGGGCAAGTCGAGCGGCTTGAGCAGATACTCGAACGCGCCCCGCTTCATCGCCTCGATGGCCGTCTCCGTCGTGGCATGCGCCGTGATGATGATGACCGGCAGACTGGGATCCCACTGCCGGATCGCTTCGAACGCGTCGAGACCGGACATGTCGGTCAACCGCACGTCCAGCAGGACGACATCCGGGCCGGCCTGTTTCACCAACTCGATGCCCTGCCCGCCGCTGTCGGCCGTCAGTACGTCGAGGGTCTCGGACTTCAGACGCTTGGCCAGCGAGTACAGCACGTTGGGCTCGTCATCGATGATCAGCAGCTTCGGCATGGCACGCACTCCAGATGGCGGCCCCCAGCAGGCCGTGCATCAGCGGGAAGATTCCCCGGCCGGAGCCCGGGCGTCCGGTAGGATCACGGGCAATCGAATCGAAAACAGGCTGCCGCCCCCCACGCGGTTCTCCGCCGCGATTTCGCCCCCATGGTCCTCAATGATGCGCCGACAGATCGGCAAACCCAACCCCGTCCCCCCCTCCTTGGTGCTCACGAACGGTTCGAAGACCCGATCGCCCAACTCGACCGGCAGCCCGCAACCCCGGTCGGCCACCTGGATCGTCATCCAACGGCCGGGCGGCTGGTCCGGGTCCGCGGCGGGCGCCCGCCCCGCTCCGGCCGTATGCGAAATGCACACGTCGATCACCCCGGGGCCCGTGAACGACTCCATGGCATTGAGCAGCAGGTTGAGCAGCACCTGGCGCATTTGTCCGGCATCCGCCTCCACGAGCACCACTTCTTGCGGCGCCTGGGTTCGGATCTCGATCTTCAGCCGCCGCGCGCGGGGCGTGAGGAACGCGACGGTCTGCGCCAGCAGATCCCGCATGACCAACGGATGCCGCTCCAATTTCGGCGGCCGCGCGTAGTCGAGAAACGTCTGGATGGTTCGTTCGAGCCGTTCGATTTCCTCGCGTAACACCAGCTGATCATGGACATCCAGCTGCACCGCGATTTCACGTTCGTCCGATGGTTGCAGCAGCATCTTCATGGACGTCAGGGGATTGCGCAGTTCGTGGGCCAGCCCGGCCGCCAGCTGGCCCATCGCTGCCAGTTGCTCGGCGCGCGAGGCCGCCAGCAGCGTCGCGTGCAGTCGCGATACCACGACGCCCACGCGGTCCGCCACGCTCTGCAACTCCCGCTCCAACTCCTCGAACGTCTCGCCGGAAAACACCGTGATCGGGCCGACGACTTCGTTCAGATGCCCCGCCGCGTCGCGCACGGGGATCGTCAGCTGGGCGAACGACCGGCGGAGGCTGCGCGCCAGCCCGTACCCCAACAGGAGCCCGGCCAGCGCGCCGCACAGACCGAACAGGCGGAGGCCCCACCCGACATACTCGGTCACCTGCTGGTGCCGGCGGTCGGCGGCCTGCGCCTGCCGGTGCGTCAACTCGACGAAGTCGCGGGCAGGCGTCAAGATCGCATCGGCGGACCAGCGGTGCAGCAGGTCCACGAGGTCCGGCGTTTGGGCGGCTCGCGCGTCGCCCGCCACAGCGTGTTGGAAGTCGCCAAACAACCGCCGGTAGCTGCGCGCCATGCGCTGCAACAGAGCCGCCTCCTGCTCCGAATCGGCTGTCGCTGCCGCCTGGGCCAGACACCGATCCAGGTCGCGCTGCAGCGTGGCCACGCCGGCCCAGTCCTCCGCGTCGCGCGTCGCGACGTAGTGCCGCAACCGATAGCGCAATTCGTGACTAATGGTCTCCAGCTCCGCGGCGGCCGTGACCTTGGCGATGCTCTCAGAGAGCAGGCGAGTCGACGACACCTGCAGCCGGTGGAGATACCAGGCCGCGACGCCTCCCACGGACATGAGCGCGACGCTCATGAACGCCATGGGGACCAGGATCCGCTGCGAAGGACGCATGCGCATAACACGCCGCCCTGCCCGCCGGTCAATGGCCTCCTAGGCGTCCGTGACGGGCTCGGCCGGCAGTTCGTCCGCGGGCGGAGTCTCCACGGGCGGCGCACCGACGTCGGCCGGCGGCGTATCGGCCGGCGCCACATCGGCTGGCGCGGCCGCGTCCGCCAGCAACGCCTTGACGATCGCTTCCAGGTAGCGGTAGTCGTGCGCGCCGACCACCTTCGCCCGCACCTTGCCGGCCCGGTCGAAAAAGATCGTGGTGGGGAATGCCTCGACATCGGCTTGCGTCAACAGCTCTTCGGGAATCAGCGCGCACGGGTAATTGATGCCGTTCGCCTGGATGAACTCCAACGTGGTGGCCTTGGCCTCCGCTTCCGGCGCGCCCTGTTCGTAGTTGAGGCCGATGATCTGCAGGCCTTGCGGTCCGTACTGGGTCTGCAGCTGGACGAACGAGGGGATCTCCGCGCGGCAGGGAGGACACCAGGTGCCCCAGATGTCGACGATCACGACCTTGCCCCGATGATCGGCCAAGCTGAGGCTCTCCCCATTCAGGTCGGTCAGCGAGAAATCAAACGGGAAGGTCTCGCCTTTGGCCAGCACCTCCTGAGCCTCCTTCATCAACCGCTCGACCACCACCGCGTCCCACGCGGCGAGCTGCTGGTCGAAGTCCGGCAGCGCGCGCAGGGCAGCCAGGTCCTCATCGGTGCGGAGCAGGTCCAGGTCGTCGAAGCCCATATCCACCGCCTCCTGCAGGGTCGCCTTGGCGTCATCCAGCTGGCCCGCCAGCGCTTGCGCACAGGCACCGTTGTAGTAGAATTCGGCCAGCATCTCCCCGGCGTCTTCCAACACTCGCGGATCCGCGGCGGCCGCACGCGCGTGCCCCAGCGCCAGCAAGAACGCTTCATGGGCCTGCTCCTTGTCGCCCTGGCTCGTCAGACTGCCGCCGATCATATTCAGCACGGCGGCCAGCTGCCCGCGACTCTCGGCATCCGACGGGACGGGTATCGACTTCGCCCGGTCGAATGCCGCCAGAAAGGCCTCCCGCGCTTTCTCCTTGTTGCCCCGATCCGCCAGGTTCCTGCCCACCGCGTGGAGGAGCGATACCAGCCGGACATGAGGCATGAACTGCTGGGGGTTCTCCGCCAATTGCTCCTCGATGGTCTGATATGCCTGGTCCGCCTGCTCGATGCCCAGGAGGGCCACCAACTTCTTGAACGGCAGCTGGACGGCGGCCGGCGCGCTGTCGGTGCTCGGCGTCTCAACCGCCGGAGTTGCGGGCGGCTGGTCGGCCGGAGGAGGAGTGGGCGGAGTGTCGGCCGGAGCCGTGGGCGGGGTGTCCGCGGGCGCAACCGGCACGTCCTCGGCTTCTTGCGGATCCGCCACGGCCTGCGGCCCGCTGTCCTTGGCCGCAGGCGTCTTGGGGCCGGCCGGAGGGCTCTTGGCACAACCGACGATGACTATCGCAATCACGAGGCACATTGAGGGAACCGCTAACCGTTTCATGCCAACTCTCCACACACGAGCGCGACTGTAGCAGGACACATCGGGCTTGAAGAGTTGCGCATCGGTGCCGCAGCCCCCCGACCCACACGAGCCTGTAGCATGGCAGGCAAAGCCCGGATGATCAAGCTGCCATGGCGGGAGAAATGCCCCGGCCGGCGGTGCCGCACGGTAGGTGCCATGCGGCGGCCCTACCTTCCCAACACCGCGATGACCGCGAAATGGTCCGACGGCGTGCGGCCGTCGCGAGCCGTGCGGTCGATGGTCACCGACTGGATCTGCCAATCGCGCGAGACGCCGATCCAATCGATGCGCGCGCCGTCGGCCGCAACGGCCTGGAAGTTGCAGAACGTGCCTTCGTTCGGCTCCCGCGTCGGATGTGCCGTCCGGTAGCTGTCGACGACCGGCGAAGGCTGGTCGTCGACCGGTTCGAACAGCGCCCGATAGGGCGGGCTGCCTTCACCCGTATTGAAATCGCCGGTCACGATGACCGCGCAATCGGGGCCCAACGCCGCGATCTTCTCGCGGAGCAGTCGCGCGGACTCGAGCCGTGCGGTCGGCCCTCGGTGATCGAAGTGCGTGTTGAGGAACAGCACCGGGGGCGCCGAGGCGGGCAACTGCCGATCCCGCAGCTTGACCCAAGTCACCATGCGGGGCAGCGAACTGTCCCAACTCTTGCTCCCCACCTCATCCGGCGACTGGCTCAACCAGAAGTGCCCGCCGTCCAGCTTCTCGAAACGATCGCGCTTGTAGAACAACGCCATCATCTCGCCTTTCTCTTTCCCGTCTTCCCGGCCGGCCCCCAGATGATCGTAGCCCGTGAGATGCGCGGCCAGATAGTCGCGCTGGAAACTGAGCGTCTCCTGCGTTCCCAACAGGTCCGGGTCACAGGCCAGGATCGTCTCCACCAGGAAATCCTTGCGGCGGTCCCAATGGTTGTCGCCATCCTGGGCCGTCCCGTAACGGATGTTGTAAGTCATCACGCGCACGACGCCCGGCGACCGGTCTTCCGCGGCCGGCGCAGAGCAAACCAGGGCCAGACTCAACCAGGTCAACGCCGGAATGTGCAATGCCGCACACATGGCATCAGTCCTCCCACCAGACAGACAGCATAAGGCTTTGTAATCGACCCCCTCATGATACCAGCCCACGTTCGCGACAGGTACCGAGTTGCGTCGCGACCGGCCGTTGGTGGTTCGCCGGGTCGGAAGTTGCTAGAATGGGCGCGGCTGGTACGATGATGGCTGCCACACCCTCCCACACCCTCCACCCGCTCCGAGGACAACGCCCCACACACACCCGGTTGCCGACCGCCCCTCGCGTCACGAAAGGACAACCTCGATGAAGCAGCCGCTCAACTGGATGGCCGTGTGCTGGTGCTTGGCGTGCGTGGCGGCAGTCGAGGCAGTCGCCGGCGCGTGCGCGGCGGGCGAGTCGGTGTTGGACAGGGCTTTGGCCGGACCGCTCGGGCCGGTGCAACAGATCGTGTTCGCGGTACGGCTTGGATACGACGACCCACACTGGTACGCGAACATCGGCTACTTCTGCGACGACGAGACGCGGAAGGCCTACGCAGGCAACGGCCAGCCGGATGTCGGCAGGCTCTGCCTGCTGGACGTGCGGAGCAAGGCGGTCAGCGTGCTGTTTGACGCCCACGGCGGTTCGATCCGGGACCCCGAAGTGCATTATGATGCGCGGAAGGTCCTGTTCTCTTATCGTCAGGCCGACACCGATTGGTACCACCTCTACGAAATCAACCTGGACGGAACCGGCCTGCGACAGCTGACTTCCGGGCCGTACGACGATTACGAGCCGGCCTACTTGCCCGACGGCGGCATCGTCTTTGTTTCAACGCGTTGCCAGTGCTGGGTCAACTGCTGGATGACGCAAGTGGGTGTGCTCTACCGCTGCAATGCCGACGGCGGCGAGATCCTGCGGCTGTCTCACAACCCGGAGCACGACAACACGCCCGCCGTCCTGCCGGACGGCCGGATTCTCTACACGCGGTGGGAGTATGTCGACCGCAGCCAGGTGGAGTTCCACCACTTGTGGACGATCAATCCGGACGGCAGCGGCGAGATGATCTACTACGGCAACATGCATCCCGGGACCGTGATGATCGACGCGAAGCCGATCCCGAACTCGCGCAACGTGCTGGCCAGCTTCTCACCCGGCCACGGCGTGACCGATCACAAGGGCCATGTCGCGATCGTCTCGCCGGCCGAAGGTCCGGACAGCCTGCCCACGGCCCGGCAGTTGACCAGGGACAAGTGGCCTCCCTACAAGGACCCCTACCCGCTGTCCGAGGACTGCTTCCTCGTGGCCTGGGAGAACGAGCTGCTGGTGATGGACGGCGCGGGCGGGACGGAACTCCTGTACCGAGCACCGGCGCCCGGACTGGTACACGAGCCGCGACCGGTGCTGGCCCGACCGCGCGAGCGGCTCATTGCGCCGCGCGTCCATGACGCCCAGGCCACTGGTCGCCTGGTCCTGGCCGATGTCTACCAGGGGCGCAACATGGAAGGGGTGCAGCGCGGCGAGATCAAGCAGCTGCTGGTGCTCGAGCTGCTGCCCAAGCAGGTCAATTTCAGCGGCGGCCCGGACCTCGTGTCGTGGCTGGGCACCTTCTCACTCGAACGCGTCCTGGGCACTGTACCGGTGGAAGAGGACGGCTCGGCCTGTTTCGAAGTGCCCGCCGGCCGGCCCGTGTTCTTCGTCGCCCTGGACGCACAGGACATGTCGGTCCAGCGCATGCACAGCTTCGTGAGCGTTATGCCGGGCGAGACGACCAGCTGTATCGGATGCCATGAGCCGCGGTCGCAGACGCCCACGTCACCCGCGGCACCCGTCCTGCAGGCGCTGCAGCGCGCGCCGAGCAGGATCCGGCCGTTCGAAGGCGTGCCGGACGTCGTGGATTTCCCACGCGACATCCAGCCGATCCTCGATCGGCACTGCGTCGCGTGCCATACCTACCAGCGCCGCGAGGGCGGCGTGCTGCTGACCGGCGACCGGAGTTCGCAATGGTCCCACGGCTACTTCCACCTGCTGGTCCACCTGCAGGTGGCCGACGGCCGGAACGGGTTGGGCAACTATCCGCCCCGCTCGATCGGCAGCGCCGCCAGTCCGCTGCTGGACAAGCTGCGTCCGAGCCACTACGGCGTGCAGGTCTCGCCGGCCGAGTGGCGCACGGTGTGGCTGTGGATCGAAAGCGGCGCGCCCTACGCGGGCAGCTACGCCGGCCTGCGCAACACCGAGGACCAGTGGATCGATCAGCAGGCTGCGGGACGCGTGTTCCGCGAGAACGCCGACGTCCTCAAACGCCGCTGCGGCCAGTGCCATGCGATCGGCGATGCCAAGAACGAGACCGGCCGGGCCATACCATTCCTCCCCAATGACGCCTGGAACGCACGGGGGGTGAGCCGCCGGATCGGGTGTTACGAACGCGTGGTGCTCGAGCACGACCCGCAGGCCAAGTTCAGTCCTTTCATCCTGGTGAACCTGACGCGCCCCGAATGGTCGCCCCTGCTGCTCGGACCGCTGGCCAAGAGCGCCGGCGGCTGGGAGAGCTGCGGCCCGGTGTTTGCCGATACCGACGATCCGGCATACCAGCAACTGCTCGCCTCGCTCCGCCGCGGCCAGGCCGCGGCCGACGCGCGACCGCGCTACGGCATGCCCGGGTTCCGCCCCAACCGCCAGTATATCCGCGAACTCAAGCGCTACGGGGTCCTGGCCTCCGACTTCGATCCCGCTACCTCGCCCATCGACATCTTCGAGGCGGACCGGGCCTACTGGAAGACCTACGAGTACGCACCGGCCGGAAAATGAGGTGCAGCGCGGCCGTGCGGCGCCCCTGTGGTCCCGGCGCGCGCCGACCGGTCCAACGGACCGCGCCCGATGACCCAACCTCTCACTGGACCGCCACAGAGTCGATCTGGATCGTGTGCGGCTCGGCAAAGTGGTCGGGATAGAGCCACGCTCCGAAACAGATGCTCACCGCCGCGATGTTCTCCGGATGCAGCCGGTCGTCCGGGCCGCCGCGGCCTTTCGGCAAATCGGCCCAATGGCTGAAGTACCGCAGAGAACTCAAGGGGACGCGAACCTCCTGCCACTCGGTGGACAGCGGCACGTTGGTCCCCCACGCGGCCCCGTCGCGCTCCAGCAGCACGACCTCGACGAGCGACGTGGACTGCTCGTGCGCGCGTGCCCGAAGGCACAAGGTCGCGCGGTCCGCCAGCGCGTCGCGCCAAGGATCCAATGCGTCACCGACATCGTGCCGGAACGAGACGGCACTGGGCGGGGGTTCGAAGCGGGGCACCGAGATCTGCAAGACCCGGCGCTCCGGTTCCTCGCCCGCGACGATCCGCTGCTGCGCTCTCTGACTGCCTCCCTGTGTGACGCGGTCCCGAGCGGCGTCGAAGACGACGACAGGCGCGTCGGGCGACAGGATCGTGACCCGCCAGGCCTGGTCCTGCGGCTGGTCCGGCGTCGCCGGGGGGAGCCTTCGCACCACGCCGCCGGCATGCACTTCCAACGCGTAGGTCACCTCGCCGGCCGCCAGCGCGTTGCCGGGCCACATGGCGTGGTACTCGTAGCCGCGGTCGCACTGCATCTGGACGCGCTGCGTGGCGCCGGCTCCGGCGGGCGTGATCACCAGCTCCACGCGGTCAGGTCGAGCATCGCCCACGACCGTGAAGGTCAGCGGGACGTCTCGGCCGACGATGGTGCGCGACAGCGGCTCATGCCGCACCGTCCAACCTGTTGTCGCTTCCGGCAGTGCGGCGAATTCCTGGAGGCCGACGGCCACGGCCAGCCGGGCGCTCTGCCAGGCGTCCGTGGCGGCATCCGCGCGGCTTAAGAGGTACACGCCCGGGCCGACCGTGAACTGTCCGGCCAGGGCCGTCGTGGCTTCGTCGTTCCCGTCGTTGATCGCGCGCACACCGAACGCGTCGCCCAGGTCCGCCAGGCGGACCGTCATCGGCCACCGGCGCCACACGATCCGCGCCACCTCGCGCGTCAGACGGTGCGGGCCGTAGGGGTCGTTGACCCAGACGGCGTCCGGATACACTTCCAGACGCCACACGCCGGGGATGAGCTGTTCGAGGAAGTACGCGCCGGTGCCCTCGTACGCCACCAGCGGCGATGAACCGCACCCGATCACGCGCTGGATCGTCTCCGGTGACGGCGGACGCGTGCCGGTGGAATTCGAATAGAAGAACTCCTCCGGCGTCACCAGTTCGCTCAAATCCTCCTCATAGCTGACCCGGCAGGGACCGAACCGCGAGCTTTCCGGGTACGGGCCGTAGTCCTCCAGACGCGGCAGCCGGTGAAACGCGGCCGCGGCGATCAGGTAACTCACCGCCTTCTGCGGCGCGCAGACGAGGTTCAGGAAGTGGGTCTCCCAGCCCTGGTTGAAGCGTGCCAACGGCATGGGGTCGTATTGGAACTGCGTGGCGATCTGCGCGCCGCCGCTGCGGAACGCCCGCGCCATGGCCGGATACATGTAGCTGCCCGGGATGTCCGCCGCATCGAACTCGTAGACGATCTTGGCCTTGTGCGCGATCGCCTCGCTGCGCATCGACGGAGTCCAGACACCGGCGCCGCCATATTCATTGACCATCGGCAGGTAGTTGCGTCGTAGCGAGTGCCCGGCCATCAGGCCGCTCGGATACCAGACAAATGACACCCCATCCACCTGCGCACGACTGACCGTTGACAGGCGGTTCCACCAGCCGTTGTAGAAAATCGGTTTCCGGCAGCCGGCGTCCCGGACCGCGGCCGCCAGCAGGTTGATGTACTCCTCCACCAGCTCGTCACGGGTGTCCGGCGGGTAGAGCGGTTCATTGATCAGTTCCAGGCACACGACGGCCGGGTCGTCTTTGTAGGCCAGGCCCGTGTAGGGGTTCACGTGGCACACGAACTGCCGCAGGTACGCGACCTGCGGTTTCCACGCCGCCGGGTCCGTCGTCAGCTGTTGCATCGTCCAGCGCGTGGAGAAACCCGGGCTGTCGCCCGGGACAGGCCACCAGGCGATCGGCGTCAGCACCGTGTAGATGCCGCGCTGCTTCGCCTGTGCGATCAGGTAGTCCAGCAGATCGAGATGCTCGTTCTCCAGCAGATTACCCTCCGCGTCGCTCACCTCCCGATCGAACACGTGCAGGCGCAGCGCATCGAGCCCCAGGCGCGCGAAATGCAGCACGTCCTGGTCGATGACCTGCTTGTGGGATGCGCCCAACGTCTTCAAGTCCGGATAGTTGTGCCAGAACGGCGTGTAGTAGTTGACGCCGAACAGCGCCACCTCCTGGCCCGTATCCTGCCACCGCAGGACGCCGTGCGGATCCACGCCCGCCAAGCGGTCGGCGGCCGGCCACGGATCGGCCGCCACGGCCCACTGCGGCACGAGCCAGCCGCTCACCAGCATGATCAACAGGCGGGATTGCCGCTTGAATCCGGCCGCTTGCTCGGTGCCCGCGCCGACGTGGAACGGTCTGCTGGATGGGTCGTTCCCGACCGGTTTCATCTCAGCACTCCCTGGTGATGCCCGGCTGAGGCGCCGGATAGACGCCGTCGTCGCCTTCATGGATCGGCGCGGGCGAATCGAACGTCAAGTGGTCGATGTCCTCGACGAACTGGAAATCGGACTGCAGGACCTCGTCCCACGTGATTTCCCGGCCCGTGTGCGTGGCGATGCGGCCCATCAGCGCGGCGACCTCCGCCTGGCCGGCCCGGATCGCCTCGTTGTGCCGCTTGTCCTGCCGGATCGCATCCACCAGGACCTGCCATTCCGCCTGGTACGGATTCGGATCGTTCTTGCCGAACGCCCAGACCGGTTCGTCGTCGTCGATCCGCTGGCTGCGGTAGATGCGCGGCATCGGCTCGCCCAGGCTCGCCATGAGGACGGCCGCGCCTTTCGAGCCGTGGGCGTAGTCCGCATAGGTCTCCCAGCAACCGGTCATGTGGCGCGAGAAGGCGAACAATTTCGCGCCGTCGGCGAAGGTGTACTCGACCGCGTAATGATCGAACTGGCTGCCGGCCGCCGCATAGCAGCGCCCGCCGAAGCCCTGCGCTTTGACCGGCCAGGCGTCCTTGGTCCAGCAGGCGATGTCGACGTTGTGACAGTGCCAGTCGATGAAGAACCCGGAGGAGACCCAGGTGAAGCTGTTGGGCGTGCGGAGCTGGAACTCGATTTCGTTCTGGTGGGCGGGGCGCGGCGGGCAGGTGACCGGCCCGTGGACGCGGTAGATCCGCAAGGTGTGCACATCGCCGATCTGGCCGTCATGGATGCGGCGGATCACTTCCTGCCGCGCCTGGGAGTGCCGCCACATGAAGCCGACGCTCACCTTCAGATTCTTCTGTTCGGCCGCCTGGGCCGCTTTCATCCAGCGCCGCACGGCCGGCCCGTCCGTGGCGAACGACTTTTCCGCAAACACGTGGACACCCTTGCTCACGGCGTATTCCAGGTGCATCGGGCGGAAGGCGGCGTGGGTCGTCAACAGCACGACATCGCCCGCCGACAGGCAATCGATCGCGCGTTTGAAGGCGTCGAATCCGACGAATTGCCGTTCCGGCGTCACGTCCAGGAAGGTGCCGGCGTGGTCGCCCAGACTGGCCTGCAGCGCCTGGAAGCTGCCCGCCAGCCGATCGGCAAACAGATCCGCCATGGCATAGAGCTTGATCGGGCCGCCCGTGGTGCTGCACGCATCGAGCACGGCGCCGGTGCCGCGTCCCCCGCACCCGACCAGGGCCAGCTTGATGGTCGAGTTCTCGGCCGCATGGCAGCGCGGGATGGTCAGCCCGGCCAGCGCCGAAGCCGCCACGGCCCCTCCGGTCAGTCGCAGGAACGCGCGGCGCGATGTGGTGGATGCCCCAGGAGCGTTGTCGCATGTGTTCATAACGGGAACCTCGTGATGCAAGTGGCGCCAGCGGCAGGATCTGGCGGGGAGGGAAGACCACGCCGGCCATCCTACCACCTGCGTGCGGCAATGCCAGACGGCACATGCGACCGAATCCGCCGTACATGGCGGAGGCACGATGATGTAGTCCCGGGGGCGACGCGCGCCTACAGGTCGGCGGCAAAAACGGTCAGCCGGCGGCGCGTTCCGTCCTTCTCCACCGGCACCCAATAGGATGCGGCACCGATATCTCGCCCGTCACCCGCCGCGTATTCCAGCTTGGGCCCGAGCAGGAACGCCGCGGCCTTCTCCGGGTTGCAGTCCTTGTACACCAGTCCGGCCAGCATCGCCCACAACGCTTCGCTGAGCTTCGACGGGTCGACGTCGCCTTGAAAGCCGCTGGCAAAGGCCTCGATGTGTGTGATCTCGTCCGGCTTGTTCAGGCTGCACACAATGTTGTCCGTATGTGTCGGCTGCTCGCGCACGTACAGCACCACCTCGCCCGGGACGCTGGCCTTGACCGTGAAATCCGCCAGCAGTTCGTTCAACTGGGCCAGCGAGGCACCGGGGATCTTGCGCCACTTGGCGGCCCCGCCACTGGGGACCGGCAGTACGCCGATCCCCCGGCAGACGTGGTCCGCCCGGTACGTGATGTGCTTCGACTTCGGGTCAAGCGGTGCACCGGGTACCGAGCTGAAGCTGAGCCGCGCCAGCTCAAAACTGTACGGGAGGTCTGCCCGCATGTACGCCAGCACGATGTCGGTGTCGGCATCCAACCCTTGCGAGTCCGTGATTCCCACCGCCTTTCCGACAGCTCTGATCAGCTCACCCAGGAGTTCGTTGCTGCGCGCGTCGGTGCCTTTCGGCCCGACAACCTGGGCTGAGACCAGCTCGACCCCTCCCTCCGCGTTATGTTCGACGATGACCACAATCTCGTGGGGATTCACCTGGCGGGCAAGCACCAGCGTCGGCCCGGCCGACTCTACGGCATACTCCGCGCCGAGGCCGGCCCGCAGCGAGTCGACCGTCACGTTGGGTATCGTGGGCATCACCACTGGTGAATGGCCCGCCATATCGAGCCGATCCCGCGTGTCCGCCGACGGTTGGCATCCCGAAGGGAGCACGCCAAAGAGCACCATGGCCGCGGCAAGCCGTGACCACGTCCCGACCGATCGCCGCCTGAACACGCATACACTCCCGAACTGAGCGCCCATATGACACCCCCCGTCGATGGTATTTTCCTAGTGCTCTCGATGGTGCCCCCGGTAGGTCAGGGGCGACCGGCAGAAAAGAAATCCTCGCAATGAACGCCAACGAATTGACATTATATTACGATCTTGTTTACCATGTGAGCAAGGTGGGGAGGGGGTAACGGACCGAGTCGTGTGGATTGATCGTGGTTTTGTCTTTTTTTCCGAATCGAGTCGTTATCCTGATCGGTACGGGTGGAGGCAGGTCAAGGCGAATTACTTCGCGCCGGGAGGACGCGTGAGTCCTTTCGGAACAGTGCTCCGTTCTTATTTCGCTCATTTATCATCGGGAGGCCGCAATGAGACGACGTTTCAAGGGGTTCACATTGGTCGAATTGCTGGTGGTGATTGCCATCATCGGCGTATTGGTGGCGTTGCTTCTGCCGGCGGTGCAAGCAGCGCGGAACGCGGCGCGGCGCATGTCGTGCAGCAACAACATGAAGCAGTGGGCTTTGGCATGTCACAACTACCACGACGTGTACAAGAAGTTCCCACGGCACGGATTCATCAGTTTCCTGTGGAATGACCAACTGTACATCAACGAGCGTTGGCGCATTTGGCAAGGTTACAGCGTGCACACGATGTTGCTGCCCTACATGGAACAGCAGCAGGTATACGACAAGATCGTGTGGAGTCGGTGGGACGGCTGGTACAACCAGGTGAACTACTTCCCAACCAAGACCGAGTTCGTCTGGAACACGAAGATTCCTGCGTACATCTGTCCGTCCTCCCAGACGGCGCCGTTCACCGCCGACAACATCTGGGCGGGCGGTCCGGGCTCCAACTATGCAGCCAGCGCCGGTCCGATGTTGTACTGGGTCTATGACCCGAAGCCGGGTCCAGGCGCTTTCTCGCCGCAGGTCGAGACGAAGATGGGCGAGTTCTCGGACGGCACAGCCTACACGATTCTGGCCGCCGAGATCACGACGGGCGACGGCGACGATGGTATGTATCGTCCGGGTGAACCCGTGCGGAACGTTTTCTACGGCGGTAGCCATCCGTGGCGTTATCCCAACTTGCCTGAAGCCGTGATCAAGCAGTGGGGCTACCAGTGCGCTCAGCGAACGTACGATCACATGAGCAGCAACGGCTGGGGTTGGATGGGTTCGAACTACACCCAGACAGTCTTCAACACGGTGGCCCCGCCCAACTGGATCTATCCGACCTGCATTGCAACGGAGCCGCCCGGCTACTCGAGCGACCGCGACGGCATTTATCCCTCGCGTAGCGAGCATGGTGCCGGCGCCATGCACGCGGTGGCAGACGGTTCGGTGCGTTTCATCTCGGACAACATCAACTTCATGACCTACCAGCAGTTGGGAACGAAGGCCGGTGGTGAGACGGTGGAGTGGGACACTGACTAGACCCCTGGATCTGCTAACGAGGAGTTGTTTGATGAATTGGATTCGAATTCTGACCCTGGTCGGGATCGTGGCTGTCACCGGCTGCTTCGGGAGCAAAGGTGAGAAGGTAACCCCGCCCAGCGTCACCCCGAAGGAATCGGTGAAAAAAACGCTCCAGAACATCGTGGACACCGGGGCACGCGGCAGTGCCATCGGCGCCATGCAGAATGATCTGGATAAGCTCAAGGCAACCGAACCCGCGCTGGCAGAGGAGCTGAAGAAGGAGGCCAACTCCCTGATGGACACTCGGCTCAGCCAGGAGGAGGTCCAGAGCAGGGCCAAGGCCATGCTCCAGAAACTGGAAGGCGGCGCGGCACCGGCGCCTCAATAGGGCCGGCTGACCGTTGGTTAGGCCGCCCCGCCGCTGGTCGGTATAATAGGATGTCGTGCGATACCTAGGCCCTTGCTGGGGGGTTCTCGCCAGCAAGGGCCTTTTTCGTATTGAGTGCCGATGTGCGATGATCAGTAGACGACGATCTGCGGGCGCGTGCCCGGTCGGGGTGGCGCCGGGCCGCGGGGAGGCCACCGCCGCCGGCTCTCCTGCGCGTCACCGGCGGCGGCGGTGGATGGCGCGGGTGGGCCTCGGGCTGCTGCTTTCCGGCCTGGTGGCCGCGCTGGTGGTGCAGCGTTGGCCGCGGGCGCGCCCTGAGACGGCCGTTGCCCGGTCGGCGGCCCACGCCGCGCCCGAGGTTGCCGTGCTGTTGCTCGAGATCAACGCGGTCGTCTGCGATCTGGTCGATCGGTATCCCGACAGCCCGGCGGCGGTGGACGTCATGGCGCGCCTGCACTATCGGTTCAACGAGACCGAAGAGGCGCTCGCGTACTGGAACCGCGCGCTGGAGCTGGACCCTGATTTCTGTCCGGCCTACCACTCGATTGGTGTGCTGTATTTGGAGCGTGGGGAACATGCCAAGTCGGCCGAGTACTTCCGCAAGGCGCTGGAGCTTGAGCCGACGTCGCCGGCCTTCGCCGTCGAGCTGGCTCAGGCGCTGATCGCCAACGGGCAGACGAAGGAGGGCATCGACATCCTCCATCGGGACCTTGCGCTGCATCCCAATGCGATCGCGGCGCTGGCCATGCTGGGGCACGCTTACATCCAGACGCGTCAATACGCCGAGGCCAAGAAGTACTTTGAGCAGGTAGTCGCGATGGCGCCGGACTATACCAACGCCTATCACGGCCTGACCACGGCCTGTGCCAACCTCGGCGAGAACGAGCTGGCCAAGGAATACGCGGCGAAGCTCAAGCAGTACAAGGAGCGGGACGACGCGACCCATCGCGAGATGCTCAAGAGCCACGACGACGTGCGGAACACGCAGTCGACGGTGGCCGAGATCTACACGGCGGCCGCGGACGTGTGCCTGGCGCACAGCGATCCTGCGACGGCCGAGTCCTATCTGTTGCGGGCCATCGAGCTGGCGCCGGTGGCGCTGGCCGCCCGCGAGGTGCTCACCTGGCTCTACGAAATCCAAGGCCGCCGGGAAGACCAGGCACGCGCGCTGCAAGCCATGCTGAAAGTGGCGCCGGACCGCGTGGGCGCACAGATCAGCTGTGCGGAACTGTGCGCGCAGATCGGCTGGATCGACGACGCAGCGGCCGCGTACCGCAAAGCGATCGAACTCTCACCGCACCAGGCGGGCGGGTACCTGGCGCTGGCTCGACTGTACATCGATCATGTTCGCAACCTGCCGGAGGCTGAGCAGTTGGCCAAGAAGGCGGTCGAACTCGAGCCCTCGGCCAACAACTACTACTGGTACGCCGTCACATGCCAGATGAACGGCGACAGCGCGGGCGCCCTGGCGGCCATTCAGCAGGCTGCCACGCTCGAGCCGAACAATGCCGAGTACCAGCGCGTCCTCAAAATCATCGGCCCCCGGGACTGACATGATCGGCGGTGGAATCGTGAAACGGTGCGGTTGGTGGAGTTGCTGCGCGGTGGGTGCCGCCCTGGCGCTGTCGGCCGCATCCTGCCGCCGGTCGGGCAGTCCCGATGCGGCGCCGGCGGCCGACGGGCGGGCGCCGATCCAGCTGCACGACGTCACGCGAGAGACCGGCATCACCTTCGTGCACACCGACGGCCACAGCGGCCAGCGCTACATCGTGGAGACCGTGACGGCCGGGCTGGCCCTTTTCGATTACGACAACGACGGCTGGATCGACATCTATTTCGTCAACGGGGCGCCGCTTGCCGGGGCCTCTGCCGGAGTGTCGGCGACCGACGCGCTGTACCGGAACGAGGGCGGCTGGCGGTTCCGAGACGTCACGCGGGAGGCGGGCGTCGGCCAGCTCGGCTTCGGCCTGGGCATCGCCGTGGCCGACTACGACCATGACGGAGACCTCGACATCTACGTGAACAACTACGGCCCCAGCGTGCTGTATCGCAATGAGGGCGACGGCACCTTCACCGACGTGACGGCCGCGGCGGGCGTGGAAGCCGGCGACCGCCCGGGGGCCGGCGTCAGCTTCCTGGACATCGACGGCGACGGATTGCTGGACCTGTACGTCGGAAAATATGTCGACTTCACCTACGACAACCACGTCGTACACTCGCAGCAGGGATACGTCATCTACGCCGGGCCGCGCGACTACCGGCCGGCCCCCGACTTCCTCTTTCGCAACAACGGCGACGGCACGTTCACCGACATCAGCGAGTCGTCCGGAATCCGCCAGTACACGCCCTCCACCATGGGGATCATCGCGGTCGACTACGACAACGACGGCGACACCGACATCTTCACGCTCAGCGATGTCGACCGGAATTACCTGTGGGTCAACGACGGCCGGGGGCAATTCGAGGAACAGGCGCTCATCGCGGGCGCCGCCTACAACACGTTCGGCGACGCGTTGGGGAGCATGGGCGTCGATTGCGGCGACTTCGACAACGACGGGTTCCTGGACTTCCTGCAGACGTCCTATCAAGGCGAGTTCCCCGTGCTGTTCCGCAACCTCGGCAACGGCTGCTTCGAGGATGTGACCCGGACCACGGGCGCCGGGGAAGGGTCGCTGCCGTACGTGAATTGGGGAGTCGGCTTCGTCGACTTCGACAACGACGGCGACCGAGACCTCTTCATCGCCGAGGGGCACCTGCAGGACCAGGTGGACCTGTACGATGACTCGACCGCCTACGAGGTCCGCAACGTGCTGCTGATGAACGACGGGAACGGACGATTCATCAATATCTCGAGCCTCGCGGGCGACGGCCTGCTCCCGAAGCTCAG
Source organism: Planctomycetota bacterium (assembly GCA_052034005.1). GTDB lineage: Bacteria > Planctomycetota > Planctomycetia > Pirellulales > Pirellulaceae > JAAYDI01. The sequence continues at coordinate 45,698 of JBPOJB010000010.1, read as the reverse complement.
CAGTCGCGGGGCCGCGTTCGATGACCTGGACAACGACGGTTATGTGGACGTGGTCGTCCTGAATTCCCGGCGTGAGCCGACCGTGATCCGCAACGCGTCCCGGACAGACAACCACTGGATCCAGATCCGCTTGCGCGGCGTCTCGGCCAACCGCGACGGTGTCGGATCGCATGTGTACGTGACCGCCGGCGGCCGGTCGCAGTTGGCGGAAGTACACAGCGGGCGCAGCTACCAGAGCCACTTCGGCACGACCCTCCACTTCGGGCTCGGCCCGCATGACCGGGCGGAGCGGATCGAGGTCCGGTGGCTGGGTGGCGGTACGCAAGTGCTCGAAGACGTGCGGGCGGACCGGCTCCTGACCATTGTACAGAGCGACTGATGGCGAAGATCGAACTGCACCGCTGCCGCCGACGTACACCTCAGCGCGCCGTGTCGCGCGCGGATGGCCGCGCTCGTCGTTCGCCGTCCGCCGCCCCGGTGCGAAACTCATCGCGCGTCACGCGCCACCGCTGGCCGCTCTGGCTCGGCCTTGCCCTCGTCCTGCCGGCCCTTTGCGGCTGCCGCCGCCACGAACCGCCCCCGGCCCCGCCTCCGGCCGGCCCCATCCAGTTGCGGGACGTCACCCGGACCTGCGGCGTCACGTTCCAGCACAAGGACGGCAGCAGCGGGCGGCGGTTCATCATCGAACCGATGTGTGCCGGCGTGGCGACGCTGGACTACGACAATGACGGACTGATCGACCTGTACTTCCTCTGCGGCGCGGCGCTGCCCGGCACCCACTACAACACCCCGCCGAAGAACCGCTTGTATCGCAATCTGGGCGATTTCCAGTTCGTCGATGTGACGGAGCAGTCGGGGGCGGGTGACGAAGGATTCGCCTTGGGCGTCACGGTCGGCGACTATGACCATGACGGCTATCCGGATCTGTACGTGAACAACGCCGGCGTCGATGCGCTGCTGCGCAACAACGGGGATGGGACCTTTTCGAACGTGACGATCCAGGTAGGGGTCGACAACGGCGACGTGGTCGGCGCGGGGGTCTGTTTCCTCGACATCGAAGGGGACGGCGACATCGACCTGTATGTGGGCAACTACCTGGAATTCGACGTGCACGAGCATGTGGAGCGGACGGTGCAAGGGTACCCCTCCTATCCGTCGCCTCGCGATTTCAATCCGATTCCGGACAAGCTCTTCCGCAACAACGGGGACGGCACGTTCACGGATGTGAGTGCCGAGTCCGGCATCGGCGCGATCGCCGGCCGCGCCATGGGCATGGTGTGCGCCGATGCGGACGACGACGGGGACACGGACGTGTTCGTGCTCTGCGACTTCGCCGTCAATCTGTATTTCGAGAACGACGGGACGGGGAAGTTCGAGGAGGCGGCCGTCCTGACCGGGCTGGCCTACAACGGCCTCGGCCAGGAAAACGCCAGCATGGGTGTGGATTGCGCGGACCTGGACAACGACGGCAAGCTCGACTTCTTCATGACCGACTACCAGGGCGAGTTCGTCGTGTACTACCGCAACCTGGGCGACGGACGGTTCGAGGACGCGACGCAGGAGACCCACGCCGGCGACGGGTCCTACAACCATGTGAATTGGGGGACTGCCCTGATCGACTTCGACAATGACGGCGACCGCGACATCTTCATCGCCAATGGCCATACGGAGGACAACATCGACTTGTACAGCTCGAGCACCAAGCACAAGGTGAGAAACCAGGTGCTGATGAACAAAGGGAACGGGACTTTTGTCGACGTTTCGGACTCGTGCGGAGACGGTCTGGACCCGGTCTGTGCCAGCCGCGGCGTGGCGTTTGACGACCTGGACAACGACGGGGACATCGATGGAATCGTGCAGAACTCGCGCGAGGCGCCGACCGTGCTGCGGAACGATTTGCCGCCGGGCAGGCACTGGATCCAGCTGTACTTGACCGGCACCCGGGCGAATCGAGACGCGGTGGGCAGCCGGATCAAGGTGGTGGCCGGCGATCTGTCGCAGATTGATGAAGTCCACAGCGGGCGCGGCTATCAAAGCCACTTCGGCACGCGGCTGCACTTCGGGCTCGGCGAACATGACCATGTCGACCGCATCGAAATCCGCTGGCTCGGCGGCGGGACCAGCGTGCTGGAGAACCTGCCAGCCGACAAGCTGTACCGGATCATCGAAGGCCGCGACGCCGCCATTCCCATGCCCCGAGGCGAGACAACCGGGCAGAGCAAGCCGGCGCCGTAGCCCGATACGCTTGGCGCGTTGCCCCGGGGCTACGGCATGTCATTCATGGGTCACTCGGCAATGCCCAGTCCCGCTGAGCGCGCCCGGTCGGCAAACCATCGCAACTCGTCCGCGATGCCGTCCGCCAAGTCGGTGCGCTGCATTGCCTGCGGCAATACTCCCCAGGCATAAGTCTCCACTTCGAACTGTCGCACGCCGGGCGACGACCTGACCGCGTGCAGGCAGGTGCCGATGTCGTCCTGCGTGGTCTGGAGCGGGCCGAACCGCTCGACGTAGATGGGTACGTGGAAGTGGATGCGCCACTGACCGCTCGTTGCCAGCTCCAACGCCTGGGAAAGGTCTTCCAAGAAACGGGGGCTCTCCGCGCGTTCGGAACGGATGCAGGTCTGATGCAGGTAACGACCTTCGGCAAAAGACTCCAGCGCCCGTCGCGCTTCCTGCCGATCTGCGTGTTCGAGCGTATCAAAGTCGACTCGCACTGCGGAAGACACCTGGATCTTGCCCACATGGATGCCATGGTCGGCGTAGCGTTTCAGGACCTCCTGCTGCTCTTCGAACATCACGGCCGAATGGCAGATGTCGTGGCAGACGCGCACGTGCCGCTGTATGTCCGGCCAGCGGCTGCTCGGCCGCCGCAGCTCCTCGAAGAACCGCACGACATCGGCGCTGCATTGCAGCACGCAACCCGGCTCCGGTTCCAGGCAGACATAGATCAAACGCCCCGTATCGGCTTCCAGTCGGGTCAGGCGGTCGACGATTTGTACGAGGTTGTAGGCGGCCCGCCGCATCTGCTCGTGGCTCGGCCGCGGACTGCCCCAACCAATCGGCAGCGTTGAAATGCTGCCTTCCCAACCGGCCGGCAGCAGCCCGTCGAGCACCGTGATCAGGTCCAACGTGTACTGCCGACGGTCATCTTCCCACCAGGCCGGTTGGTACACACGGTGCTTGACGACCTGTTCGTGAAAATCCCCCTGGGGGAAACCATTGAACGTCCAGGGTACCAACCCGCAATCGGCGAGGAAGTCGGCCAGTTCCGGCACGCGCCGGGCCGCCAACAGTTGTTCAACGGCCGGCGCCGCCAGCCACAGCCCGATCCCCATGGGGTTTCGGGGGGAAAACCGTTCTCTCACAGCCACGGCATACCGGCGCAAATTCTCCATGGTCCGAGCCAGATCGGCTCCCGCATGGACGTTCGTGCAGTATGCTAGCTGGTAAGGCATGGGAACCAGCACCGTCCCTTGCTCGGCCGAAGGGAATGGGCAATAACTCACAAGCGCGCGGCGGACAGCCGTGTGCGGCCGACGCGACCCTCGCGGATATCATAATGTGACGGGCGCGTTTTGCCAGCGCACGGCCGGGCAGTACCCCGGAGCCTGCTGCCGATACAACGCCTTTCGTGCCACGACCGGCCGCACGGTTGGGGAGCGGAGGCCGGCCTGGACGGGCCCGCAGGGCGCCACGTGACGAGACCCTCGAGGTACCCGTGACTGCGAACCTTTCACTTGTGAAGCGACGAGCCTCTGCAACACGACGCGTCCGGCCCGAGCGGGCGGCGGCGCCGGAGACGCTTTCGGCCGATCACGATCGACCGCGGCGTCGACGGGTCATCCTGCTGGCCGGCGGGTTGGCGGTCGCGATCTGTCTGAGCGTCTGGTGGCAGCGCGGGTCGGGTAGCCCGCAGCGGGCGCCGGTTCAGGATTGCACAGTCGTACGTTCCTTCCCGCACGATCCGGCGGCGTTTTGTCAGGGCCTGGTATTTCACGATGGTTTTCTCTACGAGGGGACGGGCAGTTACGGCGAGTCGACGATCCGCAAGGTGGAGCTGGAGACGGGGAAGGTCCTGCAGCGGCACGATCTGGCGGCCGACGAGTTTGGTGAAGGGATTACGCTCTGGAAGGATCGCCTGATCCAGCTGACGTGGAAGAGCCAGACGGCGATCTGCTACGACGTGGCGTCGTTCCGCGAACTGCAGCGGCACAGGTACCGGGGGGAAGGCTGGGGTTTAACGAGCGACGGTCGCCAGCTCATCATGAGCGATGGCACGGCGACGCTCCGATTCATTGAGCCGAAGACATTCACGGTGCTGCGTGAGCTGGTGGTCCGCGACGGGAACCGCCGGATCAGGAACCTGAACGAACTGGAATATGTCGAGGGCGAGGTCTACGCCAACATCTGGTACGAAGACCGCATCGCGCGCATTTCACCGGAGAGCGGTCGCGTGTTGGGGTGGATCGATCTCTCACGTCTCTGGCCGGCCGGCCAGCGACCGCATCGTGACGCCGTGTTGAACGGGATCGCCTACGACGCGCAGCATCAGCGGTTGTTTGTGACGGGCAAGAACTGGCCGAAGCTGTTTGAGATTCGGGTCGCGAGATGAAGGCACGTTCGGCAGTCCGCGTTGCGGAGGGCAGTTCGCGCGCCGGCCGGCGGTCCCAGGGCCGGGCAGTGGCCATGGGTCTGCTGTGGTGGGCGATCTGTGCGCTGGCCGGCTGCAACAGATCGGAGCGTGCGGAGTCGCTGGTCAACGACGCCGCGCAGGCGCTGCAGCAGGGCGAGTTCGCGCGGGCTGAGGAGCTGGCGGTCGCCGCGCTCAAATGCGACCCGCAGCTGCCGGCTGCGCTGAGGATCGCGGGGGACGCGGCGGCGCAGCAGAACGAGTTCGACCGGGCGTTGGGTTACTATGCGCGGATACCGGCCACCGACCGCTTCATGCGTTGCCAGGGTTGCAACGGAGCGGCCCGCGTGCTCCTGATCGGCAAATCGCGGCTGAGCGAAGCGGAGGCGAAGTTCCGGGAAGCGCTGGCGCTGCAACCCAACGACTACTACACGTTGGACGGCCTGTCGTTCCTGTTGGCCATGACCGGCCGCCGTTGGGAGTCGGCGCCTTATTTTCTGCGTCTGGTACAGAGCGGCCGGTACCAGACCGGGCACCTGCTCGGCCTCGGCGTGCTGGAGTACCTGCTCAACGAGCCGTATCGGCTCCGGGCGTGCCTGGAGGCGGTGCCCGACGATCCGCTGCCCGCTTTGGGTCTGGCCCGCCTGGCGCTGAGCGAGAACAACCACCAGGAGGCGCTGCGCCTGCTCCGCACCGCCGTCCGGTTGGCGCCCGAGCTGAGCGAGGCCCAGGCACGGCTCGGGCACATGCTGGTGGACCGGGGCGATTTCGACGCCTTGGGGGCCTGGCACGCGGAGTTGCCGGCCGCAGCGGACGAGCATCCGGAGATCTGGGTGGTGCGCGGGCGATGGGCTCAGCATACGGGTGACGTGCGCGGCGCCGTCCGCTGTTATCTCGAGGCGCTCCGCCGTGATCCGAACCACCAGCTGGCCGCCTCCCAGATCTCCGTCGCCCTGTTCGCGTTGGGCGAGACGGCGCTGGCACAGCAGTTCGCACGCCGGTCGCAACAGCTGCTGCGGTACCACGAAGTGATCTATCAACTGCGCAAGCAGCCGAACAATGCCGAGCGGATCGCCCAGGCCGCGCAGCGGGCCGAGGCGCAGCACCGGTTGTGGGAGGCGATGGGCTGGTACGAGCGCCTGGCGGCACTGGGTATCGATCAGGGGCTGGCCGCGGCGCGTGTGCGCGAGATCAAGTCGCGCTTGACTCCCACCACGCCGCAAATGCTGCCGGACAACAACCCGGCCCTGCAGGTGGAGCTCGACTCGTGGCCGCTCCCGCAACTGCTCGCGACCCCTAGAGCGGAACTGGCCTTCCGCGGCCCCCCGCCGCTCCAGGTCCCCGTCCGGTTCACGGACCTGGCCCAGGCGGTCGGCCTGGATTTCCGCTACTACAACGGCAGGGACCCGAACAAGGTCGGGTTCCGGATGCACGAGGTGGACGGCGGGGGCGTGGCCATCCTGGACTACGATGGCGACGGCTGGCCGGACATCTACCTGACCCAGGGGTGCCGCTTCCCGCCCGATCCGCAACAGACGGAGTACTATGACCGCCTGTTCCGAAACCTGGGCGACGGGCGGTTCGAAGACGTCACGTTCCGGGCCGGCCTGTGGGAGAACGGGTTTGGGCAAGGGGTGGCGGTCGGCGATATTGACAACGACGGATACCCGGACCTGTACATCGGCAACTTCGGCCCGAATCGCCTCTACCGCAACTGCGGCGATGGCACTTTCGAAGACATCACCGCGGCGTCCGGCTTGACCGGCAATGTGTGGACCTCCAGTTGCGTGATTGTCGATCTCAACGGAGACGCCTGGCCGGACATCTACGAAGTCAACTACCTGAAGGACGAGGACACGATGTTCGATCGGCTGTGTCCCGACAGCAAGGGGAAGCCGCGCATCTGTCCGCCTATCGTGTTCGATGCCGAGCAGCACCGGTTGTACGTGAACCACGGCGACGGCACGTTTCACGAATGCGGCGAGGAGGCCGGCATCCATGTCGGCGCCGGCAAAGGGCTGGGCATCGTCGCCGCCGACTTCGACGACTCGGGGAAGATCAGCTTGTTCGTGGCGAACGACGTCGTCGAGAATTTCTACTTCTACAACGAGACGCCGGGGCCCGGCGAGCCGATCAGGCTGGTCGAACAGGCGCTCGTCCGCGGCCTGGCGTTCGCCGCGGACGGGCAAGCCCAGGCGTCCATGGGAGTCGCCGCCGACGATATCAACTACGATCTGCTGCTGGACATGCTGGTCGCCAATTTCTACATGGAACCGAACTGCCTGTACCTGCAGCAACCCGACCACACGTTCGTCGATGCCACCCGCGCCTCCAACTTGTACGACGCCAGCTTCCCGATGCTCGGGTTCGGGTCCCAGTTCCTGGACGGCGAGTCGGATGGCCTGCCGGACCTGGTCGTCACCAACGGGCATCTGATGGATGAGACGGATCTGGGGGTCCCCTACCGGATGCGGCCGCAGTATTTCCGCAACGTGGGGAACACGCGGTTCATGGAACTGCGAGCCGACGTGTTAGGCGAGTTCTTCGACCGGCCGCAACTGGGACGCGGCCTGGCGACCGTGGATTGGAACCGGGACGGGCTGGAGGACTTCGCCGTCACCTACCTCGATCGCCCGGCGGCGTTGGTGACCAACGAGACGCCCGACGCCGGCCATTTCCTGGCCGTGAGCCTGTGCGCTACGGACTCGGCACGCGACGCGATCGGCACGAAAGTGACCGTCGAGTTCGGCGGATACGTGCGCCGGCGCCAGTTGATCGCGGGCAACGGTTACCAGGCCAGTTGCCAGCGGCAGCTCCTGTTCGGACTCGGCCGCACCCAGCGCGTCGACCGCCTGCACGTGCTGTGGCCGTCCGGTCGGGAACAGGCCTGGACGGACCTGGAGGCCGATCTGGAAATCCGGATCGTGGAAGGTCACGAGGCGCTCGAGCCCGTACCCCGCTAGGCGGCGCCCATTCAGGTCGATTACGATGTCGGCAGTTGCAGTCTGTTCCGGATCACCCAAGAGGAGATGCTCTCATGACGCGTCTTGGCCTGCTGCTCGGCTCGTTCGCCCTCTGCGTGTTGACGCTCTGCAAACCGGGTTTCGGGCAGGATGAGCCCAAGCCTGCGGAGACGACTCCGGCAGCGCCGTCCGGCGCGGCAGCACAACCCGCGCCCGACGCCGGCGCCACGCACAAGGTCAAGCGGGAGCCGTTCAAGATCGAAGTGGAGATGTCCGGCGTGTTCGAGGCGCCCAAGGCCTGGCCCGTGGCAATCAACCCGCATGTCTGGTCGAGCTTCACGGTCCTCAAGGCGGTCGAGCATGGAAAGCCGGTACAGAAAGGCGAAACGCTGGTCTGGCTGGACATGAAGGAAATCGACGAGCAGATCCAGGACCTGGAGAAGACCATCCGGCTCAACCAGCTCGCCCTGCAGTTGGCGGACTTCGAGCTGGAATCCGCGAAGACCACGCTCGCCTTGGACCTGGAAGCGAGCGCACGCGCCAAGAAGATCGCCGACGAAGACCTGCTGTACTTCCTCAACATCAACAAGGCCTACCTGATCGAGTCCGCCAACTTCTCCTTGAAGAGCGCTCGGCAGTCTCTGGAGTATTCGGAAGAAGAACTCCGGCAACTGGAGAAGATGTACCAAGCGGATGATCTGACCGAGGAGACGGAAGAGATCGTGTTGAAGCGCGCCCGCAATGAGGTGGAACAGAGCAAGTTCTATCTCCAGGGCGCCGAGCAGCGCACGAAGCGGACCCTGGAGCAGGACATCCCGCGGCAGGAACAGCAGATGACCGATGCGGCCCACCGCGCGGATATCGCGTTGACCAAGACCCGCGTGACGCTCCCCTTGTCGCTGGAGAAGCAGCAGATCGAGCGCGAGAAGCTGCGGCTCGACCACCAGCGCGCGGAGAAGAAGCTCCAAGAACTGATCGCGGACCGCAAGAGCATGGCGGTGGAATCGCCCATGGACGGGTATGTGTACTACGGCCGCGCGACGCGGGGCAAGTGGCCGGGAGTCGACACGATGGCCAGCCAATTGCAGGAGGGGGGCAAGCTGACGCCCAACAACGCGTTCATGACGGTCGTGTCCCCTCGCCCGCTCCGCGTGCGGGCGGACGTGGCCGAAAAGGACCTGTACCGGCTGGCGAAAGGCCTGTCAGGCACCGCCACCCCCGTCGGCTATCCGGACATGAAGCTCCCCATCACCGTCGAACATGTGTCGCCCTTCCCCATCGGGCCCGGCACCTTCGACGGGTATGTCCGCGTGGAACTCGACGATCGAGTCCACCGGCCCGTCGTGCCCGGCATGAGCTGCAAACTGGTCGTGACCGCGTACGAAACGAAAGACGCCCTCACCCTGCCGGCCGCCGCCGTGTTCGAAGACCCGGCCGATGGCCAACAGAACCTCGTTTACGTCAAGACGGGCGCCGACACCTCCCAACCGCGCAAGGTCGTCGTCGGCCAGAAGTCCGAACAGGTCTGGGAGATCGTCCAGGGCCTCAACCCGGGCGACGAAATCCTGCTCAAGAAGCCGGAATGAGCGGCCTGAGATGAATGAGCGCCAGGTGACAGGTGTCAGGTGTCAGGTGTCAGGTGTCAGGAGATGTGGCCGTGGATGTTGGCACCGCGGGTATCGAGAGTCCGAACCAGGTCGTGTGGTCGGTTCCGCGTGCAGTGCGACGCGGTCGCGCTGCGCTGGTAAGCAGCCTGATGGCCATTCTCCTGACCCACGGCGCTGCGGGCCGGGAGCAACCGGAATTCGGGGACGGCGAAACCTATCAGGTTCCCCGCCCTGCCCCGGTGGCGATGCCCGCGTCCGAAGACATCCAGCAGTCGATCGAGCGAGGCGTCCAGTTCCTGCTCGATGACCAGAACAAGGACGGGTCCTGGGGCACGGCAGAGCGGACCAAGAACCTGAATATCTTCGCACCGGTCCCCGGCGCGCATCATGCATTCCGTACGGCCGTGACCTCGTTGTGCATCAGTGCCCTGATCGAAGTCCAGTCAACGAACGCCGCCGTGCCGGCGGCCGTCGATCGGGGCGAGCAGTGGCTGTTCGAGAACTTGCCGATCCTGCGTCGCGCGGACGAGGTGGCCATCTACAACGTGTGGGGGCACGGGTACGCGATCCACGCGCTGGCGCGGATGTACCGTCGGCACGCCGGTCAGCCGGAGAAGCAGCAGCAGATCCTCGAGCTGCTCAAGACCCAGTACGATTACCTCACGCGCTACGAGTCCGTGGACGGCGGCTGGGGGTATTACGACTTCCGGATCGGCAGCCAGAAGCCGGCAACAGACTCGACCAGCTTCATGTCGGCGGCGGTATTGCTGGCCTTCCACGACGCGCAGGAGGTCGGCGCTCCGCCACCCGAAAAACTGACTCAGCGGGCCTTGGACTCCATCCACCGGCAGCAGAAGCCGGACTTCAGCTACCTGTACGGCGAGTACATGCGATATCAGCCAATGCGGCTCATCAACCGACCTGCCGGCAGCCTGGGCCGATCCCAGGCCTGCAACCTGGCCCTCCGCGTCTGGGGCGATCCGAAGATCACCGACGAAGTACTCCAGGCCTGGCTCGATCGGCTCTTTGCACGCAACGGCTGGCTCAGCATCGGCCGCAAGCGGCCGATCCCGCACGAAGCCTGGTTCCAGGTGGCGGGCTATTTCTACTACTTCGGCCATTACTATGCCGCCCTCTGCATCGAACAGCTCCCGCCCGAAGCGCGCCGGCCGTTCCAGGCGCACCTGGCTTCGCTGATGCTGGCGCTCCAGGAAAAGGACGGCTCGTGGTGGGATTTCCCGCTGTACAACTACCACCAACAGTACGGGACGGCCTTCGCCCTGATGACACTCCAGCGCGTGCAACCGTAGAACAAGCGCCCGTTGGGACGAGCTTCCAGCCGGGAGATCCGCGCACCCATCCCGGCGACCTAACCCACCTTCGGTCGATAGGCGACCAGCCGCGGTTCCCGCGTGGTCAGGAACGGGCCGCCGATCAAATCGATGCAGTACGGGACGGCGGGGAACACGGCGTCCAGGCATTCGGTGATGGCGCGCGGCTGGCCCGGCAGATTGATGATCAGGCAGCGATCACGAATGCCGGCTGTCTGCCGCGAGAGGATGGCGGTCGGCACCTTCTGCAGGGAAACCTGCCGCATCAGCTCGCCGAAGCCGGGCATCATCTTCTGGCAGACTTGTTCGGTGGCTTCCGGGGTGACATCGCGTGGCGCCGGGCCGGTGCCACCCGTGGTGATGACCAGGCAGCATCCATCGCGATCCGCCAGTTCCTCCAGCGCTTGGCGCACCTGATCCAGTTCATCGGAGACCACGCGTGACACGGCATCCCACGGCGAGCTGAGCACCTCGTGCAGGTACTGGTGGATCGCCGGACCACCCCGATCGACATACTCTCCCCGACTTGCACGATCCGAGACCGTCAGGATCCCGATGCGGGCGGTGTCCGAGTGGGGCATGGGCGCAGCCTCTCATTTGAACCCCAGCGATTCCAATGCTTGCCGGACCGCCGGGTCATCCTTCTCGTATCCGTACCAGGCGCGAATGACACGGCCGTCCGCGCCGATGAGGTAGTTCAGCGGCACGGCCGACATGCCCGGTTTCTGATAGTGCTCAAAGCAGATTTTACAGGCTTCCTCGGACGAGTCCAGGACGTTGGGGAAGGTCGCCGAACAGTCGGCCATGAACTGATCGGCGATCGACTTCTCATCGGCGCAATTGAACCCGAGCACGACGAGTCCCTTGCCCGCGTACTTCTGGTGCAGTTGCTCCAGCACCGGGAACTCCACGCGGCACGGTGGGCAGCCGAGCCGCCAGAACACCAGCCAGACCACCTGGCCGCGATAGTCCGTCAGCTTGATCCGCCGGCCGTCCGAGCCCAGCAAGTCGAATGGCGGCGCTTGCGTGCCGGACTTGAGCAGGCCCTGCTCGAGTGACGGCATCTGCCACTCGCTCCAATCGGCAGGCGGCGTCCAGGCGAACTTGTCGGCTGGAATCTCGCCGTTGAGCGTGACATCGGTCCACAGTTCGTCAGTCACAATATCTCCGACGGCCACCCGCACCACCTCTCGCAACTTGCGGGGCAAGTGGTCGCGCTGCGCGAGCCAATAGTACTTGCTGCGCTGGCCCTTCATGTAGCTCACCTCAATCACGTCGCAGCGCTCGCCGCCCACCTCCTCCGTGCCCGTCCGGCGGACCCCGTCCAGGTGCACCTCCAGCGAGCCCAGGTTGCCGTGGAAGATGCTCGGTTGCAGGATGAGCATCGACATATTGCCAAACCGCTGCGCCATGTGAGCGAGAGAGAGGCGGCTGGCCGGCCCCCGTTCGCGCATGTAGACCTTGGTCCTGGTCTTCTGGTATTCCTCGGCGCTCTCCGCACCGAAGGTCGGACGCGGGCCCGACCAGAAGATCCAGAACTGCTCGCCGTCGCCGACCAGCGTCCCGGTCGGTTTCCCATTGTGGAACGCTTCCAACCGGGCATAGCCGGGCTTCTTCATCCACAGCCGGTAGGTGGTACGGCCCAGTTCCCGCCCCTGCGATTCCCATCGATACGCGCTCTCGCAGGAGAACGATTCCGCCTCTTGCAGGACTCGGATCATCTGGTCATAAAGCCCATGCGCGGCCGGCTCGTCGTCGAAGACCACGGCCGGGCTCCCTCCCTGCGGCTCCTCTGCCAACGCGCCGGCCGGCAGTAGCTGTGCAGAGAGGAACGCCGCCAACAGCACATGGCAGCTCAGTACGATCCGCGTCGCCATCCCAGGCAGATGCGTGGCAACACGGGCCGTCGCGCGGATGCCGTCGTTTCGCAGTGTCATCATTCAAGCCTTTCGTCGTCAGGGGTCCAGAGGCGGAAACGAAACGGGACAAGTGACCGGCCCAGTCGCCTCGCACCGGGCGACGCGCGCCTGGCCACAAGGCGGCAGCCGGCCGTCCATGGTCATGTGGCGGTTCACGGCAGGGGATGCTGCGTACAGAAGGAAACCGACGCGCCATCCTCAAGCAGGATCTGGTAACAGTAACTGGCTTCGTCGGAAGCAGTCCGCGTCACATCCAACAGCACGTAGTCTCCCCGGCTGATGGCGAGCTTCATCGCCCGCCATTGCTGGTCCACATCCTGCTGCGTTATGGTCGGGTCATTCGTGGTGACACCCACGACAGTCGATGTTGTGTAGACACTCCCGTCCGGCATCACCTGGACTTCTTCCTGACCCTGCTCGACGACGAAGCACCTCCAATAGGCCCGTTGCGCGGCCCAGCCGCACGCGGCCAGCAGCAGTGTGCAACATGCGGCGGTCGCCCAACGACGCCCGCGGGCCGCCGCCCGCACACGGCGCCGGGCCGCCAACTCGAGCAACTCGGCCTTCAAAGCCGACCGATGCGCACCGGGCGCGACTCTCGGCCGAGGCACGGCGGCCAGCAGCAATTCAACATCGCGATCGTTCATGGCTCCAGGCTCCGCAGCTCGCAGAACATCGCATCCCGCTCAAGAACCCGCCGCAGACGACCGATGCCGCGATGGACCCAAGACTTCACGGTCCCGACCCTCCGATTCAACACCTCTGCGACCATGTCGTAGGACAGGCCTTCGAAGTAACGCAGCATGATGGCCGTCCGATGGCGCTCCGGCAACAGGGCCACCGCCTCGTGCAGACGGGCAAACAGCCGCATGCGTTCCCGGATGGACTCCTCGGTCTCGAGCGGGGAACTCTGGAAATACACGCCCGCGCCGTCCCTCTGGTCCGCTACATCCCTCCGCAGGGCGCGTTGCCGCCCTTGCGAACGCCAGTGCATGCGGATCTCGTTGGTCGCGATCCGGTAGAGCCAGGCGCTGAAGTTGGCCCGCGGGTCATAGCGATGGATGGCGCGCAAGGCCTTGAAAAAAGTCGCCGATGTCAGGTCCTCGGCCGCCGCCCGGTCACCCGTGCACCGGAAGGCGAATCCGAGCACGCGCGGATAGTAGACTTCGAACAGGCGGCCAAACGCCTCGGGGTCGGTTCGCGCACGCGCGACCAGCATGTGCTCCGCTGTGCGGCAACGACCGCTCGCCGGCTCCGCGGGCGACCAACCGACGGCCAAGTCGAGTTCCACGGCATTCACGGCGGGCCACGCTCCCAAGGAAACGCTCACTCACGGTTCAGAAACGGCCACCCTGAGGTGACAATGCCGACGCACCGGAAAGGTTGCACCACCGGGCGAAATCTTGCCGAATTCCGGCGCTCCGGCTGGTCCCGTGCGGCATCCCGACCGGAAAGGGCCGAATATGCTCAATCGCTGTCCCGCTTGACCGGCCGGAACGGATGGACCCAGTTGGCCAGTGACCGGGGGCTGCGGGACTGCACCCAGATCCGGCCGCGACCGGAGAAACGCAGCAGGAACTGGTCGGAGAAGAGGAAGGAGCGGATGCGGCGTCCGCGGGTGAGCCGATAGGTCAGCGTCGGCTCCCAGGCCACGGCGTACCCGTTGTCCACCACATACTCGCCGTGGACGTCCACCGGCGCGACATCCCCGTAGGCGTGGAAGAACAGGGTCCCGGTCCCGGTAGCGCGCAGCACGAACATCCCCTCGTTGAGCAGTCCGCGGAGTCCATCCCACTTGGTGTCGCACGCAACCCCCTCGCTGGACGCCAGGTAGGCGCCTTTTTCCAACAGCAGATCGCTCTGCACCAATTCGTGAACACAGATGTGCCCCGCGCAGCCCGGCGCGAGGGTCACGGTTCCCGGACCTCCTTCCGGGCGATACACGTTCTGGAAGAAGCTTTCGCCGGCGAGCAGTTTGCGTTTCACGCCGGCCAGCACTCCGCCCCGCATCATGGTCTCGGTCTGGATGTTTGGAGACATCCAGGCCATGGCGCCCGAATCGGCGACGACGCGTTCGCCGGCCTGCAGGCTGATCTCGATGGCGCTGTAGGTTGGTTCGCAGAAGATCTGGTATTGCATGGTTTCAGCTAGGACTTGCGAGGAGGGAGGAGTTTGCCGAGCGCAGTCCCGAATCCGCGCGGGTTGTGCGACTGCGTCACGACCCGGCCTCGGCCGGTGAACTTCATGACGAGGCCTTCGCCGCCGAGCAGGGAATGGATCCAGGAACTGCCGGCTTTGGAAATCGTGTATTGGAGCGTGTTCTCGAAGGCCACCAGGTGTCCCGTATCGACGGTCAGTGTGTCCTCCACCTCGGATTCGACGAGCCGGCCGAAGGCGTTGACCAGCAACTGGCCGCTGCCCGAGACGTCCAGGAATACGAGGCTTTCGCCGGTCACGAACCCTTTGAAGCCCTGGAATTGCGTGTCGACTTTGAGCCCCGCGCTCGACCCGAGGTAGCTTCCGCCCGCACACAGCCAGTGCGTGGGCGGCGCGACATCGATGATCAACAGCTCGCCTTGGTGCGTGGGTGCCAGCCCGACCTCGCCCGGCCGCCCATCGTTGGTCTCGTAGGTGGAGAAGAAGAAATGCTCTTTGGCCAAGAGGCGCTTCACGCCGCTGAGCAGCCCACCCGCGCCGCCACTGGAGGTCGTCACGTCCACGTCGATGTTCGAGGACGCGCGGTACAGAGCCCCCGATTCCGAGACGAATCGCTCGCCCGGCTCCAAATGCACCAGGGCCGATTCGAACGCTCCGCCACCCAGTATCTCGATCTTCATCCCGCGTCCTCTTGGTTCCTCCGCCGAGTCCGGCGCGCCGATGCCACTCACAGCAGGTACGGCCCCAGCCACCCGGCCAACGCCGGCAGGTGCCGCGTCTGCAGGTAGATGCGGCCCTGCCCGTGGAATCGCATCACCAACCCTTCGCCGGAAAGCAACGTCTGCTTCAGTCCGCCCATGCCGCCAATCGTGTAGGAGAGCGACGGTTCCCAGGCCACGACGTGGCCGGTATCGACCACCAATTCGCCCTGAACCTCCCGCTCCACGATGCCACCAAACGAGTTGAAAAACAGATCCCCGTGCCCGGAGACTTCCACCAGGAAAGCGCCTTTGCCCGAAAAGAACGCGCGCAGCCCGCCGAACCGGGTCTCCAATCGCATGCCCGGACTGCAGGCCAGGAACGAACCGGCCGTCAGGTAGAACCGGTCGCCGGTCATCGGGCGATGCACGACGCTGCCCGGCCACCGGGGTGCCAGGGCCACAAAGGCCATGCGCGGCGCCGTGTACTCGGAGATCAACAGCGATTCGCCACCCACCAGGCGCCGCACGGCCGATTTGACCAGGCCGCCGACCAGCCGCGTCTTGAGCTCCAGGTGGCTGCTCATCCGGCTCATCGCCCCGCCTTCACACCAGATCGACTCGCCGGCTGCCAAGGCAACGGTCAGATCGCCATACGCAGGGTTTCCACTGATGTCGAACTTCATGGTTCATTCCTGAGTCGCGTCACCTCGAACAGGGTCCGCCCGCACCGAGGCGTCCCCCCCGGGCCGACCTCGAACGACGAGATTATATCGTGTCCAGGCCGATCCAGACAGCCAGTCGTCAAGCCGCGCGGGTTCTCGTATAATCGGCCGGAAATCAGTGTCCGGCGTGACGGTCTGCCCCGTGTGGCGAGGCGCCACCGACGCGGCGCGACCCGCCGCGCACGGGCGGTCATTGTCACCAATCGGCCAGCGAGGCCAGGGAGCAGGCAGATGATCATCGGCGTCCCCACGGAGATCCTGGAACACGAGGCCCGGGTGGCCGTCATTCCCGAGACGGTTCGGGAGCTCGTGCGGATGGGGTTCGAGGTGGTCGTGCAATCGCAAGCCGGCCAGGGCGCGCTCTGGCCGGACCAGCAGTACGAAGCGGCGGGCGCACGGATCGTGCCGGATGCGATGAGCGTGTTCAACCAGGCCGATCTGGTGCTCAAGGTGAAACAGCCGTGTTACAACACGACGCTGGAGCGCCACGAGGCGGAGCTGATCCGCGAGGGCGCCATGCTGATCACCTTCCTCCACCCGGCCGCGCCGGACAACCATGAAATGGTCCGCATGCTCGCGCGACGCCGCATCACCGCCCTGACCATGGACGGCGTCCCGCGCACGTCCCGCGCCCAGCCCATGGATGCCCTGACCTCCATGAGCACGATCACCGGCTACAAGAGCGTGCTGATCGCGGCCAACCTGTTCCCCAAGTTCATCCCGACGATCGGCACGGCGATCGGGACCATCAAGTCGGCCAAGGTCCTGGTGGTCGGCGTCGGCGTGGTCGGCTTGCAGGCGATCGCCACGGCCAAGCGGCTGGGCGGGTCCGTCCAGGCCGTCGATATTCGTGACGATGCCCGCAAGGCGGCGGACAGCCTGGGCGCCAAGATCGTCGGATTCGAAGTCCCCCCCGACGTGGCGATCGACGCCGCGGGTTACACCAGGGCGCTGAGCCCCGAATGGCTGGCGCAGGAACTCACCGCGATCCAACCGCACGTGGTCGCAGCGGATATCGTGATCCTCAGCGCGCTCGTGCCGGGCGAAGTGGCGCCCGTGCTGGTGACCGACGACATGGTCCGCCAGATGAAGCCCGGCTCCGTGATCGTCGACGTGTCGGTCGACCAGGGCGGCAATTGCGCGATCACCGAGCGTGGCCGCGATTGCGTCAAGCACCAGGTGCGCGTGTGTGGCCAGTGGAACATCCCCGGCTCGATGCCGGTGCATGCCAGCTGGCTGTATGCCAATAACCTGTTCAACTACGTACAGCATCTCTTCCGCAAGGGGCTGGACCAGCCCGACCTGGACGACGAGATCGTGCGGCACACGCTGGTGACGCATCAAGGTCAGATCCTGCATCGCGGCGCGCTGCGCGCGATGCAGTCGTCCGGACAACCCGCGGTTTAACCTGGATGGAAGGTAGGCGACGACGATGGTCGATGTCCTGATTCTCCTGGGGGTCTTCCTGGTCACGTTCCTGGTCGGCGTCTGGCTGATCCTGAAGGTCCCTCCACGCCTGCACACCCCCTTGATGTCGATGACCAATGCCGTGTCCGGCATCACGGTCCTGGGAGGCCTGTTGTTGTTTTCGGGTGAGCAGGCGACAAGCAGCTTGACCCAAGTGCTGGGGGCGATCGCCGTCGCGGCGGGCGCGTTCAACATGCTGGGCGGATTCGCGGTGACGGACCGGATGCTGAAGTTTTTCAAAACGCGAGACTAGCCGATGAAGGTGGACTGGCTGCTCCTGGTGGACCTGTTCGTGCTGGTGGTCTTCCTGGTGGGGATCGCGCGCTTCCGCAACCCGCGGGCGGCCCGCTCGGGAAGCGCCGGCGTCGCCCTGGCGGTCCTGGCCGCCATCGCGATTTCGGTGAGCCGGAACCCGCTGCACGGGATGGTCGTTGTGGCGGCCGCGCTGGCGGTCGGGGCCGCCGGCGGCTGGTTCGTGTCGCAGCGCACGAACATGACTCAGATACCCGCTCTGGTCGGTTTTCAGAACGGCGCCGGCGGCTTGGCGGCCGCGATCGTGTCGGCCGTCGAACTCGCACACCAGACCCAGGCCGCGTTCGGCATCGTGACGGGCGCCGCGGTGCTCGGCCTGGTCGTCGGCGCGGTCACGTGCAGCGGCAGCCTGGTGGCCTCCGGGAAACTCGCCGCGGTGTTGAAGCAGGCGCCCACGCACCTGCCGCGACACAGCACGCTGCTCGCCGCCGTCGCCGCCGCCATGGTCGCGCTGGCCGCCCTCCTGCTGGCAGGCCGCAGTCAGCACGCTGCTGCCCTGACCGTCACCCTGTTCCTGGTTGCCTCTGTCTTCGGCGTCGTGGCCGCCATCCGTGTCGGCGGCGCGGACATGCCGGTCATGATCTCGTGGCTCAACGCCCTGTCCGGAGTGGCGGCCGCCTTCTGCGGCATCGTGGTCCAGAACCGGATGGTCATTGCATGCGGAGCGACGGTCGCAGCGTCCGGGCTCATCCTGACGCACGCGATGTGCCAGGCCATGAACCGCAACCTGTGGGCCGTCTTGATCGGCAGCACCGTGCAGCACCGCCCCGAGCGGCCCGCTGCGCCGGGCAGTATCGCCCAGGCCGCGTCGCCGCCGCCAGCTGAGCTTGCCACCGCTGCGGCGGCCGCCACCACCACCACAGCCTCCGCCGCCGCGCCAGTTGCAGCAGCGTCCCCCCAAACGCCCCTGGCGCGGGCCGTCGAGGCGGCCCGCAACGCGCGGAAGGTCATCTTCGTCCCCGGTTATGGGATGGCGCTGGCCCACGCGCAGTTCGAGGTCGTCCGGCTGGCCGAGCGGCTCCACAAGCTGGGCAAAGACGTGAAGTTCGCCATCCACCCGATCGCCGGCCGCATGCCTGGGCACATGCACGTGCTGTTGGCCGAGGCCGACGCGGACCCTGACTGGCTGTTCGACTTGAAGGAGATCAATGCCGAATTCTCGGCCACCGACCTGGCGCTGGTCGTCGGCGCCTGCGACGTGGTCAATCCGGCCGCGATCCTGGTCGAGGGCACGCCCATCTCCGGCATGCCGATCCTGGCCGTGCACGAAGCCGGGCAGGTCGTGGTGTGCAACCTGGACGATCGACCGGGCTACTCCGGCGTCGAGAACCCGCTGTACACCCGAGCCAACACGACCCTGCTGCTCGGCGATGCCAAGGCGACGGTCAGCGAACTGTTGCAGGCGTTGGATTGATTCGCTGGTGATACGCGCGGGCTGGACGCGCACGCCCACGGCGCCCGGCGGCAGGCAGAATGCCCTGATCGCGGGCAGGCCACTGCCGTCCCGCGTGGTCGCCAGCGACGCCGCACCGGCGGCCGGCTTTCCCGCACGGATGCCTGGAGTACAATCCGTGTGACCGCAGTACGCTCCGCCGCAGGACGGCATGCTCACGGGGGCCGCCTCAAGATGCCTGATCCACCGCTACGATTGCTCATTGTCGGCGCGCATCCGGACGATGCCGAGTTCCATGCCGGGGGCCTGGCTACGATCTACTGTCGACAGGGGCACACCGTCAAGATGGTCTCCGTGACCGACGGCCGGTCGGGCCATCATCGACATCAGCCCGCGGAGCTGGCCCGGCTGCGCAAGGTCGAGAGCACGGCGGCGGCAGCCGTGATCGGCGCGACCTACGACGTGTGGGATTTCCCCGACGGTGCCCTGCAGCCCACGCTGGAAGTGCGCGAGTTGATCATCCGTGAGATCCGGTCGTTCAACCCCGACCTGGTACTCACGCACCGACCGAACGACTATCACCCTGACCATCGCGCGGTGGGGCAGGCCGTCCAGGACGCGTCATACATGGTCACCGTGCCGCTGGTCGCCCCGGAGGTCCCGGCGCTGGCGAAGGACCCGGTGGTCGCCTACAT
The DNA here is from genome assembly GCA_052034005.1 of Planctomycetota bacterium. Lineage (GTDB taxonomy): Bacteria > Planctomycetota > Planctomycetia > Pirellulales > Pirellulaceae > JAAYDI01. The sequence continues at coordinate 25,801 of JBPOJB010000010.1, read as the reverse complement.
GCCCGACCTGTTCACGCGCCCCTATCCGTTCGTTCCCGATGTGGCGATCGACATCGGACCGCAGCTGGATACGGTCGTGGAGATGCTCGCATGCCACGCGTGCCAGGTGTTCGAGTTCCTGCCGTTCAACCAGCGCATTGCGGACCAGGTACCCTCCGATCAGGCGGGGCGGCGGCAGTGGCTCCGCCAATGGTATGGGGCCATCATCCGGCCCCGGGCCGATCGGTTCCGCGATGCCCTGGTCCGGCAATACGGCCCGCAGCGGGGAGGGCAGGTCGAGTGGGCCGAGGCGTTTGAGATCAGCGAGTATGCCGCGCCGCTGGACGCGGCGGCCCGCAGCCGCCTGTTCTGGTTCCTGTAACCCCGGCAGCCGCGCCGCATTGCATCCTCCCGCCCTGTCGTGCAACAATTATGGGACTCACCGTCTGGAGTCTCCCCGCATCGCAGTCTCACACCCGGAGGTACGCATCATGTTCGTTCGTGTCATGACTCTGTTCGCGCTCTGTGCTGTCGCGTTGCCCGTGCTGGCCGCGGATGACCAAGGGCCGGTCTACCGGTCGCCGCAGGACGCGGGTCCCGACTATGTTGTGCAAGGCGAGTACCTGGGCGAACTCGACGCCGACAACGGACTCGGCGCATGGGGCGCGCAGGTCATCGCCCTGGGCCAGGGCACGTTCCGGCTGGTGGGCTATGAAGGCGGGTTGCCGGGCGACGGTTGGAAACGGGGCGACCGCCGAGAAATGGCCGACGGCGAGACGGAAGGCGACGTGACTCGGTTCGCGGCCGCCGATTGGACGGCCGAGATTAAAGACGGCGTGCTCACCGTCTTCGGGCCGGGCAGCCGGCCTGTCGGGAAGCTGAAGAAAGTGGATCGCCACAGCCCAACGCTCGGCGCCAAGCCGCCGCAAGGTGCGGTGGTGCTGTTCGACGGCAGTTCCGTAGCGAACTTTGAAGGCGCGAAGCTCACGCCGGAGAAGACGCTGGAACACGAATGCAGCAGCAAGCAGGCTTTCGGCGACCATAAGCTGCACTTGGAGTTCTGCACGCCCTTCAAGCCGCTGGCGCGCGGCCAGGCGCGCGGTAACAGCGGCGTGTATGTCCAGAGCCGATACGAAGTGCAAGTGCTTGACTCCTTCGGCCTGGAAGGCGAGAACAACGAGTGCGGCGGGATCTACTCGATCGCCCGGCCGATCGTCAACATGTGCTACCCGCCGTTGACCTGGCAGACGTACGACATCGACTTCACGGCCGCCCGCTACGAGGTCGGCAAGAACAAGAAGGTGAAGAACGCTCGGATCACCGTGGTCCACAACGGAGTGACCGTGCTGGACGATGTCGAGCTGCTCACCGGCACCCCGGGACGATGGGAAGAAGGCCCCAATCCCGGGCCGCTGTTCCTGCAAGGGCACGGCAACCCGGTCGTGTTCCGGAACATCTGGGTGGTGGAGAAATGACGGCCGGCTGACTCCCCAGGGTCACGCGCGTGGGACGGGCGCCTTGCCCGGTGGTGGTACGGGACAGACTGGCAGCCGATTGCAGGCTGACAGGCTGGAAGCCTGTCCCACGTTATCGTTTGGGCCACGCGAGGTGCTTGTGGAGGAACTCGAAAGTCCCCTGTCCGTGGATGGTGTGGGGACCGTCGAACCATTCGATCTCGCAGCGGTCCGGCAGCTTCAAGTCCGCCGCGTACCGGTGGCGGACTTTGGCGAACTCGTGCGCTACCATTTCGTCCGGCGCGACGCCGTCGAAATGGCCCCGTTCGACCATGAACGGGCGCGGCGCGATCAGTGCGGCCATCTCCGCATAGTTGAACGTGCTGCCCAGGTCGAATTCGAACATCTCGTACTCGCCGGTCCAGACGTAACTGTACGGCGACCGCGGCTGCGTCGACGCGTTCTTCCACACCCACTCGTTGAAATCCGCTGAGCAGATCGACAGGCAGTATTGCGGCACGAGCGCTGGGATGCGCATGGCGCTTTTGCCGCCATAGGACAGGCCGTAGAAACCGATCCGTTGAGGGTCGACCTGCGGCAATGTCGAGAGCCAGTCGACGATCTGCTGGTGCTGGGGGACGATGACCGAGAAGAGGGTCTTCTGGATCGGGTTCGCCTTGCGCTGCAGCGTTCGGAACCGGTCTTTGAAGATGTACAGGTTCTGCGGCGCGAACGTGATGAAGCCGCGTTCGGCCAGCTTGGCGGCGAAATCGTGGTAGGACGGATTGTTGCCCGCGACGACTTCTTGCGGACGCCCCTCCAGCCCGTGCTGGCACACCACGACCGGACGCTTCTCGCCCGGCTGGATGTCCTTCGGCAACAGCAGGATGCCGTAGGCGAACACGTCGGGAAACACGTCCAACACGACTTCATAGCCGGCCCAGGCCGGCGTGTCGTAGGCCTGTCGAGAGCGCGGGGCGAAGTCCAGCCGCTGCTGGTCGAACGCGCCGATCACCTGCGTGCGGAACAGGTCGCGGTAGGGCTCGATCGATGTCCGGTATGCGTCGAGCGATCGGGTATCCACTTGGCGCATGAACTCCTGGCGCACGTATGGGCTCTCGCCGAGCAGCCACTGGTTGTAGTCGTCGATTTCCCGGACTTGCCGCTCCGCGCGGGCGGCCAGGTCACGGGGGCCGCGCACATACTGCGGGCGCGGGCCCGGCTCTCCGACCTGGCAGTCGGGCTCCAGCCATTGGACGACCGCCTGGACGGTCGATCGGGTCAAGAAGGGCCCCGTGCCGTCCCCGGACACGGTCAGGTGCAGCCACGGGGCGCCGGTCAGTCCGGCGACCAGGCGCTCGGCGCGCTGTACCTCCTGCTTCACCAGTTCCAATGCGGGGGTGACCAGCTCCGCCGGGGCGCCCTGCATGCCCGGGGGCAGCGTGACCTGGGGGCCTTGGGCCGCTTCGATCACCAGCGTGCGAGGCACAATCATCGCCGCCAACTCCGCGTCGCCGAACTGCTCGAGCAGGCCGAACACGTTGCGGTCGATCGGCTGGCGCCAGATCCCCTCACGCGGCTCGAAATAGCCACTCACACAGGTGACGTCGATCCGCGGGTCCAGCGCCGCGCTGTAGAGCGCCAACATGCCACCCTCGCCCCAACCGATCACCACCACCCGCGGATCGCTCGCCTGCTGGTCCTGCGCCAGCCAATCGACGCCGGCCAGGATCTTCTGGATCTCGTAGCCTATCAAGTGCCGGCCCAGCTCGAATGCACTGCGATACAAGTACTCGCGCGTCGTGAGTGTCGCGCGGTTGTTGCGCAACTCGAGCTTCCGGTCGATCAGCGCCGGGACCAACACGCGGCAGCCTCCTTCGGCCAGCGTGCGCGCGTATTGGCTCTCGTCGGCGACTCCCTCCTCCAGCCCACAGATCATCTCCGGCGTCTGATCCGCATCGGGCACCGCAATGACGTCCGGCGCGCCGGACGCTTCGTTAGGCACCAGCAGCAGGCCCTCTCCATGGATCGGTCCGACCACCGGCCAACTGACGGCGAAGATCCGGTAGCGGGCCGTCTGCGCGACGAGCGGCCCGCGCGATGTTGTGGCCGCCAGCGTCAGTCCGTCGAACGCGATCCGCGCATCACGCACGCCCAGGATGTGCGCCAAGCGCTGCCGATTCGGTTCGATCGACGCGCCATAGGTGGCAGTCGACGTCAAATCCCGGTTCCAGTACCGCGCCCGGCGCTCGACCGACAGGGCGATCTCACGCAACAGGAAGCGGTCCACACCGTCCACCAGACGGGAGGCGATGTCGTCCGTCCAGTCCAGCCTGTCGGTCCCGGGCAACGGCGCCCCCAGGTCGACCGGCCCGTTCCCGATCGCGGTCCCGCCACAGAAAGCAACCGTCAGCAACACGACCAGGCACCGCAGGCAGACGCGCATGGCAAGGCTCCTCGTAGATCACCCTTGGGATTCGAGACTCGGTTTTACCCGATTTCCGGCCGCCCCGGGATGCGGCACCTGACCTTTTTCTGCCCCCGACCCGCAGACTTCCATTCTCCGTCAGTGTAGAATTAGGTTACCCTCCAGGTTAGTGGTTACCCTGCCAGCGGGATGCCGCCCGGTTGCCAGGCGGTTTCCAGGGTCGTGGTCTCGTCTGGGTACTGATCGACAGGTGTAACGAAAGCCAGGCTCATGTGGAAGCAAACTCCTGACAGCTCATCTGACAAGCGCACCGGGTCCACGGCGGCGCGGAGTACTTCGTCCGATTCCGCTTCCGGGTCCGACATCGGCAGCGCGCACCGGATCACGGTCCGAATTACTCGCCCGGACGGCTCGTCACGCGATGTGACGGTCGCCGGCCACTTCCGCGAGGAGCATCTGTGTTCGTTGGTCGATGACGAACTGTGCCACCTCGAGACGGGAGAAACCCTGATCCTGCATTTGTTCCAGCCGGACGGAGACCTGGCCAGCTCGCTGCGACACCGGTGGCAGGAGGGCCTGTCCGACAACCGGCGCGTGTTCGTGCGCGAAGTGCTGGGTCCCAACGGCGACCCGCACGAAGTGACTTCGCAGCTGCGCCGCATCCGCCAGCGGATGGCATCGGGAGAGAAGGTGAACCTGGCGATCCGCTCGCCCGAGGTCGCGGAAGCGGCGCGGGACGAACTGCGCAAGCTGCTGATCATCAGCCAACGGTTTGACGAGGCGTTGCTGAGCGTCTGGGTGCACGGCAACGAACGGCAGCAGCGTGAGATCCTGGGCCGATTCCAAGATGTCGGCATGGTCCGATTGCAGGATTACGAGCAGTTCGTCACGACCAGCCGCCAGCGGCGATGGAAGGGCCCGTGGATCGACTTCGAGCTGAAGCCTCCCACCAAGAAGGCCAAAAAGAAGCCGCGCAAGCGCGAGACTCAGCAAGAGGCCGTCTCACGCTGGATCAGGAAGGTGGAAGAGGATCGCGAGCAGTCACAGCATTGAGCTGTACCTCCCCGGCGATCCGTCTCTGACGGCGACCGCTCCCGGCGCGGACTGGTCCGCGGCCGGAGAACCGTTACACGCCCTACCACCGGGCTTCGCTCGTGCGCCACGCCCCCGGGCGCGTCTGTTTTCCGCAACCTACGTTTGCATAACGCGACGTTCCGTCCCGGAAAACCGTGCCGTTGAGGGCTGCCATGCGACTGATCCCACCAACTGGTGTCTTGTCCCACCTTGGCCTGCGGGGGCACCTCCTGGCCGGGTTCGTGCCGTGCGCCGTCCTGGCCGTTGCCTTGGGATTCGTAGGCGCCCGGGGCCTGACGGTAATCCACGAGCGTCTGGATGGGACCACCACGGACATTGTGACGCTCACTCGGGAATGGGAAGCGCTAGCGCGCGACCTGGCGGCTTGGGAACAGCTTGCGGTCTCCGCCGCCGAGACGCAAGACGCGCCGGCCCTGGCGGCCGCACAAGCTGAGCTTACGCGGCGGGCGAAGTCCAGCCCGGACGATGGCTCGAGACGTGACCAGACGCTGGCCGCGTTGCGAGAACTCCTGTCGGTCAAGAGCGTCCAGATCCAGGCACAGCTTGCCGCGGACGCACGCCGCGACGAGTTCGAGAGCCTGGTGAGCAGCCTGCAGCGCGGCACGCAGGAGCCCACCGACCGTATGGTCACGGACGCATCGGTCCGCCTGGATCTGCTGCTGCGCGAACAGCTGGCGGCCGCGGCGGCGGCTCACGAGCAGGCGATGGCCGAGGACGTTCAGGCGGTGTTTGCTCAGGCGGGCTCCGCGCGGTCCGTGGCCAGGTCCGCCGTGCAACTGCTCAATGCCGTCCGCCAACTGACGTCGATGCTGATCGGGCCCGCCTCGGAGCGCGAGGAGGCCCCGCCCGCCGACGCGCAGGCGACCGTGGCCGCGGCCATCGCCCGTATCCAGAAACCGCTGGGCCGGCTGGCGAGCTTGGAAGGCGCACAGCCGCTCGTCGCAACGGCGCAACGGATTCCCGACCTGACGCGCGACCTGCTCCGGACGCGACAGCTGGCAGCGGACGCGCGGGACCATCTGCACCGCGAGACGGACGCGGTGCTGCAGCAAGCGATCACCGCATTGACCGACGCGTGGAATGTGCATGCGGTCAACATGACGCCCTTCCCGCCGGAGGCTTTCGGCGTCGCGCCGACCGACGCGAAGCCGCTTGTGACGCTCAGCGCGGCGCTGGTTGACGTTCCCGACCGGGTCGCCGCGGCGCGGAAGTCGCACGAGGAGGCGGAACGCGCCGTCGCGGCCGCCGACGCCGCACTCAATACGACGCTCCAGGGCCTGGAGACGGGCATCGTCCAGTTCATGGCCGCGACCGATTCGGCCGCCGACGCGGCCCTGGTCGCACCGCTCAATCGGGTCAAGGACCTGGCAGCCTCCCTCAGTGCCCAGCATTTGGAAGCGGTCCGGCAATACGTGGCGGATCGCCAGGCGGTCGCCGCGCAGGAGGCGGACCAGTTGGCACGCAGCGTCGCGGAGAGGCTGCAGGCATGCTCCGCCGCCTCGGCCAGGATGCTCGAGGCGCAACGGAAGGCGCTTACTGCCGAGCGGGACGTACGACGCGCGGCTCAAGAGGCCCGTCGGCAACTGGCGGCCCTCGATGCAAGTCTGCTCGCCCAGACGAAAGCGATCCAGGACACGGCTGCCGGCGGACTCCAAGCGACGGGTGACGTTGCCGGCCAACGGCAACGGGCGCTGTGGGTGCTCGCCATCGCAACCGTGGCCACCGCGCTGGGCGCGGGGTTCGCGACCCATCAGTCCATGGTTCGACCGCTCCGCCGGACGGTGGCGCTGCTGCGGGAGGTGGCCGAGGGCAAGGCGGACCTGACCAGGCGTCTGGAAGACTCGCGCGCCGATGAACTGGGCGAGATGGCGCGCTGGTTCAACCGGTTCCTGCAACGCGTCCAGGAGCTGGTTCGCGAGATCAACCAGAGCGCGGCCACGCTGGCCCAGGCTGCCGCCGAACTGGCGGGCACCGCTCATGCGCTGGCGACCGGCGCGGATGAAACGACGCGCCAGTCCGCGATGGTCTCCGGCACGTCCGCGCAGATCGCCACCCACATGATGTCGATGTCGGCGTCCACGCAGCAGATGACGGACAATATCAAGACGATTGCCGCGGCCGTGGACCAGATGACGGCGGGCATCGCCGACGTGACATCCAATGCGGAGCAGGCCGCGGGCGTCGCCGGCAACGCCGCTCAACTGGCCGAGGCCAGCAACGCGACCGTCGGCCAGCTCGGCCACGCGGCTGAAGAAATCGATAAGGTGATCGAGACCATCCAGGACATTGCCGAGCAGATCAATCTACTGGCCCTGAACGCCACGATCGAGGCCGCCCGCGCGGGCGAGGCGGGCCGCGGGTTCGCCGTCGTGGCGACGGAAGTCAAAGAACTCGCCACGCAGACGGCACGTGCCACCGAGGACATTCGCGGACGCATCGAGAGGATCCAGAGCTCGACGCACGAGGCGGTCACGGCCATCGGCCGGGTCGCGTCCGTGATCCGGGAAGTGAACGACGTCTCGGCGACCATTGCCACCGCTTTCGAAGCACAAAGCGCCACCGTGCGCGACATCGCCCGGAACGTCTCGCAAACCTCCACGGCGGCCCAACAGGTCGCGACCGGTGTCGACGAGTCCGCAGCGGCCAGTCAGCGCATCACGCAGAGCATCGCCGGGGTCGACGAAGCGGCACGTGAGACGGCCGCCGGCGCCAGCCACACGCAGACCGCCGCCGGCGAATTGACACGCATGGCCCAACAGCTCCAGTCGCTCGTCGGACAGTTCCACGTCTGAGCCCACGCGCAGGCAGCCGGCCCGGAGTCGCCTCTCGCGGCGCGAGAGAAACCCCCGGTGGCGGGCCAACCCTGACGCCCTCCGGAATATCCGCCGCCCCGGCCAAGTCAGTTGTGGTACGAGAACCCCCACGTCACGCCGGGCCGGCGATGCCAGCGGTGCGGAGGCGGGCCGGGACCGTACCAGAAGGGACCCGGATGCCAGTACGGCGCCACCACGTACGGCTCCTCCACAATCACCGGCGCGTAACGGACTGGCGGCGTCGCCTGCCGGGCCGACACCTCCTGCATCACGTTGATCACCCTCTCACTCACCCCGCGGTCGTGCATCGCGATGATGTCGCCCGGGGTCAGCGGCGCCGCAACGCCGTTGGCGCGGATATGATTGACGATCACCTCATCGCTCAGGCCGGACTCTACCATCGTCGTCACATCCGTGGTCGTCACCAGCCCCGCCATGCGCCGACCGGTCTTGGCTTCGATCAGCGCCTGCCGACGCTCCACTTCCGCATCCATCGAATCGCCGATAGCCGCGCCGGCCAACGCGCCGACGGCCGTCCCCACCAGCGCGCCGCCAAGGGCGTTGCCCGAATGGTCACCCAACGCCGCGCCGGCCAACCCGCCGGCCACGCCGCCTAACGCGGCGCCCTGATCGGCATAGTAGGGCGATCGGCACCCGGCAAGCAGCAGTAAGGAGGCGACCAGGAACAGGATCGGCAGGTTCTTCTCTGATGGCTTCATGTCCGGGGCTCAACGTCAACGCCGTGCGCGTGGGCGATTCCCAGCCGGGCAGCCGGTAGAGTGGTAGACTGACAGGCAGGCTGACGCTCGCCGCGCACCAGCGGCAGATTACGGGTTTGAGCGCGGCAAAATGCTCTCAACTTCCCGCGATCGGGTCAATCCCAACTTCCCCCCATTCAAAGGGGTCTGATTGGGATATCTCGGCACGTTCACGGCGAGGGCGGTCGGGTTTTACCGTGCACCCGAGCGGCCCGGCTCCGCAGGCGGAGCGTGGTTGCGGGCAGTCTGGCCGCCCGGGTCGCGTCCGGTTTTCGGCTGGCCGCACTGGCACCCGTGATCTAGCATACGAATGCGGGCCACCGTGGTTGTCGGCGTGGGAACGGGGTGGGCCTGGCAAGAGGTTCGTCATTGTTCGGAGAGGTTCGAGCAACATCATGCGCGTAGGAATTGTGGGATGGCGCGGCATGGTCGGTTCCGTATTGATGGAACGCATGGCTGCCGAAGGTGATTTAGCCCATTGCGAAGCGGTCTATTTCTCGACATCGCAGGTTGGGCAGGCCGGCCCGGACGGCCGGCCGTTGCTGCCTTCGGATTCGATCGACCAGTTGCGGAAGCTGGACTGCGTATTGACCACGCAGGGCGGCGATTACACGGCGGCCGTCTATCCGAAGCTGCGCGGCGCGGGCTGGCGCGGCTACTGGATCGACGCTGCTTCAACGCTCCGCATGGCGGACGACAGCATTATCGTTCTGGACCCGGTCAATCTGGAGGTCATTCGTCGCGGGCTCAGGGAAGGCATCAGGACCTATGTGGGCGGGAACTGCACGGTCAGCTTGATGTTGATGGCGCTGTCGGGCCTGTTGCGGGCGAACCTGGTCGAGTGGATCAGTTCGATGACCTATCAGGCCGCTTCGGGCGCCGGGGCGAAGAACATGCGCGAGCTGATCGAGCAAATGGCGGCGATTTCGGCGCGCGCGGGCGAGCAGCTGCAGAACCCGGCGCTGGCCATTCTGGATCTCGACCGCAACGTGACGGCGACCATTCGCGACGGTGAATTCCCCGTCACGCATTTCGGTGCGCCGCTGGCGGCCAGCCTTATCCCCTGGATCGACCGCGCGGTGGCGGACGGTCAGACGCGCGAGGAATGGAAGGGGATGGTCGAGACGAACAAGATCCTCGGATGCCGGCCTCCGATCCCCGTGGATGGGATCTGCGTGCGCGTGGGCGCCATGCGCTGCCACTCGCAGGGTGTCACGGTCAAGCTCCGCCAGGACGTGCCGCTTGCCGACATCGAGCAGCTGATTGCGAACGACCACCCCTGGGCGCAAGTGGTCCCGAACGACCGGGAGTCGACGCTCGCCCAACTGGCCCCGGCGGCGGTGAGCGGCACGTTGCGCACGCCGATCGGGCGCTTGCGGAAGATGAAGCTCGGCCCGACTTACCTCACCGGTTTCACGGTCGGCGACCAGTTGCTCTGGGGCGCCGCGGAACCGCTGCGCCGGATGCTCCGGATCCTGCTGGAGACGTGATTGTGCGCGCACCTGCATCAGGAGGCCGGTGTTTGCGGCATCCAGCGGCAAGCTACTGTCGTGCGCGACGCGGCGGTCCTTGACCTGGTCTGTCGAGGAGGCCGGTCCGAAGCCAGACTTCCCGGATGAGTCGGAGTTTGGCTTCCACACGTTTCACCGAGCGATTAAGCAGCCGGGCGATCTCGGCATTCGTCCGCCCCTCGAGTTTCCACACGGCGACCGGGCGCAGCCGTTCCGGAAGCTGATTCAACCTCGCAGAGAGTTCCTCGGCCAGTTGGACGACAGTATCCGGCGTGGGCTGCAGATCAGGAATCGCGGGCACCGTACCGGGACCGGAGCCGCCTGAGGGTGGCAGGATTGCCGATTCACCGCAGACGGGCTCGGGCGCCTTCCTGTACAGGTCGATCAGCCGACGGTCCAGGATCATCAACAGTACCTGCCAGAGATCATGGCGGTCATTCAGACGCGGGAACCGACCGGCACGCACGCCGAAGAAGAACTGCTCCATGACGACGATCGCCACGTCTTGTTCATCGCGATCGTGAAGCCGTAGGCCGGCCAGTCTCCTGCGAGCAAACCGCTCCAGTTGCGCGAAGTACCGATCGAACAGTCGCTGGGCAGCTACTTCATCCTGCCCCCCTTTCTCCACCAGACCTTGCAACCAAACCGTGACGGATCCATCACTCGTCATCGCCAGTCTCCCGTCATCCCATTCAGCACGCTATCAGAGCCACATGCTCTAGTATCGGGCAGCGATACCTAGCCGTGCAACCGGTCTCCGGGGGATGCGCCATGGACGATACAGGTGAACAGCGACACCTAACCTACGACGTTTTGCACTGGGCGGATTCGTGGGGATTTCCGCCTTCAGTCGGCGGCGACCCAACCACCGTAGTGGCCGATCTTGGAGATCAGGCCGGCCTTCTCTGCGAGGCGGACGTGATAGGCCGCATGCGAAAGGTCGGCAGTGCGAATGTACTTGGCGAAGTCGACCAAGTGAAGCGGCTCATCGCTGTTGCGGACAAGCTCACCGAGCTCACGCCACACTTTGCGTTGGCCGATGGCCTCATCGGGAATGGGGATCGGATTCTTCGCGAGCGCCTCGATCTCCATTTGGCGGCTGGCCACTTCCGTGGGCACGTCGGGCAGCGTGCGGCCGGTCACGACGAAGAACCGGGCTCGGTCGTCGAGTTCCAACCCGCCCTGGCCGTCGGGACCGAACCCGTCCCGCCGACACTTGGCAAACGCGGGCTTGCTGGCCCGCAAGAACAGCTTGACGCCGCGTCCGATGGATTTCCAGCAGACCCATTGCTCCCGGTCGCGCAGGCACTGCGGGATCGGGTCAACCTGCAGTGCGGCGTTCGCCATGCTCGACCTCCTGGCTGACAAATTCCTCTTCGTAAATGTCGATCAGGACGGCGGCCCAGGCGTCCGCGGCTTCCTCGGGCAGGCCGGGTGGTTCGTGCGCAGGATCAATCGGTCCGTCGATCAGTCGGTCGGGTCACGCAGGGTGCGGTCATTAGCGCGTTGCCTGTTGGCAGATAGTTGTTGGCCCGCTGGATGAAGTCGCTTTGCAGCGACTGCTTGGCCATCTGCTGCAGCTCGGGCGGCACCAGCAGCGTGCGGGGCCGGATGTCGAGGTCGCGGTGCTCCTCGTCGCGCTGGGCCAGCACGCGGGCAATGCCCGTGGCCAGCGCGTCGCCGCTTAAGGCCGTGCCCGCTCCCTGGTCGTAGTTGCCGTTGCCGGCACCGAAGAAGCTGCCCGCGTTGGCCGATTTGATGGCCGCAAAGGCCCGCCACGTGACCGGCGACTCGGTATACGCATCGAGCAGCACCTTGTTGCCCGCACCACCCAACGCGACGGGCAGCGAGTACGTCGACAGCGATGCGCGAATCAGGGCCTCGCGCCCGGAGGGCGCATCACGTCCATCCAGTGGACACGTTTGCCGTCGCCGCGTCTCCGCCCCTCGCCCTGTTTGACATACCAATGCAGAAAGGTGTCACGGTATTTGATTTCCGACAGGAGGATGGCGCGGCTGAAGAGTCGCAGGCTATTGATCGCGGGCTGACTTGCTCGGGGCGGTCACGTCTTCGCGATTCCCTAATCATCGTCTTTAATCGTGCCGATGGCGGTCGGACTTCCGATCGTGGCATTCGTCGCGGCGGAGAGCTTCACCTTGAATGTCTCGTCCGGTTCGCGCCGCGAATCGTTGATGATTGGCACGGCGATCGATTGGGTCTTCGTCCCCGCGGGGAACGTCAGAGTCCCTGACCTCGCTTGGTAGTCCTTGCCAGCCACCGCGGTGCCGTCAACCGTGGTGTACTTCACGGTAATCTTATTCCCGCTCTTGGCCGACAGGCTGACGGTGAACACGGCCTTTCCAGCGTTTTCCCTCACGACGACCTTGCTGATCGAGATGGCCGGAGGCCTGTCATCGTCCCGGATCGTACATATGGCCTCACGGTCGCTCAGCGGTATCCGCGTCCAAAACGGCTCGGCATCCAGGTAGACCCTGAACTGTTCATCGGGTTCATGGCGCGCATCGTTGATGATTGGCACGACCATGTCGCGGTTGACGGTCGTTCCCGGCTGGAACGTCAGTGTCTTGACCGTGGCTTTGTAGTCGCTGCCCGCCGTAGCGGTGCCGTCGGCTGTAACGCACAATATGGGGATCGGCACCGCGCTGGGTGCCGACAAGCGGACCTCCAGTGACGCGGTGCCCGCCGCCTCGCTGACTGTAGCGTCTGTGATCCACATCCAGGGAAGGAGCAGCTCTGAACCGGCCTCCTGAAACGGGTCGTGGGCGTGCTTCCCAGGGGCGACGGATCCGGTTGTCGTGATCATGTCCAGCGCAGCCTTGACATTTCCGGGACTCCAGTCCCAACCTGTGGCCAGGTTGAGGTAGTGGCTCGATTCCTCTACGAGAAACGGTCGATCGCCCCGATCCACGCCGCTCTGCATCAGATCGAAATAGCGGATCGAGTCCTTAGGCGTAGCATCGGGAATGATGTGTCCCGTAAACAAGTGCGCGTGCCCTAGTTCATGCGCCAGGACTTTCACCCAGTGGCGACGGGCATCCTCGGTATCGGCCGCGTCCGGGTACTGGCCAAATGCCGGGACGTTCAACCGGATCACGGTTCGTTGGTTGTAGGCGGCCTCCGTGTGAAGAAGCCGGTCGAAGTAATACGCGTACGTCACGGCGTTGACATCTTGATACTGGGCTTTCAGTGCCTGCAGGCCACGCAGCAAGTCCTTTATCACCAGGCCTGTGTGGGGCCGCGGGTTCGAATCCTTGCTCACGTCCCATTCGAATTCCACCTGGATATCGATATCCGATTTGCTCTTGATTCCCCACGTCTCAGCCCGCATGGCGCGGTAACGCCAGAAGTAGCTGTAGGTCAACTCCACGTCGTTCAGGATTCTATCGGCGAGTTTCCGGAAGTGCCCTGGCTTCTTGGACTCGTACTGCGCACCGTTGATGAACGCCCTCTGCAGCTCCCTCGCGAAGACGGCCGCGTCAACTGACCAGACCTTGGGCGAGATACCTGTTCCCAGTAGCTTGATCTTGCCGATGAGCTTGTCGCCACGCTTTAGTTCCACGAACCCCTTGCCGAGTCCCGCCGCGGTCGGCTCATAACAGAGGATATGCGCGCCGGCAGTTCCTCCCGCATCCCAGAACGATTCGCCCGAGTTCGGTAGATTTTTGACCTCCAGCGTCGGACTGTCGCCCACGACCTGAAGTATCTTCGCGTTCACCCGCCGCGGGCTCCCCAACGCCTGACGCCGCGGATCGGACAGGGTCGATTCAAACGGGATCAAGTCCGCTTCCCATTCCGGTGTCGGCTGACCGTCCAGTCCGGTCCGGCGCAGTGCCGACACGAACCGGCAGATGTAGTACTCCTCCTTCTTTTCAGGTTGGTGCCCGCCGTTGACAGTCTGTTGTGAGATGATCGTCACCTTGACTGCATAGAGCCGGTGGCCGTAGAGATTGCGGGCGAAATCGGGAGTCTGCCCAAGGATCTCGTCGAGCGATTTCAGGGAGAAGGCGATCTTGCGAGATTGGCCCTGAGGGATTTTGACCTCCGTCGCTGACTTGCCAACCGGCAGCGTCAGGCTCCCTGACGTCGTGGCGAACTCGTGGAATGCCGTCGTGCCCACGGACACATGTACCCGCCGGTAGGTATCCTCAGGATGCCGGTCGTTGTCTTTCACCGAGGAGAAAGTCAGGGGACCAATCACTTCCGACTGGCCGTCCACTCCGGACCAGAAATAGGTTCCTCCAGGTGGAATCGAGACCGCCAACAGGCACAGTGTGTTGAGTCGCTGGACCCACGAACTGCGCACAATGCATGTTTCCCGGAACGATGTGAAGATGTCCATCATGGGCTCCGTTGTACAATAGGTCACGCGGCCGAGGTCGATTCGATGCCACAGTCACGGGTTTTGGATGGTGCCGTTGCCCCAACGTACTCTCGTCGCAGCGCGGCGTTGACCCTCGTGACATTCGCAAATCCCGGCCGGGGACCTCAGCTTCACCCTGTCACCCCCCCGCCACACCGCCTGCGCATGCCGCCCCGGTGTCACGACCGTAGGCGCTCAGCCCGCCGCACCGGTCGGGTCCGGCCTCTCGACGGCGGCAGGTTGCGTGCCGATCGGGGCTCGGAGCCGGTGGCTGGATGTGCCGCTCCACTGCATGCGGCCCCGGATCTCGCCTGTGTTGTCGTCCACGGTCGGGCGATGGACAATGTGGCTAAATTGGAGAGCATCTGGGCGTGCAGGAACCTGCTCGATGACCGCGCCTGATCTGACGGCCAGCCCCCTGGAACAGCGCCACGGCACCGATGTGATTGTGACTCGGCAACTGACCTGCTACTACGGTCGGCGCGTGGGGGTCCGGGGGCTCAACCTGCGTATTCCGGCCGGCCGGATTTTCGGTTTCCTGGGCCCCAACGGCGCGGGCAAGACCACGACGATCCGCCTGTTGCTCGGGTTCCTGCGCGCCAGCGCGGGCAGCGCGACGATCTTCGGGCAGGATTGCTGGACGCAGCGTGCGCGGGTGCTGCGGAACGTCGGCTACCTGCCGGGCGATCTGCGGCTCTATCCCTGGCTGACCGGCCGGCGCGCGTTGCGGATCAGCGGGCAGATCCGCGGCCTGGACCTGTCGGCTGCGGGCCGGGACCTGAGCCGACGGTTCCGGCTGGAGATGGACTTGCGAGTGCGCAAGATGTCGCGCGGCATGCGGCAGAAGCTGGGCCTGATCCTGGCGCTTGCGCATCAACCCCGACTGCTCGTGCTCGACGAGCCCACCAGCGGCCTGGACCCGTTGATGCAGGATGTGCTGATGGGCTTGCTTCGGCAGCGCGCGGCGCAGGGCGTCACGGTGTTCTTCTCGAGCCATTCCTTGAGCGAGGTCGAGCAGTTGTGCGACCAGATTGCGATCGTGCGGGACGGGGAGATCGTCCTGGATGATTCGCTCGACGCGTGGCGGCACAAGGCGGGGCGCGAGATCACGGTGGTGTTCTCGAGCGACGACGCGGCCCGGCAGGTCCCGGCCCCCGCGTTCCTGGCGCTCGATTCGCGCCGCGGCCGGCGCTGGCACGGCGAGCTGACCGGCGCGCCCTCCCTGCTGATCCAGTGGGCGGCCGAGCACGCGGTGGAGGATTTGCAGATGGGGCCGCCCAGCCTGGAGAGCCTGTTCCGTGCGTACTACCGCGTGCCGGAGGAGACAGCCTGATGCGCGGGATGCTGCTCAAGATCCTCCATGAGGTCACCCTGCCGGCGCTCCTGTTCGGCCTGGGCCTATTCGTCTTCAAAGCGCTGTTGACGCACGTCCTGCCGCAGGTGATGGAGGGCCTGGGTGAGGTGTTCGAGCAGTTCCCGATCGCCAAGACGCTCCTCACGGCACTGCTGGGCACCGAGGTCGGCGATGCGATCACGGCGCGCACGATGCAGGCGTTCCTGTGGGTACACCCCGCCGTGCTGGCGTTGTTGTGGGGCTACGAGATCACGTTCTGCACCCGGATGCCCGCGGGCGAGATCGACCGCGGCACGGCGGATGTCCTGCTGAGCTGGCCCCTGTCGCGACGACAGATCTACTGGTGCGAGACCGTCGTCTGGCTGGCGTCTGGCGCCCTGCTGATCTCGCTCGCATACCTCGGCCACCGATCCACGGTCTCGACCATGCCGGAGAGCATGCGGCCCGAATGGCGCCGGGCGGCCCTGGTCATGACCAACCTGTTCTGCGTGTACCTCGCGGTGGGCGGGATCGTGTTCTTGGTGTCGGCGCTGAGCGATCGCCGCGGGCGGGCGGTAGCCGTCGCGTTCGCGCTCGTGTTGGTCTCGTTCCTGCTGAACTTCCTGGCCCAGTTCTGGTGGTTGGCCAAGCAGGTCGCGTTCCTGAGCGTCATGCAGTATTACCAGCCCGCCAAGATCCTCAACAGCGGCGTGTTCCCTTGGCGGGATGCGGCGGTCCTGCTGATCGTGGCCGCCACCAGCTGGCTCCTGGGCTGCGAGTTCTTCGCCCGCCGCAGCATCTGTACCCTCTGATCCGATTCCTTGACGATGCTGCCGACGAGCGGTATCCTGCCTGGGACTGCCCAATGCCGTGACGCGGAGGTTCCCATGAGAACAGCACTACGCGAATCCAAACGGACACGATCCGGTCGCCGTGGGCCATGCCGCCCGGGCGACGTTCCGGCGCATCAGGTTGCAGCCGGCGTTCTTGTCGTCCTGGCAGCCCTTTGTGGGGCGTGCCCGCCGGTTCAAAGCGCCGAACCCACCCCCGGCGAGTCGATGCAGGTCGACTTGGGCGGTGGCGTGACACTGGAACTCGTGTACATCCCGCCCGGCGAGTTCATCATGGGCAGCACGCCGGAAGAGAAGGCGTGGGCGGTGAGCCCGGAAGGAGGCTGGTTCCCCGGCACGGGACGCGAAGAACCCGAGGGCGATCCGCGGCCTGCGCGGATCAAGCAGGGGTTCTGGATGGGACGGACGGAGGTCAGCGTCGGGCAGTTCCGGCGTTTCGTCGAGGAGACGGGCTATGTCACCGATGCCGAGCAGCCCGGCGGTTGGACGCAGTGCTTTGATCCGCAGTGGGACGGATACCGGTTGACCAAGGAGGTCGTGCACCCCTGGACGCGCATGCCGGGAAAGAGCTGGCGCGACCCGAACTGGTCGTTCCCGAACCTCGATGTGTATCCCGTGGTGTGTGTGAGCTGGAACGACGATCGGGCGTTCGGCCAGTGGCTGACGCGCCGCGAGCGGGCGGCCGGCCGGCTGGCCGACGGATGGGAATTCCGGCTGCCGACTGAAGCGGAGTGGGAGTACGCGTGCCGGGGCGGCCGCCCGCGGGCCTTCTTCTGGTGGGGCGACGAACTGGAGGAGGGCGAGGGGAGACTGAACATCTCGGCCATCGATTTCCTGCCCGGCCGGACGAAGACCTGGCCGCTGGCCAAGGCCCCGTGGAGTGACGGGTACGCATTCGTCTCACCGGTGGACCATTACGGTGAAAAGGGCCGCAACGGGTTCGGCCTGGCCGACATGTGCGGCGGCGTGTGGGAGTTCGTGCTGGACCACTTCGACCCGCAAGGTGCGCATGAAGAGCCCTATTTTGTCGAGCAGGATATGCACCCGGTCTGCCGAGGCGGCAACTACTTCGACGTGCCCGGCAACGCGCGCTGTGCCGTCCGCCTCGGGATCGCCAGCACCACATACTCCGACTCGCGCGATGGATTCCGCATCTGCCTGGGGCGCCCCGTGCCAGGTGAACCTCCGAAGTAGAACGGGAATCCAAGACGGCCCAGCATGCACGATAACGGTTCAGAGCCGAGGTGGCTCGGGTGGCTGGGCCGACGTGAATGAATCACCCCGCGAGGCGGTGGTACGCGAGGTGCTGGAAGAGTCGGGCTACCAGACTCAGCCGCGAAAACTACTGGCCGTGTGGGATCGAACCAAGCACGCGCACACCCCGCCGTTCCCCTACCACGTCTACCGGCTCTTCATTCTCTGCGAACTGGTCGGTGGCGAAGCGACAGCGAGCCACGAGACGGAACGGGTTGGGTTCTTTCCCGAGCATGACCTTCCCAACCTGTCGGTTTCCCGAGCCACCGTCGCAACGCGCCATGCCCGTGCGGGTTTGCAGACCGACCGCCCATTGGACTCATTCGTCCCGGGCGAGCGCGATTCGCAGCGAATCACCACCCGCCCACCCGCTAGCGCTCGGGGATTCGAGCTTCTTCGACCGTCACCGGTTTCTCTCGGCCTTGTGTTCCCCACAGATCGGGTGACACGCCCTTGACATACTGCGGGTCGCGCGTGAGCGTCAGCGTGAGCATGTTCTGCGGGCAGGAGACTGGCGCGGCATTGCCCATCCAGTCCACCACGTCGACCTGTGCGGCCCCCACCGGAACATGAACTTCGCACGGCTCATCGCTCCACAGCGCCAATATCACATCCTGGCCGCGCTCATACGCGTAGCCAGTCACCGCATCGCCCAGCCGTTCGATCGCGCCGGCGCTCTTGTGCCCTTCGAGCAACAGCGTCATGGCTGCGTAGGCCGGCACCACCGGCTTGGGCGATGTCTTCTGCACACCGTAGTCGCGTTCAGGATCCAGGTTGAAGGCGTGGCCCCAGGTGTTCTGCGCCACGTGGCGCGAATTGTCCGCACCGTGAAAGCAGACGTTGAACCAGAATCCTTCACCGAGCAGGATGAGATTGTGATGGATGTCCGACCAGGCCATGCGCAGCCAGGTCTGCGTGCTCTCGCCCTTGGCATCAAATCCGGATTCGGTGCCTGTGAGGCGCAACTGCCGCCCGGCATATTTGCTCATCAGTTCTTTGATGCCGCGGATTCGGCCTACCAGGTTGAATTCGCTCGGCAGAACATCGCCACCCATATAAGGGTGGAAGTCCAAAACGTCGAGATGGTCTGCCAGCCCTTTCTGCAGCATTTCTTCCAGCTGCTCGAAGGCGTCCAGGCCGATCGCGGGACCGGCGACGATCGCGTGCGGATCGACCTCATGCAGGGCGGAATAGGCGATCTCGAAAATGCGCACCAGTTCGTCAGTGGTACCTTGATAGCCCCAGGGGATCTGCGGTTCACTCGTGATCTGATAATAGTGTGGTGCTTCGTCGCTGCGTTGGTCAGCCAGGTAGCGTCCCAGCCTCAGGCAGAAATCCCGAAAAGCCCGCTCGCCTTCCCGGTGTAATGCGGCGGCGTGATGGACGCGCGTTTCATTGCGGGCGGCCCAAAGCGGCGGTTTGCCGATCGGCAGAACGCTGTAGGCGGGAATGGAGCCTGAACGTCCACCTATTTCGAAAAAGTGTCGGCCTACGAAGTGCGGCATGCCTGCCCACCCGCCGCGTGCCTCCTCCGCCTCATACTCCTTGACCTTCTCGGCGAACTGGCTGGGGTTGTCCGGCTCAAATGCGCTCCAGCAGTACATGCCATAGTTGTGCACCTGCCAGCTTTGCCCCAAAACGCCCGGCGTGACGGCACCCATCATGCCAAAGAACGTGTCTTCGGCGGGATACGCGCGGCGCTCAGTCGGGTCCGGCACAATGGCGTAAGTAAGATAGCCGGGCGGACGGGTACAGACTCCCTGCAATTGCGCACCGCTCGAGAGCTGGGCGTTGGCCTTGAAGAAGCCCAGGCGGCTGGTGGGCGGATAGAGGTCGATCTGCCACTGTACACCCCCATCCTGCGCCGTCGGAGAACATCGGACCTGGAAATCCTCACGACGGCCTTCCTGCAGGGGAATGGTGTACTCGCGCAGAACGCGTGCATGTTCGTCTTCGATCGTCACGAGCAACTGGTCACGCGCATCTCGGGCGAGTCCCGAGGCGACAAAAGTCAACACCACCGGCTGCCCGCGAACGAACAGGCTGTGTCGCGGTTCCGAGGTGTCGCCATCCAGTCGCACTTGCGCTTGCGACACGCCGGCGCAAAGCCACACACAGAGCACGATCCGGCCGCTCCAATGCATCATTGGGCCTTTCAGTACAGCGCCGGCGGAAAAGCCAAACGCACCAAGCTCCGCCGACGAAGCTGGGCGGGTCGCGCTGCACGTCGAAGCCAGCCCCTGCTCGTGCGTTGCGCCCGTCAGCGAATGGTTGAGTGTTGGAAACCACTCACATTATCGTGTTGAAAGGCGCGGGCAACAAGCGGCGAGGCCTCTGATGGTCCACCTGCCGGCCTGATGCCATCGGTGTCCAGCACTTCACTCGAGGTCACGTGCCACCATCCGCTGGCCTCTGCTGGTACGGCAGCGATGTGGCCCGACGCAACGCAGAAGAGCCGAACCGGTCCCGGATCCGGTCGGTCACCGCATCCAGGCCAGCCTGTCTCCGCTGCTCGCCCTGGTCGAAGAGCAGCCCTTGTCTCCTGCCCGATGCGTCAAATCCGCTGACGCCCATCCCCAGCAATCGTACGGGGAGATGATCAGCAGGGAGTCGCCGACGAAGCAGCTCATCGGCAACCTCCCACAGTCCTTGCGTGATGTCCGTGGGTTCCGGCATAGTCTGCGAGCGCGTGATCAGCGAGAAGTCGGCGAATCGGACCTTCAGGTGGACCACCCGGCCTCGCAGTGCGTGCTGCCGGAGCCGCCAGGCTACCTGCTCCGTCAGGCCCAGCAGCCAGGCCCGCAGCACCTCCTGATCATCAATATCCTGCGCGAAGGTCGTCTCGTGCGAGATCGACTTCGCCTCCCGCTCGGGCACCACGGCGCGGTCGTCGAGCCCGTGGGCCAACCGCCAGAGCTGTTCGCCCTGCACGCCGAAGTGACTGGTGAGCGTATCCACCGGCCATTGCCGAAGCTGCCCAATGGTCCGGATGCCCAGCCGCTCAAAGACCTTGCTGCCCTGTCGGCCCACTCCCCACAGCCGCTCCACGGGCAGGGGATCGAGGAACTCCCGGATCTGCTCAGGCCTCACCACCACAAAACCGTCCGGCTTCCTGAAATCGCTGGCTATCTTCGCCAGGAACTTGTTGGGCGCCACCCCGACCGACACGACCAGCCGGGTCTCGTTCCGGACGGCCTGCTTGATTCGCCGGCCGATCTCGACTGCGGAACCGAACAATTGCTCACTGCCGGTCACGTCCAGAAATGCTTCGTCCAACGACAGTGGTTCGACCAGCGGCGTGAACCGTTCGAAGATCTCCTGGATCTGGCTGGAGACCTCCGCATAGTAGTCGATGCGTGCAGGCAGGAAGATGCCGTGAGGACAAAGGCGCTTCGCAGTGACCGCGGGCATGGCACTGTGGACCCCGTAGCGCCGGGCGATGTAGTTGGCCGCCGCCACGGCTCCCCGCTTCTCGGGCGAGCCGCCCACGATCACGGGATGCCCGACCAACTCCGGGCAGTCTCGCTCCTCGACGGAGGCGTAAAAGGCATCCATGTCGCAGTGCAAGATCATCGGTGAGGGTCCCTCACTTCGCGGTCGTGGCCGTCATGTTGCTCATTCTAGCGATCCTCGACTGGCACTTGGCCCAGCCTGATCAGCTCGGCCGTGATGTTCACATTGGACATCCTCCCGCCCCGCTTCTGATCTGACTGCCTGGGTTTCCTCAGGACAGACCCCGTCTCTCCCCCCCCCTTGCAAAGGGCGGGCAGGGGGGGGTTAGAACCTCACGCGTCTGGCGGGCACTTGGCCCAGCCCGATCAGCACGGCCGTGATGTTCACATTGGACATCCTCCCGCCCAGTTTTTCGACGGCTCACCACGCCACTCAGGCTCGCGATGGGCGGGCATTCTGAATCGGCGCTGCCATGCGAGATCAGCTGCTACGTGGTGCTGACCACAGGTCGGCCAACTCGGTGTGGGACGAACTGGGCGGACGAGGCGGTGACTATGTCATCGCCCGCTACCGCGATCGGGACTGCAACCTGCCCACGCAAGTGGTGAAGATCATCGAGCGGGCGGGATTGAAGCCGTGGCCGAGACTGTTCCAGAATCTGCGGTCCACGCGCGAGACGGAACCGGCCCCGGCGCATCCGCTGCATGTGGTCTGCGCATGGATCGGCAACAGCCAGACGGCGGCGACCAAGCACTACCTGTAGGTGACCGACGAATACTCCCAACTGAAACCAGCTGAAACCAGAGTGTCTGCTTCTGACTAAAAAAATTGCCGAGATGCCAGAACACGGCAGCGCCCAGGGGGACGAGCGGTGCCCGCACGCGCTCGGCTGCGCACGTTGGGCTGGGCTGACGGACCCAGTCTAGCTCGACGAGGTGCCGGGCCGGCTGGTACAACCGGGGGGGCCTACCCGCCGCACACCGACACGCTTCGCGTGCCGAAGGCCCAGTCGACCCGACGCGGGGGCGACCACGTGCCCGCGGGCCGACTCCGACAGGCAGCTGCTCGACCGCCATCAACCCGCCGTTTGCCCCTATCCACGGAGCCACACCCGGACAAACCGGGGATCAGGACGACGTGGGCGCGCGCGTCACGGCGCCAACCTCGCGCAGCATCTCGTCCAGAACGGCATAGGGCTGCGCCCCCACGACGCGCGCGTCACCAACGAGGAACGTCGGTACGGCCGTGATGCCTAACTCCCGGCACCGTCGCCAATCCGCGTCGACCGCGTCACGGAAACGCCGCGAGACCAGCGCATCGCGAGCTTCGTCCACAGGCAGGCCGAGCGTGCGCGCGACGGCCAGCAGGTTGTCAACCTGCGCGAGGTTCACGCCGTCGACAAAGTACGCGCGGTACAGGGCATGGTGGATTCGCTCGCCGCTCCCTTGCGCTTCGGCCCATTTGGCCAGCTCTTGGGCCAGGCGGCTGTTGTAGGTCTTGGACGGCGCGCGATATGGCAGCTCCTCCTCCGCCATCAACGCGGCCAACCGCGCCTGCATGGCTTCGATATCGAAGCTGCGGCCGGCGAACAAATCCCCGAGCGATATGCCGGCGTCGGGCGTATCGGGATGCAGTGGAAACAACGTGTATCGGACGTCGATGTGGTACTCACGCTGTAGCCGATCTGTGCGCACCGCACAGAGGTAGCACCACGGTCAGATGTAATCGGTGACGATCTCGAGCACGGTTGGCTGCATAGCTGCTCCATTCGCATCGCGGAACAAACGTGAAGTGGGTGCCCGGTGTGCGCGGGCTCGGACTCGCGCCCCTCCCATTCTAGCGCGCGGACAAGCCCGGCGCGAACAACGGGCTGCGTTATGGTAGCGGCAGGACGCACGCAGGAGGCGGGCACCTTGGCCAGGATTCCCAGGATGCAGTTCAGGATGCAGGCACTCTGCGCTGGACTCTGCGGGTGAGCGGGGACAGTTAGAGGTACAGGGCGGCAGGCGACGCCCACGCGGGCCATCGGACCTGGACCTGCTGCCGATCACGCGCTCGGGCTATGTGCAGTTGCTGCGGTGGACGGCCGGGCAGTTCAAGAGCGGCCAGCGGGACACGATCCCGGCCGACCTGCTGACGGTGTTGGACCACTTCCAGGTGCGGTATTTTGGTGCGGTGTCTCCTTTGCCGTGCCTGCGCCCCCCTTGCCGAGCGCCTCGCCGCATGCGGCCTGCACGGCACGAGAGGGGGGAACTCAGCTCCGTGCGGACGCCGGAAAGCCGGCCTTGGCTCCGTGCAGCCGCCCCCGAGCCCTGCAAAATTAGAGTGTCTGCATCTTCCTTTCTAACGGTTGACGTCTGTCGCTGGTGTTCCGCGCACCATCTAACCTGCTTTATGCCTGGTCTGGCCCTCTACGACTTGTGCCGTGCCCAGCGGCGACACGAAGACGGTCTCTTCCGTCCCGAAGGGACAGCTCTATCACAGCCCAGGGCGAAGGCCCGGCGAGCCGTGCGAGCCGGACCGCAGCCCTGGGTCGCGTCCACCCACCAGACCCGAGTCCCAACGGGACGGCCCTAAGCTCAGGCGTAGTCATGCGTCCATATCCCGCCGGTACGGCCAGGCGGGCGTGCTGATCGACGTCCAGAGACGATCACCAATGGAACAGATCTCCCCAAAACAGGACAGGCGAAGTCTACCCCGATTTTCACCACCCCAGTGCAGACCGGATCAGCCTGGATCCTTGACAGGATAAAGACAGGATGGGCGGGGGTTCCGGGAAAGCTCAATCCCCGGTGGTGATCGTTGCACCGTACAAATCTGCAATCTCCTTGATGAACCCACGGTGCCGGTCGGGGACGGTATCATGCCACCGCTGCAGATAGGCATCGAGCGATTCGCCTGGAATTCTCTGACCTGAATTGAGCCAGCGAACGGCTTCCCACCGCTGTGGGTTTTCTTCAAACAATTTCAGCATGATCAATGCCATGGACCCATTGAGTTCCCGGTCTCCCGGTTTTGCCCTCAGTTGGGTCTGATGCGCCTGGTAAAAAGCCGCCATTCCAGTTCGATAAATCTCATGAACCGCATGCCGCTGTCGTTCGATATCGTCGACGTAATCTCGCAGAGCATCGCGGTAATTGGCCCAGTTTGGATACGGGGCCGCAGTTTTCCAGGACCTGGCCATGGCCCGCATCGTAAAGAGCGACGCGGTCTCGCAGAGGGTTTCCTCAAACCAGCGATTCTCCAGCGGTCCCTCTGAGTAACCGCACAGGACGTGACACAACTCGTGGGCAAACTGGTAGGCATACTGGCACCAGAACGTCTTCCCTGCATTGAGCCTGATCACAAGTTCGCCCCGTTCGTTACGGCGATAAAGCACAATCGGGCCGGAGCTGTTGTGTTCAACAACGATCGGTTCCAGTTTGTAGTCCGGAAAGTACCGCCACAGTTCGCTTGCGGCCGAGTCGAGCACCGCGCGAATGTCAGCCTCTCTGGCCTCAAATGCTTCGGCTTCGACCCTGTAAACAGGGACAGCAGACGACTCCTCCGCTGCAGCTCCGAGGGCTTGCCCGTATGCCTGGCCAATCCATGCTGCGGCTGCAAGACTCAGCAACAACCCCGGCCAGAACCATAAGACCGGTCGCGAATGAAAGGCTTGACTCACTGTACATCTCTCCTGTTATTCATCCGGTTCCCACTGTAGTTCAGCCTGATGGCTCATACAACAACGGTGCATGCGTGGAAGCGGCAGCTGATAGGACGTACCGAGGAGCTGTTCGTCACGCCTCAGCAGCTGGCTCGGTCGGGCACCGAGCGAGAAGCCTAGGAGAGACGGCTGCACGAGGAGATCGGCCGGTTGAAGATGGAGCTGGAGTGGTTGAAAAAAAGGTGCGCAGTTCACCAGTCAGGCGTTCACCTCGAACTGAAACCAGAGTGTCTGCTTCTGACTGTCTGACTGCCTTGTTTTCCTCAGGACAGACCCCCTCTCTCTCCCCCCCTTTGCAAAGGGGGGGCAGGGGGGGGTTAGAGCCTCACGCGTCTGGCGGCCACTTGGCCCAGCCTGATCAGCACGGCCGTGACGTTCACATTGGATATCCTCCCTGATCTCGGTCTTGGTGCCCCCGTAGACCATGCGGACCAGGGGCATAACGCGGTAACTACCATCGTCCTTCTCGTCTTCAACGGCGTCATCGTCTGCACGATCCATTCGTCGTGCCCTGGAGTAGATGCTGACGGCGTCAAGATACTCCAACAGCGGGTTCTCCGACTCGTCTGAATGCTCGTCTTCCTTGAGCACCACACGGCGTTCGGCTCGCTCGGCGAGCTCGCTGGCGAAACTCAGAAACTGGCCGATTCGGCCCAGATAGTTTCTGTTGAAACAACTGATCTTCGCGCACGGTCGCGCGCGACGATGGGACGTCTCGAAGTTGATAACCGGTCGTTTTACAGTCGACGAGGCTCAAAATGGTGCTGGAAGCGAGCAACACGTCA
>JBPOJB010000021.1:0-21078 GCA_052034005.1 Planctomycetota bacterium | reverse complement strand
GTAGCCGCCCACCGCGATCCACGCCTCGACCGTGTTGCTGTTGGCCGTGCCATCGCTCACCCGATACGTGAACGAGTCAAATCCCCGATAACCCGTGGCCGGCGTATAGGAAAACGTGCCGTTACTCGGGTGCCGTCTCTGTGGTGCGCGCTTTTATGCGGCAATTTTGTGTTTCCTGGCCGACACTATGCCGGCCGAAGCGCGTGGAAACGTTCCGGTTGGCGGTCTTGCGGTTGAGTCGTCGATAGGAGGTGCCGTCAACATGCACATCATGAGGAAGCGTCTCGAGATCGTCAGGTTCCGCCTGGTTTTAGGCCCAGCCTACGAGGGCGCATCCCAATTCCCGTAACATATCCTGGAGGGCCTCCTCGAATCGGAAGCTCTCGGTCGGAGACACTTCACCGCTGAGAAAACCAACCACCAGCTGGCCGATTTTTGCCAGGACAGGCTCCGCCACCTGGCGCAGTTCTTCGTCAACATCCGTGAGTGCCGTTGCCAAAAGCACCTTGGTGCAGATAGAGTAGGTCATCGTGGCATCCTTTCACTGGGGACAGCCCGGACCGGCAGGACCTACAGGAGCAAACCATGCTGAATATCACTGCATCCCGGCGTTCGTTTCTCAAGCGCACGGCCCTCGGCGCAGCCGCGCTGGCGCTGCCCGTCCGATCGGGCCTGGCGGCCACCAGCGCGCCCCTGCTGCACGCGGGCGAAGGGGTCGTGGATACCACGCCGCCGATCGGCATCGAGTTGGGCGGCTTCCATCGCCCCCCCGGTCAGGAACGCCGGATCGCCGGCATCCGCCGACCGACGGCTGCCCGCGCGCTGGTCCTGCAACTGGGCGATACCCGGGCCGCCATCGTGTCGGTCGACATTGCCACGGTCGTCGCCGAGATGACCGCGCGCGTGCAGCAGCGCGTCGCCCAGCAGCTCGGTATCCCGGCCGCTCATGTCCGGCTGTGCGCGACGCACACGCATTCCATGCCCGCGTTCTGTTACCTGCGCCAGTGGGGCGCGGTGTCGCCCGAGTATATGGCCGCCGTCGAGGAGAAGATCTTCCGCGCGGTAGAGCTGGCTCAGGCCGATCTGGCGCCGGCCACGTTGAGTATCGGCAAGAGTCGAGCCGTGGGGGCCAGCAACAATCGCACGACGAGCAGCTGGAAGACCGACGAGCAATTCACCCAGGAATCCACGGACGATGAGCGATGGCTGGACACGACGGTCCACGTCCTGCGCTTCGACCGCCCCGCCGATAAACGCGATCTGCTGTGGTACCATTTCTCGGCCCATCCGGTCTGCTATCAGGACGAGCAGGCAGGCCCCGACTGGCCCGGGATGGTGGAAGACCTGATCCGCCAACGCCTGGACCTGTCTCCTTCGTTCCTGCAAGGCCACTGTGGCGACGTGAACGCGGGGGACGCGGACCATTGGATCGGCACCATGGAGAACACGGCCCAGCCGGTGGCAGCCGCGATCGAGCAGGCGTTCCATGCCACGCGACCCGTCCCCGTGGACAAACTGCGCGTGCGGACCGAGCAGTACCCCGTGCCGCTCGATATCGCCCTGTTCCGCCAGTGGCTGGAGGCGTACCGCAGCGATCCGGCGAAGTGCACCAGTGGCCCGTGGGTGGACGCCGGGTTCGCCGAGGACTGGTACAAGGGTTCTGTGCAGCGCGATTTGAGCCAGGCGCACCTGCCGGCGCCGCTGAGCGTGATGCAGCTGGGTGACGTCGGATTCGTGTTTCACCCCGCCGAACTCTACAGCTGCTACGGATTGACGATCCGACGCGACTCGCCGCTACCCGACACGCTGGTCGTGGGCTACACCGATCACATCATCGGCTACCTACCGGACCCGAACGCGTACAAGGCCGGCGAATACTCGGCGCTCACCGTGCCCAAGATCCTCGACTATCCACCCTTCACGCCGACGGCCGGACGCGAGTTGACCGCGGCAGCGCTCGACATGCTGCACAAGCTCGTCGCGTGACGTCGTGCCCAGCGGGTAGTCCTCCTTCCAGGGGTGCTCCGATGGCCAGATATGTGTCAGGTGCGGCATGCTGCTTCGCGCTGGTTGCGGCGCAGTGTGCGGTTGCGGCGGCGCCGGTCGCGTCGCGCCACGTGGTATCGCTCGACGGCCCCTGGTGGCTGGCCACCGACGCGCAGAACGTGGGTCGGGAGGAGCGGTGGTATGACGCGCCGCGTCCGGGCGCGAAGCCGGTCCAAGTCCCATGGATCATGCAGGAAGCGTTTCCCGGCTACCATGGCGTAGCCTGGTACTGGCGCGATTTCGACGTCCCGGCGTCCGGGGCGGACACGGACGTTCACCTGTTGCGTTTCTGGGCCGTGGACTACCTGGCCGAAGTGTGGCTCAATGGCGTGGCGGTCGGTGGGCACGAGGGTGGCGAGACTCCGTTCGTGCTGGACGTCTCGGCGGCCATTGAGCCGGGCCGGCGCAACCGGCTCGCCGTGCGCGTGCTCAATCCGACCCACGAACCGATCGACGCGATCGTCTTGAACGAGACGGCTCGGCGCTGCAAGGTGATCCCCTACGTCGCCGGCGCGGCGTTCAACCACGGCGGGATCGTCGATTCGGTCGAGCTGCTGCAGGTGCCCCGCGTCTATCTGGAGGAGCTGGCCGTTCGGCCCGATCCCGAGAGCGGTGCGATCCAGGCTCAAGTGGTCGTGCACAACGTGACGCCGCGTGATGCCGCGAGTCGCTTGTCGCTCAGTGCGGCTCCGGCGCTCAGCGGCGAGACACTGGCGGCGGTGGAACAGCTGCACACGTTTCCACCGGGAAGGACGATCGCCGACATGCGGCTGCAGCTGGAGAACCCGCGCCGCTGGGACCTGGGGGACCCCTACCTTTATCGCGTGACGGCGCGCCTGGAAACGCACCAGGAGAGGGCGCTTGATGAGCACTCCGTCCAGTGCGGGTTCCGCGACTTCCGGCTGGCCGATGGCTACTTCCGACTCAACGGCCGCCGGATCTACGTGCGCGGTTCACACACGTGCAACCACTACCCGATCGGCCTCCAGTTTCCGCGCGATCCCGACCTGCTGCGCCGCGACCTGCTGAACCTGAAGGTGATGGGCTTCAACATGGTCCGCTTCATCTGGGGTGGCGCGACGCGGGCCCAGCTGGACTTGTGCGACCAGATCGGGCTGCTGGTGTATGAGGAGTCGTACGCCTCGTCGCCGATCGCCGACTCGCCTCGGATGTCCGCGCGGTTCGATCAGAACGTCACGGAGCTGATTCGGCGCGATCGCCACCATCCCAGCATTGTGATCTGGGGCCTGTTGAACGAGGCGCCCGAGGGCCCGGCGTTCCGGCATGCCGTGACGATGCTGCCGCTGGTCCGGCAACTCGACGACACGCGCGTCGTGATGCTCAACAGCGGCCGCTACGACAGCGCGGCCGCCACGGGCATCGGCAGCGTCGCCGGGCTGGACATCTGGCCGCGCGTGTCGCCCGGCGAGCCGTGGGTCGGGCTCAACAAGACCAGCCAGGTCATCCGGGCGCTGGGCATCACCTGGCCGGCGGGCCACCTGGCGTTTCACCCAGGGCCCGCAGGGGAATACAGCGTGGTGCGGTGGACGGCGCCCGAGGACGGCCGCGTGGAAGTCCGCTCGCGGTTCACCAGCCTGGCCGAGCGCGCGACGACCGACGTGCATCTCCTGCACAATGGCCGCGCGCTGTTCGACGGACTGATCAACGTGCACGACGGCGGCAACGCATCGGACAACACGACGAGCCTGGCCGTGCAGCGCGGGGACCGGCTGGACTGGGTGGTCGGTTTCGGCAACGGGAGCTACGGCGCCGACACGACCGGCCTGGCCGCCACGGTCACCTACGCGGGCGGGCGCACGCACGATGCCACGGCGGAGTTCTCGATCGCGAGTAATCCGCACGGCGCGTGGAGCTACGGCCAACTCGCACCCGGCCCCGCGCCCGATGCCGCGACGTTCGTGCGGTACCGCGCCGACGGCCCGCCGAACCGAGTCGGGAGCATCTCCAACCCGGGATCGAACGCCTGGGAGGACGCGCTGAGCGACCAGCATCGCTATCCGCGCGTGCCCCACACGGCCGACATCATCCAGCAGCTGCGCACCTGTGCCGAGGGCGACATGCCGGTGTTCCTCACGGAGTACGGGATTGGCAGCGCAGTGGACCTGTGGCGCGCCGTCCGGCACTTCGAGCAGGCCGGCGCCGACCAGGCGGAGGACGCGCAGTTCTTCCGCGATAAACTGAACCGCTTCCTGCACGACTGGCAGCAGTGGCGACTGGACGAACTCTACGCGCGACCCGAGGATTTCTTCGCCGAAAGCCTGGCGAAGATGGCCGCGCAGCGCACCCTGGGATTGAACGCGATCCGCGCGAACCCGCACGTGGTGGGGCACAGCCTCACCGGCGCGATCGATCACGTCATGTGCGGCGAAGGACTGACGACCCTGTTCCGGGAACTCAAACCGGGCACAATCGACGCGCTCTACGATGCCTGGGCGCCGCTGCGCTGGTGCCTGTTCGCTGAGCCGGTGCACGCCGCGCGGGGCGAGAAGGTCCACCTGGAAGCGGTCCTGGCCAACGAGGACGCGTTGAGGCCCGGCGAGTATCCGGCGCGGCTCCAGGTGATCGGCCCCGATCTGACGCGCACGCTCGATCAGACCGTGACGGTGACGATCCCCGATCACGCGGCGTCGCCCGATCCCCCGCTGGCTCAGCTGATCTGGGCCGGCGACGTGACGCTCGACGGACCGCCCGGCAAGTACCGCTTCCTGGCGACCTTTCTCGAGGGGGCGGCCGCCGCCGGCGGAGAGGTGGCATTCCATGTGAGCGACCGGGCGCAGCTGCCGCCGGTCGAGGCGGAGATCGTATTGTGTGGCGACGATCCGGAGCTCGCCGCCTGGCTGGCCGACCGCCAGGTGCACACGCGACCCTTCACGTTCGAGCCGCCCGCGGCGCGCGAAGCCATCTTGGTGTCAGGTCGCATTTCCGAGCCGCCGCGCGACCTGTTCTGTGAATTAGCGCGGCGCATGGCGCGCGGCGCGACCGTCGTGTTCCTGACGCCCGAGGCCTTGCGGCGCGCCGACCAGAGCGCCGGTTGGCTGCCGCTGGCCAACAAGGGCGCGCTGGACGCGATCCACGGTTGGCTGTACTTGAAGGACGAATGGTCCAAGCGACATCCTATTTTCGACGGCCTGCCGTCCGGCGGCCTGATGGACTACGCGTACTATCGCGAACTCATCCCCGACGCGCTCTGGATGGGACAGGACCCGCCGGCCGAAGCGGTGGCGGGCGCGATCAAGGCCTCGCAGGATTACGCGTCCGGTCTGATGGTCGCGGTGTACGACTTCGGTGCAGGCCGATTCGTGCTCAACACGCTCCTGATCCGCGATCAGCTTGGGCGGCACCCGGCCGCCGGCCGGTTGCTGGTGAACCTGCTGCGGTACGCGGGCCGCGACGCGGGGCGGCCGCTCTCATCGTTGCCGCCCGACTTTGACGCCCAGCTCCAGGCGCTCGGCTACCTGGAGTGACGCGCATCGCGACCGTGGGGCGGCCCCGAGGCCGCCCCACGCGAGGTCGGTCGGTTCATGCAAACGGCGAGTAGAAGCCCGGACGCGGGAACGGGTAGAAGCCGTTTTCATCCGGCATGCTGCGCGGCCGGGCGTCCCAGGCGATCGTGTCCGGAGCTTCCGACAAGCCCTTTTCCACGGCTTCATCCCAGGTGACCGGCTGCCCGGAATAGGTGGCCATTCGGCCCAGCACCGCCGTCATGCTGCTGACCGCGCCGAACCAGCCTTCGTTGAGATAGGTGTCGGCGGCGATCGCCTTCATGAGATCCACATGTTCCTGCACGTACGGGTTGCTGCTCTCCAGTGCCGGCCCGCGGCCATGCGCCACCGTCCGCATCTCGTTCGTGCCATGCACGAACTCGATCACGGCGTCCCTGGTCTGCGGTTGATGCCGGCACTGGCTGAACATCTTGGTGCCATCGGCGTAGGTGAACTCGACGAAATGATGGTCGAAGATGTCGCCGTAGTTGCCCGGATCCACGCGGCCGCCCATGCCGTTGGCCTCCACCGGATGGGCCTTCTTCGGATCGCCGTCCTTGGCCATCACCCAGTTGCCGATATCGATGTTGTGCACGTGCTGTTCGACGATATTGTCGCCGTAGAGCCAGCGGAAGCAGCCCCAGTTGCGCACCTGGAATTCCATCTCTTTCGGATCGTTCTGCGGCCGCGGCCCCAGGTCGCGCGCCCCGCCGCCGGACCCGTTCCAATAGACGCGCAGCAACCCGATCTGGCCGAGCTTGCCGTCGTGGATCTCCTGCACGCCTTGAAGGTATGGGCCTTCGTGGTGGCGCTGCAGCCCGACCACCACTTTCAGGCGCTTCTGGTCCGCCAGTTCGTTGGCCGCCACGATGCGCCGATACCCGGGCGCATCGGTGCACAGCGGTTTCTCCATGAACACGTTCTTGCCCGCCTTGACCGCCGCCTCGTATTGCATCGGCCGGAACCCCGGCGGCGCCGCCATCAGCACCAGATCGACGTCGGAGTCGATGGCCTTCTGGTAGCCATCAAGACCCACGAACACCCGCTCCGCCGGGACGTCCACACTCGCCTCCCAGCCCTCCTTCTTGATGTACTCGAGCGAGTTGGTGGCTCGGTCCCGGAACGCATCGGCCACCGCCACCAATCGCATCGGCTGGCCCAGGATCTTCCCGGCATTGAAGCAATCGATGACGGCCCCGGTCCCGCGCCCGCCGCAGCCGATCAAGGCGATCTTCATCGTGTTGTCGGGCGCCACATGCGCACTGCGCGCGACACCGGCTTGCAGCGCCGCGAGCGTGCCCGCCGCCACGGCCGAATGTTTCAGGAAATCACGCCTCGTGGAGGACCTCTGACTCATGGGTATTCTCCTTCGTAGTTCGATCTGACCGGCCGCTTCAGTACGTCATTCTCACACAGCCGCTGGACCTCGCGCCAGTCTAGCCAGCGGTGCGGGTGGATGCAACTAAGCGGACGCGTCCCCCCGGATGAGTTCACCCGGGGGCGCGTGTAGAATGGTTACACGATAGCCGCCCCGAGGAGGTCCCCATGTGTCTCTTCCCATCCACCGCCGGAACAGTCCGTCGCTGCAGCATGCGGGTCCTGATCGCCGGGGTGCTGGCCCTGGCCCTGCCGGGCGGCCGTGCCGCGGCGGACGGCATCGGCTGGGAGCCGCTGGGGCTGTCCGGCGGCGGCGGCATGTTTTCGCCGGCCATCTCGCCGCTCGATCCCGATCTGATGATGATCAATTGCGACATGAGCGGCGCGTATATCTCCGAGGACGGCGGCCATCATTGGCGGATGATCCACCAGCGGCAACTGCGCAGCGATACGCGCTGCCGACCGGCCTTCCACCCGCGCGATCCGCGGATCATCTTCGCATCCTCGGGCGGACAGCTGCGGGTGAGCCGAGACGGCGGCCACACCTTCTCGCCGATCGGCGATCTGAAGTCGGCGCCGTTCGGCGAGATCGCGATCGACCCGTCCCACCCCGACCACATGCTCCTCGGCACGCGCGAGGGCGGCTGCTGCCTGTCGCTCGATGCCGGGGCGACTTGGCGCCGGTGCGAAGGCCCGCAGGGAGAAGCGCTGACGTTCCACTTCGATCAGACCGGCGACGGCCGTACCCTGTTCGCCGCGACCCGGCGCGGCATCTGGCGCTCGGACGACTTGGGGCGCACCTGGTCGGAGCGCACGCGAGGCCTGCCCTGGACCGACCTCCAGGGCTTTGCCGGCGCGTCACACGCCGGACACGGCCTGGTCCGGCTGTACTGCAGCGTCCTCAGCAAGGAGGTGGCCGGCCGTTTCGCGGGCGGCGTCTACGTGTCGGACGACCGCGGCGACTCCTGGCAGTCGGCGATGGGGCCGGGCATCAACACCGAGACGAAACAGGCGGACCAGTGGGCGTACGGGCCGATCGCCCAGTATCACCAGCTGCTCGCAACCGATGCCGATCCGCTGCTCGTGTACGCCATGAACACCAGCACTGGATTCCACCCGCCGCATCACGAGACCGTGTACCGCAGCGATGACGGCGGGAAGAGCTGGCGCGACGTGTATTTCATGGACCCCCGGTTCGAGCGCTACAACATTACGCCGAACTACATCTCGGCGTCCGTCGGTCAGAGTCTCAAAGGCGGGGGCGCCCCGTTCGGCGCGGCGATCTGCAATTCCGACCCCGCGCGCATCCTGCTGACACGCAGCGATTGCCACATCACGCATAACGGCGGCCAGACCTGGTTCCACGGCGATACGTATCCCGCCCCCGGACAGACGCCTCAACCGGGCAGCGCATGGGTGTGTAACGGCCTGGTGGTCACGACGACCTGGCACTACTACATCGATCCCCACGCGGCCAATCGCCACTATATCGCCTACACCGATCTGGGGTTCGCACGTTCGGTGGACGCGGGCCGGACCTGGATCTGGTGGGACAAGGGTTCCTGGGCCCCTTGGCGCAACACCTGCTACGAGATCGCCTTCGACCCCGCCGTGCCCGGCATGCTGTGGGGTGCGTTCTCCGAGGTTCATGACATCCCGAACGACAACATCATCTCCGAGCGGCACGGTCACGACGGGCCCGGCGGCGTGTGCGTGTCGCGCGACTTCGGCGCCACCTGGCACGCCGAGGCTCACGGGCTCCCCAAACGACCTGTCACGTCGCTCGCGATCGACCCGCGCAGCCCGCCTGGGAACCGCACGTTGTACGCGGGCGTGTTCATGGCCGGGGTGTACAAGTCGACCGACGACGGCAAGACCTGGACACGCAAGGCGAACGGGCTGGGCGACCCGCAGAACATGCGCGTCTACCGCGTGGTCCTGCACGCGGACGGCACCCTGCTGGCCGTCATCTGCGCGCTGCGGCCCGCCGCGCGCCAACCGCTGAGCGCCGCCGGTGTCGGCCTGTATCGGTCCCGCGATCAGGGCGAATCATGGGAGCAGATCAACCGGGACCAGCCGCTGCTCTATCCCAAGGACTTCTCCGTCCGCCCGGACGACAGCAACGACATTCTGATTGGCGCGTGCGATGCGACCTGGGAGGATCAGCAGGGCGGCCTGTATCGCACGCGCGATGGCGGGCGTTCCTGGCAGCGCATCGGCCGACAAGGCCCGCAGACGTTCGGCGGATACTTCCACCCCGCTCATCACGACTGGATCTACATGACACTGACCGAAGGAGCGCCCGACGCGGGACTCTGGCTGTCGCGCGACGACGGCCGGTCCTGGAAGCCGTTTGACAAACTGCCGTTCTCGAACATCCAGCGTGTGGAGTTCGACCCCGCCGACCCCCGGCGCATTTACCTGACCACGTTCGGCGGCAGCGTGTGGCGCGGACCCGCCACGCCGGATGACGAATGAGCTGACCGGCGCCCTGCTCCACGCGCATGGCAGCTCGGGCAATAGCTGAGGACCAAGGCTTATGATGAACCACGGCTTTCGGACCGCGGGCTTGTCGGCGCTGGCTGTGCTCCTGTCGCTCGGCACGCGAGCCGATTCGCTCGAACCGGCCGACGGGCCGGCGGACCCGCGGCTGGGCTGCCTGCCGGCGGCCAGGATCGTATTCCTCGGCAACAGCATCACCTGGCACGGCCCAGCCGAACAGATCGGCTGGTCCGGCGCCTGGGGGATGGCGGCCAGCGCGGCGGAGAAGGATTACGTCCACCTGCTGATCGCCAACGTCCGGGAGGCCACGGGCGCCGAGCCGCAAGTGCTCGTCAGGAACCTGGCCGATTTCGAACGGCAGTACGCGACCTACGATTTGGCGGCCGGCCTGCGTGACGTGCTGGACTTCCAAGCCGACATCATCATCGTCGCGCTGGGCGAGAATGTGGCGCCGCTGTCGACGCCCGAAGCGCAGGACGCATACCGGTCGGCGTTCGTGAGACTGCTCCAAACGCTCCGCCAACGCGGACAACCGGCGATCTTCGTGCGGAGCACGTTCTGGGCCGAGCCGGTCCGGAACGGGCTGATGGCGCACGCCTGCCGGGAAACGGGCGACTCGTTCATCGAACTGAAGGACTTGGACAAGGATGAAAGGAACTTCGCCAGCGCGGAACGGGCGTTCCAACATGCGGGCGTCGCGGCCCATCCGGGCGACCGGGGAATGCAGGCGATCGCCGACGGGATCTGGCACGCCGTCCTCGAGCGCGCGTCGGCATCCAACTGGCCTGAGTTCCGGGGGCCGACCGGTGACGGGCACGCCTGTTCGCCTGGACTGCCGCTCCACTGGAGCGAGACCGAGAACATCGCCTGGAAGGTCCCCATTCATGGTTACGGCTGGTCCTCGCCCGTCGTCTGGCAGAACCAGATTTGGATCACGACCGCCACCGAGGACGGCACGCAGTTGTTCGCCGTGTGCGTGGATCGCGACAGCGGCCGGATCGTGCACGACGTCAAGGTCTTTGACGTGGCGGAACCGGGCCACATCGCGTCGGTCAACAGCTACGCGTCTCCCACGCCGGCCATCGATGGCCCGCGCGTCTACGTGCATTACGGCACCTACGGCACCGCCTGCCTGGACACGGCCAGCGGCCAGCTGCTGTGGGCGCGGCGCGATTTGAACTGCGATCATCACGAAGGCCCCGGCTCGTCGCCCATTCTCTACCAGGACCTGCTGATCGTGCACGTCGACGGGCGCGACGTGCAGTATGTCGTCGCGCTGGACAAGATGACCGGCCAGACAGTCTGGAAGACGGACCGCTCGATCGACTACAGCCAGTTCCCGTACAGCTGCCGCAAGGCATTCTGCACGCCCACGGTGATCGAGACCCACGGACGCCGAGAGCTGATCAGTCCCACCGCCAAAGCCATCCTAGGCTACGATCCCGCGACCGGCCGCGAGTTGTGGAAGATCCGCCACGACGGCTGGTCGCTGGTGCTCCGGCCGCTCTTCGGGCACGGGCTGGTGTACTTCGTGAACGACTTCGAGCGGCCTGAATTGTGGGCGGTCCGCCCCGGCGGCGACGGCGATGTGACCGATACGCGGGTGGCCTGGCGGATCCGAGACGCCGTGCCCGCCCAACCTTCGATGCTGTTGATCGGCCCGCGCCTGTATATGGTGACCGATTCGGGCATCGCGTCCTGTGTCGACGCGCAGTCGGGCGACCTGATCTGGAAGCACCGCCTGAAAGGCGAGTATACTGCTTCACCCATCTACGCCGACGAACGCGTGTACTTCTTCAACCAGGATGCGACGGCGACCGTCCTTGGCCCGGAACCGGAATACAAGGTGCTGGCGGTGAACTCGTTGGAGGGTGAGATGAAGGCCAGCCCGGCCGTGGCGGGCACGGCGCTGGTGGTCCGGACCCGCACGCACCTGTATAAGATCGAGCAATAGCGGGACAGGCTGGACGCCGATCCAATGGGGGACATGTCGATGTTCAGTCTCGTGCTGGCGGCGCTTGTGACCGGTCAACTGGCCGACCCGTGGCAGCGGGAATACGCGCGGGAGGAGGCTCAGGCCGCGCACGTCATCGCGCTCTGGCAGTTCAACGCGGGCGCGGAACTGGAGGATTCGTCGGGGCACGGTCACACGCTGCAGCTGGAAGGCGCCCAGACGTGTGCCGACGGGAAGTTCGGCGGCGGACTGCGCTCGTTCCCCGGCTGGCCGGTGGAAGACACGCGGCACGCAGCCGTGGCGCCACCCCATCCCGACCTGTCGCCCGCCGGTGCGCTGACGATCGATCTGTGGCTCAAGCCCTCGTCCGACCTACCGCCGCAGGGCAACTGCCATTTGTTGTGCAAGAAATACGTGTCGCACAACGATTATCAGCTCCTGCTGACCGCCGCCGCCGACAACGCGGCGCGCCGGCTGCAATTGACGTTGGGTTTCGGCAGCGATTCGGAGACCTTCTATTCAGACGCCGTCGCATGGCCCGCGGACACCTGGCAGCACGTTGCGGTCACCTACGACGGGGCCGGCACCGTCTGCTTCTATCGCAATGGCGCATCGCTCGGCGGACAGACCGCGCCCGGCCGGCGTTCGATCTCGCCCGGCCCGCTCCCCTTGTCGATCGGCGATCGCACGGGGAGCCTGTATTCCGGATTCGCCGGCGTGCTCGATCAGGTCCGGATCAGCCGCGGGGTCCGCGAATTCGGCCGCCTGCGGATGGAGCTGGAGTTGGAGCGCCGCGTGTTCGTGCGCAAGGAGCCGCCGCCCACGGCGGTGATCCGCCTCACGAACCTGCAGCCGGAAATGCTGCGCGACGTGCGGCTCTCGGTCGCGATGTCCGGTTTCGCCGGCGCCCATTTCACGCTGACCGACTTGAAGCCGGGCCAGGCACGGTCGGTGGAGTTCCCGATCGACACGAGCCTGCGCCCGCAGCAGTATGAGTTGCAGCTCAGCTCCCTGCTCTCGGACGACACGCCGGATGCCGAGTCCGGACCGGGCGATCGCCTGGTCCAGTCGTTTCCGATCCAGATCGTCGCGCGGCCCCTGCCCGATCGCATGCCGGTGGTGCAATGGGGCGTGGGAGGCGTGTCGGCGGTCGTGAAGGAACTGCCCCGCTTGAAAGAGATCGGTTTCACGCATTGCCTGGGCCTGGATGTCGACGAGCAACAGGTATGGCAGCGGAAGCAGCCGCAGGAGTCCTGGCCGGCGGAGAAGCAGCGAGCGGTCGCGGCAATGCTCGATGAAGCGCTGGCCAATGACTTCCGAGTGCTGATCTCGCTAGCGCCCGGCCACACCCTCGCGGGCCTGACGAGCGAGTTCGCGCGGCTGGATCGGGCGGGAAACCCGCTGCCGGAGGCAGGCGTCAACGGCCTGTACGAACCAGTGCGCCGGTTCTGCGAGGATGTGGGCTACTCGGCCGGCAGACTCTACGGGCGGTTCCCGGCGTTCGACGGCGCGCTGATTCACAGCGAGGTGCGCGACGCGGCGGCGCTGAGTTTCAGCGAGGTGGACCGGGCGGCGTACCGGCAAGCAGCCGGCGCAGAGATCCCGCCGGAGGTGGCGTCCAAATGGGGTGTCGAGCGGCAGTCTCTGAGCGATTTCCCGGCCGACGGCGTGATCCGAGACGACCACCCGGCATATCGGTACTTGCAATGGTTCTGGCGCGAAGGGGACGGTTGGCCGGCGCTGAACACGGCCGTCGTGCGCGGGCTCAGACGGGGCGCCGCGGATCGCCCGGACCTCTGGACGTTTCACGATCCGGCTGTGCGCGTGGCGAGCGTGTTCGGCAGCGGCGGCGAAGTCGACTACTTGTCCCAGTGGACCTACTCCTATCCGGAGCCGCTGCGGATCGGCCTGCCGACCGACGAATTGCTGGCCATGGCGCGCGGCGCCAACACGCCGCAACGCGTGATGAAGATGACCCAGATCATCTGGTACCGCTCGCAGACCGCGCCGATCGCGGAGCCGCACCAGCCGCGGATCCGCTCGCCCTGGGAAGACCGGGAGCCGGATGCGGCCTTCATCACGATCGCGCCCATGCATCTGCGCGAAGCGTTCTGGACGAAGATCAGCCGGCCCGTCCAGGGCATCATGTACCACGGTTGGCAGAGCCTGGTCCCGACCGGCGACGCAGCGAGCTACCGCTACACCCACCCGGAGACCCAACAGGAGCTGCGACGGCTGATCCGCGAGATCGTCGAGCCGTTCGGCCCGATGCTGCGACGCGTCCCGGCGGCGCGGCCGGAGGTCGCGTTCTACGAGAGCTTCGCCGCGCAGATGTTCGCGCACCGCGGCGCGTATGGATGGAGCCACACTTGGACCGGGGACTGCTACCAGGTGCTGCAGCATGCCGGCTTGCAGGCGGACGTCTTGTACGACGAGAGCATCACGCGGTTCGGCCTGGATGGCTACCAGGTGCTGGTCATGCCCGACGCCGACGTGCTCACCCAGCCGGTCGCGGAACGCGTGCGCGCATTCCAGCAGCGCGGCGGCATCATCGTGGCGGACGACCGTCTGGCACCGGCGATCTCGCCGGACATCCGCCTGACGCCGCTCGCCCGTACCGGGCAGGCCGCCGTCGACAAAGCGGCGCTGCTCGCGCTGGCCGAGACGCTCCAACGCGAACTGGCCGGCAAGTATGCCTGCCCCGCCCAATCCTCGAACTTGGACGTGGTGCCGTTTCGCAGGACGTTTTCCGCGAACGGCTCGTCAACCTACCTTTTCTTGGTCAACGATCGCCGCGAGTTCGGGCGCTATGTCGGCCAGCATGGGCTGGTGCAGGAAGCCGGCCGCGTCTCGGAATCAACGGTGACGCTGCGCAGTCAGCCGCGCGGCAGCGTGGTGTACGACCTGTTGGCGCATCGCCGGCTCGATTCGGTCCGGGAGCAGGCGGCGGACGCCCAGTGGGCGACCCTGACCTGGCCGGTCGTTCTGGGTCCGTGCGACGGCCGCCTGTTCCTGTCGGTGCCGCGCGCGATCGGCGCGATCCACGTGTCGCTGCCCGAATCGGTTGCCCTCGGCCAGTCGGCGCATTGCACGATCGAGGTGCGGGACGATCAGGGCGTTGCGGTCCCGGCCGTGTTGCCGTTGTGCGTGGAGCTGCGCGATCCAGACGGCCGGCTCGCGGAGTACTCCGGCCATCACGCGGCCGTCGCGGGCCGCCTGGAGCTGACGTTCGACTTGGCGCGCAATGACCTCCCGGGCGCCTGGCACCTGCGCGTCCGGGACCTCGCGTCCGGCTCCCAGTATGACGGCGAGCTGCTGGTCGCGGATCAGCCCTGATGCGCGGGCCGACACCTCGAGCCGGCCGCGTTCCGGCCCCACGCGTCCACAGGTGGCGACGTGAAAGAACCAGGGTGTTTTAACGGTTAATGTTTGTCGTTGGTGTTCCGCGCCCCATCGAACCTGCTTTGCGCCTGCCCTGGCCCTCTACGACTTGTGCCGTGCCCAGCGGCGAGACAAAGACGGTCTCTTCCGCCCCGAAGAGACAACTGTATCACAGCCCAGGGCGCAGGCCCGGCGAACCGTGCGAGCCGGGCCGCAGCCCTGGCTCGCCTACACTCACCAGACCCGAGTCCCTACGGGAGACCGGTCAGACCGCCGGGAGTTCGTACCCTGCCCGGCGCGCTCGGTCGTTCCACGAGTTCGCTTCGTCGTTGTCGATGAAGCGTTCTTTCACCGGATCGAACCGCAGCGTTTCGCCGACGCGGCCCACATAGC
Source organism: Planctomycetota bacterium (assembly GCA_052034005.1). GTDB lineage: Bacteria > Planctomycetota > Planctomycetia > Pirellulales > Pirellulaceae > JAAYDI01. Next base: position 5,922 of record JBPOJB010000021.1, on the reverse strand, counting down.
GCGTGATGTTGACCAGGTGGCAGAACGCGACCGAACGGTGGCCGATTTCGATTTCCGAGTTGGGCGGCCTGCGCGACTTGATGCAATCGAGCCAGTTCTGCAGATGCCACCGCGCCTGCCACAGGGCCGTTTGATCGGACCACTTCACCTCTTCCTCGGCCTCGTCAACTTTCTTGAGGAGTTCCTCGCGAATGCCCGGGGGGTTGGAGGTGAACTTGTTCCGGTTGATCTCCAACTTCCCCTTCTCGCCGATGAAGATGGCGCCGCCCATCGGGCCGGTCATCGGCAGCTCGAAGAAGACCGGCGTCCCATCCTCGTAGGTGGCGACCACCTGCCCGTCCTTCCCCGGGCTGAGCAACTTGAACTCGATCGGGAGGGTATGGTCCTTGCCGAGTGCCCATTGGATCTGATCCACTCCGTGCGCGCCCCAGTTGGTCATCTCACCGCCCATGTAGTTGCGTCCGGCGATCGCGTTCGGCACACAGGGACGCCACACGCTCTGGTTCAGATGCAGGTCCCAATTGAAGCCGGACGGGATGTCCCCGGGTCCGTCGGAATCGATCGCAGGTGTCACATCGATGCCGGGATAGTTCACCGCCTGGACCTTGGTGATCTTGCCGAGGCCGCCCGAGCGGACGAACTCGCACGCGACCCGATTCATTTCCATGGACCGCTGTTGCGTGCCGACCTGAAACACGGCCTGGTGTTTCCGCACGTGTGCGGTCATGGTCCGGCCTTCCTGGATATACAGGGTCAGCGGCTTCTCGGCATACACGTCCTTGCCGGCTTGCACCGCCTGGATGCAGGGAAATGCGCGTTGGTACTCCTGGCCCGTCATGATGACCGCGTCGATGTCTTTTCGGTCAACGATGCGGTAATGGCCGCTGTAGATGTCCCAGTCGGCATTCTGCTCCGCCCGGAACTTGAAGGCCTGGTGGATATTGCAGTCGGCAATCGCGACCAGTTGTGCAGCTTCGGGAAGCTGGTTCAACAGCAGCTGCGCACGGAACCCACACCCGATGGCGCCGACGACGATCCGCTCATTGGCGCCGGGCCGGTTGCCTTGCGCAAACACTGTGCGCGGAACGAACATCGGCAAAGCGACGGACCCGGTGAGCGCCGCAGCCCCGCCAATCAACAACCTGCGCCGGTTGAAAGAACCCGTCATATCCGATCCTCCATCATCAAGCAGAGAAAATGAGCCTGTCTCACTATTGTCCTGCTCCGCAGATCAGGATACTACCCGGCTTGTGGCGACGTGAAAGAACCAAGGTGTTCCAATGGCTAACGTTGGCCGAAGGCCAACGATCATCGTAGCCTCGGGCAACGCCCGAGGGACAGGACGACGTAAGGAACCGGTTGGCCGAAGGCCAACATCACGCCTTGTGGCGGCGAACGCCCTGTTCCGCATCATGGCGACCGTTCCACCGGCGAACAGGTCGCGTCCATGTTGGCACGTGTCGAGCACGGTCGGCGGCATCGATGGCTTGTTTGCCGTGGTCATCCATCATGGTGGCGGTGAATATGGCCTTCAGCCAAAACGAGCGCGATGGCACCGCGTTCCAGGGGCGTTGCCCCCGGGCTACGGTGAGGCAAGGCCTTCGGCCTTGCCCGGGCCGACGACCCTGGGTCGCCTACACCCACCAGACCCGAGTCCCAACGGGACGGCCCTGGATCGGCCAACCGGCCGCCAACTGTGGAAGTCCGACTCGGAGTCGTGGTCGGTCAAGCACCCGGCCACGGCCGGCGCAGCCCTCTCGACGCCGGCGCTGGCGGGCCGGCGAAACCAGAGTGTCTGGTTCTCGCGGTGGGTCTTGTTTTTATTTACCGAATCGGTAAATTATAATGTTGAAGGAGTCGATGATGGAGATAACCTTTTCGTCACGGAGGATCGCGAAGCTGTGCAACTCAGCGAAGGAGATGCGCGCCAAGCTCGGTGATCGAAATGCCAAGTTACTTCAGCAGCGGCTTTCCGAGATGAAAGCGGCGGACAACCTCGATGACTTGGGCAAGCTTCCGGGCGCCCGCTGCCACGAACTCAAAGGTGACCGCCAGGGACAACTCGCCGTCGATCTAGCGCATCCCAAGCGGCTCGTTTTTGAGGCCGCCGACAATCCCAAACCAAGAAAGCCCGATGGCGGGCTCGATTGGCAGCGAGTGACGAAGGTGGAGGTACTTGAGATCGTCGACTACCACTGAGTGGACTTTCAACGGAGAAGACGAGGGTTTGCTCCCGGACTACGACTGGGAGCAAGGCGTCTCCCGGCCGACAGGGAGCGGTTGAGTCGGCGACCGATAGCCGACACGAAAGGGGGACCACGTGGCGCGAAAGAAGAGTTCCGCGACGCAATACGCATACGAGCCTGATTACGCAGCGCCGCCTGGCCAGACACTGCAGGAGACCATTGACGCGCTTGGAATCGACCAGCAGGAACTCGCTGCGCGCGCCGAGCTTTCGGCGAAGCATGTCAATCAGATCGTCAAGGGAGTCGCGCCCATTTCGCACGATACCGCGATTCGACTTGAACGGGTCACCGGTGTCTCGGCTCGCATGTGGAACAGCTTGGAGTCGAACTACCGCGAGCAACTCGCGAGGATCACTGCAAAGGATCGCCTCCGGCAGGATCTTGCGTGGCTCAAATCGATCCCAACCAAGGAATTGATGGCGCGCGGTGTCGTCACACCGACAACCGACAACGTTGAACTGTTGGAAGCCGTACTGTCGTTCTTCGGCGTTGCAACAGTCGACGCATGGAAGGAAGGTTGGTCCATGCCTCAATTTGCATTCCGCAAGTCGCTGGCCTTCAAGGGGAAAGCGGGCGCGATGGCAACCTGGTTACGTTTGAGTGAGCTCAAGGCGCAGAAGGCCGAGTGCGCCCCATTTGACAGAGCGGCGTTCCGCGCGGCGCTCGACGACATCCGGTCGCTAACGGTGAAAGGCCCCGAACAATTCGTGCCTCGCATGATCGAACTGTGCCCAGCTTCAGGTGTCGTGCTCGTGCTCGTCCCGGAAATCAAGGGAGCACCCGTCAGCGGTGCGGCGAAATGGCTGACACGAACAAAGGCGATGATCTCCTTGAATCTGCGCGGCAAGAGCAATGATCGGTTCTGGTTCACGTTCTTTCACGAGGCCGGACACATCCTCAACGACAGCAAGAAGGAGGCCTTCATCGATGTCGACTATCAGGACGACCCTCGCGAGCACCGGGCTAATCAGTTTGCCGCATCGCTGCTGATTCCAACGATTCACAACCAGGAACTGCACGGACTGACGACCTACTCTGCGGTCGAAGCATTCGCCCGGAAGATCGGAATTGCCCCTGGCATTGTCGTCGGACGGCTTCAGCGTGAAGGTGTCATCGGATACCATCAATTCAACGGCCTGAAGCAGCCGCTTCACTGGGCTGGAGACTGAAGATGCATATCGGTCTGCTTCCTCCAGAAAATACCAGTCTGGTTGGACATCCCCTGACCAACCACGCGCGTATGCTGGGGGAAATCCGCGAATGACAGGCAGGTGATAGCTCTGCCGTACCAGCGGCACGGTGTTGAAGCGGGGGACCTCCGATGAATGCGGCTTTCGAGCGACTGGTCCAGCACCTGGACGAACATGACGTCAATTGTCGGGCCCATAACGAGGTGGGAATGCTCTGTGCCGATTTCCAGGGCGAGGTCGGCACCTACCGGGTAGTGGCCTCCGTGGACGAGGACGGGGGCCTGTTCGAGGTCTTCGGCTGCGCACCGGTGCGGGTGCCTGCAGGGGCCCGCCCGGCGGTCGCCGAAACGGTGGTGCGGGCCAACTACGGCCTGCGGTTCGGAAAACTGGAGATGGAGGGAGAATAGAAAGACCGAGTCGTACGACGTTGACGGCGGACATAGGCTGGCGAGAGGTGGACCAGCGAGCACAGGGGCCGGACAATCAGAGAGGCCGCGGAGACATCAACGGGCGTTCCAGCAGGACGCGAGCTCCCCAGTCGTACCACCAGGCAAACGGGGCGGAACCGCCTCTTGTCGGCGGTATAGACCACTGCATGGCAGAACCAACGAAAGGGATACGCACATGAGACCGGACCTGACCGACATCACGCTGGTCGTCGATCGTAGCGGATCGATGCAGGCCATCCGCGCCGACGCCGAAGGGGGTGTCAATGCCTTCGTGGCTGAACAGGCGAAACAACCTGGTGAGGCGCTGCTGACGCTGGTGCAGTTCGATACCGAGTACGAGTTCCTGCATCGGGGTGTCCCTGTGCGGCAAGTGCCCTCCTACGAACTAGTCCCGCGCGGGATGACCGCCCTCCTGGACGCCGTGGGGCGGGCCGTCAATGAGACGGGCGAGCGGTTGGCCAAGATGGAGGAGCAGGACCGGCCAGGGCTGGTCGTGTTCGTCGTGGTGACGGACGGCAAGGAGAACTCGAGCCGGGAGTTCTCCAAAGACCAAATCAAGCAGATGATCACGCACCAGCAGGAGAAGTACGGCTGGCACTTCACGTTCCTGGCGGCCAATCAAGACGCCTTCTCCGAGGCAGGCGCGCTGGGCATCAATGCGGCCGGTGTGGCGAACTACGCGCTCAACAAGGTCGAAGCCGCCTACCGGATGACCGGCAGCAAGGTATCACGGATGCGCGCGCAACGCGGTAGCGGCGAGACGGTACGGAACGAGTTCACCGATGAGGAACGCCGCGAGATGACGTGACCAGATTGCTCAGGGTCGGCAGCCACCTGGTTTGACTCTCGCAGTGCGGTGGTGTGCGAGTGTCACCTGACTTCAGCACAGCGTTGACCAATGCCAGAACTCCAGCTATCGCCGGTGGATCTGGGGGAGGACGTCCGTCGTGTACTGTCCCAGTTTTGCGAACACATCCTGAGGAAATCGGGAATCCTCGTATCACTCTGCCCTGACGTGAAGAGGCGTCCAGAACGCATCAGGTCACAGGAGTAAGACGGCATGTGATATCAAGGGACTCGTGGGCACCGACTACGCCTTCCGCATTGTTGTGGACAAGTCCGTGTGGTCCCGGGTGCTTGTCGGTGAGCGCAAGCACGATCAATGAGAGTCTTCTAAGCACGGTCAACGACGGACAGATGGCCGGGTGAGACAAGGCGCGAGTACCGCTGGCTTCTCCTCTGCCTGATCGTTGGATGCAACTAAAACCAGAGAACTGAAACCAGAGTGTCTGCTTCTCGGTCTCGTCCGTCCCGAAGGGACAACTGTATCACAGCCCAGGGCGCAGGCCCGGCGAGCCGGGCGAGTCGCGCGTTGACCGGCTCACCTGTTGCTCCAGAACCAGTAACTGTAATCCTCGATCAACTGCCGATTGGGTTTCCCTTTCGGCACCTCCAAGTCGCCCAGCGGCAAGGTCAGCTTACGGCGTTCGTGTTTCGCTTCACACAGGATGCCGTACACATCGTCGATCATGAGCTCATCGTCGGGGTCGCCCAGACCGATCACTTGTACGCTCATCGCCTGGCCGGAGAACGGGTCGGTCTCGGAATGTATATTCGGCGTCAAAGGGAAAGACCAGGTTCCTCGCCAGATACTCCTGGTATGTCTCCAGCGTTTGCACGGTGTACATCCCGTGATCGTGAACCTCCGCAATGGTGCCGGCCCAACCACCCAGCGGCATATCCGGGTAGTCCGCATCACGGATACCCTGCTTCACGCGCACCCGATCCCCGACTGCGAACCTGGCCGGGGCGGGCACCTTCCGCTTCTTCGCCATAGCCTCCTTCCCCCATTTCATGACCGCATGCTGTAGAGGCGATCCCACGATCGCTCGTGATTCCATTCCTCGGAAGGGTGAGCGTTGCATCCGGGGCGTCTTGCTCCCAGTGGTAAGGTAGGGTGTTTGTCCTTTCACCTACCAGGGAGATTGAGAATGGCTCGAAAGATCAGCAAGGAGAGGGAGCAGTTGTGGCGGGAAC
>JBPOJB010000070.1:0-14451 GCA_052034005.1 Planctomycetota bacterium | reverse complement strand
CTCCGAGTTTTTGTCGGTGCGGAGGGGGTGTGGAAGAGAAGGGACGTCCGTGTCCCGGAGGGTCAGGAGATTACTGGCGGAGGGAGCAGCGTCTCGAGGTGGTGCACCGCGGTGACGAAGTCACACTCCTGGATCGACATAGTCAAGTCAATCGTGTTGAAGTTCACCTCGCACAGAAAGCAGCGTGCCAAGTTCATGCGGGGATGGACCACGGTCACGTATTCACCGCAGCGGGGACTCGATCGCGTTCCGATTCAATAATTGAATGCCAGTTGCCGTCATCGCCGTGTGTGTAGTGAAGTACGCAACACACCCGTTCAAGCTCACGGTTGAGCACATCGAACGGCGTCTTTGATTTCAGGTCGAAGTCAGTATTGGCGTACTCAGTCCCGATCTTCATCTGTGTGGCTTCATCCTGCACCGTGGGGCACAACAACTAGCGTCACCTGGCGGCCGCGAAGTGACCTTCCATCCGATTCCGCCCGATCCGCCGGTTGAGACGCACCACCGCTATAAGGAATTAAGGTGTTTCAACGGGTCACGTTTGTCATTATTGCTCGGGGCGACAAGAGGACACTGGACGAGTGAGGTTCTTACCCCCCCCGCCCCCCCCTTTATCACGGGGGGGAGGATTGTTGGGCGGGCGAGCGACCGCGCGTTAGCCGCCCCCCCCTTGTAATGGGGGGAGGATTGTCCGGCGAGCGAGCGCGCGTTAGCCGGCCTCCCCTTTGTAAAAGGGGGAGGATTGTCCGGCGGCCGAGCGAGCGAGCGCGCGTTAGCCTGCCCCCCTTTTTAAAGGGGGGGGTGGGGAGGTTCTGTCATGAGGAAAACCAGGCAGTCAGACCAGAAGCAGAGTCGCTCTGCGCTGTGTGCTTTCGGCAAGCCTGCAGAATGTTGTAAGCGTCCGGCAGAGGCATTGTTGCCGTGTGGGGTAGCTTGCGGGACCCCGTCGTCTCACGGTTCGAGGTTGTGACACGCTAGGTGTCGCCGGGGCCGCCGTGGCGCGGCACAATGGTACGGGGCCCCGGGAATCTGCGTGCGAGGTGATCGGATGCGTGCTGCGACAATACTCGGACTCGGCTGCCTGCTCTCGGGCTGGGCCGGCGCGGAAGAAGCGGTGCCGACGGCGGACCGCGGGACGACGTTTTACGTCTCGAAGCTCGGCGACAACTCCACCGGGCTCAGTTGGCCGACGGCCTTCACCACAATCCAAGCGGCGCTCGACGCGATCCCCGACGCGGAGGGCGGGCATCGCATCGTGGTGCGGCCTGACACCTACCTGGAAGCGATGCTCTCCCCGGCACACCACGGCGCACCGGGCGCGTACAACCAGCTGATCGGCGACCATGACGGGCGGCTCGGGTCCGGCACCTCTGGCCACGTGATCATCGATTCGGGCGATCCCGCCACCGGCTTCAAGAGTTACGACTGGTGGGGTCCGATTCGCGCGACGACGCAGGGGTGGTCGCCCGAGCACACCGAGCCCACCTTCTCCGCCATCATTTGGGACCGCTGGAAGCTCAGCCATCTGTATGTGACAGGCAGCGATGGGGGCCTTTTCTGGGACTGCACGAACCGGATCGAGCCGTTTACCGTGATCGTCGAGGACTGCATCGCGCTGGGCCGGGCCTTCGGCGGCGGTGTGGCGAGCTGCCTCTCCCGTCCCGACGAACCGATTACGTTCCGGCGCTGTACACTCTGGTCGCTCGACATGTGGGGCGACACCGCCGGCGGGTATGTCCGCGTCGAGAACGCGGCCATGCCCGAGCGCCCGGACGTTGTTTTCGAAGGCTGTACGCTGGTCAGCCCCCAGTGTGCGCTGAAAGGGGGCAACTACGGATTCCATACCTTCACGCGCGTGCTGGTCAAGGATTGCCGCCTGATCGCGCTGAACTTCTCGCAGCCGGCCGGCACGCCGATCGACGGCATCATCCAGAGCGTGCAGAACGGCAAGTACCTGCACGTCGACCTGGTCGACAGCACGTTGATGGGCTACAAGGTCTTCGGAGTCAAGGTCGACCAGGACTCCGTGGACGCGCTCGGCTACACGACCACGGGGGCGGTCCAGGCCTACGTGCAGTTCCAGCAGCCGGTGCCGCCGGGTTTCTCCCGGCTGCAGCAATGGCCGGCGGCCGTCTTTGAGCAGCTCCTGCCGCCGGCCCCGTGCCCGGCGCGTCCGGCAATCACGAACGTCGCACGCGTCCGCGACAACCTGTGCGAACTCGCACCGGTCGTGTGGCGCGGGCGGCTCTGCCACCTCGAGTGCATCCGCCCGGGGCACGGTGGCCTGCGCGACGACTACTACTTGCGGCTGTGCGACGCAGAGTCGGGCGACGAGCTGGCCCGCTTCGCCACCGGGTACAGCCTCGCATGCGCGCTGGTCCACGAAGACACGTTCTACGCCTTCGCGTCGCGCTGGGAAGACGACAGCTGGAACGACGTGACGATGTTCAAATCGACCGATTTGCAGCACTGGGAGTCGCGCGTCGTAGTTGCCCAGGAGAACGAACAGCTCTTCAACAGCTCCGTGTGCGCGGGCCCCGACGGGTTCGTGATGGCCTATGAGTCGAACGATCCCGCCTACCCGCCCTTTACCATCAAGTTCGCCCGTTCGCCGGACCTGGAGCACTGGACGAAGGTCCCCGACGCCACGTTCGGCACGAACCGCTACACCGCCTGCCCGTGCCTCCGGTACGCCCAGGGCTATTACTACGTGCTGTACCTGGAACAGCGCAGCCCGCGACACTATTTCGAGACGTACGTGACGCGGACGCCCGACCTGCGGCATTGGGAGCTGAGCGCGGCCAACCCGGTGCTGGCCCCGGTCGCCCTGGATGACGGCATCAACGCCTCCGATCCGGAGATCGTGGAGTTCGGCGGCAAGACGTACATCTACTACACGGTCGGTGATCAGCTCACCTGGATGAACATCAAACGCGGCGAAGTCGCCGGCTCGCAGGCCGGCTTTTTCGCGCGCTACTACCAGTCACCCGGCATCCCGGACGCCGGCGTCATCGGCGGCCGCGCGGCGGGCGTGCCGGCCGCGCGTCCGTAGAAGTCGTCGGCCTCGGCACGGGAACTCACCGCGCATCACCCGCCGCACGGCGCAGCGCGACGGGAAGCACCCGCCCGTCGCGCCGCGCCATGACCGCGTGACTGCTTGCGGCTTCATGCACTTCGGGAGCCGACCGCCGAACCGCCGTCTCAATCACAGCAGGTTCACGACCCGCTCGGCCAGGCCCTTCTCGCCCAGCACGACGTTCAGCTTGCCGCCGACGGCAACCTTTTCCAGGACCTCCAGTTCCCGGAGCCGCATCAGCGTTGGGTTGCCCTCCAGCACCTTGGCGGTGTTGGCTTGACTGCGCATGGCCGCCGTCTCCTCACGGCGGGCGATCAGGTTGGCCTCGGCTGCCTTCTTGGCCTCCGTCACTTTGTTCATCAGGTCCTTCATGTCGCCTGGCAAGATCACGTCGCGGATGCCGGCCGAGACGACGGCCAGGCCGAGCTCGGTCATGCGCCGACGCACGGCCTCCTCCAGTTCCCGAGCCACCGCATCCTTGTCGGTGAGGAACTGGTCGAGTTCGCGCGCGCCGACGATCGCGCGGAGGGCCAACTGCACCTCGCGGTACAGCGCCTGGCGAACATTGTCGGTCGCGCTGACCGCCGTGCGGGCGTCGGCCACGTGGTAGGTGACCACGGCGTTCAGGCGCAGCGTGACCTTGTCGGCGGTCATGATCTCCTGACCCGCCACGTCGAGCATCGTCTCGCGCGTGTCCACCGAGACCAGGGCGACCTTGGCCACGTTCTTCCAGAACGCGTAGCGGCCTGGCGCCAGGGTCTCGGTGAAGTTACCGTCCTGGAACAGCACGCCCAGGTGACCCTGTTCGACGGCGTAATCGTCCAGCACGCGGTCGGCCATGGCCGACCGCACGATGACCTGCAGGTCCTGGTGCTCGAAGCGGACCTTGCGCGCGTCCACGACCTCGGTCGCCACCTCACGGTGCGTGGTCCAGTAGGCGTACAGGCCAGGTGGCAGCACGTGGCTGAACCGGCCGTCGATCCAGACCAGGGCCCGCTGGTAGTCCTTGAGGTCCAGGACTATGGCGCAGTCCTTCAGCGCACCCGACTTGACGATCACGTCGAGCCTCTCGTGGACCAGCCATGGATCGCGCTTCGAGACGACCTGCACGGCAACCTTGTTCAATGGATCGAAGAACCGGTGACGGCCCTCGGCCAGCAGGCCCTTGAACTCGCCGTCGCGGAACAGGAGGCCCGCTTCAAAGCTGCGGATCTTCACGGTTTTGAGCATCGTAGTCATTTCCAGTCGTCCTTTCTGCTGCTGCGGCCGGCGAACCGGCCTTCAGGCGGCGGAACGCGCGCGGGCCACACGCGGGAGTGCGGAGTGCGTTTGAGCCTCCGTGCGCCTTCGCGTTCCGCGCCAGGTTCTGCACGGCTCGGTCCGGCCAGGCCCATGTCCCAACCGGACGTCACCGCGCGTCTGCTGTCGAGAAGCCGCGAGCGGGCGGAAGCGGTATCCGCGCACTGCATGGCACCCCCCTCATGCTGCCACCGTCACGGCGAGATCCCTTCAGACGGCTTCCCACCGGGGATGACCCGAAGGCCATTCCCACGGCAGGCCGCTGCCTCGATGGTCCCCTCCGTGCCGGCGGCTGGCCGCACAAACGTCCGCCACCCTCGAGCCACCATCCGAGCAGGTTTCGCGCCTGCAGGATCGGTGCGGGAATCGAACCCGCGACAGCCAGATCGCTAAATCTGGTACTCCACCTCTAAGCTCACCCCGAGCTAGATACTGCCGTGGTCAGAACCCATGCACGGAACACGCATCGCCAACCGCCTTGATTACAGGACAGGGCGCCGCGCGCCGTTGGCCCGGCCGCATCTCTGCCTTCAAAATAGTGCCGGCGGGAGTCGAACCCGCCGTTCACCAGAACCTGAACGTGGCCACCTTGCTGGTACTCCGTAGCGGAAGCCGTGGGAGTCGAGCCCACACGCAGCTTGATGCCACCACCAGGTATCCTATCGTGCAGACGCGCCCGGGGCTGAATTGGTTCACGAAGAAATCCAGTCGCGAAGCGTCGTGCAGCGAAGACGCCGATAGCCTCGAAATGACTCCCTCACCGTTTCGCAGACCATCTGACCAGCTGAGTGGGGTTAGCATCCGCGCGTTGACACGCGTCGAGAGACGAAGGTATCGTGTAACCGATGGCCTTCGGCCAGCCGGTGTATTACGATACCTTAGTCCCTTGGGCGTTGCCCTGAGCCATAGTGAGGAAAGGCTTTCGGCCGAGTTGAGACCATGAGACGATCAGGCATCTTGAGTCGGTACGCGTGTTGGGGCATGTGCATCTGGGCACTGGGGTGCCTGGTCTATCCGGTGGAGGGGCAGATGATTGTCGCGCACCGGGGCGCTTCGGACGAAGCGCCGGAGAACACGCTGGCGGCGTTCCGCCTGGCGTGGGAGCGGGGGGCGGATGCCATCGAAGGGGACTTCTATCTGACCAAGGACGGCCAGATCGTGACGATCCACGATCGGGACACGGCGCGGACCGCGGGCGGGGTGAAGCTGATCGTAACGGACAGCACGTTGGCCCAGCTGCAGGCATTGGACGTAGGCGCCTGGAAGGGGGATCGCTACCGCGGCGAACGGATGCCGACCCTGGAGCAAGTGCTGGCCATCGTCCCGGCGGGGAAGCAGATCTTCATCGAGATCAAGAGCGGGCCGGAGATCGTGCCCAAGCTCCGAGAGGTGCTGGAGGGCGCTTCCGTCACGCTCGATCAGGTTGCCGTCATCTCGTTCCAGGAAGCGGTCATCGTGCGGGTCAAGCAGGAGATCCCGCGGATCAAGGCGTTCTGGCTCGTGGGCTACCAACAGGACAAAGCGACGCAAGCCTGGTCACCATCTCCGGACGAGGTCTTGCGGACGCTGGATCGGCTCGGTGCCGACGGGTTGGATACCGAAGGCAACCGGCGGTTCGTGGATCAGGCGTTGGCGGACCAGTTGCGTCAGCGGGGCAAGGAGTTCCACGTCTGGACGATCGACAAGCCGGCCGACGCCCAGTACTTCCAATCGCTGGGCGTCGATTCGATCACGACTAATCGCCCGGCGGAGATCCGGGCCGCGTTGCAGGCGGGTCGTTAGCGCGCCGGGTCCTCGACCGCCAAGGGCCCACATGTCGGCGGTTTACGGACCGCCGGCACGCACATCGCGTGCGGGGCGCACAGGTTGGCCGTCCGTGTCGAGGTATCGCACGCGCGGGAAGCCGGCCTCGCGAAGCAGCGGCTCGACGATCTGGCGGTCGCCCACGACGAGTATGGTGACGGCGCGGCGGTCGGCCAGTTGCGCCAGGGCCTCGGTCACTTCCTGCGCGCTGGTGGCGGCCAGGCGTGTGACATGGCGCTGGTAGTAATCGTCAGGGAGCTGGAAGACAGCGAGTTGTGCGAGCGAGCGTGCGATGCGGGCGGGCGTTTCAAACGCTTCCGGGAACACGCTCAGCTCGGCGTCGCGGGCGGTGGCGACTTCCTCCTCGGTCAGCGGCCGATCGCCGCGGATGCCGTCGAGTTCCGAGATGATCTCGCGCAAGGCTGCGCCGGTCACTTCGCGCCGCACGGATGTCTGGACTGTCCAGCGGCTGCCGGTCCGCGCGTAGTGGAAGGCGGAGCGGGCGCCGTAGGTATAGCCGTGGCGTTCGCGCAGGTTCTGGTTGATGCGGCTCAGGAAGTCGCCGCCCAGCGCGCGGTTGCCGATCTCGGTGGCGAAATAGGAGTCATCGGTGCGGTCGCGCCACGTGCGGCCGACGACGATCATGCTCTGTACGGCGCCCGGCTTGTCGACGAGGAACACGGTGTCGGGTGCGGCGCCGGTCGAAGCGGGGGCCACGTCGGTCGCGGCCGCCGGCCGGTCGCGCCAGTGTTCGAATGACGACTCGAGCATGTCGAACAGCGTCGCGGGCTCGACATCTCCCACCACGATCAGCATGCTGCGCCGGGGCACGAAGCGGTCGCGATAGAACGTCTGGACCTGGCCGCGGGTGAGCGACTCGACGGTCCGGGTGTAGCCTTGGGCAGGCGAGGCGAGGGGGTGCTGGGGGCCGTACAGCAGGCTGGGGAACACGCGGCGCGCGATCCAGGACACGCTGTCCGGACCGCTCTGGAGTTCGCTCAGCTGCAGTTGCCGTTCGCGTTGGAAATCCGCCTCGTCCAGTCGCGGCTGGGCGACCATGTGGCCGACCAGCTGCAGCAGTTCGGCCAGCCGGCTCGATTCGACGGTGAAGTTCAGTTGGGTCAGGTCCGTTCCGGAGGAGATTTCGAGCGACGTGCCCAGCGCGTCGACGGACTCGGCGAACTCGGTGGCGGTCAGCTCCGTGGTCCCCTGGTCCCACAGGGTGGCGGTCAGTTGCGCCAGCCCCGCACGATCGGCCGGGTCGTCGACGCTGCCGGTGGAGACCATCAGCTGGGCGGAGACGAGCGGCAGCGTATGCCAGGGCGACACCCAGACGGCCAGCCCGTTGGGCAACGTATGCCGCTCGAAGGGCGGCGTCACGAACGTGCCGCGCGGGGCAGGCGCCGGCATCACGGTCCAATCGGGGCCGGCGGCAGGCGTGCGGGCTGGAATCTTGGCGTGCGGCGTGGGGTCGGGCAACGGCCCGCCCTGCACCGCTTCACTCTCCGGCTCACCCTCCACCGCCGGCTCGATGACCAGCACGACTTTCCGGTCCGGCAGGTACTCGGTCGCCACGCGCCGGATATCTTCCGGCGTGACCTGGGCGTATTGCGCGAACTGCGTCTGATAGTGGTGCGGATCGTTGTGCTGGGTGAGCCCCAGCGCGATGATGATGTTGCGGTGCAAGGGCGAGGTGAGCCCGGTGAGGAGCGACGTACGGAACTTGGCCTTGACGCGCGCGAGTTCCTCGGCCTCGGGTGCCGTGGCCTGGATCCGCTTCAACTGCTGGTCGATCAGCGTCTCGAGCTCTTCAATCTGGTGGCCGGGCGCGGCCGTCGCGACGATCTGGAACAGCCCGCCGACCTCCTGCGCATCGCCCGAGGCCGACACGTCGACGGCGACCTGCCCGTCGATGACCAGCGCGCGCATCAGTCGCGAGGCGTCTCCGTCGGAGAGCAGTGCCGCCAGCAGTCCGAGGGCCGGCGCATCGGGGTGCGACTCCGCCACAGTCGGCCAGGTCCAATAGACCCGCGGGAACTGCACGCGGTCCCGCTGGACGACGCGCGCCGAGACGGGCGCGACGGCCGGTATGTTCAGGGCGGCCGGCGCCGGACCGGCCGACAGCGGGCCGAAATAGGTGTCGATCCACCGTTTCGCTTCGTCCGGCGCGAACCCGCCGACCAGCGTCAATGTGGCGTTGCCCGGATGATAGAACTCGAGAAAGAACTGGCGCAGGTCGTCCAGCGTCGCCCGGTTCAAGTCCTCCATCGAGCCGATGACCGACCACGAGTACGGATGACCCGGCGGATAGACATAGAACGCGATGGTCTCGTCGGCCAGCCCGTACGGGACGTTCTCCATGCTCTGCCGCCGCTCGTTCTTGACCACCTCCCGCTCCGTGTCGAATTTCTCCTGGCTCAACGCGCTCGACAAGAACGCCATCCGCTCGGCCTCCAGATACAACGCCCGCTCGACATAGTTGTTCGGGATCGTCTCGAAGTACACCGTGACGTCCTCACTCGTGAACGCGTTGGACTCCCCGCCCGCTTCCTGCAAAGGTTCGTCGTAGTTGGGCACGTTCCGCGTGCCGCGGAACATCATGTGCTCGAAGAAATGGGCGAAGCCGGTCAGCCCGGCCCGCTCGTTCTTGGATCCCACATGGTAGGCGACACTGACCGTCGTGCGCGGCGCGGACGGATCATGGCTCAAAGCGACCTTCAGGCCGTTGGCCAGCACGTAGCTGTCGATTCTCAGGCGGGGCACCGACTCCGCGCCGCGTGCGGCCGGGCCGCAGGGCGCGTAGATGAGCAGTGCCAGGAGGGTGAAGCAGGCGGCGGGTACGCGGCATGTCGACATGGGAGTCCGGTGCTCCTGAGGGGGTCTAGAAAACCTGGTTTGACAATCAGCCATTTGCAACCTATGTATTTAATAGCATTACGCTCGAAACGTCGATGGCCCTCACGGGCCGTCTCGTCTTGCCAACCGAAACGGCAAACCGGTCGTGAGGCCGGGACGCAAAGCCATGGGTCTCGCGCTGCGAGATCGCCAGGCCGCCGAATTTGGCAACACTCGGTAACGAGGTTGTCATGGTTAGGCAGATTCTTGCACGATCGTCGGCCGCGCAGCCTGCAGGGTACTGCTTCGTGGCGGTGGCCGTCGGGCGCCCGCGCCTGGGGCCTCGATCGTACCCGATTGAAGTCACCGGTCGTGCAAGTCTCATGTCGTGGAATCCCTGCCTGGCGATGGTCAACCGAGTCCACTTCCCGCGGTTATGTTCCGCGGGCAGTTGGGCGCGCGGCCTGGCGGGGCGGGCTCTGCAGCGGCTCCGGCTGCACGATCGTCCACCACCGTAGGCAACCGTCGGATCTGGTGCCCCCTCTCGTGTCCTGCTCTGCAACCCAGTACGCGCGGCGGACCTGTTGCGGGTCAACCGTGGCGTGGAAAGGAGAAAGCCTATTCCCGAAGCAAGCATTCGCGGGCCCCACGAGGCCTGTCGAAGTCCCATCCCACCGCTCTTTCCACCGCCTGGGTGGACCCACCTGTTCTCTGGCTGATGTGCGCGTGAATGCGAGGTCGCTGGTCCTGCTCTCGCCAGCGACCTCGCTTTCTTTTACTCATCCTGCAGCGTGACGTTCCAGTAGGCTTCGCCCAGGAACCGGGCCCAGCTCTTGATGGGCTTGGAGTGCCAGGCGTACAAGGGGCGCCACATGGGACGGTGAGGTGCAAAGCGCAATCGCATGTGCGCCTGCTCCGGCGTGCGGTCCGCTTTGAGTTTGTTGCAGTCAAAGCAGGCCAGCACGCAGTTCTCCCAGGAAGAGACGCCGCCCCGCGCGCGGGGGATCACATGATCGATCGTCAGGTCCTCAATGGCGGGCTGTCGGCCGCAGTATTGGCACGTGTAGCGGTCACGTTTGTAGATGTTGCGGCGGCTGAACGGCACGGTCGTGCCCGGCATGCCGTCATAGTGGGCCAGCACCACGACTTCCGGCACGCGCAGCCGGTAGGAAACGGAGCGGACGCAGGACTCTTCCTCGTGCGGTCGCAGCCGCGACCAATCATCCCAGTTGTACGTCTGGTAGTCCTTCGGGTCGACGACGCGCACAGCGCCCGTATAGAGCATGATCACCGCGCGGGCCACCGTCGCGACATGGATCGGCTGCCAGTTTCGGTTGAGCACCAGTGTGGGCCGCTGCAGAACGCTCTGCGACATCCGCTACCTCCCGGGGGGCAATTCCCAGACGCCGTCATTGTAGGCGAAACGCGGGGCCTGTGCATCGACCCATGATGAAAATGCACCTGCGGGACGGCTCGTGGTTCCATCGGCGCACGGGGGTCGAGTCGGCGCCCCGGCGCGCAAAAGACGCCTGTGCGTCTTGAACCATCGCCGCGCCTCTGGTAGGACCAAAGCTGGTTGGCCCCTTATTGGAAACTGGATCCGTGTCGGCGATACTCTGGCCGCGTTGGCCCGTTGAGCGAACGGGAGGTGCTCCGATTGGCGACGGGCAGAGCGGCCCGACCACGCAGGTGCCCGTCATGAAGAGCATCCGACCGCTGGTGGTTGGCATCGTGCTGGCAACGTTGGGAGTCATCGCGTACACGACCTGGCAGTGGGTTCGTGTGCGCGCCGCAGGGCACGCGGCCCGGCCGGCGACGGGCCAGACGCCAAGCATCTCAGGCCAGGGTAAGGTCGTGTCGAAAACCGATGACAGCGAGAACTTGGGACGGTCGCACGCCGAGAAGCTGCGGCGGATGGTCGAGCAGCAGTTGCAGGCCCGCGACATCACGGACCCGCACGTGCTGGGCGCGATGAAGAAGGTGCCGCGGCACCTGTTCGTGCCGGACCGGGAAGTCGATCAGGCCTACTGGGACGGGCCCCTGCCGATCGGCCACGGCCAGACGATTTCTCAGCCCTATATCGTGGGACTCATGACCCAGCTGGCGCGCCCGTCCGAGTCGGCTGTCGCGCTGGATATCGGCACCGGCTCCGGCTATCAGGCGGCCGTCCTGTCGCTGCTGTGCAAGCAGGTCTATAGCATCGAGATCGTCGACGCCTTGGCCGAGTCGGCCCGTGAGCGACTGGCACGGCTGGGATACCGGAATGTGACGGTGCGCGCGGGGGACGGCTACGCCGGCTGGCCGGAACACGCGCCGTTCGACCTGATCATCGTGGCGGCTGCGCCGGAACACGTGCCCCAGCCGCTGGTCGATCAGCTCAAGCCGGGTGGACGCCTGGTGATCCCCGTCGGCCGACACTACCAGAGCCTGATCGTCGTGCACAAGGAGACAGACGGAAAGGTCCGCGAGGAACGGATCATCCCGGTCGCGTTCGTGCCCATGACCGGCCAGGCCCAGAAGCGATAAGCGGCCCGGGGACTCCACCCGGTCCGCCATGGACGGACCCACGGCCCGGTCGCCGGGAATGGCCATCAGACGGGCGGGCGCATCATCGGCTCATGCTGGGCCGCGCACGAACCGGCGCGTTTCCCGCCGCGGCGATCCGCACCAGTCCGGTTGCCCGGCAACAGGCGATGGGCTATGCTGGGTCGCGTCGGTATCCGATGTCATCCGGCTCAATCGCCGCACGCGTATCGAACCATGGAACTGAGCGTTCGCGAGTCAGCGAGTCTTCTGAACGTTTCCGAGAAGACGATCTACCGCTGGATCAAGCAAGGCGTGCTGCCGGCGTACCGCGTACACGACCAGTACCGGTTCCATCGCGCGGAACTCCTGGATTGGGCCGCAGCGCGCCGGTTGAACGTCCCGGTGGAGGTGTTTTCGTTGGGAGTGCCGCAGCCGCCGAGCCTGGCGGTGCGGCTGGCCAACGTCATGGCCGCGGGCGGCGTCTACCACGGCGTCGGCGGGGCGGATCGGGCTGCCGCGCTGCGCGGCGTGGTCGAACTGCTGCCGCTGCCGCCCGCGGCGGACCGCGAGTTCCTCTGGCAAATGCTCCTGACGCGCGAGTCGCTCGGGTCGACGGCCATCGGCGAAGGGATCGCGCTGCCGCATGTCCGGAATCCCGTGGTTGTCTCGGTACCCGAGCCGATGATCGCGCTGTGCTTCCTGCAGCAGCCGGTGCCGTACGATGCGATCGACGGCCAGCCGGTGCATACGCTCTTCACGCTGCTCAGCCCCACCGTCCGCGCACATCTGCAGATGCTGGCGCGCCTCTCCTATGCACTGCGCCAGAAGGCGTTTGCGGACGCGATCGCGCGCCGCGGCACACGCGACGAGATCCTGCAGGCCTGCGCACAAGTGGACCAGGGCATCCCGACATCACCCTCCGATGCGTAGGTCGTTCCGGCGATGCTGGAAGCCGTGAACCGGCCGACGCAGGACGGCCGGAGCGCCGAGGCGGGCGACACGCCGGGTGCGATCTCGCTGGTGCGCGCAAATCCCGGTGATTTCCCCGCTTCGTGAGGGTGAATGATGAATAAGTGGTCTGGAGAACGCATCGCTCCCAGAAAGTGATCTTGGTGAAAATGGCGTCCTTCCGTCAAAAAGGAGGTTGTTTCTCGCTCAGAGACTCCTCTTCTGGAAAGGACGCCACGATGACCTACTCTATCTGCACCAAGGTGCTTTTGGCAACAGCACTCACGGATGTTGACGAAGAACTGCGCCAGGTGGTGGAGCCTGTCCTGGCAAAAATCGGCCAGCTGGTGGTTGGTTTTCTCAGCGGTGAGGTGTCTCCGACCGCGAGCTTCCGATTCGAGGAGGCCCTCCAGGATATGTTACGGGAATTGGGATGCGCCCTTGTAGGCTGGGCCTACAATCAGGCGGAACCTGACGACCCCGAGACGCTTCCTCATGATGTGCATGTTGACGGCACCTCCTATCGACGCCTCAACCGCAAGACCGCCAACCGGAACGTTTCCACGCGCTTCGGCAAGATCGTGCTGTGGCGTTTCGGCTATCGGGATTGGCAACGGGAGGGGGGTGAACCGACCTTGTTTCCCTTGGAACGGATGTTGGGTTTGTTAGGCGGCGCGACTCCGGCGTTGACCTCGGCCGTGGGGCGGTACTTCGCCGACGCAGGCGCTGCGCAGGACGTTGTGCTGCAGCGGCTGCGTCGCGAGCACGGCGTGCTCTGGGGCACCAAGAAACTGCGGGAAGTGACCGGACAGTTGGCCGAGCGCATGCAACCGTTCAGTGCCCAAGCGCAGGCCGCCAAAGTGCTGACCTGGCTCAAAGAAGCGTTTGAGGGGAAAGGCAATCGGCGGCCCGTGTTGTCCGTCGGTCGCGATGGCATCACGCTGGGGATGCAGCCGGGTGACTCGTTTGAGGTGGCCACGACGGCCACCGTGACGGTCTACGACCGGCGGGGGACACGCCTGGGAACGGTGTACTCGGCTCAGCCACCGGAATTGGGACAGCACATGATGACGGCCGAACTCACGGCCCTGATCAAAGCGGTCCTTACTGGTTGGGAGGGCCCGCTGCCGCGGCTGTGCTATGTGACGGACGCCGGAGACCAGGAAACGGCCTATTACCGAGACGTGCTCCGGCCGATGCGCCATCCCCGGACCGAACAACCGTTGACCTGGCAACGGGTGGTCGATTACTACCATGCCAGCCAACGCATTACGACGCTGGCCGAGGCGCTGTTCGGCCAGACACGGGCGGGGGAGAGCTGGGCTCGGCGCATGCGTAAGGCGTTGCTGAAACCCAACGGCCCCAGCCGCGTGCTGCATGCCGCTGCAGCGCGCGCCAGTCGTCACGGAATCATTGCTCACCGGAAACGAGACTATCGCCGCGCGTATGAGTATCTTCGGAAGCGCACCCGTTTCATGCAGTACTGGGAGTACCGTCGACAGCACGTGCCGATCGGCAGTGGCGTGACCGAAGCGGCCTGTAAGACCGTCTTCACGCAACGGCTGAAGCTCTCCGGGATGCGGTGGAAGCAGGCGGGTGCCCGGACCGTGTTGACCCTCCGTGTGATCCTGCTGAGTGGGATCTGGAGCGACGTCTACGCCACGGTACTGGAGTCAGCATCAGCGACACCAATACGAACTTACGGCACAGTGCCGGCCAGAAAACACAAAAATGCTGCATAAAAGCGCGCACCACAGAGACGGCACCCCCGATGATCAGACGCACGAGGAGTCGTGGAACATCCTGCGGGAATTGGTGGGGCGTGCCGACTTCCTCTACGTGGCCGACTGCAAGCTGGCCACGATGGACAACATGCGGTACATCGACGGGCAGGGAGGGCGGTTCGTGAGTGTGCTGCCTGCGACGCGCAAGGAAGATACAGAATTCCGCCAGCGTCTGCT
>JBPOJB010000002.1:0-272870 GCA_052034005.1 Planctomycetota bacterium | reverse complement strand
CGCCTGCGGCTCCTGTTCGGCTAAGCGCCGTATGGTGTAAAGCCGTCACCTAATACACGGGCCCTCGCCCCCGCCGCTGGGCGGCTGTTTCTTAGGTCTTTCCGCCGTATGGGAATCCAGGCTAGTGCACGGTTGGCGAGACCGGTGCGGGGCGCGGGGGCGCCAGGTGCTGGTCCATCCGGAGCACCAGGTGTTCCAGCGTCAGGCGGGCCATTTCGGGCGAGGAGTGGCTGCCCTTGAGGGCCAGATCGGTCTCCAGCAACCAGCGGTAAAGCTGTGCCGCCCGCTGGCGGCCCAACTGCTTGAGCTGTCGCTCGGCGGTCTGGATCGCGCCGCTCTGCCAGGTGAAGAAGCCGGCCTGGGCCAGCGCATCCGGCAAAGACGTGCGTTGACCGCGGCGTTCGGCTCTCTGGTAGATACGCGTGGCGGCTGCGAAGCGCCGAAGCGACCAGGAGATCGGGCCGAACAGCGCTTGCGGCTGCTCTCCCGCTTGCAGCAATCGGTCGAGTTGTCGGAGCGCCTCGGGCGCATCGCCGGACAGCGCCGCCTCGATCACTTCCCAGGCGGTTTTCGCGCGCCATCCGCCGCCCGCTTCCCGCACCAGCTTCTCGGTGATCTTGCCGCTCGACCCGGCGTAGAGAACCAGCCGGCCCACCTCCTGGTCCAACAGGCCGAATTCGGGACCCAGGATCTGGAGCATCAGGGCGGCGGCGTTCTTGGCCAAGTGCGCACCGTGCCGCGTCCGAGCCCACTCGACCAGCCAGCTGGTGATCCGCGCGTGGTCCACCTCCTTCTGCCGGCCGGTCCCCTTGGTCGGCACGCGGCACTCGACCTGCATGCCCAGCCTGTCCACCAGCTTGTACAGCCGCGTGTTGGACGCCCATTTGGTGACGTCCAGCACCAGCACACCACGCCGATGGGGGCGTTCGACATACGCTTCCAGCCGCTCCCGGTTCTGCTGCACGAAGTCGTCCGCGTCCTGCACGATCACGAGTCGCACGCCCGTCGGGTCGAACAGGGACACGGTCGAAAGCTCGTCGGACACTTCCCGCCACGCGACCGTTGTCCCGTCAAACTGCGCGACCAGATTCTCGTCCTCCGGCACCGCCATCCGGCGGATCTGCCGGATCGCCAACTGCTTGAGGAACGGTTCGTCGCCAAACACGGCCACCACCGGCGCCGGGGCGGGCGGCTGATCAAGGAAATCAAGGACGTACAGCGTCTGGGCCATGGCAGGGTCTACAGACGCGGTGCTTGATCGCATGCGCCTGACGTTCGACATCGGATGGAGCGGCCGCAACCATGCGGGATTCTCGCAGCTTTCCCGCCCGCCCGCAATGCTTGGACCCGTGCTGGGCTGGTGAGAATCGGGCTTGAGTTGACGTCGATTGTTAATCCCGCTCGTGGTTTCACCTTTCACCCCCCTCAGTCCCCCCTTGTACAAGGGGGGAAGGTGTCTGTTGCCGCCCCCCGCTCTGCACTCTGCACTCCTTGTTCTGCACTCTGCACTCGTCTTCCGCTCCCTTCTTCCCTTCTGCACTCTGCACTCCTTGTTCTGCACTCTGCACTCGTCCTCTTCGAATAAGGAAGCACGAATGACGAGCCGGACGTTCGAACGAGCGTCGTCTTCGGTTGACCGCATGAGCTCTTCGAGCTTCGGACTTCGTCATTCCTTCGTGCTTGGGTATTTCGGACTTCGTCATTCCTTCGTGCTTGGGTATTTCGTGCTTCGTCATTCCTTCGTGCTTGGGTATTTCGTGCTTCGTCATTCTCATTCATGATGGCCGAATCTCGCACGGTCATTTTCGGGCCGTCCCGTTGGGACTCGGGTCTGGTGGGTGTACGCGACCCAGGGCTGCGGCCCGGCTCGCACGGCTCGCCGGGCCTTCGCCCTGGGCTGAGATAGAGCTGTCCCTACGGGACGGAAGAGACTGTCTTCGTGTCGCCGCTGGGCACGGCACAACTCGTAGGGGGCCAGAGCGGGCACAAAGCAGGTCGATGGGGCGCGGAACACCAACGACAAACGTTAACCGTTAAAACACTTTGGTTCTTTCACGTCGCCGGACCCGTGCCGACGGCGGCGCGGCAGCTGTCGGTACGGTCGAGCTCGCGGTGACAGACTGGAAGCCTATCCCACGTGCTCCGCCTGTTGCTGGCGGTATTTCCCGGACATTTTGAAGATCATCACGTAGAACAGCGGCGCGAACAGGGTCACCAGGAACGTGGAGGTGACCACGCCGCCGACCACCCCGATGCCGATCGCGTTCTGGGCGCCCGCGCCGGCCCCACGGGCGATCGCCAGGGGCAGCACGCCGAACCCGAACGCCAGCGACGTCATCACGATCGGGCGCAATCGCAATTTGGCAGCCTCCATGGTCGCCTCGATCAACTCCATGCCTTCCTCCACGCGGAGCTTGGCGAACTGGACGATCAGGATCGCGTTCTTGGTAGTCAGCCCCAGCGTCGTCAACAGGCCGATCTGGAAGTAGACGTCGTTCGGCTTGCCCACCAGGCTCATCGCGATCACACCGCCGATCGCGCCCAGCGGCAGGGCCAGCAGGATCGAGATCGGGACCGGCCAGCTTTCGTAGAGGGCGGCCAGGCAGAGGAAGATCACCAGGACGGAGAAGAAGTAGAGCAGGCCTTCCTGGGAGCGGGCCATCCGTTCCTGGTAGGACACGCCTGTCCAGTCGAAGCCGAACCCGGGCGGCAGATGCGATGCCAGCTCTTCCATCGCCTGCATCGCCTCGCCCGAACTCCGGCCCGGCGCCGCCTCGCCCTGGATGTTGATCGAGGGGAACGCATTGTATCGCTCCAGCTTGGGAGAGCCGGTCGTCCAGTAGCCCGTGGCGAACGAGGTGAAGGGCACCATCTTCCCGGCCGTGTTGCGCACGTAGAGCCGTTCGATGTCCTTCGGGAGCATTCGGAAGGAGGCGTCCGCCTGGACATACACGCGTTTCACGCGACCGTTCTGGATGAAATCGTTCACGTACGCGCTGCCAAACGAAGCCGAGACCGTCTGGTGGATGGCCGTGATGGGTACGCCCAAGGCGCCTGCCTTCTCCCAATCGATGTCCAGCCGGTACTCGGGCACGTCTTCCATGCCGAACGGGCGGACTCGCACCAGGCGCTTGTCCTTGGAGGCCTCGAAGAGCAGTTGATTGCGCGCGTTCATCAGCGCGTCGTGGCCTTCGCCGTTGCGGTCCTGCAACTGGAAATCGAACCCCTTGGCGGTGCCCAGCTCCACCACCGCCGGCGGGGCGAACGCAAAGACCATCGCGTCACGGTACTGCGCGAACTCCATCATCGCCTTCTCGACGACCCGCCCGACTCGCAGCTCCGGGGCGTTGCGGAGGTCCCAGTCGCGCAGTTTCACGAACGACATGCCCATGTTCTGGCCGCCGCCCGCCATGCTCATGCCGGAGACCACCATGCAGGACTCCACCGCGTCCTTCTGGTCGATCAGGAAATGGTCCCGGACGCGGGCCATCACCGTCTGGGTCATGTCCAGCGTGGCGTTGGGCGGCAGCATGGCCTGGATCATCAGGATGCCCTGGTCCTCGTCCGGCAGATACGCCGTGGGCATCCGCCGGAACAGGACGAAAAAGGCCCCCAGCAGCAGGGCGAAAATGACCAGGAACGAGAAGGTATGGCGCAGCGTGCGGCCGACTTGCACCAGGTACGCCTCGCGCGCCCAGAAGAACAGGTTGTCGAACCAGCGGAAGAACGGGCGCAGGAACCACACGCCGCCCTCGGCCGGCTGGTGCCCCTTGGCGACCGGCTTGAGCAAACCCGCGCACAGCACGGGCGTGAGGATCAATGCCACCAGCACCGACAGCGTCATCGCGGCGATGATCGTCACCGAAAACTGCCGGTAAATCACGCCGGTCGAACCGCTCATGAACGCCATCGGGCCGAACACGGCCGAGAGCACGAGGCCGATGCCGATCAGCGCGCTGGTGATCTGGTCCATCGATTGCCGCGTGGCTTCGCGCGGCGAGATCCCCTCCTCGCTCATGATGCGCTCGACGTTCTCCACCACCACGATCGCATCGTCCACCAGCAGGCCGATGGCCAGCACCATCGCGAACATCGTCAGCATGTTGATGGAGAAATGGAACAACCCGAGGACGGCGAACGTGCCCAGCACCACGACCGGCACGGCGATCGTCGGGATCAGCGTGGCCCGCATGTTGCCCATGAACAGGTACATGACCAGGAACACCAGCAGAATGGCCTCGAACAGCGTCCGCACCACGTCCTTGATCGCGACCTCCACGAAGGGGGTCGTCTCGTAGGGATAGACGACCTTCATCCCCGGCGGGAAGTAGTGGCTCAACTCCTGCATCTTCGCCTTCACGGCGTCGGCCGTGGCCAACGCGTTGGCGCCCGGCGCCTGGCGGACGGCCAGGCCGGCCGAGGGCAGGGCGTTGAAAGAGACCTCCGCGTCGTACCGCTCGGTGCCCAACTCCGTCCGTCCCACGTCCTGCACCCGGACGACAGACCCGTCCGGATTGGTGCGCACGGGGATGTGCCCGAACTCTTCGGGCGTCTTGAGCAGGTTCTGGACGATGATCGACGCGTTTAGCCGCTGGCCGGGCACCGCCGGCATGCCGCCGAACTGGCCGGCAGAGACCTCCACGTTGTACGCCCGCAGCGCCGCCACCACGTCCGCGATGGTCAGGCCGAAGTCGGTCAGCTTGTCCGTGTCCAGCCAGACCCGCATCGCGTACTGGCCGCCGAAGGCCTCCACCTCGCCCACGCCCGGTATGCGTGCCAGCACCTTCTCGACGTTCGATACGGCGTAGTCCCGCAGGTCATGCCCGTTGAGGCTCCCGTCTTCCGAGACCAGGCCCACGATCATCAGCCAGTTGCGCGTCGACTTGCTGACCTTGACCCCCTGACGCTGGATCACCTCCGGCAAGCTGGCCATCGCCAACTGCAGCTTGTTCTGCACCTGCGACCAGGCCAGGTCCGGATCGGTGCCCGGCGTGAACGTCAATTCGATGCGGGAGGTGCCGGAAGAGCTGCTTTGCGCGGACATGTAGAGCAGATTGTCATAGCCGGTCATCTTCTGCTCGATAATCTGCGTCACGCTGTCTTCCACGGTCTTGGCGGACGCGCCGGGATAGAAGGAGTCGATGGCGATCGACGGCGGCGCGATCGGCGGGTACTGTGAGATCGGCAGGTTGTAGATCGCGAGGCAACCGGCCAGCATCAAGATGATGGCGATCACCCAGGCGAAGACCGGACGGTCCAGGAAGAATCTCGATAGCACGCGGCGTCTCCGTCAGTGGGATGAAGTCGTGGCGGGTTGGGGCTCGGGCTCACCGGGCGCGGCCTCGGCCGCGCCGGGCTGGAACGGGATGACCTTGACCTGCAGGTCGGTCCCCGCGCGCACCTTCTGGGAGCCCTCGACGATCACCCGGTCGCCCGGGGCCAGGCCCGCCGAGACGAGCCACTGGTCGCCCAGCGCGCGGTCGGTCGTGATCGACTGCTGCTGGACCTTGTCCTGGGCGTCGACGATCAGGGCGATCGGGTTGCCGCGCGGATCGCGCGAGACGGCCTGCTGCGGCACCAGGATGGCCTGCTCGTCGATGCCCTCTTCGATCACCGCGCGGATGAACATGCCGGGCAGCAGCTCGATGTCGGGGTTCGGGACCACGATCCGCAAGGTGACCGATCCGGTCGTCGGGTCCACCGTCACGTCGCGGAATTTGAGCGTCCCTTCCAGGTCCGACGAGGTGCCGTCCTCGAGGATCAGCTTGACCTTGTTCGACTGCTCGCCGCCCTGCTTGAGCCCGTGCCCTAGGCGTCGTTTGAGCCGCAGCAACTCGAGAGTCGACTGGGGCACGTCCAGGTAGATCGGGTCCAGCTCCTGGATCCTGGCCAGCGGCACCGGCTGATAGGCCGTCACGATGGCGCCCTCCGTAACCTCGGACTTGCCGATTCGTCCGGAGATGGGCGCGGTGATGGTCGTGTAGCCCAGATTGATGCGCGCCAGCTTCAGCGCCGCCTCCGCCTGCTTGATGTTCGCCTCCGCCGCCGCCAAGGCCTCCTGGTCGCTGTTGACCTGCTCCTGGGCGGCCCGCAGCGACGCCTCGGCGACCTGGAACTCGGTCGCCGCCGAATCGCGCTGGATTTCGGCCACCGCGCTGGACTCGAACAACTCGTCGTACCGCCGACGATTGGTCTCGGCCAGCTTCCGGATCGCCTCGTGCTGCACAACCGATGCGCGCGTCGCCTCCAGCGCGGCCCGCGCGCGATCGGCCGCCTTGCGCGCCGCATCCAGGCTCGCCACCGCGTTCTCCAACGCCGCCTCGAACGGGGCCGGGTCGATCTCGTAGAGCGCCTGGCCCGCTTGGACGTCCGTGCCCTCCTCAAAACAGCGCTTCAAGATCACCCCGTTCACCTGCGGCCGGATCTCGGCCACCAGGTGCGCGGAGGTGCGGCCCGGCAACTCCGTGGTCAACCGGATCTGCTGCGGTTGGACCGTCAGCACCGCCACCTCCGGAGGCTCCGCCGCGGGCGGCGCGACGGCCTGGCGGCAACCGTTCGAACACGCCGGGCTCGCCAGCAGCAGCAGCGCTGCAATCCGCATACTCGTCTTCTGCCGATTCATCAATGTGATACTCCCAATGCCCGAAACCGCTGGGCCCACCGACGCCGCTCGTCCGGTCAGGGCAGCCCGTGGTCAAGACGCACCTTGACGCGTCCCAGAAACTCGCGCTTCAGCTTCGCCACACGCACCGATAACGGTTCGGTCGGCTCGTTGCGCGACCAGTATGAGACGAAGGCGTTGATGATGCCTTCCAAGCACAACGTGGTGTACAACGGATCCCCCGCGTCGAATGTGCCGTCCGCCATCCCGCGCGCGAACAGCGTTCGCACGGCCTCAATGTACCCGTCGTAAATCCGCACCAAATGGGCCGGGACGCTACGCAGCGGATCCACCCGGCTGCCGCGCGTCGTCTCGAAGAAAACCCGCAAGAATCGACGGTGCTCCTCCGAGTGCGTCAGTCGCAACTCGATCAATGCGCCAATCGCCTCTTCCGGTGCCGCGATGCTCAACACCGTCGCTTCAAACTGCCGCATGAACTCCTGGAATAACCCCGCGGCAGCCTGAAAATACAGCTCCTCCTTGCCCTTGAAATACTTGTAAATCGTCCCAACGGCGAACTCCGCCTCCCGGGCTATCTCCTCGACGGTCGCCCCCTGATAGCCCTTGAACGCAAAAACCCGCTCCGCCGCC
This sequence comes from Planctomycetota bacterium, assembly GCA_052034005.1. Taxonomy (GTDB): domain Bacteria; phylum Planctomycetota; class Planctomycetia; order Pirellulales; family Pirellulaceae; genus JAAYDI01. Next base: position 265,618 of record JBPOJB010000002.1, on the reverse strand, counting down.
TCCAGGATCTCCGTGCGGTGCCGCTCCCGCTCCCGGTCCTTGCGGGGCAACTGCTCGCCATCGGCCGTTTCGTCGACCATTCATGCTCCGCCGTGAATGGTTATTCACTTTCTGCCATCACCATGTCGCAAAATGAATCTCACTTATACATCGGCCGGTTCACGCCAGTCAAGTGGCGAAGCACGCAGGTTGCGAAAAAAAGGCGATTTGGGCTGAGTGACGCCGTCGCGCGCCGGCCGGCCCGCTCACCGAGCCCGGGCGGCGTGGTATGATCGACGCGGCCGGGCGCCGGGGGCCGCTTGGCGAAAGGGCGCCGATCACAGGTCTTCGGCTGACTACGCACGACACGCACGACATGGAGCGCGGGATCATGATTTTGGACCGACTGGAGCACGCCGCGATGTATCGCACGCTGGCGGTGGACATCGCGCGGGCGTTGGACTATCTGCGGGCGACCGATCTGCGGAGTCTCCCGGACGGGCGGCAGGTGTTGGACGGCGATCGGCTCTATGCGATCGTACAGCGCTACCGCCCTAGACCGGCGTCCGAGGCGCAGTGGGAGGCGCACCGGCAGTACATCGACGTGCAGTACGTCGTGGAAGGCGTGGAGCGGATGGGATACACGTACCTGCGGAGCGACCTGCCGGTGCGGCAACCGTACGATGCGGAGAAGGACATCGTGTTTTACGACGCGGCCGGTGACTTGCTGGAGGTGCCTGCCGGCAGTTTCGCGATCTTCACGCCGCACGACCTCCATGCGCCCGGCTTGACGACCGATCCGGGGGAGTCGGTCCAGCCGGTCTTGAAGGTGGTCGTGAAATGCCGCGTTCGTCAGTGACCTGGCGCGGCGATCGGCCTCTGGCCGCGGGGTCGGTCCTGGTTCGGGCACCTCGCGTCTCGCCGCCGTGCGTCTGCTGGTTGACGGCCGCGGCGGGTTGCTTGACAATGCGCCTTTCGCGTCAGCGGGTCCGGCTCGCAGCCGCCGCGCGCTGTTGGAGAAAGGGAGCCACATGCAGACTGCGCCAGGACCGAACAAGGGGGCGAGTGGCCACGCCGTGGAGCCGATCACGTGGTATCACTGGCTCGTCGTGATCATCGCCTCATGCGGCTGGCTGTTCGACTGCATGGACCAGCGCATCTTCACCTTGTCGCGCGAGTCGGCGATCGAGGAGTTGCTGCCGGCGTCCGCCGCCGACGATTCGGTTGCGGAGCCGAAGGCGCAGCGCGACGCGCTGGTCAAGAAGTGGGGCGGCTGGGCCACTAGCATGATGATGATCGGCTGGGCGACCGGCGGGATCCTGTTCGGCATGACCAGCGACCGTTGGGGGCGCGTGAAGACCATGATGGTGACCTTGCTGGTCTACTCGGGCTTCACCGGCTTGTCGGGGATCTCGCGCACGCCGCTCGAGTTCCTGGGGTATCGTTTCCTGGTCGGGTTGGGCGTGGGCGGCATGTTCGGTGCCGCGACCACGTTGGTGGCCGAGAGCGTGCCGAGCCGTGTGCGGGCGATCGCCCTGGGTTTGCTGCAGGCCCTCTCGGCCGGCGGCAACATCGTGGGCTCATTGCTGAGCACCTACATTCAGCCGGGCCAGCGCGAGTTCCTGTTCGGGCTCTCAGGGTGGCGGATCATCTTCTTCGTCGGGATCGTGCCGGCCTTCCTGATCATCCCGATCATGCTCGTGCTGCGCGAACCGGAACGTTGGAAAGCGGCCAAGCAGCGGGCTCGCACCTCGGGCGACGGCGCGCAGCATGTCGGCTCGATCCCGGACTTGTTACGCCATCCGGTCTGGCGGCGCAACCTGCTGGTCGGCGTCGCGCTCGGGCTGGCCGGGATGGCCGGCCTGTGGGGCATCGGGTTCTTTTCGCCGGAGCTGATCACGCAGGCGCTCAAGGCCAGCGGCGAACCGCAGCACGTGATCGATGCGGTGCGCGGGCGCGCCACGGCTCTGCAGGATGTCGGCTCGTTCCTGGGCATGATCGCGTTCACGGTCGCCGCTACGCTCGTCGGCCGTCGACCGGCCTTCGGTGGCGCGTTCGTGCTCTGTCTCGCGACGACGGTCTTCGTGTTCAACAGTCTACACACGAGCGCCGACGCCTACTGGATGCTGCCGCTGATGGGCTTCGCGCAGCTGTCCGTGTTCGGCGGTTACTCGATCTATTTCCCGGAGATCTTTCCGACCCGGCTGCGCGGGACTGGTGTGGGCTTCTGTTACAACACGGTGCGCTACCTGGCGGCCGGGTTCCCGCCTGCGCTCATGCACTTGAATGCGACGCTGGTCCACTACCAGGTCGACGAACCGTTCCGCAAGGCCGCCACCTATCTGTCGTTCATCTTCGTGCTGGGTTTGGTGGCGCTGATCTGGGCGCCGGAGACGAAAGGCCAACCGCTGCCGGAAGACTAGCGCTCGTATGGAAGACAAGGTGGCCGGGGGTCGGGTGCAGCGAGCCGGCGGGTTGCTGCGCGCTGCGGCGGCTCACTGCGTGCGGCCCCAGCCATCTCGCGGAGCCGCTGCGGCGGGCGTGCGGAGCGCTTCGCGGTCGGCGTCCTGGATCGGCTGGACGCCTCGAATGCGCGCCTTGGGGGCCAGCCCTTCGATGCGCACCGGATCGGTCGTCTGGTCGGTGGCCACGTTGCCGGCCTCGTCGCGCACCTCCAACTGCAGGTAGACGGCCGCGGGGATGCGGGCATCGACGGGCCAGGCGAACTCGCCCGTGTTGGGCAATGCCGATGCGATGACGGTCCAGGGCCCGGCGGGGTCCTCCGAGTATTTCAGCGTGATCGGGCGCGGGTCCAGGTAGGCGTCGCTGGCTTCCCAGCGGATCACCAGTTTGCCGGCCTGGCTGCCCTCGCCATAGGCGGCGGCCGTCAGGCGTGCCACGGGGCTGAGCGTGTCGACCCCCACGTAGATGTCGGCCGGATCGCCGGTCCGCGGTTTGCGTCCGGCAAGGCCGTTGCGGCCGATCACGACGATGTGGAACCCGAAGATGCCCTCCTGGGCGACCTCCACGTCGAACGGGCTTTGCAGGTCGTCATCAGTGCCCCACATGCGCCAGGTCTGACCGCCGTCGGCGGTGGCCCACAACTGGACCTCCTCGACGCCCGCGGGGCCGACGGCGTCCACGTCGTAATGCAACTGGAACCGCGTGGCGCGGGTCATCCGGGGGCGTTCGCCGGGCGGCAGGATGGAAGCCAGCGGATCGCCCGAGAGCGTGTTGGCCGGGACGGCCGAGGCGGGCGGCGCCGGGTCCCGGGGCGCCAGATCGCTGCGCGCGGACGCGAACTGACTGTATGCGGCGGAGGGCGTTTCCGGCTGGGTCATCACGGGCGGCGCGGTCATTGGAGGGGTGGTCACTGGCGGCGTCGCGTCGGTGGCCGGCGTGCCGGCATAGGCTGTCATCGCCGGTGACCAGGCGTTATCGCTGGGCCACGTGACGGCCCCTTCGCTTGCCTGTCCCATCCGGGCAAACGGATCGGCGATGGGGGCGGTCGCGGCGGAGTGCGGGCCGGGTTCCCAAGAGGCCGCCGGTGGCAGGAGGAGGCGGCGGTTGACCACGGCCAGGTTTCCCGCGCGATCGCGCACCTCCGCCCGGACATTGATGACCGAGGATGAGGTCTTGGGGCGCCACGTGGTTCGACCCTGGCAGCTGGTGCGCAGGTCGTCGGTCGGCGGAGGCTCGATGGGCACCGGCTTCCACGGCTGGGACGGATCGTCCTGGTATTCGATCTTCCAGCTGTTGGCCTGCAGGTTCTGGTCGGCGGCCTGCCAGTTGGCCAGCACTTCACCGTTCTCGCGCGAGTGCACGGTCAACTCGATCTGGGGCGGCGTCGTATCCACGACGACGCGCAGTTCCGGCCGCAGTGGTTCCTGGGCGCCGGTGTACTGGCGGGCATCGAGCGTGCGCGACGCGAACCAGTACTCGCCGTCGCCGCGGGACCGGAACGTGAACTGGCGCGTCTCGGGCTGTTGGCGCGCGCTGAGCTGCCAAGTGGCGCCCTGGTCTGTGGACGCGTACAGGTGGACTTCGACCGGCTGAGCGACGCGGCGGTCGGGCGTGAACGGGATCGCGAACACGTGCTGCCGCGTGGTATAGAGGGGCGGCAGCGGGTGCTCGGCATTGCGCGTCGCAATCGGGGGCGGTGGGGCGGCGGGGGGCGGTGACTGGGCCCGGCCTGCCGAGGCGCATGCGGCCCACAGAATCATCGCGTGACGTATCCTGTTGGCTGGCATGACAATGTCCCCCTATCTGGTATCGGGCGGGCCGGTTCTGTAACTTGAGCAGGGTGGCGGGGTCGAGACGGCCGGTGGGACAGGTGGTCTGCGGTGCGGGGGGGCCTTTCGTCCGCGCGGGCGCGGCGGCGGGCGGATGAACCATCCGCGTGTCCAGTTCGTAAGTTGGATCAGTCCCGTCGCATCAGGCATGTCGGCAGGAAATTCTGGACGCGGCCATGCCAATGTGCATAATATTCCACGTGGCCTGGTCGGTTGCCTTGGCCGGATGTGTGCTCGTCTTCCCCGGGATATCCAACCATGCGGGAATTCCTGACGACCTCGGTTGCGCAAGCTGTGCTGTGGATAGCCGTTCTGCTGGTGATGCTGGCGGCGGGATACTACGTCGTGCGAAGGTTTCAGGATCGCATCGACGACGACCGGCAAACGGCAAGCGATCTGCTGACGAATTTCCGAGAAATGCATCGGGAGGGTGACATCAGCGAGACGGAATTCCGAACAATAAAGACGGTGCTGGGGCGCAAGCTCCAAGAAGAGTTGAAGGATGCGGAAGGGGAAGAGTGAATCCACGGCGCCGGCTCTGCCTGGTGCGGTGGATCCGTCGAGTTTGTCGGTCATGCCTTCACGACTCTCTCTGGCCTGGGAGGCCGGTTGCACTGGCAAGATAGAACCGTAGTTTGGGCAGCTCGACGAATCGCGGACAGGGAAGCCCAACGGGGCCTGGGCGCAGTGACACCACGAAGCCCGTTCGGCCGGATCGAGCGACACCGAGGAGCAACAGAATTCCGGTCGACCTCACTGTGGCTCGGAGGGAGACCGTCGATCCGAAAGGAGTGACTATGCCCGCTGGAAGAGATTCGGGCGGTGGCCGACGGAGCAGTGGTACGACGAAGAAGAACGCATTCTGTTCGTTCTGCCGGAAGAGCTATCGGGATGTGGGGCCGCTGGTGGAAGGGCCGGGCGACGTCTACATCTGTGGCGAGTGCATCGATCTGTGCCAGTCGATCCTCGAGCAGGAACAGCGTCGTCGGGGCACGACCAAGCAGCTGTTCAAGGAGATCCCGACGCCGCGTGAGATCGTCGCCAAGCTGGACGAGTACGTGATTGGCCAGGCCGAGAGCAAGAAAGTGCTGGCCGTGGCCGTGCACAACCACTACAAGCGGCTGGCGCTGGGCTGGGAAGGTTCGGGCGTCGAAATCGAGAAGTCGAACATCCTGCTGCTCGGGCCGACAGGGTCCGGCAAGACGCTCCTGGCCCGCACGCTGGCGCGCATCCTCAACGTGCCGTTCGCCATTGGCGACGCCACCACGCTGACGGAAGCCGGCTACGTGGGCGAGGACGTCGAGAACCTGCTGCTGAAGCTGCTGCACGCGGCCGATTTCGATCTGGAGGCGGCCCAGCGCGGCGTCCTCTACATCGACGAGATCGACAAGATCGGCAAGACCAGCCAGAACGTGTCGATCACCCGCGACGTCTCGGGCGAGGGCGTGCAGCAGGCGTTGCTCAAGATGCTCGAGGGCACGATCGCCAATGTCCCGCCCCAGGGCGGCCGCAAGCATCCGGAGCAGCAGTACATCCAGATGGACACGACCAATATCCTGTTCATCTGCGGCGGCACGTTCGTAGGGATCGAAGACATCATCGGCAAGCGCCTCGGCCGGCCCACGATGGGGTTCGGCCAGAGCCCGCTGCCTCGAGAGAAAAAGGATCCGTCCAAGCTGCTGCCGCACGTCACCACGGACGACATCCTGACGTTCGGCCTGATCCCGGAACTGGTGGGCCGACTGCCCGTAGTCAGCGCTCTCACGCCGCTCGATGAGGAAGGACTCGTCCGCGTGTTGACCGAGCCGAAGAACGCGCTGGTCCGGCAGTACCAGAGCCTGTTCGAAATGGAGAACTCGAAACTCACGTTCACCGACAAGGCGCTGCGCCGCATCGCGCACCGGGCCATGTCCAAGGGGACCGGCGCCCGCGGCCTGCGCAGCATCATCGAAGAGGTCATGCTCGACATCATGTACGACCTGCCCGACCAGGCGCCGGGTACGGCCTACGTGATCAGCGATGACGTGGTGGACGGCCGGGAGAAGCTGTTCAAGATCGCCGAGCCGCGCACCAAGAGCGCTTAACCAACACGTGGGACAGGCTTCCAGCCTGTCGCGCATCAAGCGTGTGCTTGGACCAGTTCGATGCCGCGGTCGAGGCCCAGGTTGCGTGAGTACTGTCTCTGCGCAGCGTTGTTCCAGTGTTCGTGTACGCCCAGGCTCTCGAGCGCCGCGCCTGGGCCGTCGGGCGCGTAGCGCGTCCGCGAAGGCGGGTCGCCGGCCAGGGCCGCTTCGTGCAGGTAGTTGTCCACGGCGCCGACCATCTCCTGGGCGGTCGGTTCAGCCGCGAAGAAATCAACCGCGACCGACTCGAGAGCCACCGGATCCTGGGACATGAACAGGCTGGCCGGCCAGTGTCCGTCAAACGGTGCGGACTGCCATTTCCCCAGCGCGACGTTCTGGTGGAGCGCGGCGTACAGCCCGTCGATCAGGTACAGGACCGTCTTGCCGCCCAGGTGCCGATGGCCCATGAGGTCCACCAGCGCATTGTACGTACTCATGGCACGGCTGCGCACCGTGATGCTGTCATGCAGGTGGCTGGGATTCCAGCCCTGATGCGGGTCGTCGCTGCCCGTGTTCTCGCGGTAGACCGAGCCGAAGTGGTTCTTGGCACAGAGTGTCACCGCCGCCAGGCTGTGGCCTTTCAACACGGCCATGTTGATCAGGTAGGCCGCGGCGGTGATCGACGTCGGCAGGTAGGTCCGGCCGCTCGCCGGCGTGTCGGGGTCGCCGAAATGCAACGCCACGCTCTTGTCCGGTTGGGCTTGAATGCGCCCGTCGCCGCCGTCGCGATCTTCAAACCGCACACCGGGGAACTCGGCGTGGCAATAGTCGACGATCGCGTCGCTGGCCAGCCGGGAGGCGTCCGACAAGATGATGTCGGTCTCCGCAACGCCCGCGTGCTGTACCAGTTGTCGCAGCAGGGCCCGGGTCATCTGCGGCGTGTTGTAGAACCCCGCGGCCGGGTCCGACCGGCGCTGGGAGCAGTTCAGGTTGAGCTTCACCACGACCGGCTCGCCGGGTTGATAGCCGCTCTGCGCCCGCCCCCGAGCCTGATGGTGGTGCCGGAAGATGGCCGCCCAGGCCTCGGCGTCCGATGGCGCGCCCGTTTGCAGCCGCAGAGCCCGGCTCAACATCTGGTCGGCCAGCACCGGGTCGGTCCACTGGTCCTCGAACCAGCCGCCGTGCTCGGGGTTGCCATCCCACCGGGCCGCCGCGGGATTGTGTATCCAGACGACTCGGCCGGGATGCAGGCCCCGGCCTTCGCCCAGCGGGCGGTTGGGCCCTTCCATGGGAAGCCAAGTGGTCGGCGAGGGCCGGGCGGCCGCCGCGGTCGTGCCGAGCGCTGCGGCTCCGACCGACGCCAGGAAGGTCCGACGACCGATCGACGTGCGTCCTGGACGCGAAGGGCTGTCCGCGAGAGGTTGTTCGTTCATCAGCCAGTGTCCCGTGTGATACCTGAATCCACCTCATTATGGCGATCCGCCGCGCAGGTGCAACTTCCGACTCTTCTCTTCTTGCTTCCCAGCACCCGGCAGGTCTCCTGCAGACTCCGTGTCGACGTTCTCATTGCACGCTCAGCAGCCACGCCTCGGAGATCACCGCGTTGGGGCCCCGCACCAGTTCGATGAGGCCCTCGAAGGCGCCGGCCTCGACCAACTCCGCGGGCACGTCCCAGGTGTACGTTTTCGCCAGCTCCTGCTTCTCGTAGTACGCCGGCAGCGCCGTCGGCGCGAGGACCGGGAAAGAACGGTCTCCGTCCGGGGAGACCAGGCGGACGCTCTGGACGCGCCGGCCGTTGTCATAGTCCCACCAGCTGATGCCCAGCCGGTACGCCGTTCCGGCACGGAGCCCTCCGACCTGCAGGCGGGCCGGATTCCCGGACACGAGATAGCCGAGGGCCGGCTCCGATTCGAACACGTCGCGCGAACCCGGGAACAGGTAGGCATCTCCCTCGACCGAGATGGTTTCGCCGGTGGCGGCCGTCTTGTCCCATTCGCGGCCGCAGTCGACATAGACGAGCAGTTGCTCGCCGGGCCCGAGTCCCTGTCGGATCTGGCGCATCCGGGCATCCAACTCCGCCGGGACCACCGGATAGTATCTGTCGTCGATGATCGGCTTCGCCGGCGAGACGACCCGGGCCGGCGAGGTGGGCACCTCCTTGTGACCGAGCCACAAGACCGCGTTGCGCAGCATCGTCACGAACTCCGGGCTGCGCAGCGCGCGCAGGTCGTGGCCCAACACGGTGGTGAAGGCGTACCCCCGGCCGTACGGGTGGAGGTGCGCCATCGGGAACGCCTTCTTGAGCTGGATCGACGTGGCTTCCGCCAGCACCTCGATCGGCCGACCCTCGAGCGCGAAGCAGGTATAGAGTTCGTCGGCGATGGTGAAGTCGGGCACGCACTTCATGATGGGATGGTCCGGCTTGACTACCTGGACTTCGAATTCGCGAAAGGGGTCGTGGCCCGGGAGCGAACGGTCGTAGACGCGACCGATGATCTTCTCGACACGGTCCCGGTGCGTCTCGAACATGCCGATGGCCAGGTGGTAGATGATGATCCCTTTGCCGTCCTGCAGGAACTGCTCGATGTTGCTCAACGCCAGATCGTCGTCCAGCGTGGGGCTGTCGTCTCGGGAGTTCCAGAGGTTGAAGAAGAGCACGTCGTAGTTGAAGATCTCGTCCGAGCACAGCACGTTGAAATTCGTCTCCAGTCGGACTTCGATATCCGGGCAGGAGGCGAGCTGCTTGGCGATCTGCGGGGCGGTTTCGCGCCAATTGTGGTATTCGATCCCCGTGACCAGCAGGACTTTGACGCGCGGGTCCGCGGGTGTGTCAGCAGGTTCGGCGGCGCGCAGGTGCGGGCCTGCGACGCCCAACAACAGACAGACGGTCCATGCGCGAAGCGACGGAAGTGAAATGAACGGAGGCATCGTGGTCGGGCCTTGGCAGGGCAGGGGGGGGTGGATCGGACAGTCGGCATTCAAGCCCGGGATTCCGCGGCGCAAGGAGGCTGCCGACACGGCGCTCCCGCGACCGCGTTACACGTTCGGCAGTTCGTAACCTGCGCGTCGGGGTCGGATCATGGATGGGTGGTGGTTGGCCGCGTCGTCATGGAGGAACTGCTCCGACGCGGCGTCGAATCGCAATTTCCGCTTGATCTCGCGGGCAATGACGCCGAAGTGGCAGAGCATCGTGTGGTAGTGGGCGATTTCCACGGTCGCGATCGGGTCTTTCCGGCTGCGTACGCAGTCGAGCCAGTTCTTGACATGTCCGACCTCCAGGTCGCTGAGGTCCTTGGGCATGGCCGCGGCGATCTCGGGCGGGTTGGTGCGGAACTGGTTGCGGTTGATTTCGGCCTTGCCTTGGCTGCCGAAGAAGATGCCGCCGAAGGCGGGCCCGCCTTCGCCTTCCGCGCGCATAACGATCGTCGTGCCGTCGGCGTACTTCATGTAGAAGGGGCTCCGATTCCTGGGGTTGTTGGTTTCCACCGTGCAGATTTCCACGGGGAGTTCCCGGTCCTTGTTGAGCGCCCATTGGACCTGATCGAACGCGTGGGTGCCGAATCCGGTCATCCCCCAGGTGCTGCCGCCGCCGTCGAACTCGCGGTACAACCCCCAGGCCTCGGTGCTGCCCAGCAGGTCGGGATCGCACGGTCGGAGCGGTGCTTGATCGGTCCAGCGGTCCCAATCGAGGCCGGGAGGGCACGGCTTGAGCGTCTCGGGCGTTTGGTAATCGCGCGGCGACAGGAAGTTCGGCACCTCGACCTTCGAGATCGTGCCGATGGCTCCCTGATGGATCTGCTCGACGGCCCAGCGGTTGATCGCCAGGGAGCGCGCCTGCGTGCCGACCTGGAACACGCGCTGATGCTTGCGCACGGCCTTGACCAGCGCCTGGCCCTCCTGCACGGTCAAGGCGAACGGTTTTTCCGCGTAGACGTCGATCCCCGCGGCCAGCGCGAGCAGCGCCGGGCGCGCCCGGACATGCGTCGGCGTGGTCACGAAGACGCCGTCCAACGCCTCCGTCTCCAGCATCCGGCGGTAATCGGCATACTGCGCGGCTTTCTCCGCTTCCGGGGCGGCCTGCCTGTACCAGTCCACGAACGACGGGATCTGGGACGCGTTGCAGTCGCAGACGGCCTGGAGATACATTTCGGCGGGCCAATTCAACAGCTGCCGGATGCGGAGTCCCAATCCGATGATGCCGACCCTGACACGTTCGTTCGCCCCAGGTCGGCCGGCCTGTGCGAGCACGTGCCGCGGGATGACCAGCGGCGCCGCGACCGGCGCGGAGGCCACCGCCTGCAGGAATCGCCGACGGCTGAACTGACTGTACACCATGGTTCGCTCCCCGCGCGTGTTGCGGCCTTCGTTCAATGGTTCGAATCGCGTGTCGCAGGCCATGCCCGTAGGCATTGTAACGGCGGGGCCCCCGGGACTGCAAACGCGGCGCCCGCTTGTGCAGCCTGAGCTTGCCGAAGCGATGGGCCGCGGCCAGGGCCGGGTCCGGGGGACAGGTCCACGCCGGCAGTGCCGGCCGGGATGTTCCATGAACGGCCCCGTGGCTTTCGGCCCGGTCCGCGGCATCTGCTGGTTGACGCGTGGATGCCGAGCGCGCCACACTGGCACTGTGTTCCAGCTCAGCGCGGGCGAGCGCGTCCCTGCAGAAGGAGGAGGTCCCATGAGAGTCTCGTCGCGTCGGACGGCCGTCCTCGTCGGTCTTGTCCTGCTGCTAGCGCACGTGGTCCGAGGCGGCGACGAGCTGCTGCGTGACGGCGGCATGGAGGGGCCGTTCACCGACGGGCTGGCGGCCGGGTGGACCGGGAACTGTTACGGCGACAACGATGTCGTGTTTGCCGAAGAGTCGGCGGACGTCCACGGCGGCCGATCGGCCCAGCGCGTCACCTGCACCCGGTTTGTCAGCGGCGGGGTGCAGTTCCACAGCGGTGACGTGTCGGTCGAGCGGGGCAAACCCTACACGCTGCGCCTGTGGGTGCGGGGCGACGTCGCGTCGCCTGTGTACGTGGGGATTCGCCAGTATGGCGAGCCGTACACGCGCTACCTGGGCGGTCATATGCGAGTGAAGGACCACTGGCGTCCCATCCTGGTAACCGGCGAGGCGCTCGGGACCGATCCGCGCTGCGCCGTCTTCATCATGTTTTCCGACACGGGCTCGCTGTGGGTTGACGATGTCACGTTGCTGCCGGGGATCCACACGGAAGTTGCGGTGGCGGAGATGCCGCCGTGCAAGGGGAATCGGATCTTCAACAGCGGATTCGAAGCCGGCCCGGAGGGCTGGACGCCGACCAGCGGATTCGTCCTTGATGACACCACGGCGCACTCGGGCCGGTACAGCGCGCGGTTGGGCCGGGTGGACCTGCCCAGCCTGACGTTGCCGCTGAACCGCCCGCTGGCGCCTGGGACGCGGCCCCGCCAGACGCCCCCGGGTCTGGAGTGCCGTCCGTTTCCAGTCCGCGCGGGCATGCGGTACACACTCAGCGTGTGGCTCAAAGCGGCCGAACCGGACACGCCGGTGACGTTGCAGTTCTTCGAATGGGCGGACGAAGGCGGCGACCAGCCGTCGCAGCGCAATGAGTGTAAGGCCAGTGTGACGGCCACCACCGACTGGACGCGCTGCCAGGTGAGCGGCGTCGTGTTGCCCAACCTGTGGGAGGACTACGTCGCGCGCATCGTGCCGCGCGGCACCGTCTGGCTCGACGACATCCAAATCGAAGAAGGCGATGCGACCGACTATCGGCCTGCGCAGGACGTCGAGGTCGGCGCCGACACGCCCACGCGCTGGTGCCGTGTGGGCGAGCGGGTCGAGGTGACGGCGCAGGTGGCCAGCGCGGTGCCGCTGGAACACTGCCCGCTCACCTATACGCTGGAAGACCTCTGGGCACGGCCTGTGCAGGTTGTGTCGAGAACCGCTGAATGCGGCAGGCCCGACCGGGTCGAGTTCGTGCTGGATCGACCCGGCATGTACCGCGTGCGGGTCCAGGCCGGGGACTGGCCGGCCACCGGCGAAGTCTGGTTCGGCGTGTTTCCGCGGCGCGACCGCGCGCTGCGGCCCGAGTCCGCGTTCGGCACGCACGTGACGGCCGTCGTGCCGGAGCCCACCAACACGCTGCTGGCCTCCGAGGCGATGGGCGCACGCTGGGTCCGGCTGCATGATTTCGGCGACTTCTGCCACTGGTGGGTGGTCGAGCCGGAGCCGGGCCGATTCGTCTGGCGCGATTCCGAGATCGACGAACTGCGCCGGCGTGGCTTCTGCATCCTGGCCAACCTCGGCCATCCACCGCGCTGGGCCGGCCGGCCGCATCCTCCGGACCAGGACCGCGGCAATTGGACCAGTGCGCCGCCGCGCGACCTGGCCGAGTGGGAGAACTACGTCTTCAGGACGGTCGAGCACTTCCGAGACCGCATCGGGCATTGGGAAGTGTGGAACGAGCCCTGTTGGCACACGTTTTTCAGCGGCACGCCGGAGGAGTACGCGGAGTTGCTCCAGGTCGCCTGCCGTGCCGTCCGGCGCGCCGACCCGCGAGCGGTGGTCATCGGCGGCTGCTGCTCGTCACACCGCGAGGACTGGACCCGTCGCATGCTGGCCCAGCACGGGCTCGATTTCATGGATGCGTTGTCGTACCACGTGTACTGGAGCCCGGCCGTGACGGAGCCGGCCGCGCCGGGCGAGCCGACGTTCCTCGAACAGGAGGTACAGCAGTTCCTCGCTTTGATGCGCGCGCACGGGCAGGTGAAACCGATCTACATGACCGAAGGGGGCCTGCGCTGTCCGCCGTTTGCCTCCTGGCTGCCCCGGGAAGGGTTCAGCCGCAGCCCCGCGTTCGGCTCGAAAGCGGGCGCATCGCAGCCGCTGACCGGCCTCGACGCGGCCTGCGGACTGGTGCGCGGCATGGTCCAGATGCGCGCGGCTGGCGTGGTCAACATCTGCTATTACTACACGGGCGGCGAGCTGGGCGCGATGCCCTGGTTCTCCAGCATGGCCAATGGCTACTACGTGCTGATGGACTACGACGGCCGACCCAAGCCCACGATGATGGCCTACAGCGCCCTGGAACAGCAACTCGATGGCGCCACGCCGGTCGGCAAGCGGACCGCCGGCGAGCTGGCGGTGTACCTGTTCGCCAAAGGCGATGGCGCGGTCGCCGTGGTCTGGAGCGACACGCCGCGTCCACTGGACGTGGCCGGCGCGGCGGTGCTCGACCTCATGGGTAACCCGATGCCTGACCCCGTGCTGCGCCCGGGGGAACCTGTGTTCGTCGACGCGCCCCAACTTGCGCCGGACCTGCTCGAAGCGCGGCTGATCACTCATAGTGCAGGGCGTTGACCAGCTCCAGGCGGGCCGCCCGTTCGGCGGGAATCCAGGCGGCGGCCAGCACGGTCGTCATGGCGGCCAGGAATCCGCCCAGAAGCAGCAGTGGATGCAGCTTGAAGGCCACCGGGTGGCCGATCACCGGCAGGGTCGCCAGGTTCATCACATAGGCCATCGCGGTGCCCGCGAGCAGGCCCGGAGTCACGCCGAGCAGTCCCAGCAGGGCGGCTTGTGCGACGATCGCCTTGCGGACCTGGGCGCGCGTCATGGCCACCACGCGCAGCAGGCCGAGTTCCCGCGTCTGCTCCAACACGTTCATGCCCAGCGTGTTGACGACACCGAACGCCGCGACGATCACGCCCAGCACCAGCAGCCCCCACAGGCTGCCGACGACGCCCGCCATCATGCTCTCGATCGTCCCCGTCAGGTCGGCGTACGACTGCAGCAACATGCCCTGCGCGGCGCAGACCTCCCGCAAGGAATGCTCGACCTGTTCCAAGACCGCGTGGTCCGCCTTCACGATGTAGGCATCCACACCTTCCAGGCCCAGCAGCCGTTCGGCCAGTGCCCGATGCATGTGGACCGTCAGGCCGCCCGCCGCATACTCGTTGACTACGGCCGCAATGGGCAGCTGACACGGCCCGGCGCTCGTGTCGAGCGTGATCGAGTCGCCCGCGCGCAGACCCGTCCGCTGAGCCAGCACCGAGCCGATCGTCACTCGATCGTCTTGCGGCAGCGACCGCAGCAGCGGGGAATCGTCCCGTGACCTGTCCGACGCGCTGCGGTATTCGTTCCGCAGGGCCACGACAATCCCCGACTGGTCATTGACCTTGGCCGAGACGAACCGGATGCTGTCGACGCGCGTCACACCGTCGATCTTCTGGATGTCCGCACCGACGCTCTCCGGCACGGCGGCCGATAGGCCGATCTCCATGTCGGGCATCGCGGCGCGGACGAAGAAATCGCCGACAATCGCCGTCTGATACCAGTGCCGCACGTCTGCCACGTTGTCGATCACGGAGTTGGCCAGCCCCAGACCCGTGCTGACGGCGACGAACAGCACGCCGATCGTCAGCGTTGTGCGGCCGTAGTGCCGCAGCAATTGCCGCCGCGCCAAGCGTGATTCGACGCCGGCCAACGGCTGCAGCAGGCACTGGCCCGCATAGGTCAGCGGACGCAGCACCAACGGCAACAGCAGGACCAATCCGATAAGCGCCAGGACGGTGACCGTGACCGATGCCTCAAACGGTAGCCAGCCCAGCAGACAAGCCGCCAAGAGACCGGCCGACACGAGTGTCACCGCCAGGCCGACCCAGGCGCCGCGCCGCGAATGCCCCTCCATGTCCCCACTGACAATGCCGCTCATCCCTTCCTGCGGCGTGATGTGTGCCGCCCGACGAGCCGGCAATGCGGCCCCCAACAACGAGACCCCCACACCGAACGCCGCCGCGATCACCAGCGGCAGCGGCCTGAGTTCAATCGGCGGCAGCGCGGTCTGGAACAGGCTGCTCATCGTGCGGTTCAAGATCACCGCACCGGCCAATCCGACCACGATGCCCAGCAGCGTGCCGGCCAGGGACAGCAACAGCGATTCGCGCGCCAGGAGACTGCTGATCTGCCGGCGCGTCGCGCCGATGGCCCGCATCACCGCCAACTGCCGCCGCCGTTGGCCGACGTTCATCAGGAACGTGTTCGCGATGATGAACAGCGCGGCCAGCAGCGAAAAGCCGGTGGCCAGCCGCAGGCCGTTTTCCAGGGCCAGCATCGTCTCTTCGGCCAACGGGCTCCGCGTCGTCGGCGGCTGGACCTGCACACCCGTTGGCAGTCGGCGCCCCAGCGCCGCCTGGACCGACGCCAGGTCCGTACCTTCGGCCAGCACGACTTGGATGCGGTCCAGCTTGCCTTTGGCCGCAAACCGCCGTTGGGCCGTCGCGAGCGGCATGAACAGCACACCGCCCCCTCCGACCGCCGAACCGCTGCGCGGCTTCACCAGGCCCACAACCTTCGTCGTCACCAAACCGCGCCGCACCAGCAGCCGTACCTCATCCCCTGCGCGCACATGCAGACTCCGCGCCAGCCCCGCGTCCAGCAACACACCGGCACTCTTGGACAAGGCCTGACCCTCGACCACGTCATAGTCCCGCACGGCGGTATCCAAGGACGGCTCGATGCCCAGCGCCAGCAGGTTCATGCGACCATCCCCGTAGTACAGGATGGCGTGACGCTGGATGAGCGGCACCGCGGCCACGACCCCGGGCGTGTCCCGCACGACCTCGACGAGCGACTCGTCCAGCGGAGCCCCGCCGGCGGCCGTGACTTCCAAAGCCGCACGCCCGGTGATGGTCTGATACATCTCCTGGTAGGCACGCCGTGCGGAGCCGGTGGAAAGCCCCACGGCCAACACCGCCGCCACCCCGATCACGACGCTCAAGAGCGTCAACAGTGCGCGACCGGGATGACGCCCCAGCTCGCGAAAGGCGATCTTCCATTGCACCATACGAATACCACCCGCTCTAGTTCCGCACTGCTCGCCGAGGGATGATCGGCACATGCGCGTGAAGCTCATCGCCCGCACGAAGGTCGTCGACCCCCGCGACGCGACCGTCGCGCAATCGGATTACCCGATGGGCCGTGCGACCGATCTCCGCATCGTGCGTGACCATGGCAATCGTCTGCTGATGCTGGTCCACAAGGTCGCGAAGCAACTCCATGATGCGTTGACCGTTGGCGCTGTCCAGGTTCCCGGTGGGCTCGTCCGCCAGGAGGAGTGCCGGCTCTATCACCAGCGCACGCGCAATGGCCACGCGCTGCTGTTCACCACCCGATAACATGCCCGGCAGGTGACTGCGCCGCGCCGCCATGTCGACTCGATCCAACGCCTCCATCGCACGACGATGAGCTTCAGCCCAGGGGATGCCGTCGAGTTCCAATGGCAACGCCACGTTCTCCACCGCGGTCAGAATCGGCAGCAAGTTGAACGCCTGGAAAATGAAACCCAGTCGCCGCCTGCGGATCAGCGTGCGTTGGTTGTCGTCGAGCGTGGAGAGGTCGACCCCTTCCAGTAATACCTGCCCGGCACTCGGGGTGTCGACCCCGCCCAGAAGACTGAGCAGCGTGCTTTTGCCCGACCCTGATGGTCCCATGATGGCCACGATTTCGCCGCGCGCAATTTGCAGGTTGACGTCGCGCAACGCTTCCACACGTGTCTGGCCGGCACCATAGGTTTTTGAGAGTGCGATAGCCTCTAAGATCATCCGTTGTTCCTTCGCCCCTTCGAGTGCGGACCGGTCCAGAAGTCAACCTGACATTCTAACGATTGTCGTCGAACGCGGCAGGCATCAACGCGTCGTTTCCAGTACCGATTTGCCAGACCATTGACCAGCCCGGCGGCCTCCAGTCGGGGAGGTGCCGGTATGATCCCGTGATATCCGCGTTCGGTCGCCGGGGTGCGCCCCGCGCTTCGAGCATGCCGGGAAGTGCGCTGGACTCCCGCGGCGAGTTCGGCGTGCCGCGCACCCCCGATCGGGTTATAGCCGAACGCCTTGACAATCGCCGCCCGGCGCGGATATCTCTAGGCGCCATGCTTGGCGACACACGTTGGTCCATCGAAGCCTCTTGGGAACAGACGCAGCTTTGCGCGTTGGAGCCGACCTGGGACGAGGTTCGAGCCGCCGCTCCAAGTCTGGCCGCGTTCTACAACGACCGTCATAACCTGGCCATGTTGACCAACACCCGGGAGCTGACGGCGGACGACGTGGTGGAGATGTACCAGTCGATGCGTGCCGACGGGGACCGCCCGTTCCTGCTGGAGCGGGACGGCGTGTTGGTAGGCGACGCGGATTTCCGTCACATCACCGGCTCGGAGGCGGAGTTTGCCATTCTGGTCGGCCCGCGTGCCCAGCAGCGGCGAGGGCTCGGCACGCAATACGCCGCGATGCTGCACGTGGCGGCCTGCCGCGTGTTCGGGTTCGAACGCCTCTTTGCCGTCGTGATCCCGGCTAACATCGCCTCGCGTCGGATGCTCGAGAAGCTCGGTTACCAGGTGGACCGGAGCCCACGGGCTGCTGCGTTCGCTGAGACAGACGACGACATCGTCATGTCGATCGACTGGGGCCGGTTCGAGCGGGCGCACGGCGAACTCCTGACGCGGGCGGTCATCGCCCCACGCGCCGGCCGTCGGTCTGCCCGGCGGTAGGGGAGGGGGGAAGGCCACGCGCGCGGTTATCGGCGGGCCAGCTTGCGCAGCACTTCGATGCCCCGTTCGATCACGTGGTTCGGCGCGGCATAGGAGATCCGGAAGTGCGTATCCTGTTGGCTGAACACCTTGCCGGGTATCACCAGCAGCCGGTTCTCGATGGCTCGATCGACGAACTCGGTGCCCGTGCCCCAGGGCGTTTTTGGAAAGACGTAGAACGCGCCGCGGGGGTTGGCGATTTCGTACCGATCGGCCAGGCCTTGGACGATCAGGTCGCGCTTCTGGTGATACGCCTCCGTGTATTGGCTGACATCCAGGTCCATCGCCGCCGCGCCGGCCCATTGGGCCGGTTGCGGAGCACACACGAACGTGTACTGCTGGACCTTCACCATGGTGTCGATCACCTCGGCCGGCCCGTGGACGAAGCCGAGCCGCCAGCCGGTCATGGCGTAGTTCTTCGAGAAGCCGTCGATGACGATCGTCCGCGCATTGAACCGGGCCGGCGACACGAACGGCTCGTCGTAGCAGAACTGGCTGTAGATCTCATCCGAGACCAAGGCGATATCGTGCGCCTCGGCCAGTTCCGCCAGGCCGCGCACCTCATCCAGGCTGGCCACTGCGCCCGTGGGGTTGGCCGGGCTGTTGAGCAGGATCATCTTCGTCTTGTCGGTGATCGCATCCGCGACGCGATCCAGCGGGATTCGGAAGTCGGGATAGGTCGCGATCAGGATGGGTGTGCCGCCGACCAGCCGTGTCAAGGCCTCGTACATCACGAAGTACGGGTCGAAGATGATGACCTCGTCGCCCGGGTTGACTAGCGACAGGAGCGTGAGCACGATGCCGCCGCTGGTGCCCGACGAGACGAACACGCGTCGATCCGCATGGCCGTACTCCCGGTCGATCCGCGCCTGCAGTTTCTCGCGCAGCACGGGCATGCCTTGGGTCAGCGCGTAGTTGTTCTTGCCCGATTCGATGGCCTGGATGCACGCGGCCCGCACCGGCGCGGGCACATCGTAGTCCGGCTGGCCGATCGACAGGTCGATCGGCGATTCCATTTTGCTGGCCAAGTCGAACACCTTGCGGATGCCGCTGCTGTCGAACAGGCGCGTCCGGTCGGCAATCCAGGAGTTGGTCATGAGCGTTCCCTTCATCGTGGCAGATGGATCCCATCATCCTGGCGCGTCGGCCGGATTTCCGCAAGAAGGCGGGCGACGGGCCGAGCCGGTTCCGGCCCGGCCCTCGGCGTCGTCGGCCGGGTGTCTGGGCCGACCGAGGGGCTCGGCGGGCCGGGGCAACCTGTCCGGCGGTTATCGGACGCGGCACTGGAAGCGAATCACGCCGCCTTGACCGACCTTCATCGGCTCGATGATCTCCCAGCGCAGCGTCAGGGATTCGCCTTCATTGGTCGAGGCCGAGAAATTGGCCCCGAGCGAGCAGGTCTGGCTGCCCTCGACGTACTCCAGCCGCGTGGTCAGGTTGTCGATGACGGTGACGTTTCCGATGACCTGATCGCCGAGGTTGTCGAACCGGATCGTGAACTCCACGGTCTCGCCCGGCCGCGCTTCGTGGCGGGACGCGATCTTGCAGACTTGCAGGCGCGGCTTGCCTTCGAGCGAGTAGATGTGGACCGACTCGGCCTGCGTGACATTCAGGTCTTCCTGCAGTGCCAGGTCGTCGATGATCACTTGGAGTGCCGTGTCGTGGCTCCAGGCGACGGCCGCCGCCACCCGCTCGGCCAACCGCGCCTTTTCCGAGTTGTCCATCTGCCCGCGCTGGATGAGAGTGAAGTCCTCGTAGGGCAATAGGCCGCCGTGCGTGCCGACCAGCGCCTGGCTGTTTTCCAGTCCCGTGGACGGCGTGCGCTCGCGGAACGCGCTGAGAGCCGAGGTGCCCCGCTTCACGCCCGGCGGCAGCGGCTGGACGGCCGTGGTCGCGCGCTGGACGTCACCCAGGCCATCGACGGGCATCGGGTAATCGATGCCGGAAACCTGCTCGTGGGCGTCGTGCTGGACGACCCCGTACACTTTGCGCACGGCGGCGAACCGCGGCGCGTAGACGCACACACGGTTGGACGGTTGCACTTCCGTGCGGCCGGCGACCGTGTCGTAGTGCACCACGGTGTCCTCGAGTTGAAGTCCCGCGACGGTCCAGTCCGAGCGCACCTGGACGCCCGGGATCTCGTCGCCGCCGTCGCACAGGTATTCGTCGGTCGGCCATGGGCAGGCGATTCCGGGGGGCGTCCAGGCGCCACACGGCACCCCGTTCGGGCAGCCGGGGTCGGGCCCGTACGGCATCATTCCGGGCCCGTACCCGCACGGCGGCGGGACAGGCACGCACGGGTAGACCTGTCCGAGCGGCAACGTGGCCGGTTGCGGGCTCGACGCCGCGCCGTTGGGCGGGTTGGCGGGCGCCTGAGGCGCCGTCGCGGGTGTCGTGTGTCCGACCGGGACGATCTGCGCGGCCGGCAGGGCGGGTGGATCGGCGCCTGCGGGCTGATCCGACAGCGTTTTCCCGGCGGGCAGGGCGGGCAGACGCGCTACCTGGGGCGGATCCGCCGCCTGCGTCGCTATCAGTGCGTCCGGGTGGTCTGAGGTGGTCCGAAGCGGGTTGCGCTGGGCGACCTTGTCGGTCGGCGCTTGCTCCAACCCGCGGCAACTCGAGAGGGTCATGACCGCCAGGGCGATCAGGCACCATCGGCCGACCGCGCGCGGGGCCGTGGCCGTGTAGTGGGCGGGGGTGGGCAAGTGGGTGACCGTCATCGTGTGGCTCCGGCCGCGGCGGGCGGCCGCCGGGTTGTGGTGGATGGGGCCGAGCTGTCGGGGGCGTTCGGCGGCGCGTCCTGTGGTGCCGCGGGTGTGTCTGGTGCAGCGTGATCGGGCGGCTCGGTCCACGGCGGCAATTGGACCCAGGGCGGGCTGTCGAACAGGAAGCGGCCGCTCTGCTGATCCTGTTCGGGCACGCGCGACCCGAGCCGCAAGATGGCGATCGGGCGCCCCAGAGCGTCCGCCACGTCGAGTGGGTCCTGGTTCGGGCCGACTTCGAAGTACCGCTGCTGCTGCGGATCCTCCCGCGCCGGCAGCGCCAGGCGGGGGTCCTCCAGGTAGACCACGCGTACCACGTAGTGGCCTCGCAGTGCAAGCTCCAGCTCTTCACGCGTCAGTTCGATCGGGATCGGAAACTTAGCCTCGACGCCCGGCGGGGGATAGAGCCGGTTGATGATCTCCACGCTGGGGTACACCTCTTGCCCCACGTTGAACGGGATCTGGGTGACCTTCAGCCGATAGACTCTTCCCACCAGCAGCGCCACGCGCAGCGGCGCCGATTGCGCCGGCTGGTAGACGCCGTCGGTGGCCAGCGCCACCTGCATCCCTGCAGGGCCCGTGATCTCGACCGGCTGGAAGTATTGGGCCAGCGGTCCGCCCCGCTGCAGCTGCGCCGCGCCGATCGTGCCCGGCGGCATGTCCGCGGAGTAGAAGTAGTGGTAGGGGCGGTTCTGGGAAAGGGCAGGGGAGGTGGCGGCCACCAGGATCGCGAGCACGGCCAGGCATCGTGCACCCCCGAGCATGCCCGTCCTCGCGACGTGTGTCCCGCATGATGTTGGTCCACATCCGTGGCACAGCCGAGCGGTCATAGTCACCTTCCGACAAAAAAGCGGGAGGCGACTTCGCTCGCCGACGCCCGAAGCACGCGTCTTCGTTCGGCCACGGGAGTCGCCTCCCCACGTTCATTGCCATGCGACGGTCCGCTACCGGACACACTCACGTGCGTCATCCAGTGTCTGTCCGTACCGAAGTGGCGGATGGATATTCTGTTCGCGGATGTGCATCCGGGTGGGTGGCGCCGGATAGCTGTAGCCCGGTTGCTGCCGCACATCCATCCGGAACTTCCGAACCGGTTCCGGAATGCTCATGTGGGTGTGGTTGCGGATCACGTGCTTCTGCAGTCCTGCCGGGCTCCCAAGCGGAACGTGCGGAGGGCCGGGCAGTCCGATCGGCGTGCCGCTGATCGGCATGCCCCATTCCGGAACCGTCACGCCCGACAGGTAGGTCGGGACGTTGCCATAGGGCATCGCGCCGCCCGGATACAGCCCGGCGCTGGGGAGACAGTCGCCGCGGAAGCAGTGCTGGCCGTACAGGCCGCAGTTGGCCACCGCCGCGCCGCTGCCGGCCAGCGCCCCGGCCGGCACAACCCCGCCCGCGCCGCTGTCGAGCGCGCCGGGCACTTCCAGATCCTTGTTGCCCATGCGGATGATCGCCAGGATCGCACCACGCCGGTCCGCCTCGACGATCGGGTCAATACCCGGATCCAGGCGCGTGCTGACCAGGGTCTCGACGCCGGCCAACGCGAGTTCTTGGAACTCGGGATCCGGCAGGTAGATCACCTTCGTCACGAAATTACCGGCCGCCACCTGATCGAAATCCTCGTCGGTGAATTGGATCGGGATCGCGTTGTGGGCCAGGTACGCTTCCGTGCGGAACGTGATCGGGCCGACCTCGAGGGTCGGGTAGCGTTCCTCGCCTTCACGTCCTGCGATGTTCGACAGCTTCAGGCGATACATGCCGCCGGTCGGAAAACTGTAACGGCCGGGGACCACCAGCGGCTCAGAGTCGAACTGGCCGACGCCCCCGACATCCCACGTGACGTTCATGCTCTCCGGCTTGGCGAACAGGAGCTGGACAGTGGGTGGCGGCGCGGCCATCATGCCGTAGCCGCCCACAGGGCTTCCCTCCGGGCCGACGGGCATCGCGAAGTTCCCATCCGGCTGCACGCCCATCATGCCGGCTGTGGCGACCACGGGGGGCGGCGGCGGTGCCAACACGCCCGGTCCCGGACCTCCGACTCCCGGACCCGGCTCCATCAGCCGCGCCGCAGGCGGCAGGTTGTACGACCGGTGATGAGCGCACCCCACCGCGGTCGCGGCGATGGCGATGAGCATGGTCCAACGCGACAAGCAGGTCTTCATATTATCCCCCCTACGCGGTGCCCTTGCCCGCCGGCTTCCCACCTGGGCCTGGGCTGCTGGTGACTCCTGGCTGGTCTGAACGGAACGAGTCCGGGCGGTTGCGGATTCCACCGGCCTTACGTCGGGCTTGCGCCGTCGTGCATTTGGCGTGGACACCACCTCGCCTGCCACCCTAGAATGGCCCGCCCAGGTTGGTCCCGCTCGTCCGGCGGCTCGCCAACCAGGCCGCTGTGTCCCGGCCCGCGCCAAGCCGCTGGGTCATCCCGCGCAAGCAGTGCGGGAATCACGTCTCCTTTGGGATTTTGATCGGCGTGTCATAACGAGATTCTTTGGCAAAACCAACACAACCGCTCTATGAACCACCTGCTGCCCGTCACATTGGCCGCCTTGCTCGCCCTGTTGGTAGCGGAAGTGCTGCCTCATCGTTCGTCACAAGCGCCTGCCGCCAAAGGAGTTCGTGCCGACAGCAAAGCCCTTTCTTCCGCCGCAGCCGCGCGGCAGCCGGCCGGTAACGAGGTCGGCGCCGGCCATGAAGTCCTACCTCCCACCGCAGCTGCGGGGCAGCCGGCCGGTAACGAGGTCGGGGCCAGCCACGAAGTCCTCCCTCCCGCGTCAAACGGCCCGCAGCCGACCGGCTCGCTCACCGGCAGCGAACTCGTGGCGCAGGCCGCCCAGCGGCTCCTGCTGCTGCCGGGCATCGAGGCCAACACGCGCCAGACTGTCAATATATTCGGCCAGGAACTGGTGGGTTCCGGAACGTATCGCCAGTTGGCTTACGGGCCACGCCTGCTGCTCCGCCTGGACTTGAAGCTGCAGATCGGAGATCGGAGATCGGCCAGCCTGCAGCAGATCAGCGATGGGGATACGTTCTGGGTCCGCTGTGACCAAGACGGCGTGACGACGCTCCAGCGCGTCAGTCTGCGGCGGCTGCGCGATGCGGCCAGCCAGATCGGCCCGTCGGACGTCCCACCGCCACCCACGCTGTGGATGGCCCTGGGCGGGCTTCCCAAGCTGCTCACGGCCCTCAACACGCACTTCGACTTCGACGCGCCGCGGCCCACGGTCGTCGGGAAATACCCGGTGTGGAGTCTCGACGGGCGATGGAAACCCGCGATGCTCGCCAACCTGCTGCCGGATCAGCGGTCAGCCATACTGGCCGGTCAGCCGGCGGATCTGACCAAACTCCCGCCCCAACTGCCCCATGGGGTGACTTTGATCCTCGGCCGCGACCAGGTCATTCCGCTGTTCCCCTACGGGATTTCGTATTATCGGGATGTCTGGGAGGATCGGCGCGCTGCCACACCGACCGGCCGCCAGCCGCTCGTCACGTGGGTACTCCACGATGTGGGCTACCGCCCGGACCTCAGCACCAGCCTGTTCGACTACCGTCCCAAGGACGACCAGCAAGTGGACGACCACACCGACGAGTACATCGGGCGGCTCCGCGCGGCCATGGCGGGCGATCCGCGTTAGCTCACCACTCCAGCCACTGTCTGTGCTCGGCCAGTTGGGCCGCGACCCGGATGGCTTCCCGCATGGACCCGCCCTGCGCGCGGCCTTGCCAGGCCAGGTCGTGCGCGGTGCCGTGGGCGACGCTGGTGCGGACCACGGGCAGGCCGAGCGTGATATTCACGGCCTGGTGCATGCCGAGCAACTTCAGGGCGATGTGCCCCTGGTCATGATACATGGCCACCAGCGCGTCGAATTGGCCGGCGGCGGCGCGTGCCAGCAGCGTATCGGCAGGGTAGGGGCCCTCCAGGTTCATCCCCTGGGCGACCCCGCGCTCGACCGCCGGGCGGATGATCCGGATCTCTTCATCGCCGAACAGGCCCTGTTCGCCCGCATGCGGGTTGAACGCGCACAGTCCGATGCGGGGCGCGGCGGTTGAGCGGATCGCGGCGAGCATCGCGCGGGTGACGACATGGGCCAGGCGCGCGGTGCGCACGATCCGACCGGGAGTGAGCAGCGTAGGTACGTCGCGCAGGGCGACGTGCAGCGTGGCGTGCGCCACCCCCAGCCCGGCGGGGCCCCGCACCAGGTCGTTCGGCGCCAGGTAGAGCATCATAGCCACGTCGTCGACCCCGCACAGATCGGCCAGCAGTTCGGTGTGGCCCGGGTAGGCGTGGCCGGCGGCCGCCAGGGCCGCCTTGTGCAAGGGGGCTGTGACCAAGGCATCCACGCGCGACGCCTGCGCCAGCTGACAGGCCATGGTCACAGAATCGTAAGCGGCCTGGCCGCCCGCCGGATGCACCTGGGCCGCCGGCACGCTCAACACCCGGTCGTCGCCGGCGCGGAGGCAGGGCAGGCAGCGCGTGGAGGAGTCCGCATCTTCGACCGCGGACACCTCCACCACTCGGGCGGCGCCGTGTACCAACCGGATTGCGCGGCGCATGATCTCGGGATGGCCTAAGACGACCAGCCGCGCCAGAGCGTGCAGGGACTCGTCGCACCACACGCGCGCAATCGTCTCCGGGCCCACGCCCGTCGGGTCACCCATCGTTACGGCGAGCAATCGTTTCATCGTGGTCATTCTAGAGGCCGCGCGCAGCTCGCGACAGGCGTGGTCCTTGCCGCGCGGGGGTCGATCGGTCATCCTACAGGGCACAGCAGCTTCCCGGTCGCAGCGTGGGATGGGATTCATGAAGGCATGCGTGCAGCGCGTCAGTCAGGCGAGCGTCACGGTCGCCGGGGAAGTGGTCGGGCAGATTGACCACGGTCTGGTCGTCCTGTTGGGTGTGGGGCAAGCGGACACGCAGGCAGACGCCGATTACCTGGCCCGGAAGCTGGTCGACCTGCGGGTCTTCGAAGACGACCAGGGGAAGATGAACCGCTCGCTGACCGACGTCGGCGGCGCGATGCTGGTGGTGAGCCAGTTCACGCTCTGGGGCGACTGCCGCAAAGGGCGCCGCCCCAGCTTCGTGGATGCAGCGCCGCCCGAGATGGCGGAACGGCTCTACGAGCACTTCGCGCGGGCGGTGGCCAGCTGCGGGGTGCGCGTGGCAACCGGCCGGTTTCGCGCCCACATGCTCGTCGCCCTGGTCAATGATGGGCCCGTGACGCTCCTGGTAGAGAGCAAAGCGTAGGCGCCCGGCGTGGCCGTTCGCGGCCGCCGCCGACGCTCGCGGAACAGGTCGCTGGTCGCCCGGGCGCGCTCAGGTCGCTCCACGCGCTCCGCCTGACGCGCCGCGCGCGGCGCGTCCGCCTCTTCGTGCGGCGGCGGGACCGCCAGCGAAGGGTCGCTCCAGACCAGCAGCGCCAGCAGCGCGAGCTTCCCGTACGTGGAGATGTTCGGCCACAGGCGCTTGCGCGTCCAGAGCTTGAGCGCCGAGCCGGCCGACTTCTTGAGCCGCATGCCGCGCATGTTGACGCTGTAAAGCTCGTCCAAGACCAGGTGCACGAGGAAACCGATCGTGGCGGATGTGGCCCAGTACCCGCGCAGCACGATGTCCCGGTCGCCCGCGATCAGGAAGGTCAACAACCCCATCGAAACGGCCGCCGGGATGCTGTGCCACATCCCGCGGTGTACCGTGTACCGGCGGAACAGCCCGGCCACGCCGAATCGGATGACCAGATAGATCAGCGCGGCCACCAGCACGACCGTCTCCCGGCTCCAACCCAGGTGCTCCAGGCGCTGCACCAACAGCAACGACACCACCGCCGAGAGGAACGCGACCAGCTCGCGAAACGGTACCCCGCCGTCGGCGTCCAGGTCCGGCAGGATCCCCGACGCGCTGCAGAGCCCGGCGCTCAGCAGGCAGGATTCCAGGGGAAGCCCGTAGTGGTACCCTGCCGCCCCCAGGCCCAGCCCGACGAGCGTGGATGCTGTCAGGTGTGTCTTGAAGTCCGCCATCGCGTCGACTCGTTCCCGCCTCGGCCATCGTCGCGGTGCACCCTGCACCGCCGTCGGGACTGTACCGGATGCGAGGCGAGAACGCCAAGGTCAAAACAAGACGCGGCATTTTCCGGGGAAAACCGGGGCTCGAACCGAACATAAGAAACATTATCAGACGTTGGCGAGGGGGCGGGAAACGGCGGGCATCCGGCCCATTTGGGCCCCGCGGACGCGTCGGGCGGGACGCGCAAAAGAAGAGCCGCGTTGGGGGGACAACGCGGCTCGCGGCGAACAGGCGGAGTAACGTTCAGATCATTGCACGAGCTTCAGCGGACGGGCGTCCGCGATCGCGCGGAACACCTCCATCAGGCCGACGCGATAGTCGCCCAGGACGGCGCCGCCCGGCACGTTGAAGTGCCGCGACTGGGTGATGTCCGCCACCTGCTGCATCAGGTTCGTGTCCGCCCCGGCGCCCAGGCTGATGGCCACGACCGGGTACCTCAACTGGGCGTCGGCCGCGGCTTCCGACAGGACGTGCGCGCGGGCGCCGCTCGCATCCACGCGGCCGTTGTGCCAGTTGGCTTGTCCGTCGGTCATGAGCACGATCATCTTGAAGGCGTTGAGGCGGCCGTGGGCCACCAGTTCCTGGCGGGCCGTCTGCATGCCGGCGCCGATGTTGGTGTAATCGTGATAGTGACCGGCCTGGCGCTGCCGCGTGATGGCCGGGACCAGGTCGAGATCGCTCGTCAGCCCGGTCTCCAGCTTGGCGTTGCCGTTTGCCGAGTCATACACGACCAACGCGATACGGTCGTTCGTGTCGACTTCCCGGAGGTAGTCCATGAACACGTCCACCGCGTCTTTCAGCGCGGTGACCGGCTGCGCGCTGACCTTCCACAGGTCGGGCGTGGCGGCGTGCGAGTTCTGTTGCTCGAGCCAGTAGTTGATCAGGTTCGCATAGCCGAACATGTACTCGAACCCGGCGTTCCGGTTCGTGCTGTTGGTCCGGCAGTAGTCGATGAACGCGTTCCAACTGCCCGAGGGATACGGATAGGCGACGTTGTTGAGCCCCAGCGCGGTCTTAATGGTGTTGCGGATCGTGGACGCGTTGAAGTCGAACGCCTCGCCGTTCACGCCGTTGCTGCCGGACTTGACCCACACGCCGTAGATCGCCTTGCCCGCGTTGGAACCCGTGCCGGCGTACGTGCCGCTCAGGCCCGCACCGGCGAACGTCTGCGTGGACCCGTTCGAGTACTTCAGCTTGACGTTGGTGATGTTCAGGGTCGACGTCACGTAGACCGACTTGTAACGGTATTCCACCGTGCAATGCGGGATGTCGCGCGCCGGGTCGGCCGCCTGGCCTTCCACTGTGATGTACTGCGGCTCAACCTGCATCACGTTGCCGTACACGGGCGAACCGAGCTCTTCGTACATCGTGGCCAGGCCTTCCATGATCGCCGGCTTGCCGAACGTGCCGATGGATTTCAGCTCGCTGTCGTCGTTCATCGATCCCGAGAAGTCGAGGACCACCACGATGTCGCGCGGTTGATACATGGCCACCGCGCGCGAAGTGAGCTGGAACGTGTCGCGGCCCAGCACGCGGCCGAAGAAGAACGGCAGGTTCGGGTAGGTCATCGTCACGGAAATCGCCGAAGGCAACTGCTCGGTCGTGACGACTTTGCCCGTTGCCGGATCCCACTCGCCCCAGACGATCTCGTAGTCGTTGGCGTGCTCCGCCAGGAACTGCGCCGTCAGTTCCACCATGTCCTGGCTCGTGACCGACGTGGCCTGCTTGCCGACCGGGTTCCGGATCAGATACTCCAAGACCTCCTGGTGCGCGGCTTCCTCGCCGTCAATCAATACCCCGGCACCCGCCAGCGCGGCGGCATCCACGGACCGGTCCAATTGCGTTTGCATCGTGCACATGTAGCCCGTGTCGATGCTGAGAGCCAGAACGGCCATCATCACGATCATCAGCACGGCAGCCAATACAATGATCGCCCCGCGCCGACGGCGACGAGGCAATCGCGAGACCCTTGACGAGCACGAGTTGCGAGTGTTCATAGGTGACAGTGACATAGATGAGCTCCGCCGCAGAAAACAGACAGTTTCGTAACGAATGTTGGATGCTGGACGAGTAGTCTTCGATGAGCTTGCATTGATCTGCGGTCGATCCGTCTAATGAAACCATAGTTCACATATGGGCCATGTGTCTGCTTGCGACGAGTTTTTTTGGGGAGCCCCCGCTGCAGCGTGTTCCCAGAGGCCAAGTCCTGCCGGGGAACGGCTCGGGAAGGTGTGGCCAGACCGATTATGCGGGACGCGCTGGGACGGGTGGGAAGCGGGAATCGGTTCGGCCGACGATTAAGCAGCGCGTGCCTCCCCTGCTGCGGTCTCCCCAAAAAACAGGCGCCTGAGTGGCGGGACCGCGGTGCTCGTGACAACCCGACCAAATCACACGAGCGTCCTACGATCGACATCCACCCAGGCGCTGATGCTCCTGGTGGGCGATGGATGTAACGATGGGGCTATCGCGTGGCGAGAGGAATCTGGCGGTGGTGAACGCCAGCGTGGCACAAGCAATGGTCGGCGGGCGGGCGCCGTCCGCCGCGCGCTGGGGTTCTCCCTAAAGCATAGCACGTAACCGGCCTTTGTGCGGCTTCGGTGGTCAGCCCGTCTGGGAGGTCAGCCCGTCTGGTTCTCGGGGTGGAGTTCTGCCGCCTGCTGGAGGAACACGCCCATGCGGCGGAACTTGTCGTAGCGCTGTTGGAGGAGCGTGGTCGTGTCGATCGGGGACAGTTCTCGCAGCGTCTTGACGAGGTAGATTTTGAGTCGCGTGGCCATTTGGTGCGGGTCGCGGTGGGCGCCGCCGAGCGGTTCTTGGAGCACGGTGTCGATGATGCCGAACTCGAGCAGGTCTCGGGCGGTGAATCGCAGTGCACCGGCCGCGCGGGCCGCGAACTCGTGGCTTTTCCACAGGATGCCCGCGCAGCCTTCGGGACTGATGACGGAGTACCACGAATGCTGCAGGACGGCCACGCGGTCGCCGACGCCGATCCCCAGTGCGCCGCCGCTGCCGCCCTCGCCGATCACGACGCAGATGATGGGCGTCTGGAGGCGTGACATCTCGTACATGTTCTCGGCGATCGCCCAGGCCTGTCCACGCTCCTCCGCTCCGATGCCTGGGTAGGCGCCCGGGGTATCGATGAAGCAGATGACCGGCAGTCCGAACTTGGCCGCCAACCGCATCTTCTGCAGGGCTTTGCGGTAACCTTCCGGGTGGGCGCAGCCGAAATAGCAGGCGGTTCGTTCCTTATAGGTGCGGCCTTTCTCATGACCGATGACCATGACTTTGCGTTGGTCGAGTTTGGCGAACCCGCAGATCACGGCCCGGTCGTCTCCGAACAGGCGGTCTCCGTGCAGCTCGACAAACTCATCGAACACCAGGGCCAGGTAGTCGCTCGAATGGGGCCGGTCTTTGTGGCGGGCGACCTGGACGGTCTCCCAGGGGCTCAAATTGTCGTAGATGTCGCGGATGGTCTCGGCCAGGTCGCGGCGCAGCTGGCG
Organism: Planctomycetota bacterium; assembly: GCA_052034005.1. GTDB lineage: Bacteria > Planctomycetota > Planctomycetia > Pirellulales > Pirellulaceae > JAAYDI01. The sequence goes on along the minus strand of JBPOJB010000002.1, from coordinate 235,406 downwards.
GATCTCCTCCTCGACGCCGGGCCGCTGGTTCTCGGGCCGCTGGAGCGCCTGCAGGCGGGTCTCCAGCTCGTAGATCGGCTGCTCGAAGGCCAAGCCGGGTGTCGGTGTATCCATGGCGGTGCGATGCGTCGGCGACTTGCATCGGCTCCTTTCTCAGTCGTTCGTCGGTGGTTTGGGCAGCGCGCGGAACACCCGCATGGTCTGGAGATACCTCAGGAACTCGTCCATGCTCTGCGGCCGTTCCTTCGGGTCTTTGGCCATCATCTGGGCCACCAGATCGCTGAAGTCGGGCGTGACGTTCTTGTTGACGCCCGCCAGGACGGGAACGGCCGAAGTCAAGTGCTTTCGCAGCAGTTCCTCCGGGCTGATCCCGGTAAACGGCAGCTTCCCGCTCAGCAGTTCGTAGAGCATGCATCCAAAACTGTACAGGTCGGCGCGTCCATCCAGCGCCTGGCCGCGGATCTGCTCGGGCGCCATGTAGCTGCGGGTGCCCTGGACTCTCGTGCGACTGCCAAACAGCCGGCTCAGTCCGGTGCGGGTGCGCCGGGCGAGCGCGAAGTCGATCAGCTTGATATCCCCGTCTTCCGCGACCAGGAAGTTGTCCGGTTTGATGTCGCGGTGCACCCAGCCCTGCTCGTGCAGGTACTGCAGTCCGCGCGCGGCATTGGTGATGATGGCGGGCACCAGGTGCCCGAACGTCTCGATCCCCAGTCGGATCAGCATCTTGAGGTTGCGGCCGGGGTGGTATTCCATGACGAGGAACGCAATCGAACGATCGATGGCGAAATCGTAGATCTCGATCACGTTGTGATGGCGGAGCGTCTTGCCGACCGCCAGTTCGTGTCGGAGGTAGCCGATTTCCTCCTTGTCGGTCCGCACCTCGGGCTGCAGGAGCTTCACGGCCACCCGCTGCCCGTCGCGCACCGCCTCCCAAACCTGGCAGGTCCCGCCAGTGCGAATCAGCCGCACCATGCGGCAGGAACCGAGGAACTCTCGACCACTAACCACGGATGATCTTTCACTTCAACGTCTGCCGTGCTCCAGCCACCGATGCTCACCAGGACGGGCCAGGTCCGCGTGCCACCCAGTCTACCGCATGCCCTGCGCAGGCGGAAGATCGGCCGGGGGCGGCCCCTCGGCCGCGCCGACGGCCAGCCGCTGGTAGAGGTCGCGCAGTGAGCGAGCCATCGTCTCACGCCCAAAGCGGTCCGTGCAGCGCGCGCGGCCGACCGCGCCCAGTCGCTGCCGCAGCGCGGGGCTCTCCGCCAGTTCGATCAGCGCGTCGGCCAGCGGTTGGATACAGCGCGGCGCAAGCAGGTAGCCCGTCTCGCCCGGCACCACCACCTCCCGCGCCCCATCCACGTCGTAGCTGATCACCGGCTTGCCGGCGATCAGCGCCTGGGGCAACGCGCGCGCCAGGCCCTCCCGCAGGCTCGCGTGCACCAATACGTCCATCGCCCCGATCAGCGCCGGGATGCGGTCGGGTGGGACCAGCCCGGTGAAACGGAATGCGTGGCTCAGCCCGGCCCGCGCGATCTGCCCTTCCAACGATCCGCGGAGGATCCCGTCCCCGACCAGCAGGAACCGCACCTGCGGGCACCGCCGCAGCACACGCTCGGCCGCCTCGATGACATAGGAATGCCCTTTGAGGTGGAACAGGCGCGCGATCTTGCCCACCACGATCTGGTCGTCCGCAAAACCGAACTCGGCGCGCGTCGCGCGCCGCGCGTCGTCCGCCCTCAGGAACGGTTCCACGTCCATCCCGCTGTAGATCGTGCTGAACTGCGCGCGCGGCGCCACCCCCGCCGCCACCAACTGGTCGGTCATCGCGTCCGCCACGCTCACCAGATGATGGCAGCGCCGGGCCGCAAACCGCTCGCACCAGCGGAAGAACCCGCGCGCCACCGGACTCTGGTACGGATGGAACGGCGCGCCATGCACCGTGTGCACCACCACCGGGACCCGCAACGACCAGGCGGCCAGCCGGCCCAGCATGCCCCCCTTGGCGCTGTGCGTGTGCACCACGTCCGGCCGGAACTCGCGCAGGACGGTCTTCAACGCCGCGTAACAGCGCAGATCCCAGACCGGATGGATCGGCCGCACCAGCCACGGCACGAGCCGCACGGGGAAGTCCAGGTCCGACTCGCGGGCCAGGAGGTCCCCTTCCGGACCGAGCGACGGGCCGGTCACCAGCAGCATCTGGTCGCCGAACAGCCGGACGCCGTCCTTGCAGCACAGCAAGGTGTTCTCCTGCGCACCGCCCACGATCATCCGCGTAATGATGTGCGCGATCCGCATCAAACCTCCTTCGCGTATCGAACGTGGAGCAACGTCAGCCCGGCGGCCGGCGCGGTCGGGCCCGCTTGCGTCCGGTCCCGCGCCGCCAGAACCCGCGCGATCCAGTCGGGCGGCTGCTCGCCACGCCCCACCAGGACCAGCGAGCCCACGATGTTGCGTACCATGTTGTATAGGAACCCGTCGGCTTCGATCTCGATCGCCAGCGGCTGCAGATGCTGGTGGACCAAGCGCCCGATGGCGATCTCCTGGACCGTCCGGATCGTCGAACGGCGCGGCGCGCCGGCCGTCTCGAAACTCCGAAAGTCGTGCCGGCCCACCAGGTGTCGCGCGCCGGCCTGCATCGAAGGCGGGTCCAGCACGTACGCCAGCTGCCAGGCCGTGGCACGCGCGAACACGTCCCGTTGCGGACCGTCCTGGATCACGTAGCGGTACCGCTTGGAGATCGCGTCCCGGATGGCGTGGAAGTCGCCCGACACCAGGCACAGTTCGGATACGTAGATGTCGTCCGGCGTGTTCGCGTTGATGGCCCGCCGCAGCGTGTCCGGGGCGAGCCGTGTCTGGCACCGGAAGCCGGCCACTTGAGCCAGCGCGTGCACGCCCGCGTCCGTGCGGCCGCTGGCCACCACCCGCACCGGCCCGCCCACGATGCGCTGCAGGGCCGCTTCGAGCGCCCCCTGGACGGTGGGCAACCCGGGCTGGACTTGCCAGCCCGCATAGGCGGTCCCGTCATAGGCCAGGGTCATGCGGTAACAGGACATGCGCGACGCGGTCTTCCCACCCGCCCAGAGACGAAGACCCTTGTGCGGCGCACAGGTCGCACAAGGGTCTGAACACTTCGAAATCGATCAAGCGGACAGCCAGACTACCGGGCGATCGCCACTTTGTCCACGGCAAAATCGAACGTCAATTCGGTCTGGTCTCCCGCGCGGAGCGTGATCGTCTCGTCCTTCGTCAGGTGCTCCCCGCCCCGGACCACCTCGACGCGGACCAGGTACTCGGACCACTCCTGGCCGGCGGCCAGCTTCGTCGTGCGGAACGTGCGCACAGGGCCCTGCCCCGTCGTCTCGTTACCGGCCAGGTACACCTTCGCGTCGCTCGGAACGTGCAGCGTCAAGGCCGTCTCCACCGGCAGGTCCCGACTCTGCATGTCAAATGCCAGACTGGCCTCCTGACCAGCCTGCAGATGGACCGTCTTGCTCTGCGCCACCGTCCGGCCGTCCACCGTCGATTCGGCCGTCACTTCATAGGTATAGCTGAAACCGGGCGTCAAATTCCGCGACACGTAGCGCCGCACGTCGCCCACACTGCGCGTCGGAATGCCGTTGACCAGCACCCGCGCGTCGGCCGGCACGCGCACCGTCAACAGCGCGCCGTTGAGCGGCAGCGCAGTCTGCTTCTCCTGCAGCGGATCAGCCGGTGTCGGCTGCAGCGGGTCGGCCTCCCCGCCCTCCGGCACTACCACCGCCGGCTCGTTGTAGAACAGCTCGTCACTTCCAACGCCACAATCGCAGCCCACTTCGCCGCAGAGCGAACAACAGCTCGAGACGGTCCAGCACGGACTGTAGCAGCCCCAGTAATACCCATAGTGGTGAGTCCGCCAGCGATAGGCGACCCGGCTGAGCAGCCCCCAACCCGGATAGCGCGGCGTGTAGCACGGCGCGCAACAGGGCGTATAGCAGCAACTGGAGACGGCCACATACGAGGGCCGGCAGCACGCGTAGTCACAGCAATCCACGCCACAACCCCAGCAGCCCCAACCGGCGTAGTAGCTGTAATTGTACCCGGTCCATCCCAGCGGGCCGCAGCAACTCCCGTAATAGCCCAGGCGGCAACGCCAACAGGCGTCGGCCGTCGCCGGCACGCAAAGCATGGCAATCGCCAACGTGCTGACCAGCAGGACTCTGCGTAGGATCGCTCGTTTCATCTTCTTTGCTCCCCTTGTTTTGTGCGCTGGCCCCCAGGCCATTTCACGCCTGTCCGATCGAATCAGTCTAGCAAGCGTAGCACGCAATTCAAGGAAGCTGCGGGAGATTTCCGGCTCGGGGAGACTGGGGCGATTGGAACGTACGTGCCGGATGTGACGCGGCGGGCAGCGCCCGGTTTGCCGACCCTCGGCCGGCCGGCTCGGCCACGTCGGACCCGCTACCCCTCGTCGGATCCCTGCACGCGGACGGAGTCGAACGAGATCTGGCCGACCGCGCCGAACAGGCCCAGGCGGATGATCGCTTCGCGCGCACCGGCAGGCACTCGGATTTCCGCCTGCTCTTCACGCCACGGGAACGTACCGCGGAACGGGCCCAGGAACCGATTGCCCAGCGGTTTGCGGTCTTCGTCGTAGAACACGATGCCGATCACGGGCATCTCGTCGCTGTCCCGCCCGGGCCGCACCTGGTCGCACTTGACCCAGGCGGAGACGGTCAGCCGGGTCACCTGCCGGCCGTCCACGGCGAACCCCTGCATGACGATGGCCGGCTTGCCGGGCTCGTCGTTGCGAAAGGAGATGTAGTGCGTGCCTTCGGGCGCCTGCGGATCGGTGACCCAGGCCAGTTGGCGCTGGTAGTACCAGTCCGGGATGAAATCCCGGTCCAGCGGCGGCGATTCGAAGCCGCCGTTGTGCACGGTGGGGCGGAGCGGATCAGGTTGGATTTCCCGCGCCGTTTCGGCTGTCCCGGTCATCGGCACGAACAGGGTGGCCCGTTGGGACTCGGTGACGAGTGTCCCGTCGACTTTGCGCATCACGCGGAGCACCTGCTGGTAGCGGGTCCCGAGCGGGATGACCATGAGTCCGCCTTCGCGCAGTTGATCGACCAGCGGCTGCGGCACGGTCTCGGGCGAGCAGGTGACGATGATTTTGTCGAACGGGGCGTGTTCGGGCCAGCCGGCGAACCCGTCGCCGATCTTGACCTGCACATTGCGGCACCGCTGGGCTTCGAGCGTCCGCTGGGCCGTGCGCCCGAGCGATTCGACGATCTCGATCGTGTAGACCTCCCGCACCAGGCCGCTCAGCACGGCGGCCTGGTAGCCGCTGCCCGTGCCGATCTCCAGGACACGGTCGGTCGGCTGCGGATCGATCGCCTCGGTCATCACGGCGACGATGCCCGGGGCCGAGATGGTCTGGCGGTCGCCGATCGGCAGCGCCATGTCCTCGTAGGCCAGCTTGCGCACGTTGTGCGGCACGAATTCGTGGCGCAGCGTGGTGCGCATCGCTTCGATCACTCGGGGGTTCTTCACGCCCGCGTCGATCACCGACGTGGCGACCATCTGTTGGCGCGCGGCGTCCAGCTGCGCGCGGGTCTGCGCCTCCGCCTCCGCGCCGGCCCACGCGATCACGGCTGCCACTGCGCCGGCCAGGCACTGTTGCCACGACATTGCGACGCCCCCCCGGGTTGCGGCTAGATCTTCGCCCCCATCCCCTTGGTCAACACCATGAAGGCCGATTCGAGGTTCACCTCTTTCTCGCTGAATGACTTGAGCCGGTGCCCGGCATGGATCAGCAGCGCGGGCAGCTCGCTGTAGTCGTCCACGCCTTCCCGCAGCGTCACCGTGATACGGTGATGGTCCAACTGCACGGCCTCGACCGCAGCGTGGGCCTCGAGCAGCCGCGCGGCGCCTTCCAGGTCCGCCGCCACTTCCACCAACAAGATCACGCGTTCCCGCACCTGCCGGAGCACGTCCGACACGTTGGCGTTGACCGTCATGACGCCGCGGTCGATGATCCCGATCTTGTTGCAGATGTCCGCCAGCTCGGGCAGGATATGGCTGGAGACGATGATCGTCTTGCCCAGCTCGCCGAGCCGCCGCAGGAGGTTGCGCATCTCGATCCGCGCGCGGGGGTCCAACCCGCTCAGCGGCTCGTCCAGGAGCAGCACTTGCGGGTCGTGCAGCAGGACGCGGGCCAGGCCGAGCCGCTGCGTCTGGCCGCGGGACAGCGTGTTGGCATAGGCGTCCCGCTTGAAATCCAGGTCGACAATCTGCAGCTTCTCGTCGCAGATGCGGCGCCGCGCCGGGCCTTTGATCCGGTAGGCGGCCGCAAAGAACTCGAGATACTCGATCACCTTCATGTCGTCGTACACGCCGAAGAAATCGGGCATGTACCCCACGAGCCGGCGGATCTCCTTGGGCTGCGTATAGATCGAGTTGCCGCAGACGTAGGCTTCGCCCCAGGTCGGATTCAACAACGTGGCAATGATCCGCATCGTCGTCGTCTTGCCGGCCCCGTTGGGGCCGATGAACCCGAACAGGTCGCCTTCCTGTAACTCGAGTTCGATCGATTGGATGGCGAACGTGTCACCGTATTTCTTGGTCAGATCGTGCGTCTTGATCACCGGACATGCCTTTGGGACTCAGCCCACCATCGCAGGTTGTGTGCGTCAGTCAGTCAGTCAGTCAGCCAGTCAGCCAGTCAGTCAGTCAGCCAGTCAGCCAGTCAATAAGTAAGTAAGTAAGTAAGTAAGTGAGTAAGTGAGTAAGTGAGAAAGTAAGCAGGTCAGTCAGCGGTTCGTTTTGGATCGTCGGTCGTTGGGCCGTATCGGTCATCGGTCCGCGTCGATCACCAACTCTCCGTGGCGGAATGCTCCACGGGGATGCTCACGCGGTAGAAGGTCCACTGTTGATCGATGTGGTTGGTCAGGGGCTGGCCGCTGCGCTGGAGCGCGCTACCGGGCACCTTGCTGCGGCCCACCAGGATCGCCTGACCGGCGCGCAGGTGCCGGCTCAGGTCAACGTAGCTCAGGAAGCTGTGCGTGAGCCGCGTGTAAGCGCGCCCTCCCGCCGCGCCGTAGAACATCAGCATCTGGGCGATGCGCGGCAGATTCGACAGATCCGCCCGGTCCCACGGCGTGCTCACATCGCGCGATTCGATCACCCGCCGCCCGCTCAGGTGCCATTTCAGGTCCAGCGGCGTGATGTGCGCAAGCTCCACCGCGTCGCCCGGTTCCAGCCGTCCCTCGATCGGGTACGCCCAGTTCCCATAGTACACGTAACAATGGGACAAGCTCACGTCCAACGGGTTGACCACCAGGCCTTCCAGCAGGCCGCCGCTGTCGGCGCCCTTGAGCTGGCTGGGTGCGAGCGGCCCGGTGGTGTTCCACCAGCGGCCCAGCAGGCTCCGGCTGGCCGAGCAGTGGATCGGGAGCCCCACGATGGCAGCGCGCGGCTCGCCCGGCTGGCGCGGCGCGTCACGATCGCTGGCGATCACATATTCGTCGCGCAGCACGTCGACCGACCCTGTTGTGTTCATACCGCCCAGCCCCGTGCCGGGCAGGCCGAGCCACGACAAGAGCATGCCCGGCTCGGCGGTCGTGGCCACCGCCGGCTCCGGCGCCAGATCCATGTCCAGCCGCGCCGCACGCGGGCTGTACAGGCCCGCCCAGGTCGTGCCGCGCACCACCTGCTGCGCCAAGTCCACGTCCACGATGTCGAGCTGGTTCACCCCCATCTGGCGCCCCTGCCAGCGCTGGGACAACCAGACGGCCAACACACAGAATCCGAGCACGATGACCGGGAATGTGCACCAGGTCCACTGCGGGCGACCGAGCCGGTGCAGGGCGAAGAAATCCGCCGGCCCGAGCAGCAGGAGGTACAACACCAACAGCCCGGCGACCCAGGCGAAGTGCACCATCGTCACCTGTGAATACTGATCCAGCGCGGACCGCAGTTGGCCGGCCAGATCGTCATATCCCACGTGCGTCACCTGGCCGAGCTCCCCCTGGCCAATGGCCGACTCCTCCTCTTCGCTGCGCGTCTGCAACAGCCGCGCCAGCAGTCGCGGCCGGGCCGGCCAGTCGGCTAACGGCGACTGTTCGAGATCCAACCCTACGTACATGATCTCCCCGAAGCCGAACGCGTACTGGACGACCAACGCCCGATCGTGCCGCCCGCCCGCGCCCTCGTAACAGGCGACCGTCCCGCGCAACTGCTGGAATGTGGCCAACGGCGCGTCGTCGTTGCTCGTCAGCCGCTCGGTCGCCCGCGCATAGTGTTCCAACCCCGTCGCCTTCCAGTACGGATCCAGCTCGTCAAACTCGCCCGGACGCAACGCGTGAAACCGGTTGCCCTCCCGGAAAATGTCCGGTGCGCGCCGGCCCGCAGAATACACCAGCCGCCCGCCCAACTTCAGCCACTGCAACAACGCGGCATACTGCGCGTCGTCCAGCTGCTCGAGCGGACTCTCCTGAGCGGTCGTGACCAGCAACGCATCCACGCCTTCATAGCCGTACCATAAGTCCGGGAACTGGGCCGGTGTGAGTAGACGGCTCGTCGTCAAACGCTCGCCACGCACACGCGCCAAATAGACCGCGGCACGGTCCAACCCGACCTCGGAACCCACCTCCACAACCCACTGACAGGTCGAAACCTCGGGCGGCGCATGCTCGACCCATCGCGAGGCCGCAATCGTTCCGTCGGCCGACCGAAGCGCCACGTGGATCCGGCCGCGGATCTTGCCCAACTTCAAGTACCGCCAGCCCGTCCACTGGCCCCCGGCCGGAACCTGCACCACGCTGCCCACCCCTTGAGTGAACCGCGTCGTCACGTCGTCACTGTCCGGCGCCGTCAGCTCGATGTTCCCCACAAACCCGCGGTCGCCACCCTCCACCACCACGTGCACCGGCGTCCAGTACCCGACCTTGAACTTGCCGCCAAGCCCCACCTCCACTTCGGAAATCGAGGGCCCCTGTGCCAACACGGGCAGGGCGCCGGCCCCCCAGACGACGCCCAGACCCAGGATCAGGACGATCCACCGCCGCACAAGCCCGCCCACGCCCCCAGAACCCCGGAAACCCGCGGGCAGGTGCGCAGACGGCAATGGGCCGGCACAGGGTGCAGGCATGCGGCGGCACGTCCGCACGGCGGGGGGGTAGCAGGCCACGGTGGAGTCGGATTTCACGCGGGCACCTCGAAAAAGGGTTCGGGCCGTCTGCAACCCAGCATAACTGGCGTGCGGCAGGACGTGAATCGCCAAGCTGGTTCCCGATACGGATTCCAGGGTTCCGCGGATCGTCCGAACCTTCATGGTTTCCCGGAATCATCGCAGCGGCAGACGAATTGGCCACAGCCGGGGCAACCCCGGCCGTACTTTCGGTGGATCGCTTGGGCCAGGTCCACCTGGGCCACGTTGGCGATCGTCGTGAGCCAGGCCAGCACGTCTGCGAACTCGCCGCTCAGTTCTTCGGAGTTGCCGCCGCGCAGAGCGCCGGCCAGCTCGCCGATCTCCTCCATCAGCCACATGAACGTGCCATCCACGCCGCGGGCGATGTCCTTCTGGATGTACATGTTGCGGATGAGCTGTTGGAACTCGGAGAGCGTCATATCGCCGTGGGGATCACTCATCGATAGGCACCTCGTGCATGGGGTCGAGCTGGGCCGTCGACCGGGCGTGCTCCTTTTCCAGGAAGGGTCGGCCGCATTTTACCAGGACGTGATCCCACGGCAGCACCGCATCGCGCGGATAGGGCCGGTGCAGGGTCGCTTCCAGATCGATCCCGGCATCGGCCAGCGCCTGCCACCACCGTTGAGGATCCAACATCTCCGACCAACTGTCCATCCGGGCGCCGCGTCGCCAGGCCAGTTCGATCGCATCACCGGCGCGTCGGTCTGCGCGGCTGAGGGCGCATTCGAGCAGACTGGTCTCAATGTCATGTCGCTTGAGCTGGACGCAGCGGAGCGTTTTGTGTTGCCACAAGTATTCATGTGCCCAGCGGAAGTAGTCTCGTGTCTGCATGCCGTTCCATTGGAAGGGCGTATGGGGTTTGGGGATGAAGTTGGAGACGCTGGCGGTCACGTGCGGGAAACGCCCGCGCTCTTCCCGGCCGATCCGCGCGATTGTCTCAGCCATTTCCACGATGCCTTCCAGGTCGGCAGGTCGCTCGCCGGGCAAGCCGCACATGAAGTACAGTTTCACGCTTTCGTAGTGGTTGCGGAAGGCGACCCGGCATCCTTCATACAGGTCGTCGTTCCTGATCCGTTTGCGGATCTGGGCCCGCATGTCGTCGCGCGCAGCCTCGGGCGCCAGCGTCAAGCTGGACCGCCGCGCATTGCCGATCAGGACCGGGAGCGTGCGGAGCTGCTCGTTCACCCGCAGGCTCGGCACCGAGATGTTCACGCCCAGGGGACCGAACAGGTCCTGGAGTCGCCGGATGAGCGTTTCGAAATGCGGGTAGTCGCTCGAGGACAGCGAGAGCAGGGAGATCTCGTTGAACCCGCTGTGGCGGTAGCTTTCCAGCGCCGCCTGGACGATCGTGTCGACGGAGCGGAACCGGAGCGGCCGCTTGATCACCGAACTCTGGCAGAAGCGGCACTGCCAGGGGCACCCGCGCATGATTTCGATGGCGATGCGATCGTGGACGCACTCGACGTACGGCACCAAAGGTCGGGCGGGCAGCGGCGATCCATCGAGGTCGCGCAGCACGGCGGGCTCGATCGCTTCCGGCACCTCGGCGCGACGCGGGTGCAGGCCCGCCAACCGCCCGTCCCGATACTGCGGCTCATAGAAGCGCGGCGCGTAGCAGAAGGGAAGTTGCCGTGCCATTTCCAGCAGTCGGGCTTCCCGCGCCCCCCTGCCCCGCCCCTCGCGGCCCGCTTGGTCCTGCAGGTCCAGCCAGAGGTCGCAGACGCGCGGCAGGCTGGGCTCGCCGTCACCCATGACGAACAGATCGATAAACGGCGCGAGCGGCTCGGGGTTCTGCGCACACGGGCCCCCCGCGATGACCAGCGGATCGGCCAGCGTGCGATCAACGGCCCTGAGCGGGATGCCGGCCAGATCGAGGATCGTCAGGATATTGGACGCACACAGCTCGTACTGCAGCGAGAACCCCAACACGTCGAACGCACCAAGCGGCGTGAACGACTCGAGACTGTACAGCGGCAGTTGGTGCCGGCGCAAGGCCTCTTCCATGTCCGGCCACGGCGCGAACGCCCGCTCACAGACCCAATCGGGCCGCGCGTTCATCAGGCTGTACAACACCTGGAGCCCATGATGGCTCATGCCGATCGTATACACGTCGGGAAAGGACAGGCACAGCTTGCCACGCACCTGGGCGTGAGACTTCCGCACTGCGTTGTGCTCGCCGCCCAGATACTGAGCCGGCATCTGGACGCGCGGCAAGACGCGGCGTTCCAGGCACTCTTTCAGGTTCTCCAAGAACACCCCCTTCACCCGGCATAGGCGGGGACCTGCACGCTCGAGGCAACGGGTCGGCAACCTGCTTCCGCCGCGACCGCGCGCGGCTTGCCGACCGTCACAGAACCACCTTCCCGCCCGGCTCCACCACGATCGGTTCGGCCGCAGTCTGGTCCCTGACGCGCGCCGCCCAGGCGGCCGGGTCCTGGGCCACCGGCGGCCAGGTATTGTAGTGATCCGGCACGACGCGCGCAGGGTTGATCAGCTTGATCGCTTCGATGGAGTCGTCCGGGCCCATGGTATAGAGGTCGCCGATCGGCAGGACGGCCAGGTCCACGCCCACGCTGCCGATGAGCCGCATGTCGGAAAACAACGCCGTGTCACACGCGAAATAGATGGTTCCGTCGGCCGTCGTGAGCAGGAATCCCGCGGGATTGCCGCCGTAGGAACCGTCGGGAAGCTGGGAGCTGTGCCAGGCGACGGTCATCTTGAGCGTCCCGAACGGCAGTGACAGCCGGCCGCCCAGGTTCATCCCGACCGTGCTCTTGACACCCTGTTTGGTGGCGAGCCACTGGGAGATCTCGAAATTCGCCACCACCGTGGCGCCCGTGCGATTGGCAATCGAGGCCGTGTCGCCGACATGGTCGAAGTGGCCGTGCGACACCAGGATGTAATCGGCTTCCAGGTCGGCCGCTTTCACCGGGGATTGCGGGGACTCGTCCAGGAAGGGATCCAGGAGCACCACATCGTCGCCAATCTGGAGCGACCAACTGCCATGTCCCAGCCAGGTAAGCTCTGTCGCCATGTCGAGACTCCATCGCGCAACGCCGGTTCGAACCACCTCCGATACCCTCCTGGTTCTACCCGAGTTGCCGCCCCGTTTCCAGCGGCCCGCGCGCCGGGGCAGCCGGGCGGGGCGAAAACGTCCGCCAGCCGCCTTGTGCAAGGTGCCCCCAGAGCGTAACACATGGACATCGCGCGGCTCGCGGCAACCTCCCATCACAGAAGAGAGCGGTGTCATGGACATTCAGGATCTGGTGCGTCAACTCCATACGAAAAACGAATCCAAGATCGTCATGCTGGTGGCCGACGGGCTGGGTGGTCTGCCGCGGACGCCGGACGGGATGACCGAATTGGAAACCGCCCGCACGCCCAACCTGGACCAGTTGGCCCGGCGCGGCGTGCAAGGGGCGAGCATTCCGGTGTTGCCGGGCATCACGCCGGGCAGCGGCCCGGGCCACTTGGGACTGTTCGGCTACGATCCGTTGAAGCACCTGATCGGCCGCGGGGCGCTGGAAGCGACCGGCGTGGGGTTCGAGCTGCAACCGGGCGACGTGGCGGTGCGGTGCAACTTCTGTACGATCGATGGGGCGGGCCACATCACAGACCGGCGTGCAGGCCGGATCGCCTCCGAGGAGAGCGCGCCGCTGGCCGTCTCGCTCCGCAAGATCGTCATCCCCGGTGTGCAACTGTTCGTGGAGCCGGTCCGGGAACACCGGTTCGTGGTGGTGTTTCGCGGCGAGGGCCTGGCCGGCGCGGTGGCCGACACCGACCCCCAGGCCACCGGCGTGCCGCCGCTGGACCCCGTCCCGCAGGACCAGGACGGCGAGCGGACGGCGGAAGTGGCCATCGAGTTCCTCCGGCAGGCGCGCAGTCTGCTGGCTCCGCAGCCGATGGCCAATTTTCTGACCATGCGCGGGTTTGCCGGTAAGCCCGACCTGCCGACCTATCGGGAAGTGTACGGGCTGCAAGCCGCGGCGATCGCCGTCTACCCGATGTATAAGGGTCTGGCGCGACTGGTGGGCATGGACATCGTGGGCGAGCCGTCCAACCTGGACGAGGAAATCGACGTGCTGGAGCGATGCTGGGCCGACCATGATTTCTTCTTCGTGCACTTCAAGTACACCGACAGCACGGGTGAAGACGGGAACTTCGACGCCAAGGTGAAGCGGATCGAGGAGTTCGACGCAGTGTTGCCGCGCGTCGAGGCGCTGCAGCCCGACGTGCTGATCGTCACCGGCGATCACAGCACGCCGGCGTTCCTCAAGAGCCACAGCTGGCACCCGGTGCCCACGCTGCTGGTGTCCAACTGCTGCCGACCTGACGGCCGCCCGCGGCTGACGGAACGCGACTGCCTCCAGGGCGGACTCGGGCAGTTTGAAGCCAAGTACCTGATGCCGCTGGCATTGGCCAACGCCGGCCGACTGGGCAAGTACGGCGCCTGATGGAGGCGGTCGCCTGCCGGCTGCCCGGCGCACGAGCCGGCCACTGTTGGCTACCGACTGGCGTTTCCCGCCCGCGCGCGGTCCGCGGCGGCTGCCGCCTGGGGCGCGACCGCGCGGGCGGCGCCCGACGGCGCGACCTGGACGGTGGCGGGGCTGGCGGCGCCTGAACAGCCGCACCGGGCACAGCCGGTCGGCACGCATTTCAGGTCCTGGCAGGGCGCGCAGCAGATCGCGGGCGGGCACTTGGGGCAGTAGTCATCGCACCCGAGACAGCAGATGCGTTTGACGCACGGCTGGCACTTCGGACAGTAGTCGTCACAGCCGAAGCAGCAGATGGGTTTGACGCACGGCGGCGGCTTGGGGCAGTAATCGTCGCAGCATGTCTTCTGGATGCAGTGCGGCCAGCACATGCGCCAGGACAACAGGCGATGAAGGTCATCGGCGCGGGACGCGCCTGAGCAGCCGACGATCACGATGACGGTCAACACGTAGACTCTGGCAAGCATCTGATCACCCGTCCTGGGATCTGCCCTACTGGATTTCCGCATCCAACATGTCCGCCGGCTCCGGGGCGGCTTCGGTCGGCTCGCGGCCGGCTTCCTCCGGGATCGCCGTCGGCCTCAGCCCCATGGCGTAGCTCGGCGTGCCGCCGTGGCGGATTTCCCACCCGCCGCCGATCGCCTTGTAGATGGCGATCATGTAGAGGGCGACCTCGCCGCGCGTGGCCGCCAGGCGATCCTGGTCTTGGACCAAAGCGCGTTGCAGGATGAACACGCGGTTCATGTCCACGGCGCCTTTGTCCGATTGCAGCTCGATAATCTCGACCGACCGCTGGGAGGCGTTGACCGCTTCCTCGGCGGCGATCAGCCGCTCCTGAGCGTTCAGGAAGTTGTTGATCGCCGACTCGACCTCCGCATTGGCGGCCAACACGGATGCCTGGTACGCGTAGGCGAGTTCCTGGAACCGGGCGTCCTGGCCGCGCACGTTGCTGATCAGGCGGCCGTAGTTCAGGATGTCCCAGGAGAAGCCGGGGTTGATGATCCCTGCGGAGCTGGCCTGGGAAAACAGGTTGTGGAACCGTTCGGCGTCGACGCGGATGTTCCCGGTGATGTGGAAATGGGGGAACAGGTCCGCGGCCGCCACGCCGATCTGCGCGCTCTGGGCCGCCACGCGCCGCTCTGCCGCCCGCACGTCCGGGCGGCGCCGCAACAGGTCGGCGGGCACGCCCACGGCTACGCTGGGGCTGGGGACGGGGATCGGCCCGGTGCCCAGTTCGTCGGACAAGTCGCGCGGCGGGATCCCCAACAGCGTGCAGAGACGAAGGTTCGCGTCGCGCATGTTCGCCTCGAACAGCGGCACGAGTTGCTCGGTCGACTTCAAGTTCGTCAGCGCCTGCTTCACGTCCAATTCGCTGTAGACGCCGCCCGCAAACCGGTCCTCTGCGATCTTGAGCGAGCCCTCCTGCGTCTTGACGTTGGCGCGGGCGTAATCCAGCTGCTGCTGGGCGGTCCGGTACTTGACATAGGTGGACGCCGTCTCGGCCAGCAGCGACACGAGGATCGCGTCGTAGTCCTCGATCGACGCGTCGACGTTGGCGTCGGCCGACTCGATGTTGCGTCGGAACTTGCCCCAGATGTCCAGCTCCCAATAGGCATCGAAGCCCGCGGTCCAGGTGTCGTACTGTCGGGCGATGGGCATGCCGGCGCCGATCAACTTGCCGATGCCGGCCGTCGTCGTGCTCAACTGCACGCGGTTATAGGAACCGGCCGCGTCCTGCATCTGCGGGAACAGCCCGCCGACCGCGATGCCGCGGATGGCGCGGGCCTGCAACACACGCATGCCCGCCGCGCGCAACGACAGGTTCTGGTCGTACATCGACTGCATCAGCTCGTTGAGCTTCGGGTCGTCGAACACGCCCCACCACAGTGGATCGTCGGCCAGCTCGCTCCGCACATGCTCGTCGTACGCGTCCAACCAGGCGTCCGCCACGGGGGCCGCGGGCCGACCGTATTCCGGCCCGACCTTGAAGCCGTTGGAATACCAGTTCCTGATCGAGCCGCAGCCGCTCAACAGGAGCACGACGACCGACAGCCAGAGCACGCGGCAGGTGCGCCCAGGTCGCCGACGGTCCAGCTCTGATGGTTGGCGAGTTCGTACGTCATCCCTGACGCTCAACGAAGCGAGCATGCTTCCCCCCCGGGCCTCCGCCACTGAAACGCCGCCGGTGCCGGCAGCCATTCGGCACATCCCGTACAGGCGGGACGGCCGATTCGTCCGGCACGGTGACCGGAACCGTCAAGCCCCGCAAGCACGGAACATTGCGGGCCACTGGTACAATCGGCAAACCCTTTCGCCCTAGTCCAGCGATTCCACGACAGGTCTCCATCGCGGAGCGTTGCCGCGCGATGCACGGCAAACTGCGGCGAGTTTGCGGGCGGTTCGCCGGCCTCCCGACACCGAACGCCTCAGCCGTGAACGCCTCAGCCGTCGAGCGACCAGGGCTTCCGATATGCGTAGTGCAGCATGGCGTTTGCTTCGGGGTGGTTGGTGATCTGTTCCCGTTGCGGATCCCATTCGATGCGCTGGCGGACGGCCAGCGAGATCTTGGCCAGCAGGCTCATGGTGGTCGACCGATGCCCCTCCTCGATGTCAGCATTGGGGGTGGCGCGGGAGCGCATGCAGTCGAGGAAGTTCCGGGCGTGTTGCTGCGTAAGGTCGCCCTCGGCGCCGGCCAGCTTCTCCGGCTCCATCCGGTAGCTCGGATCCTGGAACTGTCCGCCGCGTTCCGGCACGATCTCGATGGTTTCATCGCTGGCGTAGAGCGTGCCTTGCGTACCCCGCAGTTCGACAAACCCGCTGCGCGCGGTCGTCGGATTGCCGTTCGCTTCGTACATGCCGAACAGCGCGAGCCAGCCGCTGGGGAACTCGAAAATCGTCTGCGATGTATCGGGCTCCGTGCGATCGTCATCCACGACGTACTTGCCGCCCATGCAGCAGATGGAGGTGGGGGCCAGGTCGTGCATGAGCCAGCGCGTCATGTCCAACGAGTGCACGCCGTTATTGGAGATCTGGCTGCAGTAGTCGGTCCACCAGCGGAACTTGTAGGGTGCGATCGTGCTCTGGAACGGGCGTGCGGGGCGCGGGCCCAGCCACAGGTCCCAATCGAGATCGGCAGGCGGCGGGCCGGGCGCGGCCTTGCCGATGCCCGCGGGAAACATGTTGCTGCGGTGGTAGCTGCGCGTGACGGTCACCTTCCCGATCTTTCCCGCCTGGACCATCTCGGCCGCCCGCGCGTAGAGCTGCCCGGATCGGCGCTGCAGGCCGACCTGCACGATCCGCTGCTTGCGGCGCGCGGCTTCGACCATCTTGCGGCCCTCCACGACCGTGAGCGAGACGGGCTTCTCGACATAGACATCCTTCTCCGCTTCGCAAGCGTGGATGGTCTGCAGCGCATGCCAATGATCGGGTGTGGCGATGATCACCGCGTCGATGTCCGACCGCTCCAGGATCCGGCGGTAGTCGGCGTAGGCGTCCGGACGGTTGTCGAGTCGTTGACGAGCGGCGGCCAGCGTGGAGGCCGCCACGTCGCACAGCGCCACGATCTCCATGTCCTGATGGGGCAGGAACGCGTCGATCAACTGGCCGCCCCGATTCGCCACGCCGATCACTCCCAGCCGAATCCGCTCGTGGGCTCCCCACACGCGGGTCGTCTGCAGTGCGGTCAGGCCCGCGGCGGCCAGGGCACTCGTGCGATGGAACATCCGGCGCGACATCTTGGCGTGCGACATGGCAACCGTCTCCTGGTCAAACAGACTGTGGCATCCGCAAGTCTCCCGCATTATCGCCGCCACCACGCGCGCCATGCAACCGCCGACCAGGGCGCTTCACGGATCGTCACGCCCGGGCCGGCCCTCGGGATCGCGCGGAGCGAGCGGCGAGTGACAAATGGCGAACGCGGCATTCACAACGCCCGGGTCGCGCCCGGTCCGATTGACGCGCTCGCGTCGCACGGCACAATGGACGGCCGTCGCATGTAACGGCCGTCGAATGGGCGTTAACCTAGGTGGACGCGGGCTATGCACAAGGCACTGATCTCGTTCGCGTGGCTGGTGGGCGCGGTCTGGGCGGCTCTCTGGCCGGACATCGGGCGGGCATGGGTGGAGCCGCCGGCGCGGGCGGCCGTGCTGGACGAACCCGATTTGCCGGTGCATGGTTGCCCCTCCTCGCCCGCGACGCTGGTCGACATCCTGGCTGAGGCGGGTCTCCAGGCCCGCCGGATCTCGGCCGCGGAGTTGGCCGATCCAGGCGTCCTGTCGGTTGAACAGTTCGACCTGCTCGTACTGCCCAACGCCCGGACGTTTCCGGTGGCGGCGCGCGAGGCGTTGATCCAGTTCCTCCACGCGGGCGGGGACCTGGTCTCGGTGGGCGGGTATGCGCTGGAGGATCTCGTGCGCCGCGTCGACGGCCAATGGGTGCGGGAGCAGGAGTGGTGCGAGGCGAAGCTCCGGGAGGTGACGCGCGAGGAGCGGTCGCTGGTGGCCGACGGTGGCTTCGAGGAGGCGGTGGAGGTGCCGATCGGCCCTGACAAGATCCAGGGCGGCTGGCGGCGGTCGGGCCCGTATGCGACCCTGTCGCAGGACGCGCCTCTGCGCGGCGCGCGGTGTGCCCGTGTGGAGCTGGACGACGAGGCGGGGACGAGTAGCGGAGGGTTTGCGGCGCGCGTGCGCGTCACGCCGGGGCGGGAGTATCTCGCGCGGGGCGCGATCCGCGCGACACGGCTGGCAGGCCCGGGGATCGCGTACATCGCCGTCTACCAATTCGATGCACAAGGCCGCTATGTCGACTCGCGCGACTTCGCAGTCGTCCGCGAGCCGTCGGACTGGCAGACGTTCGAGTATCGCTTCATCGCGTCCGAGCGGGTTGACCAGGTCCGGATCCAGTTCGGTTTTTACCTCAAGAGCGGCATCGCCTATTTCGACGATGTCTACTTGTTCGACGTCACCGATGCGGCCTGCCGACCACTCAATACGGCCGACGGCGAGCCGGGTGACGGGCTCAAGGTCTCACCCGAGCAGATCGGGATCTTCGATCCGTCCTATCCGCTCCAGAGGGCGGTGCAGCTGCGCACCGCCGCGGGGCAGTGCGTGGTCCAGGCGGCGGTCGCGCGGTCGCAACCGGTGACCGGCTGGGCGGCCAGCGGCGTGCTGGGCTACGACCGCTCGCGCTGGATCCCCCTCCTGGAGACCTTCGATCGGTACGGGCGTCCGCGCGGGCCCGCCGGCGCGCTGTTGCTGAACTACGCGGGCTACTATGCAGGATCCGCTTGGTTGTACTTCGGCGTCGAAAACACCGATCTGTTTGCCGACCCACAGAGTGACACGTCGTTGGTACTGCAGCAGGCCGTCCGGTTCCTGGCGCGCAAGCTCTTCCTCCGTAACCTGCAGACCGATCACGCGTTGTACCGCCCGGGCGAATCGGTGCGCGCCAGCGTCGTGGTGGACAATCGCGGCCAAGCAGACCGCGACGTGACCGTGACGTTCCAATGGGAGGCCACACCCGCCCTGCCCTCCCCTGCCCCGGTGACCGTGACGGGGACCGTGCGCAGCCGCGCTCACGAGCGGCTGCAGGCGGATCTCGGACCGGTGCCGGCGGTGCCGGACGTTGCGCGGCTGCGGGTCTGGCTGTCACTCGACGGCCGGCGCATCGACGAAATGGCGACGGGCGTCGTGCCGCACAATGATGCCGTCATGCAGGCCGGGCCGCGCCTCCGATTCGCCGACAACTACTTCACGCTCAACGACCGGCCGCTGTTCCTGTTCGGCACCGACACCTACGCGGTGACCTACCAATCGGCCAGCGAGAATCCGGCCACCTGGTGGGACGAGCTCACGGCGGCGCAGGACATCGGCATGAACCTGTACGAGAACCTGCAATACGTGCGTCCCCGCCACCAGATGCTCGATGACGACTGGCGGAAGTTCCGCGCCCTGGCCCAGCTCTGCCAGGCCCGCGGGCTCGTGTTCATGCCCGGCATGCTGATCGGCCACAACACGGCGATTCCCCGCCAGCTGATCGAGGAGCAGAGCCGCTTATGCGCGGAGTACGCGCGGCAGCTCGGCGACGTCCCCGGGCTGTTCTACTACATCAACGGCGACTACCAACTCGACATGAACCAGCACGGGCCGGCGATGCAGCGGGAGTGGCAGCAGTACCTGCGGGCCCGCTACGGGTCGATCGCGGCCCTCCAGCAAGCCTGGGGCCGCGAGGACCTCGCGGGGGACTTCGATCAGCTCGCCTATCCGCCGCCGGATTCGGGGCGATGGGCCGATCGTGCCCGCGTGGATGACGTGCAGTTCCGGACCCAGCTGACCACGCGTTGGAACCAGGCGCACGTGGCGGCGGTGCGCGCGGTGGATGCCGAGCATCCGATCACGTCGGAATATTACGCCAGAACGCTCGAAGGTCTCGACCTGCCGCTGACGATCGACGGCCAGGACGTGTCGAACATCGGCTTCTTCGATCGGCCGGGCGTCGACCTCGAGCAGTTGCCTCTCCGGATCTGCTTCGCCGATCTGCGCGCCCGGGGCCAGGGTGTGAGCCTGGGCGAGTACGGTGTGAAGACGCACCCGGCGTGGGAGGAATCGAACGGGGCGTTCGGCTATCACATCCGCCGCACGCAGGAGCAGCAGAAGCAGCTGTTCGCGGCGGTGGCCCATTATGCCTTGGGGCTGGGCTGCTCCAAGATCCAGAACTGGTGCCTGCGCGACGGCGAGGCCTGGGTCTTCCCCTGGGGTCTGTTCTACCCGCACCAGCTGGTCGCCAAGGACGTGGCCTACGTGCATCGCAATCAGGCGCTGGCTTGGCGCCGCCTGCGACCGGTGTATCAGGCGCCGGAAGTGCTGGTCCTGCTGCCCAACCAGTTGCGCATGGGCAACGACGGCGGCGTGGGGGAAACGGTGGTGGATCGGGCGTGTGCGGACCTCCTGGCGTTGCATGTGCCGTTCGGATGCCTGGACGATGCGCATCTCGAGCAGATCCCGCCCGCTGCGCGGGTGCTGATCTATCCGTCCCCGTTCGCGGCGAGTGACCGAACGGTGTCGCAGCTGCGCGCTTGGGTGGAACGCGGAGGGACGTTGCTGGTCACGGGCGACCTGTCGTATGACGAGGACCGTCGGTTGACGGGTGCGGAGCGACTGGGCGACCTGGCGGGCGTCCGCGTCGGCGCGCGTCGCTACCCGGACATACGCCGCGACATGGGCACGGACCGGCCCGCGGAGTTCCGGCTGGGAGGCGGGCTGGCGGGCATGGTACGGCCTTGCGTGGCGCTCGAAGCGACCACTGCGGAGGTGCTCGGGCGCGACGCGTCGGGCGACGCCGTGCTGGTGCGGAACCGGCTCGGTCGGGGCCGCCTGTACTACTGCAGCGATCCGCTGGAGCTGGCGGTGGACGCGCCGGCGGCGGAGCTGCGGAGGAAGCTGTATGCGGAGGTGGTGCGCGACGGCGGGGTTCTGCCGCTGCCGGTGCAGCCGGACGTTCCGTGGCTGCACGTCATGCGTCAACCCACGACCTGCGGCGCGGCCCACGTCGTCTTCCACACGGCCGCGGGCGCGCCGACCCAGCGCGTGGAGATCGAGACGTCCGCCGGCCCGATCGAACTGCAGACGCGCGCCGGCTGGCCCGCCCTGGCTGTCACCACGACGCGGCAATGCGCCGTGATCATTCATACCGACGGAGAGGCGGCGGTCCGGGGCCAGCGCGTCTGCCAGGGCCAAGGCCGGAAGCTGCTGGTGTCGCTCAGCGACCAGGACCTGTGCCGGACCGAGGCGCTGTTGATCGCGCCCCTGGAGCCGGGCTCGATTGACCTGCCGCCGCGCGCGGGACGCTACCGGGCGATCGTGGGACATTTCGTGCGGGGCGCGTGGGCAGTGGCCGAGACGATCTCCTGGGAGTCCGGGCCGTGGCGGCTGGAGATCGACGAAGACCGCGCCACGATGCTGATTCTGGTCTGTCCGGAGGACGAGCAGCATGCGTGGCAACAGCAGTTGGAGCGGTTGCTCAGCCGGCCGGAGGGACTGGACTGATCACGGCTTGTCAGGCTTCGGCCGGCTTGGCCACGAACCGGTAGCCGGCGTCCCGGATGGTAAGGAAATGGCGCGGGTTGGCCGGATCGGGTTCGAACGCCTTGCGGAGTCGGCGGATGAACTGGTCGGGCGCGCGGGTCTGCACCTGGCCGTGCAGGCCCCACACATTCTCCAGGAGTTCCTGCCGGAGGATGACCCGCCCTTCGTGCTCGATGAAGTACTGCAGAAGCTTCATTTCCAGCTGCGTCATGCGGACCGGCCGGCCGTCGCAGGTGGCCTCGTGGGTCCGGAAGTCGATGGTCGCCTTGCCGAATTCGTAGTGCAGGGTCGGCGCCGGGGCCGGGACCTGCGGCCGATAGTGGGTCAGCAGGTTCCGCACGCGGCTGATCAGTTCGTCCAGGTCAAACGGCTTGCTCATGTACTGGTTGGCGCCGACATCGAATCCTTGCTTGCGGTCGTCGGGCAGCGTGCGGGCGCTGAGGATCAGCACCGGCTTGTCCCAGCCGATCCCGCGCAGCGTCTGGCAGACGCTGTACCCGCTCATGCCGGGCAGCATCAGGTCGAGGATCAGCAGATCGACGTCGCGCACGCGCTGCTGGATCATCGCCAGCGCCGACGGGCCGTCCTTGAACGTCGTGACCCGATAGCCTTCGGCCTCGAGATTGAACTTGAGGCCGATCGCCAGATGCTCCTCGTCCTCCACGACGACGATATGCTTGTTCTCGTGCATCACACGGCCTCCGCTTCCCCCGACGCGCCGGCGGTCCGGGCGGGCAGCAGCTCGGATGCGCCGGCGGGCAGGACCGGAAGGGTCACTTCAAACGTGGTCCCGGTGCCGCCTTCGCGATCGCGCACGCGGATCGTCCCGCGCAGGCGCCGGACCATCGTCCGCACGATGTACAGCCCCAACCCCAGGCCGGGCGTCTCACGCTCCAGCTCGTTGCCGATCCGGAAAAACCGACCAAAGATCCGGCGGCGCAAGTCGGGCGGGATCCCCTTCCCGTTGTCGGTGATGCGGATCGTGCCCCACGCCTCGCCGGTCCGCTGGGCCGTCACCTCCACTTCCGGCCGGTCACTGGCATACTTCACGGCGTTGTCCATCAGATTGCGCATCACCAGGTCGACATCCACCGCGCGGGCCTCGACCACCAGCGGCTCCGTATGCAGGCGCACGGCGTCCCGCGGGACTCGATAGCGCAGGCAGACCCCTTCGACACAGTCGGCCAGGACCGCCGACATGTCGACCAGTTCGATGTCGGCACGGTCGGTGCGATGGTCCAGCCGCGCGGCGTCCAACAGGTGGTTGATCAGCGCGTCCAACCGCTCGACGTCGTCCAGCATGTACCGCACGAAGCTGTCCTGCTTCTCGGGGCTGACGCGGCAGCGTTCCAGGGTCTGGAGGTACAGCTTGAGCGAGGCCAGCGGCGATTTCAGCTCGTGAGTCACGCTGTCGATGAAGTTCGATTGCCGCCGGTTCAAGTTGATCGTCTCGACCGAGAGCCGCAAGTACAGCACGACACCCACCAACACGAACACGAGAAACACGCTGCCCACGGACAGCAACGTCCAGTAGAGCGGCGCCCAGCGGATATTGGCCACGGCGCCGAACGTGGACAGCAGCACCCAGCCCACGGTGAGCACGATGACCGACACGATCATCAGCACGCCCAGCGTGATCGGCAGTTTCAGGGACCGACGTTCGAACATGGAGGCATCCCGGCGCGGTGGTCCATTCGCCCTAGGCCACCATGCCAGTTTCCACTGCGGACAACAGGCATGCAACCACGTCGTCGGCCGAGTAGCCGTCGGCGTCCGGGGTGGGCAAAAAGCGGGCCACGTCCCGCACATCGTCGCCGGTGGTGACCAGCGGCAGTTCCGCCTCCGCGTGCCGGCGGATCTGCGTCAGGCCGATCGTCGACATCAGCCCGTTGCAAACGCACTTGCGGCCGACAGTGTCCGCCGGATCGCCCCCTTTACGCACATACGCGTCCACCTCCTCAGCGCCGCATCGCCAGCCGACGCTCCCGTCCGCCGCCTTGTACGCGTGCCGCAGGTAGCCCAGGTCGCACACGCGCGGCCGCGCCGCGTAGGCCGCCTCTTCCGACATGGTCTGCGCCAGGTCTAGGACCTTGAACGGGAATCCGGTGGGCGAGGCCAACGGGTCCGTCTTGACGCGCGCCAGACCCGCCCGGCTCAGGGCGATCACCCGCCGCCTCAGCCGCTCGTCCAAGCCGGATTCGTTGCAGAACGCAAAGGCCGTGCCCACCTGCACGCCCGCCGCGCCGGCCTCGAGCGCCTCCACCACGCGCTGCGGACTGCCATACGAGCCGGCCAGCCAGAACGGGCGCCCCAGACCGGCAATCGCCGACAGGTCCGGCACGTCCCGCGGCCCGTAGATCGGTTCGCCCTGCGCGTTGAGCTGGCATGCGCCGCGCGGCGGTGCGTTGTGACCGCCCGCGGTCGGACCTTCTACGATGAACCCGTCTACGCGACCGGTCGCCTTGCGCGCCAACATCGTGGCCAACGTGGCCGACGCGACGATCGCCAGGAACTTCGGGCGGTGCAGCCAGGGCAGGTCGCCCGCACAGAACGCCAGGGGATCGAACCGCGTCAGGTGCTGCTCGTCCGGGCCCGCACCCGCCACCTGATACGCCAGTTCCACGGGTTCGCCCTGCGCCAGGCTGTCGAGGATCCCCGGGATCGTGCGTGGAATGCCGGCGCCCATCAACACGTAATCCACGCCGGCCAGCATGGCGCCGAACAGCGACGGCAGCGTGGGGAGCTGGATCTTCTCCAGGAAGTTGATCCCCACTAGGCCCGCATGGCCCTCCCGCGCCAGAAACACCTCCGCGAAGTTGGCCACGACCAGCAGCTCCAGACGCTCACGACCCATCGCGGGTGACAACATGGGCAGCGGACGAAACGGAGCACCGGCCGGTTTGCCGCCTGCGATCCAGTACCGATCCCAGACGCGCTGCGCAACGGCCGGGATTGGAAACTCCTCCAAGGCACGGCGCAAATGCCCGTCCGGATCGCCCAGCTGCAGGCGGCGCGCCAGCACCACATCCAGCGCCGTGCCGGACACGACACCCAACTGGCCCGTCTGCGACACGGCGCGCGCCAGACGCCACGATGACACACCCACCCCCATCCCACCTTGAATGATGATGGGTTCACGCTTTTCCAACATGGGGAATTCCCTTGAGTTTCAGAAGGACAAATCGGTCGCGGTCCAAGCGAACGCACCCACGCTTCGCCCGGCACGCGGTGCCGCCCGCGCCGATCGATGCGCTTTCCTGGCTGATAACCTAGCTGAGTCGCCCGTTGAAGCCATACCCGGCGTGTAATTGTTCCGTAAAACTCCCGGGATTCGTCGGGGATACCCCGGACCATGGCGGTGTAACCCGGCCGACGACCGCCAACAGAGCGGGTTCTGAACGCTCGCTCCGGTTTGCGCGGGCTGCGGGCAGTGACCCGTGAACCGTCACAACCGGCAGAATCGGCAATCCATCCGACTGAGCGTACTACTACTGTAGGGCAAGCTATGGTTGGGTGGTACGACGTTCGGCCGTGTGGCCTCGGCATGCCTGTGGACGTCCGGCGTCCGCGCGAGGTGCCGTACCTGGGCACGGCCGCGTACGAGGGTCGGCTGTGGCCCGTCCTGCACGGCATGGTTTCGCGTTTTCTGGTAGGCGGACGACTACTATGGACTTCGGGATTTCGCAAGCGGCCATTTCGACTGTGACGGCGCTGGTTGGCTTGGGCGTTGGCTGGTGGCTGCACGGCCGTTGGTCGAAAGATCGACTCCTGCGGGGTGTGGACGATGTGCACCTGGCGCGGGAGCTGATGACCAGCCTGCACCGGCTGTCGGTGCGGATGGCCATGGATGTGGACCAGCATCAGACGCGTGTGGGGCAAGTGGACCAGGAGTTGGCCGCCACGCCGCGCCACGCATTGGCGAGCGTCAATGCCCTGATCGATCGGCTGATGGCGGCCAACGCGGATGTCCAGGCCAAGCTGTCGGCCGCGGAATCGAAGCTGGACGAGCTGACCGTCAAGATGGAGTCGCATGCCACCGAAGCGCGCACCGACATCTTGACGGGCATGCCCAACCGCCGTGCTTTCGTGGAGGAAGCCGCGCGGCGGTTCAGCGAGTCGCGCGAGACGGGTACGGAGTTGTCACTGGTGTTCGTCGATGTCGACACGTTCAAGGACGTGAACGACCGGTTCGGCCATTCGCTCGGTGACAAGGTACTTCGTCGCATCGGGGCTACGTTGCTGGCCAATTCCTGCTGGCACTATTTCGTGTGCCGCTACGGCGGCGAGGAGTTCGCCATCCTGTTGCCGGGCACGCCGCTGGAAGAGGCCAACCGTTACGCCGAGAGCCTGCGTCTGGCTGTCCAGGACGCCCACTATCGGGCGGGGGAGAGCGTCCTGCGCCTGACCATCAGCGCGGGCGTGGCACAGCTACTGCCGTCGGAAGACATGCCGTCGCTCCTTCACAGAACCGATCAGGCGATGTACGCCGCGAAGCGCGCCAACCGCAACCGCGTGTATTTTCACGACGGTACCATTTCACGGCCCGCGCCCCGCGTGGCCGACGCGGTGCAGGCCGTGGACGAGCCCCCATCCTGCGTGTCAATGACCGTCATGGATGCACCGGAGGATCCCAGCGAGGCGAGCGAGGCCGACGCGACGCCGCCGTGTGCCGACACGCCCTCGGACGTGCAGCTGCTCAGCCCGGCCAACATCGACCTCGACCTGCTCAACAACCTGGGCAACAAGACCATGTTCTGCCAGCATGTGCACCGCCGCATCTCGGAGTTCAACCGAGGCGGTCCCACCTTCTCTACCGTGCTGCTGAACATCGACAACTACATTCAGCTGGCGCGCGATTACGGCACGCCGGCCGCCGAGCTGGCCCTCGGCGTCGTCACCCAGGCGATTCGGGACCGGATCCGCGCGATGGACCTGGTCGCCCGGTACAACGAGACCACGTTCGCCCTGATTCTGCCCGGGGCAACGCTCCGTAACGCCGTCTGTATCGGCGAACGGCTGCGGAAAGAAGTCCACCGCAGCGGCATCCTGGTCGATGGCCGAAGTGTGCGGTTCACCATCAGTCTGGGGATTGTGGAAGTGGTCGATGGTGACGAAATGGCCACCCACGTCGAACGGGCCCACGCTCAACTGGGCCAAGCGTCCCGTGACGGCGGCAATCGGACGGGTTTCGCGGTCGCCACCGCCGCGTCGTAAGTCGTTCCGCGTCGTAAGTCACTCGGCAACGAACAGTTGTGACGAATCGGATCGGTCGGCGTGGTGCGCTGCGCCGCGTGGCCCGGGCGCGCCGGGCCTTCTGCCACTGGCCCATCGCACATGGGCCAACACGTTGTCAGGGAACGACTTCGCACGTTTGCCCCGAACTCGCTTTTTCGTTGCAATAGATTCCGTGGCGATTACAATCCAACTTATGTGACGTGCATAACGCGGCAAGATTGCCCGTTTTTACTAGAGCCCCCAGTTATCGCGACTGGCGTGTCGCAGTCTGACGTCCGCTGGCGGCCTCCTGGCGTGGGTCGCAGGTGCGCTGGGTGTGTAAGGGCGGGAATTTCGCTACCAGGTCACTCTTCGAGAGAATCGGCATTGTCGTTGTCGTTTGTTGAGGGGTTGGTATATGGCCATCCGGCGATCGCATAAGTCAAGGAATTCAAGGAAGTACCGTCGCACCATGAGCCTGCGGGCTCAACGCCGCTTCGAGCGAGGTTTGCGGGTCGAAGCCCTTGAGGACCGCCGGCTGTTGGCCACGGGTCCGCAACTGGTGGGCATCCAGCCCAACGTCGGGGCGTTGCTGACGCCCGGTCAGACCCTTGATACGGCTCCGCGCGAATTGTCTTTGCTGTTCAGTACCGCGTCGGGCATTGACGTGAGTTCCCTGCCCACGTCCGAGACGGACCTGTCGCCCTACGACAGCATTCAGATCACGCGCAGCGGGTTGGACGGCACGTTTGAGCGGGCGACGGTCTTTTCGGATTTCAACACGAAAGGCGCGGTGCAGATCGAGTTCAAGGCGGTGGCGGTGGGCCAGATTGGGAACGGGATCCAGATCGCGGTCACCAAAGCGCAGCTCGAACAGAGCCGCACTCCGCAGATCGAGGTGTTGGGCGCGCTGATCCAGGTGACGCTCAACACGCGGACCGGTTACGAGACGCGCGCGTCGGACCTGGTGGCGGCCGTCAATGCGCATCCGGACGCCAGCGCGTTGGTGACGGCCCGGGTCCGAGCGGGCGTGAGCGCGACGAACATCGCGACGCCGGTGATCAACTATTCGCCCTTGTCGATGGTGGCGGCCAACGTCGCGTCGGTGACCTCCAGTTTCAATGCCGGCTCGGCGCTGGCGATCCAGTTCACGGCCCAGCGGCAGGGTGTGGCGGGCAACGGGATCTCGATCCAAGTCACGCGGGCCAACCTGGGTCTGTCGGTGGCCCCCACGGTGTCGGTGTCCGGCACGACGATTTCGCTGGTGTTGAACTCCAACGCGACGACGCCGACGACGGCCCAGCAGGTGGTCGACGCGGTCAATGGCCACGCGTTGGCGGCCGCGCTGGTCACCGCCACGCTGCGTTCGGGGGACCCGACCACGCTGGTCGGCAATCGCACGATCAACTATTCGCCGCTGACGCTCACCGGCGCCAACGACATCCGCGTCCAGTTAGGTTACCTGGGTCTGGGGGATTCCGCGCGCCAGGTGATCGTGCGGTTCGCCGAGACGTTGCCGGACGACGTGTACATGATCGAGATCCTCGGCAGCGGGCCCACGCCGCTGCTGGACACCGCCGGCGATGCGTTCCAGGAGGGCGGGAATTTCCAGCTCAAGTTCGAGCTGAATTTGGCCCCCCAGATCATGTCGGTCATTCCGCAGCCGGTGGTGCGGTCGAGTGCCGGCGTGTTGAGCCAGCAGCGGAACGTGATCGAGGTCTATTTCAACGACGACGATCTCGATCCGGTCACGGCGCAGGATTCGCGCTTCTACCAGCTCATCCACACCAACGAGTCGGTCACGAACACGGACGACACGGTGTTCTATCCGGCAGCGGTGTCGTACAGCGCGGTGAAGGACATGGCGGTGCTGACGTTCAGCAAGCCGCTGGAGGAATTGGCCGGTCCAGGCACCTACCGGCTGCGGATCGGGACGGACGAAGCCAAGCCCAATCCGCCCACCACGGTTCCGGTGACGGTCGAGCCGGGTTCGAGTTTCGCCACCGCGATGGACTTGACCAGCTACGACCTGGGCGCCAACAGCCTGGTGCTCTCGTCGAGCATCGCGACGACCACGTTCGTCCTGGACTATCCGGGCGGCAATGACGAGCCGGGCCATCGCGACATCGAGTGGATCGCCGGGCATCTGCTGGGAGGGGCCGACGGGACCCCCGGCATCAGCACCATCTATTACAACTTCCAGGACGAGTACGGGCGCGATCCACAGGGCCGCGTGCTGCACAACGCGATCACGGAGACTCAGAAGCAGCGGGCGCGGGAGGTGTTCAGCTTCTACGCCGAATACCTGGGGGTGAAGTTCATCGAATCTTCGACGCTCGGCCTGACGATCGTCACGGGCGACCTGCGCGCGTTGGACCCCACGGTCCCGACCGGGGTGGGCGGCGTGGCGGGCCTGGCGGGCGGCGGCATGGCCATCATGGACCTGGCCGACTTCGACAAGCCGGGGGATGACGAGTTCGGCGGCCCGTGGTTTCGGACGGCGATGCACGAGATCGGGCACCTGCTGGGGCTGGGGCACACCTACGATTTGCCGGCCTTGACGATCATGGGCAGTGAGGGGGACCTGAGTTTCGGCCAGCCGGCGGAGGGCGTGTTCCCGGGCGACCACGATCTGGTGCACGGCCAGTACCTGTTCCGGCCGGAGAGCAACGACGTGGACTTGTACAAGATCCAGCTCACGGAGCGTGGCGTGTTCTCGGCCGAGACCATCGCGTCGCGGCAGGCCGAGCCGAGCTTGTTGGATTCGGTGCTCACACTCTACCGCGCCCGAGTGGACTCCACCGGCCGCGTGATCAGCCGCGAGTTGATCGCGCGGAACGACGACTACTACAACTCCGATTCATTTCTCCAGGTGGAACTGGAGCCCGGGACCTACTTCGTCGGCGTGTCTGCCAACGGCAACATGGACTACGATCCGGCGGTGGAGGACTCCGGCTCGGGCGGCCTGAGCCAGGGCAATTACCAGCTGCGGTTGAATTTCCGACCGGCCGTCAACACGTCGATCGTGGACGCGACCGGCGTGCCGATCGACGGGGACGGGGACGGCGTGGCGGGCGGCGTGTACAACTTCTGGTTCCGCGCCGCGGCGCCGGTCGGTACGGTCCCGGCCAGCCAGCCGCGGACGATCTTCGTGGACAAGGCGGCACCGAGCGGCGGGAACGGCTCGCTCGGCGCGCCGTTCAACACGATTCCGGCGGCCTTGGCGGCGGCGAAGCGGAACGACATCGTGCGCCTGCTGGGCAATCCGGGCGCCGACAAGGACATCACGACCCTGGGCGACAACCTGGCCTACCAGATCGGCTACAGCCGGGTGGGCGGCGCCGTGCTGGAAGACGGCGCGACGCTCGAAGTCCCGTCGGGCGTCACCCTCATGATCGACGCCAATGCGATCCTGAAGTTCCGCCGCGCCTACATCGGGGTGGGGAGCCTGTCCCAGGGCGTCGACCGCAGCGGCGGGGCCCTGCAGGTGCTCGGCGCGCCCCGGCTGTTCAGCCCGACAGGCAGCGTCCTGAAGGATCGGGCCGGGCGACCGGTCCCCGGGAGCGTCTATTTCACCTCCCTGCACGACAAGGCGGTGGGCAAGGACAAGAATCCCGACACGTCGCCGCCCGCGCCGCAGGCCGGGGATTGGGGCGGCATCTTCTTCCGCAACGACCTGGACATCGCCGACCCCCAGCGGCTGGTCTACGAACAGCGCGGCATCTTCCTCGACTACGTCAACAACGCCGTGATGAGCTACGGCGGAGGCAACGTGGTGATCAACGGCGTGTCCCAGGTCGTCACGCCGATCTACATGCTGGATGCCCGGCCGACCGTGACGTTCAACACGATCACCGGGAGCTCGGACGCCGCCATGTCGGCCAACCCGGACAGTTTCCAGGAAGACAACTTCCACGCGCCGCAGTACCAGGGCATCCCGTTCACGTCGGACTATGACCGGGTGGGGCCGGACATCCATCACAACCGGGTCATCGGCAACTCGCTCAACGGCCTGTTCATTCGCGTCACGACGGCGGCCGGCCAGGGCCTCGAGCGGCTGACCAAGTCGGCCCGCTGGGACGACACGGACATCGTCCACATCGTGGCCGAGAACCTGACGATCGAGGGGCTGGCGGGCGGCCCGATCGTCGAAGAGTACGCGCCGGCTGTCAACCTGGTCGTCTTGCAGGCCGTCGCCGGCGGCGCGCTCGCCCCGGGCAGCTACGAGTACAAGATCGTGTTCGTGGACGCGGCCGGCAATGAAGGCCTGCCCTCCGAGGCGACTGCCACGGTCTCGGTGTCGGCGATCACGGGCGCGGTGCAGTTGAGCAACCTGCCGAAGATCAAGCCGGGCCAGGCGTTCGTGGCGCGCCGCATCTATCGGGCGGTCGCCGGTTCCGGTCGGTTCGAGCGGGTGGCGCAGATCAACGCGCTCGATACCCGATACCTCGACATCGGCAATTCGACAGGCATCTACCTGGAGGACGCCGCGTTCAACGTCCGGGCACGCCTGGCCGGGCGGCTGGCGATTGATCCGGGGACGATCGTGAAGCTGGAAGGCTCGCGCATCGACGCGACGTTCGGCGGGCAATTGATCGCGGAGGGTATCGACGGGCAGCCGGTCATCTTCACGTCGCTGTCGGACGATCGCTACGGTTCGGGCGGCACGTTCGACACGAACTTGCAGCAGGGCCAGATCGAGGCGGCGCCCGGGGACTGGTCGGGGCTGTACCTGGGCCACCTCGGCCAGGGGAGCATCGACTTCGCGGTGATCGCGTATGCGGGCGGCACGAGCCGCATCGAGGGCGGATTCGCGGGATTCAATGCGGTCGAGGTCCATCAGGCCGACGTGCGGATCGCGCACAGCAAATTCGAGTTCAACGCGGACGGACTCGGCGGCCTGCCGTCGCCCACCAACCGCGCGGGCCGCGGGCCCAACGATTCCTCGACCATCTTCATCCGCGGCGCCCAGCCCATCATCGTGTCCAACACGTTGATCAACAACGCCGGCGCGGCGCTGAGCATCAACGTCAACGCCTTGAACGCCACGCCGCGCGGCGACCGCGGTCGGACCACGGGCACGGTCAGTCTGGCGACCGGAGTGACCGACAACGTCGGCCCGCTCATCCGGCTCAACCGCCTCGGCGGCAACGACATCAACGGCATGACCGTGCGCGGAGGTACGCTCACGACCCAGAGCGTGTGGGACGACACGGACATCGTGCATGTCGTGCGCAACGAGATCATCGTGCCGGACTTCCACACGTACGGCGGCCTGCGGCTCCAGAGCAGTCCGCAGGAAAGCCTGGTCGTGAAGCTCCTGGGCGCGCGCGCCGGGTTCACGGCGACCGGCCAGGAACTGGACATCGAGGACCGCATCGGCGGATCGGTGCAGATCGTGGGCCAGCCGCGGTTCCCGGTCGTGTTGACCTCCCTGGCGGACGATTCGGTGGGTGCGGGTTTCACTCCCGATGGGCTGCCCCAGACCGATACCAACGGCGACGGCGACACGGTCGGCCGGCTGCCCACCGGTCCGGAAGTGGATCGCGGCACGTTGATCGATAATGACGCGCCGGTCGACATCCCCGGCTATTTCGCCTTCGACGCGGGCAACGGCGGGTCCAGCACCTGGGGCGGCCGAGGGGGCATCACCGCGCAGGGCAACACGCGGCTGCTGGTGAACGAGGATGTGATCTTTGATTTCGCCAACTACGTCGACGTGGGGAGCAACGGCGGCGCGATCAATCTGGCGAATACCACCATCACCATGCCTGCCACTCTGATCGCCGACGACGTGGTGGTCAGTGAGGGGACGTTTGCCGGTGCGAACGGGGCGATCCAGTGGCGCGTGGAGAGCCGGTTCGACAACGGGCTGGCGATCCTCTACAACACCGTGACGTTCACCAGCGCTTCGCCGCTGGGCAACCTGCGGTTCATCAACTACCTGGATGAAGACATCGAGGGCGTGAGCGACGACCTGCTGTACATCGCCGGCACACCTGGCTCGGACAGCTTCCGCGTGTTCACGCTCGACGGCCCCGAACGCGTCGGATTCAGCCAGGGCGGCTACTTGGAGTCCGGCGTGGACCTGGTCGGGGCGAGCTTCGATGGCTGGGCCGCCGACGCGTTCCCCGACCTGCTGTTCGCGATCGAGGGCCTCGGCACGCAGTACTCGATCGACGGCAACATCGACACGACGGCGCTCACCCCGTTCAACGACCCGCAGCTTGGAGACGTCTGGGGCCTGGCGGACGTGACGACCGCGTTTGCCTGGTCGGTCGATCCGGACGCGACACAAGCCCAGATCACGACGCTCCTGGAACTCGTCCCGCGGAACCCCGCCACGGCCGGCACCGCGGGCGACTGGCGCAGCGTGCGGATCGACAAGCTGGCCAACGATCGCAACGTGGACGTGGTCACGGAGCGCGAGCCGAGCGACGCGACGACCGGCGCCGGCAGCAACGAGCAGCCGGGCCGCGCGCAGTTCCTGGGCTGGCTCGCCCCGCACGAGAAGGCGGGCGACGACACGCTCCGGCTGGGCTTCGAAATCCACGGCGTCCTGAGTTCCTCGAACGACGTGGACGTGTACAGCTTCCGCGCCGATGCCGGCACCGAAGTCTGGTTCGATATCGACCGCACCAGCGGCCGCCTGGACAGCGTGGTGGAACTGATCGACGCCGACGGGAACATCATCGCCCAGTCGGATGACTCCTACGACGAGCAGTTGGGCGTGCTGCCGCTGTACGCCAACCCCGCGCTGATCGATCCGCGGATGGTCAATCCGCTGCGCAAGTCGGCGGCCGATTTCTATCCGCAGAGTGCCCTGGGCGAGCCCAAGGACCTCTGGTCCACCAACGTCCGCGACGCCGGCATGCGCGTGGTGCTGCCCGGCGCGCAAGGAACCAACAACACCTATTACGTGCGGGTGCGGAGCAGCAACATCCTGCCGGGCGAGCCGCGGGAGGCGCTGCAAGATCCCGCGAAGCTGCACGCCGGCCTCACCTCCGGGGTGTACCAGCTCCAGCTTCGCCTGCGCGAGATCGACGAAGTGCCCGGCTCGACCGTCCAGTACGCCGACATCCGATTCGCCACCAACGGCGTCGAACTGTACGGGCAGCCGAACAACTCGCCGTTGACCGGCGAGGCGAGCGAGGTGACCGCGCTGGACAACAACACCCTGGCCGCCGCCCAGGCGCTGGGCAACCTGCTGACCACGGACCAGGGCGTGTTGGCGGTGGGCGGGAGCCTGAGCAGCCTGGCCGATCTGGACTTCTACCGGTTCGAGATCGGGTTCGATTCGATCCAGAACATCGCGGGGTACACGAACTCGGTCCAGCACCTGGCCGCGATCTTCGACATCGACTACGCGGACGGGTTGGCGCGCCCGAACACCAGCATCGCAGTGTTCGACGCCAATGGCCGCTTGATCCTGTTCGGGGCCGATTCCAACATCGCCGACGACCAGCCGGCGGCGCTCCAGGGCGCGAACATGGACGACCTGTCCCGCGGCTCGGCCGGCGTGCTCGATCCGTACATCGGCACCCAGGAGCTGCCGGTGGGGACCTACTACCTGGCGATCTCGTCCGCCGCGCGGATCCCGCGGGAGTTCGACCAGTTCTATACGCCGACGCCCGTCAACCCGATGCTGCGCCTGGAGCCGGTCCCGTCGGTCCAGCGGATCGTCGAGGATCACATCGCGAGCACCTACGTGACGACGGCGACGGCGACGCAGATCCCCGTGTTGTTCGACAACAGCCGGGCGGTGCCCTACACGCTGGGCGACATGGTCTTGTTCGTGAGCCGCGACATCGACGGCCTGAACAACGCGATTCTCAACACGGTGAATCCTTTCACCGGGGTGGTCGTGACGCAGGTCGGCACGATTTCGCGCGACATCCTGGACATCGCCATGCGGTCGGATGGCACGCTGTGGTCTTTCACCATCAACGAAACGGACGGCACGCGCAGCGACGCGGCGCTGGGGAACTTCCTCCGCATCGACACGGGCAACGCCGCCACGACCAATACGGGCGACGACGGGATCGATACCTGGCAGGCGAACGAGAACCTCGACGGCGAGGAGCACCAGGACGTGGGCTATCGGTTCAACGCCTTGACCTTCGCGGATCGCACCAGCGCGCAGCGAGAGGCCTTCGGCGGGTACAGCCTGTTCGCGGTGGGCGACCGCATCAACGGCCGGCTCGTCGACTACTCCCAGAACGTGCTCTACATGTTCAACGCCCAGACGGGCGCCGCGACGAGCGAGCCTCTGTGGAACCGGCCCGGCCTGGACGAGGGCTGGCCGCTCTGGGACGGCGCCGGCACGCAGATCATCGAACGCGGATACTTGGACACTTCGCCCGATCCGCGCACCGCCAATACGATGCTGATCCTCACCACCGCCACGGACGTGGACTCCGCCACGGGCGCCACGACGTTCCGGATCACCGACGGGCTGACCTTCACGATCGACGACGACGGCGATCCGGCAACCGGCGAGTACATTTTCGAGTTCAACTCGGGTCCGGAGATCCGGGTGCGACCGGACCCCGCCGCCGGCGCCTATGCGCGGGACGGGGATGTCTTCGTGCTGGACGGCAAGGTCTACGAGTTCGATACCGGCTCGGTGATCCAGGTGCTGGCCTCCAACGGCAGCCAGATCGCCGACGGCGCGCTGCTGACCATCACGGACAATCAGCCGTTCCCGGTGACGCGCACGTTCGAGTTCGACAAGAACGGCGTGACCGACCCGGCGAACGTCCGGATCGCGATCAACAACAGCATGCCGACCCAGACGCTGATGACCCAGATCATCAACGCCATCAACGGCACGGCGGGCTTCGCCGTGCGGGCCGAGGCGCTGCCCAACAGCAACCGCATCACGCTGCGGGGCGAGTCGGACGTGACGGGCGCCGTGTCCACGTCGTTGCGGGTGGCGATCGTCGGCGCCCCGGGCGTGCCCGATCCGGCGCATGTGCGGATCCCGATTGAAGAGACTTCCGATCTGGACGAGTACGGCGCGACGTTCGTCGACATCTTCAATGGCGCGGACGGCATCACGGCCGGGTGGAAAGGCGAGCGGATCAACTTCAGCGGTGCGGGCGACGGCGATTTCATGCAACAGGTGTCCAGCGGCTTGTTCGTCGACATGGGGAGCGATGGGGCGGCGCTGGCCGGGATCGGCATCCCGTTCCTCGCGCAGGACACCGCGCAGGATCTGGCGGACCGGGTCCAGGCAGCGATCATGACGAACGTCCCGCCGCCCAGGACGGCGACCGTGTCGGACCGCACCGTCGAGTTGGACGCGGCAGACCCCTGGCGCTTCGTCCGTGCCGATGCGCCGCTGCGCATCGCGGGCGGCGCGCCGGGCGGGACGATCACCGGGATCGCGTTTATCGGGACCACGATGTACGCGGTCACGAACACGGGCGGGTTGTTCCGCGTCGACAACGCATCCAGCCCACTCGGCGCCAGGGCGACCTACATCGCCAGTTCCGCGCAGGACCTCCAGGGGATCCGGTTCAGCGCGCTGAGCGCGGGACCGATCGCAACGCAGGGCGGCGGGTTCGCCACGCTGTTGTTCGGCATCGATGTGAACGGCGTGATCTACGCCTTCGACACGGCGGGGATCCTGCAGAACGTGCTGGTCAACGGCCAGAGCAGCGTCAGCACGGGCTTGACCCGCGTGCATGGCCTGGCCTTCTCGACTCTGGAAGAGAACCCCTGGGGCATCGTCCGGGGCGATCGGGCGCGCGGCAACGACGCCGGGCACGGCCTGGAGCAGACGTTCGACATGAACCGCTATGCGGAGGGCTACCGCGTCAACGGCGATGCCAGCCTGCATTTCGGCCGCACGCGCGACGCCAATCTCAACCCGATCACCTACGACTGGCCGGGCGGCGCGCACGGCTCGCTGGAGAGCTACCCGTTCAGCTTGAAGGGATACTCGGCGGCCGACAAGCCGGTGTTGTACTTCACCTACTTCGCCGCAACCGAACAGAATAGCAGCGACCCGGCTACGCGGACACCGATGCTCGACTCGCTCCGCGTGTACATCATCAACGAGACAGGCGGTTGGGATCTGCTGGCCAGCAACGACTCGTACACCGACGGCAGCGGCTTGCACGACCTGGAACTGGATGACGCGAAGGGCAACTTCGAGCAGGAGTTGTACGACCTGAACAGCAGCTGGCGCCAGGTGCGCATCGAGCTGGACAACTATGCGGGCCGCGACAACCTGCAGATCCGGATCGACTTCGCCACGGCCGGCACGATGGACACCGGGAATCCGAACACCGGCGGCTCGCAACTGCGGATGGTCCCCGGCTGGGAGCTGAGCGACGGCCAGACATTTGAGGTCGATGGCGAGACGTTCGAAATCGAGATGGGGTACACGCTGGTGGTGCCCTCGGGAGCAGCCATCCGCGAACATGACACGTTCAACGTGACGTTCGGGACGCTCGTGGACCGGGTGTTCGAGTTCATCTCCGGCGGTTCGGTCACGCCCGGTCACGTGCCCGTGGCGTATCACAATGCGATGACGCCGCGCGAACTGACCGCCGCCATTGAGGCGGCGATCCGCGCCGAGTTCCCGGTCGGCCCGGGCTTCCGGGTGATCGTCTCCGAGAACCGGATCAACCTGCCCGACACGGACGGGATTCTGATCAGCGCCGGCAGCGCCTTGGCGCTGGCGGGATCACCCGGGACGACCGCTCTGCCCGTGAAGCTGGATGCGAGCATGCTGGCGACCGATGTCACGGCGGTCGTACAGCAGGCCCTGGCCGACCACTTCGCCAACGGCGTGCTCGCGGCGTTCGGGACCTACCACAACGTGGTTCAGGTGATCGGGCACATGGTCACCGATCGGGGTCCGTTCGGTCTGACGGATTCGTTGCCGGGCGAAATGTGGGGCGACTTCTACAGCAACCTGCGCGGCCAGAACAACGCCTGGGAAGGCGTCTACCTGGATGACTTCATCATCGGTTTTGCCGAACGCGGCGAACTGGCGACCAATGCCATCGGGAACACCGAGTACTTCGCGAATCCCGAGCTGAAGCCCAACCAGATCCTGGCCGGGTCGTACCAGCTGGAGATCCGGCAGTCCGCCAAGTTCGGCGAGTCCCTGCAGGAGCCGGATCGATTGCAGCTGAACGCCGGATGGGACACGAACGATCGCCTGTCGAAGTCGCATTCGTTGATCGCCTCGTCGGCCGACGAGATCAGTGACGGCCAGACCTTCACGCTCAGCGACGGCCTCAACGTGTTGACCTTTGAATTCGACGACGTGACGCTGAACGACGGCGTCCTGCCCGGCCACGTGCGCATTCCCTTTGATCCGATGGTGTACGACCCGGTCACGCGCGACCGGCGGCCGCAGACGGCCGCCGAGGTGGCGGCGTCGATTCGGGACGCCATCAACAGTCCCGCCGTGCAGGCCGTGCTCAAGATCACCGCCGCGCTGGCCGACGGGGCGGTCAGCCCGGGCGAGGCGAGCACGAACTCCGTGATCAACCTGGCCGGCAACGTCGACGCGCCGGTGATCGACCCGGTGCTGCGCGTGACCAGCACGACGATGGACGGCAACCAGCTCCGCGACGCGCTGCTGGGCCACGGCTTCACGGCGGTGGGCGACGCGATCTTCACGGGCAGCGCGACCTCGGCGGGGTTCTTCACCGGTGGCGGCGAATCGATCGGGATCTCGTCCGGCATCGTGCTGACGACCGGCGATGCGCGGTATGTGGCGGGGCCGAACAACGACGACGGTTCGAGCGGAATGGCGTCCGGCGCGGGCGATGCCGATCTGGACGCGTACTTCGCGCCGCTGGAGACGCTCGATACGACCTCGCTCGAGTTCTCCTTCCGCATGGACGCGCCGGGGGATCTCTTCTTCGAATTCGTGTTCTCGTCCGAGGAATACAACGAGTTCGTCAACGGCATCTACAACGACGTATTTGCCTTCTTCGTCGACGGCGTGAACATCGGACTGGTCCCCGGCACGTTCAGCCCGGTGACCATCAACACCATCAACGGCGGCAACCCGTACGGCAGCGGCGGGGCCAACGCCGAGTACTACAACAACAACGACCGCGAGGACGGCGGCTTGTATCTGGACGTGTTCGGCCACGACGGGTTCACCGATGTCCTGGTGGCTCGGATGGAAGGTCTCGACGCCGGCGTGCACAGAATCAAGCTGGCCATCTCCGATGTGGGCGACATGCTGTATGACAGCGCCGTCTTCATTCGGGCATTCAACGCGACGGGCCCCGACCCGCGGACGCAAATCCGCGGCGTGATCAACAACAGCAAGGGGGACCAGAATGTCCAGCGCGATCAAGGGCAGGTGATCATCCACTCGAATACGATCTCCAACTCGCTCGGATACGGCATCGTGGTGGGGCCGGGTGAGCGTACTCCGGAGGGGAGGACATACGCCGGTCCAGTGCGCGTCACGCGGCAACTCAATACGGCCAACATGGTGCCTGGCGTGGTCGCCACGAACAACCTGCTGGTCAACAACCAGAACGGCGGCATCCTGATCGGCGGCGACCCCAATCTCGGCGCCGTGATGCCGGGTACCGTGCCCTTCGCGCGAGTGCTGAACAACACCGTGTACGGGGGTCAGGTCGGCATCCGGGTCCAGGACCATGCCAGCCCCACCTTGCTCAACAATATCGTCGCCGACACGGCCATGGGCATCTTCATCGACGGATCTTCGATGTCGACGGTGGTCGGAGGCACGCTCTACGCCGGGCCGGGCACCCGCACCAACACGGGCAACCTGGGCGCGTTCGCGATGGTCGTGGCCAACAGCGATGACCTGTTCGTCAACAGGAATGCGGGCAACTTCTATCCGAAGCC
Organism: Planctomycetota bacterium; assembly: GCA_052034005.1. Classification (GTDB taxonomy): domain Bacteria; phylum Planctomycetota; class Planctomycetia; order Pirellulales; family Pirellulaceae; genus JAAYDI01. The sequence continues at coordinate 195,573 of JBPOJB010000002.1, read as the reverse complement.
GGGCGCGCTGGCGATCGACAGCTCGATCGACTCGCTGCTGGATCGGAACAATATGGTCACCATCCGGCAACCGTTGGGCATCCCCAGCTCGCCGATCCTGGCGCCCGCGCTGGATCTGTTTGGCCAGCAGCGTGTGGACGATCCGGCCGTTACCTCACCCTCCGGCCTGGGCCAGAACGTGTTCAAGGACCGCGGCGCGATCGATCGCTCGGACTTCGCGGGGCCGACCGCCATGCTGGTCAACCCGCGCGACAACGACGCGCATGGACTCGACTCGGATGTCCGGGATACGTACGTCGAAGTGAAAGACGCGACGTTGTTCCACTTCTCGATCCAGCTGATCGACGGTGTCCCGCCCAGCGACGATTCGTACGGGTCCGGTCCCGACCGCAACACCGTGTTGCCGGAGGCCGTGATCATCACGCGGGACGGCGTGCTCCTGCACGAAGGCGTGGACTATCGGTTCAGTTATGACGCCACGAGCGCCGTCATCCGACTTACGCCGCTGGCGGGCATCTGGGAGATGGATCACGCCTACGAAATCCAGCTGCAGAACGCCGATACGCTGGTGATCGCAGCGCGGCGCGGCGATTTGGTCGCGGACGGCGCGGTGTTCACCGTCCGGAACCGCGCGGGCGACGTGAAGACGTTCGAGTTCGAGAGCGGCTACGTGATCCAGGTTCCGGAGAGCGGCGGCGCCGGCATCACGGACGGCTCGACGTTCTCGATCACGCGCACCACCCCGACGGGACCGGTCACCACCGTGTTCGAGTTCGACCGCAACGGGATCTTCAACACGAGGAACAAGATCGTCCGCTACACGCTCACGGATACGGCCGACAAGATCGCCGGCGCGATCGCCACAGCGATCACCAATGCGGCCATCGGACTGTCTCCGGCGGCGTTGCAAGGCGGGGTCGTGCACGTGGGCGGCACCTCGACCATGGTGCTCAACACGTCCAACAGCGCCTTGACCCAGTCCGGCGCGCCCGGCGTGGCCACGGGGAACGTCCCCGTGCCGTTCGTGCCCCATCGGTCGTTCACAGCCGAGCAGATGGCGGCTTCGATGGCCACCGCGATCAACGGGGCCGGGCTGGCGGAGGTGTCAGCACAAACCCGCGCGGGCGAAGTGATCGTCACCGGTGCCGCCAGCGTCGTCGGCGTGGCGAGCCGGGCCGTCAGCGGCATCAAGGACCTGGCCGGCAATATCCTGCAACCCAACCGGTTCGACGGAACCACGGCGTTCACGGTCTTCACGGGCAAAGGCTACGATTACGGCGACGCACCGGCCGTCTACCCCGTGCTGAAGGCTAACAACGGCGCGCGACACGAAGTCGTGGAAGGGTTCATGCTCGGCAACTCCATCTTCGCCACGGTCGACGGCCAGCCGTCGAGCGATGCGAGCCTGGACCCGGGCGATGACGGGGTCATCTTCGGGGTCCTGACCGCCGGGTACGGCGCGGATCTCGTGGTCATTGCCCACGGCATCAACGCCGGGCGGGCCGGATACCTCGATGCGTGGATCGACTTCAACGGCGACGGCGATTGGAATGACCCGGGTGAGCGGATCTTCCGCGCCGAGCCGCTGGTCGAAGGCATCAACAGCTTCCCGGCCACGATCCTGACCATCATCGACGGCGACCCCGTCATCAAGTTCGGTCCCGTCGTGATCCCGTCCACGGCGATCGTGGGCACGACGTTCGCCCGGTTCCGCTTCAGCAGCACCGGCGGGTTGGCGCCCACCGGCACGGCATCCGATGGTGAAGTGGAAGACTACCAGGTGACCATCCACGCCAACCCGTGGCAGAATCCACAGGACCGCTACGACGTCAACCTGGACACCTACGTGTCGCCCATCGACGCGCTGTTGATCATCAACTTGCTGAACTACAACGAGGACGTTGCGAAGAGGCCGTTGCCGGTGCCGCCGGACCCCGCCTTCATGCCGCCTCCCTACTACGATGTGAATGGCGACGGGTACGTGTCGCCGGCCGATGCGCTGGCCATCATCAACTACCTCAACCACGGTCCGGGTGGTGAAGGGGAAGGAGAAGGCGAAGGAGCGGGCGTGGTCAGCGGTTACGGCTGGGCCGCCGACGAAGGCCGGACGCCGCTGGTGGACCACGGTCTGGATACCGGTTTGGCGAGTGATCCGTTGCTGGTGGCGCCCGACGCCGGCCGTGCGGCACGCGCGGCGGGCGCGTCGACAGTCTACGCGGCGGCTGAAGGGATGGCGGCGTCGCCCGCGGCCTGGACCACCGGGCATGCGGCGACGCGCGTGTCGACCGAGGAGTTGGCTGTCCGCGTGGGGCTGTCCAGACTGCAGACTGACGACTTGGAGGACTTGCTGGACGACCTGGTGGGCGAGCCGGACGACCTGGCCAGTGCGGCGGAGGCCCACGCGGCGGTCTTCGCTCGGTTCGGCGCCTGAGAACAGCATCGTGGGGCGCGGGAGGCGCCCGAGGTGTCCTGCCTGTGGGGTGGGACGATCCGGCCGGCTGTCCGTCCCGGGCGGTCCGCCGGGCGTGCACCGCACGCCCCACGGGTATAATCGGTACATCCGACCGGCGCGGGCGCCCGCCGGGTCGGATGGGGTGCCATTTCGTTGCTAGACTTTGGGAGCCTGACTATCATCAAGTGATAGATAGGGTCGCGCGGCCGAGTCTGCGATTCTCGGCTTGTCGGACTTCCGCAGCGCGGTAACCTGGGGCTCTCCATGCAATTACGATCCAGCGCATTTCGGCGACGGCGGTCGAGTCGTCGCGCGGGCCGCCACCCGCGCCGCGCCCGCTTCGAGCACCTCGAGCGGCGCCTGCTGATGGCAAGTCTTCCCTACGGGGCGGTCGAACAGGATACGGCCGAGTTCATGCTGGGCACGGTCGTCGCCACGGTGGTGTTCTTCGAATCCGACGGCAGCATTGACCCCAGCACGAAGGATTGGAACGCCCTGGTGCGTGACGAGCATGGAGAACCCCTGCTCGACAGCAACGGCAACACGATCAGCGCGGGCGGGCCCAACTACATCGAGTTCACCAAATCACGCGTCAAGCAAGGGCTCCAGTGGTGGGAGGACACGCTCGTCAACTTCTATGCCGAGCACTACGACGGCATGGACCCGATCCATTCGCTGGACTTCATTATCGATTGGGAGTACGCGCACAATCCGATCCAGACCGGCTATGAGCCGATCGATCGGATCTCGGACGATTACGCGTTGTGGGTTCCGGACTTCCTGACCGCTGTCGGTTACTACAACACCGGTTCGATCAGTACGGACATTCGGACGTTCAACAACGCGCAGCGGCTGAAATACGGCGCGGATTGGGCCTACACGATATTCGTGGTGAACGACTACGGGGACGTCGATCTGCGTTTCAAGGAGGGGGGCAGCTTCTCGCAGGCGTTCGCATTCTCGGGCGGGCGGTTCGTCGTCGTGCCGTCGCAGCGTCCGCCCAGCACGTTCGCCCACGAGAGCGGGCACATCTTCTATGCGCTGGACGAGTACTACCCTGCCGGCTCGTATCTCAGCCGCCGCGGCTACTACAACACCCAGAACCTCAACGCCTGGGACAACCCCGACCCGGACTATGTCGACCAGCCGAGCATCATGTACAACGGCACGCCCTTGCAGATCGCGTGGAACAACCACGTCAGCTCGGACTCGTCGCTGCGCGCGATCGGCTGGCAGGACTCGGACGGCGATGGGGTCTTCGATGTGCTGGACGTGCCGCTGACCTTGACCGGGGCCGGCTTCTACAACCCGGTGACCCAGCATTACGAGTTCACGGGGCACAGCCAGGTGCAGACGCTGCCCAACCTGAATTCCGCCGGCCGACGCAATGACATCACGATCAACAAGGTCAGCCAGGCCGTCTACTCGCTCGATGGCGGCGCCACGTGGCTCGTCGGCCACGACTACAACACGTACGCGGCGGACATCACGCTGTCGATCGCCATGCTGCCGGGCCAGGAGATCATGATCCGGACCCAGTCAGTCGATCCACGGACCGACAAGATCGTCACCACGTCCGAACACACATTCTGGGGAACGACCCAGTTCCCGACGGCGATCACCGATTCGGGCATCCAGGGATATGTATGGTATGACAAGGACGGAGACGGCGTCTGGGATGCGACGGAGCGTGGGATTCCGGGCTGGACGCTGCAGCTGGTCGATGCCCACGATCAGCCGATCCAATTGCGGAAGCACCTGGAGCCGGACGGCTTCAGCCAGTATGCGTTGTTGGGGAGTGTCCTGCCCGGAGTGACGCTGACGGCGACCGGCTACGACGTGAAGGATGCGCGCGTCGGGGCGGTGGAGTCGGCGCCGACCTCGACCGGTACCCAAGTATTCGGCGCGGTGCGGCTTGGTTCCGGTACCGTCTGGGTCACCGACTGGACGACCGAGAGCCGCAACTTGCGGATCGATCTGGCCCAGCCCGCGACGACGATCAGTATCGATGCGGTGGGACCCGCCGGGGGCGGATACGGGCGGCTGGAGATCTACGGGGCGGGTGACACACTGCTGGGACGATACACGACCCGATTTCTGCCGTCCGGCGCGGTCGAAACGATGACGCTGAGCGTCCATGGCGAGCAGATCACATATGCCATCGTACGGTCCGCGCTCGACTCATCGATTCGTCTGGATAACCTGCGCGTCGGGCCGGCCGCGACGGCGACGACCGACGCGGCCGGGTTCTACACGCTGCCGCACCTGCCGGCTGGCTCCTATCGCGTCCAGGCGCTGCCTTCGAGCGACTGGGACGTGGCCAGTCCGGTCTCGGGCATCCGCGACGTGGTGGTCGACGCCGAGGGTCACATGGTGTGGGTGACGGGCACGCCGCGGCCAAGCGACTTCGTCGGCACGGTCAGCTCGGCGGCGCCCCCGTGGCGCAATCCGTTCAACCTGTTCGATGTCAATGACGATGGTTTCACCTCACCGATCGATGCGCTTCGGGTGATCAATGAGCTGAATGCTCATGGGTCATATGTCCTGTCGCCTCCGACCGGCGGGTCCACGCCGCCACCGTATTACGATGTGACGGGCGATGGTTACTTATCGCCGATGGACGCGCTGTGGATCATCAACGAGTTGAACCGCCGCAGCAACGGTAGCAGTGGTTCGGGCGAGTCGGGCGGCGGCGGCTTGAGTAGCGGCGGCGACCCGGACGGAGGAGATGAAGGGGAATCCTGGTCGCTGGCCGATGACGGCCTCGCACACCGTACCGACGACGATCGGAGATCGGAGCTGGTGGGCCGCAGTGCGATCCGTGTGATCCCTGACCATCAATCGGCAAGTCCCGAGTCTGTCGGCTGGGTCGGGTCGGCGACCGAGGAGACACTGGCGCTCGTGGCCAGCGACGTGGCACGCGCGCGCCGCGCGCTGTGCGAACTGGAGGTTGACGCACGGATGGTGGACGCGTGGGCACCGTTCGACCACGCGCTCCTGCCGGAGACCTCTCGTGACGGCCGGCGTCGTCGTTCACAGTAAGCACGGAGTGTGGGATCGGCTGCCGGCCTGCCGGGCGGAAGCGGCACCCACGCGGCCGATCGTACGATGGAGGTTTCGGGGGGGGACATTGAAGCATCGACGGCGGTTAACGGGTGGTGTACAACGCCGCGTGGTGCACCGGCGGTTATCCGGTGTGCGCGCCGCGACGTTGCGGCGGCTCGCGGTCGAGCCGCTGGAAGACCGGCGGCTGCTGGCCGGCTCGTGGTGGGAAGCGCCCTGCGGTGGCGGCGAAGGTGAGTCGTCGGACGTGCAGGTGACGTTGCGCCTGGTCACCACGGATCTGCAGGGCGCCGTGGTGACGCAGGTCTCGCCCGGCCACGAGTTCTTCCTCGAGGTGTACGTGCGGGATGTGCGCGTGGGCGTCAGCCGGCCTGGCGTGTTCGCCGCGTACCTGGATGTGACCTACCCCGCGGATTTGCTGGCGGTGGTCCCGTCCTTCAGTAACCCGTTGGGGTTTGACATCGAGTTCGGACCCGAGTACGGGAACGGGCAATGGGGCACGGTGAACCTGTCCGGCCTGATCAACGAAGTGGGCGCCTTCCAGTCGTCGTTTCGGCCGCTGGGGTCGGCCGAATTCCTGCTGTTTCGCACGCGTCTGAAGGCCGGCGGCGTGGTGGTGAATGACGATATGTTCACGGGCGTGGCCGAGGACAGCCAGGATGTGGTGCTGGATGTGCTGGGCAACGACCTGCTGCGGGGCGGCTCCGCGCTGCTCGCGTCGAACCCCGCTGACATCTCACCCGCTCACGACCTGATGACCTACGATCCGCCGGTGGCGGTGCCCCACGCGGAGATCGGTTTCGGCCAGACGGTGCTCACCATCCCTTCCACGGGAACGGTGGCCATCACCGGAGTGACCCAGCCCGGCAGCGGCGGATCGGTTCGCGTGGCCGACGACGGCACGCATGTGATCTACACGCCGCCGCCGGATTATTTCGGCATCGACTCGTTCACCTACACGGTCGCTGGCAGTTGGACGGGGCAGGTCACCGTCGTCGTCGACCCGGTGAATGACGCGCCGGTGGCCGAGCACGACGCCTATAGCCTGGGCCGCAATCAAGTCCTGGTGGCGGACGCGGCGCGCGGGGTCCTCCGCAATGACCTGGACGTGGATCGCGATCCGCTGTCCGTGACGCTCGTCGACCCGCCGGAGCATGGCAGCCTGGTGCTGCACGGTGACGGCAGTTTCGTCTATGTGCCCGATACGGACTACGTGGGTCCCGATCGTTTCACCTACCAGGCGCACGACTTGTGGTCTTCGTCCAACATCGCGGACGTATCGCTCGACATCGGATCGCCCCAAGTGAGTGTCCGGCTGGAGTTCGTGGACGGTGCGGGGCTGCCGGTGGAATCCATCGCGGTGGGCGACGCGTTGTCGGTGCGCGCGTGGGTGCGCGACCTGCGTGACGACTTCTATCCTAATCGCGGTGTGTACGCGGCCTTCCTGGACCTGTTGTTCGATCCGGCCGACCTGCAGCCGCGCGTCAACAGCGCCTGGCCGCTGGGATTCGAAATCGACTTTGGCCCGGACTTCTGGGAGCCGGGCTACGGTGATGCGGCGACGGGCGGCGTGATCCAGGAGGTCGGTTCGGTGGCGTTGCGACCCAACCCGCTGGGGACGGACGAGCGCCTGTTGTTCGAAATGCCGTTCGACCCGACCGGCCCCCGCACGGCGGATGATGCCTATCAGGTCAGTTACCAGAGCGTGCACAATGTGCTCGACGTGTTGGCCAATGACGACTCGTTGACATGGACTACCGCGGTGGACGCGACCGGGGCGGGCGACCTGCCGAACCGCCAGGTGCGCCTGCATCAGCCGCGCGTGGCGGTGCCTGCGGAGGAGGTCCTGTGGACGGGCGATCAATTGACGATCGGCAATGGCGAGCGCGTGTCGATCATCGCGGTGGGTCCTGCCAGCGACGGCGGCATGGTGACGGTGGCGGAAGACGGCCGCCACCTGCAGTACCGTCCCGCGATAGGTTTTGAAGGCCAGGAGACGCTCACGTACACGGTCGCCGATCCGTTGGGACAGATCGCGACCGGGACGGTGGTGGTTCACGTGACGCGCAGTTGGCAGAACCTGCACCATCCGATGGACGTGAACAGCGACTCGTTTGTCACGCCGATCGATGCGCTGATGGTGATCAACTACCTGAATGCCGGCCTGCCCGGCCAGTTGGACGGGGCGCCCGACGGGCCGCCCTTCTGGGACGTCAACGGCGACGGGTACGTCACTCCCATCGACGCGTTGCACGTGATCAATTTCCTGAACCGCCAGGGTGCCGTTCAACCCGAGGGAGAAGGGGAAAGCGGGGGCGTTGGTCCAGGCCAGGGCGTTGCCGCGCCGTTTGCGGCCGGACCGCCCGGACACGCGCTTTGGGCCGGCGCGTCCGGCCCGGTATTGTCCCTGCCGCTGGCCACGTCTCGGACAGGTCCGGCCGGTGTCTTGCCGGCGTCCGACTCGGTCTGGGCCTGGATGCGCGGCTCGGCGCTGCCCGTGCCGTCGGCACCGGTACTGGGGGCGCCGTCGGCCGTCCGTGCAGACCTGCGGGCTGCCGCCGGCTCAGACGATCGCCTGGATCCGGCCGGCTGGTGCCCGCTGGAAGAAACGCTGGCACTCCTGTTCGGCCCTCCCGGACCGCGGTACCTGGGGTAGGCATCGCCTCCCGAGCCTGGGGCACGCCTCGTTTCCCCGCCGGGCATCGCGCGGTCTGCTGAGTCGGGAGGATGAGCGCCTCCTAGCGACGCGAAACGCGGGCAGGTCAAAACGCTCCGGCGCGGCGCCCATCCTCCGGACCCAGAAAAAGTTTTCGGTTTTTTTTTGATGGCTTGGGCGGCCCGTTTGCGATTCCCCTAGCAAACCGTCAATCACGGGCCGCTACGAGCTAATCACCAAAACGTGGCGCAACCCCTCACGAAAATTTCCAGAAATCGTTGCGACCTGCAGAAAGCCTTGGTATATAGGCAGTCACGAGTCCAGCCAGGCGAGTCCGCCGGCACCCGCTGCGCGGGTGGCGCCGCCGGCTGCGGGGTTCGACCCGCACCCGTCCGATTGCCTGAAGGAAGCTCACGCATGTCGGAACCCGGTTCGGTCAGTGAGTGGATTGAAGAGCTGCGAGCCGGCGAGTCGGGCGCGGCGACCCACCTGTGGAATCGGTTTTATGCCAACCTGCTGCGCATCGCGCGGCGACGCCTGAACAGCTCCTCGCGCCGCGTATCGGACGAGGAGGATCTGGTTTCCGCTGCGTTCGAGTCGTTCTTTGCGCGGATGCGGAAGGGGCAGTTTCCCAACCTGCGCGGGCGTGCGGAACTGTGGGCCTTGCTGGTCACCATGACCGACCGGAAGGCGATCAACTGCGTGCGGCGCCATCTGTCGGTCAAACGCGGCGGAGGCCGCGTGCGGCACGAGTCGCATTTCGCGACGATCCAGGAACCCGATCGCGACGCCCTGTTGGCGGCGGTGGAAGGCAGCATCCCCTCCCCGGATCGGATGGCCGTGATGGCCGAGTTGTTGGAGCGGCTGGATGATGATCTGCGCCAGATCGTCCGGCTGAAGCGCGACGGGTACACCAACGAAGAGATCGCCCAGCGCGTCAATCGGTCGGTGGCGACGATTGAGCGTCGGTTGCGGCTGCTGCGCGACGAGTGGATCGAGGAGTTGTTGGAATGAGCCTGTTGCCGCGTGACGACGCGCTCACCCTGGATGCACGCCGGCAGATCGACGCGCTTTGCCTGGCATTTGAGGATGAGTGGCTGGCGGGGCGGCGGCCGGTCGTGGAAGCGTATCTGGACCGCGCGGACTCGACCCTGCAGCCGGTACTGCTCAAGGAGCTGCTGCTGCTGGAGCTGGACTATCGCCGCAGCATCGGCGAGACGCCGCAGTTGGACGACTACCTGGCGCGGTTCCCTGTGTGCGAGGCCCGTGTGCGGGCGGCGTTCCACAGGGCCGTGGCACGCCACGTCACGATGCGGCATCTGCCCGGGACGCTCATCGGACGCTACCGGGTCCGCCGCATGCTGGGCGCCGGCGCCTTTGCGGCCGTGTACCTGGCCTGGGATGAACAGCTGCAGCGCGAGGTGGCGGTCAAAGTGCCCCATGCCTCCCGGTTGGGCAACGCCGGTGACCGACAGCGGTTCGTCGCCGAGGCGCGGGCCGTGGCGCGTTTGAGGCATCCGCGGATCGTGGCGATCTACGATGCGGCTGAGCTGGAGGACGGCACGGTCTATCTCGTCATGCAGTATGTGGCGGGTGAATCGCTGCGGCAGCTGATCAACCATGGACCCGTGCCGTCCGACGAAGCCTGTCATATCCTGATGGACGTGGCCGACGCGATCGATGCCGCCCATCGCACGGGAATCATTCACCGTGATCTGAAACCCAGCAATATCCTGCTCGATGAGCTGGGCCAGCCGCACGTGTGCGATTTCGGATTGGCCCTGGAGGAGAGCCAGCAGCGCGAGCGGCGCGGCGAGTACGCCGGGACGCTCGCGTACATGGCGCCCGAGCAGCTGCGCGGCCAGACCCACCAGCTTGACGGCCGCGCGGACGTGTGGGCCGCCGGCGTCATCCTCTACGAGATGCTCACCGGGCGGCTGCCGTTCCTGGGACGCGACCGTGAGGAGCTCACCGAGGAGATCCTGACCCGCGACCCCCGCCCGCCGCGCCAAATCAATCGCCGCATCGGGCGGCCGGTGGAACGGGTCTGCCTGCGCTGTCTGGAGAAGCGTCCGGGACACCGCTACCCGACTGCGTCGGACATGGCCGACGAACTGCGCCGCGCGCACAGCCGCGCGCGGCACGGCTGGCGCATCACGCTCAGCGCCGCCATGGTCGCCGTCGCGCTGCTGAGCTCTCTCGCGATCGCCGTGTGGCTCACCAGGAGCCGCCCCGACCTGGCCGGGGCACCGCCCCTGCAGGGTGTCGTCGAGCTGACCGTCTGGAATTCGGCCCAGCCGCTGCGCCAGGGATTGCCGCTGGTCGACGACCGCGCCGTCCCGCTGCGTACCGGTGACTGCGTGCGCCTGGCCGTCGCGCTGAATCGGCCGGCGCATGCCTACTTGGTGTGGTTGGATGCTCAAGGCGTCCCAGCGCCGGTCTACCCTTGGCGACGCGGGGACTGGCGGGACCGGCCGGCCGACGGGCCATCCACCATGCACATCTCGCTGCCGGAGGAACTGGACAGCGGCTGGACGGTCCACACGCCGCACACCGGCATGGAGACGTTGTTGCTCCTGGTCCGCCCGGCGCCCCTGCCGGCGCAGGTGGATTTGCAGTTGCTCCTGTCGGACCTCCCTCGCACGCCCGTCCCGTTCCGCCGCCACGTGGTCAAGTTCCAACAAGGACGCCCGTTACCGTCGGGACTCACGTGGGCGTCGCCGACCGCGCCCGATCCGGACCGCGGCGCGACCCTCGATCAGCCCGTGGCCATCGATGACCCGCTCTTGAAGCTGCAGCGGGAAGTGGTCCGCCGGCTGCGCCCGCACTTCGAACTGATTCATGCGGTGAGTTTCCCTGTGCAGGGAGATTGAACCATGACATGTCGCACTGCTCTCGCGCCCCTGTGGCAGGAGCTGTCTCGATTCGACCGTTGGCGTCGAGCGTTGGGGCGCGGCGCCGACGCGGGAGATCGTGTGGCGGGCCGGACGACCCCGCCGGTCTGCCGACCAGGGCTGGGCTCCCCCATGGGCGGCCTGGTGTTGTGGCTGGCCCTGCATTGGGCGGTACACGCGTCCGACCCGGCTGGCGATACCCGGCCTTCGCCGCCCGCCGATGCCCCGACTCAGCTGTCCGCGACGCTGCTGGCCCAGCGCGATGCGCTGATCCTCAACGCCAATAGCGCCTATCAGGCCGGACAGTATGATGAGGCGACCCGGGACCTGGAGCAACTGCTGGTCCTCTATCAACAGGTCTATCCCGAGCCGATGTACCCGAACGGGCACATGCGTATTGTCGAAGCGTATTTCAGCCTCTGCGATGTCGGTTGCGCGCGGAAGGACTACGCCCAGGTCGTGAAGGCCGGCGAAGCGGCGATACGCATGTGCCGCACGCTGCATCCGGCGCGCGACGATCTCGAGACGGTCTTGCGCGAAGCACAGCTGCACAACTACGTGGGTGTCGCGCGCCGCGCACTGGGCGACCTGCCCCAAGCGCGAGAACAGCATGAACACGCCGTCGAAGCCTGCCGTGTCGCGCTCCCGGACGATTCAGGCGGCCACATCCACGCTACCCTCGCCAAAAGTTACGACGCGCTGGCTTCGCTCAGCCTGCAGGAAGGCGACTGGCATGCTGCCAATCAATACTGGTCATGCGCGCTGGAGGAATTCCAACATCGCCTGACACTCGTCTACGATATCCGTGATCAGCGGGAACTGGCGAAGTACCTGGCGTCCAAAGCCACCGCGATGCGGCTCCTGGGCAAACACCAGGAAGCCCACACGCTCGCCCAACGGAGCTATGAGATCAACCTCCGCGCCTTCCTCGTCAGCCGCGATCCGAAAGATGACGCGCGCGCCGTCCAGTCACTCATCGATGTGGGAACGCTGCTGCGCGATATGGGCAATGCCAAGGATGCATGCCGGGTGCTCGATCAAGTCCGGACAAGACTGGAAAGATGCCCCGAGCAGGATGCGGATCATCCGGACCGCCTGGATACGGTATTCGCCAATCTGATGCTGCTGTCGATAGCACGTCGTTCTCGCGAGGAGCTCGAGATATACCGCGACGTGTTGTGGCGTCGGTATGGCGAGGCGCACGGCACGTTATCGAAGAATCGGAGCACCATTCAAACCGTGGAGCTTCTGCGCAAGGTCGGCTTTGCATTTCGCGAGACGGGTGATTTTGCAAGTGCGGAACGCTGCTACCAGGAGGCTCTGGATCTGGTTGCCGCGACTCTGCCAAGCGCCGGCTGTTTCTCGTTGTCCTACGAACTGGTTACAGTGCGTCATGATCGCGCGCTTCTATACACTCGCATGGGGCGCTACGACGACGCGTATGCCGAGTATGCCGGTGCATTGGGGCTGGCTCGCACATTGTTTGGTACCGATCGGTACCCGCACGGCCATGTGCTGCTGTCCGGCGCCATGCTCAACATGGCCACTCACTGTTGGTTGGTGGGAGAGACCGATGCGGCTGCCGACCTATGCCATCAAGTCCTGGTGATGAACGAATCGCTGTTTCCGAGTTCCGAGTACCCGAACGGGCATCCGGGGCTGTATCAAGCGCTTCTGGCGTGGTCGGATGTCATGACGTGGGAGCAGAGGTTCGAGGAGGCGGAGTCCTATGCTCGGAAGTCGCATGAAATCATCGCCAGGCAGGCACTGGAACAGGCGGACCCTGATTCCTACCCTCGCCTGCACGATGACCTCGCCAACTCCTACCTGGTCCTGGGTAGGCTCAGCCGAGCACGAGGGGACTTCCAGACCGCGAGACAGCAGTTCGACCAGGCCCTGTCCAGCTATGAGGCCCGCTGCTCGAAGGACGACTATGAGGGCCAGTTGTCGGTCGCCTTGGCGCTGGCCGAGTTGGGTCGGACCTGTGCCGCGGAAGGCGACTTCCCCGCAGCTCTGGACTATCAACGCCGGTCGCTTGCGCTCCGCCGCGGACTCTTCCCGACGGCCCTGTTTCCCGAGGGACATCCGGTGCTCGTCAATGCGTTGCGGGAGTTGGGGGTCACCTGCCTGGACGCCGGCGAGTCGGCCGAAGCGTTCCGAGTGCTAGCCGAGTCGGTTCACATGGAGCATGCGATCGGTGGGTCGTTTTTCGGCGGGAGTTCGGAAGCTCAGCTACTGAACCTGGCCGCCCGGAAACTACAGTCTTTGGGGCCACTGGTTCAGGCATCGATCCAAGCCCGCGTGCCGGCTGAGCAGGTCTACCCGCATGCGTGGATGCGGCACGGGTTCGTGCTCCAATTGATAGCGGACCGGCAACGAGCGTTACGCGACCTGGCGCGCGATACGGCGCCCGACGCCTATGAGAAGTACGTGGCGATGCGGCAGGATCTGGCACGAATCCTGCTGGTCTCGCTGACCGATAACGCGGAACACAACGCTGCGCAAATCGCGCGGATCCGACAACTCAACACGGCCAAGGACGAGATGGAACGCGATTTGACCCGGGACCTCGAATCCACGCGACTCAGTCGCCACGCCGCACGTGACGTGCAGAGGCTCGTTCGCCTGTTGCCCGAACGGACTGTATTCGTCGACTTCCTGGCCCTCGCGAGTCGGCCGTACGATGCGACGATGCCGACCCGCGCGGACTACCGCGCGGCGGACCAGATGATTGCCTTCGTCGTGAGCCGGGACCGCCCCATCGCGCTGGTCGATGTGGGTGATCCGCGTCAGATTGCGGCACTCGTGGCCGCCTGGAACGACGAATTGTCGGCCAATGCCAACGCTCAGGCGGGCGAAGCGCTGCGACGGAGGATCTGGGACCCCGTCGAACGTCACTTTCCTAATGACGTGGATACCGTGTACATCGCGCCCGACGGAGCTGTGGCGCAGGTCGCGTGGAGTGCCCTGCCCTGCCCTGCCGATACGGGCGTGCTGCTCGAACAGTTCGCCATCGCGACGGTACCCCACGGGCGGTTCCTGCTCGAGCAGTTGGAGGGATCGCGGGACCGCCCGGTTACACTCGCCCCGGTGCTGGCCGTCGGTGACGTCGATTATGGCGACCCGCAGACGGCTTCTTCCAGCGCGGCGAATGGGGTGGCGCGATGGAAATGGCAGAGACTCGCCGGCAGCCGCCGTGAACTGGACGCGATTGCCAGTTGCGGCCAGGATTGCCAACTGACGGTTCTGGCCGGCGCTGAGGCGACGACCGACAACGTACTCCAAGCCCTGCCCGGTGCCCGGATGGCGCATTTGGCCACCCATGGGTTCTACTTGGATGACCAGACGGGTGACAGGCTGGCATTGGCCGGGTTGGATTACGGATCCGCTCACTTGACCTTGAACCAGACCAGGTCATCCGTGCTGAGCCGTAGCCCCCTGCTTCGCTCCGGGCTCGTGCTGGCAGGGGCCAACCAGCAGACGCCCGGTGATGAGTTGGGAGTCCCGCCTGCCGCCCCCCCAATCCTGACCGCGGAGTCGATCATCGCGTTCGACGCAAGTCGCCTGCATCTGGTGGTCCTCAGCGCCTGCGACACGACATGCGGCGATACGGCCATCGGCGACGGAGTCCTGGGTATGCAGACCGCATTCCATGTGGCCGGCGCCCGGAACGTCATCGCCGGACTGTGGAAGGTCCCGGATGAGGCCACCGCCACGTTGATGACCGAGTTCTACCATCGCCTGTGGACCCAGCGCCGGACGCCACTGGCCGCACTGCGCGAGTCCCAACTCAGCATGCTCTACCGGATACGCCCGCCCGCTGCCGGGATCCGAGGCGTGAATCTCACCCATACGGTGCCGTTGAGCACGCGCCCGACACCCCAACCCGAGTCGAGCCCGCTCAAGGTGCATGACTGGGCGGGGTTCGTGCTCTCCGGGCCCGGCTTCTGACCCGCCACCCCGTTTGCCCCCTGATCCCGCCCGCGGCGCGAACGGCCCACACGCCGGTCGGCCGCCCTGGTCGGGCTGCCCGGCACTCGAAAGACGCAAAAACGGGGCGATTGTAGCGGTTTTTCCGGCTGAACAACCGGCTCAACCGAGTACTATCACGTTTCGTGCAAATTGTTTGCAAGCTTCCCAGGCCCTGATTATTGTGGAAGATACATGTCCGCTCCAGGCGGATTGGCCCTAGGTAAATTGCCTATTCTGTGCAGATTGATCTTCTGAAATCAGGTCGTAGAAGGGTTTTTGCAGTCCGAACGGGTGAGGTTGGGTCGCCCACTTGAACCGGAACACGTCACGCGCGTGACAGGGGTAAGCCGTAAATGATTAGTAACCGAAAGAGAACGAATCGCCGTCGTATGAACTCGTCCAGCGTTCAACTGGCTCGCCGCCGCCGGTCGCAGGCCCGGTGGTCGGCGTCACGAGGCCTGATTGCCGAACAGCTTGAAGATCGTCGGCTTCTGTCCGGGGTGGAGGCCCCGTATCACAACACGCTGGCACCGTTGGATGTCAGCCGCGACTGGGCCATCAGCCCCCTCGACGCGTTGCTGGTGATCAATGCACTCAACGCAGGCGGCGCCCGGGAACTCGACCCATCAGCGGCGTTGGCCGTCAACTCTCCTCGCGTCGACACGGACGGCGACAACTTGCTCACCCCGATCGACGCCCTGCGCGTGATCAACGCGTTGAATCGTGGGGAGGGGTTGAACGGTGACGTGGTTGCATTCCGCCTGGAGTTGCAGGACGTGAATGGAGTGCCGATTGCGCCGTTGAAAGACAGCCAAGGGCATTTGATCCTGGACGGCGACAATGACCCGATCTATCCGATCAACGTGGGTCAGGAGTTCCGGGTGCAGATCTACAGCCAGGACTTGCGGGCGACGGCTCCCAAGGACAAATTCGGCGTGTACGAAGCCACGTTGGACGTGGCCTACAGCGATCCGGCGCTGTTCTCGATGGGCTCCAGCGGTCTGAAGCCGGAGGCTGTCTCGCCCAGAGAGCCGGACTTCGAGAGTTTCTTCACGCCTGGCAGCTTCTACTACGGCAATGAGGAGGGGAGTTTCAACGTCTATCGCGCGATCACGGACAACGTGGACGGCGATAACGTGCCCAACGAGTTCGACGAACTGCAGGTGCTGGCCGAGAAGCAGTCATCGCATGGTCGGGGCGCGGTGCCGTTGGTGTATGTATCGCTGAGGGCTGACAGCGTCGGGAAGCTGACGTTCTCGCTCAATCAATCCGACCGTCCGAGCCCGTGGAACCACATCTTGGTGTTGGGGGATGACCTGCCGGTGCCGCCGGACCAGGTGGATTTCGGCGTGCCGCTGCACGTGACGATCGTCCAGCCGGTCAATGCGGTCGACGATGCGTTCCCAATCGCCCCGAACGTGATTCTCGAGGATGGCGGCCCGGTGATGTTGAACGTCCTGGCCAACGACTTCTTGCAGATCGGCTCGACCGGCACGCTGGCGCTCGCCGCGACGCTGCCGGTTCTGCCGGCCCATGGGACGGCCACGGTGGTGGGGAACCAGATCCGTTACCAGCCGGCGCCGGACTTCTTCGGGACCGACACGTTTGTGTACCGGGCGGTGGACGGCCTGGGGAATTCGGACACGGCGACGGTCACGGTGACGGTCACGAGCGTGAACGATCCGCCGGTGGCCGTGGCGGACACGGCGACGGTCCTGGAGGACAGCGTGGCCAACGTGATCGACGTGCTGGCGAACGACAGTGCGGGCCCGGCCAACGAGGACCCGGCGCTGACGATCGATCCGGCGTCACTCACCCAGCCCGCGCACGGGTCGGTGACGCTGATCAACGGCAACACGCAGGTCCAATACACGCCGGTGGCCAACTACTTCGGCAGCGACTCGTTCGCGTACCGGGCGAAGGACAGCGACGGCGCGACGAGCAATCTGGTGACGGTGACCATCACGGTGACGAACGTGAACGATCCGCCGACGGTTGCGGACGACGCGGCCACGGTGCTGGAGGACAGTTCCAGCAATATCATCAAGGTGTTGGCCAACGACAAGCCCGGCCCGGTGGGCGTTGGCGACGAAAGCGGTGTGGACTCGCTGACGATCATCAGCGTGCAGGGCTTCGACCACGGCGGCTCGGCGTCGATTGTCGGCGATGTGCTCCACTACACGCCGGCTCCCGATTTCTTCGGGGTCGAGACGTTCACGTACACGGTTCGAGACAGTGGCGGTCTGACGGCCACGGCCACCGTGACCGTGACGGTCACGAACGTGAACGATCCGGTCGAGGCGGTGGACGACGAGGTGTTCGTGGACGAGTTCACCGAGAACAACCAGCTTGACGTGTTGGCCAACGACAGGCCGGGTCCGGACAACGAGATCCCGATCGACAACCTGTTGGTCACGGCGGTGGGCACGCCCAGCGCCGGCGGTTCGGTCGCGATCGCCCCGGACGGCAAGAGCGTGCTGTACACGCCGGACGGGACGAAGTTCGGTCCCTATGAGGAGACCTTCACCTACACGATGTCGGACGGCCAGTACAGCGACACCGCGACGGTACTGGTCCATGTCGAGCCGGTGATTCGCCCGCGCGCCCGGGACGACAAGTACACGGTCTTGGAGGACAGCGCCAACAACGTGCTGACCGTCACGCTCAACGACCTGTTCAACGACGGCGCGACGCGCGCGTTGACCCAGATCCTGGTGGCGCCGGCCCATGGCGTGGCCGTGATCGACGGCTTGAACATCCTCTACACGCCGACGGCCAACTATTTCGGCACGGACACGCTGGTGTACGAAATCGACGACGACTTCGTGGATGGCGAGGGTCAGCCGAGCGCGCCGAGCACGGCGACGGTGACCATCACGGTTACGAACGTGAACGACGCGCCGACGGTCGCGGACGACACGGCCACGGTGCTGGAGGACAGCCTCAACAACGTGATCGACGTGTTGGCCAACGATCTGCCGGGTCCGGTGGGGGTGGGTGATGAGAGCGGTGTCGATTCGCTGACGATCGTGAGCGTCCAGGGCTTCAGCCACGGCGGGTCGGCCACGATTGTCGGCAACACGGTACGCTATACGCCGGCCCCGGACTTCTTCGGGGTTGAAACGTTCACCTACACCGTCCGAGACACGGGCGGGCTGGAGGCCGTGGGCACGGTGACGGTGACGGTGGAGAACGTCAACGATCCTCCCACGGCGAATCCCGACTCGGCGATCGTGGATGAGGACAGCGTAGGCAACGCGATCGACGTCCTGGCGAACGACACGATCGAGCCGGACGAGGGCGAGACGCTGTCGATCGTCCATGTCGGCGCGAATGCGGCCGGCGACGATGGCAAGACCGCACAGGGCGGCACGGTGACGATCTCGGGCGATAAGGTGCTCTACACGCCCAAGCCCGACTTCTTCGGCATCGACACCTTCACCTACACCATCTCGGACGGCAATGGCGGGACGGCCAAGGCCACGGTCACGGTCCAGGTCAACGACGTGAACGACGACCCGACGGCCAATGACGACCTGGTCATGGCGCTCAAGAACTTCACCAATCAAGAGCTTGACGTGCTGGCCAACGACACCATCGAGCCGGACGTCAACGAAGTCCTGACCATCATCGGGTTGGGCCCGTTGAACGAGTCAACGATCGACACGCCGCACGGCACGGCCTCCATCTCGGCGGACGGCACGAAGATCATCTACACGCCCGACCCGGACTTCGAGACGGTGGGCGCGGATTATGATGTCTTCACGTACACGATCAGCGATGGCCGCGGGGGTACGTCGACCGCGACCGTGCAGGTCGACGTCGTCGACGCGGTGCCGAGCAACATCTCGGGCGTCGTGTACCTGGACGTCAACAACAACGGCGTGCGGGATCCGCAGGAGATCGTACTGGCCGGCGTCGAAGTGACGCTCACCGGCACGAACATCCGCGGCGTACCGGTGAACCGGACGGTGAAGACCGACGTGCACGGCGTGTTCCTGTTCGAGAACATCCTGCCCAACGCCGCGGGCGACACGGTCGGTTACACGATCAGCTCGGCCACCGAACGGTTCCTCATCGATGGCATTGACAGCATCGTGGACTCGACCGTTGCCGACGACTTGAACCCTGGCACGGCCGGCAACGACGTCTTCACCGGCATCAGCCTGGGTCTGTGGGGCACGCAGCGATCCGAGATGAACTACCTGTTCGGCGAACGTGGTTTGCAGAGCAAGTACATTTCGATCGCCCAGTTCCTCTCATCGACCCGCACCGGCCTGGCGGTGGCGACCAACCTGCAGGGAGACGACTTCTGGTTCGCCCTGTTGCAGGGCTGGGAGGGTGTCGCGTCGGTCGACGTGCAGCTGGCCGCCGACTTGGCCACCTGTCAGCTGACCATCGTGGACATCCATGGACATAGCCAGACCCGGACGATCGGCTACCAGAAGTACCATGTGGCGGGCGATCGCGCGACGGGCGATTTCATGGTCTACTTCAACGGGTCGGCGGCCGACCTGGGGTTCGATCTGTTGGCGTCCAACGGTGGCGACGCGGGGGAGGGCGAGTCCGTCGAGATGTACGATGCGGAGTATGCGGACGGCGCGGACGTGGTCTTCGCCGAAGGCGCTTGGGCCTGATAGCCGGTCCGGCTGAACCGTTCACCCCAGAGATACGACCCGGTTTCCTGCAGAGGGGCCGGGTCGTTTTCTTTCGCTCTGCCCGCGGAAACGGCTCGTCCGGCGGTTCCGGTCAGTACATGATCACGGCACCGAGTGTGAGGCCGTGCAGCCAGTACTCGCCTTCCTGGAACCCCGTGAATGCCGGTCGGGCCGGGCCGATGAGCGGGTTGCCATGGAACTGGGTGGTGTTGACGGAGCGGTCAATCTGGCTGCCCGCCAGGGCGACGTTCGAGATCCACAAGAAGTTGTAGCCGACGGTCAGCCGCAGCCATTTGCGGACATCGTAGCTGGTGGTGAACCCGAATTCCGGAATCCAAGCAGTCACGTCGCGGGCGTAGCCGCCCATGTTGGTCGGTTGAGCCAGGATGCCGCCCGGCCACAGGGCCGGCGTATCGCCCGGGGCCGCAATGAACTGGTACCCATTCACCGCGGCGCTCTGGTGCATGTTGCCGACGCTGACTTTGACCAGGCTGCTGAACGTCCAGCAACCTCGACGGATCTCGCCGGTCATGCCGATCGATCCGCCGTGGAATTCGTTCTTGGTGCCGAACGCGTCCAGGACATCGATGATCGTTCCCACGGGCACTGCCCCGCCGGGATCGATGGACATCGAGCTGCTGAACAACGACAGATCGTCGTCAAACCGCAGGAAATGGTACCCGCCGATCAGGTCGAGGTTGTAGCCGCGACCCGCCAGCACGCCGGACCGGAGATAGGCCTCGGCCGACCACACACTGCTGGACGTGTCGGCGTCGATGCTGCCGACCGAGAGCCCGGGGCTGGAAACCAGGAATGCATCTTCCTGGTCCAGCACCACGTTGTAGAACGGCCGCGCCAGCACCGTGTCGCCCGTGGGCGACGCGGCGTAGTATCCTTGCGAATCGCCGTGCAAGCCCCAGACTTTGGCGCCCAGCCCCAGCGTCTCACAGTCATCCAACCAGAATCCGAAGTCTGCTCGAGCGCCCGCCGCCAGGCCGTCACCGACCGAGCCGCCGCCGAACATGATGTCGGCCGTCGTCAACGTCCCATTGCCTCCGGAAGTGACCAGCGGCGGCGTGGGGCGCCCTTTGCCCCACCACATCAACGCGTCAAAGCTCGCCCAGGTGTGCCGACGACAGCACAACGGGCAGGAGCAGTTCGGATGATGCGCGCGGCCCAAGCGACCTGCCGACAACCAGCCGTCCTCGCAACCGGATTCCGCGCAGCTGGTGCACCCTACGTCGCCGCATCCCGGGCCGGCGTTCAGGAACCCGGCGGGGACTGCCGCGTATGGCGGACTACCTTGGGCCTGCGCCGTGGGCTGCGCCACACCGAAAATCGTAACTGCCACGGCGACGATGGTGAATCGTGCAATCATGTTCGAAGCTCGCCGGTATAAGACAACGGGGTTACCAGTCTGAGGACATCGGCCAGCACAGCCCAGAAGACCACGATGACTGCTAAGGCCCACAAAGGCTGTGCAGATATCCTGTCTTGTCGGCCAGGGCCGCTTGTGCTGCCGACCGGTAACGGCGATTGTCTCCCCAAAGTAGAAGGTCTATCGTATGGTTTTATCGGCCCTTCACAGTAGGGAGGTTGATAAAATCGGCTTTGTCGGATATTGCGGGCGCGTACCGCCGCTGCGGGTGGCGGAACCCGCGCCGGCCAGGCCGATCCGGGTCCTATGGAAGAACGAGTGCGGGCATGGTGGTAGGATCAGTAGCTGCGGCCGCTTCCGGATTCTGGCTGGCGTGGCATAAGCCACCTGCACGCTGGTGGAAGCAAGTTGACGAAATCAGCCGCTACGAGCGCGAGCTCCAGAGGCTGGACGATCGTGCGCTCAAGAAGCGCAGCCTGTCGCTGCAGTTCCGGGCCAAGAGCGGTGAGCCGTTGGCGCGGATGCTCTCGGAGGCATTTGCGTTGGTGCGCGAGGCAGCTGCGCGCGTGATCCATTTGCGGCATTTCGATGTGCAGATCCTGGGCGGGATCGCGCTGTTCCACGGCCGGATTGCCGAGATGGACACCGGCGAAGGCAAGACCCTGACTGCCACGCTCCCGATGTATCTCCGCGCGCTGGTGGGTAAGGGCGCGCATCTGGCGACGGTCAACGACTATTTGGCGGCTCGCGATGCGAGCGAAATGGGACCGATCTACGAGATGTTGGGGCTGACCGTGGGCGTCATCCAGACACCCGACCGGCAGGACGAGCGGCGACGCGCCTACGCGTGCGACATCACCTACGGAACGGCCAAGGAATTCGGCTTTGATTTTCTGCGCGATCGGCTCCTGCTGCGCCGCATGGGACGGATCAATGACGATTTTCTCGGTGACGGCAGCAGCCAGCGGTGGGACGATTCGGGGGAGCAACCGGTCCAGCGCGGTGCCTACTTCGCGTTGGTGGACGAGGCGGACAGCAACCTGATCGACGAGGCGCGCACACCGCTGATCATCGGCTCCCTGGGTGACCAGGCGCGCGAGCAGGTGGTGGCCACGTTCAACTGGGCTGCTGAACACGCGTCCAGGTACGTCGAGGATGAGGATTACGAATACGATCACGACACGCGGAAGGTGGAGCTGACCGTCCAAGGGCGGCAGCGGATGCGGGCCTTGCCCACGCCGGACATCCTGCGGGGCGTCGGCCTGATCGATCTCTACGAGTACACCGAGCGGGCCATCAAGGTCTATCGAGACTTCCACCTCGACCGGCAGTACGTGGTGCGCGACGGCGAGATCGTGATTGTGGACGAGTTCACCGGCCGCCTGGCCGAAGGACGCAAGTGGCGTGACGGCATCCACCAGGCGATCGAGGCCAAGGAGCACGTGGAAGTCACGGTCCCCACGGGGCAGGCGGCGCGCATCACCATCCAGGACCTGTTCCTCCGCTACCGGTTCCTGGCCGGGATGACCGGCACGGCGCTGACCTCGGCCCGCGAGTTCCGCAAGATCTACCGGACGCGCGTCGTGCGGGTGCCGACCAATCGGCCCGTCAAGCGCGAGCGGCTGGCGACCCGCGTGTTCGGGACCGCCGAGCTGAAATGGGCGGCGGTGGTGGACGAGGTCCGAGAGCTGCACGCCGCGGGCCGGCCCGTTTTGATCGGTACGCGATCGATCGACAAGTCCGTGATCTTGTCACGCCTGCTGACGGACGCGGGGATCGAGCACTGCGTGCTCAATGCCAATGAGATCGCCAAGGAGGCGGACATCGTGGCGCTGGCCGGGCAGTCGGCGAAGGTCACCGTGGCGACGAACATGGCCGGACGGGGGACGGACATCAAGCTCGGGCCCGCGGTGGCCCAGCTCGGTGGGCTCCACGTCATCGGCACCGAGATGCACGACGCGGCCCGGATCGACCGGCAGCTGTTCGGCCGCTGTGGCCGGCAAGGCGATCCGGGCTCCTACCGGCAGTTCCTGGCGCTGGACGACGAGATCATCCGCAACGGGCTCGGCCCCGACTACGCGGGCAAAGTCGAGCAGATCGGGCGGCAGGCCAATGGCCGGCTGGACGGCTACGTGCGGACCTTCCAGCGGTCCCAGCGGAAGGTGGAACGTAAGCACCTGCGTGACCGCAAAATGCTGCTGCACCACGAAAAGGAGCGGAAGAAGATGCAGCGCGAGATGGGCCAGGATCCGTTTCTCGACACGGCCGAGTAGCGGATTTTCCCAGATTCTTCGTCGAATCGAGCGCTGCGGGCACCTATCTCATGTTAGAGGAGCAGCTGGCAGGCTGCGGCCGTGGCCGCTCGGCCAGCGGCCGCGGGTAGGCCATGGACCGACCGAGCGAAGAACATGAGCGCCAGATCGCCCGATGGCTGCGCCAGGGAGAGCCGCGCGGGGTTTCGCACGTGCTGGAGCACTACGGACCGCGGGTGGCCGGGTACCTCCGCCGACGGTTCCCATCGCTGGATGACCACGGCCTGCACGACGTGTTGGCCGACGCCGTGTTGGCTCTGGCAGACAGTTTTGACGCGGATCGCGGCTCCCTCGCGGCCTGGCTCCTCCTGTTGGCCCACCAGCGGGCGGTGAGCCGGCTGCGCACACAACGCACTGCACCGCGGTGGGAGTCGTGGGATGACAGCATGGTTGAGCCGGCCAGTGCAGCAATCACCTCGCTGGAGGAACTGGTGATCCAGGAGCGATTGACGCAAGTGGACGAGATCATCGGGTCCCTGTCCGTGCTCGAGCAGGCGGTGGTGCGGGCGGATCTGGACGCAGGGCGTTGCGTGCCCGCGGCGGATCTGGCCCCGCGGCTCCACACGACCGCGGGCTCGGTCTATGCGGCGCGTCAGCGGGCGCGCCGCAAACTCGTGGCCCGCTGTCCGTGGATCAGGCAGATGCTGGGAGATAAGAAAGGTCCATCGCATGACGAGACGGCGTGAGTCGCAACAGCGGCAGTGGGAGCGGATCGTGGCCCTCGTGGAGCGTTGCCGCCAATCGGCCGTGCTGTCGCTGGCCGACGCGCAGCAGCGGTTCGACGCGGCACCGGACCTCGCCCTGTCCGACCAGTTTGTGCGGTCTGTCGTGTCGCAGGTCCTGCACGGCCGAAGCGAGCAGCTGCAGGCGACCGCGTGCCAGCGGCTCGGGATGCTCCAGTTTTCCGCCGACGCGTTCGCACGAGCCGAGACTCTGTGGGGGGACGCGCCCTGTTGGATCGTCATCGAGCCGGATCGCTCGCGGATCGATCTGGCCACCGTCGTGCGGTCGGACGATCTGAACGTAACCTGTGCGGCCGATTTGCGGCCGGCGGGCGAGTCGGTTCTGGACTGGTCGCCGACCGAAGCGGTCGTTTATGACGTCTGGGCCGATTGGCGCGGCTCGGGCCGCGGCGAGTCCCGCCCGGGCGGCCCAGGCGTTCTCCGCTGGGATGTCTATCAGGACGGACGTGATTTGAGCACGGTGCAGTTCGGCGTGCCGCCTGCCTGGTGGCGCGATAATGCGGATCATAGGCGGGAGAGCAGGGCGCGCGTCCGCGACAACTGATCGGCGTGCGGCCGGCCGATAACGGTGGGGGTATGGTGGTTGTGGGAAGGTCGAAAAACGGGGCACGCGAGGCCATTTGGGTGAGCTACGCTTCAGTGCATCCCCTGTCTCCATCCGGCACTTGCCGGGCCAGGCGGTAGAATTGGCATAATCGGTGCGGCGGACACGGCCGCACCGCATACGGGGGTACACCAACGCGAGACACACGGGAATCCAGTCGGGGCTTCTATCCATGTCATCCGAACCATCCAGCGTGAATGCCCAGACCGTCGAGCAGACGAAGCAGCAGATCCGCAATCTGGTGGGCGAGATCGCGCAGTTGTCCAAGAGCGACGTGAATGCCGAGGAGTACTATGCGGCCTTCATGCAGCGCATCGTGTCCGCCTTGGCTGCCGTCGGCGGCGCGGTGTGGCTGGTCAGCGAGGGGCAGCGCCCCGAGCTGGCCTACCAGATCAATCTGAGCGAGTCGCTGCTGGTGCCCGGATCGGAGGACGCGCGGCGCCATCTGCGCCTGTTGGGCCATATCGTGCGCACGCGCGAGCCGCAGCTCATCCCGCCGCTGTCCGGCGGAGAGGGGGAGGAGGCGGGCGGCAATCCGACGAGCTATCTGCTGGTGCTTGCTCCACTTGTGGGCGACGGCGTCGTGGAAGGGGTGATCGAGGTTTTCCAGCGTCCCGATTCGCAGCCGGCCACTCAGCGCGGTTACCTGCGATTCCTGATGCAGATGTGCGAGCTGGCCGGTGAATGGCTGAAGTCCCGCAAGCTTCGGCATTTCAGCAACCGGCATTCGCTCTGGGCCCAGGCCGACCAGTTTGCGCGGATGGTCCACGAGACGCTGGACGTCCGGGAAACCGCCTACACGATCGTCAATGAAGGCCGCCGCCTGATCGGGTGCGACCGGGTGAGCGTGGCGATCAAGCGGGGGCGGATCTGCAAGGTGGAGGCGGTCAGCGGTCAGGACACGATCGAGAACCGCTCGAACGTGGTGACCGCACTCGGGCATGTGGCGACGCGCGTGGCGGCGACCGGCGAGTCGTTATGGTATGACGGCGCCACGGAGGACCTGCCTCCGCAGGTCGAAGAGGCGTTGGATGCGTATGTCGACGAATCCTACGCCAAGAACGTGATCGTCTTGCCGCTGCGCAAGCCGACCAATCCGGACGAAGCGGCCCGCAGCAGCCGGAGTGCCGAGCTGATCGGCGAACAGCACGTGGAGCGTGAGATCCTCGGCGCGTTGATCATCGAGCAGATCGAGACCGACCTGCCGCGTGAGATCCTCGAACCGCGCATCGACCTGGTGTACGAACACAGCACGCGCGCGTTGGCCAACGCGCTGGATTACCACAGCGTGTTCCTGATGCCCGTATGGCGGGCGATCGGCCGCTCGGCCCTGCTGGTCAAGGGACGGAACCTGCCCAAGACGTTGACCGTCGGGGGGGCCGTGCTGGCCATCCTGCTCGCGCTCTTCCTGATCCCCACGGACTTCAACTTGAAGGCGGAAGGCAGCTTGCAGCCGGTGACGCGGCAGGACATCTTCTTCGACACCGACGGCACAGTCATCGATCTGCTGGTGGTGGCCGACCAGCTGGTCGAGCCGGGCGATCCGCTCGCGAAGCTCGAGAACCACGACCTGGAGCAGGAGTATCTCAAGAACTGGGGGCAGATCCAGGAGACCAACGAACGGCTCGACAACCTGCAGAAGGAGAAGAAGAACAGCCGCGGCTTGACGCCCGCGCAATTGGCCCAGATCGCGGGGGAATATGTGCAGCTGCAGCAGCGCGCCAAGAGCCTGCTGGAGCAGAAGGAACTGATCGAACTCAAGCGTGAGAAGCTCACCCTCCGGAGCCCGATTGCCGGCCAGGTGCTGCTGCCGTGGGACGCCGAACAGTCGCTCAAACACCGCCCCGTGGTCACGGGCCAGCGCGTCATGACGATCGCGGATCCCAGCCAGGATTGGGAACTCGAGTTGGCCATGCCCGAACGTCGGATGGGGCACGTGATGCGGGCGGTCGACCAGTTGGGGCAGAATCTGGAAGTCAGTTACATCTCGGCGGGCGACCCGCGTTCCACCAAATACGGCACGGTGAAGGAGATTTCCGGGACGACCCAGGTCAAGGGCGAGGAAGGGCCGACGGTCAAGATCACGGTCGATATCAACGCGGCGGACCTGTTCAAGCCCAGTCCCGGCACGACGGTCACGGCCAAGGTGAAATGCGGCCGCTGCAGCCTCGGGTATGCGTGGTTCCATGAAGCGCTGGAATGGGTGGAAAAACACATCCTCTTCTAATCAGGACTCGGGAGTGAACGTGACATGAACGCGATGGCAGCCCTGCTGACCTCCGTACTGCTTGTAGCAACCCAACCGGCCCAGCAATCGCCGACGCCGGCCGGCACGGGAACGAAGCTCGCGCGCAAGTTCGTGGTCGCCTTGATCGAGGACGTCCAGGTCCCGGCCCGCGAGCCGGGCGTGCTGGTCGTCCTGGACGCCAAGAAAGGTGATTTCGTTCAGAAAGACGCGGTGCTCGGGCATGTCGACGACTCCGACGCCCAGGTGCGCAAGCTGATCGCCGACGCGGAACTCAAGAGCGCGCAGGCGCAGGCGGCCAGCGATGCGAGCGTCAAGGCGGCCGACGCCACGATCGGCGTGGCCAAGGCGGAGTGGGAAGGGGACAGGAAGATCAAGGACCGCATCGAGAACGCCGTGAGCGAGTACGGGCTGCGGCGGTCGGAGTTGACCTACGAGCGCTCGATCTACCAGGCGGAGACCGCGCGGGTGGAGTACGCCGTAGCGCAACACACGCGCGCCAAGGCGGAGGCCCAGCTCCAGGCGGTCGAGAATGAAATCACGCGCCGCACGATCCGGTCGCCTGTCGATGGCGTGGTGGTGGACAAGTTCCACCAGGTCGGCGAATGGGTCCAGGCGGGCGAGCCGGTCTACCGCGTCGTGCAGATGGACCGGCTGCGCGTCGAAGGAATGCTCAACTCCAACGAGTACGCGCCGGAAGACGTCCTGGGCATCCCCGTGCGGATCACCGTCACCACCGCCCGCGGCGGCAAGGAGGCTTTCGAAGCCACGATCGACTTCGCCAGCCAGGTGGTGGACCCGAGCGGGGAGTTCTTGATCCATGCCGAGTTCGACAACCCGCGCAAGCCGAACGGGCAGTGGCGCGTGCTGCCTGGACTCGAGGCGGAAGTCGAGATCCTGCCCGCGCGGCACGCGTCGGCCTCCCCCGCCACGCCCGGCCGCCAGCAGCCCCCGCGGCAGACGCTCCACGACACCTCGAACACGCTGAAGTGAACCGCCCATGGCAACGCTCGCCGACAGCCTGGTCAGCAGTGCTTCGCGTCCGTTGACCCTGCGGATGCGACCGGATCTGACCGCGCGCCGCCAGCGATACCACGGCCAGTCGTATTGGGTGGTCAAGGAACCGATCGGATTGAACTACTTCCGGTTCCATGAAGAGGAGTACGCCATCCTCTGCATGCTCGACGGGCGCAGCAGCCTGGAGAGCATCAAGGAGCGATTCGAGCAGGAGTTCATGCCGCAGAAGATCACCTACCACGACCTCCAGCAGTTCGTCGGCATGCTGCATCGCAGCAGCCTGGTCGTGGCCACGGCGATCGGCCAGGGGCACCAGTTGCGCAAGCGGCGCGACGAGAAAAAGCGCCGGGAAATGCTCGGAAAACTCACCAATGTCTTCGCGCTCCGCTGGCGCGGCATCGACCCCGAGTGGATTCTCAACAAGCTGTACCCCTCGACGGGCTGGTTCTTCACCAAGCCGATGGTGATCTTCAATATCCTCCTGGCCGTCGTGGCGCTGCTGCTCATTACCGTCCAGTTCGACGTGTTCCGCGCGCGGCTGCCCACCTTCCGCCAGTTTTTCGGCAACTGGGAGAACTGGCTGGTCATGGGCATCGTGATGGCGGTGGCCAAGGTGCTGCATGAGTTCGGTCACGGGCTCACCTGCAAGCACTTCGGAGGTGAATGCCATGAGATGGGGTTCATGCTCCTGGTGTTCACCCCGGCTCTGTACTGCAACGTCTCGGACTCCTGGATGCTGCCCAGCAAATGGCACCGGGCCGCCATCGGCGCCGCAGGCATGTACGTCGAGATGGTCCTGGCGTCGTTGGCGACCCTGATCTGGTGGTTCAGCGACCGGACGACGCTGATCAACCAGGTGTGCTTGAGCCTGATGTTCATCTGTTCGGTCAGCACGCTGTTGTTCAATGGCAACCCCCTGCTGCGCTTCGATGGCTACTACATCCTGATGGACCTGATCGAGATCCCCAATCTGCGGCAGAAGTCCACGGAGGTCCTCAAGCGGTTCCTGGTGCAGTTGTGCCTGGGGATCGAGCAGCCGGAGAACCCCTTCCTGCCGCAACGGAACCGGTTCCTGTTCGGCCTCTACACGATCGCCGCCGTGTGTTATCGCTGGATCATCGTGTTCTCCATTCTGATGTTCCTGAACCGAGTGCTCGAACCTTACGGGCTGAAGGTCATCGGGCGCCTGGTCGGGTTGGCCGGCCTGTTCGGCCTCATCGTCCAGCCGGTCTGGCAGCTGTGCAAGTTCTTCTATATGCCGGGGAGGATGCACAAAGTGAAGCGTTACCGGGTCATCGCGTCGCTGGCCGTCGTGGCCGCCCTGATTGCCGTCTTCCTGTTCATGCCGCTGCCGTTCCACGTCACGTGCAACTTCGATGTCAAGCCGCGCGACGCGAAGACCGTCTACGCAGCCGTGGACGGGCGTCTGGAAGAGGTGTATGTCGCCGCGGGGAAGCCGGTCCAGGCCGGCGAGCTGGTGGCCAGGCTGGACAACGTCGAACTGCGGTTGAACCTGGCACGGCTGCATGGCGAGCTGCGAGAGCTGGAGGCCAAGAAGACGATCCTGGAGAAACAGCAGCGAATCGATGAGACCGCCGGCCTGAGCCTCAACGAGCTGAGGGAACAGGAGACAGCGCTCCGCGGCGTCATCGAGGAACGCGAGCGCGAACTGGGCAACCTGGACGTGAAAGCGCCCGGGGCGGGGATCGTCCTGCCGGTGGTCGACAAGCCGGAACGGGAACTGCCGGGCGGGCAGCTGCCCAGCTGGTCGGGCAACGCCCTGCACCCGAAGAATCGCGGCGCCTTCCTGGCAGCCAGTGATCGCATCTGCCAGATCGGCGACCCCCGGCAGCTGGTCGCCGAACTGATCATCGACCAGTCGGATGTGGAACTCGTGCGCGCCGCGTTCCTCGACCGCCAACGCGCGCAGTTGCCGGGAGTCCCCGTGGTGCTGATGCTCGATTCGCTCCCCGGCCGGACGTTCGATACGGAGCTCGAACAGATCTCGCTGGCCGAACTCAAGGAAACGCCTTTGGGGTTATCCACCCAAGCGGGCGGCGATGTCGACTCCGTGATGGATCCACAGACGGGCACGCCGCGGCCGTTGAGCACGTCCTATCCGGCCATCGCGGGGCTGCCGGATACGGGCGGCGTCCTGCAACTGGGGATGCGCGGCAAGGCGAAACTCTACACCGGGTGGCAGCCCCTGAGCCGCCGCGTCTATCGGTTCGTGAAACGTACGTTCCATTTCGAGCTCTGAGGTGCCTCGACAGACAGACAGGACAGATAGCCAGATAGGCAGGCAGACAGACATGGACTGACCAATGCGGACTCGAGTGTTCGGGTCTCGTGATGCTTCGTCGCGTGCAATGCGCAGACTTGTTTGTTTTCATCCGCTGAATAATCAGCCAGAAAGAAGGAGACCGTTGCATGGCTAAGACTGAAACGACCGAAGGAGCTTTGGACGCTGCCCAGGGTGAACAGCAGCAGCAGCAAGACCAGCAGCAGCGCCAGATGCCCCAACTCCAGGTGAATGACGCGAACGCCATCGCCTGCTACGCGAACTTCTGCCGCGTCACCGGCTCGCCGGAGGAACTGATCATCGACTTCGGTCTGAACCCCCAGCCGGTCGGCATGCCCAAGGACCCGATCGAGGTGAAGCAGCGCATCATCGTGAACTTCTATACTGCCAAGCGGCTGCTGGCCGCGCTGCAGTTGTCCGTCCAGCGGCATGAGGCGGTGTTCGGTGTTCTGGAGACCGACATCCAGAAGCGGCTCCGCCCGCAGGCCGTGGCGCAGATGCAGCAGCAACCGCCCCGTAGTTGACCTGCGCCCGGACGCCGAGCACGGTGGTCCAGACCCGCGGCTGTGCCTGCCCGGCGCGGGCACAGCCGCCCGGGCCGCCCCGCACGGAGCACCGCCACGATGACTTGTCATGTGACCGTCGACCCGTCAGTCGCGGACCTGGCCCTCGGCCTGGTCGAAGCCACGGAGGTGACGATCGCGCCGGCCGAGCCGGCACTGACCGAATACTGCCGGTCCTGGGTCACGCGCATCGGGCAATCGCAGCCGGAAGGAGGTGACGATCGGCGCCAGGCCGTGCGGCGCCTGTTGCGCGCCGGCGGCTTCAAGCCGTCCGGGCGCAACAAGCCGGCCCAGGAATACCTGCTGCGCACGGCGACCGACGGGAGCGGCTGGCCGGTCATCCTCAACGCTGTGGATGTGCTGAACGTCGTGTCGCTCCGCAGCGGGTTGCCCATCTCGCTGATCGCACTCGACCGTGCCGGCCAGCGCCTGCTCGTCCGCTACGGCCGGGCCGGCGAGCAGTTCGTCTTCAACCAGGCGGGACAAGAGCTGGACGTGACGGGGCTCGTGAGCATCTGCCGGTACGAGGGCGAGCGCACGATCCCGATCGGCACGCCGGTCAAGGACTCGCAGTTCGCCAAAGTCGTCCCCGGCGACCGCCATATCCTGGCCTGCATTTTCGCCCCGCGCCCGGCCGTCCCCGTCGAAACGCTCACCTCCTGGTCGCGGGAGCTGGCCGACCAGCTGCGTCACTGGTGCCATGCCCCGCAGGTCGACGTGCGGATCCAGTAGCGGCGGCGCAACGGACCCGTTGTCTCGGCTCGGATCGCGGGTTACTACGCGTCTGGGCCATCGAGCCAGGCTTCCAGGACGTCCTCGGCGAGCGTGTCGAGCAACGACTCCCAGCCCTCCTGCGCGGCCTGGAGCGCGATGGCCGGCCTGGCGGCTGTCAGGTCCGCCTGACCCACCCGCAGCTGCCAGTCGGCGGCCGGCGGGAGCAGTGCGCTGGCGGACACCAGCGACTGCTGGAGGCGATCGGCGGCGCTCATGGTCCACCACTGCGGCGCGTCCAACAGGTCGTTCGAAAACGCTGCACCGCGGCCGCTCGAAGCGCCGCCGAGAAGCAGGTAGGTCCCTTCGCCCTCGCCCTGCTCTTCGCCTTCGCCTTCGCCTTCGCCTTGCCCCACGCCGCTCATGCGGTTGAGGTAATTGACCACCAGCAGCGCGTCGAGCGGCGTCACGTGCCCGTCCCGATTCACGTCAAACCGCGGGTTCCGGGTGCCGCCGATGTTCAGATAGTTCACCACCAGCAGCGCATCGATCGGGGTGATGTAACCGTCGAAGTTCACATCCAGCGGATCCCCTTTCGTGGACCCGCCGCCGATGCCGCTGGCGCCGTATCGCGGGTCCACGATCTCCAAAGAGGTGAATCCGTAGCGAATATCGGCCGGGGCCACCGCCGCCGGTGGATCGTAGTACAGAATGTCGTGCAGCGGGTGCACATCCGCCGGGTCAGCCACGAAATTCACCTGGCCCACCTCCTTCGCCGTGAACCAGACGCGGAAGACCTCCAACAGCGCAGGTCCGAGCGGTTTGTCATTTGTCTGGATTGAGCCGATCTCATTGAGCAGGCCCGGCGTGGCGACGTCACCAGAGACCACTTCTTGGTAATCTTCCGAGAAGACAACCTCGAACCCCAGCGGATTTTCCGCGTCGAAATTGGCGGCCACCAGCTCCCGTTCGTACAGCACATCCATGTAGATCGCGTAAATCCCGGCCCGGTTCACGGGGACCGGACGCAGGTCCTGGACCGACGCGACCAGCACGAATTCGTCACCCACATTGACCTCCGTGATCGGGTTTCCTTCGAGATCCTGGATCTCCAGGAGGAGATCCACCGTCTGGTCGTCCGGTGGCGGATCGATGAAGACTGTCACGGTGGCTGTGCTGGTGCCGTTGGCATTGCTGATCGTGTACTGGAACGTGTCGATGTCCACAAACGAGCTGTCGGGTGTGTAGACAATGAAGTCGTCCAGCGGATCGCCCGGTGTATTGTTGTCGTCGATGACCGCCGTGCCATGCGCGGGTTGCGTCACGCTGGTGATATCCATCGTCCCCAAGACGCCCGGCAGGTCGTTGTCCAGCACATGCAGCTCCTGGCCGCCCGCGCCGGGCGCCACCCGATAGGTATCGTCGACGGCTATCGGCGTGAGCACTTCCGCGCGGACGAAGACCGTGACCGTCGCGGTGGAGGTCGCGCCCGTCCCATCGCTGATGGTGTAAGTGAACTGCTCGACCGGCGGGCTCACCGCGCTACGAGCCGAATACTCCAGCCTGTTTCCGACGATCCGCACGCTGCCGAGCTTGGGTTGGGTGACCGACAGGATGGCCAGCACTCCCGTGGAACTCGCGAAGTCATTGGCCAAGACATCCAGCGGATGGTTGATGACGCCTTGCGGCACCTCAAAATTGTCGGCAACCGCCACCGGCTTGTCCGACAGGATCAACAGGCGGTAGTCTTCCACTTCGCCGGCTTTGGCGAAACCGGCTGCTGCCAGGTTCGGGTCGGATGAGAACCGGAACCGGGCGAACGTGTAGCCGACCGTCGCGCTGGCCGGCACGGGGAACGAAATGGTGTAGGTGCCGGTGCCCAGCAGGCGGTCGCTGATGATGTGCTCGCCGGCGTCCGACCAGTCGCCATCCCCGTTGAAATCGATCCAGCCCTGCAGATAACCCGCGGGATAGGCGGACGACGTGATGGTCACCTCGATCGAGGCCATCTTGCCGGCATAGAGCGCGGCCGGGAAGACCACGCCGTCTTCATCGTCCAGGTTGTTCAGATCGTCGCCGTTGGCCAGCGTGCTCGGGATGCCGTCGGATTCCGCATCCACCAACGCGCCCAGATGGAAGCCGGGCAGGATGCCGTGGTAGGCGCCGCCCTGGGAGACCAAGGTGGGGTAGGGCGCCGGTGCGTCGCCGAAATCAAACGCGGCCGTGTTGCCGAAGTTCAGCCCCGGAATCGTCGCATTGGCCTTGACGTCCACGACATAGTACCCGAGGGCGGGATAGGTCAGTTGCCAGCCGGGGCTCGGCACTTCGCGGATCGTCACCTGCGTGGCGGGGACGTTGCGAATCACATACGAGCCGTCCGGGCCGGTGATCGCCGCCGGCTCGCCCAACGCGATGAAACCGTCGTTGTTCAGGTCAGCATAGATGTACACCCCCGGAATGCCCGGCTCACCAGGGTCCTTCACGCCGTTGCCGTTCCGGTCGTCCCACTTGATGCCGGACACCGCGCCGGGAAGAGGCAGGTTCCCAAAGTCCACGCCGGCGATCCATTGACCGCGGTAGCTGATGGTGACCGCCTGCTTGCCTGTGGACGGGTTGATGGCCGTCCAGTTGGGTTGCAGCACCTGGGCGACCGTATAAGGCCCCGGGCGCGCGGTCGTGATGATCGAGTAGGCGCCGGTTGCATCCGTGACGGCCCATGGGTCGCCGGAATCGAACACGCCGTTACGGTTCAGGTCGAGGTAGACCGTCCAATTCTGGACGCCCGGCTCATTCCATTGCCGGATGCCGTCGACGTTCATGTCCCGGTAGACAACCCCTTCGATCTCCGTCGTCTTGATCTGCGCGATGGCGTTGCCCAGGTTGAGGCGGCCGCCACTCAAGACATACGGCGCGTATTCCACGGACTTGTCGACGGTGTCCATCAGCAATTGCTTCGTTTCCATCACGGTCATTTCAGGGACCAGCGCACGGACCAGCGCCGCCGCACCGGCCACGTGCGGCGAAGCCATCGACGTGCCCTGCATATACTGATAGCCGGCCCCGTTGAAGATCATGAGGTCCGCGCTCGAGATGTAGATGGGCGCCGTGCTCAGAATCTCCTCACCGGGCGCGAAGAGGTCCACGGACCGCACGCCGTAGTTGGAGAAATCGCTCTTCATTGCGAAATAATTGCTGGCACCCACCGAGATGATGCCCGGCAGGTCATAGCTGGCCGGATAGAACGGCGTTGTGTCGTTATTGGTGCCGTCATTGCCGGCGGCCGCCACGAACAGGATTCCCGCATTAATGTGCGCTTGAATGGCCGCACGCTCAGCGCTTGAGAAAGTCGCTGCGCCGTAACTGTTGTTGCTCACCACCACGTTGACGTGATATCGCTCCTTCATCATCGTCACGTAGGTCAACCCGGCGATCACGACGGCATCGGTGCCTGCCAACGCCCCCGTATCGTCCATCAGGACGTTGATCGCCATGATTTTCACGTTCCAGTTGACACCCGTGACACCGATCTCGTTGTTGCCCACGGCCCCGATCGTACCGGCCACGTGCGTCCCGTGCCCAACCTCCAGGTCATAGTCCATCGGGTCGCCGTAACCCGCCCCCACGGCCGGTCCGATGCCGTACACGTCGTCCACCCAGCCGTTGCCGTCGTCGTCGATGCCGTTGCCGGGGATCTCGCCGGGGTTGACCCACATGTTGGCCGCCAGGTCCGGGTGCGTGTAGTCGACACCCGTATCCAGGACCGCGACGACCACTGCGTCCGAACCGGTGAACACATCCCACGCCTCGGGCGCATCAATGTCCTCGTCGGCCACCGCCCCATTGGCCCCATTGTTGTGGAGATTCCACATGTACGGGTACATCGGGTCGTTCGGCATGCGCGTGGGCTGTCGATAGTGGTTCAGCTCCGCATACTCAACCTGCGCTTTCTGCGACCAGCTCTGCGCCGTGCTGATCGTCGCTTGCTGCTGGAGCGTCCCCGACCCGCTGTTGTAGAAAGACAGATTCACCAGGAACAAATTGGGCAGGCCGTAAAACGACTGCACGATCGTGGCACGCTCCGCCGCCAGGAACTGCTGGATCCCCACCTCCGTCATCCCGGCTTTGAACTGGACCAGCAACTGGCCGGTGACGAACGAGCCGCGCTGGCTCTCGCCCTCGGCCGGGCCGTCCAGGACCGGTGTGCTTTCCAGCGCGCTGAGCATGCGGCGATCTTCGAGGGTCTCGGCGTAGAGTCCGCGGATACGGGAGGACAACAAGTCCCGGCGACGCCGATTCCTGCGGTTCGCTCGCACACTTCTCGATAGTCTTGACTTCACGGTCTTAACCCCACTTGCAGTTGGATGATGCGATCAATAGACGTGCTTCGATCAGTCGAATTCGGTTCACACGCACCCGCATGCGCCACATACGCACGGCCATCGCGCGCGCGCACCGCCGCCCCTACGTCACGGCAAAAAGGCTCCGAAACGCCCCCTGCCTCATGTCAAACGACGAACGTGCGACGCCGGAAAACTTCGCATAGCCCCGTCATTTCGATCGTAATTACCAGAAATACCGTGTCAACAAAATTGCCGGCCCCTCCCTAAGAGTAGAGACCCTCCTGCCCGCCGCCGCAACCCACCGGACGCCCCACACGCCCCCGGGCGATCTGAGCGCGCACCCCCCCGGTGAGCGCCGTCACGGCCGAGACCTGCCGCCGGGTAGCTTGGGGCCAGGAGAGGCGCCGGGCGGCTGGGAAATGGGCTGGGTTGCGGGTGCCCGGCCGGGCGCTGGGTGGCCGCGGCGGGGGCCGGGCCGAAGAGAGACCCGACGAGACACTCCGGGGCCTGTGGAGGCGCCCGTGGTGGCCAGATGATCGGCCAACCCGCAACACGCGCCGGCGACTGGAGTGCGTGCGCTATTCTCCGAGATGCCGCCGAGGCGTGGTCTCGAGTCAGCGCGAGGGCATGCGGAGCGCCGCCCTGGCTATGCCCGGAATGCGGACCACGCCGGGCACGAGGACGACCCTGAAGACTGCACCGGCGACGCGATTTACCACATGAACTCGAGGCCGACCGCGAAGCCGTGGTAGAACACGTCGCTGCCGTTGTCGATGAACGTGGTGCGCTGGCCGGACACGAACGGCGGCCCCGGATTGAAGTTGTCCGAGGCGAGGGCCACCTGGTCAGCCCACAGGAACATGTAGCTGCCACGGACCGTCCAGTACTGGCTGACTCGCCAGAGCAGCGTGACATTGAAATCGCCGAGGAACGCCGCCGCGTCCTCCGACTCGCGCTCCACGAGCGGCTCGACAAACGACGAGGCGTTGATCGTCGTGCGCTGCACCGCATGGTTGCCGTAAATGCCGATCTTCGCTTCCGCTCCAATGTTCACGCCGGGCGTGATGCAGATCCACAGGTCGCCACCGATCTGAGCGCCTGTCAGGGCGTTCGTCGCCCCCACCAGGTAGTCCATCCAACCCGGATTGATCGGCGCTAAGGTCAGGTACCCGAAGTCCTCTTCAATCTCCACGAAGCGGACGCCAGCCAGCCACGACCCTTGCACCCGCACGTTCGGACCCACCCACCGCTGGCGATAGTTCAGCTCCACGGAATTGAGTTCCGAAGAATACGCGATCTGCTGATAATTCGAACGGTCCGTGTCTACGAAGCCGAGGAAGGGAGCCGTACCATAGTGGCTCATGATCGAGAACAGCTGGCTGTTCTGGTCCGCGACTGCGGCGTGGGACGACCAGTTGAATCCACCCAGCCAGGTAGACTCGATGTTGTTGCCGGCGCCCAGTTGCAGCGCGACGCTCACGCGAGCCCCCGAACGGTTCGAGAAGTCCAGCTGGTCGTTCATGAGCACGGGCGTGCCGGCCATGCCCGCCGTCGTGAACACCGTCGACTGGCCGATCTCGTCACGCTTCAACGAGACCCATTCCGCGGTCACATCGTACCATCGCTGAGCACCGCATCCGCCGGCACCATAAGGAAGCAGCCAGTGCAGGAGCCGGAGGTCGAAGTCATCGTCGCCTCCCATGCACTGCTCACACCCAGATCCGCCACATGCCGGGCACCAGGGTTGCCCCAGCTCGTTGCCCATCATCGGCGCGCCGCTGACCGGCCCCATCGGCGTCGGCTCCAACTGCGCCGGGGCCGCTCCTTGCGCCGGATCGTAGTACCCGACGCCCTGATAACCGTAAGACATCGGGGGCGTCGGCACCGCTGGATATGCCCCATAGGATGCCGGCGATACACCCGGGTACGGATACGCCTGAGCATCCGCCCTGTGCACGGCAACCATCAGGGCCATGATTGTCACCCAGCACAGTACCCACGACCGTTGGATTCTCATTGGTATTTCTCCGCGGCACGAATGCGAATTGTCAGGGCCCAACCGTCCGGGTGCCTTGCCGCTCTCCCGAGGCTCGATTGTCTTCCTGCGAGTCTGTTCGGTACCGAAAAAAAGCACGCTTTGCAGGCCAAGTCTCTGCCCACGCAGGGAATCCCTGTCTGGTCCTATCGGTTTCGCGCAAAAATCAGAACCAACACTTTCGGTGCTCCCAGAACATCTTGGTTAATCGGCAAAGTTGCGGGTGAAATTTGGGGGTTTCCTGAGATTCATGCGGGAAACGTTCCAGATTCGCTCCGCGGCAGGCGTGGGTCGGTGGCCGTTCGGTAGAATGTGGAAAGTGGGCAAACCCGAGAAGTGGTGCGGAGATTACTTGCGGGTTCCCGGCACGGACGCAAGAATAGGCCTGTGTTTGCCAAGCGGGAGATGAGTGTACGTCGGAGCCACCCCGGCGTGCCATTGACCGCCGTCTAGCGGAGACCCCACAGGCGATGGCCAACCGTAAGGAAGTCGCGACAGCAGACGAGCTGATGAGACGGCTCAAGGAGAGCGGCATTCTCGGACCCACGCAGTTGCGTCGGGCCGAGAAGCTCGCAGCCGAAACCCCGCACCATCTGTCACTGGCCCGCCGACTGGTCGCCCAGAGACTGGTCACCCGCTGGCAAATGGGCCAACTGCTCGTGGGCTGGACGAGATTTCGCTTGGGCAAGTATGTGCTGCTCAGCCAGATCGGACGCAGCAACTACGGGCGCCTCTTCCGGGCTGCCCATGGGCAGCTCCAACGCGAGGTCGCCATCCAGGCACTCTCCCGACGTTTTGCGGGCCATGCGGAGATCGTGAGCCAGTTCCTGGCAGACGCCCGACGCGTGTCGGCACTCGATCACCGTAACATCGTCCACATCTTCGACGTCGACAGCGGCGAGGACCAGTACTACATGGTGATGGAGTACGTCCGCGGCGTCGACCTGCAGCAGCGTGTGCACGACACGGGGCCGCTGGCAGTGGACGAGGCGATCAACTACCTGGTTCAGGTGATCCGCGGACTGGCCTACGCGCACCAACGCGATGTCATCCATCGCCGCTTGAAGCCCGCTAACCTGATGATTGATGAGCAGGGCGTTGTGAAGATTGTGGGATGGGGGATCGGCCGGCTCTCACACCTTCTGCGCAGTCTGGATCTGCAGACCGAAGGCCCGCCCGATCTGTCAGACTCCGGGTACCTCGCCCCGGAACAGACGGGCATCCACGATGTGAGCGACGCGCGGAGCGACCTCTACGCGTTGGGGTGCACGGCGCATTTCCTGCTCACGGGCCAGACGCCGCCAGCGATCGTGACGCCCGGTCCGATGGCCATACCGACAGACACCGCCGCACTGCGGCCGGATATCCCGCCCGGTTTGGCGGTGGTGATCCGCCGGCTCCGGGCGCCCGACCCCGAGCACCGCTACGCGTCGGCCGACGAGGTGGTCCAGGACCTGTTGCCGTGCACCGAGTCCGAGTCGGACGCGGAGGCGGTGTCCTCCCCCGCAACCGCGACGGCAAAGGGTGACGAGTCGTTCGATTGGACGCCACCGGCCCCCACGCCCCGACCGGCGGCCAAGTCCGCCCGGTCGGATGGTGCGGCGGAGTCGTCGGCCCGTGCCTGGGTGCCCCACCTGTCCAAACGGACGCTCTACGTGACCGCGAGCATTCTGCTGCTCATGCTGCTCGGGGCCGTTGGCGTCTGGGCCTACTGCATGATCAGACCGGGCCCCACGCCATCACACAGCGGTGCGAGCCCGCGGCAAACGACCCTTGGTCGGCAGCCCCGCCTGCGCAGGCGAGATCAACAAGCCGCGGGCGAGGCCTGGTCGAAGATCCCGCATCACCCGTCGGACGCCGGGAACGAGGCGTTGGATCTTCCACCCGACGCCCCACCTGCGGGTCCCGCCGATCCGGTGGAGGGCTCGCAGCACGGCCCAGCTCCGGCGGTGCAAACGGCGGTCCCCACGGACGGCGACGCCCCTCACGCGTCTGAACCGGATGCCGAACCGTCTCCGCCTGATGCCGATGGAGCGGATGCGACGTCAAGTCCGACAGACGCGGCTACACCCCCCGCCCAACCTGATGCACCGCCCTCACAGCCCGAATCGGTGACGGCCGCGGAGTCCCAGACCAGCCCGTGGCTCGACTGGCCGACCGCCGTCGAACTACCGCCCGCAGCGCACGAAGCGGACGGACCGGCGATCGATGCCCCGGTCGATCTGGCGACGCTTGCGGCGCCGTTGCCGGGGCCGTTGGCCGTGATGCTCCTGGGCGGATCGACCCCGGGGCTGCGTGGGACGGTATTCCAGCTCGTGCCCGGCGCCGGCACCGAGCCACCGAGCTGGCAGATCGTCATGACGAACGACAAAGCGAACGACGCCGCCTCGCGCGTCATGGCCAGCCTCCTGCTGCAGGACGACCGGTTGCAGTTCCGATGGGACCGGAGCGCGTCGGAGGTGGCCGGTGTGGCACACCTGGGCAACTGTGTGCTGCGCCTGACCAGCGGCGCCCACACGCACGACCTGCGACTGCGGCGACCTCAGGTCGTTGATCCGCTCCGGGTCGATTTGAAGAAGCAATCGGTCATCCTGCGTGTGAAGGTGCTCGCGCCACCCGACCCCAGGCAGATGCGTTTCCAGGTCACAGCCGTCGACGAACCGTTGCCCTCCACGGTCACGTTCAACCCTCCCACGCCAATTGCCGTGAATGCGGGGAGGCTGCAGATGAGCCTGGGGCCGGATCCCGACAT
The DNA here is from genome assembly GCA_052034005.1 of Planctomycetota bacterium. Lineage (GTDB taxonomy): Bacteria > Planctomycetota > Planctomycetia > Pirellulales > Pirellulaceae > JAAYDI01. Next base: position 154,876 of record JBPOJB010000002.1, on the reverse strand, counting down.
CCAGGTTCTGCTGCTGGACATCACGCCTGAGTTGAAGGCGGTGTTCCAGCTTGAGTGTGAAGCGTTCTTCCGGTTGAAACCCGACGCGGAACCAGTCGTCCTGGCGCTCAGGAAGCTGCAGCTGGCAGAACTGGCCGTGGCCCGCAACCAGGAACTGGCGAACAGCCGAGCCCTGGCGCTGCGCAATGAGGTGATCAGCTTGGGGCCGAACGACCCGGCCCTTGGCCTGCGCCAGGAGCAGTTGAAGAAAGCGGAGGCGGAGCTGGCGGAGTGCACGAAGATGACGCAGGGCCTGGCCGCGCTGGCCGAAATCCGCGCGGCGGTTGCCGATGGGGCCGCCATCCAGTTCCGCGTGTTCTTTCTCGCCGAGGACTGCGAAGTGGACCTGCTGCGCACTGAGCTGTAAGCGGATGACCAAACGCGGCGGTTCCCACGGTTGGTTCGCACCGGACAGGCATCACCGGTGGGGGCGGATCTCCGCGTGTCGGTCGCGACATCATCGGACTCGGCGGAAACGGCGATGCACCTGCTTGCTGCGTCCGGGCGTCCACCAGATGGCGAATCGCAGCACGGACCGGCGCAGCCGTTTACGTTCACGGCGGGTCAACGGTTGCAGGTATTCCTGCAGATTGGGGTCGGCCGTCTCGTGGCTCCAGGCGCGGAAGCGTTTCAGCGCGACGGCATGGTCGTTGATCTCGCCGAGCCGATCCTGGACCCGTTCGATCAGCGGGTAGAGCCGGGTCTGAAACGAGGGGCGGAAGGCGGCCACAAGCAGTTCCATCGCATAGCGGAGTTCCTTGCAGCGGATCCGGAACTGGTGGAGCGCGTCGAGATCGTTCAGGTCGGCCGGTTCTGCGGCGAAGAACGCCTCGACCGATTTGCGCAGTTGTCGCCGGGCCCAGGCGCCGAACGTGGGTCCACGGTCCCCGGGCGGGGCGCCGAGCGCGGGGTCGAACAGTGCGCGCGGGAGGCGTTCCAGGTGCTCTCCGGCGGTCAATGCCGCGTAGATCTCGCGGAGGGGCCCTTGTGCTTCGGCGCGTTGGGCGCGGAATTCATCGAGCAACCGTTGAACGCCGGCGTCCGACGCGTCGGCGGCATGGCGCTGGATGAGCACATCGTAGTCGCGGACCCGGCCGGCTACCCGGCGGATCTGCTTCAGTTCGCGGCACAGCCGTTTCCGGGGTGATTTGGCCAACACCTTGCGATACAGCCGCAGCGCGGCCACGCCGCGACGCGTGGCAACCCGCAACTGGTGCACATGCTCGATGCTCTCGTCGGCGTGCTCTGCCGCCAGCGGCAAGTAGTGTCGCACGGCCGCCAGGCGCACGGTCAGCGTGTGCGCAGCCACGGCCGAAACCGGGTCGCTGTCCGACGCCGCGTGTACCCACTTGCTGAACTCAGTCATGGTGCGTTGGAGCAACTGCCGGAGAGACCACGGATGCCGCTCGGCGCGCCGAGCGCTCGATCACGCAGCCGCGACCCGATCTGCCTGGACCCCATTTCAATATATCCGTTCAATGTACCTGGGCGGGGCCGCAGCCGCCACTCGGACTTGGGACGGCGGTTGCCCTGAGGCGCAGCGAGGGGGCATTGCACACGCTGGACAGGTCCGCCGCACAGCACGGGCCGACGGTCCGGGCAGTGCTTTCCGCACCGGCCCTGCGGGTCACGATGGGCGGTTCGCCGCCGGTCCGCACGCGGCGGTCACGCGGGGCGAAAGGGTTCGGAGAATCGCTGCGCGGGCACGCTCGGGGCGCCCCCATCATTTATATTGGAGGAGAGGCCTGCCATGAGAATCAGCACGATTCCGCACATCTACCGCAACGTGCGCCGCTGGACGGAAATACTGTCCGTGCTGAGCAAATACGGCCTGGCGGACTGGTTGAGCCGCTTGAACATCGAGATGTTCAAGACGCACCTGAAAGGGAGCCAGGGTGAGGCGCTGGCCCTGCAGACGCCGGAGCGGCGGATCCGCCTGGCGCTCACGGAACTCGGCCCGACCTACGTCAAGCTGGGTCAGTTGCTCAGCACGCGACCCGATCTGGTCGGCATCTCCCTGGCCGAGGAACTCAAACAGTTGCGGGATGACGTGCCGGCCGACAGCCCCGCGGCCGTGCGCCGCACGATCGAGGTCGAGCTGGGGCAGACTGCGGACGAGTTATTCATCGAATTCGAGGACGTTCCGGTGGCGTCCGCGTCGATCGGGCAGGTGCACCGCGCGCGGCTCAAGACGGGCGAGCGGGTGGCGGTGAAGGTCCAGCATGCCGGCATCGAGAAGGTGGTCCGCGAAGACCTGGATGTGCTCGCCGGGCTGGCGTTGCTGGCCGAGCGGATTCCGGAGTTCGCACCGTACCGTCCGCGCGAGACGGTGGCGGAGATCGCCCGCATGCTGCGGCGCGAACTGGATTTCGGACGCGAAGAGCGGAACCTCCACCAGTTCGCGCAGCTGTTCGAAGACGACACGACGATCCGCATCCCCCAGCCGTTCACCGAGCTCTGCACGTCGCGTGTGCTCACGATGGAGTGGATTGACGGGCTGAAGATCGCCGACAAGGATCAGCTGATCAGCGCGGGGTTCGACCTGGACGAGATCGCGCGCCGCGGCGCGCAGATCTACCTGCGGATGATTTTCAGCAACGGGTACTATCATGCGGATCCGCACCCGGGGAACATCGCCATCCTGCCGGGCAACGTGATCGCGCTGCTGGACTTCGGCATGGTCGGGCGCGTCCAAGAGCGTTTGCGCGAAGACATCGAGGAGATGCTGCTGGCGATCGTACAGAACGACGTGGCCTTGCTCACCTCGCTGATCAAGCGCGTGGGGGCGGTCCCGCCGGACCTGGATGATGTCGGGTTAGCGACGGACGTGGCGGACTTCGTGGGGACCTATTCCACACAGTCGCTCGCTCGATTCGACCTGGCCGGGGCGTTGAACGATATGGTCGAAATCGTGCGGCGCTATCGGATCGCCCTCCCGGCCCAGGCCGCCATGTTGATCAAGGTCCTGGTGACGCTCGAGGGCAGCACGCGGATGCTCAGCCCGCAGTTCAGCCTGATGGAGGTGATGCAGCCGTTCCATCGCCGTATGTTGCTGGAACGGCTCTCGCCCATGCGCCAGTGGCGCAAGTTCCGGCGCCTCCGGCTGGAACTCGAGCAGCTTGTCGAAATCCTGCCGCGCCGGATCATCGATATCCTGGAGCAAGTCCAGACCGGCACGTTTGATGTGCACCTGGACCACCGCGGGCTGGGGCCGTCAGTCAACCGGCTCGTGCTGGGCATGCTGGCCAGCGCCCTGTTCCTCGGCTCGTCGCTCCTGTTGAGCCGGGAAGTGCCTCCCCTGCTCTTCCCCGCCACCAGTTTCTTGGGCCTCCACCGACTGTCACTCTTCGGCCTGACCGGCTGCCTCGTGGCCGTGCTCCTGGCCCTGCGTCTCCTGCGCGCGATCGGCAAGTCCGGCCATCTCGACCGGCGTGAATAAGTCCAGGCCGCCGGGCACGGCCCGCGCGGTGGCATCGGCCGGCTCGGGCACCGACGGTCGGACCGGCACACAGGCCGCGGCCGTGAACTGGGTCAGCAGCAACTCAATGCGTTGATTGAGCTGGTCGAGCTGCTCGAGCAGGTCGTCCTGGCGGGCGTCCAGGTCGTCGAGCAGTGGGTGATACGAACCGGTTTCGGTGGTCATAGCTGCGGGCGCCTGGTGTCAGTTCCGGTCACCGGCCGGGCCGGGCGTGTGGTCGCCGCGTCGGCGGCGTGCCTGCCCTCCGGGCGGGGTGTGCGGGCCGGGGCGGATCCGTCAATCCGACAGGCCTAGGCCGAGGATCGGCTCGCGGGCGACCGATCATTAGGGATAGCCGAGGAGGTCGGATTAGGTGAACCCGGAGGTTCCGGGAACGCCGGGCAGCCTGCCGGGTGCGGCGCGCGCACCGAGTACGATCAGCCGCCGGGTGCTGCGCGTCCGGGTCTTGCACCGCTGGACAGTGCCTGGGGGGATCGGCTAAACTACGTGGCCACCGATGGGACTTCTGCGCCAGCTCTATCGTTTGCACCCGTGATAAGGAGACACAATGGTCCGACTGATTGTCAGGGACCGCGAGACGATTCAGGAGGCGGTGCGTCGCTTCCGGAAGCTCGTCGAGCGGAGCGGAATCAAGAAAGAGATGCGTCGACGCGAGTATTATGAAAAGCCGAGCGAGGTGAAGCGTCGGGCGCGTCTCCGCGCTGAACGACGTTCCCGTCGCATGCGGATGCTCTCCCGCTGATCTTCCTCGAGTCGCGACGAGGCTCCCACCCCATGGATTGAATGTGGCGCCGTTTCCGTGCGCGCTCGGCAGCCGGCCGAGCCCGGTACGCGGCTTCGCGGTGGTGCCCGGGTCGGGGTGCTCCGAACGCCATTGCATGACATATCCATGTCACTGTTGTCACGGCGCGTCAGAACCGGCAGTTGAATTCCAGGTCGTCCCGGATTCGTACTTCCCGCCATGTGTATTGCTGGCTGTCCAGCAGGCTCGTGGCCGGCACGAAATAACGGCCAATCTGCGCCAGGTCGCTCGCCTGCGGCTGCTGGTGGCTCTCCCGCCGAGCATGATGCGAGACGATCAGCAGGAAATAGCGACCGGGTGCCGGCACGCGCAGCCGGTACCTGCCCTGCCGATCGACACGCGCGTAATCGCCTCCCAGCGATCGGATCACCGCCATGCCCGGATGCGTCACGGCGGGTGCAGGGTCCGCCGGCCGTAAACCGTCGGCCGTCGCCTTCTGGTCGGGACGCGTGGACGACGGCACAATGACCGCGACGCTCGACTCGTCCGGCAACGCCCCTCGCGAGCCGTCCTCGTAGAGCACGGTGCCAGTGACCACGCAAGGCTGCGCCGGCGGTATGTCCGGCTCGCTGCGCGAGCGGCTGCCCACCGTCAGGCCGAACACGAAGAACACCAGGGCGACGACCCCCAGCAGGAAGCCCTGCATGTACACCACCGGACGCGGCACCTGGATCGTCCGCCCCGCACCCGGCGGCGGCACGGCCGGCCGACTCGCGGCCGACGGGAGCACGCTGATCGGCGCGTCCTCCCCCTGCGATTGTGCTCCGCCCGATGGATCGGATGCCGGTGCCCGCGGCGCCTCCGGCATGCCCGCCCACTGCTGGCCCGCAACCTCCACCACCTGCCGACACCGCGGACACTGCACGTCCCGGCCCGCCTTCTCGGACGGAACGCTCAACCGTTGACCGCAATGAGCACAGGTGACGCGAATCGGCATGGCAGATGACCACCGCTCCGTGCCAACGACAAGGGACCAGACGCCGGGCGAGCTTCCATTATACGTCGGGCCGATCCCGCAGATCCAAGTGAACCAGTGCGGAGATGCCCAGCACCCCCACCAGCAACAGCGCGTCGGCCACAATCAGCATCAGGCAGCTCATTGCCACCCACCACAGGACCGTCGCACCAACCGAATCGCCGGCGGCCGACGCCAGTGCGTAACCACCCACCAGGACGACGAACACCACCAGCAACACGAACTGCGCGAGTACCAGAACCAGCAGGATGCGTCGTAACATCGTCCCAACCCCTCAAGTTTGCCTAACCGCGCCAATTTGGCTGATCGGCGCAGGGCTGTCAATGGTCGGACGGGTCAGGCGGTCAGCGGACGGCGCCGGATGCAGGGTGGGGCGGACTGCATGGCCGGAAGGGGCGTCCCAGGCCCTGATGGTGCGTTTCAGCCGTTCGTTGACTAATGCGGGGGCGCCGCCACAATGGAGAGAGTCGCCCGAGTGGGCACTCTGGGGAGGCGAAGGATACGGCAATGCGACGGGCATTCAAATTCGGGACGTGCCGGCCGGTTGTGGCGGGGTTCATGGCGTATGTGCTGGTGTGCGGGCGCGGCGTTGCGTGGGCCGAGATTGTGACGCTCAAGAACGGGATGCAATTGGAGGGGATTCTGGCTCGCGAGCCGTCGCTCAACCAGAACCCGCTGGTGGCGCAGCCGGCGGGGAATGTGGATGTCGAGAAGATCCTGTTGGTGGATGACGATCTGCGCGTGACGTTCGTGTCGACCAACCAGGTGCGGACGGGGGGGATCGCCCCCGACACGGGCATTCCGATGGCGAAGATCATGGTTCCGAAACGGGTGGCCAGTTCTTCGCGGCGGATCGGCATGGTGGGGTCGATTCTCCAGATCACGCCATTTGACGAGTATGGCAATCGGGTGTTCAGCATACAGGGCCCCAACGGTCGCATCGACGTGATCCAGGGGATCACCTGCATCACGCCGCGTTACACGCAGGTCGAGGGCCTGCAGGTGAAGAACGCCTACGAATGGGACATGCGGATCAGCACGTCATCGATTCCGCGGGAGACGTTGAGCCGCATCCTATTGCGGACCATCGACCAGGCGGATCCGAACGAGCGGTTGCGGGTGGTGAAGCTGTACATTCAGGCGGAGCGGTACCTGGACGCGGTCGCCGAGCTGGACCGGGTGATCCAGGATTTCCCGGACCTGAAGGGTGTGGAGCGGGAGCGGGCACAGCTTTGCGAGCTGGTGGCGGCCGATGTGCTGCGGGAGATTGAGCTGCGGCGGAAGGCCGGGCAGCACCTGTTGGTCTACACGCTGCTGCAGGGTTTTCCGACGAAGGACGTGCCTGGCGAGCTGCTCTTGAGAGTCAGCGATCTGTTGGGCGAGTACGACGAGGTGCGCAAGCGGGGCGAGCACGCGCTGCAGTTGCTGGCGGACCATGTCAAGCAGCTGGATCAGCAGGCGGTGAAGGCCCAGATCGACGCGCTGGCTCAGGAGATCCAGGCCGAGCTGAACATCAACAACATCGGGCGGTTGGCGGACTATCTGCGGCTGGCGGACGACGACTCGCTGTCGGTGGAGAACAAGATCGCATTGGCTTTCAGCGGCTGGATCCTCGGGAGCGGGGCGGGCATCAAGAGTTTCACGGAGGCGATCTCGCTGGTTGACACGCGCGACGCGGTGCGGGCGTATTTGCGGTCGTCCAGCCAGGTGGAGCGTGACGAAGCGCTCAAGCGGCTGAAGTATCTCGACGGGGCGACGTTGGAGAACGTCGCCCAGATCCTGGCCACGATGAAGCCGCCGCTGGACATTGAGTTGCCGGACGAGGGTGTGCCGGGCCTGCTGGAACGTTCGATCCCGGGCCTCGGGAACGAGCCGGAGTTCCGCTACTTCGTGCAACTGCCGCCGGAATACGACCCGACGCGCCGCTATCCCTGTATCGTGACGCTCCACGGGGCGAGTTCGACGCCCCTGAGTCAGATTGACTGGTGGGCCGGCACGTGGAACCCGGACAAGCGGCTGCGCGAAGGCCAGGCCACGCGGCACGGCTATATCGTGATCGCGCCCTGCTGGGCGGCCGAGCACCAGGCGCAATACGATTACTCGATCCGCGCCCATGCGGTCGTCCTGGGATCGTTGCGCGATGCCTGCCGCCGGCTGAGCATCGACACGGACCGGGTGTTCCTGACCGGCCATTCGATGGGTGGCGACGCCGCCTGGGATATCGGCCTGGCTCATCCGGACCTGTGGGCCGGCGTGCTGCCGATCGCGGCGATGGCCGACAAGTACGTGTCACGTTACTGGAAGAACGCCAAAGGGCTGCCCCTGTACTTCGTGGCCGGCGAGTTGGACGGCAACAAGCTGGCGGTCAATGCCCGGGACCTCGATCGCTACCTGAAGTACGTCGGCTTCGACGCGATGTATGTGGAATACAAAGGGCGCGGGCACGAGCACTTCAGCGACGAGATCCTCCGCATGTTCGACTGGATGGCGCGCTACCAGCGCGACTTCGCGCGCAAGGACTTCACGGTCACGTCCATGCGCCCCTGGGACCAGTTCTTCTGGTGGCTCGAGCTGGGCAGCATCCCCGACCGGTTCGTCGTGCTGCCCGCGAACTGGCCGCAACCCAAGGCGAAGGATGCCGAGACGGAGGCGCGGATTTCCCCGGGCAACACGATCCGGGCCAAGACACCCTGCGAACAGATCACCATCTGGCTCTCGCCCGAGTTCGTGGATTTCTCCAAGAAACTCGCCTACGGACGGGACCGCGTGGACATCATACCCACACTCGATGTGATGCTCGAAGATGTGCGCACCCGCGGCGACCGCCAGCACCCGTTCTGGGCCAAATACAGCCCGCCGACCGGGAAACGGTCGCCCGCCGCGCGGGACTGATCCGCTGTCACCCAGCCCGGACTGGCCGAGCGCCGGGCGTCACGGTGTCGCCTCCTTGCTCAGCAGGCAGCCGACCACGAACCAGCCGTCGTCTTCGCTGCGGACGTACAGGCCGGCCGGCCCCAGGTAACGGCGCACCGCGTCGTACTCCGGCATCTTCGTCCCGTCGATCTCCTGCTCCCGCAGAATGCCCTTCTCGTCCGGACCGAGCACGCGGTTGAGCAGTTTGCCGAGCACGGTCTTGGACTCGGGCATCTTCCCTTGCCGGATCAGCTCGTAGGTGGGGCGGTAGGCTTCGTCCGTGCGGGTGAAGAACCGGAGGCTGTCCGTGCCGGCACCGATCTTGGACAACGCGTCCTGCACCTGTTGGTAGTCAGCCGCCTCGGTCAACAGGTCGCTGCCCAACGGGCGCTTGAGCAGGTCCACGATGAAGTCGACATGGGAGGCCACGATCAGATGTCCGTGGGCGACGGTCAGGGCCGAGTTCGGCAGGATCTTCCGCTCCCCCTCCTCCATGTCCGCCTCTTCGTCGTCTTCCGGCACCGCCAACGCGTCGAACCCCGCCCCTTCGATCTGGATCGCCTCGACATCCACCGGCGTGTCGTCCGTGACGATCTCCCAGATCACATGCCCGTCGTACTCGCGTTTCTCCGCGTCCGGGTCGGACTCGAAGGCCTTGTTGAGCGTCTGCTGGACCGCCTCCGGGTTGGTCAGCTCGATGGCGACCATCAGCCGCTCGCTCTCCGGCGTGATGGGACGGCGGCAGTCGGTAATGAGCGACGCGCGCTCCGCGAAATGCCTGACCAGGTCGTTGCGCAGATCGACTTGCGGCCCGTCCTTGTCCTTGGCCAGCGAGACGATGATGTCCTCCATCAGGTCGTCGCCCGGACGCCCGCCCAGCAGTTCGTTGACCAGCGTTTTGGAATGCTCGAAGGCCTCGATCATCTTCCAGTTGACCGTGAGATACGTTCCCAGGTCCCGGCCGACCCACAGTTGGGGCTGCAGCGACTGCGTATTCGGGAAATCCAGCATCCGCGCCGCCAGGTTGTAGCGCGACGTGACCGGGCTGCCCGGTTCGCGCGGCACCGGCGGGGCGTAGACCATCGTGTGATGCAGGATCTCCTGGTCTCCCGTCGCCAGGAACAGGTGCCCGCCCACCCCGCGGATCGCGTCGAAGCCCTGGTTGGGGAGCACTTTCAGCAGGTCGGGAGTGCTGCGTTTTTTGCGGCCCCCGGCCTCCGCGCGGGCGACCTGCGCATAGCCCAACGGATCCACGAACCAGCGGACATGGGGCTGCATGTCCCCCGCTTGCCGAGCACACCGGGCCATGGTCGCCGCGAATGCCGGCAGCCGGCTCAACGGCTCCCCCGCCGCCGCCGCGCCGTCGAGACGCGACAGCACCTGTGTGCACAGGTCGCGGCGGTCGGTGACCACCAGCATGTCCTTGTGGATCACGTACACGGCTTCGACCGCCCGGCTGTCCGGCCGTTTCTTGGGCAGTTCGAAGACCGTGGCCGTCACGCCGCCAATGGGCACCGCCTGCTTCTTGGCGCCCTGCTTGAGCAGATTCTTGGTGACCTTCTCCAGCATGACCTTGGTCTGCGCCTCGTGCCCGGTAATGTCCACCAGCACCACCGTCGCGTGTTGCTTCACGTCGTTATCCGGTTGAATCACGGCCAGGCAGAGCTCGCCGCCGTAGATGTCGTCCAAGTCCTCGAGCGTCAGACCGAGGCTCACTCCCGACTTGCTGATCTTGTCCCGGACCTGGCGCCGCAGGTCCTCCACAAACGGCCTCATCACCGGATCGTTGATCAACTGACCCAGCTGCGTCTCGTTCCACTTGGCCCGCAAGGCCTCCACGTTCGGCACCGAGACGTATCCCTTGGTCGTGCTGGGGAGCAACTCTTCACTCGGTGTCGTGGCGACCGCGGTGATGGGACAGCACAAGACTCCTATCCAGAGCAAGCAACGCCAATACTTCGCCACGAGTCAGTCTCCTTGCCCCTTGGCTGCGGTGATCGTCTGAAGGCTATGCAACGATGGCATGACAGACGAGAAGCGGGTACAGCGGTTAACTACTTATCGGCATTCGTCCACACGAGCACGACGTTTTGGCTACGCGAACTCATCAACTTGTCGGATTCCGCGGTAACCTGTAAGAATCTGGGATGATAGACCAGAGTGGGGCGGGTAGTAAAGGTATGAGGTGGCGCGTGCCGCGGCCCAGAGCGGTCGTACAGGGACACGCGCAGCGACACGCCCGGCCCCCCGGGACCGGGAGCGCGGGGGCCGACAGCGCAAGACCGTTGGTGCCAGACACTAAAGATGGCGGACCCAGGCACTTGGGCGGGGTCCGGCCGCGTGCCATACGCTCGACTCTCCCTGCCTGGTCCCGGGCCTGGACGCCCCCCCAGCGTCCCGCGATAATCTCCCCCATGCGGGACTACCACCTGGAAAACCTGAGCCATGACCCGATTCACGGGTACATCCCGTTCACGACCGGGCGTGAGTCGCGCGGCACGGGCATCACCGAGCGCGACATGATCGACCACCCCTGGGTGCAGCGGTTGCGTCACATCCATCAGCTGCAGACGGCATGGTGGGTGTATCCGACGGCCGAGCACACGCGTTTTCCGCACGTGTTGGGGGCCATGCACCTGGCGAGTCGTGCGGCGGAGGCCCTCTATGGCAGCCTGCGCGACGTGTGTCCGGACGTGCCCAGTCGCGGGTATGTGGAGACGCTCCTGCGGATGGCCGGCCTGCTCCACGATGTGGGGCACGGGCCGTTCGGCCATTTCTTCGACGAGCATTTCCTGAAGGCGTACGGGCTGACCCATGAGACGCTCGGCGGACGGATCATCTGTGACGAGCTTGGGCCGCTGCTGCGGCAACTGCGTGGCTGCCCGAACCACCGGCTCGCTGACGATGAACGGTTGGATCCGGCGCAGGTCGCGTGGCTCATTGCGCGGCCGAGCCAGGGCGAGGAGCAGGTGCAGCCGCGATGGTTGGTGCTGCTGCGGAGCCTGCTGAGCGGCATCTACACGATCGACAACATGGATTTCGTGCTCCGGGACGCCTACATGTCCGGGTACAGTCAGAAGGCGTTTGATCTGGACCGCCTGCTGCACTACAGCTTCTTCAGCCGGCAGGGGCTGACCATCCATGACCGCGGCATGGACGCGCTGATGCGGTTCATGGCGGCGCGGGCCGAGTTGTTCCGGGCCGTGTACTTCCACCGGACGGTTCGCGCGCTGGACTTGACGCTGGCCGATCTGTTTGCCGACAGCCGTGCGTTGCTGTTCCCCGGCAATCCGTTGGAGCATCTGGACCGGTACCTCGCATTCACGGAGTCGTCGCTGCTGGTGGACGTCTCCCGCTGGGCGCAGTCGGATGCGGCGGCGACGCGGGACCTGGGCCGGCGTTGGCAACGTCTGTTGCGGCGCGAGATCCCGTGGAAGATGGTGGTCCAGCGCACGCGCGTGTTCGCAAGCGGCGATTCGGAACGTGCCAGCATCTTCAGTGACGCGCGGTTCGTGGAGCAGAAGCTGCGGGAGCAGTTGCCGGCCGAGCTGCGCGACCTGCCCCTGCGCGTGGATATTGCCCGGCACATCGAGCGGCCGCACACGCGCGGGCCCAGCGGCGGGCAGAACTTCCTGTTCGACTCCGCGCGGGGCGAAGTCCAGCCGCTGGACACCCACACGCTCTACGCGCGGCTGCCCACCAGCCTGAGGATCTGCCGGATCTACGCCGCCGACGACCGGCACGCGGCGCCGCTGACCAACGCGCTCGACGCCCTGATCGGCGGCACCCTGGACGACCCCACGAACATGTGAGACGACGCATGACGACCGTGCACGACCGCTACGAAAACCCGCTCATCTCCCGCTACGCGTCGGCCGCCATGGCTCGACTCTGGAGCGCGCAGCGGAAGTTCAGCACGTGGCGGCGCCTGTGGGTGATCCTGGCGGAAGCCGAACAGGCGCTGGGGGTGGACATCCGCGACGAGCAGATCGCCGAACTGCGCCGCGCCGTGGATCAGATCGATTTCGAGGCGGCCCAGCGCTACGAACACGAACTGCGGCATGACGTGATGGCCCATATCCACGCGCTGGGCGACCAGTGCCCGGCCGCCCGCGCGATCATCCACCTGGGCGCGACCAGCTGCTACGTGACCGACAACGCGGATCTGATCCTGATGCGCGATGGACTGCACCTGATCCGCGATCGGCTGGTGCGCGTCATCGACCAGCTTGCCCAGTTCGCCGCCGCGCATCGCGACCTGGCCTGCCTGGGGTTCACCCACTTCCAGAGCGCGCAGCCGACGACGGTCGGCAAGCGGGCCTGCCTGTGGGCTTACGATCTGGTCCTGGACCTCGCGGAAGTCGAACACCGGCTCGCCGCGCTCAAAGCCCGCAGCGCCAAGGGCACCACCGGCACGCAAGCCAGTTTCCTGGCCCTGTTCGACGGTGACCATGACCGCGTCCGGGCGCTGGAACAGCTGGTGGCCGAGAAAATGGGCTTCGCGACCACCTATGCCGTCACCGGCCAGACCTACTCCCGGAAAATCGACGCCCAGGTCCTCGATGCCCTCTCAGGCATCGCCCAGAGCGCGCACAAGGCGGCCACCGACCTCCGCCTGCTGGCCGGACGACGGGAAATCGAAGAGCCTTTCGAGACCGGACAGGTCGGTTCGTCCGCCATGGCGTACAAACGCAACCCCATGCGGGCCGAACGGGTCTGTTCGCTTGCGCGCTTCGTGATGAGCCTGCAATCCAGCCCGGCTCAGACGCTGGCCACCCAATGGCTGGAGCGGACGCTCGACGACAGCGCCAACCGGCGACTGGTGATCCCCCAGGCCTTCCTGGCGGTCGACGCGCTGCTGCTGGTCTACCACAACATCGCGTCCGGCCTGGTGGTCTACCCGCAGGTCATCGCCCGGCACCTGCGCGACGAACTGCCGTTCCTGGCCACCGAGAACATCCTGATGGCCGCCGTGTCGGCTGGCGGAGACCGCCAGACACTGCACGAACGGATCCGCCGGCACAGCCAGGCGGCGGCGGCACATATCAAACAGGAGGGAGGCGCCAACGATCTGCTGGACCGCCTGGCGGGCGACCCGGCGTTTGCCGCCGTCCCGTGGGACCGCGTGCTCGAACCGTCGCAGTTCGTCGGACGGGCACCGCAGCAGGTCGACCAGTTCGTGGCGGAGATTGTCACGCCGATCCGGCAACGCTATGCGGATTGCCTGCGCTCGGACAGCGAAGAACCTCGCGTGTGACGGGAAACGCGGATGGGAGCGGCTCGGCCGCTAGCCGATCTCGTCCAGCAACCGGCCGACGGCGATCTCCAGCTTGTCCGACGTCTCGTACGTCCCGGCGGCGATCGCGGCGCGGATCTCCGCGACGCGCTCAGTGCGAATGTCCGGGATGTCGCGGATCCGGCTGATCAGGTCCGCTTCGCGTGAGATGTCCAACTGGTCGGTTCCCGTCGTGTAGCTCCGCTCGGCCGCCGCGTGCGCGGCGGCCGCGCGATGCGGTGCGTTGAGCGGCTGTGGGCCATGAACGTGGGCAGGTCCGTAAATGTGCATCATCCGTCCCCCAAGTATAGGTCACTCGATTCTCGTCGGCATCACATTCCGTGTCGAGGGGAGATGCGTCCGGTGCTGCCTGGTGACTGTCGCGAATGCGGTCACGAAAGCACCCATCTTATCGGCCTGCAAACACCTGCGATCCGACGGAATTCCTCCGATGTCTTTCTGTACCGTTCACTATACCGATGGCGCCTGTGCAAGCTTTGTCGAATTGCCGCGACATGGCGCGACAAACCGAACATGCGTGCGTGGTTCTCGCAACATCGCGTGGCAGCCTGGCCACATCTGTTGGATTTCCGCGTCATCCGTGCGATCGCTGCGGCAGATCCGCCGCGGAGATCTGGCGTCCATTCCAGGATCTGAACATGAGACTTCTGCGCGGGAAACGCGTCCTACCAATCCTCCTAGACACGTGCCCTGACAGCTCTATTACGGAACTGACCGCCCCGCGGTTTGTGTGGCCGCTCGGAAAAACGGTCGGGCCGGAGTATATGGAAACCGTACGACGGCAACAAGATCAAATGGCCTGGCGGTTTGGGTAGGAGGGGCTATTTGCGGGCCCGGCCCGATCCGGCCCACGCCGGCCTCCATCGGGCTGCAAACCGCAAGACCGAATGGTGTTCGGAAGCCCGCCGGGGAGCGGAGGTGCGGCGTCTGGACAAGCTCTGGAGCGGCCCGGCGAATAGGTCTTTGGCGTGCGGCGGCGCGAACTAACGCGTCGGCAGCAACGTCTCAACAAGTAGGAGCGACTGCCCACGGCGCAGTCGGCGGGTCGGTATCGCGACGCACGGAATGTCGTCGCCGAGTGATCGCAGGGAGCCGCGACGCTTTCCGAATTGGAGGCTGTCGCATGACAAAAGAATCATCTCCTCAGGTCCGGCTGACCCTGTGCGACAACCAGGGCGTGGGCCGCATCACAGTCAGTCTGGAAGCGTTCTTCGAATTCAGTTTCTGGCTGGCCGAAGAGTTGCAAGACCTGGTGGCGCAGCACAAGCAATTCGCCCGTATCCGGCAGGGGCGAGGCATTCGTGGTCGCCGACGCGTGTGACCGGCTAGCCGTTCAGTCGCTGAGCAACCAATCGATGGCCGCGTTGGTGCGTGCCGCAGGGTCCGCGGTCGTGTCGATGTGCAGGGCCTCCGGCGCGCCGGCGGCGTGGTAGGCGGCTGCCACCGGTTCGGGCAGTGTCTCGCCTTCTCCACTCACCCACAGCGGGGCGGGCGCGGCCACCGCCATCATGCCCGGCAAGTCGTCGTACTTCGCGCCGCCGGGCAGGAAATCCGGATCGTAGATCTCCGACACTTGGCCGAACCGGAACCCCCCGGTATCCGCCGCCAATCGGCGGATCGTGGTGCCCAGCAGCGCGCGGGCGGCGATGGCCCAATGGCCGGCGTGGGGGAGCGCCAGCAGGTCGAGCTGGGTGCACTTGAGTTCCCCGTGTTGCAGGAACGCCGTGATCGTGGCGATGTCGTGTACGCGTTCAGCGCACACGGTCGGGTTGTAACCGAACGTGTAGGCGGCCGCTTCACGCTCGTTGGGCACGCGGCGCGCCTGCTGGAAGGACTCGCCGGGCGGCAAGAACTCGCCCTGGTACAGCAGGTCGACGCCGCAGACGCACCGGCCTGCGTCCAGGAGGCGGCGGACCGGTTCCGTCGGCTGGCCCTGGGCGTCGAGCAATGCCTGTTTTCCCTCCGGGCTGACGATCAGGCAGGTGTGGCCGGTGTAGGATGCAGGCCGCAGCAGGAGGACCGGCAACTGCTCGTGGGCGTCGGCCAGGTCCGCGTTGGCGGCGAATCCGATTCGTTCCAGGGGTGTGAGCGGGCGCGTGACCAGGCCGAGGATCTCCTCGTATCCAGCGCGCGCCTGTTGCGAGACCGACTCCCAGCGCCACTGGTCGGGGTTCGGATCCAGGGGCCGCAGGATGGCGCGCAGGCCGCCGCCGACCAGCTCCTGGTATTGCCGCAGGGAGTCCGCATCACGCGGCCCCAGCGCACGCAACTGCTGCCGCGTGTCGGCCGTCCACCATGCCAGCAGCCGTCGCTCGAGCTCCGGGCCGCCTTCCGGCCGGGGGTGTTCGGCGTCCCAGACGGTCAGCTCCTCGGGTGTCAGGCGGTGGAAGTCGTTTTCAACGACCGGCTCCTCCCAGTCCAGTTGGAATTGGGTGTTGAGCCAGCTGTACATGTTCGCCCGGCTGACGAAGTTGTAGTTGTGGCCGAAGTGGAGCAGCGGCACCAGTCGCACGCGGTCTTTCGCTCCAAACAGGCCGTAGAGGCGCTGGAGCTCAGGGAACCCCTTGCGCGCCATCTCGACGGTCCAGTCGTCCGCGGCGGTCATGGCCAGCGGCTTGGGCGCGAACAGGGCCGCGAACTCGATGTTCCCCGTGCCGATCCGCAGGCCGCACGCGTTTTCACAGGTGCAGCCTCCCTGCATGGCCGTCGAGACCATGACGGCGGGCACGGCCAGGTGCACGCGCGGATCGATGGCGCAGAGGATGAACGTCTGCGTTCCTCCACCGCTGGCGCCGGTCACGGCGATCTGACGCGTGTCCGCATCGGGCAACGACATGACGAAATCCAGGGCCCGAATCGAGTCCCAGGTCTGGAGGCCCATCGCCGACTGCAAATGCGATTCGGCTTGCGGGCTGAACAAACCCCAGCCTTCCGGCCGGTTCATCTCGGGACGCTGTTTGGCGAACCCGTGGATGATCTGCTGTGAAATCTGCTGGCTGTCCGCGTTGCCGATCATATCCCAGTGGAAGACGATGCAGCCCATGCGGGCCAGTTGCATGCAGCGCGCCTGGAGCGGGCTGCGGCCGCTGTCTTCAAATCGTTCGGCGCCCTGCACGATCTGCTTGCGCACCTCGGTGCGGCCGCTGTCGAAGAACCGGCCGTTAGCCCAGTGGCCGTGCGGACTCAACACGACCGGACGCCGGCCGTCTTTCCCGCGCGGCCGATACAGCGAGCCGGTCACGAAGAATCCCGGCATGCTCTCGAAGTACACCTTCTCGATCGAATAACCGTCCTGATCCAGACGACCGTGGATGACGGGATTCAACGGCGTGCGGGTCGGCGTGGGCCAGAGCCCGAGCGCGACGAGCATCTGCTGCCGCAGTTGTGCCGCACGTTCCTGCCACTGCTCGACCGACGACGGCGGCTCGAACGGGAAATAGCCATCGAGGTCGCGGAGCGGTCCCAGCCGCACATCGCTCGGCCGAGCCTCCGGTGGAAGTGCACGCGGCGGTTGGGCATGCACGACCGCCGACAACGCCACCCACACCAGGGCGGCCCAGGGGACGAGACTCTTGCACCGGACCAGACCCGGGCGAACCACACAGCGCAGGCACGACATCATGAGGGCTACTCCACGTCTGCTAATCAGGACCTTCGAGGGGCCAACCGGCCCGACCGGTGAATACCATCATACCACATGGTATATTGCGGGTGATGCAGGATCCTGATCGCCATACGGACCCGTCGCCCGGCGCAGTGCGCCGGGAGACCGGCAGCGGACGAATCTGGAGAGACTGGCCCCGCTGTACCGAGTGTGGCCGGCGGCGGCTGACCGTCTGTCCCGTCTGTGGCACCGCCGGGGATCGATTCGCGCTGGCCGAGTATCTGGCACCGGCCGCGCCATTGGAGCCCAGCCGCGGGGGGGCCGCGGCACGGCCTGTGTCGAACGATGCGGGCCCCGAGATCCTCTTGCGGTGCCCCCAGTGTGACGAGGCCTTCGCTCCGCGCTTCTATCGCTGGTGTCCGCAGTGCGGGCAGGACGCGGGTACGGGCATCGACATGCAGGCGTCCGAGCGCGTCGCGCCGTGGCCTGACCGCACGCTCCTTGTGCTCTGCGCCCTGATCGGCCTCATGGCAGCGATCGTGGGGTATTTCCGCTGGCTGTTCAGGTGACCCGCGCATGTAGCTGACGCGTGATCAGCCGGTCACACGAACGCCCGGTCCGTGTCCAGACGCTCGAACCCTCCGTCCCTCAGCATTCCATAACCGCGGCGGTTGGGCGGCGTGCGCGGTTCATGGGTCTCCCGCAGACGCTGCGTTTCCGGCATGATCCGCAGGAAGGCTTCGACGATTGCCGGATCCCACTGGACGCCGGCTCCCCGCCGCAGGATCTCCTCGGCTTGTTCCTGCGGCAGTGCCTGGCGATACGGGCGATCGCTGGTCATCGCGTCGTAGGCGTCGGTCACGGCCAGGATCCGCGCGTCCAACGGGATCATGTCTCCCTGCAATCCGTCCGGGTAGCCTCTCCCGTCCCACCGCTCGTGGTGATGCAGGACGCCCAGCAGGATGTCATCCAGGGCCTCCAAGCCGTACAGGATCTCCCAGCCCTTCTCGGCATGCTTCTGGACATCCGCGAACTCCTGATCAGCCAGCGTTTGGGGCGTGGTCAACAGCTGGTCCTGTACGCCGATCTTGCCGACGTCGTGCAGCAGGCCGGCCAGATAGAGCCGCTGGCACCCCTTGGCATTGAATCCCAGTGCCGCACCCAGGTTCCGCGCGTAGAGCCCCACACGCTCGCTGTGGCCGGATGTGTACTGGTCCTTCGCTTCGACCGCGCTGACCAGCGCCCGCACGATATCCAGAAACATCTGCTCCTTATCGCGGAACAGGTCGATGTTCGTCGCGTGCATGGCGAGGATGGCGACCGTCGACCGCAACAAGCTGACCTCGTTGGGGCCGAACTCGTGAGGGCTCGCCTCGAACTGGCCGGGATTCGTGACACCGCTCGGAGCATGGAGCCGGTTGATGGCCAGCACCCAGGCAATGACCGCCTGGGACCGCTGCATGGGCGCCAGGATGAAGCTGTGCACGCCGTCGAATCCCTGCATCTCGGGCCGTGTTTGACAGTCGTTGCGCACCACCGGCTGCCGCGCCGCGATGTCGCAGAACTGCTCGACCAATCGCATGCAGGCGCGGTCGTCCAGGCCGTGGTGTCCGACCGATACCACGGGCCGCCCCACCAGCCAGGAGGTTCGATCCCGGCCGGCCGAGACGAGGACCACGGCCTCCGCGTGCAACTGCTCGCGCAGATCGGACAGCACGATCCGGGCCAGTTCGTGGACATCGAGCGATATCTCGGCGCGCGACAGGTGCTCCAACGTCCGGCGCAGGCACGCCAACTCCTCCAGATCTTCCTGGGCCTGGCAGATGAGCAGGTCACGCTCTTCGCTCAGCATCCGCACCTGCCACTCCAAGTCCATCCGTTGGCGCGCGTGCGAGACCAGGCGGGCAAGCAGGTTGGGATCTTGCGTGGTGACGACTGCCGATGCCCACAGCTGTTGACCTGCACTGCCGCGGACGGGCAGTACCGCCACCCACTGGGAGTCGCTCCAGGGCGCGAGGGCGTGCCCGTGGCCCGACGCCGCGGCCTGCTCCAGCGCCGCCGCGAGGGCGCTCGATGCGGGCGGCGCGCCCTCTTCGATCGGCTGCCATGCCGCTGGTGACGCGTCGTGGCGGCGCGACCACAGTTGGACCTCGACCCCGAACGTCTCACGCAGCACGGCCTCAGCAGCCGAGCGCGGCGGGCCCGCCCCCATGATCTTGGCGCTGCTGGTGAACGTGGTGGCCATGCGATGTACGCTGCTCGTTGCTTTCGCTACCATCCACCCAACCGGTATGTCCCCGGGGTGGCCCGGCGTCGTTGTGACGCTGTCCTGTGGAGAGCCTAGGACGGGGGCCTTGGCAGTCAAGCCTTTGGGCGGGCAATCCGGGCCGTGCCGAGCGCGGCGGGTAGGGGGAATACGGCAACTATCCGATTTGCGCTGGCGTGCGGCTGGCCGGCCGCCCGGTGGCAGGGATCTCGGCGCGCGCCGCCGCGGCCCGGCGGGGGCTCTCACGAGGTCTGATCCGGTCGCCAGAGGCGGATCAGGGTGCCGCGCGTCTGGGCGTGGACGTCGCGCCAGCGGTCCAGGTCCAGTTCCACCTGGGCGAGGGCCGCCGTGGGCAGGTGCACCTGTTGGCCGGTAAGCAGGGCGAGCAGCTGTTCCAGGCCCGGGTTATGGCCGACGACCATCACGCGATGGATGGCGTCATCCAGGTCGTGCAGCGCATCGAGGTAGGCTTCGGGCGGCGCCAGATACAGCGTGCCGCGGAGTTTGATGATCCCCTGGTAGCCGCATTGGCGCGCGACTTTCGAGGCGGTCTTGCGCGCGCGCCGGGCGGTGGAGCTGATGATCAGCTCCGGCGGCAGGCCGGCTGCGCGGAGGAGTTCACCCATCCGGGGCGCATCGCGTCGGCCGCGTTTATTCAGCGGTCGATCATGATCGCCGATCTGTTCATCTTTCCAGCTCGATTTCGCATGCCGCAAGATGAGCAGGGTCTTCATGAGTCGGTCCCTTGGCGCTGGTCACGCGTTCGGCTCGGGGGCTTGATGCGGTTCGAACAGGGTGCGTCGCGACTGTTCGGCAGCTTGGACGGCGGCGACGGCCCGCTGGTAGAGCGCTTCCTGGCAGCGGAAGCGGCTCTTCTTGGCGGCGCTCTTGATCCGGCGCATCGTGCCGTCGCTCTGCAGCGCCGCCGCCTTCACGTTGTCGCGGAAGTAGGCTTCGAGGTTGGCGATCAGCCGCCGCTTGGCCGCCGGGTCCTGAACCGGCACGAGCAGTTCGACGCGGCGGTCCAGGTTGCGGGGCATCCAATCGGCGCTGGAGATCCATACGCGTCGGTCGCCTCCGTGGTAGAAGTAGAAGACGCGCGAGTGCTCGCGGAACCGGTCGACGATGCTGATGACCCGGATGTTGTCGCTGAGCCCCGGGACGCCCGGCCGGAGACAGCACAGGCCGCACACGATCAGCCGGATCTCGACCCCCTGCTGCGAGGCGTCATAGAGCGCATCGATGATCTCCTTGTCGCCCAGCGCGTTGAGCTTGGCGGTGATGGCGGCCGGCTGCCCCTGCTTCTTCCGCTGGGCCTCCATCTGGATCATCTCGATCAATCTGGCACGCAGTCCGGCGGGTGCCGCGTCGATCTTGCGGAATCGTTGGGCATAGGCGTGGCTGGTGACCGCGTTGAAGAAGTCGGTGGCGTCCGCGCCGAGTTCCTCGTCGCTCGTCAGCAGGCTGATGTCGCTGAACAGCCGCGCCGTCGTCTCGCTGTAGTCCCCGGTGCCGAAGTGCACGTACCGCTGGATGCCGTTCGGCTCCCGGCGCACGACGATGCACAGTTTGGCGTGCGTCCGCAGGCCCTGGACGCCGTAGATCACCTGCACCGATGCCTGCTCGAGCGCTTTGGCCCATTCGATCTTATGCGCGTCCCGGTACCGCGACTTGAGTTCGATGATGGCGGTCACATATTTGTCGTTCTCCGCCGCCCGGATCAACGCCTCCACCAGCGGGCTGTCGCGGTCTGTGCCGTAGAGGATCTGCTTGATCGCCAGCACGTCCGGGTCGTCCGCCGCCTCGTCCAGCAGTCGGACGATCGGTTCGAAGCTCTCGTACGGATGGTGCAGCAGCACGTCCTGGTTCGAGAGCGTGTCGAACATGCTGGCGGTCAAATCGACGCCGGGAGACGGCTGGGGCGGCCAGGTGTCGTACTTGAGTTTCTCGAAGCCGAGCAGATCATGGAGCTGGGCGAACGCGGCCAGATCGAGCGGGCCGGGCAGTTCGAACAGGTATCGCGTGGGCGTGGGCGAGCTCGCCAGGATGAACGTACGCAGCTCGTCGCTGGCCCGCCGGTCGATTTCCAACCGGATGCAGTCGTTGGCCGGCACGTCCTCGGCGGACCCCGGCAGGTGTTGCAGCAGGTCGCCGGCCAGGTCGCGCCGCACGGACGCGTCGGTGTGCCGAGTCAGGCGGAACGGGACGCACTCGAGCACTTCCTCGTTCGGGAACAGGCGTTCGACGAACATGGCCACCGCGTCCTCCAGCAGCAGGTAGGCGTAGCCGCCCTCGGAGTGCAGCGTGATGAACCGGTGGGTGGCGGGGCCGAACGGGATCACCACGACCCGGCTGCCGGCCGCGGTCGCCAACCGGATCCCCATGGTCAGCGTCTGGTTGATCAGGGGCGGGAACTGTCCGGCCGCGTCGACCGCCAGGGGCGAGAGGACGGAGGAGATCTCCGTGGTGAACACCTGCTGCACCATGCGGATCTGCCGGTCGGACAAGGTGTCGGGCCGGCACCGCTGGATCCCGGCCCCCGCCAGCGCCTGCTCCAGCTGTTCGAAGCACGCATACTGGTCGGCGCACATCGTCTGCGTGCGCCGCAGGATGGCGTCCAGTTGCTGGACCGGGGTGAGCCCCGCGATGTCCACGGCCTCGCACGCGTGGTCGGCCAGCAACTTGAGGGCGGCGACGCGCACCATGAAGAACTCGTCCAGATGCAGGCTGACGAGTGCCAGCGCGCGCAGCCGTTCGAGCAGCGGGATGCTGTTGTCGCAGGCTTCGTCCAGGAATCGCTGGTTGTATTCCAGCCAGCTCAGTTCGCGGTTGAGGTAAGGCGTCGCAGGCGATTTCATACCCAGGCCAGCCCCGTATCATCGTGTCGTCAAGACCACCATGGCGCGCGGCGCGGTCAGCGGGAGATCCGCAGCAGGACGCGCAAGCCAAACACCTCCTCGAACAGCCAGGCATTCTGTTGGATCGCGAGCTGCTCGAGCGACAGATCCTCCGCGTGGGCGATCGAGATCACGAGTCGCGCGCGTTCCACGGTGCAGGTGAAGTCGTGGATCCGCTGGCTGCGCGACTCGTCCAGCGCGACCGCCACCCGCAGCAGCGCCGCCAGCTTCGCCACCGCCACCCGCTCGTCGCGACCCAGTGTCGCGTAGCCCTCGTGCATCGGCTGCGGCGACGCACGCCGGTGATAGCGCGCCACCAACGCCACCAGCAGCAGGTTGCGCTTCCCCAACCCGAACACCTCGCTGTGCCGGATCAGATACATGGAATGCTTGTGCAGGCTGCGGTTGCTGACGTAGGCGCCGACTTCATGCAGCAGCGCCGCCACGTGCAACACGACCTCGTGACGCGCGTCCAATTTGTGCTCGTCCCGCAGCTGACTGAACAGCCGGCTGGCCAGCATGGCCACGTGCTGGGCGTGCGCCTCGTCAAACGCGTACTTGGCCCCCAGGCTCAACGCAGACCGGATGATCTGCTGCCGGAACTCTTGCGTCCACGCCGAGCCGACCGCCATCTCCTGCAGCAGGCCGTCTCGCAAATTCGTGTTGGTGACCAGCACGTGCTCCAGCTGCAGACCCCGCGCCAGCATCACGTAGCTCAACAAGGCCGGACCCACCGTCTCCGCTTCCGGAAAACTCAGGTGGTAGCGGTGCACGATGCGGTCGTCCGACAAGGTGATCAGCCGGGACGTGAAGTCGGCCAGCGCGGCGACCGGCAGCCGGGTGAGCTGGTCCTGGTGCCAGTCCTGCAGCAACTGGGCGGCTGCAAACCGCACGTCGCCCCCCAACGCGATCATCTCCACCGGCTCGTCGCCCACCACCTGCTCCCGCACCTCGTCCACCATCCTCTGGATCCGACTGGCCATCACCTGCTGTACCTTCGCCGCCGGCGCGTTGTAGGACTCCAGCGCTTTGCGCAGCCGCAATGAACCGATCCGGAAGGTGTGGGCCGAAATGACGTTCCCGTTGGCCACCAACAGCAGCTCGGTGCTCCCGCCCCCGACCTCCACCACGATCGTCCGGGCGCTGGTCAACGCCGGCTCCGTCCGCAGGTGCTGCTCGACGCCGAGGTAGGTCACCCGGTTCACTTCCGCCTCGTCGATGGGGTCGACCACCAGGCCTGTCGCGATGTAGACGCGGTCGATGAATGCCAGCCGATTGCGCGCTTCCCGCACGGCGCTGGTCGCCACGACCCGCACGTTGTCGGGGATCTGGATGCGATACTGCGCGACGACATGGCGGTAGGCGCGCAACACGCGCACGCACTCCTCCATCGTCGACTTGCGGATCACGTTGTCCGAGAAGGTATCCTTGCCCAGGCTGACTGCCTGCGAGAGCGTCTCCAGCGTCCGGACACTGCCCGCCTCCCCGATCTCCCCGATGGCCATGCGGATCGAGGTCGCGCCGATGTCGATCACGGCCACCGTCTTGATGGCTGCCGGTGGGAGGTGGCCTGCCATGTCGGGAGTCTTCGCGTCCATGAGTCTGCTCGATGAGTTGGCTCGCACCTTCGCCCGCCTGCCGCCACGGCCCCGGTGGTCGCGCGGTGCACCGCGTGCCGAGGGTCAGGGCCGCCCGCGCTGATGACAGGCCCAGGCGGCCGCCCCCATGACCGTCGCATCATCCTCCAATTTCGCCGCCACGACCCGGAACGTGTTCCGGAAGGATTTCATCACGCGACCCCGGGCAGTCTCCGACACCTCGGCAATGAACAGGTCGGGCATCGCCTGCACCAGGCCGCCGCCGAGCACGACGATATCCGGTGCCAGCAGGTGGATGACGTTGGCCAGCGCGACGCCGATCTGCTGCGCCGCCCGGCGGACAATCTGGTTCACCGTCTCGTCGCCCGCCTTGATCGCCGTGCCCAGGATCCCGCTGCGGATCTCGGCCAGGTCCGTGCCCGGCCGCTGCTTCTTGATCTGCGACCGGAAGTCCGCCTTGGCCACCTCTGCCGAGATCGACAGCCGACTCGCGACGGTCTCCAGGCAGCCGCGTTGCCCACAGCCGCACAGCCCGCCACCCGGCATGACCTCCATATGGCCGATCTCCATGCAGGTGATGTTCTTGCCCTGGATGATCTCGCCGTTGTACACACAGCCGCCGCCGACCCCGGTGCCCGGGAAGATGCCCACGACCGTACGGGCCCCGCGCGCCGCCCCGAACCGGTTCTCCGCGTACACGCCGGCATCCACATCGTTGACCACGGACACGTCGACCCCGAACGCGTCCTGCAACGGCCGCCGCAGGTCGACATTCTTCCAACCGAGATTGGAGGCCTCCAGGACGACCCCTTTTTCCGGGTCCACCGGGCCGGGACAGCCGATCCCGATCCCGCCCAGCTCCTTGCGATCGACCTGGGCCACGGCCAACGCCTGCTCGATCGTCTCCCGGATCCGGTCGATGGTCACCTTCTGCCCGCTGTTGTCGCGCGTCTTGCGGCGCTTCTGGCCCAGGATCTTGAACGAGTGGTCGAATACGGCGGCCATGATCTTGGTGCCGCCCAGGTCGAATCCCACCCAGCGGGCCGCCTTGGCCTTGCTCTGTTTGTCGCCCATCCGTCCGCTTCCTCCTGGCGTGAGTCGTCACCGATCGGGCCGACGCCCCCGGCTCGGCCTTCCAGGATACCAGAGAATCGGCCGGCTGCGAATGAGCGATCGGCCGGGCCAACGGAAACGGCCTCCGCAGCGATCGCTGCGCAGGCCGTCCACGTGGCGGGGCGGTCGGCCCCGGCGGGCTGTTGCGCGAAGGGCGGTCTCCCGGCCCGGCAGGCGTCGGTCAGGTGCCGAACTCGGGCCGCCGGCGGCACAGCTGCGCCTGGAGACGCTGGACGATGCTGCTGTGCATCTGGCTCACGCGGCTCTCGCTCAGGTCCAGCGTGGCGCCGATCTCCTTCATCGTGAGTTCTTCGTAGTAATAGAGGATGATGATCAGCCGCTCATTGCGATTGAGCCCCTTGGTGACGAGCCGCATCAAGTCGTTCTTTTGGATGCGGCGGGTGGGGTCTTCGCCCTTCTTGTCCTCCAGGATGTCGATTTCCCGGACGTCCTTGTAGCTGTCGGTCTCGTACCACTTCTTGTTCAGGCTGATCAGGTTCACGGCGTTGGCGTCGAGCATCATCTTTTCCAGCTCTTGGACGCTCAGATTCATATGCTCGGCCAGCTCGCGTTCGGTGGGCGGGCGGCCCAGCCGGGCTTCCAACGCCTTGGTGGCCTCCGCCAGCCGGCTGGCCTTCGAACGGACGAGTCGCGGCACCCAGTCCATGGTCCGCAGTTCGTCGAGCATGGCTCCGCGAATGCGGGGCACACAATAGGTCTCGAACTTGACGCCGCGCGACAGGTCGAACGCGTCAATCGCGTCCATCAGGCCGAACACGCCGGCTGAGATCAGGTCATCCAGCTCGACCCCTTCCGGCAGCCGTGCCCAGATCCGTTCGCCGTTGTACTTGACCAGCGGCAAGTAGCGTTCGACCAGCCGGTTGCGAAGATCCTTGCGGCTGCGGTCCGCCTTGTATCGTCGCCAGATTTCCTGGATATCGTCTTTGCTCGCGTCCGTGGTTGCGTCCTTGGGTGCGTCGATCGCCGCATCCTTGGGTGCAATGGTCGTGGCCATGCAATCCTCCGTGATCCATCCTGCCGCCCGCGGCGGCTAAACGCGTGAGTTCCGTCTCCGATCCTCGCCCGAGGCGCGTGCCGAGCCGAGTGACGCCGGGCGTCATGCCGCCGCGTCCGGTCTGCTCGCTGAAGGACCGAGCGTGTCTGCCGGCTGGTCGGCCGATTCCAGGGCCTGCCAGCGGGCATGGAATTGAATCTCGATCGCCTCGACAATAGTCCTTTCCGCAATGGAGCCGATGATGTATCCCAGGGCCGCGAAGGCGAACAACGCGCCGCAAGCCGTCATCAGTGTCGTATCTACGTTGCCGCCGCGCAGGAGGGATCGGGCGATCACGGTGCCGAACGCCACAAGGCCCAAGATCCCCGCGTACGTGCGCCCCATCTTTTACCCCAGCTTCCCCGCAGAGTCGCACCAAACCATCCAGTTTAACGGCCGGTGGTGCACCCGCGCCTGACTTCAGTATCGGACGGGGGCTGGCATCAGGATCAATCGAAAAACCGGCTTCTTCGTATTCCTCCTGTTTCCATGCGTGCGCCATCGGGAGGCCTCCGTCAGGCCGCCGAGCGGATGGTGTGGATGTGGGTGGCCGCCAGCGCGCTGGCGATCGCCGCGATCGCGTGGGCCGCGGGCGCATCGGGCGCGCCGAGCATCAACGGCAGGGGCAGGTCGGCCGCGCGGACCACCTGCGGATCCACGGCCACGCTGCCCAGCAGCGTGATGCGACGCTGCAGGAACCGGCGCGCCGACTGGTCAATCCGGCGGTGCACATCCTCGCCCTCCGCCTGGTCGCGGACCTTGTTGACGATCAGGCGCAGGATGTCCGGCACGGCGCCGCTGGCCAGGACCGCCTTGAGGGTGGCATAGCAGTCCATCACCGAGACCGCGTCGGGGGTCGTGACGAGGGCCACATCGTCGGCAGCGAGCCAGAACCGATGCACGATGTCGACCGACGTGCTGCCGACGTCGATCAGCACGATATCGGCGTGTCGCCCGAGCGACTGGATCTGCCGCACCAACCGGTGCTGGGCGTGATGGCTGAACGGGATCTCGTGGTCGGGCGCCCAGACGCCGGGCACGATCAGGATCCCGCCCGGGCCGCGTTCGAGCACTTCGTGGATGTCGCGCCGCGCCGACAGAATGTCGCCCACGTGGCCCCGTTCGGGCAGTCGGCAGAGCGTGGCCACGTCGGCTCGGCACAGGTCGGCGTCGACCAGCACGACACGCAGGCCCTGGTCCACCAGGCAGATCGCGACGTTGATCGCCAAGGTCGTCACGCCCACGCCCCCCTTGCCGCCCGAGAAGACGATCACGCGCGGCCGCGGGCTGCCCGGCGCAGGGGCCTCGCGGCCGGCTTGAGAGACCAGGTTCCGGAGTTCAGCAGCTTGATCCACCATCGCGTCCTCGCCTCAGTTCGTGGCCTCGATGCCCAGGATGGTGCGCGTCAGTCGGCGGCGGTCGGCCGCCGCGATGTCGTCGGGGACGTTCTGGCCATGGGTCACGTAGCTCAGCGGCAGGCGACAGCTGCCCAGCAACGGGATCAGGTTGCCGAGCCCCGTGGCCTCATCCAGCTTGGTCAGCACCAGTGCCGTCACGCCGACCCCCGCGAAATGCTGGGCCGTCTTCTTGAGGTTCTCGAGACTGTTGACACTGCTGAGGACCAGATGCACTTCATCGGCCGCCGCCTCGGAGAGCATGCTGCGCAGCTCCTGGATCTTCACCTCGTCCCGCGGGCTGCGCCCGGCCGTGTCCATCAGGATCAGGTCGAGCTCGGCCAGGCGCGCGACCGCTTGACGCATCTCGCGCGGCGTGGAGACGACTTCCATCGGCAGGTCGATGATGTCCGCGTAGGTCCGCAGCTGCTCGACCGCGGCGATCCGGTAGGTGTCGACGGTGATCAGCCCGACGCGCCGCCGCTCGCGCAAGTGGAAGTTGCCCGCCAGCTTCGCGATCGTCGTGGTCTTCCCCACGCCCGTTGGGCCGACCAGCGCCACCAGCCGGCGGCGG
Source organism: Planctomycetota bacterium (assembly GCA_052034005.1). Lineage (GTDB taxonomy): Bacteria > Planctomycetota > Planctomycetia > Pirellulales > Pirellulaceae > JAAYDI01. The sequence goes on along the minus strand of JBPOJB010000002.1, from coordinate 126,872 downwards.
CCCGGCGTGATGCGCAACGGGCCGGTCACCTGGATCTCCTCTTCGACCATGCGGGCCAGACGCGCTTTGAGCAGCACGTGGTCGTCCAGGTCGCGCACGTCCACGCTCTGGCGCAGCCGCTCGATCAGCCCGCGCGCCAACTGCTCGCTGACTTCCGCGTCGATCAGGTCGGTAAACAGGTGGAACAGGGACGTGGGCAGCTCCTGGGTCGCCCCGGTCGCGCGGCGCTGACACAAGTCCTCCACCATCGACGGCAAGTCGTCCGCCTGGCAGCGCAAGTCCCGGCGGAACTGGGCGCGGAAGTCCTGTTCGTGAGCCGGGGGGATGGGCGTTGCCGAGGCCGCGCTGCAGCCTACCGGCTGTGCCGCCGCCCCCTCAACGTGGTCGCCCCGCGCCGCCGACGCCGACTCGGCGGCGCCCGCGAACCGGCTGGGCACCTGGATCGTGGCCGACGCGGTGACTTCGACCTGCCGGACGCCGCGCAAGCGCTGCCAGAGCCCGCCACGCAACTCCCGCGTGTGCAACACGGAGGCGTGGGACCCGAGATCCTGACGTACCAGCTGAAGGGCTTCCTGCATCGATCGGGCTCGATACGTCTTGACGTCCATGGTCGCTCCTTCCAAGGATGGTCTGCTATCGTCTGCTGCCTGTTGCCTGTGGTCTGTGGCCTATCGTCTAGCGTCTCGTCTAGCGTCTCGTCTAGCGTCCCGTCGCATCGTTGACAATCGCGACCGACTCGATTTGCGTGTCGCGCGTCATTTCGTTGTAGCTCAGCACATGCAGGTTCGGCAGGTTGGCGGCCGTCAGTTGCTTGAGGCCCGGTCGAATCTGCGGGCTGACCAGCACGACCGGCGGATGGTGGCCCTGGGTGAGCGTGCTGACGGCGGCTGCGATCAGCCCGCACGTGGTCTCCACCGCCTGGGGTGACATGCGGATGAACAGGCCGCGCTCGTTGTGCTCGATGCCGGCCGCGATCCGCTCCTCCAACGCCGGGTCGAGCGTGACGACGTACAGCCGGTTTTCACTGTCGCGCAAGCGGGTGCAGAGGGTCCGCGCCAACCGGTGTCGCACGTATTCGGTCAGCCAGATCGGGTCCTTGGTGCGCGACGCATGATCGCCCAGCGTCTCCAGGATCATGCTGAGTTGTCGGATCGGCACCTGTTCGCGCAACAGCAGCTGCAGCACCTGCTGCACATCCCCGAGCTTCATCAGGCCGGGGATCAACTCGTCGACCACGGCCGGCGCGACCCGTTTGAGTTCGTCGATCAGGTGTTTGGTCGCGTCGCGCGTCAGCAGTTCGTCGGCGTGTCGGCGCACGACCTCCTGCAGGTGCGTAGCCAGCACCGCAGCCGGCTCCACGGGCGTGTAGCCCAACATCTCCGCCCGGTCACGCACCGCCGGCTCGATCCAGACGGCCGGCTGCTGGAACGCGGGATCGCGGGTCGGCTCGCCCGACACGACGCCGCTGGTCAGGCCGGAATCCATCGCCAGCAGCCGGTCGGGGTGGATCAGTCCTTCGGCGACCGGATTGTTGGCAATCTTGATGCGGTAGTGGTTCTCGCCCAACCGCATGTTGTCGCGGATCCGCACCTTGGGCAGGACGATTCCGATGTCGGCCGCCACGGCCTGCCGCACGCCCGTGATCCGCGGCAGCAAGTCGCCGCCGCGGCTGGGGTCGGCCAGCCGGATCAGGCCCACGCCGATCTCGATTTCCATCGGATCCACGGCCAGGAAGTCCTCGATCCGATCGTCCGGTTTCCTCGCCTTCTCGGCGTCCGCACGGGCCTTGGTGGCCGCGTCCGCGGCTTCGCGGCGCTTGTGCCTCGAGAGCAGGACCGCCAGCGCGCAACAGCCGGTACCTAACGTCATCAGCGGGCCACGCGGCAGATTCGTGAAGATCAGGACGACCAGGAAACCGCCCGCGACCGCCAACGCCTGGGGCCGCGACAACAGCTGCTGCACGAAGTCGCTCGGCAAATTGGACTTCTGCGTGCTGCGCGTGATCAGCAGGCCGGCCGCCAGCGAGATCAGGAAAGCCGGGACCTGGCTGACCAGCCCGTCGCCGATCGTCAGCTTCGTGAACAGGGCCCCCGCCTCGGCAAAGCCCATCCCCGCCTGCCACACGCCAATGACCAGGCCGCCCATGATGTTGATGAGCGTGATGATGATGCCGGCAATCGCATCGCCGCGCACGAATTTGCTCGCACCGTCCATCGCGCCGTAGAAGTCCGCCTGCAACGTGATCTCGTTGCGCCGGCGCTGCGCTTCCTTCTCGTCGATCACCCCGGCGTTCAGGTCCGCGTCGATCGCCATCTGGCGGCCGGGCATCCCATCCAACGCAAACCGCGCCGCCACTTCGCTGATCCGCGTCGCACCTTTCGTGATCACCACAAACTGGATCACCACGATGATCACGAACATGATCAAACCGACCACGACACGGTCGCCGGCCACGAACTCGCCGAAACTGTGGATCACCTCGCCCGCCGCCGATAACCCGTCCGTCTCCGCACGCGTCAGGATCAGACGTGTCGATGCGACGTTCAGCACCAGACGCCCCAGGGTCGTGGCCAGCAGGAGCGATGGAAAGATGCTGAACTCCAGCGGCGTCCGGACGTAGATCGTGGTGAGCAATACGATGATCGCGATCGTGATGTTGGCCGAAAGCAGGATGTCCAAGAGGAACGTCGGCAGCGGGACAAGGATCACCAACACGCTGGTGATCATCCCGACAGGGAAGAGCAGGTCTCGCCACCGAGCCATCCGTGACATCGTAAACCGATCGCCTCGAGCCGGGGCACGGCCCGTGTGATAGATCAAGGGAAAACAGGTTGAAAACCAGAAGCATACTGTTGTCGAGAAGAGGGCCGGAGCGTACCGAAATGCGCCACCACTGTCCAGGTCTGTTCTTCCACGGGCTGCGACCGGGGGTGCTAGCAGATGCGCGGTCCCGACGCGTCGCTTGGGCGCAGCCCGGAGTGGTCGAAGAGAGCCGCGCCACGCCTCTGGCACGATCCCCCCATTTGAGCAATCGTGACACGCAGCGAACGGAGCGTGGGGGACGCAACGCCTGGGCCCGCCAACCGCCTTCTTCCGGCCGGTACGGTCGCGCATTACAATCAGTGTGCCTGCAGGGTGTACCGCACCCTGAACCGCACGGAGGGCCGCAGCACCCCATGACTGGCCAGTCGGCAGTAACGCACCGAGTACCGCCCAAGCCCGCCAAGATGCATCGCTATCCGTTCTGGTCACCGCGTTTCTGGCACGGGATGCGATTCGGCGGCTGGGTGCAGTTGTTGGTCGAGAACCGGTTCCGCATTCACCCGCTGCGCTGGGCGATGGTGAGCCTGATTTCGTCGATCACTCCTTTCAACACGGCGATGTCGTGGGCCCAGCGGCTCTGGTACGGGCGGCGGATCGCGGCCGCGCCGATCCGGCCGCCGCTGTTCATCATCGGGCACTGGCGGAGCGGCACGACGTTCCTGCACGAGCTGCTGGTGCAGGACGATCGGTTCACCTACCCGACGACCTACCAGTGTTTTGCCCCGGAGCATTTCCTGCTGACGGAGTGGCTGCTGGCCCGGTGCGGGTTCCTGCTCCCCAAGCAGCGGCCGATGGACAATGTGCGGGCCGGCTGGCAGTGCCCCCAGGAGGACGAGTTCGCGCTGCTGACGATGGGAGTCCGTACGCCGTATCGCCGGATGGCGTTCCCGAACCGTCCGCCGACCGATGTGGAATACCTGGACATGGAAGGTGTCGCGCCGCCCGACCTGGAGCGATGGTGCCAGGCGATACGATCGTTCGTGCAGACATTGAGCTATCGCAGCGCCAAGCGCGTGATCCTCAAGTCGCCGACACACACGGGCCGCGTGGAGGTGCTCTCGCGGTTGTTTCCGGGTGCCCAGTTCGTGCACATCACCCGGGACCCCCTGGCGCTGTTCCCGTCGACGCGCCGCCTCTGGAAGGCGTTGGATGCCGTCCAGGGATGCCAGCTGCCCCGCCACGAGCACCTGGACGAGATGGTCTACGCGTTCCTGATGCGCATGTATGCGGGATTCGAGAAGCAGCGGGCAACGCTGGACCCCGACCAGATCGTGGATATCCGCTACGAGGATCTGGTGGCCGACCCCGTGCAGGTGCTCGAAGACATCTACCGGAAGCTGGATCTGGGCGACTTCTCCTGTGTGCGGAGGAAGCTGGAGGCGTACCTGCGCGACCAGCAGCCGTATCAGACGAACCACCATCAGCTGACACCCGAAATGGAAGCCGAAGTGCTGCGCCGCTGGCGGCCGTATGCGGAACGCTACGGATATGTCAGCAGCGACACCACGTGCGCCACGCGGTAACGTCGCGGCGGGAGTGGTCCGCTGGCAGGACCGGTCACACCCACCCGCGTCACCTGGGACCTGCTCGGCCCTCTTCTTCCCCTTTGTGCAAATCAAGTCACGGGAACTCGGCCACGATCGGCCGCCCCACGCGATCGACGACCGGCAGGCTGGGCGACAAGCCCGGCCGGGCGTAGAGCGCGAACCCGTCGTCGCGGTAGACGAGTGGCCACGGCGGGTCGGCGCCGCGGTCCGCCGGCTGATCGAGCAACGATTCCAGGGGGTGCGGGCGCGGTATCAGGATCAGGTCGGGCGGGTAGCGGCGGAGCGTGGCCTGCCAGTGGCGCGTTTCCGTGTACAACGCGCACAGTTCCTCCACTTGGGCCGGCGGGTACGCGACTTCGTATCGTCCGTCACAGCTGACTTTCACGGCCGGGTACAGCTTCCACGAGACGAACGCGCCGGCCTCGAAGGGGACCATCACGTTCCCGGCGAAGGCTTGGTGCTGCAAGTAATCCACGGCGCCCACCGGGTAGTGGATCGCCGGGTCCTGGGCGTGGGTCGTCGGGATGCGCAGTTCCCAGAAGCGGTTGTGGACAGCCTGGGCGATCCCCAGCACGCCCAGCGCGATCCAGAGTACGACGAACGCGGTGCGGAAGCTCGCGAACCATCTCCGCAGCGCCTGGCCCGCCGGAGTTGGCTCTACCAGGGCCGGCACATAACAGGCCCATACAACCGCGTAAATCGACAGGTGGCGGATGTGCTGCAGCGCCAGCACCGCAGTCACGACGACCATCAGCACTTCAAACCACCTGGCCAGCGGCTGCCGACGCACGATGCACAGCAGGGGCAGCCAGGACGCCGCATAGATCAGCAGGACGAGTGGAGAGCGCCACACGGGCTGCCATTCCGCGATGAAGGGGCGGTCCAATCGCACGGCCTGCCAGAGATACGGCGCGTACCGCCAGCCGTACGGATTGCAGGGGAACAGCAGGACCATGGCGGCCGCGGCGCCCCACAGATGGCCCGTGGCCCGGAAGGCTTGACGCGCCGAGCGGTCACGGCTGAACTCCTCGACCCAGCGGCCGGCCGTGTAGAGACCCAGCAGGCCGACGCCGACCAGGAACCCGCCATGCATGTTCAGCCACAGGACGTACGTGGGGAGCCAGGCGCATATCCACGCGCGTCGCCCCTGCCGGTCCTGTTGGAGCATGTATAGCAGGCACAGCGTGCCCAGCAGGGTGAAGAGCTGCGCACGGACCGAGAAGAACCCGATGCAGCCGCACAGGATGGCCGCGGGAGCCAGCAGCCCGAACACCTCGGCGCTGGCACCACGCTGTCGGGCCAGCACCGCGCAGCCGACTCCGACCAGCAGCGCCCCGCCGTATTTCAGCCACAGCAGCCCGGCGCTGCCCAGGCTCATGCTCACGCCGTAAAACACCAGGCCGGCACCCCATTCGTGATGCACGCACGGGGTGACTGTGGGGGTGTAGGCATACAGGTCCTCGATCGGTACGGAGCCGGCGGCCCACGCTTCGCGCGCCAGCGCCATCTCATGGTACAGGTCCGGTGACACGCGATTGACGGCGCTGATGCTGCCCAGCCCGACGCCGAGCAGCCCGAACCAGACGGCCCAGCGAGCGATCGTCTGGGAGTCGATGTGTAGCCCTAACATGCGTCTGGCACCCCGGGAGGACAGTCTGGACGGGAGTGACGAAACAGGGTCACGTGGCTGGCATCCAGCCACCGGATGCGCGGCCACGCCGCGGCGCTACGCCGCACGCTGGCCGGGCATGGTCTTCCCCTTGAGCTGATAGACATATCGCAGGATCTCCGCTACCGCCGCGTACTGGTCAGGAGGGATCGGTTTGTTCACATCCACGTGCTGGTACAGCGCCCGGGCCAGCGGCTTGCGCTCGAGGACCGGGATGTTGTGTTCCAGCGCCAGGCGCCGGATCCGCTGCGCCAGCACGCCGGCGCCCTTGGCTACCACGATCGGCGCCTCCATCGTGCTCGGCTCGTATTGGATGGCGACCGCCAGCTGGGTCGGGTTCGTGACCACGACGTCGGCCTTGGGTACGGCCGTCTGCAGGCGGTTCATGACCAACTGGCGCTGGACCTGCCGCCGCCGCGCCACCATGTGCGGGTCCCCCTGCAGCATCTTGTACTCCTCACGGACTTCCTGGGTCGTCATGCGCAGGTCCTGCTCGTGCTTCCAGCGCTGGTATCCGTAGTCGAAGATGGCCAGGATCAGCAGTGCGATGCCGATCTTGAGGCACGTGTGGAGCAGGATGTCGAAGGCTGCGATGCCGATCTCGCGCACCTCATGCCCGCTCAGTGCCATGATCTGGTCATAACGGTCCAGGACGCACCAGGCGGCCACGGCCGACACCACGGCCACCTTGAACAGGCCGAACCCCAACCGCACGAGATTGGCTGCCGAGAAGAGGCGCTGCGCGCCCTTGAGCGGGTCGATGCGGCTCAGTTCCGGCGCCAGTTTCTGGGGCAGGAACAGGAGCCCGACTTGGCCCACGTTCGCGACGATGCCCAGCACCATCAGCAGGCCGAGGAGCGGAGCCAAGGCTCGGGCGAGCCGGACCAGGAGGGCGTTCCATGCCAGGGCCGCGGTCTGGGCGTCGGTTTGGATCTGCGCCGCGCCGCCCAACTGGTCGCGCGCCAGGTCGCTCAGGCAGGAACCCAGGCCGCGGCCGAAGTACATCAACACGAGCGTCGCGCCGACGAGCAGGGCGGCCGACGCCAGATCGTGGCTGCGCGCGACCTGACCCTCTTCGCGCGCTTTCTGGCGGCGATAGGGCGTCGCTTCCTGCGTCTTGTCGCCAAATTGTTCCGGCATCGTACAGCCCGTGCTCTCGTCTGCCGCGCCCCGTCAGCCCCGCGCCGCGCATCAGGCGCTGCGCGGCGCCGTCAGGGGCCCGGCCCTGCAAACACCTCGCGCATCAAGTCGATTGCCGCGAAGCTCTGGTCGTGAAATACGCGGGCGATCACCCCGAGCGACAGCAGCAGGGCGCCGAGCATGACCGTGGGGTTCACGCTGAACCCGACCGCCAGGATGTTGAGTTGCGGCAGCGTGCGGCTGAGCAGGCCCAGGATGAGAATCGACAGCAGCAGCGCCACCATGACCGGCGCCGCGATCTGCAGGCCCATCGTGAAGCTGAACGTGATGATGTGGGTCAGCGTCGCCATCAGCGACCCGGAAAAATGGACCTGGCCCGGCGGCATGCGCTGGAAGGTCTGGATCAGCGCGTCCAGCAGATACTGGTGGCCGCCGGCCACCACGAACACCGTCAGCATCAACGTGTGCAGCAGTTCCGAGAACACCGATACGCTCGCGTCATACGTCGGACTCACCACCTCCGCCAGGAACATGCCCGACATCTGCCCCATCATCTGCCCTGCCAGCTCCAGGCCGGCAAAGTAGATGTGCACGGCCAGGCCCAACGCCAGGCCCACGGTGAACTCGCAGCCCACCAGGATCAGCAGATGCACGAGGTTGCCCGGGGCCGCCCAGGTGGAGTCCCACAAGAGCGGGCCGATGATCAGCGCCAGCGCGAGGGCCAGCAGCGCGCGCACACGCACCGGGACCACACGGGAGCCCCACGCGGGTGCCAGCACCAGCAACCCGCTCACGCGCGTCAACACCAGCAGGAACACCAGGAACTGGTTCGTGTAGAGTCGCAGCAGGACTTCCATGCGCCCACCCGCCCGGCGCGCCGCGCCGTCCATGTCCGACTAACCGCCCAGCAGCATGCGGGGAATGTTCGTGATCAAGTGCTCCGAATAGACCATCATCCGCTGGACCAGCCACGGCAGGCAGATGACCAGCACCAGAGCCATGACCACGATCTTGGGCACAAACGAAACCGTCTGGTCCTGTATCTGCGTCAGCGCCTGGACCAGGCCGATCACCAGCCCGATCACGACACCCGCCAGCAACACGGGCGCGCCCACGATCAGCGCGGTCGATAACGCCTCGCGCGCCAGATCCACAGCCGACTGTGCATCCATAGTCCGTCGCTCAACGGTGACGCTTCGACGTCACCAAGGTGTACCGAAACTCTCCAGCAACATGCCGACCACCAGCTGCCAGCCGTCCACCAGCACGAACAGCATCAGCTTGAACGGCAACGAGATCATCACGGGCGGCAGCATCAACATGCCCATCGAAATCGTGACGCTCGCCACGACCAGGTCCAGGATCAGGAACGGCAGGTAGATCTGAAAGCCGATCAGGAACGCCACCTTCAACTCGCTCAACATGTAGGCCGGCAGCAGCACCTGCAGCGGCACGTCGTCGAACGTCTTAGGCGGCGGCGTGTCGCGCGGAAGGTAACGGTAGAACAGGTGGATGTTCTCCGTGTTGCCCGCCGCGTGGATCTGCCGGGCCATGAACCGCCGGATGGGCAGCGCGCCGCGTTGCCAGGCCTCCTCCAGCGTCATCGCACTGCCCGGGTCCGTGTACGGGCCGATCGCCGCGTCATACACGTCCTTCCACACGGGGGCCATGATCAGCAGGGTCATGAATAACGCCAGCGATGTGATCACCTGACTGGGCGGCAGCTGGTTGGTCCCCAGCGCCTGACGCAGCAGCCCCAGCACGACCACGATCCGCACGAAACTGGTGGTCATCAGCAGCACGGCGGGCGCCAGGCTCAACACCGTCAACAGCAGCATGATCTGCAGCGTCGACGTCATGCCCTGCGGACTGGTCCAGGTCTCCGGGCCGGCCGTCAAGAAGCCCTGGACACCACTTTCCGGCCCCGCCGCCGCCGACGTCTGGCCCCAGGCCCACGAGGCGCCGCCACCGCCCCAGGCCAGGTACGCCACGAACAGGAGCCACAGAGCCCGCCGGGCGAACCGGCGGCATCCACGCTCCGCGCGCTGCGCCCGCGAAACCGGGACACGCTCGTCATGCTCGCGGCGATCCAGGCTGACCATACGCTTGCCCACGTCCCATGGAAACGGTTACCCGCGCCGGCGGTCGCCGGTCGCGGTCAAGCCGAGTTCGTCCCGACCCGCACGCGCCGGTGACCCGGTCGGGTCCGGCGACGCGCCCAGTTGCTGGAGCACCTGGCGGAAGGAATCGGAGATGCTCCCCGGCTGCTGCTGCCGACACAGACTCAACAGATGGTTCGTCTCGTCCAGATCCGTGATCTCCGTCAGCGTCTCGGCGTGATCGGGCGTGACCGAGACGAGCAGCAGGCGGTGTCCCAGTCGGATCAGCTGCAGATGATGGCGGCTGGCCAACGGCGCGCGGCCTACCACCTCCAGCACGTCTTTCGACAAGGTCCCGGTGGCCTTGGGAAACGCCCGGCGCGACAACCAGACCACGAAGAAGAACAGACCCAAGACGATCGCCAGACTGCTCAGGACCACCGTCGCCACATTGCCGGCCGTCGTCGTCGCCGCCGCCGCTGATGGTTCACCCCGGCGACGCGCGCCGGCTTTCGGCGGCGGGAGCGGGAGCGGCCCCACATCGCGGGCCCCGCTGCGCACGAGTGCCGGCCCCGCATCACGCGGCGCGGGCCCCGCCGAGGAGGGCGCGCCCAATGACCCGGCCGCCGTGGAGATCCGCGCCGGCGACTCGCGGCCGGGAGCCGCGTGCTGACCGGCGGCCGACCCGCACAGCAGCAGAGCGAGAAACAGGGCCAACGTGATGCGCGGCATCCTTGCCTTTCGTGCCACAGGGGCTTAGTCTCCGTCGTCTCCCGAGATCAACTCGGCGATCCGCACACAGAAGTTGTCATTGAGCACCAGCACTTCGCCACGCGCCACGAGTCGCCCGTTGACGAACAGGTCGACCGGATCGCCGGCCAGCTTGTCCAGCGGGACCACCGAGCCGCGTCGCAACTGCAGCACGTCCTCCAGATACATGTGCGTCCGCCCCAACTCGATGCGCAAATCCAATTCCACATCGCGCAACAGCTCGAGCGACGCACGTTCCGTCGAGGCGGGTGCGCCCGTCAGGTCCCGCAACTCGAACGGCGCCAATTGCGGAATCTCGCTCGCGATCGGCTCCTCCACCGAGCGGATGGCCTGCTCCGCCTGCGACAGCAGGAACTGGACGTCATCGTCCAACGGACCGGCTGACGCCCGCGGCGCGGACGACGGCGGCAGCGTGGTGGCCGGCGACGGGCCGGTCTCGCCCGATGGTCGCGACGCCGGACGCGGTGCCGCGCCACTCTGGCTGCCCGCCGTGGCTTGACGCAACAACTCTTCGATTTCACTCTGGCCCAGGTTTTCCATGCCGTCTGACATCGGAATCCATTCCTATCCCACGGCGGCGGGCCGTGATACGCGACCGACGGCCACTACAACTGCACGAACGTGTAGTCGGCAAAGATGATGGACCGTAACACGGGCTTCCCGAACAGGGCGTTACTTTTCTCCAAAAACCGCCGTTTGATCAAGTCCAAACTGGCGTCTTCCAGGTCGCTCACCTTGCAATTGCGGATCTCCATGATCACCTGGTCACGAAACCGGTGCTCGTTTCGCCCAAACAACTCCGTGAAATCCTTCTTCTCCGCCTCGCTGACCGTGCCAAACAGGTGGAAATCCGTCCGGAACGTGGTCTCGTTGGGCAGTTGATGGTTGGTGATTGTGAACTTCCCCAAATCGACCTCAACCGTCGGAGTTGTGTCCGCTGCGCTGTCTGCCTGACTTGCCTCCGCCGCCTCCTGAGCCTCCCGGGCGATCTGTTCGACCTGAGCGCTGACCTCCGACGCGCTGGGGAGCCAGAAATAGGCGAACAGGCACTCGGCGGCCACGACGCACCCCATGAAACTGGCGATGATCAGTCGCGAGAGCAGCGAACTGCGCGGTTTGGATTCGGTTGTGGATGCCGTATCAGCCATGGCAATGTTACCCGTCTACCTGGTGTGACCCTCCGCCCGATGCGCACAGGCCGCGATGGACGCCCGCACGCCTGAGCGCTGCCCTGTACAATCCTAGCTTCCGACTGGCCGGGCCGGGAAAAAACGGCCCAAGCGTCGGTGTCGCGCTGCGGCGCCGCGTGGACCGACGGCGTGCGACTGGCGGGCGCGGCGTACTGGTCGGCCGTTCACGCGGCCGTTCCCCTCTTTGGGGGTAGTTGCGCCCCGCGTTTTTCCTCATGAGGGCGGGCGGGACTCATGGCTCTTAGCGCCGCATGTTGAGCAGGTCGTCCAGCAGGGTCTGGGATGTCGAGATCACGCGCGAGTTCGCCCGGTACATGGTGGAGGCCAGCAGCAGGTCGATCAGGTTGGCACCCGTGTCGGTGTTCGACAGTTCCAGGGCGCCGGAGATGATGCTCCCGATGCCCAGGTCACCCGGGTTTCCCTCGACCGGCAGCCCGGAATTGAAGCCCAACCCGTAGAGGTTTTCGCCGCGTTGCTCCAATCCGGTCGGATTGGCGAACCGCGCGAGCCGGACCTGACCGAGCGTCCGCGAGATGCCATTGCTGAACACGCCCATGATCTCGCCGCCCTCGCCGACGCTGTAGCTGGTCAGCGTGCCGAGGGGCGAACCGTCTTGACGCGACGCGGCAATGGTGCTCCGCTCGCTGGCGAATCCCGAAACTTGCGAGAAGTCCAGGTTGACGACCAACGGGTTGACGGACGGGATGTCGGCCCGGTCGATATTCACGACCGGGTTGTCGGCCCGGACTAGGTTGCCCTCTCCGTCGAAGGAGATCAGGCCGGTGCCGACCGCGATCCGGTAGTTGACGCCGGCCGGATCGTTGTCTCCGCAGTCCGCGAACCATCGGTAGGTCGTGGTGGTACTGTCGCGCGACTGGAGCACGGTGGTCAGGCGGACGTCCAAGGGGACGCCGAGTGAATCGTACACGATGAAGTCGGACGAGGCGCTTTCGCCGATTGCCGACTGGACGCTTGAAAACCCGAGGTTGGGCGTGCTGGTGGTGCCGTCGGCCAACTGCATCTGGAATGAGGACGAGGGGATCGTCACGGCGGCGTTCCGCCCGTTGTTCGACACGAGGCGCAGGCGGCCGTCGGCCGTGATGTTGGCGCCCGGGCTCAGCGTACCGGACTCGCCGGGGATCCGGTTAACCGAGGTGGGAATGGAATGGGGGTCATCGGACACACTGGCCTGGATGCCCGACGCCAACGTCAGGAACTGGAGGTATTCGCCGACCGTCGTATCGGGGGCGATTTCGAATGTCTTGGGGGTCAACGCGTTGCCGCCTTTGCGGCCGGCATACGTGAGCGTCCCGACACCGAACAGCGGCTGGTAGTCCAGGCCGTCGCGGCGGACGACATTGGTCAGCAGCGTGGCGTTGGTGATCTTCGGCCCATTGAAGTTTATTTCGCGGTTGTCTGGATTCGTCAGGTCCGAAATGGCGGCGTCGCTGCGCGCATCGATGTAGTGTTCGCCGGGCCCTACCGTGGCCACGAGGTAGTACTGGTCGGAATTCGTGGCCAGATTCCGGTAGATGCAGATCGAATCATATTCGGGGATGCCCGGGCCCGTGGGGATGGTGGGCAGGTTGTCGAGCTGGATGCGCCCGTTCACGGTGGTCAGCGGCCCCAGCAGCTCGGACGGCCGGCTTTCCATGGCACCTGGTCCGGAGAAGGTCACGAGGTAGCTGTAGATCCCGTTGAGGCCCGCGTCGTTCAGCGGTGTGGTGGGAGTGATACCTGTGTCGGTGAAGGACGCCGCGGCCTGGGCGACCGTGCCCACCAGGGCGTAGTTCTCCTCCGGGTCGCCCGTCATCACGCCCAGCTTGCGGCGATAAACGTTCACCTGATTGAACTCCGGCTGGCTCAGGGGATCCAGCGGGCTGGCCGGGATGTTGGTCAGGACCAGGTTGTTCCCGTTGGCGGCGACCGTGATGGATACGCCGTTGGTGGACGGCAGGGTTTCCTGTCCGCTGCTGTCGAGAAACGTAAAAGTGTACTCGTACTGATCGCCGGCCACGAAGCTTGAGCCACTGCCCGACGCACTCCCGGTGACGCCGGTCGCCGACGGCTTGGCGGCGACCTTCATAGTCGTCGAGTTGCCGGGCGCGTGGATGTTGGGCCGTGGGATCGTCGCATCGCCCAGGATCTCGCTGTCGATCACCTCCGCCGTGTTGGCCACGTCCCCGGTGGGCGTCAGGTTGCCGTTGAGGTAGACGTTCTGGGTGGCCTGCGCGGCAGCTGCCGATCCCAGGGGGATTGTCAGCGGGACGAGCGACGTCGTCTGCAGGTGGTAGAAGTCGTCGACGCCGTATCCCAGCAGTCGATTGCCGCCGACCGACACGAGTTGGTTTTCGGAATTGGTCTTGAAGACGCCGTTCCGGGTGTACAGCGGCTCGCCTTGTGGCCCTTCGACGATGAAGAAGCCGTCGCCCTGAATGGCCATGTGCGAAGGGCTCGAACTAACCTCGATCGTCCCTTGAACGAAATTGGGCGTGATTTCCGCGACACGCACGCCCAGGCCCACTTGGCGCGGGTTCGTCCCGCCGTTGGTGTCGGTCGGTTGCGAGCCCTGGCCGAGCGTTTGGAGGAACTGCGTCGCGAAGACCACTTCGGACGCCTTGAATCCCACGGTCTGGGAGTTCGCCAGATTGTTGCCCGCCACGTCGATCTGTGTTTCCGCTGCTTGCAGGCCGGTCAGCGCGGTGGTCATAGCCGTCGAGAGACCCATAGGAATACCCTTCTCGTTCTGGTGAGTGTCGGTGGTGGTGTGTGGTCGATGTCCTTGCCGGATGATGGATCAGGAGTCTTGCGTGGGGGGCAGGATAGCCCGCACATTGGCGAGCGAGACGGTGGAGTTGCCGACGTGGACTTTGACGGCCGCCGGTTTGTCATCGTCGCTGGGCGTTACGGTGACGCGCTCGACGATCCCCTCGATATTCTGTCCGTCGTCGGTCAGCGCGCTGACCTCTTTGCCGATCAGGCCGCTGGCCGTGCTGACGTTCTGACCGAGCAGGACGGCGTCGAGTGTCGCGGTCAGCTTGTCGGAGGCGCTGATCGAGCGCATCTGGCTGATTTGCTGCAGCATCTCGCTGTTTTCCATCGGGTTGAGCGGGTCCTGGTTCTGTAGTTCGGTGATCATCAGTTTGAGGAAACCGTCCAGATCCAGGTCGCTGATGCTGTTGGACCGGCTCTGCGGTGAGCGGGACGCGGTGGGCGAGGTGACGGAGGTGATGGAAGTCATCCGGTTGATCCTTGATGGAAAGGAAAGTCGTCGCTAGATCACGACGTTGAGTCTTCCTGGTTGTAGCGGCTGGAGCGTTCGGCTCACCGAGGCTGGTTCCGCGATGAGTTCGGTCGATGTGTCGGCCCGCGGGCGTGCCGGCCCGGTGGCCCAGGCATCCTGCGCGTCGTGTGAGGACCCGGGCATGTCCGCCGATGGTTGTCCCTGGTGTCCGGCCACATCCACTTCAAACTGTTCGATGCGGAGCCCGTGTTCGGCGAGCCGCTCGCGCAGTTGGGGCAGGTGTTCGAGCAGCACCGTTCTGGCCGTGTGCGTTTCGGCTTCGATCCGGGCGGAGAGATTGCCGTCCCGCAGCGAGACGTCCAGGCGTAGCGCGCCGAGCTCGGGCGGCCGCAGTCGCAGGCGGAGGAGCCCGCCCCGCTGGGGCGCAGCCTCCAGGGCGCGCGCCACACGCTGGATCAACCGCAGCTGGTCCACGTGAGTCACTTCTCCCGTCGCGTGGGAGGTGCTGCCGCCGCGCGCAGGCATCTGTTCCGAGAACCGTTCGGTCAGGCTGCTGATGCGCTCGTGGCGCAGCCCACGGGCCTCCCCGTCGCGGCCCTGGGTCGCGGGCGTGTTCTCCGCGTCCGGCGAGGCCTGGGAGGGTTCCCCAATTGCGGCTGTCAGCGCCTGATTGACTCGGCTGGCAGACGCCTCAGCCGCCGCCGAATCGGGCCTTGCGATCGCCGTCGGCCCCGGCGCGCTCGAAGTCGCGGATCCGCCGGCGGGCCGCGTGGGAGTCGATGTACGTTCGGGCCTTGGTTTGCCGGGGTTCTTATCCGCCGCGGCTGCGGTCGCGGATTCGGACGCCCCGCCCTCGGCGGCCCGTTTCGGCGGCGCGGCCGGCATGACGACGACGGCGGGGTCGTCCGGCGACGGGGGTGACGCGATCGCCTGGTTGGACGCCGATGCCGCCGGTCCTGAGGCCGTCGCGTCGCTGGGCGACCGAAGCCCCGTTCGTATCGTTGTGGGACGCTCAACGGCGGGCTCCGGCAGGGCCGGCGCGGTCGCGACGACCGCGTCGCTTTGCCCGCCGTGGGACGCCGTGGCGCGGGCGGCCGACTCGGCGGGCACGGCCCGCGCATCGGCCGACTCGGCGGCATCCTCGGAGCGCTGCGGGGCCTGCGGCGAGTCGCTCAGGTCGGCCGTCTCCCCGGACGGGACCGGCCCGCCGTGCACCGTGGCATCGGCCGCCGGTCCAGTGGTCTCGCGCCGTTCTGGGACGTCATCGTCCGCGTCGTCGTTGTCGCCCTGCCGCAGCCGATCGTCGGGGGCCGCGTGCGCGGCGGGCGGCGGGGGCGCTTCGGAGGCGTGTGCGGCCGGGTCGGCAGGCGGCCCGCCTTGGAGATGGTCGGCGAACGCGGCGAACGAGTCAGGCGCCGCCGCGGTCGGCGATCCGGTGCCGGCCGTCCACAGCGGGTCGCCGACCTCGCTGCCGACCGGCCTGTTCATGCTGGTCAGGTCCATCATGGGTTACTGCTCGCGGAGTTTCGTGCGTGCCTCTTCGATCTGACTGACGACCGGCTCCCCGGCGCGGATGCTGCGGAGGATCTGATACAGCTGGTCCGCGTCGGTCCCATCCTTGAATTCGGCGATGAGCTTCTTCTGCTTGTCGACCGGCATGTTCTTGACGATCGTGACCACATCGCCGATCGCCTGATCGTCGAGCATCTTGAGGAGTTGTTCCTTCGCCTGCCGGGGCTGCATGGCTTCGATCGTGCGTTGAAGTTGTTTCATGGCGGACGCCTGTTCCTGCTCGACCAGGTCCTTGAGTTTCGCGTCGTACGACTGGCGCAGCGCGAGGAACTCGGCCTGTTCCGCCTGGGTCGCATCTTGGAGGTTGCGGAGGTCGACCAGTCCCTTGTCGAGCGCCGTCTCGCGCAGGTCCAGGTCCAGGCTCTTGAGGCTTTGCGCCTCCAGGCGCGCGGCGAACGAATGCTGTTCCTGGTCGGTGTCTTTCTTCTGGGTGGACAGGTTGGTCTGCATGGTGACGACATCCACACCATGGAGCGCGGCCAGCACGCGGTAGACGCGGCTCCGGTCCAAGGCGCCTTTCGCCCACAGCGTCGTCAACGCGGCCGCCTGGGCGATCATGGTCGCCACGCACAAGTAGACGAAGCCGGTTGTCAGCAACGAGAACAGTCTCTTCACCGCGTCCCGATCTCCGAGGTTGGTTTTCTGCGCCGCAGACCGATTTCATCGAGCAGGCGCACCTGGGCTTTGTGTTCGTTGTACGTGAAGTCCTGGGCGTGTTTCTCGCGCAGCTTCTCCAGGATCCGCAATTCCCGGTCGGCCTCCACCAGCGCCTGGCGACGCCGTTCAATCTCGGCGGCGACCACCTGCCGCTGCTGGACGACGTGCCGGCGCTGGGCGTGCAAGACCAGTTCGTAGCGGTGCACATCGAGCAGCCGATCGACCTGGATCATGCCCGGCGCGGAACGGTCTTTCGCCAGTCGCTGGGTCTCGGCGATCGCCTGGTTCATCATCTCGAGGCGCTGCTCGAGCACCTGGTCGGCGCGGTACGCGTTGGCCAGGTCTTCGCGCCGCCGATCGCGCTCGGCCACGCGCAGCTTCAGGAGTGATTCCAGGCGGAAGCGGAATTGTGTCATGGATCAGCTCTTCCGGCCGGCGCTTTGACTGCCTGGCGGCAGCGGGCGGCCAGTTGTTGCAGTTCCTTCTGGGCGGTCTCCAGATTGGTTGGTTCTTCGATGGCCTGTTGCAGGAACCGATCGATATCCGGCTTCATCGCGATGGCGGCGTCCACCAGCGGGTGGCTGCCCTTGCGGTAGGCGCCGATGGTAATCAGGTCCTCGTGCTCGTGGTGTACGGCGATCAGCTCGCGCACGGTGGTGGCGGCGTCGCGCTGTTCGCGTGGCACGATGTCGGGCATGAGCCGGCTGATGCTGCCGAGCAGGTCCACGGCCGGATAATGCCCTTTGCCGGCCATCCGCCGCGAGAGGACCGCGTGCCCGTCGAGCAATCCGCGGACGGCGTCGCTGATCGGCTCGTTGGTGTCATCCCCTTCGACCAGTACGGAGTAGAACGCGGTGATGCTGCCTTCCGCCGTGAGGCCCGCCCGTTCCACCAGCCGCGGCAGCAGTCCGAAGACCGACGGCGGGTAGCCGCGCGTGGTGGGCGGTTCGCCGGCCGCCAGCCCGATCTCGCGCTGGGCCATCGCGAAGCGTGTGATCGAGTCCATCATCAACAGCACATCGCGTCCGCGGTCGCGGAAGTGTTCGGCGACGGCGGTGGCGGTCAACGCCGCCTGGACGCGCACCAGGGCCGGCTCGTCGCTCGTCGCGACCACCACCACGCTGCGCGCCAACCCGTCCGGGCCCAAGTCCCGTTCGAGAAACTCGTTCACTTCGCGACCTCGTTCGCCGATCAACGCGATCACGTTCACGTCGGCGGCCGTGTAGCGCGCCATCATCCCCAGCAGGACGCTCTTGCCCACGCCGGAGCCGGAGAAAACGCCCATCCGCTGGCCGCGGCCGCAGGTCAACAGCCCGTCGAAGACCCGGATCCCCGTGCACAGCGGCTGGTGGATCCGCGGGCGCTCCACCGCCGGCGGCGGCGTGCGGTCCAGGCGGGTGCGGGAGGTCAACCCGGGTTCGGGCCGCTGGTCCAGCGGCCGGCCTTGCGCGTCGATGATCCGGCCCAGCAGGGAGTCGCCGACCCGGATGTAACGCGCGGTGCGCACCAGCCGCACCCGGTTGCCACGCCGCACGCCTGACAGGTTGCCCAGCGGATACACCACGGTCGTGTCGTCGCGAAACCCGATCACTTCACCGCGCAGCGGCCCGCCTGTCTGCCGCTCGATCTCCACCAACGCGCCGACCGGCGCCGGGAACCCGGCGACCGACGTCGCCAGTCCGTCGGTATGCACGACGCTGCCGACCATCCCGGTCGGCATGATCTGCGGCAGGAGGTGGACGAGTGCGTCGGTCATCCGGTCAGCTCTTCTTCAATGCGTGCGAGTTGCGTATCGAGTTGTTGATCGATGTGGCCGTACTGCGTGTCCACGCGGCATCCGCCGGGTGCGACCTGCGGGTCGGCCAGGATGTTGGTCGGCGCCAGGTTGCCGAACTCCTGGCAGAGCGTGTCGCGCAGGCTCCCGAGCGCCTCGTAATCCGCCGGGTTGAGTCGCAGCGTCAACGTGTGGCTGCTGGACGCCAACTCGAGCGTCTCGCGGATCCACTGCTGGGCGATCTCCGGGCGCCGGCTGAGTTCGCCGCGGACCAACCGCCCGGCGATCGCCACGGCCACGTGGATGACTTCCTGCTCCCAGTGGCGAAACCAGCTGCTGCGCAGCCGGACCAGGTCGTCGATGGCGTGTTGCAGCGCCGGGGCCAACGTCCGCCATTGGGCATGCATGGCTTCCAGTGCCGCGTGGCGGGCCGCTTCCAGCGCCGCCTGACGCCCGCGTTCGGCCGCCTCCGCGGCGATCTGCTCGGACTGTTGCTGAGCCTGTTTGACGATCTGCGCAACCTGCTTGCGGACGTTGTCCAGGTATCGCGATGCGTTGGCCGAAATGTCTTCCAGATTGAACTCGGCGCGCTGGATCACCGTTCCGCTGGGCAGGATCTTTCCGGCTTTGATGACTGATGCCATGGTCTTGCTGGATCGTACGTGGGTGGTCAGGTGTCGAGGTGATCAGGAATACCGGGGTTGCAGCTCGCGCGCTGCGGGGTTCGGGGCCCGGCTGGCTCAGGCGGCCGCCGCGAACCGTCCGAGCGACGGCAGGGCGATGCTCCCTTGATCGATCAGTTGTTGAGCGACTTCCGCCAGGCGCAGCTGGGCGCGTTCGATATCGTCGAGCCGGATCGGGCCGAGTTCCCGCATCCGGCGCTGGAGCAATCCGGCTTCGCGGGTCGGGAGTTGTCGCATGATCCGCGCGACGAAATCGTGGCTGGCGCCGGCCAGCGCCAGCAGCGCCGTGCTGGGGCTCGACCTGCGCAACACGTGGGCCAAGGCCGCGTCCTCGAGGGCCTCCAGGTCGGCGAACGCGACGGTGCAGGAACGGGCCGCACAGCCCCGTTGCTCTGCACCTCCGCGCCGGCCTCCGGCCGGCCAGGGCGGCTCGTGCGCGGCCGGCATGGACCCTCCGGAGGCGGTGGCCGCGTGGGGCATCAACGTGTCGTTCAAGCGACTGGCAAGCGCCTGGTCCTGGCGGACCAGTTCGTCCAGCAGCGCCTGGCGTTCGGGCGAGGCGGTTGCCAGCAGGATCGCCTGGATGGCCGCCAGCCCTTGAGGCGCTACCGGCTCGAGTTGCCGGCGGTTCTGCAGGAGCGACTGCATCTCGTGTTCGATGTCGCGCACGACGTCGGCGGCCAGCGCCTTGAGCCGGGCGATCCGGATCAGTGCTTCCGACTGCAGGGAGCGTGGGAGGCGGCGCAGCACGTCGGCGGCGCGGGCGGGAGGCAGGTGTGAGATTACGATGGCCGTGGTCTGCGGATGCTCCCGCAGCAGTACTTCCACCAGGTCGGCCGCCTCCACATGCTCCAGGAAACGGAAGGGCATCCCGGTCGAGTCGGACGGTGGGTGAGGCGGGGCGGACGTGCCGGAGGCCGGCTCGGTCCCCAGCCGGGCGGCCAGGGAGGGGGCCAGCTCCACGCCCGGACCGTGCGCGACTGTGCCCCGGGACTGTTGGCCCACAAAATCCCGGATGATCCGCTGCTGCTCCTGCGGATCGATCTCCCCCAACTCCATGACGGCGTGACGCACCCGGGCGGCGTCCTCGGGCGGCATTTCATCCAACAGCGCGTCGGCGCTCTGCGCGTCCAGGCTGGCGACGAGAATCGCGGCCTTGCGGAACCTCTGGTTGCGGGTCATGCGGCGTCTCCAATCCAGTTACGAAGTACATTGGCGGCGGCGTCCGGGTCTTCGCGGACCATGACGGTCAGCTCCTCGCGCAGGGTCGCGCCGGTCGACTGCGTGCGGCGGTTCAGGATGATCGACTCCGGTTCGGGCGGTGCCTCTGCAGGCGTTTCGATCGCCTTGGCCGGCGCGGCGGCCAGGTTGGCGACTGCCGGGGCCGGCGGAGTGCTCGTGCGGACCATGCCGCGCAGCATGAGCAAGCTCACCAGCCCGACGCCGACCAGGGCCAGGCTGCGCCAGTTGTCCGCGAACCAGGCCTGGGCCGTGGCGGCCAGCGTAGGCGGCTCGATCTCGGGCGGCGGCAGATCCTCGTAAGTCGACACCTGCACGCGCGTGGCGGCCGTCTCGTCGGCGGCCAGCGGCGGCAGGATCCGGTCGACCGTCTTGACGATCGTGTCGGCCACGTCGCGTTCGATGGGTTGCAGATCCGGTTCCGCGGGCGTCTTGGGCTCTTGACCGGCGGGCGTGGGGTTCCGCTTCGTCCAGAGCTTCACCAGGTAGCTGGTGGGGATCAGCACCGTCGCGGTGACGGTGGTGGGCCGGAGCGGCGCCTTCTTGAGAATCGTCTCTTCGTGCCCGGCCACCGCCTTCTGTTCCTCGCGGCTCTCGTCGAGCGTCGATTCCTGGTGCGCGAGCGTCGTGATGTCGCGCGGGGTGTTGCTGGGCACTTCGTTCGGCACGGCGCCCGGCCGGCCGCCCCGCGCCGGTCTGTTCTCGGAGGTCTTCGTGTAACTGCTCGTCTCCAGCGCTGTGGGTTGCGTGTCGACCCGGATCTTCCTGGACTCGTTGTCCACGTCCGGATCAAGCTCCACGTTGACCCCCACCTTGATGCCGGGATACACCGTCAGACAGTCGTGGATCTTCTGCCTCCAGTACTCTTCGTACCAGCGCTTGGCGTCCGCATACGGCGTCCGCGGGCCGTTGGGTTCGCGCGTGGCCAGATCGCCGCCGAAGGTGACGTTGCCGTTCAAGTCGATGATCGTCACATCGTCGGGGGAGATGCCGAACCAGCCGCTGGCCGCGGTGCGGATCGCCTGTACCAGGCCGTGTTCCAGCTTCCCGCCGCCCTTGGCGCACGCGGCGACCGTGGCCTTCCGCTCGATCCGGGGCGGAAACCCCTCGACCTTGTTCTCCTGGAACTGGACGGTGGCTTTGTCAACCCCGTGGAAGGCCGAGATGACGTTCCCGAGCTTCTTCTGTTTGGCCTGGATGAACCGGTAATCCTGGAGCGGTTTCGAATCGATGATGCTGTTGGAACTGGCGATCGCCTCGTCGATCGGCGAATCGAAGGTCTGGGGCAGGAAGTTGCCGCGCGATAAGGCCTGCAGGTAATCAACCAGCTTGGATCGGGGGACCATGATGCGTTGCCCGACGACCCGGAACCCGCTCAGGTTGGCGGCGGCGAACGCCGTTTGCATGGCATCCAGTTCCGGCTGTGAGAATTCGCGCGAGCCGAACAGATATTCGTTGGCCGTGTTGAACTGGAAGGTGAACAAGTACGTCAAGCTGACGATAATCGCGACCAGCAGCATGGCGGCCGTGATCCGCGATCCGGGCGTCATGCTCTTGAAGAGGTCCGCCAGCTGAGCCATTGCTTTGTTCAGGAAATCCATCCGCTACGCTCCGTCACGTCCACCTGTTGCGCTGATGGTGCCGCACCCTGCTCTCCCCCGCCCCCGCCTCAGATCCGCATCTCCTTGATCTCCTGGAAGGCGGCCACGAGCTTGTTCCGGATCTGGGTCATCATGCGGAACGACATGTCCGCCTTCTGGATCGTGGTCAGCACGATGGCCGGGTCGACCTCCTCGCCGGTCATCAGTTGTTGCACGGCGGCATCCGCCTGCTGCTGCATGGAGTTCACCTGCTGGATGCTGTCGAGCAGCAGGGTCTTGAACGAAGCCTGGTTCGCGCCGGCGATCGCGTTCGGTTTCGGGATGGCCGGTGGCGGCGGCACGGCGGGGATGGGCGGGCCCTGGATGAGATTCATTCGATTCAATGCTCCTGGTTCTTCCTGTGCGCGGCCGACGGTCCGTCCGCGCCGCTGTCGGCGGCGGCGGACGGGCGTGCGTGTCAGCCGATGATGCGCAACGATTGTTCACTCAAGCCCTTGGTCATCTCCATGACGCCCAGGTTCGCCTCGTAGGCGCGGGTGGCAATCAGCGAATCGACGAATTGGGTCATCATGTCGATGTTGGGATACGCGACGTAGCCCTTCCACCGGCCCTCCTTGATGGCCAGCGGATGGCCGGGTTGGTAGCGGTATTTCGGCTCCACCGTTTCCGTGCGGACCTCGCTCACCTTGACCCCGACCGCCCCTTCGCGGGTCTGCACCTCCTCGTCCGGCTGGAACAGCACGAACCGTTCCTGGTAAGGCTGGAGTTCTCCGTTCTCGTTCCTCACGGACGACATGTTCGCCAGGTTGCTGGAGATGGCGTCCAGGCGGATACGCTGGGCGACGAGGCCGCTGGCGCTGATATCAAGTGCGCGGAGCATGTGGAAACCTCCTAGACCCGTTCGCTGACGGCGGTCTGCAGCAACCGGAACTGGCTGGTCATGATGGACACCGTCAGGTTGTGCAGGTAGTAGTTCTTGGCGACTTCAGTCACTTGCTGTTCCATGCCGACGTCGCTGCCGTCCAGGAACAGGATGTTTTTCAGGGACTCGCGGACCTCCCGCATCTGGTCGCCGGGCGGGCTCTCGGCGACCGAGCCCAACGAGTATTCGGCCCGGGCGCTCTGCCGGGCGATCGCCTCTTTGAGCCGCTGCTGGAACGTGTCGAGCGACAGGTCGCGGACGCGGTAGCCTGGGGTGTCGGCGTTGGCGATATTGCCGGCCAACACGTTGTGCCGCGCCTCGGAGAAGCTCAGCACCTCCTGCAGCATGGGGATGGTCGTGTTGTCGAACAGGCCGGGAAGCATGGGCTGTCTCTCCGAACGGGTCGGCGTCAATCCGCACTGGTCATCTGGACGACTCTGCGATGACGACGCGGCGGCAGGCAGGGGTGCGGAAGTGCGGGCCGGCCACGCCAGGTGACCATCGGGAGTTGCGGTTCCCCTGCAACTGCCGTACCGCCGCCGCGCTCGGTTGCATCTGCTCTGTCTGCGGTCATCTGAATAAATCCTGTGTTTCGCGTGGTTTGCGTCTGGTCTCCCCGCGCGCCGCCCGGGCGTCGGGCCCGGGGCCCGGGCCGGCCGGGCGCCGCGGGATCGGCAAACGATGCGGGTGGTCACCCGCAGTTCTTGCCGGTTGGGCGATGGTGTCGAATCCTCTCTGGTCGGGTCCTCCGTCAAGCCGCGCGGACGAACGATCTCTCGCGCGGCGCATAGCCGTAACTGCGCAGTTTGTTGGCCAACGTGCGGATGCCGATCCCCAGCGCCTGGGCCGTCTTGGCCCGGTGCCCGTGATAATGGTCCAACGTGGTCTCGATCAGGCGCCGCTCCATCGCCTGCAGGCTGGTGCCGACGGCGATGCTCAGATCGGGCGCGACGTCGTCGGCGCCGCCCGTGGGCAGGGCGGGCGTCTCGGCGAGCCAGGGCCGCAACTGGTCCGCGGTGACCGGGCTCTGTCCGCACAGGACGCTGGCGCGCGTGATGATGTTCTCCAATTCGCGCACATTGCCCGGCCACTGGTGCTGGATCAGCAGGTCGAGCGCGTCGGGGTGGACGGGCGGTGCGGGCTGCTCGAGTCGTCGGGCGGCGCGTGCGAGGAACCAGTCGACCAGCTGCGGGATGTCCTCGCGGCGTTGGCGCAGGGGCGGCACCTGGATGGGGACGACGGCCAGGCGGAAGTACAAGTCCTGGCGGAACTGCCCGGCCTTGACCTCGGCGTACAGATCGCGGTTGGTGGTCACCAGGACGCGCACGTCAACCTGCTGGGTGATGCTCGACCCGACGCGCTCGAACGACTGTTCCTGGAGCACGCGCAGGAGTTTCGCCTGCAGCGGCAACCCGATCTCGGTGACTTCATCGAGCAGGACGGTGCCGTGGTCGGCCAGTTCAAAGCGGCCGACGCGTGGCGCGTCCGCGCCTGTAAACGCGCCCCGCTCGTGACCGAACAGTTCGCTTTCCATCAGTTGTGGGGAGAGCGCCGGGCAATTGAAGCTGACCAGCGGGGCGTCTGCGCGGCGGCTGGCCTGGTGGATGCTGCGGGCGACCAGTTCCTTGCCTGTCCCGCTTTCGCCGGTGATCAGGACGGTCTCGTCGGTCGGCGCGACCTGGCTGATGCGTTGCCTGAGGGTCGTCATGGCGGGGCTGGTGCCGATCATGACGGCCTGGTCATCGGTCACGTGCGTCAGGGGGCGCGACGCGGGGACGGTGGCGTGCGTGCGCGCTTTGTCGCCATGCCGCAGCGCGCGGGCGACGAGTTGTTCCAGCTGGTCCGCGCCGAACGGTTTCTCGATGTAGTCGAACGCGCCCAGCCGCATGGCATCCACGGCGGTCGCGACCGTGGCGTGGGCCGTGACCATCACGATCTGCGCGTCGATCGAGCGCTGAGCGAGCGCTCGGATGAATTCGATGCCATTCATGCCGGGCATCTTCAAGTCGGTGACGATCACGTCGGCCGAGAAGCGGTCGAGCTGTTGGAGCGCCTCTCGAGCGCTGCCGCAGCAGAGCACTTGATGGCCGGCGTGCCGCAGCACGTCGGCCATCGATTCGCGCGCGCTGGCGTGGTCGTCGACGACCAGGACATGGCCGGTGGCGGCCGGGAGACCGCGGTGGCAGGCAGCGTGAGGGTGGACCATCAGGCGGCAGCCTCCATGTGGCGATAAGGCCAGCGGATGGTAAATGCGGCGCCGCCCTGCGGGCAGTTGCGCGCCGACACGCTGCCGCCATGGGCGGCGGCAATCCGCTCCACGATCGACAGCCCCAATCCGGTGCCGCCGCACTTGGTGGTGAAGAACGGTTCGAACAAGCGCGGGCCGTCCTCGTCCACGATCCCCGGCCCGCTGTCGGCCACCTCCAGCTCCACGCCGCGCGGGCCGCTGGTGGCGGTGATGGCCAGCTCGCCGCCCTGCGGCATGGCGTCCAGCGCATTGAGGATCAGGTTGAGTGTGGCGCGGCGCAACATGTCGCGATCGGCCGACACCGCAAGCTCCGCGGGCACGTCGATCTCGAGATGGATGTTCTGGGCCGCCAATTGGGGCGCCAGCGAGTCGCACAGTTGGCGCACCAGCGGCTCCAGGCGGAAGCACTGCCACGACGGATCGCGCTGCGATGTGAATTGAAGTAGATCGCTCACGATAACCTCCAGGGCCGTGAACCCCGCCGCGATCTTGTCGAGGATCGTGGCGGTGTGTCTCTGGCCGGCCAATTGGCGACGAAGCAGACTCAGATACAACGTTAACGGGACCAGGCTGTTGCGGACTTCGTGGGCGACGTGCGAGGCCATCTGTCCGAGGTCGGCCAGGCGGTTCTTGCGCGCCAGCTCGCGGTTCTTGACTTCCAGCTCGTCGGTCAGCCGGTGCACTTCGCGGCGCAGTTGCTCGTGCGTCTGCTGCAGCCGGTCGGTCGCCGAATGCCAGGCCGCGAGCACCGCCTGCAGTTCGGCATCGTCGCCGGGGCCGAGCGGCATTGCCGCGGACGACGGTGGTGGTCGCCTGGTCATGGTATGCATCTTCAGGTCCTTGTGGGTGTCGCCCCTCGCGGGGCGGCAGGTCGCGTCAACGCGCCTTGCCGGTGCACATGGTCTCCCGCCGCCTACACGTCGGAACTCAGGTCCAGGCTGCCGCGCGCCGGCACGCCCGGGCGGAGGTAGGCCCGCGTCGCCTCGGCCGGCGCGTGGCTCCCTTCCAGACGGGCGCGCGCCGCGTCGCGCCGCTGCGCCATCTCCGACTCGCTCTGTTTCTCGATCGACATCACTTCACTCAACAGCGCCTCGCACCGCGCGACCAACCGGCGGCACCGCTCGCGGTCCTGCGGCGAACGCCAGACGCGCGTCTCCGGATCCTGTTGGCGGAACGGCCCCAGCTGCTGCTGCAACCGCTGCAGTTCGGCCAGCAGGGTCTGCTTGGCCGAGAGCACCGACAGCAAGCGCTGGATGTCGCCCTGGGCGATCAGATCCGACTGCCGACCGGAGAGGCTGCGGAGTTGCTCGAGGATGGCCAGCTTCTTGCTGATCATGTCGGAGAGCAGATCGGTTTCCATCCGGTCGTTCACAGTCCACGTCCTTGCATCTGTCGGCGCACGGGGCGCGGCCCGCGCGGCCGCCCTAGAGCTGCGCGAGCCAGCCGATGACCTGTTCCCATTCCTCACGGTTGTAGCGGGTGGTGCGGGTGAAGTCGGCGTCCGGCTTCATCCGGTCCAGCGCGGCGCGCGCCTGCAGGAGCGTGCCGCGCGCTTCGGCCGGTGCACTCAGCTGCCGGTAACAGCCGGCCAGTTGTACGAAGGCCTCCAGCGCCACCGGTTCTTGCGGGTAGTGGTGGGTGACGGCCAGGTACGCCTTGATCGCCTGCTCGTAGTCCGCCAGGTCGAACAGCGTGTCCGCCCAGGCGAAATCGGCGTTGCGGAGCAGGGCCTGCTCGACGGCCGACAGCTCCGCCTGCTCCTGGCGCGTACGCAAACGGTCCTGGAGCCGGCGGTAGGCGTCAGCGGCCGACATCAAGTAGGCCTGCTTCTGTTGATTGAGCCGCTGGCGGTCCGCCGGCTCGGATTCCACCGCCAGGCTCTTGCCCGGCAGCCGGGCGGCGTGCCGATAGGACTCGGCGATCGCATACCAGGCGCCATCCGTCTGCTCGGCGTTGGGATAGCGCTCCACAGCCTCCTCCAGGCGCCGGATCGCCTCGAGGTACAGGTTGTGGGCGGCATACAAGTAGTCGAGCCCCTGCCGGCGCGTGTGCGCATCCGGGCTGTCCACGCCGTGCGCACGGCTCTCGGCCTCGCGCGCCATCGCCTCCTTGAACAGCAGGTCGCCGTAGGTGAACAGGGATCGCTGCCAGTAGATGCTCTGCGGCGACAGCTCGGTGTTCTCCAGGTTGTCGGTCAGGAGCCGCTTGGCGTCCTCCGTCCGATTCAACTGGACGCTGGCGAAGCTGGCCAGCCAGCGGGCCCGATAGCTCTCGGGATGTTCCGGGTCGAATTGGATGCACAGTTCGAAATCGTCCAGCGCCTGGTGGAAGTGTCCGAGCGCGAGGTGGCATTCGCCCAGGGCGACAAACGCCTGCGGGTGCTGCGCGCGGGGCGCGGTCTGCAGGTACTGGGTGAACAAGCTGAGCGCGGCCTCGTAGTTCTGGCCGCGCAGGAAGCACTCGCCGCTTTTCCAGAGATCGTTCGGGTAGCTGCTGGTTGCATAGCGCAGCGCCGAGAGGCGCCGGTAGGCGTCTGCCGCCAGGCGCAGATGAAGGCGCCCCTCCGCCTGGCTGGCACTCTCGAGCACGCGCCGGCGACCGGCGGGCGCACGCAGCAGGCTGTCGCCCCACGCCTCTTGGGTCGCCGCGGACATCTCCGTCCATTCGGCGGGCGGGAATACCGTGCGGCTCGCGTCGCACAGGTCGCGCGCCATCGCATGCAGCCCGGCCACGCGAAAACGGTGCTGGGCACGGAAGAGCCGGTTCCGCAACTCCGAAATGAGCACCCACCGGCTGTCAGGGCTCGACGCGCTGGCCGCCTGCTCGATCACGCGCTCGTAGAGGTACAACGCCTGACCGGCGTCGCCTTGGGCCTGCAGGATCTCGGCCTCTTCCAGCGTGGCCGCCAGCGACTCGTCCGTCCCGTAATGCTGGCGGCGCGTGCTGGCGAAAGATTTCAGCGCAGCCGTCCAATCACCCAACCGGCGCTGGCAGACGCCGATCAGATATCCGGCTTGAATGGTCGTGACGCCGGCCAGATCCTCGGGCGGCACGCGGTGCAGTATCTCCAGCGCCTGCCGGTACGTGTCAGCGGCGGCCGCGGCCGCCGCGGCCTCCGCCTGCTGGTCGAGACCCGTGCGCGAGAGCAACTCGTCACCCTCCCAGATCAACGTCCGAGCCTCCAGGATGAGCGCCTGGTCGCGTACGGGCGAATCGGGCGCGATCGCCGCGACCAGCGCGCGACAGCCCGGGATGTCCCCCACACGCATCAGGATCTGGCCCTGTCGCAGCCGCGACTCGTCACGTTGCCGCGGCGTCAGCGCCGGGTCCTCGCCGGCCAACCGTTCGTAATGCAACGCCTCGGTGAGGTTGGGCACGGCAATCCGCAGGTACGCGGCCGACAGCTTACGGGCCAGCTCGTACTTGCGCCGATCGGAAGATCGAAACGCCGCGCGCAACGCCGGCAGGCTCTCGTCGTAGCGGCCGCTCTGGAACAGGCAGGTGGCCAGCAGATACCGGCCCTCGTCGACGTGCCCCGGCGGGAAGCCATACGCCCGCGCTTCCTCCAGGTACCGCGCGGCTACCAGGTAGAGGGTCGCTTGGTCCGCCCCGCTCGTGAGCTGCGCCGCCTCGTGAGATACCGCCACGCCGATCAGGAACGGCAAGTAGCCCTTCTGCGCGCGACCGGACTCGGTCATCCGACGCAGTTGGGCCACCGCCCGTGACGCCTGGATATCGTCGCCCGCCTCGAGCGCTGCAAGCGTCCGCGCCACCAACTGGTCCGCATTCCAGTGCGCACGAGGACTGGTCAGGAGGCGGTAGCCGACCAGGACGCCGCAGAGCCCAATCATGCCCGTCCCACACAGGACTACCACGGCCAGCAAACGGTTGTGCACCAGCGCCGACAGGGCGCGCAACAGCAGCGCGGCAACGCGCGCATGGGGCGCCCGTCGCTCCTGGGACGCGTCCGATGTGGGGTTGGTCATCTGCGGAGCAGACATAGCGATTCGACTTCCATGTCCGAACCACTCCCATCCTGCCGGGAGAATCGCGGGGGAGTTTGTACCCGATGCGGCGGATATCTGTCAATGCGCATTGATGCTAGCATTGGGCCGTTTGGCCGGCGCGCTCAGGCCATGGTCGCCCGGCGCGGCCTGCGTGGGGGCCGTCCGCTCAGCTCCGGCGGCGCTACGGGGAGAGGCTCTCGGTCGGCGTCGTCGGGATGCCGGTGACGAGCTCCATGATCCACACGTTCATGTCGTGCAGCATCTGAGCGTGGAGTTCGTCGCCGCCGGGATACTGCCGCAGCGTGACGTGCATGCCCGCGGCGTGGAACAACCGCAATTCATGGCAGGTCGTCTCGGCCGGGTACAGCACGGAACGTCGGCCCTGCGCGATGAACAAGGGCAAGAGCCGAACCTGGTCGTAGTTGACCAGCGGCGTGTTTCCCGTGGGGAATGGTCCGCCCAGCGACAGGATGCCCGCGAACCTGTGCGGGTATTTCAAGCCGATCCGGAACGCCAGCGTGCCGCCGCATTGATATCCGGCCAGGAAGATCCGCCGCGCTGAGATGCTCAACCGCTGGCACGCGAAGTCCAGGCAGTCGAACACACGCTCCTCGGTGTCCGAGAGATCCTCGTCGGGTTCGGGCCAGGTGTGCCCCGATTCGCTCGCCGTGTAGGGCCGCGTGCCGCGCGGTCCGATCGACACGAAATTGCGCATGCTCACCAGCGGCATGATGCGCTGCAACTGCCGTTCGTCATCGCCCGGCCCGTGCAACCAGACGATCAGAGGGTAGGCGTAGTTGCGCTCGTAATGGAGCGGCATGAACAGCGAGTAGTGGTGGCCTCGCAAATGAGATGCTTGTCGGAGGAGCCCCTGTTCCAGGTGAAGAGGCGCGTGCGCCTCCACCGCCGCCTGGGCGGGTTTCAGAGGAAATCGCTTCATGGGAGGCATATCACTCGAACAGCGGCACGTGCGGCGCCGTGCTGACGCATCCGATGCGAACACGGGGCGCCGCCAGCGCTCGGCCAGGGGTCGCTCACAATTCCACTGCGAAGGCGTTGTAAAACAGCCGGTCGCCTCTGTCAATGTCACACGCACACATCGGTCGTTGAATTTCCGCGATCGGGGGGGCGCTGCTATCGCGCGCGTGACAGCAGTTCGCCCATGGTCTGGACGAGTGCTTTGACCGCATCGACGCTCTTGTGGAAGTCGGCGCGCTCCGAGGTCGTCAGATCCAGCTCGAGGATGCGCTCGACACCCTGGCTGCCCAGGACCACCGGAACGCCCACGTAGTAGCCTCCCACGTCGTACTCCCTGTCGCAGTAAGCGGCGCAGGGCATGACCCGTCGTCTATCGTGCACGATGGCGTCGATCATCTGTGCGGCCGCCGCGGCGGGCGCGTAGTAGGCACTGCCGGTCTTCAGCAGTCCCACGATTTCGGCACCTCCTTGGCGCGTGCGATCGATGATCGCGTCCAGACGCTCGGGGGCGATCAGCTCCGTGATCGGAATGCCGCTGACGGTCGTGTAGCGTGGCAGCGGCACCATGGTGTCGCCGTGGCCCCCCATGAGGATCGCGTGGATATCCTCCACGCTCACCTGCAGCGCCTCGGCCAGGAAGGCGCGATAGCGGGCCGTGTCGAGCACGCCTGCCTGCCCGACCACACGCCGCGCCGGGAAGCCGCTCACCTGGTACGCGCGCTGCACCATGGCATCCAGCGGGTTGCTGATGACGATCAGGATCGCGTTGGGCGAGGCCCGGATGACCTGCTCGGTCACCGATGTGACGATCTTGGCGTTGGTCGCCAGCAGGTCATCGCGGCTCATGCCCGGCTTGCGGGGCACGCCGGCGGTGATGACCACGACATCGCTGTTGTCCGTCTCGTCGTACGATGTCGTGCCCACGACCCGCGCATCCGATCCGATGATCGGCAGCGCCTGCAGGAGGTCCAACGCTTTGCCTTTGGGCATGTCTCCGGTGGATGGGTGGTCCAGGAGTACGATGTCTCCCAGTCCCATGGCCGCACACCAGTGTGCGGTCGTGGCTCCGACGTTGCCCGCCCCAATGACCGAGATCTTGGCGCGTTCCATAGCGTAGTGCTCCTGTCGCGAGGTGATGACCGAACCGCCTGTCGAATATGAGCATGTCGAATATGAGCGCCTGTCAGTTCAAGTCAAGTGGGGGCCGTAGTTTCCTCGAGACGCGTTTCCGATCCGACCGGTTCAACGCCCACACCACGCCCCACACGGCGATCAACAGTCCGCACATGGCGATCCCCACCCACGCGCCGGGCCCGACCGGGGAGGAGGGCCCGACATCCCAAGCCTGGGGCTCAGCCGCCACGAACATCGGGCTCAGCTGCCGCTGCCGCTCGTCGTAGGACGCCACGAGCGCATTGCTGTACGCCCAGAGCTTGTAGAACACGCCCTGCACCAGCACCGGCCGATTCACCTTGGCCGCGCCGACCAGCGGCGCCCAGGACGCCGGGAGCCGCAGCACGCAGCAGGTGCAGGGGAACGACTCGCGATACACGGGGCCCGCCTCCGCCCCGCCCTCGCCACGCACCTCGATCGGCTGATGGCCCACCGGGACCATGACGTCGAGCTGGTAATAGGCGTCGATCCGATAGCGTTGCCGGATGTCCGGCTCGTCCACGATGATGCGCGTGATCCGCCGCACGCGACCGGTCACCTGCAGGATGGCGCCCTGGAGCCGTCGCGGATGCTGCAGCAGGGTCGCCAGCGGCGCCGGCGCGGCGCGCTGCGCGAAGTCGCTCGGCTCGGCGTGCCCCACGGCGGCCAGCAGCGCATAGAAGCACTCCCGTTCCTCGGACCCTATCGGCAGACGGTGGCGATCGCGCACGTCATCCCACAGCGCACAATCCAGGCCCAGTCGGCTCAGCAGGACCTGGTCCGGGCCGATGCCCAGCTCGGCCTGCGCCCGGTCGGGGAACCAGGCGGCGCGGGGCGCCGCGAACAGGAGCGTAGGTCGGCCGCCCTGCCGGTCGCCCAGCTTCAGGAACAGGGCCGCCGTGCGGGTCGGTTCGTCCAGCTGTGACCGGCCCTGCCAGGCCTGGGGGATGGTCCGCGCGAAGATCACCGCCGCGCCCTGCCCGTCATCCAGCTCCAGGGTGAGCTCGAAATAGTGGTCGAAGTCGAAGAGCGTGGCCAGACGCGGCGTGAGCGCGTGACGGGCAACCGTGCGCACCCGCCCCGCCACCATGAAGAACTCACCCCGCGCGCCGCCTGGATCCGCGCGCATCGCCGACCAGGACGCCTCCGCGTGCTGCCACCGGCTGATCTCCTCCTGGCTGATCTGGGGCATGCGGAACAGGACCTTGGTCAGCGCTTCCTGGTCCTCGGGACCGATCGGCTGCCCATCGCGGAACGACTGGAAATCGCTGTCGCCGATATTCAACAGCCGCAGCAACTGGCGGGGCGACGCGAACGGCTCGGCCAGGATGGGCGGCCCCGCAACGCCGCTCGACGGCGCCGGCGCCGAATCCTGCGCCGGCGCCCAGTGCGCCAGCAGGAGGAGCACGAGCAGCAGGCCTGACGACGCCCGAGCGACCCGCGGCACGGGCAGGGCTCCCTCGTGCACATCACCGCGCCTGCCCGCCGACCCGACCGAGGTGTTCGTCATGGGGCATTCCTTCGTGCTTGCGTGCCTTGCGCTTCGTCGCGCGTCTCCTCCTGTGTCATCCGGCGGAGCGACTCCTGGACGCTCGGTCGCACGGACAGCAGGTCGAACGGCGGGAGTTCACTCGGCGGCCGGGCCGACTCCGGCAGCTCGCGGCGCGCCCAGCGACTGCTGCGGCAGACCCAGCCGGCCAGCAGGAGTGCCACCACGGCCACGGACAACAGGGTGCAGAGGACAGCCATGGCGTCCAGACGCGCCAGTCCCGAACGCGCGGAAGTCGGCCCGGGCGGCGTCCACCGCGTGATGCGCCCGAGGATCAGCGGGGTCAGACTCGATCCGTCACCCGAGCTGTGCAACCAGCGTTTGAAGAACACGCCCGTGATCGTGACCTCCTCGCGCAGCGGCGTGCCGCCCTGGCCCGGACCCAACGCCGCCAACGGCGGGAACTCCGCCGGCAACGCGGCGACGTACGCGACGATCGGCGCATTGCCACCGCCCGCCTCGCGCAGCCACAACACATGGTAGTCCTCGATGCCCAACTGCGGCTCGCGCGCTGCAACACGGTAGCCCCGACGCACCGTCCCACGCACACGCACCAGGCGGCCACGATACGCTTCCGGTTGCGAAAACAACTGTACGTGCGAGACCGGCGACGCTTCGAGCGACTGGTCGGCGCCGCCGCGCGACGCGAGCGTCTCCCAGGCGCGCAACCACGCCTCCCGCTCCGCCGACCGGAACACCGTGTTGTCCGTCACGGCGCGCCAGGCACGCGCGTCCAACACGCGCTGGAGCTGATCGAGCGCGGCGGCCAAGTCGTCCGGCACCACGATGCGATCGCCCAGCGCGCCCAGGGCCGCCAACTGGCGCTCGACCGCGACGCGCAACGCCGTGAGCACGCTGCGGCCCAACTCGCACTGCTCAGGCGCCAGCTGGTCCGACTCCAACGCCTGGTCCGCACGGGCTGCGTAACGCTCCCACTGCCGCCCCAGCTCCGCCAGAAGGCCCGGCCACTGCCGTCCCAATCCGGCCGGGAACGGCTGACCGTGCCGGTAATGCCACAGCCCGACCTGCAGCCGGTCACGCAGAGGCTGGCCCACCGCGTCCAACACCTGAGTCCACCCTTGTAATTGCGCGGCGACGAGCGACTCGCCGAGCGATTCGTCAAGCAGCTCACGCCACGCGACGCGACTGTCCGGCACCGTGATGACCGGCTCGGACGATGGGTCGTCTGCCACGGCCTGCGCAACGGGTCGCGTATCCACCGCCGCCGGCCCGCCCCCGTCCACGACACCCTCCAGTTCCGCCCCCTCGTCCGGCAGCGTCGAATGCTCGAAACGCCACATCCAGCGCCAAGTCTCCGGCTTGCGGGCCTCGCGCATCATCACCAGAACCGTCATGACCAGGAACACCAGGACCAGCAAGCGGAACTGGACGCCCCGGGAACTGTAGTCCGGCGGCCCGCGACGCCGCGCCCGCCGCGCCGCCAGCTCGTCTTGCACTCTGTCGTCCACCATGCAATGCGTCTCCCTCGCGCGCGTCCGCGCCCCTGCGGCCAACCTGCCAGCCTCCCTACCCAATGTGCCCGCGCACCGCAGTGGGGACAAGCGCTGATGCCGATTCGGAGCCGGGAAACCGCGTCCGTCGGCCTGTGGCGGACGGTGCTCTTTAAGATAGTTATAATCTCCCCTAGAAGTGTTAGTTGGAGTTCGGGGGGATAAGTGGTAGCTTTACCGGGAGAGGGGCATGTTGTGCGTCCCGGGCGAGCGGACCGGCGGGGTTAACCCCCCGTGGCGGCGAAAAGCGTGGTGCGCCAACACTTTGGGGTATCTCTGCACGGACGAGAAAGTGAGAAACATGGCACGGGCTCGAATGCGTGCATCAGACTGGGGGCTGGGCTGGGTCTGGTGGGCCGTGCTGTTGGGAGCCGGTCCGTTGCTGGCGGAAGAGCCCGTGGCCGACTTTCTCAGTGCGTTGCGCGAACGGGGTTACAGCAACGAGGCGTTGCAGTATCTGGATCGCGTGGAGGCGGATCCGCGGACACCGGCCGACTTCCGTGCGGAGATTGCCTATCAGCGCGGCGTGACGTTGGTGGGTGCCGCGTTTGCGGCCCGGGATCGCGTGGTGCGCGAGCGGCTGCTCAATTCCGCCAAGGAGAGTCTGGACCGGTTCTTGCGAGAGCAGCCGGACCATCCGAAGCGGTCGTCGGCCCGTTATCAGTTCGGCCGGTTGCTGCGCGAATGGGCGCGGATGAAAGTGGAGCATGCGGCGCGGACTGACGATGCGTCGGAGCGTAAGGAGGCAGCCGCGTTGTACGACGAGGCGTACAAGGTGTTCGACGGCGCGGTGACGGAGCTGCGCGAGCAACTGACGAAGGCGAGGGACGCGCCAGAGGCGGCGGGCCCGGTTGTGGACGACGTGCAGCTGCGGACGCTTCGCAACGAGTACCTCGACGCGTTGCTCAAGCGTGCCGAGACGCTGGAGGACAAGGCGGACACGGAGCCGGCCGGATCCGAGGTGCGGACGCAGTTGTTGAGCGAGGCGGCCCGGCTCTATGACGAGTTCTACGCGAAGTACAGCGAGAAGCGGTACTTGTCGGCGCCCATGGCGCGGCTGAACGAAGCCCGCGTCTGGGTGAAGCTGGGTGATCGCGAGAAAGCGCTCAAATGTGTGGAAGGCGACGTGATCGGCTGGTGGTCCGAGCCGCCCAAGGAGCACGTGGAGCGCATGCTGATCACCAAGGCGCACTTGTTGGCGTTGGACTGCAGGCTTCACGAGTCGCGCAAGGAGTACGCGGAGGCGATTGCGCGTGCCACGCCGTGGCTCGGTCAGATGCTCCCGAGCGAGGAGAGCGAGCCCGACTGGGTTTCCTTCCGGTTGCAGCTGGCCAAGGCGTACCGGGCACGGGCCGAGGAGTTGCAGGCCAAGGATCCGCGCGATCCGGGGATCAAGGCGGCGCGGGACGAGGCGCGCCAGTTGGCGCGTCGGGTGGCCCGGGTTCCAGGCGGCCACCAGGAGGAAGCGCGCGCGTTGCTGGCGTCCCTGCCGGGCGGCGTGGCGGCGGCAGCGGCGCGGGCCGTGGAGAAGCAGCCGGCCGGCTCCTTCGAAGAGGCGAAGCTCAACGCGGTCGATGCCGTGGCGGAGATGCAGAGCGACGAGGCGGTCGTCAAGGAGGGGCCGGGTCGTCTGGCGATGGAAACGGACGAGGCGATCAAGGAGCAGTTGCGGCAGGATCTGGCCGCCGCCGAGCAGTCGGTGGCGCGTCACCGGGCGGCGGCGATGGAGAACCTCCTGCTGGCGCTGCGGTTGTCCAATTCCCAGACGCCGGTGGACGATCTCAACCTGGTGCGGCGCCTGTTGGCCTACCTGCGTTACACGCAGGGCGAGTACTACGACGCGGTCGTGCTGGGCGAATTCGTCGGCCGGAAATATCCCGCGTCGGAGGGCGCTCAACTGTGCGCGCAGATCGCCCTGGCCGCCTACCTGAAGCTCTACGAGACCGACGAGTCGGACGGGAAGCAGTTCGCCACGGGGCGGATCATCGCGCTGGCCAAGTACATCCTGGAGACGTGGCCCGGGAGCCCCGAGGCGTCGGAGGCGATCAACGCGTTGATTCCGTTCCTGGTCAGTCGCGGCCAGGTGGCCGAGGCCCGCGCCTATGTGGACAGCATTCCTCAGGATTCGCCGCAGCGGGCGGCGGCGGAGCTGCGGATTGGGGAGTCCTCGTGGCGCGATTACCTGGTGGGGATGGAGCAGGTGCGGCAGTGGGAGCAGGAGGCCCAGGAGCCGAACGCGGCGGCGGACGAACTGAACGCGAAGATCGCCGCCCGCAAGCCGGAGCTGGAGGCGCTCAAGCAGGACGCGCTCAGCATCCTGGAGACGGGCGTCGATCGCATGCGGAAGTCGGACACGGTGGACAGCACGATCGTGCCGGCCGCGCTGGCCCTGGCGCAGATCTACGTGGCCACGGACCAGGCCCCCAAGGCCCTGCAGCTGTTGGACGAGGCGAAGGTGGGCGTGTTGGCGATGGTCCAGCGGCAGGACCCGGCGGTGGACAAGCCGGAGCTGCGGGAGCGCGCGTACCGGGTGGCGCTCAGCGCCGTGGTGTCCGCGCTGCCGAAGGTGACCAGCGCGGAGGAGCGGGCGGCGTTGATTGAGCGCAGTCAGCAGTTGATGGAGTCGTTGCGCGCGGAGGTGGGCGACACGCCGGAAGCCGAGCAGCGGCTGGTGGAGATCTTCTACAGCCTGGCGCGCGGGCTGGAAACGCAGATCCAACTGCTGGACCGGCCCGAGGACCGCCGGGTGATGTGCGACGGCGTCCGGGTGTTCCTGGAGCAGGTGCGCGCGAAGTCGACCGACCTGCGCGTGCTCAACTGGGTGGCCGAATCCTACGCCGGGCTGGGCAGCGGCCTGATGCACGACAAAGGCTCGGCCGATGCGGCGCAGGCCTGTTTTGTCAGCGCGGTGGAGACCTATGAGCAGATCATGCGGAATGCCACCTCCCTGGAGCTGACCCCCACGCTGCTCCGCCACCTGCAGATCCGCCAGGCGTTGGCTCAGCGGTCGGCCGGCCAGTACGAAGAGGCGATCCGAGGGCTCGCGGCCGTGCTGACCAAGGACGCCGGCAAGCTCGACGTGCAGGTCGAGGCGGCCCGGACGTTCCAGCGCTGGGCGGCCGAGCCGAAGCAAGCGCTGAAATACAAGAGCGCCATCTACGGTGCGGAGCCCGACTCGGCGACCGGGAAGAACGTCATCTGGGGCTGGAACCGCATCGCGCAGGTCACCGGGACGTACAAGGACTATCGCGAGATCTATTACGAAGCGCGCTACAACGCGGCCGATTGTTACTTGCGATACGCCTCGCACATGGCCAAGGCGGCGGACCGTGAGAAATACTTGAAATTCGCCAAGGACTCCATCGTGCTCACCTACC
Source organism: Planctomycetota bacterium (assembly GCA_052034005.1). GTDB lineage: Bacteria > Planctomycetota > Planctomycetia > Pirellulales > Pirellulaceae > JAAYDI01. Next base: position 89,119 of record JBPOJB010000002.1, on the reverse strand, counting down.
GGCTGAATCCGAAGCTGGGCGGCCCGCAGTGGTACGCCAAGTACCATGCCCTGCTGAAGCGGGTCCAGACCGCGCTCAACGAGCCGCCGGTCGGGCTGGCGGAGTCGGACGCGAAGAAGAAACCGAAATGACGAAGCTCGCCAGATCACAGGATGGAGGGACCTCCCCATGACGCACGCCGACAGGGCCGCGCTGCACCAGCGCGGGGCTGGACCGGGGTGGCTGCTCTGCTCGCTCGCGATCGCCCTCGGGCTCGCCGGGACGGCCCGCGTGCGCGGCCAACAGCAGTTCGATGCGGTGTTCAACGAACGGGGCGTGCCGACGTACGGCACGATCACGGAGATGACACGCGTTCAGATCAGCGTGGATACGCCGCAGGCCGGCAAGAAGCTGTTCCCGGTCAACGAGATCCAGAAGGTCACGTTCAAGGATGAGCCGCGCGAGCTGCGGACCGCGCGGGAGGGCATCCTGAAAGGGCAGTTGGAAAACGCCCGGTCGGACCTGGACAAGATCAGCCTGGACGGGGTCCCGCGCAGGGAGATCCGGCAGGACATCGAGTTCTTCAAGGCCTACTGCGATGGTCGCTTGGCGCTGGTTGGCGGGGGCGACAAGAAGGCGGCCGTGCTCGCCCTGCGCGCGTTCGTGGAGAATCCGGAGAACGGCCAGACGTTCCACTATTATCCGGCCATTGAGTTGCTGGGCGACCTGGCCGTGGCGCTGTCGAGCTTCGACAACGGCATCAAGTACTACAGCATGTTGGGCGAATCGCCCTGGCCCGACCTGAAGATGAAAGCCGCGATCCTGGAGGGCAGAGCCTTGGTGGCCAACCGCCAGTATGCGGAGGCCATGGCCCGGTTCGACAGCGTGCTGGCCGCCGGATTGGATGACGCCCGGGCCCGGGACCAGAAGCTGTTGGCCACGATCGGCCGGGCCGAGTGCCTGGCCGGCCTGGCCCGGCCCGACGAGGGCATCGCCCTGGCGACCAAAGTCATCGATGAGAACGACTCGAAGGAGAAGCCCGTCTTGTTCGCCCGGGCGTACAACGCCTTGGGCGTGTGCTATCTCAGGGCGGGCAAGCCGGAGGAAGCGCTGCTGGCCTTCCTGCACGTCGACCTGCTCTTCACGCAAGACCCGGACGCGCATGCCGAAGCGCTGTACCACCTGACTGCCCTGTGGAAAGCGCTGAACCATCCGGAACGCGCGCTCCAGGCGCGAAGCTTGCTGCTGGACCGGTACTCGGGCAGCCCCTGGACGAACAAGCAGGAGGAACGGTAGCGGTTGTGCCAGCTGTAGGGTGACCGGGGCGTGTGAAGCGTCTTTCGTGCGGGCCGACGTTTACGACGACGCGAGGGCCGGGTTAGAATAGTCGAGAGTCGGGTCCGAGTTCATAGTGGAGGGGAGACAGTTATGCGGCAGCGAGCCTGGTTTGGGTGCCGATGGGCGGCCCGAGGGTGGCTGGTGTGTGTCGTTCTGCTCATGGGGGCCGTGGCCTGGACATACCTGCCGCCGCCGGCAACGATCCGGGCGCAAGAGGACGCGAAGGATGGCGCGCCGCCCGCGGAGGAGCTGATCGACGATGAGCCGCTGGGGAAGGAGGAGCCGCCGGCGGTGCCGGACCGGCCGGCCGCCGAGCCGCCAGCCGCGCCGCGGGCGGTGGAGCCGGAGAAGGCCACGGTGCCCTCCGAGCCGAGCCTGCTCACCGAAGCCCTGCGCGCGCTCGGCTGGTTCTACACGATCAGCTTCCTGTTGCTCTCCTTCCTCCTGGTCGCGCTGCTGGTGATGAACCTGCTTACTGCGCGTCGCGAGAACGTCTGTCCCACCACGCTCATCGACGGCTTCGAACGACACCTCGATGAGAAGCAGTACCAGGAGGCGTACGAGCTGGCCAAGAACGATGATTCCTATCTGGGGCAAGTGCTGGCCGCCGGCCTGTCCAAGCTCTCCGCCGGCTACCCTCAGGCGATCGAGGCGATGCAGGAGGTCGGCGAGGAAGAGAACATGAAGATGGACCATCGTCTGAGCTACATGGCGTTGATCGGCACGGTCAGTCCCATGCTCGGGCTCTTCGGCACCGTCGACGGCATGATCCGGTCGTTCAGCGTGATCGCCCGGGCGGTCGGCACGCCGCCCCCGTCCGAATTGGCCAAGGGCGTGGCGACCGCGCTCTGGACGACCCTGGTCGGCCTGGCCATCGCGATCCCTGCGGTGGCGGCGTTCGGCATCATCAAGAACCGGATCGACCGGCGGGTGCTGGAGGTCGGCATCATCAGCGAAGGGCTGATGTCCCGCTTCGAGAACGTCGGGCCCCGCAAGAAGTGATGTGGTGAGGCAATCGGGAGCACGGCCATGCGGTTGCGTCGTCGAGGTAGCGGCCAGAAGGCGGAAATGGACATGACGCCCATGATCGACATGGCGTTCCAGTTGATCGCGTTCTTCATGTTCGCCATCAGCTTCTCGCAGAACGAGCAGGATGAACGGGTCATGTTGCCCGACAGCGTGCTGGCCAAGCCGGCCAACCAGCCGCTGAAGTACCCGATCACCATCCACATGACGCGCTCCGGCAGCGTGATCTATGGCGGGCAGGAGCTGGCCGACATGAACCAGCTGCGGCCTTACCTGGGCAGTGAGAAGTTGATCCTCGAGGGACGCAAGCGCCCGTTGAAGGACGCCACGGTCGTCATCCGGGCCGACCGGTTGGTCAAGGCGGGGCTCGTCCAGCGGTTGATCCAGATGTGCCAGGAGATGAGTTTCGAGACATTCGCGCTGCGCGCCCAGGAGGACATCGGGCCGTAGCGCGGCGCGGGGGAGATGCCGCGCGCGCGCCGCAGTCGGGTACCGCCATGAAGTTTCGCCACATCGGCAAGAGTGCCGAGGCCAAGATCGAGCTGCAGATGACGCCGATGATCGACGTCGTCTTCCAGCTGCTCGTGTTCTTCCTCTTCACCTTCCGAATCGCCACGCAGGAAGGCGACTTCAACATCCAGATGCCGCTGGCGACCGCCGCCGCCGTCCAGACGCTCGATACGAGCCCGCCGTTCACCCTGCAGGTCCGCCTGCGGGCCGACGCGGGCGGCACGCTGCTCGGCACCGGCGGCATCGTCGTGAATGACGAACGCGCGTTCGACAACTTCGACCAGCTGCACGCCTACGTAATCGGCGTGATCGGCGGCCACGAGCCGTCGGCCAAGGCGGACGCCGAAGTCGAACTGGACTGCGACTACAACCTGCATTACGAGTACATCATCGATGCCATCACGGCCGTCTCAGGCTATGTGGACCGCGCCACCGGACAGATCGAGCGGCTGGTGGAGAAGATCAAGTTCACGCCGCCCCAGCCGCCCGGCGCGCGGTGACCCGCCGCGACCCGAGGCCCCTGGGCGCATCGGCCCGGCATCGCTCGCCGACCCGGCCGCCCGCGCTAGGCGCGCGGATGAAACCGGCTGTGCACGCGTTTGAGCCGCGATTGCTCCACATGCGTGTAGATCTGAGTGGTCGCGATGCTCGCGTGCCCCAGCAGCTCCTGCACCTGGCGCAGATCCGCGCCTCCGCCGAGCATGTGGGTGGCAAAACTGTGCCGCAGCGTGTGCGGGCTGATCGAGTCCGGCAGGCCGGCCCGCGCGGCGTACTTCTTGACCAGCTCCCAGATCGCCTCGCGACGCAGCCGACCGCCGCGCCGCGACAGCAGCAGCCAGGGCGGCGGCGCGGCGGCCCGGGCCGCCAACGCGCCGCGCTCGTGATCCAGGTACTCCTCCACCGCTGCCACGGCCTGCCGCCCCAACGGCACGAGCCGCTGCTTGCTGCCTTTGCCCAGACACCGGCAGTAGCGTTGGGCCAGATGCAGGTCCGGCATCTTCAGGTGCGAAACCTCCGAGACGCGGCAGCCGGTCGCGTAAAGCAGCTCCACCAGCGCCCGGTCCCGGCGCCAGCACGCGTCGTACCGGTTGGGCGCGGCCAGGAACCGGGTGACCATGGCGGGCGACAGCACCTGCGGGATCCGCTGCCAGAGCTTCTGGCTGCCCAGCAGCTCCGCCAGGTTCTCCTGGACGATGCCCTCCAGCTGCAAGTACCGAATGTACATCCGCAACGCAACAATGTGCCGAGCCACGCTGGAGGGCGCCAACTGCGCGGCGTGCAGCCACGCCACGTAGTCCGACAGGTCGGCGATCGTCAACGACCCAACGGTCCGTGTCCCCAACCAGGCCTGGAAGCGACGGATGTCGCGCCGGTAGGCGGCGATCGTGTTGGCCGCCAGCCGGCACTCGCCGGTCAGGTACTCGAGGAACGCCTCGGTCCAGCGACCTTCCGGCCGTCGGGGCGCTTCGGCCGGTGCCGCCAAGAGCTGTCGTTTGCGGGTTGCCATATCGACATGCTTCGGTGTGCGGCCCGTGCGCTCTGCAGTCCAACCTGCGGCCGCCGCGCGACCCCTCTGCCCCGCCCCGTCCGTCAGGTGTTGGCAGCGATTAGGCAAGACGTGCGGGCGTCAAACGGGAGGGAACGGGCACAGCGCGCGTCGGCCGGCAGGGCTGGGTCAGCCAACCGGTGAACGGTTGGCGGTCGTGGTGTCGGGTTGTCAACGGTGGGCGGGAATCCCTATAAATGAAGCCGCCGCCGACTCGGGTTCGGCGCGGCCAGGTGAAGGGTGCGGATTGCGGCATGCCCGCGAGGAGTCTTGTGCATGAGGGTTCTGGTCACCGGGGGTGCGGGGTATATCGGTTCACACGCCGTGCGTCTCCTGGCGCGTGCCGGGCACGACGTGTGGGTGTGGGACAACTTGTCCCGTGGCCATCGCGCCGCCGTGCCGGCCGGCCGATTGATCGAGGGGGACCTGATCGACCGTGCGCGCCTGGAGCAGGCGCTGCGCGCCCACCGAATTGAAGCGGTCATGCATTTCGCGGCCTTCGCGCTGGTGGGCGAGTCGGTGGCGGACCCGGCGGTCTACTATGCCAACAACGTCGTGTCGACGCTGGCGCTGCTTGACGCGATGCGTGCGGCCGAGGTCCTGCGGATCGTGTTCTCCAGCACGACCGCGGTCTACGGAGTCCCGCAGCAGCTCCCGATCACGGAGGACGAACCGCGGCGGCCGATCAACCCCTACGGGTTCACCAAGCTGGTCATCGAGCGCGCGCTGGAGGACTATGGTCAGGCGTACGGGTTGGCGTTTGCCTCGTTGCGCTATTTCAACGCGGCCGGCGCCTCGCCGGATGGCGATCTCGGCGAAGACCATGATCCCGAATCGCATCTCACGCCCATCGTGCTGCAAGTGGCGTTGGGCCGGCGCGCACATGTCACGATCTTCGGAGACGACTACCCGACTCCAGACGGCACCTGTATCCGCGACTTCATTCATGTCGACGACCTGGGCGATGCGCACGTCAAGGCGCTGGAGTTGTTGGAGCCCGGCATGCGGATGGAACTGAACCTCGGCACCGGGCGCGGACACAGCGTGCGTGAGGTCATCGAGGCCTGCCGGCATGTGACCGGCCACCCGATCCCGGTCGAAGTTGGACCGCGCCGCGCGGGCGATCCGCCCCAGTTGGTGGCCGACAGCCGCCGCGCCCAGGCAACGCTCGGTTGGACACCCCGGTACGTCGATATCCACGAGATCGTCGAGACGGCGTGGCGCTGGCACCGCACACACCCCCGCGGGTTCGGGGATGCGGGATGACGGCATGCAGCAGATCCTGTTCGAGAAACCCTACCGGTTCATTCCGCCGTACCGCGGTACCTGGTGGCCGACGATCATCCGGGACGCCAACCTGAACGGGCTGTGGCTCCGCTATGCGCAGGGCGTCGAGCGGTACGAGCTGCGTGGGACGGAGCATTTGAAGCAGTCGCTGCGCGACGGCCACGGGATCCTGCTGACGCCGAATCATGCGCGGCTGGCCGATCCGCTGGCCATCGGTTGGTTGGCGCGCGATGTGCGCTGCCTGGTCTACGCGATGGCGAGCTGGCACCTGTTTCAGCAGAGCCGGTTCATGGGCTGGGCGATCCACAAGATGGGCGGCTTCAGCGTGTATCGCGAAGGGATCGACCGCCAGGCGATCAATGTGGCCATCGAGATCCTGGAGACGGCGGCCCGTCCATTGGTGGTCTTCCCGGAAGGCGCCGTCTCGCGCACGAACGATCGGCTCCAGGCCCTGCTGGACGGCGTGGCATTTGTCGCGCGCGCGGCGGCCAGGCGGCGGGCCAAAGCGGTGCCCGGGGGCCGGATTGTCGTGCACCCGGTGGCGATCAAGTACCTGTTCGGCGGCGACTTCGACGCCGTGGCCGACCCCGTGCTGACGGAGATCGAGCACCGGCTGAGCTGGCAGCCGCAGCGGCATCTGCCGGCGGACCAGCGGATCGCCAAAGTCGGCCTGGCCCTGCTGAGCCTCAAGGAGCTGGAGTACCTGGGCCGGACGCACGCCGATGCGTTGGAGGTCCGCATGCAGCGGCTGATCGATCGCCTCCTGGGTCCGCTGGAGGAAGAGTGGTTCGGCACGCCCGCCGCCGGCGCGGTGATCCCGCGCGTGAAGGCCCTGCGCATGAAGATCATGCCCGACATGGTCCAGGGGCGGATTGACGCGGCCGAGCGCCAGCGGCGTTGGCGCCAGCTGGCCGACATCTATTTGGCCCAACAGGTCTCCAACTACCCGCCCGACTACCTCCAGCATCTGTCGGTGGACCGCTTGTTGGAGACGATCGAACGTTATGAAGAGGACCTGACCGATCGGGTCCGCGTCCATGGGCACTTGAAGGCCGTCATCGAAGTGGGGCCGCCGATCCCGGTCCAGCCTGAGCGGGACCGCAGCGCAGCGTCCGACCCGCTCATGGTGGAAATCGAGCAGCGGCTGCAAGGGATGCTCGATCGGTTGGCGCGCGAGTCGCGACTCTATACCCGCGCGGGCAGTTAGCTTGTCCGGCGTGCCATGGCCCGGCGTGCCACCGGCTCGAGCAATGCCCAACCTGCGGCATCCGGGGATGGCCGACCGCGAATCAGACCTGTCGGTTATGCGGATTGTGCGGGCCGGGAGCCCGGATCCGTGCGGAGGCGACGCTGCAACCGCCCGGATGGCCCGGCCCGGTCTGCCGCGCGGTGACGTAGGCTTCCCGAAGAGGCATGGGCGTCCGGCCCGTCGCGACCGACCGGCGAACGGCGCGGGCTGTGTCGCGCGCGTGCGCCTTGGGGAGGGGATATCGCCGTGGCTTCCATCGTGTTTGTGGTCGGCACGATCAACCTGGTGCTGGGGTTTGTGCTGGCCCTGGCGTTGGAACGTCCCATCGTACTGTATCTTCCCGCGCGGCGCGGCGCTCCCATCGATCCGACGGCCGACCGTCTCCCGGAGCCGCCGTCGCCGCCGGCGTCCGAAGCCGCGCTCGACCAGGTGCCCGACCAGTGGCTCACGATGCTCGAGCGGGTGGACGCCGAGTTCCACACGTTCGCGGAGGCGTCGGTGCATGTTCTTCGCCTGGAGGCGGACATGCACCGCAACGATCTGATGGACATCGAGGACCTGGTGCGCAGCGCCGTCGCGAGGCGGAACCCTGACGCGATCCATGACGCGGTGCAGGAGTTGGTGGCGATGAACGACGAGTGGGTGGTGCGGCTGCAGGATGCGTCGCGTGTGATGGCGAGCAAGCGGGACGAGCTGGGCGCGCACACCGACCTGGGCCACCACCTGGAAGCACTCCTGGTGGACCAAGCCAGCGCGATCCAAACGCGGTGCCAGGAGATTGCCGGCGCCGACCCGAAGAGCGATGAAGAGGCCGGCGAGAAGATCGTCCGGGAACTCACGCAGTTGGCTCGCTTGGCCCACACACTGCGCGACGCGATCGACGAAGCGGCCACGGCGATCATCGTGCGCGAAGGGCGGGGCGAGTCATCGGACCGCGCGCAGCTCGTGGACCAGATGACCGGGCTGAGGAACCGGCTGGCGATCGAACTCCAATTGGGCAAGTGGTGGCGGGAGGACCCGGATCATCAGCGGTGCCTGAGCCTTGCGCTGGTGGATGTCGAACGCCTCGGCCGGACCAACGAGTTCGCGAGCACGCGCGTCGTCGACCGCCTGCTCCAGGCCCTGGCCAATCTGTTGAGTCATCAGGTCAGCCGGGACAGCGGCTACGACCGGGTGTTCCGCTACAACGGGCACCAGTTCCTGCTCTTCTTCGGCGATGCCGGTTACAGCGCGGCAGCGGCGACCGTGGAACGGATCCGCCAGGCGGTGGAAGCCACGCTGTTCGAATTCAAGGGCAAGCAGTACGCGTTGACCGTCCGGGCGGGCGTGACAGCCGTGCGGCCGGGTGACGACTCCGAGCAGCTGTGGCAGCGGTTGGCGGACCTGGTCGCCCGGGCCAAGCAGGAGGGGGGCAATCGCACGCGCACGGACGACGGGTCGGCGGCCGCCGTCGCGCCGCCCGACAAGGGAGCGGGGACCACGCGGACCGTCATGATCGAGTGACCGCCCGGATGACGCGCGGGTGGCCTGCCAGGTCGGGGATCGAATGGGGCGGCTCGTACCGCCCGTCCCGCGCGATCAACTCGCACACCGCGCGCTCGATCATCGGGCTGATTTCGACCACCAGGGCCCCTCCGGGCCGGAGGCGTGCGGCCGCCTGCGGCACCAGCCGCTCAATCACCTCCACGCCGGTCGGGCCGGCCAACAGCGCGAGGCGCGGCTCGTAATCGCGCACCGCGCGCGGCAGCGCCGCGTATTCCGGCTCGCTCACATACGGCGGGTTGCTCAGCACGTAGTCGAACCGCACCTCCGCGCCCACCGCCGTGAGCAAGTCGCCCTGGCAGAACTCGATGCGGTCCGCCACCGCGTGCCGCTGGCAGTTCTCCCGCGCCACCGCCAACGCCTGGGGGCTGATGTCGATCGCCCAGACGCGGGCTTGCGGCACATACCGTGCGGCGCAGGCAGCCAGCACGCCGCTGCCGGTCCCCACGTCCGCGATCGCCAGCGCCGCGGGCGGGTCGGGCTCGGCCTTGACCAGGTCCAGCAGCGTGAGGATCACGAACTCCGTCTCGGGCCGCGGGATCAACACGTCCGGCGTGACGCGGAACTCCATCGCGTAGAACTCGCGCCTGCCGGTCAGATAGGCGACCGGCATTCCCGCGGCGCGCTGTCGGACCAGCTCGCGGAACCGGCCCCGCACGTCGTCGCCGACGACTTCATGGTAGGCGGTGAACAGCTCGATGCGCGGGCACTGCCGCGCGTGGGCCAACAGCAACTGGGCGTCCAGCTGCGGACTCTCCGCGCCGTGTTGTCGGAGGAACTCGGTCGTCCAGCTGAGCAACCGTGCGATGGTCCAGGGCTCGTCGGCAGGCATGCGAACCTCCGCGCACACGAACGCGTGTCGGCCGAGGGCCGCTGGGGCATCAGTTCATGCCCGATTTCATTGCGCCCCGCAGTTGGTCGCGGTCATAGGCGATCAGGGCCTCGGTCAGCGGCGTCAAAGCGCCTTCCAGGATCTGGTCGAGCTTGTACAGCGTCAGGTTGATCCGATGGTCCGTCACCCGGTTCTCCGGGAAATTGTAGGTGCGGATCCGCTGGCTGCGATCGCCCGATCCCACCAGCGTCTTCCGCTCATGGGCCCGCTGCTCGTGCTCTTTCTGCTGGTGCCAATCGTACAGCCGCGACTTGAGGATCCGGATCGCCTTGGCCAGGTTCTTGTGCTGGCTCTTCTCGTCCTGCATCGACACGACGATCCCGGTCTCGTAGTGGGTCAAGCGGACGGCCGAGGCCGTCTTGTTGACATGCTGGCCGCCCGGCCCGCTGGCATGGAAGATGTCCTTCCGGTAGTCGTCCGGCTTGAGGTCGATTTCCACGTCCTCCGGTTCCGGCAGGACGGCGACCGTCGCCGCCGACGTGTGGATGCGCCCTTTGGCCTCCGTTTCCGGCACGCGCTGCACGCGATGGCCGCCGCTCTCGTACCGCAGATCGCGATAGACGCCTTCGCCCTCCAGCGCCAAGGTGGCTTCCTTGAAGCCGCCCAGCTCCGTGGGACTGACGTCCAACACCTCGACCTTCCAGCCGCGCAGCTCGGCATACTTCCTGTACATTTCGTACAGGTCGCGCGCGAACAACGCCGCCTCGTCACCTCCCGTCCCGGCCCGGATCTCCATCACGCACCGCGTGCGGTTGGCGTCCTCGCCGCCGACAGTGAGGTCCAGCAAGTCGTTCCAAAGCGCCTCGCGCCGCTCGATCGCCAGGGCCAGCTCTTCGTCGGCCAACTCCCGCTCCTCCGGATCATCGCTCTGGGCCAGCTGCCGGAGTTCCGCGATCTCGTCGCCGAGCCGCTTGAATGAACGATACTTCGTGGCCAGCTTGGCCAGCGACCCGTGCTCACGCGCCAACAATGCCATGCGCGAAGAATTCGACATGACATCCGGGTTCATCATCTGGCGCTCCAGCTCTTGAAATCGCGCCAGCTTCTCTTCCAGCATTTCACGCATCCGATTGACCCATCTTGCGCGCTATCCCTTCCCCGCGCACTACCGCCGCCCACGAATTCAGTGTACGGCTGGGACGGCCCATCGGGAACGGAAGACGAAGGAAGAATTCCTATTTCTTCTTCTTCCTGGACCGCTCCAGGCTGGAGTAACTGCCGGCGGCGAATTTGTTCTGGAATTTCTCGATGCGCCCGGCCGTGTCCACGTACTTCAGCTTGCCCGTATAGAACGGGTGGCACGCGTTGCAGATGTCGACTTTCAGCTCCTTGCGCGTGCTGCGCGTCGTGAACTTGTTCCCACAGCCGCAGGTCACGAGCGTCTCGAAATACGAGGGATGGATGCCTTCTTTCATTGCCTTAAGTTCCCGCAGCCAATGGACTTGGGATCCGCCTGACGCAGTCCGGAGAATCGAGAGTATAGCAGCCGGTTCCCCGGGGAACAAGGGGCGGGAAACCCCCAGGGGACGACCTGAACGGCCGGTAAGAGCCCGCCTGCTCATGCTGCACGGCGACGCAGCCGGTCGGCAATCAGCGTATCGGCCAACAACTGGACGATGTGATAGGTCACGACCGGCACGATGTGGAACTCCAATTCCATGCACACTTGGAGGCCCACGGCCAGGGTCTTCTGACTGCCCGCAATGCCCACCGCAATCTGGTCGGGCCTGGTCATCCGCAGACGCCGCGCGGCGAACAGGCCGGCCACCAGGATCGCCAGATGGATCCCGGCCGCTGCGAGCAGGACGACCGCCAACTCCCCCAGGATCGGTCGACCACCCGCCTTCTGAAACCCCTGTGCCGTGTTGACCGATCCGAAGTAGACGATGCACAGGATGCCGATCTGCGCGGTCACTCCCAGCGCAGCCGTGTGCCGCGTGGCCCAACGGCCGACCACCTTAGCCAGCCGTGCGACCTGGGCGATGACCATGGGCAATACGACGAACAAAGCCAGGTTGCCGATCATGTGCGCCGGGTCGATATGGGCCGACTGACCGGTCAGGTTCAGGATCCAGAACGGCGTGACCAGGAAGCAGCTGGCATTCGTGATGACCGTCACCATCATGCTGACCGCATCGTTGCCGCCGGCCCGCCGTGTCCAGACCGCCGCGGACGCCAACGTGCAGGGAATGGCGGACGTGACGAGCAACCCGTCCGCCATGGGGCGGCTCAAGAGGCGGCTTCCCAACAGCACGACCACTGCCCAGGTCAGCAGCGGGAGGGCCAGGTAGTTCATGATCACGCCCAGCGCGGGCGGCCCGGGCCGCCGGATCGTTCGCCACATCCAGCGCGGTTCCAACGGCAGCGCCATGAGGAACAAGACGGCCGCCACAACGCCGTAACGAATCACCAGGCTCGTGGCCATGTTGTCCAACAGCGCCATGTGCGGCAGATGCGACCCGAGAAACCCGACCGCCATCACACACGCCAGGGCGATCAGGAACCAGCGCTGGGCCAGGAATCGCTTCATCCGCAAGTCGTCTCTCCCGCAGTGTCTTGCCCCAGGGTCCAGGGGTTATCGACGCGCCGTACTGCCGCCGGGCGTGGCTCAATGCCCCAGAGCGCAGCGAACCCAGGCCAGGCCAGGAAACGGAAATCATACTCCATCGGACTGCCGGCCGCCTATCGCCTCGTCGCCTCCACAATCGATCTATCCCTCCAGCCGTCGTCCGGTTTATCATGTCGGCGTGGAGCATGTGAACGGACACGGGCCCCCATGTCGTAATGAGGACTGGTCAGGCCAACCCCTTGGTCGCCCTAAAACATGATTGACTGCGATGTTACGCTACTGGACTGCCGGTGAATCCCACGGTAAGACGCTGCTGGCACTCGTCGATGGCTTCCCCGCCGGGATGACGATCGACGTGGGGATGATCGATGCCGAGCTGGCACGTCGGCAGGGCGGGTATGGCCGGGGCGGGCGGCAGCGGATCGAGCAGGATCGCGTTGAGATCCTGACGGGTATCTGGAAGGGCCAGACGATCGGCAGTCCGATCGTGTTGCAGGTGGTCAATCGGGATGACAAGCTGGAGCGGATGGAGGAGTTGACTCGTCCTCGTCCCGGGCACGGCGATCTGGCGGGTGCGATCAAGTATTTGGGTTCGATTCGAGGGGTGCTGGAGCGGGCGAGCGCTCGGGAGACAGCCGCGCGTGTGGCCGCTGGCGCGTTGGCCGGACAACTGCTGCAGCTGTTTGGCGTGCGGGCGATGGGCTACGTGGTCGAGTTGGGCGGGATCCGCATCGCGCCGCCCGCGTGCAGTTGGGAAGAGCGGCTGCGGCGGCGGGCCGCCAGCGCCATCTACTCGCTCGATCCGCCGCGCGATGCGGAAGTCACGGCGCTGATTGACGAGACCGGCAAGGCGGGCGATACCCTGGGCGGCGTGATCGAAGTGTGCGTCGAGGGAGTGCCTTTTGGTTTGGGTACGCATACGCAGTGGGACCAGAAGCTGGATGGACGACTGGCCCAGGCCGTGATGGCCGTTCAGGCTATCAAGGGCGTCGAGATCGGGCTCGGCTTTGAAGCCGCGCGGCGCATGGGATCGCACGTGCACGATCCGATTGCCTTCGATGCCGACCAGGTCGACGGCCCGACGTTGGGTTATCAGCGGCCCACGAACAACGCGGGCGGATTGGAAGCCGGCATGACCAACGGCCAACCGCTCGTCCTGCGCGCGGCCATGAAGCCGATCAGCACCTTGCGCAAGCCGCTGGCGTCGATCGACAGGGCGACCAAGCAGCCGGCGCTGGCGGAGTACGAGCGCAGCGATGTGTGCGCGGTGCCCGCGGCCAGCGTGATCATCGAGCAGGTCGTGGCGTTTGAAGTGGCGCGCGCACTGATCGATAAATTCGGAGGAGACAGTATTGAGGAGATGAAGGCCCGCTGGGCGCTGTTCCACCAGCTCGCGCGACAGCGGTGAAGGGAATCGGGAGTTGGTTGAAACGGATCGAGCATCGTCTATCGCCCGCGGTGGCCGATCGCCGACAAGGATGGAAGCCGTGAGACTCTCCACGCGGCGACGTTTGTGTCGCCTGGTTTTCTGTGTGGCCTGCGCACTGCCGACGCTGGTCGTCGTCGTCACGATCATCGGGCTGCGGACGCCGGCCTACCGCGCGGCGCAGCTTCGGTCGTGGCAGAGGGAGCTGTCGGCCGCGCTGGGCATGGACACGCGGTTGGCGGGGATCCGGTCCTGCGGGGCCGGCCGCTGGGCGATCAGCGGCGTGGAATGCCGCGACCCCGAGTCCGACGAGTGGCTGCTGCGGGTGGGTTCCGCCGACGTGGCGCGGACCTCGCAGGGCTGGGTGGTGTCGCTGGGCCAGCCGCAGGTCCATGCGCGGCGCGTGGCCCGGTTGGCCGGCCTGCTGCATGAGCACGTGTTGCGGCGTACGGATGCGCGGTGCGCGTCCGTCCAGGTCGCCGCCTCCACGCTGGAGCTGATCGACGAGTCCTATTTGGAGTCCGTGTCGGATGTGGGGAGCACCTTGCGAGGGCGTCCGGACGGCGCCGAGCTGTGGGTCGAGTTCCGCGCGACCGGTGCGCCGAAGGACCAGCGCGTGCGGATGCGATTCGAGCGGAATCGGCAGCTCGACCCGCCGACCACGCGCTGGGAACTCCAGACGGGCGCCGCCGGGCTGGCCTGCTCGATCGCCCTCCCCTGGCTGCCTGCCCTCGGGCAGCTGGGCGATGCGTGTGTGTTCCAGGGTGCCGCCTGGAGCCAGCAGTCCCCGGACGGCTGGGAGGCCGGGCTGGAAGGCGTGTTCCGGCAGGTGGATCTGGAGCAACTGGTGACGCGGCAGTTCCCGCACCGACTCAGCGGGGCGGCCGTGCTGACGCTTTCGAAATGCCGCGTCCACCGCGGCCGGTTGACCGAGGCTGCCGGTCACTTGTGCTGCGAGGCGGGCCAGATCAGCCAGTCCCTGCTGGACGCCGCCGAGCGTTCGCTGGCATTGCAGCAACACGCGCGGCCGGGCGTCGGCGATCCGCGTCCGTACCGGCAGCTGGCCGTGGGGTTCTCGCTCACCGCTGCCGGGCTGGTTCTCTCAGGGCCCCTGCCCGACGCCTCGACGCTCGTCGCGGACAGCCACGGGCCACTGCTCTCCCTGCGCGACGCGCGGCCGCGCTCCCCCTTGAGCCTGGTGCACCTGCTGGTCCCCCGCATGGACCTGCAAGTCCCCGCCACGCGGGAGACCGCTGCGCTGGTGCGTACGCTGCCGCTGCCCGAATCGTCGACGGTGCCCTTGACGGCGCGGAGGCCCGAGCGCTGACCGGGCGACTCGGATCGATCGGGCGGACCACCGCGCGCTCGGTTCGACGGCGTTTCGCCTACGTCGGCTGCACCCGGCTGCGCCAGTGGCTCAGCGGCAACAGGCCCAACGCCAAGATCAGCCCGTGGGCGGCCACGACCGTCGCCAGGACCAGCAACACGCCCTCGGTGAACCCGTACGTGTGCAACCCGACTCCCAGTTCGTTGACGCCGAACCAGCTCCAAGCGGTCACGACGTTGCCGACGATGGACAACACCGCCAGGCCGCGTTCGCGCACCATGCGGCCCCAGTAGGCGTGCAATACGAGCGCATTCCACAGCACGATGATAAGTGCGCCGTTCTCTTTCGGGTCCCAGCCCCAGAATCGACCCCATGAATCGTCGGCCCAGAGCCCGCCTAGGACCGTGCCGAAGAAGCTGAAGAAGATCGCAAAGCACACGGTCCCGTAGATCATGCGCGACGTGTCCCGGGCCAGTTCCGGGACGAGCGAGGGAGTCAACGTGCCGCGCAGCACATAGACAATCCCCAGCAGGCCTGCCAGGAACGTGGCCGAGTAGCCGGCGGTGATCACTGTCACATGCAGCGCCAGCCAGAATTGCGTGTCCAGCACGGCCACCAGCACCGTGAACGAATCGCCCTTGAAGGATGGCACGGCTGTGGTCAGCAGGACCGAGATCAGCAACGTGGCGAAGCCCAGGAAGGCGCCCACCACGTTCGCGACCCCCACGCGCGAGTAGAATTCCAGAATGATCGCCAGCACGACGCCCGCCCAGCCGACGAACAACGCGGACGAGTACAAACCTGTGACGGGCGGCCGCCCGGAGATGTAGATGCGCGCCGCCAGCGCCAGCGTATGGACGACCAGCGCGAACAGCGTGAGCCAGGTCGCCGCGCGCCGCAGCGGGACGTCCCAGCCCAGCCAGGAGAAGCAGCCCAGGAAAAACGCGCCGATGTAGAGGACCAATGCATGGTTGAACGGCGCAAGCCGGTTGAAATCCGCTTCGAAGTCCGTCTTCGCCGCGCTCCAGTCCTGGGGTGGATGGGCGCGCAGCAGCTTCCAGTACTCCTGCACGCTGTGATTGAAGGCGGCGGCGTCGCTCGCCTTGGTGCTGTAGGCGTGCAGGATCTTCGTCCAGGCGCCGGTCGCCGGGTTCGGCGCGGGGACCTGGACGCCTTGCGCGGCGGCCAGCGCCTGGGCACGCGCGTCAAACTCCGCAAACGAGTAGGGCAGCCAGTCGCCACCCGGGGCCTCGGGGGGCACCACCAGCGGCAGGCCGCCCCCGCTGTGCTCCTCGCGCCGAGTCCGCTCGGCCGCCAAGTCCTCACGCAGATGCTCCACACGCAATGGGCCCGGGCGAAACGCTTCGATCAGCGCCACGTAGTGATTCAACCGCTGCTGCAGTTCAAGAACCTTCTTCTCGAAGACGCCCCGCCGCACGGGGGCGAGCATCCGCGCCTGTCGCACCTGCCGGCCGAACGCCTCCAGATGCGGCCGGAGTTCCTCCAAGCAGTAGCGGTACCCGGCACGCGGCTCAAGTCCCAGCGTGTCCAACAGCTCCAGATTCTGGATGCGGAACACGCGATGCTGATCCGCGGCCGGCGAATCGGAAACCACGTCCAACAACCAGACGATGGCCGGCTGCCTCCTGCCCGACGCGTCCCGGTACTCCTCCCGGTCGGAGATGATCCGCAGGCTGTTGCGCGCCAGCGTGTCCAGCGGCTTCGCGCGCCCTTCGAACACCACCGGCAAACGGCCGAACGCGTCATAATCGATCTGCCCCACCTGCCGCGCCGGTACGCGGAACTGCACGGCCAGCGCTACGGCGCTGGCCACGACCACGGCCAGCGGGATCAGCCACCCGCTGATCGACCGCCCACGGACCGGCCGGGTCGGCGATGCTGCTCCCGACGCGCCCTGCGAGACGCGCGGGTCCTGCCCGGACGTCTGCCCGCCGCCCGGTTGCCGCCCGGAAGAACCCTCCGCGAGCCCGGTGCCCCGACGCCTCAAGTACCGCCACAGCGAGGTCATGAACTGCGCGAACATGCCGACCGTCACCATCATGCAGGAGACGTACGGGATCCGCCAACCCCGGTTGGTCACCACCTGCAGTCCGGTGTACTCGAGATCGGTACCGCGCACCGGCCCGTAATCCTGCTGGTAAAACGTCTCGCCCGCAAAACGCAGCGGGTTGTTCATCCAGATCCGCACCAGGCGGTCGACATGGCGCGTTGGGTCTACCAGCCGCAGTTCGGACGAATAGCTCCGGGGCGTCTGAGTCCCCATGTACACGTCCCGGACCACGTCGATCAGATGCAGCGAGTACGGTTTGTACATGTGCTTGTAACGCAGGAAGACGTCGTACGTCTTCCCATGGACGGGTACCCGCACCGCGCGGCCGACCGACCAGTCCTCCATGCGGACCTGGTATTCGCCCAGGTCCGCTTGGCCGCCTTTCTCGTGCAGACGCACCCGCACCGCCGCGGTGCTGGCGGGATCCAGTTGACACTCCACGACCTGGACGTCGACCGGCAGGAGCGGGTCCTCGATCAGGGTGGGAGCCTCGCGCAAACGCCACCCGGGGATCACCGCGACGTCATCCTCCTGAGGATCAGTCGTATCGATGATCGCCAACTCGAGCTTGTGAGTATCCAACACGAAATTGACCGTCTGGCCCTCCACGATGTGCATCTGGCCTTCGATTGCCGAAGTGCCGACCGCCAGCTCGCCGACCATCATGAGTCCAATGCCGGCATGCAGCACGACCGTGCCCGCACGCCAGGAGAAGATCAGCGCGCAGGCGATCAACAGAACGACGCTCACGGCCGTGCAGAGCGTCAGGAGCCAGAGGATGCGGAGCGACGGCCAGTCGGTGAAGAGCCTGAGCTGGGCGGAGGTCTGCTCAGAACCGGCCGCCACGACGGCCCACCCGAACAGGATGCCGACCACCAAGACCGCCAGTCCGGCGAGGAGCCGTCTGCCGCGGCTCTGCACCCGGAAACGAATCACGTGCGCGGCCGTCAGGTTCAGAAACAAGGCGATCCCGATCAACCAGCCTCGCGGGAAGTAGAACCCGTAGCCCCACGGAATGCGCTCCATGTTCGGGAAGAAACTCGGCGGGAAGAACACGCGGAAGTCGATCCACGCCAACGAGGTGCCCAGGGCTTCCTGGACCGATGACAAGTCCATGCGGAAGTAGTCGTTGACCACCTGCCACGTATCCAATTCCGCCTGGGCCAGCGTCCCGATCAGCACGATACACATGGCCAGGAAGAACAGCGCGACCGTCAGCTTCAACGACGCCAGGGGGGTGAGGACCGCGGCGACCACACGCCACACCCGTGATGCGTCGGCGGAACGCCCTGGACACTGGGGATCGCAGTCCTGCGGGGACTGGGTGACTTGTGGCTCCGGACGCGCTTTCGTGGCCATCGCTGGCTCCCAGGGAGGTGGTGAACGCAATTAGATCTCATACGCAGGACCGTCGGCTACGGATCGAGCGTGTCAGGCGTGCTCGCGGTGGGAACGCTGCCAGACCCGAGCGTGGAGCTGGCCGTGTCGCCGCCCGAGTACCGGCCCAGCAGGCTGACCAACGTCGCCGTGCCGTCCGGCAGGTCAACCGTGACGGTCTCGCGCGGGAGGTCTTTCTCGGTAATCGCAGGCAACTGCATCTGTTGGCGCCAGCGGTTCACATTGTCCAGCAGCGAGGTTGGAGAAGGCGAGGTTTCCAGTTGGATCACCGATACCTCGAGAGTCTGGCCATCCACGTCGACCGTCAAGGTCGCCAGCCGCGGGCCGACCCCCGGGTTCTCACGCCAGTCGTCCGGGAGCGTCCACTGCGGTCGAGCGCCGGCGTCGGCGAACCGGATGGAGGCGATGAGCTGGCGGAAGGCCGTCTCCTGCTTGGCCACGATCGCCTGCGGGCCGGTCATCTTGAAGTACCAGGTCTGCGTGCCGTGGGGCAGCACGGCGCCCAGGAGCTGATCGACAGCCCCCGCCGAGCGTGTCGCGCCGGCGTCGGCTTTCTCCACATGGTTCTCCGCGTACAACAGCGCCGGCTTGGGGATTTTGTACCGCTGGATCGGCTCCTCCGAGCTGCAGCCGAGCAAGGGCAGCACACACAACGCCCCTGCGACGAACCGACTCAGCGATGTGATACGATGGGGTCGGACGCGGCCTCGCGGCCGATCGGACGAATGTAGCGGGTATGGCATGGTGCTTCCAGGTCGCGACGAGTCACGGGATGGCCGCCGGTCAAGCAGATGCGCCACCCCACCGTACAATCCAGTCGTGCGGGAAGCGCCGGGCACGCCGTCCCATTATAGGGCACCGCCGGTGCCCAGATCTAGGTGGCGCGTGGCCCCCCGGGGCACGGCGGTACGGCGGTACCCAACGCGCGGGCGCCGCAGCCTTGAATGCTCGGCGGATCGGGGGCTGTGGGCGTGCGAACGTACGGGATTCGGCTTTGAGCGGGGAAGAACCGGAGGAGGGGTGAGGCATTTCCGGCGGACGCGACTGTGCCGCATGCCAAGCACCTGACCGGATTCCGCGCTCCCCGCGCACCTCGACGGGGGTCGTCTATTTCATTCCGAGCGCTTCGATGATGGCGTTGGCTAAGCCGCTCGACACGCCTGTCTCGCTGTTCCACGACCACATGTTGCGGACGACGTCGGCCATGAGCATACCGGTCACGCCGAGCAACAGGACGACGAACACCAGCGACATCAGGTTCCACACGCTATAGGCTGCCTCCGGCGCTTGCGCGCCGCTGATCCCCGGCGCGGCCTTCGCGACGGCCACCGCTTCCTCGATGGGTTCCAGCGGAAGGCCGAGCCCCTCGGCGTCCTCCGGGACCAGCATCGGCTCGGCACCGTCGGCCACCAACACGTCGGCGTCGCTGTCAAACGCGCCCGAATCATCCAACGCGATGACCTGGGAACCGCTGTCAGACGATTCGTCACCCATCATCTCGTCCGAGGGGGAGAGCAGGAACTCCTCGTCCTGCTGCAGTTGCCTGCCGTCGTCCGACAGCGCGATATCGTCTTCGAGCGAGATCATGTCCTCGTCTTCAGGCAGCTCCAGCGCGGCGGACGAACCGCTTTCGAGCGACAGCCCGCTGTCCGATGCATTCACCAGGCCGATGCCGCTGCCGCTTGCGTCCACCACGCTGCTGTCCGAATCCACCAGGACGTGCTGTTCGCTGCTGCCGCTGGACGACGAAAGCTCGGCGTCGTCGCCGAGCATCAGCGCGCTGTCCGACTCGAAATCCAGGTTGTCCGCCAGGCTCAGTTCGTCACTGAGATCTTCTGAGTCCGCCAGTCTCAAATCGTCTGCGTCGGAGCCGCTCTTGGCACTGCTGCCGGCCAACCGAATGTCGCTGCCACCTTCGTCCTCTTCCGCCAGACGCAAGTCACTGCCCAGCTGGTCCGCCTGCTCCTTGCCGATCACCGTGCTGGAGGACTCCTGCTCACTGCCGGGCTTCGCGTCGGCACTGATGAGGACCGAGGAGTCTTCCAGGTTGTCCTCCGAGTCCGAGTCCGATTCGGCGTCAATGCTCAACAGCCGGTCGAATTCGTCGCCGCTGAGCGATCCCGAGTCGTCGAAGTCAAGCTCGTCGGCGTCCGCGGCCGCCGAGCTGGCCGCCATTTCACTTGAGAGCCGCGCAATTTCCTCCGGCTTGAACTTCCAACTGGCGCCATCCTTGTAGCCGTGGACCTTGCCCGCCTCACGCAGCTCCTGCAGTTGCTCGGTCGTGATTCCCAGCTGCGCGGCAGCCGCTTTGAGTTCGATGAATTTCCCGGCCATTGATCTTTGGGCTCCACTTGAACAAACGACGACGTCCGCAGCCTGATCCCGCCACACGTACCGCACTGCCCGACCGCGCCGTCGTGAAAGCCCAATCCATGGCACCCCAGTCAGCGCTGTTCAAACAGTGCCCGAATCTCTCGCGGCAAAGGATCCACCCCGTTAAAATCCTCCACCAGCAGGTCCCACTGGACCTTCCGCACACTCTTCAGCTCAATCTGACCCGTCGTCCGATCCACATGGTAGACGCACATGACGCGCGACTTGACATCGATGAGCGTGACCTGTGCCGGACCACTCCCCACCTCCGAGGAAAACGCCATCAGATCGCCGGCTGCCGCCCACGGAATACGTGACGGAAGGACCGGCTGCATGGTGGACTGTTGCGGTGCTTGCCCATAGGCCGACGGGTCGAACCACTGGGCTGCCAGCACCACCATGAGAACTGCCAGGATACCAAGTCCAAATGCCGCAACTCGCATCGCTCACCTACCTTCCGTGACAGGCTGCGGAAATCGGACCCTCAGACTCATTCTAAAAGGCCCATTTCCCGTTTCAAGAGTCTCCAAGTTCCACGATGGACCGTTTGGTCGAAATTCCCGCGGCCCAATACCACCTATCTCATACAACCCTCCGTCCACCCACCTGCCCGGCGACCCGCACCGCAATGCTTGACGAAGGGAAAGCCCAGCCGCACCGACCGCGGCCCACCCCTTTTGGGGTGTGTTTGTGTGGGCCTCGGAGTCTACCGCGCTGCGCGACCAACCGACAAGAGCAACCGATTGGAACCGCTCAGGACCTCAGGACGGGTGCAGGACGCTGGGCCCTCAGGACGGCCGCGAGTGCCGCGTTGAGCTGCAGCGCCAGCGTGGCTGGTGGCGGTGCTTCCGGTGGCCCGCCTATCGCCTCCCGGTCTGGTGGGGTCTAGAATGCCCATCGTCTGAACCCATGGCGACAGGAGTCTCGACGTTGTACCACGTAACCTGCCAAATCGATTTCTGTTACGGCCATCGGCTGTTGAACTACACGGGCAAATGCCGCTATTTGCACGGGCATAATGGGCGGGCCGTGATTTCCACGGGTTCCGAAGCGCTGGACCAGCGCGGCATGGTGCTGGATCTTGGGGACATCAAGCGTCAGGTGAGCGCCTGGATCGACCGTCACCTGGACCACCGGATGATCTTGCACGAGGCCGATCCGGTGGTTCCATTTCTGCGGGAGATGGGCGAGCCGATGTATCTGCTGCCGGAGAACCCGACGGCCGAGACGATTGCCCGGCTGATCTACGACGCGGCGACGGCGTTGGGCTTTCCGATCGAATGGGTACAGCTTTGGGAGACACCCCGGTGTTGCGCGACCTACGAGTCGCCTCCCGGGCAAGAGGAAAAAAAATAGTCCGGGCGGCCGTCAACGGCCGGTCCCGGACTATGGTTCCCCCCTGGGATTGCCAGGCTGTGTCAACGCTGTTCGTTCGATTTCGCTCTGCCGGCAATGTTGCTACATATCGGCCAACACGGGGGGCAGACTTGCGATTTCTTGGCTGCGGGACACCACTTTCGCGTGGGTCAACCCGCCAGGCGACTGCCCGGTAGAGGTGGGATGGGCACCCAATCGGCTGGGCCGTCGCGTCGAGCACGGCGCCGGCCCCACGGATCCGTGGGAATTGCGCCATTATGGCTCATTAATCTGTAGCGGTTATTCCGATTGTGTGGGCAGTGCGCCATCGCTGCGCCCGTACGCTACCGCTCGTGCAGAGAAAGGACACGTCCCGTGCCCCGAGATCGCGAATGCAGTTCCGTCTGGTCCATGCTGGGGAGTCTAGGCTGGCCCTTGATCCTCGGGCTCGCCGCGTGCACGTTGTTTTACACGGCCTTGCATCGGGGCCTGCTCGGGTCAGTCTTCTTCCCGCGCTACTGCGCGGGGCATCCGATCCTGTATTGCGAAGTCGGTCTGTTCTTCATCGGGCTCTCGGCGCTGGGGATCAAACTGGCCAATCTGCTTGGCCAGCTTGCGACGACCCGCACCCTGCAATTGGGCGGCCCTCCCGGTGACCCTCTGCCGGTGGAGCGGAGCGGTGATCTGCTGGACGAGCTGGCCGAGATGCCCAGCGCGGTGCGGCATTCGTATCTCGGTCGCCGGCTGCGGGAGGCGCTCGAGAGCGTCCAGCGCAAGGGTTCGGCGGACGATCTGGACGATGAGCTGAAGTACTTGTCGGAGTTGGACGAAGTGCGCCAGCACGACAGCTACGCGGTGGTGCGGATCGTGATCTGGGCGACGCCCATGCTGGGGTTCCTGGGAACCGTGGTGGGCATTACCCGCGCGTTGGGCGACCTCGACACCAAGCTGTTGGCCACGGCGATGCAGCAGGCCTTTGAAGGACTGATGGCCGGCCTGTATGTGGCCTTTGACACCACATCGCTGGCCCTGTCCCTGTCGCTGGTCCTGATGTTCATTCAGTTCCTGGCCGAGCGGATCGAGATGCAGCTGCGGTCGACGGTCGACGCGCGTGCCAGCCAGGAGCTGGTCGGCCGGTTCGAGCGGGTGGGCACGGTGCACGATCCGCAGGTGGCGACGATTCAGCGGATGGTGCGGGAGGTGATCCAGGCGAACGGCACGCTGGTTGCCCGCCAAGCCGAGATCTGGCAGGAGAGCATGGAGGCAGCCCAGCAGCGCTGGTCGCAGGCGTCCCACGCGACGGCGGAACAGGTCCGGGCGTCGCTGGCCGCGGCCCTGGACGCCAGCCTGGACCGCTTCGCCGAGCGACTGGGGCAGACGGAAGCCGTCGCGGCGGACCAGGCGCGACAGCGGTGGGAGCAGTGGCAGACCGCGTTGTCCAACGGTGCGCGGATGATGCAGTCGCAGCAACAGGAGCTGAGCCGGCAGAGCGAGCTGATGGCGCGCGTCGTCGAAGCGACGCGCGATGTCATGCAACTGGAAACCGCCCTCAACGAAAACCTGAAAGCCCTGGCCGGCTCGAAGAACTTCGAGGACACAGTGATGAGCCTGGCGGCCGCCATCCACCTGCTCAACATGCGCCTGGGCGCCAGCGACGGCGAGGCGCGGCACATCAACTTGAGCCCGCCCAAAGTGCAAGGTCGCGCGGCATGACACGATCCCGACTTCGGCACACCTCGAGTGGGTTCTCGCTGTTCCCGTTCCTCGCCGTGCTGCTCTGCACGGTCGGCGTGCTGATCGTCATGCTCGTGCTGATGGTCCACATGGCTCGGGTCGACGCGGCCGAAGAGGAAAGCCACCAGGGGCTGATCGAACCGGCCGATCCGCAGCGGATCGCTCAGGAAGACTACCAGTGGAAGCGCGAACTGCTCGAGCAGCAACGGGTCAAGGTCCAAGCGGACATGGCGCAGAAGCGGCTCGAGCTGAGCCACCTCGAGGCGCACATCCGCGAGCTGGAGCGGCGCTGGGAGGAGCTGAGCGAGTCGGCTGCGGACCTGAAACGCCGCGCCGGCGGCCAGGACGCCGGGCGCCGGGCGTCCCTGGCGGAGTTGGAACGGCTCGAGCAGGAAGTCCGCGCCGCGCGTGAGGAACTCGAGACGGCCCGGAAGCACGCGGCGGCGCGGCCGGCCAGCTACGCGATCATCCCCTACGAGGGCCCCAACGCCACCCACCGCCGCCCGATCTACATCGAGTGCACGGACCGGGGGGTCACACTCCAGCCGGAAGGGATCGTGCTGGGGCCGCGCGATTTCGACGGGCCGCTGGGCCCCGGCAACCCGCTGGACGCCGCGCTGCGGAGCATCCGCGAACACTATGCACGCGCCGGCGCGGTGGGGACGCAAGGCGAGCCGTACCCGCTGCTGATCGTACGCCCGGGCGGCATTGAAGCGTACGTCGCGGCCCGCGAAGCGATGCGATCCTGGGATGACGAATTCGGTTACGAGCTGGTGGATGACCACATGCAGCTCAAATACCCCGATGCAGACCCGGCGCTGGCGGACCTGCTGCGCAAGACGGTCCTCGACGCGCGGTCCCGGCAAGAGATCCTGGCGGCCGCCATGCCCAGCCGCTTCGAGCGTAGCGGTGACGTCGGATTCGTCGCCTCGCCAACCCGCGGCGGGTTCGTCCGCCAGGGTGGGTCCGTCGATCGGACGCCAACCGGGTCCCGGTCCGGCGGGTTCGGACAAGGTGGCGACGACCGCTTCGCAGATGGTCAGGCGCACGGCCCGGTCCCGGGAGCGGACACGGGCGCCGGTCCAACTGCCGACAACGCCGGTGCGGTGCCCGAGCACGGTCTGGTGCAGGGCGTGCCGGGCGCGCGGATCGGCGGCGGCGTCACCCCCATCGCCCGGAAACGGGGCCGCAACTGGGGCCTGCCACAGCAGATGGCCAACGCGACGGGCATTGTCCGGCCGATCCGCGTCGCCTGCCTGACCGACCGGCTGATGATCTTGCCGGACCGCGGCGAGTCGCGCGCGCCCGAGGTCATCCTGATCGAGGGGGGCATGTACGAGGAAGTCGATGCGCTGGTTTCCAAGCTGTGGCAGCGCGTGGAGAGCTGGGGGGTCGCCGTGGCCGGCGGTTACTGGAAGCCCGTGCTGCATGTGAGCGTGATGGCCGGGGCCGAACAACGCTTCGAAGAGCTCCGCGTCCTGTTGGATGGCAGCGGCCTGGACATCGAAAGGAGCAACCGGTGACACGCCGCGTACGCCATGAAGTCGACGCGCCCGGCCAGGATTCGTTCCTGGACGTGGTGGCCAACCTGGTCGGCATCCTGATCATCCTCGTGATGATCGTCGGCACCCGCGCCAAGGACGCCATGCTGCAGGCCGACCAGCCGCGCGTGTCGTCCGCCGCGCCGGACGTCGAAGGGCCCCGCAACGCGGCCGTCGCCGTCCGCCAGGAACTCCAGGCCTTGCTCCAACGCACCGAGATGCAGAACGTCGAAATCGCCTATCGCCGCGCGGAACGCGATCGCATGCTGATGCTCATCAAGACGGCCGAACACGCCGTCTCGGAGGAAGCAGCCAAGCTCAGCGACGATCAGCGTGCCGCCCACGACATCGCCGTCCAGCTGGCCGCGTTGCAACGCGAGCAGGCGGACCTGAAGCTGGCCCGCGACACGGTCGAACGCACCACGCCGCCCGTCACCGTCCTGGAACACCGCCCCACGCCCCTGGCGAAGACCGTCTTCGGCAAGGAAGTCCATTTCCGGCTCCAGGCCGAGCGACTCGTCTATGTCCCGGTGGACGAACTGGTCGACCTGTTCAAAGCGGACGCCAAACAGCAGGTCTGGAAGCTCAAGCAGGCGCCCGAGATCACGGAATCGGTCGGGCCCTATCGCGGATTTCACCTGCGCTACACGCTCAAACGCACCACCTACAGCCTGGAGACCCGCACGGGGGTGGCCGTCCAGCAGCGCGTCGAACTGGACCATTTCGTGATCGTGCCCACGCAAGATGATCTGGGCGAAAGCCTCGACCAGGCGCTGCGGCCGGAATCGGAACTGCACGCGGTCCTGGGCGGCTGCAACCCCGACCAGACCACCGTGACCGTGTGGGTCTATCCGGACAGCTTCGAAGCGTTCCGCCGCCTCAAGGACGAACTCTACAAACTGGGTTTCCTGACGGCCAGCCGCCCGCTGCCCGACGGCCAACCGATCAGCGGCTCGCCCCAAGGCACCCGCTCGGCCGTTCAGTGATCGGCCGGATCCTTGGGCGGCGGTGCCGGCCGGCCACGTGCGGCCGGGAACGGCGACCTACTCTCTCAGAATCATCGCCTCGCAGATCGCCCGGACGCGGGACGGGTCGACGTTCCGGTTGCGTTGGCGGGCCTGACCGATCAGGGCGCCGAGCGCCTGCTGTTTGCCCGCCTTGACGGCCTGAACGATTTTCGGGTTGGCGGCCAGCAGTTCTCGGCACAGCGCCTCGAGCGCGTCAGTGGAGAGGTCGGCGATGCCCAGCGCTTCCTGGGCGCCCTGCATGTCCGCGCCGGTCTCCAGCATGTGCTGGAACAGGTGCCGGGCGCGTGCGGTATCCAGTTGTCCGTCGCGAACGACTTGGATCAGTTGCCCGAGCGCTGTGGGGCGCACCGTGAACTCTGCGATCGGCTGGCCGGTCTCGTGCAGCGCGCGGAGCACGTCCTGCTGGATCCAGTTGCTGGCCCGCCTGGGGTCCTGGCACCGCGCGGCCACCTGCTCAAAATAGTCCACCACGGCCCGGCCTTGGTGGACCAGCACCTGGGCGTCGGACGGGTCCAGGCCGTACGACGAGACGAGTCGTTCGCGGAGGGCGGCCGGCAACTCGCCCAAGGACGCGCGTGCCGCGGCGATTTCCTCCGGCATGACGCGGACCGGCGGCAGGTCCGGGTCCGGGAGATAGCGATAGTCGCTCCACTCCTCCTTGTGACGCTGGGCGCGCGTGACCTGTGCCTGATCGTCCCAGCCGCGCGTCTGCTTGGGCACTTGATCACGCGTGTGGCCCGTCGCACACCACTCGCGGTACTGCCGCGCGCTCTCGTAGGCCAAGGCCCGTTCGACGGCGCGGAAGCTGTTCATGTTCTTGATTTCGACGATCGGCGTGGCCGCCGTGCCGCGCGGCGTGTCGATATGCAGATTGACGTTGGCGTCCACCCGCAGGCTGCCCTCCTGCATGTTGCAGTCGGATACGTCGATGTAACCGAGCAGCAGCTTGAGCTCGGTCAGGAAGGCTTTGGCCTCCTCGGGGGATCGCAGGTCGGGCCGGGTCACGATCTCCAGGAGCGGCGTGCCGGCCCGATTCAAATCGATGCGGCTGTCCGCCCGCCCGGCGACCTCGTCGTGCATGCTTTTGCCGGCGTCCTCTTCCAGGTGCGCCCGGATGATGTGCACGCGCCGATCGGGGAACCGGCCCGAGAGGTCGTGGATGTCCAGATGTCCGTCGCGCGACATCGGCAGGTCGTGCTGGCTGATCTGATAGCCCTTGGGGAGATCAGGGTAGAAGTAGTGCTTCCGGTCCCATTGGGTGAAGGCCGGGATCTGGCAGTGGAGCGCCAGCGCCGCCCGCATGGCCAACTGGAAAGCCAGCCGGTTCATGACCGGCAAGGCGCCGGGCAGGCCGATACAGACCGGGCAGGTCTGCGTGTTGGGCGCGGCGCCGAACTCGGTGCTGCAGCGACAAAACAGCTTGGTCCGAGTCTTCAGCTGGACATGCACTTCCAACCCGATCACCGTCATGGAATGGACTCCGCTCATGACAGCTCCGGCCTCCGCCTATGCCAGTCGGTCTGCTGCTGATAATGATGCGCCGCACGCAACAGGCGAGCCTCCTGGAACCGGGGCGCCAGGAGCTGCAGGCCGATCGGGAGCCCGGATCGCGTGAAGCCGCAGGGGACCGACAGTCCGGGGATCCCCGCCAGATTTGCGGTGACGGTGTACCGCTGCTCCAGGTGCATCGACAGGGGGTCGTCCAGCTTCTCGCCGCGACAAAACGCCGGGGCGGGCGTGGTCGGGCCGACGAGCAGGTCGACCTGCCGGAACGCCGCGTCAAAATCGCCGCGGATCAGCCGCCGGACTTGAAGCGCCTTGCGGTAGTACGTGTCATAGTGTCCCGCACTCAGCGCATAGGTGCCCAACATGATGCGGCGCTTCACCTCCGGGCCGAACCCCTCCCCGCGGGTCTGGCGGTACATGCGCGACAAGGCGTGGTCCGCTTCGTCCGCCGACCCGCCCGCCCGCGCTGCGTCGACCAACTCCTGCGGCAGCGGTTCGTCGTCGGCGCGATAGCCGAAGTGCGCGCCGTCGTAGCGTGCTAGGCTGCTCGACGCCTCGCAGGACGCGATGAGATGGTGCGCCGCGACCGCGTACCGGCCGTGCGGCAACGACACGTCGCGGACGCGCGCACCGAGCGTCCGGAAGAGGTCGATGGCCCGCTCCACCGCCGCGCCCGTTTCGGCGTCCAGCCCGGCGTCAAACTGCTCGCGCAGCACGCCCAGCTCCAGTGTGCCCAGCGGCTCGCGGATCGACCGGCTGAAAGCGTCGGCCGGCAGATCCGCCGAAGTAGCGTCCTGAGCGTCCCGGCCGGCGATGACTTCCAGCAGCAGCGCCGCATCCTCCGCCGTGCGTGCCAGCGGGCCGACCTGGTCCAGGCTGCTCGCAAAGCTGATCAGTCCGTAACGGCTCACCCGGCCATAGGTCGGCTTGAGTCCGACGGCGCCACAGAACGCGGCAGGTTGACGGACCGACCCGCCCGTGTCGGTGCCGATCGCCCAGGCGGCCATGCGGGCCGCCACGGCCGCCGCGGAGCCGCCACTCGACCCGCCCGGCACGCGCCGCAAGTCCCACGGATTGGATGTGCGCCCCAGCGCCCCGTGCTCGGTCGACGCGCCCATGGCGAATTCGTCCAGGTTCGTCTTGCCGAGCAGCACCAGCCCCGCGTCGCGCAAGCGGCGCACCACCGTCGCGTCGTAGGGCGGTACGAACCGCGCTAACATGCGCGAACTGCAGGTCGTCGGCTCGCCCGCCGTGCACAACACGTCCTTCAACGCCACCGGGATCCCATCCAACGCGCTCCGCCGCCGCCCCGCCGCACGACGCTCGTCCGACGCGCGCGCCTGGGCCAACACCAGGTCGGGCTCCACGCGCAGAAAAGCCCCCACGCGACCGTCCACCTGCCGGATCCGGTCCAGGAAGCACTGCGCGATCTCGCACGCACTGACGCGGCCGGCGGCCAAGTCGTCACGCAGCTGAGCGGCGGTGAGTTCGACGAGACACATGACCCCCTACTGCGCAGATCCACTGCCGAGCACGGCCGGCACCCGGTAGCACTCCGCATCACGCTTGGGCGCGTTGGCTAAGGCTTGCGCGCGATCCAAGCCGGGAGCGCATCGGTCGTCGGCAAACAGGTTGCCCAGATCCCAGGCCGGCATCCAGGGCGCGATCTGCCGCGTATCCAACTCCGCCAATTGCTCGACGTACTGCACGAGGTCGCCCAGTTGGCGGGTCAACGCGTCGAGTTCGTCGGCCGTCAGCTGCAGACGAGCCGCCTGGGACACGCTCTCCAGGTCCGCACGCGAAAGACTCACGATTTCGCCTTTGCCTTGGCCTTGGCCTCGGTCGGGGCTTTGGCCTGACCCTTCGCCTTGCCCCCGGCCTTGTCGGCGGCCGGCAAATCGAACGGCCGCTGACGCACCACCCGCCGTACCGCGCCGCTCCGCAGACACTGCGTACAGACCCGGACCGTCTTGTTGGCCCCGCCGGGTGTTGTGATCCGGATCCGCTGCAAATTCGGCTTGAACTGGCGACGCGAAATGCCCGTGATCTTCGTGCCCACTCCGCCCAGGTACTTGGCCTTGCCACGCGTCTCGATGGCGTTGCCCATTTGGGTGCTTTTGCCGCAGATTTCACAAACCCGAGCCATGGGGTCCCCTCTCAGAATCGCGCATACCTCGACCGGCGGAAAACGGTCAAGTATAGCCGCATTCGGCCGGGCCGCAAGGAGAACAACGGCGACCGGCCACAGCGGCCCGAGACCCTGCGGCCGACCATGGCCGGGGATCGACCGCCTATTGTCCGCTGTACGGGCGGGTGATCGTGAGCACTTCCTCCAACACGCGGCGGTTGGTCGCGATCCCTTCGCCGTGGTAGATCGTGCGGTTCCCGCGCCAGTCGGTGAAAGTGCCACCGGCTTCCTCGAGGATCGGCTGCAGCGCCGCGGCATCCCAGACGCTCATGACCGGATCGATCATCACGTCGGCCCGCCCGGTGGCCACCAGCAGGTAGCCGTAGCAGTCGCCCCAGGTGCGTGTCACGCGGGCGTGCCGCTGGAGTTCTCGAAACACCTGCCCCGCCTCCCGGTCGTCAAACAGGCTCAGCTCGGTGGTGACCAAGAGGCCCTCGGCCAGGCTCTCGCGCGAGGAGACACGCGCCGCTTGGGGTGGGTTGGCCCCCTGGACATACCACGCGCCGCACCCTTCGGCCGCATAGACGCACTCGTCCAACACGGGAACGTAGATGACGCCGACGACGCTGCGATGCTCCCACTCCAGTCCGACGAGCGTTCCGAAGAGCGGCACGCCGCTGACGAACGATGTCGTGCCATCGATCGGGTCGAGAATCCAGCGGAACCCGGAACTTCCTTCCCGCTGCCCGAACTCCTCGCCCACAATGCCATCGTTTGCAAATGCGGATTCTATCCTATCGCGCAGCACCTGCTCCGCTTCGCGGTCGGCGATCGTCACGGGCGAATCATCAGCCTTACGTTCGACGACGAAGCGGTCGCTCCGGAAATACCGCAAGGTGACTTGACCTGCCTCGCGAGCCGCTGAACATGCCAGTTCGAGACGCGCATTCAGAGCATGGCCGTCCAGCCCCATGGTCAACCTATGCGTTCTCAACCTCGGTGGTTGTGGGCGGTTCGAGGAGTTGTGACAATTTGATGGCTTCCAGCTGGCGCCGTGAATTGTCCGTCACGGACCGTAACGCCTCGCGCAAACGCATTTGCGAGTCCTCGATCGCTCCCTCGGTCATCGGTTCGCCCGAAGTGAGCGGGCCTTCGATCGCTTCGATGACCTCCAACAGTGAGACTTCACTGGGGGACCGCACCAGGGAGTACCCGCCGTCCACGCCACGCGTCGAGCGCAGTATTCCGTGTGTCACCAAACTGCGCAGGATCTGTAAGAGAAACCGCTCTGGCATGTTCCCTTCCGCGGCCAACTGACTACAGGGAACCGGCGTGGCAGCATCACTCTTCGCCAACTGCAGAGTGGCTCGCACTGCATAAGCGACTGTCCGTGATAGCTTCATCGTCGTAACCCGCCTTCAATACAAACGACCTTCCTCACGACGAGTTCGACACCAACTTAACAGAGCCAATACCCGTGGTCAATCAGTTCGGACGGCGGAAAGCGTGCCAAGCCAACAGGATCGCTCCACAGACCAGCCAACTGTCCGCCAAATTGAATATGGGCCAGTCGAATCCGATCGCGTCGATCTTGAAATGAAGAAAGTCCCGGACCGCGTAGACGGGATCCCCCATCTTGTGTTTCTCCAGACCCTCCGCCCACGTCAAACCGTGCAGCCCGAGCCGGTCATACAAATTGCCCAGGATTCCCGCCAACACGAACCCCAGAGCGACCGTCAGGTGCAGGTCACGGGCGGCTCGCGCGGAGAAAACCCAGTACACGACGCCGATAGCGGCGACCACCGAGAGCGCTGCAAACACCAGGACGTGCCCCTGGCCCAGGCCGAACACACCGCCCTCGTTGAGGCTGGTTTCGAACCCGAACACCTCGTCAAATAGCCAGATGGGGGGTGACCAGCGGCCGCCCCGGAGCGCGGGCATGCTGAGTCGGTTGAAGATCCAGGCCTTGGATACGAGATCCAGCGCGCACCCGCCGACCGCGAGGGCCAAGAAGATCAGGTAGCGAGATCGGGGGACCGCGTGGGCGGCTGCCGCCTTAGCGGCGCTGGAGTTCGTTAGCGCATTTGATGCAGTGGGGGGTATAAGGGATGGCATTGAGACGCATCTTGGAGATTCGGCCGCCGCACTCGACGCAAGCACCATACGTGCCCGCCTCAATTCGTTCAAGAGCGTCCTCGATGAGCCCGAGGGTCCCTTCGTCGTTTTCCATCAGACTGAGCGTGAACTCCTGATCGAAGTTGTCACTGCCAATGTCCGCCATGTGGATCGGCATACTCGACAAATCGCCACTGGCCTCACTCCGGGTCCGGTTGAGCGTCGCGTTGGCCATGTTGGTCACGTCGCCCCGCAGGCGGGTGCGTAGTTCCAGAAGCTGATCCTTGAACCGTCGTACATCCGTATTCTTGCTCATCGCAGATGCCCTGATTCATGCGGCCCGGCCGCAGCTGAAATGTCTATCGATCGGGTCAAAAAAACCGAAAACCACGCTAACGGCCACCACGTGCCGTTCGCTCGCCGGACCTGCAGTGTCCACCGCGCGGCAGGCGCAGAGTGCTAGCGGTCATTGTTCCGCCGTTGCACCCCGAGCAAGGTTCGCAATCGCACCCAAGGCAGTTCCGGACCTTCTATTTTAGGCAGTGGTCAAGCCCTTGTCAAAGGAACGGCGGCCGGGGATTGCCCCTGACATTGTCCGCAGGGTTCAGAGTCTGCTGAGCGCCCGACGCCGGTTCGAGTCGGCCGCCAGTGGAGGAACTGCCCAGCAGGACTCGACTTGTCGCGTGACGACACCTCGCATAGACTTGCGCCCCTCAGGCGTGCGAGCGTGGTAAGCCGCCCATCGCCTGGCGGAGTTCGAATCGAACCCTGGCCGCAACTGGACAAGACACTCGTGTCCACTACACCGACAGCCTTCCAACGGTGCATTTCCCCCAGTTGTGGGGCAACGTACGACATCCACGACGTGCGCGTTGCGTGTGCTCAATGCGGCGACCTGTTGGACGTGGCCTATGATTGGGACCGGCTCGCACCCCCGCGGGCGCTCGCGGAACTGGAATCGCTCTGGGCTCGGCGGCGTGACCCGGGTTGTTACAGCGGTGTGTGGCGGTTCCACCGCCTGCTGCCGTTTTGTGCGCCAGGCCAGATCGTGACGGTTGGCGAAGGGCAGACGTTGTTCCAGCAGGCCGACTCGGTCGCACGGTATGTCGGTGTGGACCCCGGCCGGCTGTACCTGCAGTACGAGGGGATGAATCCCTCGGGCAGTTTCAAGGACAACGGCATGTCGGCGGCGTTCACTCACGCACGGATGACCGGTGCCGAGCGGGCGGCCTGCGCATCGACGGGCAACACCAGCGCCTCGCTGGCGATGTACTGCAGCGTCACGCGGCTGATGAAGGCCGTGATTTTCATCGGGTCGGGGAAGATCTCCTACGGCAAACTCTCGCAGGCGCTCGACTACGGCGCGCTGACTGTCCAGATCGCGGGCGACTTTGACGATGCCATGGTGCGCGTGCGCGAGGTCTGCAGCGAGCTGGGGATCTACCTGGTCAACAGCATCAACCCGTTCCGCCTGGAGGGCCAGAAATCCATCATGTTCCGCGTGCTCGAGGCGCTCGGCTGGGAAGTGCCCGATTGGATCGTGGTGCCGGGCGGCAACCTGGGCAATTCGAGCGCGTTCGGCAAAGCGTTCGCCGAACTCCACGCGCTGGGGCTGATCGCGCGGGTCCCACGGCTGGCTGTGATCAATGCGGCCGGCGCGGACACGCTCTATCAGCTCTATGACCGGCGGGGCATGCGTTGGAACGGCGGCCGTCCGGAGACGGGGATCGCGGATGAGTATTTCGCTCGAATGGACGCCGACCAGCTCAAGGCATCGACCATTGCCAGCGCCATCGAGATCAATCGCCCGGTCAACCTGCGCAAGTGCCTCCGGGCGCTGGAGGTGTGTGACGGCGTGGTGCGGCGCGTGACCGACCAGGAGATCTTGGACGCCAAGGCGCAGGTGGGCGCCGGCGGGGTCGGCTGTGAGCCGGCCAGCGCCGCCAGTGTCGCCGGGGCCAGACTGCTGCGCGCCCAAGGCGTGATCGACGCCGATGAGCGTGTGGTCTGCATCCTGACCGGCCATCAGCTCAAAGACCCGACCGCGACCGTCGCCTACCACACGACCGATCAGGACCAGTTCAACCAGGTGCTGGGCAGCCGTGGCGTCCGCCGCGCTTCGTTCGCCAACCGGGCCGTGGCCGTGCCGAACGATCTGGGCGACATCATCAAAGCGATCCGCCTTTACAGCTGAACGATCGAGGGAGGTAGCACCATGAGTGGACTCCGCCTGGCCATTCACGGCGCCGCCGGGCGCATGGGGCAACGGCTCATCGTGTGCGCTGCGGGCGATCCGGAGGTGCAGGTGGTCGCGGCGCTCGAGTCGCCGGGCCATCCGGACCTGGGCCGCGACGCGGGCCAGCGCGCGGGGGTCGAGCCCTTGGAGGTCGCGATCTCCACGCGGCTCGACACGGACGTCGACTGTGTCATCGATTTCTCCGTGCCGGAGGCCGCTGTGGCGATTGCCGCCCAATGCGAAGAGCGCCGGATCCCGCTCGTGATGGCCACGACCGGCCTGGACGAGGTACAGAAGCAGCGCGTGACCGCGGCCGCCCGTCAGATCCCCGTGGTGTGGGCTCCCAGCATGAGCCTGGCGGTCAACCTGACGATGAAGCTGGCCGCGACGGCGGCCGAGGCGCTCCGCAACTGCCCGGGCGGGGCGGATGTGGAGATCATCGAGCGCCATCATCGGTTCAAGAAAGACGCGCCCAGCGGCACCGCGCTCCAGTTCGGCCAACTGATCGCCGACGCCATGGGACTCACCCGGCAGGTGCACGGTCGGGAAGGTCAAGTCGGTCAGCGGCCGCACAACGAGCTGGGCTATCACGCGGTGCGAACCGGCGACCATCCGGGCGAACATGCGATTCTCTTCGGCATGCTGGGCGAATCGATCGAGCTGACCGTGCGGGCCACCAACCGCGACTGCTACGCGGTCGGCGCGCTGCAGGCCGCCAAGTTCGTCACCCACCAGCGGCCCGGGATCTACACCATGTTCGACGTGCTGGGTCTGTGAGCCGGCCGGCGCGCGCCTATTACGCGGCCGGACCTCCCTGGGCGGCCAGCCACACGGCGCCGTGCACCACGACGCTTTCGCCCAGCGCGGCGGGCTCGATCGTGTAGCTGTCCCGAAGCGGCGGAAACACGAACCGTTCGACTTCCCGGCGCAGCGGCGCGAAGAACCACGGTTCGCCAATCAACGACACGCCACCGCCCACGACGACCACTTCGGGGGCCAGGAGCGTGATCGTCTGGGCGATGGCCCAGCCGAGCACCTGGCAGGCGTGGGCCAGCACGCGTTGGGCGATGGCGTTGCCCTCCTCCGCGGCTTGCGCCACGACCTGCGCGGTCAGCCGGTCGACGTTCCCGTGGCACCGACGGAGCAGGTCTTCGATCGATTCCGCGTCGGCGTGCTGCGCGTCGGCCAGCCGTCGCTGCAGCTGCACGCGGCTCTCCGGCCGCTCCTGCCCCTCGAGCGAGGTGAACGACCCGGTCACCTGGCCCGAGAGACGGGCCTGGGCCGCGGCGGCGATGCCCCACCCGCTGGCCAGCGACTCGACCGTCTGGTCCGGCTGGACGGCCAGCAGCCCGGGCCGCAGGTGCCCGATCTCGCTGGAGGCCGGTCGGCCGGCGCCGAGCAACTGTCCGTCACGCACGAATCCACCGCCGACGCCCGTGCCGACCGTGACGAAAAACACGCTGCGCCGCCCCTGCCCTGCCCCGTAGTTCGCTTCAGCCAGCGTGGCTACGTCGCAGTCGTTGCCCACGATCGCCGGAACGCCCAACTGCTCCTGACACCAGCTGCCCAGATGGAAGTTCTCCCAGCCTCGGACCTGATGGCTCTTGATCACTAGCCCCTGGCTCGTATCCACCGGGCCGCCGAAACCGAAACCGATCCGCGTGACGGGGTGAGATCGCAGCAGCGCGCCGCCCAGCTCCCGGATCTGCTGAAGGATCGCCGCCGCGCCGCGCGCCGCGTCGATGTCCGCACGCCGGAACTCCCGGAAGTCGGCGCTCCGGCCATCGCCGACCCCCAACTGCAGCTTCGTGCCGCCGATCTCAATGCCCAGAAACATAAGATGCGATTCCCGTCAGGTGGACGCGACTCATGCCGCCGCATAGCGCCCGGTCCGATTGATCCGGGCGTGGACGTCGTTGAGCACCCAGTGATGCAGGCACAGATGGATGCTCTCGACCATGCCCATGTCGGCCAGATCGATGTGCAGCCCGTCCTGCTGCATCTCCCGCAGTTTGCCGCCGTCGTAGCCGGTCAGGCCGAAGGTGACCAGGCCGTGTCGGTTGGCCCAGTCGACCGCCTTGAGCACGTTGGGGCTGTTGCCCGAACCGCTGATGGCGATCAGCAGGTCCCCGGCGCTCCCGAAGTTCATCAGCTGCTGCACGAAGATCTGGTCGTACGCCAGGTCGTTGCCCACGGCCATGATCCAGCCGACGTTATCGGTCAGGCTCAGCACCTTCAACCGCTTGCGATGCTCGTCGTTCAGCAGCGAATCGGGCAGCGTGCTCTTGCCAAGATCCTCGCACATGTGGCTGGCCGTGGTGCCGGACCCGCCGTTGCCCAGGATGAAGACCCAGCGGCCCTCCTCCCACGCCCTGTAGATCCGGTCGGCCCAACGCAGGACCGCCTGCTGGTCCACCCGCCCAATCTCGTGCTGCAATCGCGCCACGTACGCATCGGCGGCCAACTCGATTCCCAACATCTCCCATCCCGTCCTTTCTGCCAGGTCGCCTGCCTCCGGTATCGCCCCATTATGGCGGACGAACCGGTCGGCCAACAGGGTCGCGCAAACAAAAAAGGGGTCAGGACTCTTTTTGCGGTTTGCGGCCGGGAGTGTGGCCGGATCGGGGCATCTGACTCCGGCCCGGCACGCGCTGAGCCGTGCCGGGTGGCACAGCCGGCCGCAGGGCCGCATGTGCGGGTGCGGTCAGGGGTTGACGGCCCATCGCGACGCGGCAGGGATTCGGCGCGCGAGTGGCGGGGGTGCGAATCGCACGCGCAGCGCATCCGGCATGGGGTCAATCGGCCGACTGTCGGCTGCCGACCGTCGACTCTTTGTGCTTCCCGCTCAGGTCCACCAGCTGTCCGGCCTCTGCCATTTTGCGGATGTCGTCGGTGATTCGCATGGGGCAGTATTTCGGGCCGCACATACTGCAGAAATGGGCCGTCTTGAAGCTCTCTTGAGGGAGTGTCTCGTCGTGGTAGGCGCGGGCCCGTTCGGGGTCGAGCGCGAGGCGGAACTGTTCCCGCCAGTCGAACTCGAAACGCGCCTTGCTCATCGCGTTATCGCGATCCTGGGCGTGAGGTCGCCTGCGCGCCACGTCTGCCGCGTGTGCGGCGATCTTGTAGGCAATCACGCCCTGGCGGACGTCCTCCTGGTCGGGCAGGCCCAGGTGCTCTTTGGGTGTCACGTAGCAGAGCATCGCGGCGCCATGCCAGCCGGCCATGGCGGCGCCGATGGCGCTGGTGATGTGATCGTATCCCGGCGCGATGTCGGTCACCAGCGGGCCGAGCACATAGAACGGCGCGCCGTGGCAGATCTCCGCCTGTTTGCGGATGTTCATTTCGATCTGGTCCATCGGGATGTGCCCGGGCCCTTCCACCATCACTTGGGTGCCTGCCTGCCAGCTGCGCTGGACCAGTTCCCCGAGCACCTCCAGCTCTGCGAACTGGGCCTCGTCGCTCGCGTCGGCGATCGAGCCGGGTCGCATTCCGTCGCCCAGGCTCCAGGTGACGTCGTACTGACGCATGATCGCGCACAGGTCGGCGAAGTGCGTGTAGAGCGGGTTCTGTCGGCGGTGGGCCACCATCCACTTGGCGATCAGGGAGCCGCCGCGGCTGACGATGCCCGTCAACCGCCGGGCCGTCAGGGGCAGATGTTCCAGCAGCACGCCGCAGTGGATGGTCATGTAGTCGACGCCCTGCCGCGCCTGGTGCTCGACCATGTCCAGGAAGTGCTGTGGCTTCATGTCCTCAATGTCGCCGCCCAACTCCTCCAGCATCTGGTAGATCGGGACGGTCCCGACCGGCACGGGGGCGTTGTCGATGATCAGTTGGCGGATCCGGTCGATGTCCTTGCCGGTCGACAGGTCCATGACGGTGTCGGCGCCGTAGTGCAAGGCGGTCCGCAGCTTCTCCAACTCGATGGCCTCGTCGCCCGTCACCGCCGAATTGCCGATGTTCGCGTTGATCTTGCAACGCGCGGCCAGGCCGATTCCCAGCGGCTGCAGCCCGCGCGCCAGGTGGACCTTGTTGGCCGGGATCACGAGCCGGCCCGCCGCCACCTCCAGACGCACGGCCTCCGGCTCCAGGTGTTCGATCCGCGCGACGGCCTCCATCTCGGGAGTCACGACCCCCGCCCGCGCCGCTTCAAGCTGCGTCTGCGACATCATCACACTCCGATCTGCCTCACGGCGAAGAACCGCCCGTCATCCTACTGGCCAGCCTGTGTTTGTCAATTGAACGTGCGAGCGGCTGGCCGCCCGGTTCTTCAGCTCGACAGGCTGGAAGCCGACCCCGCGTGTCAGTCGTAGGTCAGGTAGGGGCGCAGCCACTGTTCGACTTCCGAGATCGGCATGCCTTTGCGCTCCGCGTACGACGCGACCTGGTCGCGTGCCAGTCGGGCGACCGCGAAATAGCGCGCGTCGGGATGTGCGAAGTAGAGCCCGCAGATGCTGGCGGCCGGGTGCATGGCCAGCGTCTCGGTCAACTGCACGCCGATCCGCGGCGAGACCTGCAGCAGCTGGAAGAGGGTCCGTTTTTCCGTATGATCGGGCTGTGCCGGGTAGCCCGGGGCGGGGCGGATCCCCCGATACCGCTCGGCGATCAGATCATCGTTCGAGAGTGATTCATCGCAGCCGTAACCCCACTCCCGCCGCACCCGTGCATGGAGCCATTCGGCGCATGCTTCGGCCAGTCGATCAGCCAGGGCCTTGATCATGATCGCGCGGTAGTCGTCGTGCTGTGCCTGGTACTGGGCCACCAGGTCATCCGCGCCGCAGCCGGCGGTGAGCGCGAACGCGCCGAGGTAGTCGTGGAAGCCGGAATCGCGCGGCGCGATATAGTCGGCCAGGGCGCGGAAATCGCTTTGGCCGCGCTTCTCCCACTGCTGGCGCAACGTGTGCAGCCGGGCCGCTTCGCGCGTCCGCTGTGGATCACTCCACAGCACGATGTCATCGCCATCCGACCCGGCCGGCCAGAAGCCGTACACCGCTTTGGCCTGCAGGCTGCGGCGCGACACGATGTCCCGCAGCACCTCCTGGGCCTGATCGTACAACTCGCGCGCCGCGGCGCCGATCCGCGGGTCGTCGAAGATCCGGGGGAACTTCCCGGTCAGTTCCCACGCCATGAAGAACGGCGACCAGTCGATGTACGGGATCAGCGTCTCGAGCGGGATGTCGTCCAGGACGCGCGTGCCGAGGAACGTGGGGGTCGGGATCGTGGTCTCGTCCCAGTGCAGCTGCAGGCGGCGCCGATACGCCTCCTCGTAGGGCACGAGCGTGAGGGCCTGCTTCTCGTAGGACTGGACCAACTTCTGCTGCTTAAGACGGTTCTCGTCGAGCAGCGCGCTGCGCTGGAGCGGGTTCATCAACCGGTCGACGACGCCGGGCGTTCGCGAGGCGTCGCGGACGTGCAGGGTCGGTCCGGAATAGGCGGGCGCGATCCGCACGGCCGTATGACGTTCGCTCGTCGTGGCGCCGCCGATCAGCAGCGGGATGTGCATCCCGGTACGTTCCATCTCGGCCGCCACGTGGATCATCTCGTCCAGGCTGGGCGTAATGAGCCCCGAGAGGCCGATGATGTCGGCCGACACCTGGCGGGCCTGCTCGAGGATCCGTTCGGCCGGCACCATGACGCCCAGGTCGATGACTTCGTAGTTGTTGCAGCCGAGCACGACGCCCACGATGTTCTTGCCGATGTCGTGCACGTCGCCCTTGACTGTGGCCAGGACGATCGTGCCGCGCGTGCGGCGGGCCTGTGCATCGCCCTGGCGTTTCTCCGCCTCGAGGTAGGGGAGCAGGTACGCAACCGCTTTCTTCATGACCCGGGCCGTCTTGACGACCTGCGGCAGGAACATCTTGCCGGCGGCGAACAACTCGCCCACCTGCCCCATGCCGTCCATGAGCGGTCCTTCGATCACGTCCAGGCACCGTGCGCAGGTGCCGCGCACCTCCTCGACGTCCTGCTCGATGTACTTGTCCAGCCCCTTGATGAGCGCGTAGGACAGACGCTGCGCGACGTCCGCCTCGCGCCACGCCAGGTCCTCGCTATTGCGCTGAGGGCCGTGCCCCTGGACCGTCTCGGCGTACGCAATGAGCCGCTCGGTGGCGTCCGTGCGGCGGTTCCACAGCACGTCTTCCACGCGCTCGAGCAGCGCGGGCGGAATCTGTTCGTATACCGCCAGCTGGCCGGCGTTGACGATCCCCATGTCCAGCCCCGCCTGGATCGCGCGGTACAGGAATGCCGCGTGCATGGCCTCCCGCACCGCGTCGTTCCCGCGCAGCGCGAAGGACACGTTGCTGATGCCGCCCGAGACCTTGACCCCCGGCAACTCCTGCTTGATCCGCCGCGTCGCCTCCACGAAGTTCACAGCGTAGTCGTCGTGCTCCTTGATGCCGGTGGCCACCGTCAGCACGTTGGGATCGAAGATGATGTCCTCGGCGGGAAACCCGACCTCCCGGGTGAGCAGCGCGTGGGCGCGGCGGCAGATCCGCACCTTGTCCTCCACCGACGTCGCCTGGCCCGATTCGTCAAACGCCATCACGACCACCGCGGCGCCGTAGCGGCGGACCAGCCGGGCCCGCCGCAGGAATTCGGCCTCGCCATCCTTCAAGCTGATCGAATTGACGATCGACTTGCCCTGGGTGCACTTGAGACCCGCTTCGAGGACGGCCCAGCTGGAGCTGTCGATCATGACCGGCACGCGATTGATGTCCGGCTCGGCGGCGATCAGGTTCAAGAATCGCGTCATCGCCGCTTCGCCATCCAGCAGCGCGTCGTCCACGTTCACGTCGATCACGCTGGCGCCGGCATCCACCTGCTCCCGCGCGATCGCCACCGCTTCGTCGTACTTCTCCTCCCGAATCAGCCGGGCGAAGCGGCGCGAACCGGTCACGTTCGTCCGCTCGCCGATCATCACGAAGTTCGCGTCCGGACGCACCGTCAACGCCTCCTGGCCGCTCAGACGTGTATAATGCTGCACCTCCGGGATCCGCCGGGGCGGCAGACCCGCCACCGCGCGCGCAATCTCCCGGATGAACTCGGGTGTCGTGCCGCAGCACCCGCCCACGATGTTC
This sequence comes from Planctomycetota bacterium, assembly GCA_052034005.1. Lineage (GTDB taxonomy): Bacteria > Planctomycetota > Planctomycetia > Pirellulales > Pirellulaceae > JAAYDI01. The sequence goes on along the minus strand of JBPOJB010000002.1, from coordinate 47,869 downwards.
AGCCACCCCAGTTCGGCAAACTCCCGCAAGGTGCCCGCCATCCGGGACGGCGAGAGGTCGAAATCCCCAAACTCGTTCGGCAAACCCGCGTTGGGATGACAGCTCACATACACCGGAGCAATCCGAGACAACTCCTCCAGGTACGGACGCATCTGCTCCGGACCCAACGCACAATTGATCCCCACACTCAAGAGCGGGAAATGGGAAATCGAATTCCAGAACGCCTCGACCGTCTGCCCCGACAGTGTGCGGCCCGACTGGTCCGTGATGGTGACCGACGCCATCACCGGCAGCGCGCACCCGCGCTCGTCGAAGTACCGCGCGATGGCGAACAGACAGGCCTTGAGATTCAACGTGTCAAAGGTCGTCTCAGGGAACAGGATGTCGACACCCGCCTCCACCAACGCCGCCACCTGCTGATAGTACGACTCCACGTGCTGGTCGAATGTCACCGCCCGATACCCGGGATCCTCCACCCGGGGCGACATCGAGGCGGTCTTGCTGGTCGGACCAATCGAACCCGCCACGAACCGCGGCCGATCCGGGTCGCGCGCCCGATACTCGTCGACCGCCCGGCGCGCGCAGGCCACGGCCGCCTGATTGATCTCACGCATCAGACCGGCCGGCAGCTCGTACTCCTCCATCCCAATCGGACTGGACCCGAACGTGTTCGTCTCGATGATGTCCGCACCGGCCGCCAAATACTGCCGATGAATGTCCGTCACCGCCTCCGGCTGCGTCAGGCACAGGATGTCCACGTAGTTCTTGAGGTCCTTGTGGTGCCCCGCCAGGCGCGAGCCCCGCATCGCCGCCTCGTCCATCCCCATCGCAAAGACCGTCGTGCCCATCGCCCCGTCCAGAACCACGATCCGCTCGCGCAACAGGGCCTCAAGCTGACGTCGGACGCTCGTACCATCGGCTGCTCGCATGCCACCGGCTTCCACTGACGCACCAGGCACGCCGCGTCGCCCGGCTTAGACCCAGGCCACCCGACGAACCTCAGCACTCGTAATCGAACACCGCCGAACCCCACCAAAGGGCCAGGTTATCGGCTCTCAAGTATTCCAGATCCCCGACAGGTCGGCAATCGCGCCCGCACCCCGCGCGCCTCGGCCAGATGGATTCAGGCGTCGCAGGTTAGCGAGTTTTCCTCGGCTGTGCAAATTAACCAAGTGATCAAACCTCGCTAAGGCTCAAGACCGCCATAACCTGAACCGATAAGAGGGGTACGACGTAACGCGCTTTCGTGCGCGCAGGAGGCGTCGTTGGGACACTCGGACAGGACGTTTGAGCGTGGCATTCATGGACGTGTGCGATGAACACATCTCAGCTCACTACGGATCGCAACCGATCAGCCGAGGTTAGGACGCGGCGGGCTCAGACGGCGGCAGCCGCTGCGGAGTCATACGACGGCGAGAACCTGCCGGTCCTCATCCAACTGCCCGACTTGAGCCCGGCCAGTCCGAAGGCTACGGCCAAGCCTGTGACGGCATCGGCTGACCAGGCGGCGGCCGTGGCGGAGCCATCGACGGCCGGTTCGGCCGCGCGCCAGCCCCTGCCGGTCCCAGCGTCGTCAGACTCGACGGCAGGGAGTGGTCGGCGATCCGGCATGCGGGCCACAGGGGGGCCCTCCGGCCCGAATCGGCGACCAAGTCCGCCGCGCCCGTCAGGTGGCATCGGACAGTATTTGCTGGCGGTGCTGCTGGCGGGCGCACTGTTCGCCGTCATCGTGACGGTCAAGGAATCGCGTCAGTCGGCCTCGGCCAAGAAGAACCTGGCGCCGGGACGCACCGCGTTGGAAACGCCGGCCAGTGCCACCAGTTCCTCGGCACCGTCTTCAACGATCGAGATTGTCCCGCCGGAAATAGCGCCGGCTGTCATTCCTGCACCGGAGCTGCCCCGGGGGCCTGCGGGGATCGCCGTCGATCTGAGCGAGCCGGTTGCGCCGGACGCGGCCGGGTACGCCGATGGGGCCGTGCAGGTGACGGAGTATTACGACCCGTATCCGTCGACGCCCGTCGGACCTGTGCAGCCGTATTCCGGGTCGGCCGACACGGCACCGGCGGACACCTGGTCGGTGCCGGGCCAGCACGGTCAGCTTCGCAGCGCGGATCGCAACCCCACGGACATTCAGCACCAGCAACGCTAACCCGAGAGGCGGTTCTTCCGCCGATAGGTCGCATCATGAACGCTCTGGATCAAGCTTTCATCAAGGCTTTTGCCAAGGACCCCTCTGTTGGCGCGGGCCAGCAAAGCGCGGCGTCCACCCCAGCGCACTCGCACACCCAGGACCCGCCTCAGAACCCGCGCGTCGCGTCGGAGTCGTGGGCGCTGCACGGTGTCCAGGTACCGGGCCGGCGACTGCGCGTCGACCGGCCCCAGTCGATGGATGCGGGCGTCCTGTCGGGGCACCTGATCATGCCGGTTGTCGAGCAGGTGCAGTCGTACGCGCCGGAGGACCTGGCCCGGTCGGGGCCGGCGCAGGTCGTCGTGGAGGATCGGCTGCAGGCGTTGGCGGAAGCGATCCGCCGCCGCGTCGAGGCATCGCGAAGCGCAGAGGCGGCGGCGCGCGCATCGGCGCGAAGCGACCCGTCGGGCGAGCCGGCACGCGACCCGGTCGCGGAGGCCGTCCAGCCGCTCGTGTCGCTCGCCGCCGCAGAGCTCTACCGGCCGGACCTGCAGCACCGGCAACTGGCCTGTCTGCAGTGTGGCGCGGACACTCCGGTCCACGCCGACACGATCATTGCGGACGCGCAACACCCGGACACCCATCCCGCGCGACTGGACGCGGACCCCTGCGCGGGCCGACCGGAGCAGGCTGCGGCGCGTACAGGTCGGCCGATTGCGGCTGCGGCCGAGGCGCTGGCGGAGGACCTTGCCGAGCACATGGTGGCGGCTAGCGGCATCGAGCAGGTGGAGCTGCCGGTCGGTCCGGCGTGCCCGTCGGCCGGCCACGGTCTCTCGCGGGCGGAAGAAGCGGCGCTGCTTGGCCGGGCTGTCGCGCCCCGTTCGCTCGAACCGTTCGCCGCGGCGTGGGAAGTGGATGCGTTCCACTGGCCGACGCTCTGCACGCAACTGGACGTCGCCAGCGGTCACAGGTTGAGCGCTTCGGGCGACGAGCTGTACATGGCCGTGCAGGACGGGCTGAAGGTGGTGGCGATCACCAGCGCGCAGCGTCGCGAGGGGCGCACCACGATCGCGCTGTCGTTGGCGCGCAGCGCCGCGGCGGCCGGCTGCCGCGTTGCGCTGGTGGACGCCGACGGCGCGAACCCCGAGCTGGCCCACTGCCTGGGGCTCGACGCACCCTGCGACTGGCGAGAGACCCAGCGTGATCGTCAACCGTTGCGGGAAGCTGCCGTGGCGTCGCTCAACGATCGCGTCACCCTGTTCCCGCTGACCGGTTCCGACGACGACCTGACCGGTCGACTGGACGACCCCGCGCTTACCTGCGTGCTGAAGGAACTCCAGCAGGCGTTCGACCTGGTGGTCGTCGACGCGCGCCCGGTTCTGGAGTGCCCGGTGTCCGGGGCGACGGCGCCCGGCGCGGGTATGGTCGACATGGTACTGGTGGTGCGCAACGTGCAGGGCACCACGCCGGAGGTGTGTCTGTCGGCGGTCGGCCCGGTGCGCGCCATGGGTGTCCGGGCGGTCGGCATTGTCGAGAACTTCGTCCCGGCTGAAGAAGCGGCCGCCTTCTGACGCCGGAACTGGGGGCAGCGCACAGGTGAGCCATGTACGAAGCCTATTGGCAGCTCCAGGCGAAGCCGTTCGAGAGCAGGTCCGACACCCGCTTCTATTACCCGGTGGAGCCCCACCAAGGCGCCCTGCTGAAACTGCGATACGCGGTCGAAAGCCGGCGTTGTGCGGCCCTGCTGACCGGCGCATCCGGACTGGGCAAATCGCTGGTCGTCCGGTCGTTGCTGAGTCAACTGGGCGATGCCTACACGCCTCGCCTGCAACTGGTGTTTCCCCAGATGCCGGCCGACCAGTTGCTGGCCTATCTGGCTGAATCGCTGGCCGGCGTGGAGCCGAGCAGCGCGGGGCCGACGATCCAGCAGAGCGTGCGGCGGATCGAGCAGCGGCTTGCCGAGAACGTCCATGCCGGGCACCATGCCGTGGTCGTGATTGACGAGGCTCACGATCTGGCCGACAACCAGGCGCTGGAGACGATCCGCCTGCTGACGAACTTCGAGTTCGCCGCCACCACGCCGCTGACCGTGCTGCTGGTGGGCCAGCCGTCGCTGCTGCCCGTCCTGGATCGCTTGCCCGAGCTGGATGAACGTCTCACGGTCAAGTGCCTGCTCCGCCGGTTGACGCTCGAAGAATCGATGGGCTACGTCCTCCATCGCCTGCAGGCGGCCGGCGCGCAGCGCGACATCTTCGACGGCTCGGCCCTGGAAGCGGTGCACCACCTGTCGCTGGGAGTCCCGCGGCGCATCAATCGGCTGTGCGACCTGGCGTTGTTGATCGGTTTCGCCGAGGAACGCACAACGATCGGCCGGGCCCAGATCGAAGCGGTGGCCGAAGAACTCGTGGCCGTCGTGGCGGAGTGACCTGGAATCGTCCGTGTCCCGCCGGCTCCCGGGTTCCCCATCCTCGTGCCAGTTCGCCGCCGCTCACGGTCGGCGCGCCAGCCTGAGCACTCGGTTGGCCAGCGTGGGCACGTCGCCGCGCTTCCACAGCGGCACAGCGACCGGCGGCGCGTCGTCACTCACCACCGCGACGATCTGCGGGAACTCGGGCGCCAGGCATGGCGCGCCCATGCCTGCCCGCCAGACCTCCACTTTCGGGCCCGGGGCTTCGATGTGGCCCTCCACCAGGACGAGATCGCAATCGGCGAACCAGGGAGCCAGTTGCGCGTAGGGATCGCGCGCCGCATCGCGACGCAGGAATACGCCCATCGCGTCGGCCGTGATGATGGCAGCCGGGTTGGCGCCGGAGAGCCGGTGCCGGTAGGAGTCCTTGCCGGGCGCGTCGAGCACATGTTGATGGCGGGAGTGCTTGATGGTTCCAACGCGCAGACCGCGGCGGCAGAACTCCGCGATCAGGTCGACGATCAGGGTTGTCTTGCCGTGGTTCTTGCGGCCCACGACATGCACGCAAGGGATCATGGGACATGTCCGATATTCGCTGCGGCGCGCACCAGCACCTCGCCACGCCCGCCTTCGTTGGCGTCGCCGCTGAAGTGCCGGAAGCTCGCCTGGGGACCGGCCTGGGGCGCAAGCCCATGCTGGACCAGGTGCCGGTGCAGCAGGGTCCAGACGATGGGCTGGTAGGTGCAGTCGTAGGAGAAAGTAGGCAGCAGGGCCGTCGCGCCGCCCAGCAGGCATATCGTGCCGCGCACCATCCGGGCACCGACCCGCGCACCGGGCGTTCCGCCCACGATGATGGTGCCTGCCCGCATGTTGAAACCGGTCACGTCGCCCGTGTCGCCCAGGACGTAGATCAGGCCGCGTCGCATCCGCGCGCCCAACATCTGCCCGGCGCTGCCCATGATGACCAACGTGCCACCCTGCATGCCGATCGCCCGGCCGCGATAGGCCGCCGCCGTGTAATGGCCGGCGCTGCCGCGGATCACCAGCCGGCCGCCCTGCATGTGCGCGCCTGCGAAGTCGCCCGCGTCGCCGTCGATGGTCAGCGTCCCGCCTGTCATGTACGCGCCCGCGTGGAATCCGACCGAACCCTCCACGACCATCCGACCCCGGGACATGCGTTCGCCAAGCCGCTTGAAGCGCGTGAGGTCGCCCCGGAGGACCAGGTCGGCCTGCCCATCGTGCGCCGCGCCGCGATCCGACTCCGTGACGCTCACCTCGAACCACTCGGAAACGGTCTCCGACCGCGTGCCCACCAGCAACGGCAGCCGCCCGATGTCCTGAGCGTTCTTGCCCAGCACGTTCTCGGGGACCAGTGATTCCGCCTCGATCGGCACGGGCGGGACTGCCTTGAGCGATAGGGTTGCGGTGGTGTTCACGGCGGGATTGAGGCTGGCGCTCCACACGAGGTCGGGTGACAGTTCCGCAGACTACCGATCAACAACGACACGCGACCAGTTCCAGGTCCGGCACATATTCGTCCTCGACCGCGTAATTGTCCAGTCGGACCGTCGAATACTGTTCGAAATACGCCGCCAGGTCGGGGGCAAGCTGCCGGCCACTGGCGAGGGCGATGCCCAGCGTCCTACCGGCGCAACTGTCCCGCACCTCCCCGTCCCGCACCACCACGTGGCCGGCCTTCACGACGCAAGCAGGACGGGAGAAGACGCTCTGCCAGTCCCGGCCCAGGGGGTAGACCGCCACGTCGGCATCCGCACCCGGGCCCAGATGCCCCTTGTTCGACAGGCCCAAGGCACGTGCCGGCCCGGCGCGCGTGACGATCGCAATCTCCTCCAACGTGTACTCTCGGGTCAGCTCATGCAGGCAGGTGTACTGCCTGGCCCGCGGATGGAGCCGATCCAGCCACGACCGCCGGAAGTCCAGGTCCATCAGCAGTCGAACAAGCAGCGGATACGCGACGAACGGGCCGGCGTTGGGATGGTCCGTGGTGAGGAAGACTTGCCACGGGTCGCGAATCAGGAGCATGAGTTCCAGGCCCGCACACCACTGCACTGCGTTGACCAGCGCGGTCGGGCGGTACACGATGGGAACCACGCCGGAACCGGTTTCCATCTCGACGTCCACATTGATCCACTTGCGCTTCTGCAGATGATGCAGTCGGAACTCCATCGGCGCGTCGGACGTCATGGTCGTGGCCGGTCCGAACACGAGCTGGCCGACGTCGCAGGTGAACTCGGGATGCGCGTTGACATACTCGGCGATCCGTGGCGCCGCGGAAGCGTAGCCGCCCCGCGGGCTCAGGCCGTACGCATGGAATTGCAGGTGCGCGAAGTGCACGCGATGGCCGGACAAGGCCCGCATCGTGGCCAGCGTCGTCTCCACGTTGCCGGGCTCGCCCAGGTGGTTGGCGTGCAGGTGAATGGGATGCGGCAGGCCCAGCTCCTCCACCGCCTGCGCCAGCCCGGTAACGATCCGGCGCGGTGTGACACCGAACGGCGGGACCGCCGTGTCGAGGTCGGTGACGCCCTGGTTCCATTTCCAGTTCTCGACGCCGCCCGGGTTGACGATCTTCACGGCGTAACCCTTCGTGGCGCCCAGCAGCCAGGCCACCAGGTCGCGCAGACGTTCCCGGCGCCGGGCTTCCTCCGGGTCGCTCAGCACCTTGAGCACCAGGTAGTTGTTGCCCATGACCGTGTAGCACCCCCGGTCCAGGATCGGGATGTCCTGCAGCTCCTCGTGCGCGTGGCGGGCGGTGAGCGGCGGAACCGCGGCTTCAAACAGGGTGGTGTAGCCGAGCTGCAGGTACTCGTAGCCGGTCAGGAACGTGGTGGGAATCGTGTAGCCGCATCCGGCGCGCGTCTGATCCGTGTGGGGGCGGAAATGGTCGGCGTGGTCCTCCGGGCACATGCTGCGGCCGCTGTTGACCTTCGCTCCGGCCACATGGCTGTGGATCTCCACGCCGCCGGGCAACACGGCACAGCCCGTGGCATCGATCGTCGTGACCTGGCCCGCCGCCGGGCCGGCGACGACTTTCCCGTCGTCCAGCCAGACATCGCGGACCTCGCCAAGGATGTCGTTCCGCGGATCAAACACACGCCCGTGGGCGATTCGCAGCATGACGGATCCGCTCCTTGATGGCTCGCAGCGCTTGTTCGTCGGAAGGGTAGGGAGAATCCACAAGCTTCCTGGCTCGCAACGGGATGTTGTCCATGCGGTAGAAAGTACCGGCCGCGCCGACGCCGGCCGAAGCGACGGGAATCACCACCGTGGCCCAGCGAGCGGTCGTATTGTTGTGCGGCTCCAGGTAGATCGTCGGGATCTCGCGCAGGTACCGGACGGAGTCCTGCGGCAGATGCGCGCCGGGATCGGTCGCCACGATCAGGGCGGCGTCGACCTCCCTCCTGGCCAACAGGCCCAGGACGGAAAACTCGCCCGGATTGTAACGTGGGTATCCTCGGCTGAAATTGACCGCCAGGGGGAATCCGGCCTGCCAACACATCACCTGATTGGAGCCCGCCACGTTGCCGTGCCCGCGCATCGGAACCGCATAGAAACGCGTGTAGTCGTTGAGTTCGCGCACCAGCACGGCCAGTTGTTCCGGGTTCAGATCCCGGCCTCGGCACTGGGTCACCCCCAGGCCGAAAAAGATCACGCCGTACCTGCAGCGCCTCATGGCGTCCGCCAAGGCGCGCCAGACCGGCAACGGTACGCCGGCGACCGAGGCGTCGTCCGGGACGCCCAGCCGTACGCCTCGCACCAGCGCCCGCAGGAGCGTCGCCGTTTCGAACGTGGTGCCCGGCTCCACCTGGATGAACTGGTCCGCGGCCTTGGTGGTCGGCGTGGGGCGAATGTCGATCGCAATGATGCGGCGTCCTTTGCGCCCCTCCGGCGTGAACAGCCCTTTGGGCTGGCTGGAATACCGGCTCAGATGCCGCATGTGGGATTCCAAGGGGTTGCAGCCCCAGAAGATGACCAGGTCCGCCCGGTTCTTGACCTCGCCCAGTGTGCAGCTCGCCAGCCCGACCTGCTGACGGGCAATCACCCCAGGGCCGTGGCAGTACGAGGACGGGTTGTCAAGCGTGCCGCCCAGCATTTCCGCGATCTCCACCAGCTCGCGCTGCGCCTCGGTCGGAGCGCTGCTCAGCCCGTACACCAGTGGGAATCGCGCGGCGCACAGGATGCGCGCGGCCTCCGATACGGACTCGTCCACACTGACTTGCCGCCCAGCGATGCGCGGCACCGGATTGTTGGACTGCGCGTGCATGATCTTGTTCCGCCCTATCAGGCACGCCTTCTTGACCTGGTGGATCCGGTTGTCACGCACCTCGACTTCAATATCGTCACAGAGGCATCCGCAGAACGTGCACACGACGTTGCGATGCAGGACGGTGCCGCCCGCGGGCGCCGCGGCCTGCTCGCTGGGCTCGCTCCAGCCCTCGTCCACCTGGTGCGCCTCCGCACACGACGCGTAGGATGCGGGCGCATCGCAGGTCTGGATCGTCACGCGCTGCCGCTTCCAGTCGGGGACGCCCGTCCCGTCCGTGTGGGCGCCGCTGAACAGCTGATTGGCCACCGGGCCCAGGGGCAGGAAGAAGATCCCCGACGGGATATTCGCGCCGTGGCAGGTGACGATCGCCTCTCCATGGGGGCTGGCAATGCGGACCGGTTGCCCTTCTGAAACCGCCAGTTGCTGCATGTCGTCCGGACTGATCCGCAAGGTGGAAATCTCGCGCTCGTACTCCGCGCTGAGCTTGCTGGTCATCATCGCGGCGCCCTGCCTGGCACTACGTCCCGTAACCAGCAGGCCGGACAGGCCCATCATGTGTCTCCTCTTGCGGGGCAACAGAACCTGACTTCCACCGACGACACCACCGCAATCCGCGGGAGCCGTGCCGCGTGCTCATCGTACAGCATCACTGCCGGTGGAGAAAGGGTTCCCGCGCGTGGTGCATCGCGATCGATGGGCGGTGCACGGGCGATTCCCCGGCTTTGCGACCGCCATCGACTACAGCCCATCGGCGTGGATCGTTATATTTGTGGGGTGAATGCCCCAGCCTTACGCACGGACCCCGATGCTGCGCTTCCCGGGAATACGCCCCGGCGCTCGGCCGTGCTGTACCTGATCGCCGTCCTGCTGCTCGGCGGGTGGCTGCGCGGGTCGCAGGTGCACGAGAGTCTGTGGGTGGACGAGCTGCACACGTCCTGGGTCGTGGCGGACGGCGCGGGTGCGGTTGCGGCGCGCGCGCAGGCGGGGAACCAGAGCCCGTTGTACTTCCACCTAGTGTGGTGCGTCACATCCCTCGTCGGCCACCACGAGTGGTCGCTGCGATTGATTTCGCTGGTGGCCGGGACGGGCTTGATCCTGGCGGTCTATGCGCTGGTGCGGCATTGGAGCGGGAGCGCCACGTCGGCCGTGGTGGCCGCGCTGCTGGTGGCCGTGAGTCGCGACTGCGTGTTTTACGCGCAGGAGGCGCGGCCGTATGCCTTGCTGCAGCTCTCTGCGGTCGGCCACGCGGCGCTGTTTGTCGGTCTCGTGCGACGTCCGACCGGCGCTCGGCGCGCGGCGTTCGTGTGCGGAGCCGCATGGCTGTTCTACCTCCACTACACCAGCTTCCTGTTCCTGCTGGCCGAAGCCGTGTGCCTGGCACGGTGGTTGTCGCGGCGCCGGCCGAGCACCGCGTACCGGCCGCGCGCCGCCGCCCTGGACGCCGCGGCGATCGCCGCCCTGATCCTGCCTGCCGCACGGCACCTGTGGCAGATCGCCGGGCGCCGGGAGAACTGGTCGAGCTTCGTCGATCGGTGGCCGTCGACCGGCTTGCAGATCGACTTCGGCGTGTTCGTCCTGGTCCCGGTCGTGGGCGTCGTGGCGGCCGCCTGCCTCGGGCTGCGGCGCGCCGGCTTCCGCTGGCGGTCCTGGCCCGGCGACTGGTCGATCTGCTGGATGAGCGTGCCGCCGCTGGTCGCGTTCTGCAGCACCTGGAGCGGGCTGGCAGCCCTGGCCATGGTGCGGTACCTCGTCGTGTCCTTGGTGGGCGCCATCGTGTTTGCGGCGCTCTGCCACGCGTGCTTCGCCAGTCGTCTGTACCGCACGACACTCGGCGCGGCGCTGATTGCGTGCGCCATTGGGAGCAGCGGAATGGTGGAACAGTGGAGTTGCGACGGCCGCTGGATCGGCGACCGGAGAGAGGCCTGGGACGAGCTGTCCGATTGGCTCAACAGCCGCTGGCCGGCCGACCGGTTGCCGGTCGTGCTGTGCCCCGGACTACTTGAGGACGCGGAGCTCGCGCCGGGCGCCGACGCGGATTTGCAGGAGTACTGCTTGTTTCCTGCACGCGGCATCTATGCCCTCCGCGCGGAACCGCTGATCGCGTTGGCCACGCGGCGCAACGCGGTCGTGACCGAGCAACTGCGCGGGCTGGTCGCTGTGCGGGGCGGCGTGTGGATCGTAGTCCGAGCCCGCCCGCGGGCCGCCAACGAGTTGGTGCGCTCGCTGTCGCAACAGCTGGCGGCGCAGCGGGTCGAGACGCGGCAGTTCGACGGGCTGATGGTGGTGCGCCTGGCCAAACCGGCCCCACGGTGAGCCGGCGCCGGATGGGCTTCCAGCCGGTCAAGCGCCCCGGGGTTCACTGCGCGAGCTTCTCGACAGTGACGTACAGGTCCAGTTCCGCACGGCCGCCGATGATTCCGAACAGATCGCGGATCTGCCGCAAGCCATCGGTGATGAGAAACCGTGCTTCCCGGCCGAAACGCTTGGCTCCCAGGATGTAGAAGTTCGGTTCGGGAGTGATCAGCCGCGCCGGCGGCAACGCCGCGCCGTCCTGACTGCCGTCCACCGCCGCACCCGTCCCGTGCGCACCACGGTCGCCGGTGGTAAACGATGAGGAGACCGACAGCCCTTCGTAGACCACATCGTAAGCCGCGGGTTCATCGACCGCCGAGACCCCCTCCACTCCGCACCAGTTCGGGTCGCCGTACACGCCGGTGCAGTCGATCACGATGTCGGCCTGCTCGCACGCCTGCCGCCCCCCGGCCTGTTCGACAAGCACCCGGAATCCGCTTTCCCCGTCGCGCGCATCCGGCGCCCCGTCGTGCACTGGCTGAGACGCGCGCCCGACCGCCACGGCGCGCGTCTGACAACGGATCTCGTCGGCCAACAGGTCCGTGCGAGACAGCGGCAGCACGTAGGCGTCGACCCATTGACGACCGGTCAGGCGGGCGTCCGGCTCGGGCGGACGATAGCTGGGGTCCTGTGCTTTCAGCGCGGCCAGGCCCAGCGAAGATCGCAACTGGCAGAACGGGCTCAGCATCTGCACGTGCCCCCATGCCAAGACGTGGTTGGCGATCTCCCCCTGTTCGAAGATGACGACCCGATAGCCCAGATAGCGCGCATACAGCCCGGCTTCGATGCCCACAGGCCCGGCGCCGAGAATGGCAATGGTCGCGGGTGTGTCAACAGCCATGGTGTCCGTTTCCTACTCGGCAACGATCCGGTTGGGGGTGTCCCGCCGTCCGCACGGCGAGGGATATCATATCGCGCCCGGCAGCTGCAAGCTGCCGGCCTGGACCGGGCGACGGGGACCTGGTTTCCGCGCGGGCCCCCCAGCGCCGGCTCGGTCCTTCAGGCATGGCCCTGCGTCTGAGGCGTGACAACCGTCTGCGCTGCGTTATAGTGTAAGCGCGAGAGAAGCGTCGTCCGCACGTGCGCCATGTCGAAAAAAATACACTCGAAAACCGTGTTGGAATTGATCGAGCGGAGCAGTCTGCTGCGCGCGGATCAGCTCGCGCGGGCAGTGGCCGAGTTGGAAGCGCTGCGGGGTGGGGCGTTGCCTGAAGACGGCGAGGCGCTGGTCGAGCATCTGGTGGCCAGGCAACTGATCACGCGTTGGCAGGCGGACAATCTGCTGCAGGGGAAGTACAAGGGCTATTTCCTGGGCAAATTCAAGCTGCTGGGGCTGCTGGGCAGCGGCGGCATGAGTTCGGTCTACCTGGCCGAGCACACGCTGATACGGCGCAAGCAGGCCGTCAAAGTGCTCCCCAAGAAACGCCTGACCGATGCGTCGTATCTGGAGCGTTTCAAGCTCGAGGCCCTGGCGACCGCGGCGCTGGATCACCCCAACATCGTGCGGGTGTACGACATCGATCATGTGGGAGACATCCACTACCTGGTGATGGAGTACGTGTCGGGCCGCGACTTGCAGGCGATCGTCACCGGGGAAGGCCCCCTGGATTTCGTCGATGCGGCGCGGTACGTGGCTCAGACCGCGCGCGGCCTGCAATACGCCCACGATGCGGGCATGATCCACCGGGATGTCAAGCCGGCCAACCTGATGCTGGACGACCATGGCTGCATCAAGATCCTCGATCTGGGGCTGGCCCTGTTCGCGCGCGAAGGGGAACCGTCCCTCACGCTGCTCCACAACGAGAACGTCCTGGGTACGGCCGACTACCTGGCGCCGGAACAGGCGCTGAGCAGCCATGACGTCGACTCGCGCGCCGACATCTACAGCCTGGGCTGTACGCTCTATTTCTTGCTGACTGGGCAGCCTCCGTTCCCAGAAGGCACGCTCGCCCAACGCATCGCCCAACACCAATCCAAGACGCCTGCCGACATCGGCCGCAGGCGCCCCGACTGCCCGGCACGCCTGCTGAGCATCTGCGGGAAGATGATGCAGAAGGACCCCGATCACCGGTTCCAGCACATGCACGAGGTGGCCGACGCCCTGGAGGACTGGGTGCGAACCCAGGAGACGGTGCCGCTGGCGATCGCGGGGCCACACGCGCCTCGGTCGTCCGTCGCCCCGACACCGCGACGCCGCGATCCGGCGAAACCGGCCCTGCCCGCCCACGCCGCGGGGTCTGGTAGCGACGTACTCCAGCCGTCGCCCTCAGCCAGATCGGACCTGCCTGCGGAGAACACTTCCGATACGGCCGCGCCGGCAATGCCCACGTCACGGGAACCGGCGCTGGGCACGCAGGGTGCGACGCACAGCCTCCCACCCGCCGCCGACGAAGAACGAATCGATTTGGGCATCGACCTCCGCGCTGCTACCGACTCGAACAGCCGCGGAACCCGTCTCCGGCGCAGACAACGCCCCAGCCACGAGCCGCCAGTCCAACGTGTTCCCACCTGGGTCTGGATCAGTCTGGCTTATTTCCTCCTGTGCGTCGTGACCGCCCTGTTGAGCGCGTGGTGGTTCTTGTCCGACCACGCGCCGGCGGTGCCCGGCAAAGTCCACTTCTCGGAGCAACCTGTCCTCCGGCCTCAGCGATGATGCATTAAGTTGTTGATATCAAACAACTTGCATCGTTCACTTGAAATGTCACACGGCCCGCTCTTAGCATGGAGAGTGTGGGGGATCTAGGTAGTTTGCCGCATGTGCGCAAAATAGTCCGATTGCGGCGTCCTTTGGTGTCCTGTGTCCCTACACGTCGTTGGGAACATGACGGATCCTCCCGTTGAGTGAGCGCGTTATGTCGAGAGGCTTCCACCCGAACATGTCGGCGGCCAGGCCGCAGCGTCGCGTGCAGGCCGCCCGGGCGATGCGGTCCCATCGCGGTTTTGCGCATGGCAAGCGGGCGCGCGGTCCCGAGCGGGCGCGCGGCCCGTTCCTGCCTCCGGAAGACTGGCACGAGCCGGGCAGTGGTCGGCGCGGGGCGGATTATCGGATCGTCGTGCAGCCGCCGGGCGCGGGTTATCGGCACGCGGTGACGGCGGCGGAGGTTCGGGCGCGTCTGGCGGAGTTGCCGCCGCAGTTCTATGGGCGTTTGGAGGTGATCCAGTTGAGCCGTATGACGCGCAAGAAGCGGACGTTGCCCTGTTATGGGATGCAATGGGGCTCGGCGCTGTACTTGTACCCCGTGGATGAATCGTTCGTGGAGCATTTTGGTCGTCCGCCGCGGGCTTCGGAGCGCCGCGAGGCGGAGATGTACGGCGGCCGGTGGGAAGCCGCCCCGGGCGGGACCTGGCGGCTGATCTGGACGCCGGCCACGATCCGGGCTTTCTATCTCAATCACATCTTGATGCACGAGCTGGGTCACCTGATCGACCATCGCAACCGGAGCTACGCGGACCGGGAGCGGTTTGCTGACTGGTTTGCGATCGAATACGGCTATAGAATGAGCGGGTCCCATCAGCGGAGGGTTCATCATGGGCAGCGCCTCGATGAGCTTGGCCGACCGAGAGCCGGCCGTGGCCGGCACGTTCTACCCGTCTGATCCGCGGCGCATCGACGCGGTGCTCGACCAGTGGTTGTCGGGGCCGCAGGCCGCCCGCGAGCCATGGCGTGCGGCCCTGGTGCCGCATGCGGGTTGGGTCTATTCAGGGCGGATTGCCGCGGAGGTGTTGGCCCGTGTGGCCATCCCGGCGACGGTGGTGGTCTTGTGCCCGAAGCATCGTGCGGGCGGCGCCACCTGTGCCGTCGCGCCCTGGGGTCGCTGGCTGTACCCGGGCGGCAGCGTCGAAGTGGATGCCGAGCTCAGCGCGCAGCTGGCCTCCGAAGTGCCCGGGTTCCAGCTGGATCATGCGCCGCACCGCGAGGAGCACGCGGTCGAGGTCCTGCTCCCGCTGCTGCACCGGCTGGCCCCGGCCAGCCGGTTGGTCGCGGTGACGGTGGGGCGGATCGATCTGGAGCAGGTCCATCTGTGTGGGACGGCCCTGGCGGAGGTCGTGCGCGAGCGGCTCGATTCGGTGCTGTTCGTGATCTCGAGCGACATGCATCACTTTGCCAGCGACCAGGACACGCGCCGGCTCGACGAACTGGCCTTGCAGGCCCTGGAAGCGCTCGACGCCGATCGTCTCTACGCGACCTGTGTGCAGCAGCGGATTTCGATGTGCGGCGCCTTGCCGGCCGCCATCGTCCTGTCGACCTTGCGGTGCCTGAACGTGTTGCAGCGCGCCACGCGCGTCAACTATGCGACCAGCGGCGCGGTCAGTGGCGACCTGCAGCGCGTGGTCGGCTATGCCGGGATGCTGTTCGGCTGAGTGGTGCCGGCCCGGGCTATTTGCCGGCCAGGATCAGATCCAGTCGCCGGCTCTGTTCTTCCATGCTCAAGCTGGAGCCTTCGATGGTCAGCCAGCCGCTGTAACCGATCTGGTCGAGCGCGTGGATGACGGACGGCCAGTTCACGTCCCCGTCGCGGATCTCCACGAACTCGCCGCCCTGCGCGGCCGACCGGTCGATCTTGAAGTCCTTGACATGCAGCTTGACGATCGTCTTGCCGAGCGTCTCGATCCAGGTCTCGGGCCGGGCGTACTTCACGTGGTTCCCGATGTCGAAGTACGATTGGATCCATGGGCTCTGGAATGATCGCACGAAGTGGACGAACGGGCGCGGGAGCACCCAGAGATTGCTCCAGACGTTCTCCAGGGCGATGACGACGCCCGTCTGTTCGGCGACCGGGATCAGCTTCTCCAGCGCCCGGTGTGCCATGTCGATCGCCTCGTTGTGTGCGCGGATGTAATCCGCATA
This sequence comes from Planctomycetota bacterium, assembly GCA_052034005.1. Taxonomy (GTDB): domain Bacteria; phylum Planctomycetota; class Planctomycetia; order Pirellulales; family Pirellulaceae; genus JAAYDI01. The sequence continues at coordinate 31,848 of JBPOJB010000002.1, read as the reverse complement.
GGGCGTGTTGTCGCCGGCCACCACGCGCGTCAGATGCCCCGTCGCCTCGTCCAGCTCGATGTCGAACTGTTCGGGCTTGGGCAGGGCCACCTTGGCCAGCAGTCGGCAGGGCACCAGCAGCAGCGAGTCGGCGCCATAGCCTTGGCAGGCCCTCAACGCGGTCTCGACCGAGGCCAGCTCACGCGCCACCAGGCCGGCGTCCGGGCTGTTGAAGTTGGTCCAGCCGCGCAAGACGCTGTGGATCTTCATCCCGTACTGCTCGGCGACCTGGCGGTGCCGAGCGGCCGCGTCGGGCGTCAGGTCCCACTCGGTCGACTCCATCCCGTCAAACCCGGTCGCCCGGTAGCGTTCCCACGTTTCCGGCGCGGGGGCGCCGATGAGCGCCTTCTTACGTTCGAGCCGGGCTGGGGCGGCGTGGAGCGCGCCGGCCGCCAGTGCGCCGGCGCCCGCCGCCGCGGCCGTGGCGAGAAATGCGCGGCGTGTCAGTTCCTGTCGCATGATGGTCTCTCCGGGATCGAGGTGGCCTCCAGTCGGAACGTCACATCGGCAGCACTAGTATGCAAGTGGCCCGGCGCTGCGTCAATGCGGGCCGTTGCCCCGGCACGGAGCCTGGAGTCTAATACGCACGAGCGGCTCCCCGCCTGTCCAGTGTGGGAGCGGCTGCCCGGCTGCCGAGCGCCACCGCCCGACCGGGTGCATACATCTCACGCGCGTGCGCCACATCACCTGCCAGGAAAGGGACCTGCCATGAACCGTGCTCTCGCCATCTGCTGTCTGATCACCCTGAGCGTCTTCACCCGGGCGGATCGCGCGACGGCTCAGGACGGACTGATCACGCGTCCGACGCCGACCGGCAGCATCGTGGGGTACCAAGACACTCCCCGGATGCCGTGGACGGGCGGGAAATACCACGTCCACGACCCGGACCGCCCGATTCCGAAGGTCGTCCTGCCGCGCCTGCCCGATGCGCCGCCGCCGAGCGCCCCGGCGCCGAGCGACGCGATCGTGCTGTTCGACGGCCGGCAGACGGACTCTTGGGACGCGCCGTCGTGGACGGTCCAGGACGGCGCGTTCGTGGCCGGGCGCGAATCGGCCGTGACGAAGGAGCCCTTCGGGGACTGCCAGTTGCACCTCGAGTTCATGACGCCCACGGCGGACCCGGACCACTTCATGAACCGGGGCAACAGCGGTGTTCTCCTGATGGGAAAATACGAGATACAGATCTTCGATTCGTGGCACGAACACCCGCAGCAGATCTATCCGGACGGCCAGGCGGCAGCCATCTACGGCCAGACTCCGCCGCTGGTCAACGCCTGCCTGCCGCCGGGCGTGTGGCAGTCCTTCGACCTCGTCTTCACCGCGCCGGTGTTTGACGGCCCGCAGCTGGTGAAGCGGGCGACGTTGACCCTGTTCCACAACGGCGTGCTGGTCCACCTCGACCAGCCGATCTGGGGCGAGATGGCGCACCGCCAGATCGTGCCCTGCACGCCGCATCCCGCCAAGCTGCCCCTGGTACTCCAGGGCCACGGCAGTGCGGTGCGGTTCCGCAACGTGTGGATCCGGCCGCTCGATCTGCCCGCGCCGCCGGCCAACAACGGCTCGTCGTGAAGTCCGTGAGGATCGCCGCCCGGCCGGGGTGACGCACCGGGCGCACGCGGCGCTCGGTGGCGGCCGGACCGTCGTCCCCAGGCACGCATTGCCGGTCGTCGCGTTGCCGCGCGCTGGGCGCACGAAAAAAGCGGCGTGCCAGAGTGAGCAAATCATTTAGCTTGTGACACACTCTCAGGCATCACGCCGCTCGTTGCTGACCAGCTTACCATAAACCGCGCGCGGTTGGCAACCGTTTTCGGCGGGAACGGAAATTCTCCATTCTCCGTTTTTTTTCATTTTCCGTGCGGGGTCACGCCCCGCTTTGGTGATTAACCGGCAGTAGCTCTGCGGGACAGCGGGCCGCACGCGGCGGCCGTGTGCGGCCGGGACCCGCATGCGCGCCGGGACGCGCCGTCTCGACGACTCCCTCGCCTGCTGGTGGTCTGCGTCGTGCCGTGATGGACCGGCTCAGTTGTGCAAGGAGGATGACCATGTCACGACGCTCTTCACGATGGTATGCGCCCACACGGGATCGCCGCCGGGGCCGACGGCGCCCATGCTGCCTCGAATGGCTCGAGCCGCGCCAGATGCTCGCAGTCCAGGTCGTCGAGCCGATGGGTACGCAACTGACCTGGGAGGACGGCCATGATTCGCTGATCGATCTGCGGGCGGTCTTCGCGTCCGATCTCGACCAGCCGCTCAGCTATGAACTGGCCGGCAACACCGACCCGTCCGTGGCAGCGGCTACGCTCGACGGATGGGTCCTGCGCGTGGCCCATCCACCCAACGCGTTCGGTGCGGCCGACATCACGGTACGGGCACGCGGGGTCATCGATCAGACATCAGCCTGCGACACGCTGCACTGGACGGTCCAACCGGTCAACGATCCGCCCGTGCTGCTCGCTGGACTGCCGGAACTCTTCGTCGCCGAAGGCACTTCCGTGACGCTCGACCTGACCCCGTATTTCTACGACGTCGAGGACCCCGCGCACCTGCTGCACTACTCCGCAGTCCCGTTTGACAGCAGCGGTCCGGACAACCCGGTCGCGGCCGCCCACGTGGTGGACGGAGTCCTGACACTGGAGATGACGGCCGACGGGTACGGCTACGTCCAGTACGCCATCTCGGCCCAGGACCGCCAGTTCGCGAGCGTGGCCGCTACGCTCTACGTGTTCGTCGCGCCTGTCAACGATGCGCCGGTCGCTCGGCAGATGCCCGACCGGTCGCACTCAACACGCTTCGGTGGGCCCGCCAACCTGGTCGCGATCGATCTGTGGGAACAGCATTGCTACGACGGCAACTCGCTGCCCTATTTCTACGATGTCGAGGATGAGACGTTCTTGACGTACACGGTGAGCGTTGACAACCCGGCCGTGTTCCACACAGTGCCCTATGTGGATGCGAACAGCTTCCTGCTGTATCGGCCGACCACAACGCCCGAATTCTGGGGCTCGGCCGTCGTCACCGTCATGGCGCGAGACCGCGCTGGCGTCGAGGCGCGATTGGCCGACGGCTCGCTGCCCACCTTTCGCGTCCACGTCGATAATCGCTCCACAATCCCCGATGCCGGCGGGGGCGGCAGCACCGGCAGGGCGGCCGACGTGTTCGGCCCGGCGCTGACGCCGGAAACCACTTCGACGGCGGGCCGCATGACGCCTGGCGAGTTGGACGCGCTGATCGGACCCGCCACGCCGCCAAAGCCCGATACGCCGGTGAGCCGAGGCGCGCCGTCGAACCCGAACCCACCGTCGAACCCGAGCCCGCCACCAAACCCGAGCCCGCCACCAAACCCGAACCCGCCGCCGAACCCGAACCCGCCGCCGAACCCGAACCCGCCACCGAACCCGAACCCGCCGCCGAACCCGAACCCACCGCCGAACCCCAACCCACCGCCGAACCCGGCTGGGGCGAGCGTGAACCTGGAAGTCCTTTGGCCTCGGGTGGGGGAGGATGTGGAGGAATCGCCGGGGGCGTTGGTCGCGATCAACAAAGACTATACGGAAAAGAATCTGGGCGACATCACCATGTGGGTGGGACCCTATGCCCGAGAGGTGACTGTCTTATCCGCGTTACCGGACAACGAACCCGACCGCATCCCTGAGCAAGGTCGGCAACACCAGATTGCCGTTGGGAAGCAGTGGTCGTGGGACAGTTACTCCGACTATCCGTGGAAGTTGTGGGTGGACGCGGACGTTCGGCCGGCGCGGGTCGTGGTGAGTGGTCCCGGGACGGTCCAGTTCGACGTGCCGGATGGTGTCCGCTTATGGGTTCCGGCCTGGGCGCTTTACGGCGGCAGCGCGTTTCCCTACACCAGGTGGGAGTACTGGGTCGGACGCACCGGCGTACGGTGGATCGAAGTCCGGCCGGGCGAGCACTATCGTCTTGAAGACCCCGCGCTGGTCGGCCCGAGCGTGTCGGCCGGCAACACGCTGCCGCTGGCGATCGAAGGGATCCGCATGTCCGTGGGGCAGATCGTGGCGCACTACTTGCCCGCCAGCGGCACGTCGTCGCTCGAAGATCGGGTGACTGTCGCCGTCGTGGACGTGGATTTGGACATCGATTCCGACAACACCAATGGGCTGGGGCCGCCCGACCGATCCGCCGAGGAGGAGCGTTTGGAGGATTCACGGCGGGGGGCCGGCAAACGTCTGGTCGTCAACATGGATGACGCCGATGGTGACGGAGTGCCCGACGCGTTCGACGGGTTCGACCTGGACGGGCGGATCGCGTGGGACGGTGAAGCTTCGTCCGCCGACGACTCCGTGTCGGGCGGAGCGGGGGTGGGTTTCGTGCCGGTGGTTGTCGAGTTGCCGGCCGAAGTGGATCCCAGTCTGGCGCTCGTGCGGTTCAGGTACAACGCTTCGGATCCGGCGCAGGCGACGATTGCCGAGGATGGGAGCCGGCACTTGTATTGCGGCGCCCTGCGGCTGTGGACCGTCGACGAGTCTGTACCGCGCAGCCCACGCGGCGTCGACGACCCGACCGAACCGGGCCATTTCATCCCGCCGTACATGTCCCGGCACCTGTGGGATCCCGATCAGCATCGCATCGGTGCGACGTTCACGATCCCCGAACTGACGGGCGGCGCGGCCGTGCGGCAGTTCACCCTGTTCCTGGAAGGCGTGGAGGCCGGACAGTACACGATCGATATCACGGTGGATCCGGACGGCGTGCTCTCGTTGCCGAACGCGGCGACAGGCGCTCTGGTCCCGGACTATGCCACCCTGTTCACCGCCGGCACGCTCCGGGACTCGGTGTGCGTGACCGTGGAGAGTGTCGTCACCGTGTCGGCCGTCAACGCGGTCGGCGCCGAGTCGGACGATCCGCGCCGGCGGGACGCGGTGCAGTTTGAAATCAGCCGGGGGCGGTACGACACCAGCGGCGGCCTGGCGGTGTTTTTCCGCGTCCATACCGACGCGTCCCACACGGTCCCGGCGACCGACCCGGTCATCGATCCAGCGCGGAGCGACTACCGGGTAACACGTCAGTATACGACGTATGAAGGCGGCCTGGTCGACGACCCCTACACGGGGATCGGCGTGGTGTATATCCCGGACGGCAGCTGTTCCACGACGCTCACGATCATGCCGGTGGATGACACGGTGGTCGAGTGGGACGAGACGGTGACGATCGAGCTGATTGAGTGGGACGAGTATCGGAGCCTGCACGACCAGGTCCTCGATGTCACGCCGAGCGACGGCCTGCCGTTCGGCCGGTACGATCCGCGACAGATCCCCTATCGCGCGCCCTATCGGCGCGCGGTCGACCAGCAGGGCGAGGTTGTCCAGCACGTTGCGGTCGGAACGCTCTTGGACAATGACGCGCTGACCGCCCGGACGGCGCAACGCCTGGACGGGCAGACTTCCCCGGAGCAGGCTGCGACGATCGAGCAGGGGTTGATCGCGGTCGGTCTGCACGACGGGGATGCCATGGTCGCGCTGCCGATCTGGGGCCCGACCTATCGTGAGAACGACAATCTGCGCCCGCTGGCTGAAATCGTGTTCCAGCTGCCTCCCTGCGACGGCGAACCGATCCAGCGACTGACCGGCTCGTACACGGTCGCCGGGCGCGCGGGGGGCGCCGTCGAATTCGACGTGGCCGGCCTGCAGGACTACCTGGAGATCAATCCGCTGGGTGACTTGCGGCTGGTGGTGCCGGGCCCGTCCGATCTGAGCGCGGTCTTGGCTACCGGCCACTACGACGCCGACGTGGTGCTGACGGCGCATCTGCCTGATCGGACCGTGACGCGCACGGTGCGCGGCGGTCTGGAGGTGATCAACCGTGTGGACGGCAACCTGGGCAGCAACGAGTTCGGTGCGCGCTGGTGGCTGGACGAGCTGGACCGGGTCGTGCCGGGTGGGGGGCTCGCGGCGGCGGACGCGGTCAGCGCATCGCGGCTGGGCGTGCTGGGCGCGCGCACGGAGTCGGGGATCGCGTTGGTCCGCGGCGACAACACGACCGCGTGGCTTATCGCGTCGCCGGCGGCGCCGGGTGTGATCCTGGACATGGGCGACGTTCGCGGCGGGCAGGTGACCTTGAGTGACGCCGCCGATTGGATTGGCGACGCCGGCGAGGGCGGGGCGGGCTACCGCACGTCTCACGCAGGCCCGCAGGGGCGTCCGGCTCACGTGGCCTGGCGGTTCGACGCGCTGCAGCCAGGGCATATGTACGAGGTATTTGTGCACTGGGTTCCGAGTGCCGATCTGGCGTCCAATGCCACGTACGAAGTGGTCGGCGCTCAGCGCGTGGCGGGTGCCGCCAGTCGCGCGCAGGTGGACCAGCGGTTCACGCCGGGCGAGTATCAGGCGGAGGGCCGCGCGTGGCGCAGCCTGGGGTTCTTCACGCTGCCGGCCGACCAGGATGTCCTGGAGGTGCGGCTGACGACGGTCGCCGGGCCGGGCCAGTTCGTCGATGGGCTGCTGTCGGCCGGCGCGGTGATGCTCGTGGACCAATGGGAGTTCACGCCGCCGCCGTCGTCGGTGGGTCAGTTGGAGATCGATCCGTCGTCGGGCGGCGTGGTGATGACCGCCAAGGACGGCGCGAGGTACGAATTTTCGGCCGGCACCGGAATGCTTGCGCGCAGCCTGGATCGCAACGGGAACGCCACGCATTACGAGTATGCGGATATCGACCGCGACGGTCGAGCAGATGAACTCGTTCGGATCGTGCGGCAGGGAGGGCTCGCGACGACCCTGCGTTACTCGGCGAACAAGCTGCTCTCGATCACCGACTTCGCCGGCCGCGTAACCCAGTGGAACGTAGTCCGTGACTTCGTTCAGTCGGTTTCCGCGCCCAACCCGGGGTTCGGCGGCACGACCCCGCAGTACAGCTTTACGTACGCGCCGTCCGACGGACTGATGATTCAAGCCAAAGACCCGCGCGGCTACCTGACGCGCGTGACCCGCGATGCGCGGACTCGCCGCGTCTCGAACGTGGTCAACCCGGACGGCTCCGCCTGGGCCATGATCCCGTACCTTGTGGATGGGACGTCTGGCACGCTGCGGCTGCCGGCTTCCGGTCGGATCGGGGCGCGGTCGATCGATCTGGCCGGGCTGGCCGAACCGCGCGCCATGTACGTGGATCCGCGCGGGCATCTGTGGGAGTACCAGGCCGACCGCTTCGGGTTGATCACTGCCCTGGCCAAGCCGGCAGTGGCCGGCTCGCCCCAACGGGACGTCTGGCGATGGGTGCGTGACGCGCGGGGGTTGGCGTTGAGCGTGATTGTTCCGGCCGGCGGCGGTGGCAGCGCGCCCTTGCCGTCGCTGACAACCCGCCAGGAGTACGACGCGTCGGGCAATCTGACGAAACGCATATTCGCTGACGGCACCTACGAGCAGTGGATCTACGACACGGCGCTCCAGGCGGTCCGCCACTACCGAGACCGGCTGGGGCGGTGGGAGGAGTATCTGCTCGATGCGCGGGGCAACGTCGTTCTGCGCATTGAGTACGGCATCCCGTACGATGCCACGCCCGATCGTCGCACGCGATATACCTACTCGGAGGTGCCGGCAAGCATCGGCGCGTTGCCCGGGGGGCTGGTGATGAGCGCCGTGACGGCCGCGGATTCGGCGGATGCGGTCACGACCCGGTACACGTATTACACCGCCGGCAGGCAGGTGGGCTTACTGGCCGCCATCCACTCGGCCGACGGCGCCGGTCCCAGTGTCGCGACGAGCCGATGGTACGTGTACGACGACCGGCGGAATCTCGCTACCGAAATAGACCCGCTGGGGCGCGCGACCTCCTTTGTGTACGACAACCTGGATCGCCTGGTGCAGCGAAAAGACCCGGCGCCCGGGACCGGCGATCACGCGCCGGGGGTCACCTCCTATCGCTACGACGCCGCGGGGAACGTGACGCTCATTACGGACGCGCGCGGCGTGCAGACCTCGCAGGCGTTTGACGCGTGCAACCGCCTGACGGCGATCACGCAGGCCGCGCCGGGAGGATATGCCGGAAGCGATCAGACGCGGCCGATCACCCGGTACCAGTACGATGCCGACGGCCACCTGATCCGGATGACCGATCCGCTCAACCGGATCACGGAATATCAGTACGACGCGCGAGGTCGGAACACCTCGATTCGCTACGTGGGACCGCAGGTGAGCAATCTGCCTGCGCCGCCTGAAGCGATCGCGGGTCAGGCGGTTACGACCTTCGACTACGACACGCTGGACGATCTCCGGTCGGTGACGGACGCGTACGGGGCGACCGCCTGGTTCGCGTATGACGCGTGGCACCAGGTGATCCGGGAGACGCTGCCGGCGCCCGGCACGGGTCAGCATGGGGCGCCGGTGATCGAGCGCGCGTACGATGTGGCCGGCCAGTTGCTGCAGGTGCGCGAAAGCGGTGCGGACCAGTGGCGGGTGACCGACTACGTCTACGACGGCCTGGGTCGACTGATCCGCGAGACGCAGCCGGCGGACATGGCGGGGCGCCGGCCTGTCAACTCCTACGCGTACGACCTGCGCGACAACTTGTGCGCGCACACGCGGCCGGACGGATCGGTGGTGGCTTTCGCGTACGACCAGCAGGACCGCGTGCAGAGCATCATCCTGCCCGACCCGGACGGCGCGGGGCCGCTCGGCCAACAGATCACCATGCGCGAGTACGATTCGAATGGCATGCTGATCCGGGAGAGCCAGTGGGACTCGCACGATCCGACGTGCGTGGTGGCCACGTCCTATCGGTATGACCAGCTTGGGCGCGTCATACAGGTCGTCCGGCCGGATCCCGACGGATTCGGGCCGCTTCCGGCGCCCGAGACGACCTATCACTACGACGCGCTCGGAAACCAGACGGTCGTGGTGGAACAACTGGATTGGGGCCGCACGCGGGTCCATACCACGCTTTACGACAACCTGAGTCGGCCATGGAAGACGACCGAGAACGTGTCGGGCCGTGTCGTGCAGGAGGACATCCGGGTCTACGACGCCGGCGGGCAGATCGTGCGGCGTCTGGACGGGGCCGTGGATGGCTCGGGTGCCATGGTCTATCGGCAGTCGGATTACGCGTACGACGTGCGTGGGCGAATGGTCATGCGCGTGGACCCGGCCCCGGCGGTCGGCGCTGCCCGGGCGCGGACCTATTTCTATTACGACAAGGTGGGCAATCTGCGCTTCGTGCGCGACCCGGCCGGGTACTGGACCAAGTACCAATACGATGCGCTGGGCCGCGTGGTGACGGTCGTGGAGTCGGCCACGCGAGACCATGGGGCGCCCGTCACGCGCTATGAGTACACGGTTTCCGGCGAGCTGCGAGCGGTCGTGGATCCGCTGGGCCGGCGCAGCGAATTCGCCTACGACAGTCTCGGACGCGAAGTGCTGCACCGGCTCCCGGCGATGGGCGGCCAGGTTGCTCAAACCCAGACGGTCTATGACCTGATGGGGAATGTGACCTCCAGGTCGGACACCGACGGCAACGTCACGCACTGGGCGTACGACTTGCTCGGCCGACCGGTGGCGGCGACCAGCAACGGCGTCCAACGCACCTTCACGTACGACGGTCTGGGAAACCTGGTTGCCGAGACGGATGGGGCGGGGCGCCGGACTCAATACCGTTACGACCAGCTCGGGCGCCGGACGGCCCTCATCCCGGCGCACCCGGCGGGCCGCCAACCGATCGATCAAATCCGCGACGACGCGTCGGCCGTTTACCAGGGCGCCTGGAGCACGGCCTCGGGCGGCTGGCAGTCGGGGTGCCATGTGGCGGCTGGTGGCGAGCCGGCCGGGACCACGGCCACCTGGACGTTCACGGGTCTGTTGCCGGGGGTGGCCTACGAAGTGTTGGCGACCTGGGACCCGCAGTCCGACAACGCGTCCGCCGTTGCGTACCGCCTGAGCGATTCGGCCGGCTCGATCGGTGCGGCCGTGGAGGTGGACCAGCGGCGGATTTCGGCCGATGTTGCGGATCAGCAGCGGGCCTGGCAGCGGCTGGCGGTCGTCGCGCTGACCGGCGACACGCTGTCCGTCCAGCTTGCACCCACGGCGGCGGCCGGCCGAGTCGTGGCCGACGCGGTGCGCGTGATCGAACTGTATGGCGCCGCCTACACGACTTACGACCTGCAAGGCAATGTGCTTGCGCAAACCGACGGCCTGGGGAACACGACGCGATACACGTACGACGAGCAATCGCACCGGACCAGTGTGACGGACGCCAATGGCCATACGACGCTGATGGCGTACGACGCGCGGGGGCGACTCGCATCGGTCACCGATCCGTTGGGCAACGTGACGAGCTATGCCTACGACTACCTGGACCGCTTGACGCGCGAGAGCGTCTTATGGGAGGGGGCGGTCTATGCGACGTCGTACCAGTACGACGTGCGTGGGAACCTGAGCCGCCTCGTCGACCGCTTGGGCCGGACGCGGACGTTCCAGTACGACGCGCTGGGCCGGCTCCAGCAGGAAGTCTGGTACGGCAGCACGGGTGACGCGGCCGTCGACCGTGATCGGCTGAATACGATCCAGCGGCACTATGATCCGGTCGGCAAGCTGACCAGTGTATCCGACCTGTTCTGCGCTTATGCGTTCGGGTACGACGCGTGGGACCGGGAAGTCGCGGTGTGGGCCGATTTGCCGGGAGTGCCGGAGGTATTGTTGGTCAACGGCTATGTGCGGCACGACGGCCTACGTTCCAGCGTCACAGCCTGGGTCGGCGGCCGGCGCGACTTCGAGACCAAGTTCTCGTACGATGCGCACGGCCGGATGACGGGTCTGGAGCAGGCAGGCCCCGGCGTCGCGGCCAAGCGGATCGACCTCCGCTACACGGCTGGGGACCAGTTGGCCACGGTGGCGCGGTTCGAGGATCAGTCGGGCTGGAAGAGCGTGGCCACATCCACCTACCAGTACGACGGCCAAGGACGCCTCGTCAGCTTGGACCACCGGGGCGGCGGCCGCGCGCTGGCCGAATACCAATGGGCCTACGATCCAGCGGGACGCGTCGTCCGCAGCGTTTCGCGCAGCGATGGGACTGCCGAATATGGATACGATGCGCGAGGGCAGTTGCTCAGCGCGCATTACACCGCGCAGGCGAACGAGGCCTATGCCTACGACGCCAACGGCAATCGGACCGGGGACGGCATCCTGATCGGGGAGCGGAACCAGGTGGAGTCCGATGGGACCTACAGCTACGCCTACGACGCCGAGGGGAATCGAGTGGCGCGTACCAACCTTGCGACCGGGGCGGTGACCGAATACCGCTGGGACGTGCTCAACCGCCTGGTGGAAGTCGTGGAGCGAACCAGTGTCGGTGCCGCGGCGGGGGATTCGATCTCATACACTTACGACGTGTTTGGGCGCCGGATCAGCCAGACGACCCGTCCGGCAGTCGGCCCTGTCGAAGTGGAGTCCTACGTGTACGACGGTCCGCACATTGCCCTGCGATTTGAACAAGGACAGCTGGCCAACCGTTATCTGCACGGTCCTATCGTGGACCAGATCCTGGCCGACGAGCAGATCGACGCGGGCTCGGGTGACCGCAACGTGCTGTGGCCTCTGGCGGATAATCTGGGAACCGTGCGGGACCTCGTGGATTACGATCCGGCGCTCGACATCGCCCAGGTGGCCAATCACATCGTGTATGACGCGTTCGGCAACATCACCAACCAGACGAATGCCGCGGTGGACCACATCTTCGGGTTCACCGGCCGGGAAGGGGACGCCCAATCGGACCTGTATTACTATCGCGCGCGGTATTACGACCCGAGCCTGGGTCGGTTCACCAGCGAGGACCCGGTCGGGTTCAGCGCTGGGGACGCCAACCTGTACCGCTATGCGCAGAACAGCCCGACCAACAAGGTTGATCCGACCGGCCACTCCGACGAAGACGTCCATTTCTACTTCACCTACTATCTGGCCCGCTACCTGGGCCTGAGCCTGCCTTCCGGGTGGGTCAATTCGCGCGGGAAGCCGATGTCGGAAGCGCTGATCATCGCCTATTTCGCCACCCGACCCGACTACGATGCAGCGACGGGGCCGTTGCGCGGCGGCCGGGCGGCGCGCAGTCGATTCCATTTCCCAGACCCGCACAATGGATCGGGGGTCATGGCCGGCGATCCGCGTGTGCGGCGCGCCGTCTGGGAGGTGGCCGACTCGGGTGACCTGGAGATGTTCGGCATCCTGCTGCACGTAGTCCAGGACGGCTACGCACATGTCAGCTACGGTGATCGCTTGGGGCATGCCGGGGCCAGCATCTTTGGACAGACCCCCGACGAACCGGGCGCGAACCCGGCGCGTGCGAAGCGGATGGCGCGTGACGCGTACCAGAGCATGGCGCGGCTCCTGATTGCGCGCCGCGGCATTGACCCGAACGACACGCAGGCGATCGACAACCTGCTGGCGGGCCGCAGCTTCGACGATTTCTGGAGCCGCATCTCCCCGACACTGCTGATGCGCCCGGCCGCCAGCCAAGAGAGCACCGCGACGCAGCAGCGGGTGGCGGCCTGGCAGGCACTGGTGGCGGCAGATTTCAGCGGCGCCACGCCGCGCTTCAACGACAAGAGTCCCCGCCCCAAGACGCCGATGGCCAGGCGGTTCCGTGCCGTCGCTCAACATGTCTCCCAGTGGTACAGCGGTCAATACAATCACATCGAGTTGTGGGGAAACTGGCGCCCGGTGCCGCGGCAGCCTTCGGTGTGGTCGACCATTTGGGACAGCCTGAAATGTTCCTGGCGGGCGCGGAGCGCGCCGGGGCAGCAGCCGCAATTGCAGTCGCCGCCGCCGTCCAGACCGGTCAAACCGGGGCCATAGCAGCACCCCAACACGGTTCGGCGCACCGGAACGCCGGCCGCGCCGACAGGAGGATAGGAGCACATGATTACGAATCACGACCGCCGGATGCTCGCGCGCCGAATCGCCATCGCCTGCTGTGCCGGTGTCCTGCTCGCGCTCCCCTCCTTCTCTCTGTGTTTTGACCTGGCGGCGGCCGGCTATGGATCCAGCATTGCGTTCTACGTGTTCTTCGGGCCCATATGGGTTATCTACGCACTTCCGCCGGCGAAGTCCGGCGCGATGTTCAGCGAGGTGTTCTTCCTGATAGCCGGCATGCTCGCCTTATACGGCATCTATGGCGGCCTGCTGGCACTAGAGCGGTCCCGAGGCCGCGCCATGCGGGCCTTTTTTGTCATCCTGTGCCTCCACTACGGCGCGGTGGCCTGGATGATGTTCGGTTCGGGGGCCAAAGTCGATTTCACACGCCTCGCCGAAACAGTCGCCGAATACTCGCTCCTGCGAGCCGTCGTCACGGTGGACCTGTGGATCGCGCTGCACATCCTGGCCTTCCAATATGCGCGGAGCAGTCCGCCGTACCGGCCCCGGATGACCTGGCCCGCCGCCGCGTTGCTGGCGGTCGGCTTGCTGATCGGCGTGGCCTTGTTCGCCTGGGGCGCGGCGTTGAGTTGACCGGCGCCTTGTCGCGCCGCGCCCGTGGGTCAGGACAGTCTCTGGAGGTGCGTGGCCGGCTTGCCGAGCCCTGGTCGGGCTCACGGCATATCCGCTTGTGCCATGACTCGCAGCTTATCGGCGGTCGTGAGCCACTCCGCCACTTTCCGCTGTTGCGGCTGCGGCAATCGCACGAGCAGCGCGCGGCTCACGGGGTCAAACACGATCTCGCCCCTGCCACCGGCGTCCGAGAACTGCGCGGGTCCCAGATGCACCTTGAGATCCTCGGCGATCTGCGCAAGGTGCTCGTCCGTATCGCCTTTGAGCGGATAGATCTCGACCTCGGGGTGGCGTTCGAGTTCGGCGGCGCTGGTGATCTGGAGTGTCCGGCTGTCCACGACCCGATAGCCGAGTTGCAGGGGGTCGAGCCAGTTGTCGAGCACTTTGGACAACGGCAGATCCTCGGCGGAGAGCCTGGACTCTGTCGTGGGCAACCAGTTGGCTTGGGCGGTGGCAGGCCAATCGACGATCAGGCTCAGGTGGGTTTCCGTGCCCAGGTACCGGACGATGCGCGCCACCTCCGTCGGCGTGGAGAAATTGGCCGAGATGGGCGTGGCAAGATCAGCGCGCGCCCGCACGAAGGCCGGCGAGAGGCGCCGCAAATCATCGGGCAATCCGCTGCGTGCCAGGAGCCCGCGCGCGGACCGCAGTCGATCCAGGAAGCGGGCGACGTGGAAGTGCCCGGCCTCCGTCTGGTCAATGTCGAATGCCTGATCGGTGACGGTCAGGGTCCCGCCGCCACCGCGATCCGCCCAGCTGTCCGGCGCGACCAGCGTGACGACCAGCCTGGCCAGCGCTTGGGTCTGTTCGTCGCCCTCGGCGAGGTCCGAGACATCATACGCGGCATGTCGTACGTCCTCGTTCACGTCGCGTTGGGGTGTGATCACGACCTGTTGGCCGGTGATGACATGTTTCAGTCCCACGGGTTCGAGCGCCGCCTGCAGGACCTCGTCCATGGTCACTTGCCGCCCATCGAGGTCCAACGTCGTACCGAGGGAGATCTGCGCGACGAGCATTGCATCGACGTCGAGCGACACCGGCACGTGCGCGAAGTCGGCAACGAAGTCCGCGAAGGAGATCAAGGGCTTGTCGTGGAACGACAGGGCGGGAATCACCACGCTCCAACCGGGTGCGGCCAGCGCATCGGGTGGGATGCCCGCCGGCTCGACCGGCTCCTTCGCGACCTCGGCGGCCGTGGCGGCGGCGGCGTGATCCGTGGCCGCCTGTTCGGCCGGCACGACCGGGGATGGTACGCCGCTCTCGGCACCCTCCGTCGGCGCCGCGGGTTCGGACGCTGCGGCCTGGTCGACCGCGGGGTCAGGCTTGGTGTCAGGCGGTATCGGCGCGGTGTCCTCCTGCAGATCCGTGGCCACCTCCGATTCATCAACCGTCGACGCGGCGTCCGGCATCGGCTGGGGTATCGGCTCGTCGGCACGGGGCGGCATTTCGGCGGTATCCGGCTGGTCGGGCGCACGGTCGTCTGGTGGAGGGTCATCAACGTTGGCAGCTGGTGCTTGCGCCACGGGAGGCTCAGGCGTAGCGGATCGCGACACGAGGAAGGCCACCAACAGGACGGCCAGAACGACTCCTGCCAGAGCGGCCGCGCCGAGGGTCAGCCATTGTTGGACGTGGGGCCGCGCGGCTGTGGCGGCGTCCATCGGCGGCGCCTGGTCCGCGATGGGTGCGGGCGCCGACGCAGTCCGTCCGGAGGTTCTGGGTGGGGCTGGGATGCGGGGTTCAGCGGCCGGCCTGGCCGCAGCCGATTCGGTGGTCGGTACGAAATCCTCTCGGAACTTGAACGTCCGGGGCGGCCGGGCCTTGGCCGATGGGCCGGACTCGTCGCCCGGTGCGACCGGTTGCGGGGGTGGGGCGGGTTGCGCGTCTGGCAGGGCGGCTGCATCGGGCGTCTGGGGCGCCGGCGGCGCGGTGCCGGGCGGTTCCGGCGCGACGGTCTCTCCGTGAGGGCCCTGGATCATCACCATGCTGCCGCACTTGGGGCACGCGAGGATTTGTCCGATGGCCGAAGGATCGCGCACCCGCAGGCGGGCCTGGCAAGTTGTGCAGAGAATGGAATACGGTTCCACGGAAAGGGTTCCGCACGGCAAGGACGGGCCGGAGAGTGATCCCTACGCCACCAGGCCAGGCTGTCCGCAGGGACAACTGGGCCACGCTAGCCAATTGTAGCACTTGAATCACTCTTGTCGAAACACGCCGGCGCCTTCGGCCGGGCGCGAGAGGAACATCGTCGGGCGAATCCGGGTCTTCGCGAAATAGTCGGCCGACATTTTCTGTGTGATCGATTCAACCATCTCCGTGCGGACCAGGCTGACGGTACAGCCGCCGAAGCCGGCGCCCGTCATGCGGGACCCGAACACGCCGCCCGGCACTCCGATCTGCTGGGCCAGGTCCACGAGCAGGTCGAGTTCATCGCAGCTCACCTCGTAGTCGTGCTTGAGCGACTGATGGCTGGCATACATCAGTTGTCCGACCGCCGGCCAATCGGCACGGCGGATGGCGTCGGCGGCCTGGGTCGTCCGCTCGATCTCGCTCACCACATGCCGGGCACGTTGGAACAGTGCCGGTTCGAGCGCGTCCTGGTGTGCTTCCACCTGGGCGGACGTGCTGTCGCGCAGGCTGGGCACGCCCAGGAACTTGGCTGCAGCCTCGCACTGGCCGCGCCGCTGGGCATATTCGCCGCCGGTCAGCGCGTGCTTGACGTTCGTATTGGTGATCAGCACGCTCACCTGATCGTCTTCCAGCGGCACCAGTTCGACCTGTCTGGAGCGGCAATCGAGCAGGATCAGCCGGTCGGCGCGCCCCAGCACGGAACTGAACTGGTCCATGATGCCGCAGGGCACGCCCGCATACTCGTGCTCCGCCGCCTGGCACAACAGCGCCTTTTCCACCGGATCGAACTGCCGCCCGGTCACCGCTTCGACCAACGTGGCGGTGGCCACTTCCAGAGCGGCGCTGCTGGAAAGCCCGCCACCGACCGGCACCGTCGAATGGATGACGATGTCCAGCGGACCTGTTTCGAACCCCCGTTGCCGACACAAGTCCAACACGCCCCACACGTAGCTGGTCCAGTGACCTTTGCCGTCGGGTGGCCCGTCCGAGGCGGACCACGACTGGGTCTTGCCGGACGTGATGCTGCACAGGGTATACCCGGGCGCGCGGTCGGAGCCGGTCGGCGATTGCGCCCGGTCGCCCGCCAGCACGACGTATCGTTGGATGGCCATCGGCAGCACGAAGCCGTCGTTGTAGTCGGTGTGTTCTCCGATCAGGTTGACACGCCCGGGTGCGACGGCGATCCAGGCTGGATCGCGTCCGAAACGCCGGCGATACTCGGTGCGGACTTCCTCCGCCAACTGCGGAACGCTTCTGTTGGTTTCAATCACTCGCCGTACTCCCTTCATGTCCGCGCCGCGTGGTGTCATCGTGCACGCGTGACGCGCTCGGATCAGGTCCGGTCAGTCAATGGGCGGGTTCATCGCTGTCTGTCCTGATTGTCCCGTTGGTCAGGCCGCGTGCCACGCGCAGGATAGTCTGGGCCGCTGCCAGCGCCTCCTGGCGATGGACATCCAGGTGCGTCACTGCCCGTACCCGGGTGGGGCTGATCGCCAACATCCAGACGCCGTGTGCCTTGAGCGCCGCGGTGAACTGCCCGGCCCGGCCCAGGGCCGGATCCACCTGAAATATGACCATGTTGCTGTCCACGACGTCCGGCACGAGCGACAGGCCGGGCGCTTCGCGGACCGCCTGGGCGATGAGCCGAGCGTGTTCGTGATCTTCCGCCAATCGATCGCGGTGGTATTGTAGTCCGTGCAGTGCGCCGGCCGCAATGATCCCCGCCTGGCGCATGCCGCCGCCGAACAGCTTGCGGTGCCTTCGCGCTTCGGCGATCAGTTCGCGGTCACCCACCAGCGCCGAACCGACGGGCGCGCCCAGCCCTTTGCTGTAGCACACGCTGATCGTGTCGAAGTGCCGGGCCCATTCGTGGGCCGCGATCCCGCTGGCCACCACCGCATTGAACAGCCGGGCGCCGTCCAGATGCGTGCGGAGCCCGTGCTCGTGTGCCCAGCGGCAGATCGCGGCGACCTCGTCGTACGGCTGCACACGCCCGGCGCCCCGGTTGTGCGTGTTCTCGAGACAGACCAGGCGGGTGCGCACGAGGTGCTCGTCGTCCGGACGAATCTGGCCCGCGAACTGGTCCGCGCGCAGCACGCCATGCTCGCCCTGCAGCGTTCGCGCCACGATGCCACTCAGCTGCGCGAACCCGCCCTGCTCGTAGTGAAATATGTGGCACTCCGCCTCGCACAACAGCTCGTCGCCCGGCTTGCAGTGTACCCGGACCGCGACCTGGTTGGTCATCGTCCCGGACGGCATGAAGATCGCCGCCTCTTTGCCCAACAGCTCCGCCGTCATGCGCTGGAGCCGGTCGACCGTCGGGTCGACGTCGATCACGTCGTCACCCACTTCGGCCGCCGCCATGGCGGCGCGCATGGCCGGCGTTGGCTTCGTGACCGTATCGCTTCGCAGATCAATCATGGCTGACCTTCACGCGCATCGGACTTCGTTCATGCCGGTCTGTATAACAGGTATGGTCGACTATTGCAGCCAGGGGTTCGCCCTTCCCGGGCCGTAGAGTAGACTGGATGCCGTTCCGACTCTGGCGGCGACGGCCTGCCATGGTCCGCCGAGCCGGCGGCGTTGCCCGGCGGGCGTCCCCGGACCGTTCGTGACGGCGAGTGACTGATTCATGACGCTTGGCCTGACCCAGATTGACACACGCCGCGACGACGTGGCCGCCGCGATCGGGCAGCTCCGCGCGCGGCTCAGCCTGGAGGGGAACCTGGTGAGCGAACGCGGGCGGGCGAAGACGCTGGAGGTCTTTGGCACGCCGCTCACGCCGGACCAGGTGGTGGCGACCATCTGTGCCGACGTACGGGCGCAGGGGCTGCCCGCGGTGCTGCGCTACACGCGCGAGTTGGACGGCGTGACGGTGTCGGCCGAGACGTTGCGGGTTCCGGCGGCGGCGTTGGAGGCGGCGCACCGGCAGGCGGATCCGGCGCTGTTGGCCGCGGTGCGGCGGGTCCGCGAGAGCATTCTGGAGTTCCAACGCGCCATTCTGCATCGGGACGTGCGGATCGACCGGCCGCAGGGGGTCTACCTGGAGCAGCGCTATGAGCCGCTGCGCCGCGTCGGGATCTGCGTTCCGGGGGGCGCGGCGGCCTACCCGTCCACCTTGTTGATGACCGTGGTGCCGGCCCAGGCGGCCCAGGTCGAGCAGTTGGCGGTGGTGGCGCCGCCCACGGCGTTCGGCGCGGACAATCCGGACGTGCTGGCCACCTGTCGGGAGCTGGGTGTTACGGAAGTCTACCGGGTGGGCGGCGCGCAGGCCGTGGCGGCCTTGGCTTACGGCGTGGAGTCGCTGCCGGCCGTGGACAAGATCGTGGGTCCCGGGAACCTGTTCGTGGCGTTGGCCAAACGCCATGTTTTCGGTCATGTCGATATCGACGCGATCGCGGGGCCGAGCGAGGTGGTGGTCATTGCGGACGACTCGACCGATCCGCGGTTCACGGCCGCCGACCTGCTGGCCCAGGCGGAGCATTCACCGGGCGCGGCGATCCTGATCACTTGGTGCCCCGACGTATTACCGGCGACGCTGCGGGCGCTGGAGGACCAGTTGGGGCGGTTGTCGCGCGGCGGTCTGGCGCGCCAGAGCCTGGAGCAGTCCGGCGCGCTGATCATCGTGCGCGACGCGGCGGAGGCCTGCGCGCTGGCCGATGCGATTGCCCCGGAGCATCTGCACATCGCCACGGACGACGCGGCGGACCTCGCGCGGCAGGTGCGCAGCGCGGGGGCGACGTTCCTCGGGCAGTTCAGCCCGGTGGCGGTCGGAGACTACGTGGCCGGGCCGTCGCACGTGTTGCCGACCAGCGGCACAGCGCGCTGGGCTGCCGGCTTGACCGCCAACGATTTCTTGCGGAGCAGCAGCCTGATCCACTACACCCAGGCCGGCCTGCAGGCGGTGGCGGACGACCTGCGCATCCTGGCCGACAAGGAAGGACTCACGGCGCACCGCGCCAGCGTGGACGTGCGGCTCGAGCAGTAGGCGACCCATCTGTTGTCACTCACTGGGGGCGATTCAACCATGACGGACTTCGTACGACCGGACATTGCGGCCATGTACGGCTACGTACCCGGCGAACAACCGCCGCCGGGCAAGTACATCAAGCTCAACACCAATGAGAACCCCTACCCGCCGTCGCCCGCCGTGGCGCGGTCGATCGTCGAGGCCGCCCAGCGGGGACTGAGCCGCTACCCGGACCCGCTGTGCACGGCGTTCCGCATCCGCGCGGCGGACCTGCTGGGCGTGCCGCCCGAATGGATCTTGTGCGGCAACGGCAGCGACGACATCCTGACGATCGTCACCCGGGCGCTGGTCGGGCAGGGCGACCTGCTGCGCCTGCCCTACCCCAGCTACATCCTGTACCGGACGTTGGCGGAGATCCAGGGCGCCCAGTTCGAACAGGTGCATTTCGCCGACGACTGGAGCCTGCCGCCGGATTTCGCCCGTGCCGCGCCGCGCCTGAAACTGGTGTTCCTGCCGAACCCGAACAGCCCGTCGGGGACCGTGATCCCGCCTGCACAGGTCCTGCATCTGGCGGACCGCCTGCCCTGCCCGCTGCTGGTGGACGAGGCCTACGTCGACTTCGCGGACACCGACTGCCTGGCGCTGGTCGAGCAGAACCCGAAGATCATGGTGTCCCGCAGCTTGAGCAAGTCGTACGCGCTGGCCGGACTGCGGTTCGGGTACCTGGTGGCGCAACCGCAGCTGATCGCCGAGTTGATCAAGGTCAAGGACTCGTACAACTGCAGTGCGTTGGCCATCGCCGGGGCCACCGCGGCCATCGGCGACCAGGCGTGGCTGGCCGAGAACCGCAGCCGCATCCGGGCCACCCGGCAACGGATGGTGCCATTGCTGCAGGGGCTGGGATTCTCGGTCGCGGCGTCCCACGCCAACTTCCTCTGGTGCACAGATCCGGAACGATCGTTACAACCGGTCTATCAGCAGCTCAAAGCGAACCATGTGCTGGTCCGATACATGAACTATCCTGAATGGGGCGAGGGGTTGCGGATCAGCGTCGGCACGGACGAGCAGGTCGACGCGTGTGTGGCTTTACTTGAGGCGATACTCAACGATGGCACGCCAGGCAAGCATTGAGCGTCGGACGGCCGAGACTCAGATCCAGGTGGCGCTGCGGCTGGACGAGACAGCGCCGGTTCAGATCCGGACCGGCGTGGGGTTCCTGGACCACATGCTCGAGTTGTTTGCGCGGCACGGCGCTTTCTCGCTCGAGGTCACGGCCGCGGGGGACCTGCAGGTCGACCAGCACCACACGGTGGAGGATGTGGGCATCTGTCTCGGGCAGGCGCTGCGCGCGGCGCTGGGCGACAAACGGGGCATCCAGCGGTACGGGCACTTCACCTTGCCCATGGAGGAGACGCTCGTGACGGTTGCCATGGACTTGAGCGGCCGCAGCTACCTGGTCTTCGATGCGGACATGCCGACCGAGAAGATCGGCGAGTTCGACAGCCAGTTGGTGGAAGACTTCTGGCACGCCGTGGCGGCGCACGCGCTGTGCAATCTCCATGTCGTGCTCCACCACGGACGCAACAGCCACCACATCGCCGAGGCGATTTTCAAGGCGGCGGCCCGGGCGCTGCGCATGGCGGTGGAGCGTGACGCGCGGATCGAGGGCGTGCCCAGCACGAAGGGAACGCTGTGACGCACAGGATCGGCTTCCGGCCGGTCACGCCGAGCGAGCCCGGCCGGCCGCCCGTCGGCGGCTCAGCGGGTCTGCCCGAAGAACGTACGTTCGACGAAGCTGGTATCGACCCAGCCGTCGACGAAGTCGGTGTGGGCCATCACTTTGGTGTGGAACGGGACGGTGGTATGGATCCCTTCGACGCGCAGCTCGGCCAGGGCCCGCTGCATGCAGGTGATCGCCTCGGCTCGCGTCGGCTGGTGGACGATCAGTTTGCCGATCAGCGAGTCGTAGAAGGGGGGCACCTGGTAGCCCTGGTGGACGTGCGAGTCCCACCGCACGCCCGGGCCGCCGGGCGTGATCAGCTTCTGGATCACGCCCGGGCTGGGCTGGAAGTTGGCTTTCGGGTTCTCGGCGTTGATCCGGCATTCGATGGCACAGCCTTGGACCCTGACGTTTTTCTGCTTGTACGGCAGCGGTTCGCCGGCGGCGACCAGGATCTGTGATTTGATCAGGTCGATGCCCGTGACCATCTCAGTGATCGGGTGTTCGACCTGGATGCGGGCGTTGACTTCGATGAAGTAGAAGTTGTTGTTCTGGTCGACGATGAACTCGATGGTGCCGGCGTTGGTGTAGTTGGCGCGTTTCACGAGCCGCACGGCGCATTCGCACATGTCCTGCCGGACCTTCTCGGGCAGGTTCGGCGCCGGAGTCTCCTCGATCAGTTTCTGGTGGCGCCGCTGGGTCGAGCAGTCTCGTTCCCAGAGGTAGACGATGTTGCCGTGGTGGTCGGCGATGACCTGCACTTCCACGTGGCGCGGCCGTTCGATGTACTTCTCGACATACACGCCGGCGTTGCCGAAGGCCGCCTGAGCCTCGACGCGCGCCTGGGAGAACGCGGTCTTGAGCGCCAGGTCATTGGAGGCGACGCGCATGCCCTTGCCGCCGCCGCCGGCCGTGGCCTTGATCAGCACCGGGAACCCGATCTCGTGTGCGACGTGGATCGCGGCCGCTTCGTCCTCGACCAGCCCTTCGCTGCCGGGAACCACGGGCACTTTCACCTCGCGGGCCAGCGCCCGGGCGCGGTTCTTGTCGCCCAGCAGGTTCATGGCGTCGGGCGTCGGGCCGATGAAATCGATGTTGCAGCTCCGGCAGACCTCGTTGAAATGCGCGTTCTCGGCCAGGAACCCGTAACCTGGATGGATCGCCTCGACGTTCCCGACTTCGGCGGCGCTGATCACCTGGTCGATCTTCAGGTAACTGTGGATGCTCTTGGCCGGCCCGACGCAGTACGCTTCGTCGGCCAGGTCCAAGTACGCGCTGCCGCGGTCCGCTTCGCTGTAGATGGCGACCGTTTCCACGCCCAGTTCACGGCAGGCGCGGATGACGCGGAGGGCGATTTCACCACGGTTGGCGATCAGAATGCGCTTGTACATCGGGGTCTAGCTGGCACGCGTGTCGATCTTGAACAACGGCCGACCGTGGTCGACGGGCTCCTCGTCATCCACCAGGATCGCGATGATCTTGCCTCGAGCCTCCGCCGGTATCTCGTTGAAGACTTTCATCGCCTCGATGATGCAGACGGTCGTTTCCGGAGCCACCATATCGCCGATCCGGACGTAGGGATCGGCGTTCGGATTGGGACGCGCATAGAACGTCCCCACCATCGGGCTGCGCACGACCACGATGTGCTCGTCCGCTGCCGGGGCGAGCGGTCCGGCCGGCGTGGCGACGGGTGCGGGGGACGCGACCGGCGCGGGCGGCGCCGCGGGTGCCGGGGCGGCCGCGGGCGAGGCGTACACCGCCTCCGGGCCGCGACAGAGCCGGATCCGCTGCTCGGATTGCCGCAGGTCGACCTCCCGCAAGTCATGCTGCTCCATCAGTTCCACCAGGCGTCGAATGCGGTCCACATCGAAGACGTCATCAGGACCGGTTCCCGAGTCGGACATGCGCGGCCTCCGGATCTTGGCCTCTGTGCGGCAATGCCAAACTTGCCGTCAAGGGTGAACTCGTATCTTGTATCGGTGGGGTGCGGCCGCATGACAGGCGCCGAGCCGACGCGGCGCGCAGCGGCGAACCGGCGCAATCGTCCGGCAGCTGCACCGGCCGATTCACTGGACCACGCAACGGTCGAGCTCTTTTGGCAGCGAGCTCAGCACTTCATGTCCGTCGCGGGTCACCAGCACGTCATCTTCAATCCGCACACCTCCCCATTGAGGGATGTAGATGCCCGGTTCCACCGTGACCACCATGCCCGCCTTGAGCGGGCGGTTCTGGTGGGCGGCCAAGCGGGGAGCTTCGTGGATCTCCAGGCCGAATCCATGGCCCAGGCCGTGACCGAACTGCTTGCCGTAGCCGGCCTTGCCAATCACCCCGCGCGCGGCCGCATCTATCTCGCTCATGAGGGCGCCCGGGCGAATCGACGCGATGGCCTGCTCCTGGGCTCTCAGCACAACTCCATATATGCGTTCGAGTTTGGGCGAGATTCTACCGGTCACCAGCACACGCGTCAAGTCGCTCCGGTAGAGTCGCGCCGTCGCCCCCCAGTCGATCAACAACAGGTCGCCCGATCCGACTGCCTGGTGGGTCGGCACGGCATGCGGCAGCGCCGCGCGGGCGCCCACGGCCACAATGGGCGGGAATCCGCAGCCGGCCCCGCCGAACCGGCGGATCTGATGCTCCAGCTCGAACGCGATCTCCCGCTCCGTTTGTTCGGGCCGCAGGCCGGCTCGGATCACCGCGAACGCCTGCTCGGCCAGCCGGACCGCCTCTCGGATCTCCGCGATCTCCTCCCGGTCCTTGATCTCCCGCTGCTGCTCCACCAGGCCAAGGGTCGGGAGCAGCGCGACCTGGGGCAGCGCACGGGCGATCCGGTCGCGCGTGGCGAGCGTCATGGAAGCCGCCTCGACGGCCAGCCGTCCCAGACGCGCCTTCTTGACCACCGACTCGACCAACGCGTCGATCGTGGCGCTCGGTTGCCGGATGGCCAGGTCCAGGCCGGGGCACTCTTCGCCCAGTTGCTGCGTGTACCGCGGATCGCTGAGCAGGACTTCCAGGTCGCGTCCCACCAGCAGGTAGCTGTCGTCCCCCGTGAAGCCGGTGAGGTAGGTGACGTGGATGACGTTCGTGATGAGGATCGCGTCGGCGCCCGCGCGGTGCACCGTGCGGGCCAACCGCTTCCGCCGTTGTTCAAAACGTGTCATGGAGGTGGACTCATCCTGGCGTGTTACGGAGCAAGAGGCTGCGGCCGGGCCGCGGGCGGACGAGCGCTCTGGACATGCACCTCATTCTAAGGCGGCCTGGCGCGTCGTTGAATCACCCTCCAACGGCTCCCGGGGCTGATTCCGCCGCCCTGGACGACTTGGTATGCTACCGGGGCATGAGCCCGATTGTCCTGGACCCGCTCGATCCGTCAGGGGAGGAGTGAATCATGTTCTTCGTGGAGTCTTATCAGGTGGCGATCGCGATGTGCGTGGTCACCATGCTCTGCTGGGGATCCTGGGCCAACACGCAGAAGTTGGCGAGCAAGGAATGGCGATTTCAGCTGTTCTATTGGGACTACTGCATTGGCGTCCTGGCGCTGACCCTGTTGTTCGCGTTGACGCTCGGCAGCATGGGTTCGACCGGGCGGAGCTTCATGGCCGATCTTGGCCAAGCGTCGGC
Source organism: Planctomycetota bacterium (assembly GCA_052034005.1). GTDB lineage: Bacteria > Planctomycetota > Planctomycetia > Pirellulales > Pirellulaceae > JAAYDI01. The sequence continues at coordinate 6,884 of JBPOJB010000002.1, read as the reverse complement.
TCAGAGCTTGGTGTACGCCTTGCTGGGCGGGGTCGTGTTCAACGCGGCGAACATCCTTTTGGTGGCGGCGATCGACATTGCCGGAATGGCGGTGGCGTTCCCGATCGGGATCGGATTGGCGCTGGTGATCGGCGTGGTCACGAATTATATCAACAAGCCGGCGGGGAACCCGGTGATTCTGTTCCTGGGAGTGGCGCTGGTGGCGGCGGCGATCGTCGTCGACGCGCTGGCCTATCGGCGGATCCCGTCCACCGGGACGACGACTTCGGCCAAGGGGATCGCGTTGTCGATCGTCTGTGGCGTATTGATGGGGTTCTTCTATCCGCTGGTCAGTATGTCGATGCAGAAGCTGGAGGAGATCAAGACGGTCTCCGATTCCGGGTTGTTGACGCCCTACACCGCGCTGGTCCTCTTCGGCCTGGGGCTGTTTCTGTCGAGTTTCATCTTCAACGTGGCGGTATCGAAATGGCCGTTCAAGGGCGACCCGGTGTCGTTGGGTGATTACTTTGTGAAGGGCAATTCGCGACTCCACGCGGTCGGGATCCTGGGCGGGGCGATCTGGGGCGTGGGCATGTCGTTCAGCATCATCGCCAGCGGTGCCGCGTCGCCGGCGGTGGCGTACGGTCTGGGCCAAGGAGCGACGATGGTGGCGGCGCTGTGGGGCGTGTTCATCTGGCGTGAGTTCAAAGAGGCCGCGCCGGGCACCAACCGGCTCCTGGCCCTGATGTTCCTGCTGTTCCTGGTCGGTTTGAGCCTGCTGGTGTACGCGAAGGTCTGATGATGGTGTCTCGTGCCACGTGTCGCCGTGTTTGGGTTCCTGGTCGGTTTGAGCCTGCTGGTGTACGCGAAGGTGCCCGATGCGGCGGCCGCGACGGCGGCGCTCATCCGGCAGTAATCGGAGGGTTCCGGGAGGGAGGTCGACGCGATGGCCGGTAAGATCGTGGTGGTGGGCAGTTCGAACACGGACATGATCCTGCAGGTGGAGCACATTCCGCGGCCGGGCGAGACGATCCTGGGCGGGAAATTCGCGATGGCCGCCGGCGGCAAGGGGGCGAACCAGGCGGTGGCGGCCGCGCGGGCGGGCGGCCAAGTCACGTTCGTGGCGCGTGTGGGCCGGGACATGTTCGGCGCGCAGGCGATCGAGGGCTTCCGGCGCGACGGGATCGACGTGCGGCACGTGAGCGCGGATGCGCAGGCCCCGTCCGGCGTGGCGCTGATCTTCGTGGCCTCCAGCGGCGAGAACAGCATCGGTGTGGCGTCCGGCGCGAACCTGTCGTTGTCGCCGGCCGATATCGAGTGCGCGGCGAGCACGATCGCCGCTGCGGATGTCCTAGTCATGCAGCTCGAAACGCCGCTCGAGACGGTGCGTGCCGCGGCCGAGATCGCGGCGGCCCACCAGGTGCCGGTCATCTTGAACCCCGCGCCCGCCCAGCCGCTGGACGACGCGCTGCTCGGCATGATCGCGGTGCTCACCCCCAACGAGAGCGAAGCGGAGCTGCTCACCGGCCTGCCCGTATCGGACGGGGCGACGGCGGCGGCCGCGGCGGCCCGCTTGCGCGACAAGGGGGTGTCGCGCGTGATCGTGACGCTTGGGGCGCACGGCGCGCTGGTGTCGGCCCCCGAGTTCAGCGGCCATGTGCCGGCGTTCGAGGTCACGGCGGTGGATACGACGGCGGCGGGGGATGTCTTCAACGGGGCGCTGGCCGTGGCGATGTCCGGCGGGATGCCGTTGGAACAGAGCGTCCGGTTTGCCAGCGCGGCAGCCGCCCTGTCCGTCACGCGGCTGGGCGCCCAGCCATCGGCGCCCCGGCGCGAGGAAATCGAGTCGCTGCTGGCGGCCCGATAGCGCTTCGGCACGGCTGGACGCGGGGAGTGGGTGGGGCGTACCATTCCCTGTCTTCCGTTCCCACTCGATGTGAACAGAGCATGGCCGTCGACAAATCAGACCAGCGAGTGCACCGGATGTTCAGCGCGATTGCGCCCGTGTACGACCGCATGAACCACCTGCTGTCGCTCGGGGTGGACCACTATTGGCGCTGGCGGACCACGGGGATCGTGCGGCCGGAGGAACGCGCGCCGATCCTCGATGTGTGCACCGGGACGGGCGACCTGGCGCTCGCGTTCGCCCGCCGGACGCGAGGTGAAGTGCCGATCATCGGCACCGACTTCTGTGGTGCGATGTTGGAGCGCGGCCGGGCCAAGTCGCAGCGGGCCGGCTACCACGCCACGCTGACCTTTCTCGAGGCGGACACGCAGGCCCTGCCGTTTGCCGACGACACGTTCCAGATCGTGTCGGTGGCGTTCGGGTTGCGGAACGTCGCCGACCTGGATCGGGGCCTGCGCGAGATGGCGCGCGTGTGCCGCCCGGGTGGGCGCGTGGCGGTCCTCGAGTTCTCGATGCCGCGTCACCAGCCGATGCGGGCCATCTACGGCTGGTACTTCCGTTGCCTCCTGCCGCGGATCGGGCAGCGGCTGGCCAGGAACGATCACGAGGCGTACTGCTACCTGCCGGCAAGCGTGGGCGAGTTTCCGCAGCGTGCCGATTTCGTCGCGCGGATGCAGGACGCCGGCCTGCGGGTCCCGCGCTACTACTCGCTGACGGGCGGGATCGCCATACTGTACGTGGGCATGAAGCATGACTGACTTGCAACCGTCGTCGAGGCCGCCCTTCGTCGTCGGCGTGACCGGCGCCAGCGGCGTGATCTACGCCGTGCGCCTGCTCGAGACGCTCGTGGAGCTCGGGCAGCAGGTGCGCCTGATGATCAGCCCGTCCGGCCGGACCGTGTTGCAGCAGGAGCTGGCGCTCGATCTGGATCTGGAGCGGTTCGACGCGGAGCAGCTGCGGCTGTCGGTCCCCCGCGCGCAGCTGGACCGCATCGTGTTCTACCCGTGCACCGACTTCCTGGCGCCGGTCGCCAGCGGCTCTGCCTTGTCGTCCGGGATGGTGATCTGTCCCTGTTCGGGCGGCACGTTGAGCGCGGTGGCGCACGGCGCGAGCACGAACCTGATTCAGCGTGCGGCGGAGGTGCACTTGAAGGAGCGGCGGACGCTGATCCTGGTGCCGCGCGAGACGCCCGTGTCGCTCATCGGCCTGGAGAACATGCGGCGGGCGTGCGAGGCGGGTGCGATTGTGCTGCCCGCGTCGCCCGGTTGGTACCACGGCGTGCAATCGGTGCGTGATCTGGTAGACTTCATCGTCGCCCGGATCCTGGACCACCTGGGCGTCGCGCACGCGTTGGGCCGACGTTGGGGCCGCGGTTGAACCCGAGGGTGAAGCGGCATGTGGACGCGCATTCGGCAGTTGCTCGAGATGATCCGTTTCAGCCACACGGTCTTCGCGCTGCCCTTTGCGCTGTTGGCCGCCGTCATGGCCTGGCGGATCCCGGCGGTCGCCGGCCAGCGGGTTCCGTTCCGCTGGCGCGATCTGGCGGGCATTCTGATTTGCATGGTGTGTGCGCGCAGTGCGGCGATGTCGTTCAACCGGCTGGCGGATCGGGAGTTGGACCGGCTGAACCCGCGCACGCGGGGCCGCCACCTGCCGGCGGGCCTCCTGACGGTGCGGAGCGTCGCCCTGTTTGCGGCCACCATGGCGTTGGGCTTCGTGGCCGCCACGGCGTTGTTCCTGCCCAACTGGCTGCCGTTGCTGCTCGGCCCGCCGGTGCTCGCATTCCTGTTCGCCTACAGCTACACGAAGCGGTTCACCTGGGCCGCCCATTTCTGGTTGGGCGCCGCGTTGATGCTCGCGCCGGTCGCGGTCTGGATCGCTTTGCGCGGCGGGATCGTGATCGGCGATGTGCGAGACTTGCTGCCGGCGCTCACGGTCGGCCTGGCCGTGCTGTTGTGGGTGGCGGGCTTCGATATCATCTACGCGTGCCAGGACGTGGAGTCGGATCTGCAGGCGCACTTGCACAGCGTGCCGGCCCGGATCGGTGTCCGGGCGGCGCTGGGAGTCGCGGCCCTGTGCCATCTGGCGATGCTGCTTGTCCTGCTGGCTCTGCCGCTGGGCCATCTGGTGGGCGGGCCGCCCCTGGATTTGGGATGGATTTACTGGACAAGCCTGGCGCTGGTCGCCGCGCTGCTGGTATATGAGCACTCGCTGGTGCGTCCCGATGACCTGACTCGCGCAAATACCGCCTTCTTCCATGTCAACGCGATCATCAGCATCGGCCTGTTCCTCGTCGTCACCGTGGACTTGTTCCTCTGAGGCGTCGAATTGGTCTGTTCGGCGGCTCGTCCGATATGAGAACATGTTACAGTTGACAAGGTCCTCGCCGGATTCGCCTGTGGGGCGACGGGGCGTGTGACGGAGTCCAACCAGGAGGCGTACGGTGATGCTGAGGTATTGGGCGGTGGCAGCGGTGCTTGTGGCGTGGGCGGGCACAGGGTGCTCGGACGGAGATGCGCCTCGGAGACCAGTCGGCGAACCGGCCGCGACGCGCACCAGGCCGTCTGCGGAGGCCGACACCCCGGCCCCCGAGGGCGTGGCGGGAGGGAAGTCGAGCGGCGCGCGGGAGGCGGCGGGCCGTGAGCCTGGTGCGGGCGGCCCGGGGCAGGTCAAGTCGGAGCCGTCTGCCGAAGCGGCGCTGGACCCGTCGGTCGCCGCGACGATCGAGCCGTTGCTGGCGGCGATGGCCAGCGAGGCGGGCATCGAGCGTCAGGCGGCGGCGGAGGCCTTGGATGCGATGGGGACCCGCGCGGTGCCCTATATCACGGCCGCGCTTCGGACCGGCAGCGACGCCGTGAAGCGCGGCGCGGCTGCCTACCTGATTGGCCGCGTGACGTTACAGGACGAGGCGGCGGTGGAGGCGTTGATCGGCGCGCTCGGTGCGGCGGATGACGTGCTGCGGCACAACGCGTTGCAGGCGATCGAGCGGCTGCCGGACCAGCATATCGGCCGCGCCGCCGCCGCGTTGGCCGCCTTGGCCCAGGATGCTCAGGAGGACCCGGCCTACCGGGTGCGTGCCGTGCGGGCCATCGCCAAGCTCGGCGCGGCAGGCCGTGACAAGATGCCCGAACTGCGCGAGTTGGCCCGGGACGAGACGGTCCCGGAGGTGCAGCGGTCCGCGATCGACGCGGTGGGCAAGGTGGGTGCGCCCGAGGAGGCGGAGTCCTTCCTGTTGGAGGTGCTCAAGCACAGTCCTCAGAAGGACCTGCGGATGCTGGCCGCCCGCCGGCTCATCCAGGCGGTGCAGTCGCCAAACGGCGTGGCCGGCTTGATCGCGGCGTTCGGCGATCCGGACGCGGACGTGCGAAACGAAGCCATCAAGTCCTTGGTAGCCATCGGCCGCCCGGCGGTCCCGGAGCTGATCAAGGCGCTGGACGATCCCGATGTGCACATCCGCCGCCGTGCCGTGGTGACGCTCGGCAAGCTCAACACGCTGGCCGTCGACGCCGTGCCGGACCTCGAGAAGAAGCTGCAGGATGCGGATCCGGAAGTCCGCAAGCTGGCCGCCGCGTCGCTGAAGGTCATCCGAGGCCAGTGAGCCATGGACAGGCGGTCCGGCGCTCCGTACACTCGACTGGTTGTGGCATGCCGGCCGCAGGGCCCGGGTGTCGGCCATCGGGGCGGGCACGAGCTGAGCGGGCGGCGGGCGGGCGGCCGGGCCGGGGGGAGATCCCATTGCAGTCCCATACGCAGCCATCGTTGGCGAGCATTCGGGCGAAGGTGGAGTCGGGCGAGCGGCTGACGCTTGACGACGGTCTGTACCTGTTCCGCGCCGACGTGCCGTTGCATGCGGTGGGGGCGCTGGCCAATCTGGTTCGGGAGCGGATGCACGGCCGCGTCGCGTACTACAACATCAACGCGCATTTGAACCCGACGAACGTGTGCGTTTACCGGTGCACGTTCTGCGCCTTTCGGGCGGATCTGCGGGACCCGAAGGGCTATGTGATGAGTGACGAGCAGATCCTCGCGCGGGGCGCGGAAGCGGCGGAGCACGGCTGCACCGAGATGCACATCGTCGGGGGCCTGCATCACCAGCGGCCGTACGAGTGGTACGTGCACATCCTGCAACTGCTGCACGGCGCCTATCCGCAGCTGCATCTGAAGGCCTGGACGGCGGTGGAGATCCACTGGTTCGAGCATCTCACGCGGCGGCCGGTGCGCGAGATCCTGGCGGAGCTGCGCGAGGCGGGGTTGGGCAGCATGCCGGGCGGCGGCGCCGAGATCTTCCATCCGGACGTGCGCGGTCGCATCTGCGAGCACAAGGCGGACGCCGCGAAGTGGCTGGAGATCCACCGCACGGCGCACGTCCTGGGCATCCCCACCAACTGCACGATGCTCTACGGGCATGTCGAAGACGACTACCATCGCGTGGACCACCTGCTGCGCCTGCGCGAGCTGCAGGACGAGACGGGCGGCTTCCAGACGTTCGTGCCGTTGGCTTTCCATCCCGAGAACACGCGGCTCAGCCACCTGCCGAAAGCCTCCGCCCTGACCGATCTGCGCGTCCTGGCCGTCGCCCGGCTGCTGCTGGACAACATCCCGCACATCAAGGCCTACTGGGTCATGCTCGGGATCGGCACGGCCCAGGCCGCGCTGTCCTACGGGGCGGACGACCTGGATGGGACCGTGCGGCACGAGCTGGTCTACCATGACGCGGGCGCCACCACGCCCGAAGTCCTGTCGGTCGCCGAGATCCGCCGCCTGATCACGGAGGCCGGCCGAGAGCCGGTGGAACGCGACACGCTCTACCGGCGCGTATCCTAGTGGCCGGTCCGGACTAAATCTTGGGGTTGGTGCTTCGCGACTGAGAATCGGGCGGTCTGGGTGGGCGGCACCGCTTTGCCGCGAGATACTGCGTCGCATGGCCGGTCCGCACCATTTCTTCCGTCCCGTAGGGACAGCCGTATCACAGCCCAGGGCGGAGGCCGGGCGAGCGGTG
>JBPOJB010000049.1:0-75322 GCA_052034005.1 Planctomycetota bacterium | reverse complement strand
GGAGCGACGTCTACGCCACGGTACTGGAGTCAGCATCAGCGACACCAATACGAACTTACGGCACAGTGCCGGCCAGAAAACACAAAAATGCTGCATAAAAGCGCGCACCACAGAGACGGCACCCGACACGCCTAGAGGATCGTGTAATGCACGACCGCGAAGAAGTGAAATGCACTGGCGCCCAACACGAACAGGTGCCACGCCGCATGGAAGAACGGCACGCGCTGGTCATAGCTGAGAAAGAGCGTGCCCGCCGTGTACAACAGGCCGCCGCACGCCATCCACACCATGCAGTCCCGCGGCATCAGGCTGACCATCGCCAGCGCCGGCACCCAGCCTAACAGGATGTAGTTGGCCACCATCACCGCCTCGACGCGGTGCTTCAAACAGGCCTTCGAGACGAACCCGATCAGCGCCAACGTCCAGACGAACACGAAGATGAGCCATTTCCGTTGCGGCGGCATGTACGCCAGGATGAACGGCGTGTAGGTGCCGGCAATCAGACAGTAAATCACCGCCTGATCCAACACGCGGAAAAACTGCTTGCGATGCGGCTGCTGAATCGCGTGCGAAAACGTCGACGCCCCATAGACGGCCGTGAGCGATACGCCATAGACGAGCGTGGCCAGCAACTGCCCCACGCCCGCATGATGGTAGACCGCCAAGACCACCAATGCCACCGTGCCCACGGCGCTCAATAAGAGACCCACCCCGTGGGTCACCGAATTGGCCACCTCCTCGGCGCTCGATTGCTTGGGAAACTCGATCTCGGACGGGTCAGTGTAAGGGGCCATCGGCAATGAGCCTGTCAACGGATGTCTGCGATCGACACGGAACCGAGCATGCTTCAGTCGTTCAGGTGTTTATCGGCCGATCGGCTCGACAGGCTCAAACAGGCACGCCCGCTGGGGCAGTAGACCGTCTCCGCCTTCGACTGAAACGACACAGAGTAGCCCAGAAGACCCACTTGGCCCATTCTTCCACCGGCGGAACATGTTCCCACCATTTGAGGGGACAACGCAACAGGGCTTCCCCGGTGGCGGGGATCGACCCACCTGATTGCGGAATCCTGTATAATGGGGCACATCCCGTCGTTGTGGGGGGGTAGTCCAATCCAAGCTCCGTGGGTGGCAAGATGGCAAAACGAGTTGCGTTGCATGACGGGCGTGCAGACGGTCTGACGCCGTTGGAGAGCCTTGATTTGAGCAAGGTGCAGACGTTTGCGGACCTGCTGCGGGCGATGTCCAAGACGGCATTTGGCGGGCGTCAGCTGGGTGAGGCCTTCGAGATCGTGTTGGAGATGGCGCGTCGCGAGGACTGTCGCGTTGTGTTGACCTTATCGGGTGCGATGACGGTGGCGAAACAGGGGCGGGTGATTTGCGACATGATCGACCATTCGTTGGTGGACGCGATCGTCGCCACGGGCGCCCTGATCGCGCACGGGCTGACCGAATCGATTGGTTTGACGCATTACCGCTACGACCCGGCGTTATCGGACGCGGACCTGTTTACGCGCGGCTACAACCGCGTGTACGACACGTTGGAGATGGAGGCGAACCTGAACGATGTGGAGCACTTGGTTCGAGGGGTTCTGGAGGAGGTGACGCCGCCGGACGGCGTGTGGTCGTCGGCCCGGATCTGTCACGAGCTCGGGCGGCGGCTTTCGGAGATGGACCTGGGTCCGGGCGTGCTGCGCAGCGCGTACGAGCGCGACGTGCCGGTCTTCATTCCGGCCCTGACGGACAGCGAGTTGGGCCTGGATTTTGCCATCTGGGCAATGTCCAGCGCGTTGGCGGCGCGTCCTGCCCCGTCGGAACCGTGCGATCCGCGCGACGTGTTCCAGGCCGTCCCCAACTACAACCCGTTCCTGGACCTTCAGCAGTACGCGCGGTTTGTCGGTACTGCGCCGTGCCTGGGGATCTTCACCGTCGGTGGCGGCGTGCCGCGCAACTGGGCCCAGCAAGTGGCGCCGTACTACGACATTGCCAGCCACCGCTTGGACATCGAGTTGCCCGAGCCCAGGTTCTCCTACGGGGTGCGCATCTGTCCCGAGCCGGTGCACTGGGGCGGCATGTCCGGCTGTACCTACGCGGAAGGCATCAGTTGGGGCAAGTTCGTGGCGCCCACGGCCGGCGGCCGCTATGCCGAAATCCACGCTGACGCCACGCTGGTCTGGCCGCTGTTGATCAAAGCCGTGCTCACGGCCCTGTGACCCGCGTGCGCACAGGGCCGGTCGTTTCCACGCCTGCCGGCCGGGCTCTTCGAGCCACGGCCGGTTTCGCCACCGCAGTCGCCCCGGGGCGCGTCGGTTCACAGGTTCTTGACGATTTCGCGCCGGGCCACCAGCCGTGTGCCGCGCTGACGATCACTGCCACAGGCGTTGAGCCAGCGATTGCGCAGTTCGTCGGCGAGCGATTCACCGCTCAGCGGGCACTGGGTCAGCCGGATCTGGCCGCCGGCCCGATGCTCGTGGCCGCCTCCGACGCCGAGTCCCACGAGCGTCGTGTGGACGAGTTCGGCCGCGTTGCCGGCGGCAACGCCGGTGCGGACCGAGATGAATAGCTGATCGCCCACGACCGCGCCGCACAGGACCTTGCGAATCCCGCTGCAACGGCTCAGCAGGTCGGCCACTTCGGCCACCGTCTCCGGCCCTTGGGCTCGCGGCAGAAAACAGAACACCGCCTCGTCATAAATGAAGCTCGACTGCAGGGCCAGCACCAGGTCCGAGTAGTACTCGCGAGTCAAGGGTGCATTCTCGATCTCGGCCAGCTTGCCGGGGTCCGCGTAGTTGGTCAGCCAGGTGACAATCCGCCGATCGACGGCCGTGTAGTGCGTCTGGCTGCCCTGCGTTTCCGTGTGGATCCCGTACAGCAGCGATGTGGCCAGATCGCTTGGCGGGTCAAGCCGCTCGTCCTTCAAATAACTGGCCGCGATGGTCGCAGATGCCGCGACGCGCGGGCGTATGTCGCGGAACGCCAGACGCTGACGCGGACCGCGCACCTGATGATGATCGATCACCGCCACCGGACGCACCGGCAAACCGCCTAACACGTGGTTGGAGGCCGTCGACGCGCAATCGACCAGGATGGTTGCCGTCCGCGGGTCGACGTCCACGGCCTCCACCAATTCGATCGGGGGCGCCAGCAGCTTGACCATGTGGCGATTCTCGGCACGCACGATCGCGCCCCCGCCGATCAGGCGGACCGGCATGCCCAACTTCTGGCGGATCAACCAGTGCACGGCCCAACCGGACGCGATGGCGTCCGGGTCGGGATTGTCGTGCGTCACGACCAGCACGCGATCGTAGTCCGCCACCGCGCGGAGCAAGCGGGTCGAACGGCGCGTTGTCGTCATGCGGACCTCTCCTGCAAGCACGCTGCCGCCCGCCAATGTACTGGTTCGGCGTCGGTCAAGCACCCCCTGAAGGCCTCCCACCGCGCCCGGCAGGCACCCCGCGCATCCGAGGGTCCGCCAAAACTGGGCAGGCTGGGCAACCTTCAGGCCCGCCGGAGTTCGCTGCAGCCGAGAAAGTCGGCAGATTTTCGCTGACACGACTAATCGTCACAATCGGCGCAGCCCGAAGAAGAGAGTACAGGGGGGACACTAGATATGTTGCGACGAATCCGCTGGGCTGTGCCGCTGTTGCTCGGCGCCGTGGTGTGCCTGATCGGGTGCACATTCCCCAAGTCGTTTGGGTTGGGCTGGAGACAGCAACCGGAGCCTCAGGCCCAGGTGGCGGACAAGGGCGGAGCGGCCATGCCGGATGACGCGCAGGTGGAGCCACGCGTCACATCGCTGGTACAGACCCTGCGCAAACCGGTCGACTGGCTGGCCGCCAAAAGCCGCTCGCAGAAAGTGGCCGGCGAGCCGTTGTTGGCCGACAAGGGCGACTCGACTTCTTTGGATCCGTCCCAGTCGATGTCCAATCCGAACGTCGTGCCGCTCAAATACCGGGCTATGGACGCTCGCCCGCCCATTCCTTCCGTGGCCAACGACACGTCGGGCACACCATCGCTCGTACGGCCTTCACACCGTCCGCCCCCCGACCCGGCCCCGAAGCCGCCGCTGGAAGAGCCGCAGGAATCGCAATTGGCCCACGCCCCGCACGTGGATGATCCGCTCTACGACATGATTGCGGCCGCCGCCAGATCATGGCAGGTGGCGCAGCCCGAGGGCACGACCCAGGTCCGGGCGCCGAATCGTGCCCCGGCGCCGCACGACGTCCCCGCGCCGCACGGCGCGCCGGCGCCGGCGGTCGCGCCGGACCAGCCGACGCCACGTCAATTGGCTACTGACGCGCATCTGAAGTTCACGCCGCCCAACCTGGCAGTGCGAGATCAGAAGACGGTCCGGAAACCGCTCGACATCGCCACGAACATCCTGCGACCGGCGAAACCCGACCCCGCCACTGCGGATCCACCGGCGACCGCCGCCGGCGCGAACCCGGACGCGGCGCTGCGCACGGAGCTGGAAAGGCCGACGGCGCCGACCACGGCCTGGGTCGCCAAGAAGTCGCCGTCGCCCACGACCCAGCCGCCCGGCGACGCCGTGCAGCCCGATGCGCCCGATGCGCCCGATGCGCCTGATACGACTCAGGCCGCGCTTGCTGGAGCCGCGCCGGCCGGCCCGTCCAATTCAACCGCCGTCGCCAACACGTTCGGTACTGGGACCGGCGGACCGGCTGGCAGCCCGCCGGTGGTGCCATCCCAGCCCGTTGCATCGGCCGCGGGGCCGCCGCCCACACCCACGCTGGACCGTTCCCCGGCGACGTCCCCCAGTCGAACGGAGGCGGTGACGCGGGCGGAATCCGCCCGCCCGGAAGTCCCCTCGCAGGACCGACCGGCCTACATGGCCAAGACGCCTTCCCATGTGCGCCCGAGCGTGCCGACCCAGGCGGCGCCGCCGGCAGCCATGGATCCAGAACCACTCGCGCCGCTGGTCGATGCCCAGACATATCGCGCCCAGTTTGCCAGCGCGTCGCGCGAGGGAGCCACCACCATACGCCCGGCGGCGCGCGATTCCTCGCAGGCAACGTCCAGCTCCTGGATGACGACCTACGAGCGTTTACTGCAACGAGCTGGCGCGGACCCCGCGCCGCGCGCGCCCGCGGGCAGCCCGACGCGCCGCCTCAGCTCCGACGACGTGCCCACACTGCCGCAACCCGAAGCCCCCATTCTGCGGCGGTGAACAGGGCCGACGCGCGGCTCCGCACCGGCCCACGCCTGCCTCATGGCAACGCGGCGTGAGCGCCCGTGCCCCGACTGACAGCAAGCGGGCACGCATCAGGGCCTGTCGGCGCCTCAGTACCGGGCGCCCTCGGTGTAGTCGTACGGCCCCAACCCGACATCCTTGGGTCCGTAGTTGAGCGGCCAGCCGGACGCCGGCTTCTCGCAGAAGCTGTCGCGAACCGCCTCGTACATGCCGAACCCGAACTCGCGGCAGGGCTCGGCATACGATCCTTCACCCCATTCGTTGACCGGCGCGAGCACCGCCCGCTTGATGCCCGTCTCTTGAGCGAACTGCCTGAACTGTCGGCAGATTTCGCCGAACTTGGCCGGGGTCCGGTCCGTGATCCAGCAGTGATCGTTCCATGGCCGATCATCCCAGCCGGTAGACAAGTTGGGCAGGAACGGGAGGATCCCCGTCTTGTGACGTTGCTCCCAGTACGGCTTGGACGCCTCCACGACCAGGTCGAAATTGAACTTCCGACGGGTCACGGCCTTGCCTCCGTCGTCCATGAAGTGGTAGATGGAGGTCATCTCGAACCCCGCGTCGGCCAGCCATTGAATATTGGCCGCGCTCGTCGAGGCCTCGGGCCACTTCATGGCCACGAAGTAGATCCCCTTGAGCCCGGCCCGCTTCACCATGTCCTGGGACAGGTCGAGCAGCATCTTGACGCCTTCGCCTTTCGACAGCTGGTGGCCCTTCTTCCTTTCAATCTCGATCACGTCGTTGTCCATCCCTTCGGGCGACCAGATCATGACGACCGGCCTGCCGTCGATGCAGTAGTACTCCGGGGTCTGGAAGTAATTGTCAATCCAGTACTGCGTCACGTTGGCCTGGTCCTCCAGGCTGTGGCTGCCTGGGCCGTTGTGGTTCGCCCACATCATGGCCCACTTGAGATACGACTTGTACTTCGCCCGCTGGAACCCCTGGATCCAGTGCTCGAGCTGCCGTTTGCCTTTGTTCCAGTACCAGTCCACCAGGTAGAACTGGATCCCGTTTTCGGCCGACCACTTGATCTGCCAATCGATGACCTCCGGGCTGGACTCGTCGTACCAGCCGAGCAGCGGGCGCCGTTCCGGGCAGCGGTTCCAGACGCGGGACCAGGAGTGTCCGTGATACCAGCCGGGGAAATACAGCGCGCCGATCTCGTATTCGGACTTCACCGGCCGCGGTTCCGGCACGTAGTTCGCCCGGGGAAGATTCAGGGAGGGCAGGACCTGGAGCGGGATCTCCACCGGCACACCCTGAAAAGCGCCTCCCTCATGAGCGACCAGATCCAGCCGAATCACGCCCTCGACCGGCTCGCGGACCTTCAGCGGAAACAGGACACGCCGCCGCTGGCCGATCGGGAGCGGTTCAATCAGGCGCTGGTCGGCCGCGGCCGTTAGCGACACGCCGGCCGGCAGCGCCAGGTGGTCCAGCGTCAGGGCGGGCGCGTCCTCACCGCCGCTGTTGACCAGGTCCAGGAAGAACGCAGTCTCGTAGCCGGCGCGAACGATCGCATCTTCGATGCCGCAGAACAGGATGTCGATGTTCGGCGGCCCCTGGGGGCGGCGATGGACCGCCAGCGACTGGAACGTCACCGTGCCGGTCGATTCAGGATCGGGCAGGACCTGCACCATGAACTGATGGACGGCTCCGGTCCAGTACCTGCTGTTGGCCAGGTTGATGTTGTACAGCCCGGTCGCATTCCGCTGGAACTCGACGATCATCGAGTGGAAGGCGCCGCGCTCGTCCATCCAGGAGAACTCCACAGACCGCGGCGCATCGACCGAGGCGGCGATCGTCAGCCAACTCCCGATCTGCTTCGCATCCAGGGAGAACAGGGACGACCGCCAGGTTTCGCCGGCGCCGCCGTCGATCTGCCAGGACGGTTCGATCGGCGGCTGGTTCTCCAGTTTCAAGTCGACGACTTCGATCCAATCGACTTCAACAGCCGCTTTGTTCACCTGGCTTTCCGTGGGCGGGGGAAAATCCAGCCGCAGTTTGATGATCTTTCCCTCGCGGCTCCAGAACGGATAGATATCGACCACGCCCCAGGTGTTGGCCTCGGGGGCCGTCCATTTGCTCGTCTTCGCCTGGGAGAATCCTCCGTACGGTCCGGCGTCGGAATTGGCGTAGAACAGCTCGCCGTCGCGCTGAGCCAGCGGTTCATCTTGAACGATACGCAGCCGTGCCCGACACAGGTTCCACGGGCGCGCGGGAATGTCCAGGCCGGAGACGACAATGAACGGATCGGTCCCGCTGATCACGCCGCGCAGGATGCCGTTGCGGACAACCACGTCTTTCAGGCAGTTCGCTCCTGTCCAACCCTCGCGATCCCCATCGGTGTCAAACGTCCACCGCTGGATCGTCTCGCCCTGCTGGTCCAGCGCCGTTGCGTTGGATCCCCAGCTGACTATCAAGCTCATGGCCAACGCGCCGCCAAGCAAAGAGACTCTCATGGCTACTCCTCATCCGCTCGACAAATCACCAGGTGCTTGTATCGTACAAGCCGCCAGTATACCACTACGCGGCGCGTCAGACACCCAATCGGCTGCGTGACGGCGGGCGCCCCCGGAGCCGGTACGGCCGGCGAGTCCGCCCTGTCGGGCATGCTGCGCGACCGAGACAGGCACGGCCGCCGGTTCGGTCACGCGGGGCGTCCCTGCATGAGGCGCTCATAGAGCGCCACGTGCCGATCGACCATCTGGTCGACGCGGAAATGCTCGCGCATGCGGCGCTGGGCGGCTTGCGCCAGGCGTTGTGCCAGCGCGGGGTCGGTCAGCAGGCGGTGAGTCAGGCGCGCAAGCGTGGCCCGGTCGCCCACGGGGAACAGGAACCCTGTCTCGTCCGGGACGACCAGGTCCCGGTTGCCCGGGATATCGGTCGCGATGACCGGCACGCCGGCGTTCATCGCCTCCATGACCGCGTTGGACTGGCCCTCGTACGCGCTGCCCAGCCAGAAGCAAGTCAAGTGCGGCAGCAGTGCGAGCACGTCGTCCCGCTGGCCGAGGACGTGGACGCGGTCTTCGATCAGCAGGCTGTCGCGCCAGCGCAGGAGTTGTGCGTATTGGGGCCCGTCGCCGATGATCAGCAGGTGCGTGTCGTCGTGCACCACCTTCAGCAGCTCGGCGGACCAGATCAGATCCTTGTAGCCCTTCTGTGGCCAGAGCCGGCCGACCGCGCCGATCAGCCGGGCGTCGGCCGGGAGCCCGAGTTCCTGGAGCAGCTGGTGGCGTGGTTTCGGGTGCGGGTCGACGTACGGCTCGATCCCGTTGGGGATCACTTCGAACTTGTCGGCCGGGATCCCGTGCGCGGCGTAGAATTCGACGACGCCGTGGCTGTTCGTCACGATCCGGTCCGTGCGCCGCGCCAAGCGCCGGTCGATCGCCAGTTCATGCCAGACCTTCCAGCGATCGACACAGCGTTCGCCGGCCACGATATGCGGCACGCGGCACCGCAAGGCGGCGTAGCGGCCGTAGCAGTTCGCGGCGAAGAGCCAGGTGTGCACCAGGGTCGGCCGCAGGCGCGCGATCAACCGCCGCAGGCGCAGGTACGCCGACGGGTCGAACTTCCAGCGTTTGGATATCGCGTGCTGGGGGATCCCCGCCTCGGAGAGCGGTGCGTTGAGCGGGCCCGACCGGGTTAGCGTGCACACGTGCACGTCGAACCGGTCGCGAGGGAGTCGCGTGGCCAGCAGCACCAGTTGCTTTTCGGCGCCGCCGCGATCGAGTGTCGGGATGATGTGCAGGATGCGACAAGTCATGGCGCCATTCTCACGCGGCACGAAATCAGCTGCTGGAACAACTGCAAGTGGGACGCGGCCATGGCGCGCAGGCTGCGCACGGCGCGCACGCGCTCGAGCGCCGCGGCGGCCAGCGCTGCGCCGGAGGCCGGATCGCGAAACCGCCGGCACACCATCTCCGCCAGCGCCCGGTGATCGCGGCCGGCGAATACGCCGCCCGTCACGCCGTCGGTGACCAACTCCTGGTGCCCGGACTCCGCGCTGACCAGCACGGGCAGGCCGCCGGCCATCGCCTCGAGCACCGCCAGCGATTCCTGCGCAAGCAGCGTGGGCGCGATGAGCAGGTCGGCGGCGGCCAGCAGGTCGTCCGTGCTGTCGAACTGGCCCGGCATCAGGACCCGGCCCACCAGGTCCGCGTCGCGGATCTGGCGGTACAGCGCCTCGCGGCGCGGCCCGTCACCCACCAGCCAGAGCCGCGCGTGCGGCCACTCCCGCGCGACCTGCTTCCAGGCCCGGATCACCGCCTCCCCGCCGTGGTCCGGGTGCAGTCGGCCAACGCACAACGCCACCGGCTGATTGGCCGGGACACGCAGGTCTTCATTCACCTGCGCCAAGGCCTGACGAGCCGCCGTCTTGAGCGCCGGCGTGCGGGCCGGCGGCACCGGCACCCCGTTGCTGATGCGGACGATCCTGGAAGGATCGATCCCCCACTGGCCAAGGCGCTGCTCCACTCGATCGGTGGTGGCGATCACCGCCTGGGCTTGTCGGCATCGCCGCAGCCTCCGGCCGGCCGCGCGCCCCGCCCGACCCGAACGCGGATCGTGAAACGATTCGTCGGCCTCGGCCCGGACCACCACCGGGACGCCGGAGTCCGCCAATGCACCGATCACCGTGTGCGCTTCGTGTTCCAGGCGCGACACGCAGACGATGTCGATGTCCGGCCGGTTCTTCTGCAGCCACCGCGACACCGCGATCAGGTAGCGTAACATGCCCCAGCGGAACTGTGAGACGGGCACGCGGTGCACCGGGATCTCGCGATGGGCCAGGTCAACCGGCCACTGCGCATCGTACCGGCCGGTGAGGATCATGGGCCTGGCGCCCAGGCGGCGCAGGCCGCATGCCAGGTTGGCGACGGCCGTTTCGGCGCCGCCGACCAACGGCCAGTATCTGCGAGTGACCAGCACCAGGCGGAGACCATTCATGGAGACGTCGATCTCGGGGCCAATGAACGGGGCGTTCGCGTCAGCGGACTCCGCGCCGCATCCCAGAGGTGCCGGCCAGAACCAGGCGTCATTGTACCATCCGGAGCCAGGTCCCTGTAGAGCCGGCCTCAGCGGATCCGCGCGCTGGGCAAGTTCGGCGAGCCGACTTGATTGAAATCGAGTTGCGTCACGCCGATCTCCTCGTGCTGGCCCGTGCTGACCCAGTACTTGAACTGCCGGGCACTGAACTCCGACGGCCGGTCGCCCGGCCGGCCCTGCAGTCGGATCTGAGCCGGCTGGTTCTCGCCGTCCACGACCAGCAGGTCTTTCGCTTGCACATACGAGAACCGCTGGGCGCGCGCGGTGAACGTGGCGCCTTCGACCAGCGTGTCGCCGACCGCCGACAACTCGATGCCGCGCTGCGCTCCCTGACCGGTCTCGGCGAGGAACAGCCGCTGGCACGTCATGACGATCCCTTGCGGACCCAGCCCGCCCTGCTGGTTGGGATCCAGCGTCTGATCCCAGGACGCGACCGGGCCGTAGACGGCCTGCACGTAGTGCTGGAGCACCGCCTCGCGCTGGTCGATGTTCCCTTCGATTTCGTTCTGGTAATCGACGCGCACGTAGATCAGGCGGTTGGCGCGTGGCTCGGTCCAGGCGTCGTTGCCGCGCCGCGCCGCCGCTGCGCCCGGAACGCTGTTGGCCAGGCCGCCCGTGGCGACCCGAGTGCTGATGATCCAGCCCGGCCCGGCGGCATGGAAGCGGCCGGTGCGGCGGTCGAGCGTCATGTCGCACATCTTGATCTGGTCGTGCGATGTCAGGACATCCTCGACGCTGAACGTCTGGTTGTCCGTCAGCACATCGCCCAGGAACCGAAGCTCGGCGACGTCCAACTGCGCGCTGCCCTTCATCTTGTCAAACGACACGTAGCGGTTCAGCGCGGCGTGCAATTGGTTGCCTGCGGACACGAGGTGCTGGCGATCGCCCTGCCGGTTCGTGTAGACACCCCGCACGGCGACTTGGCGCACGAACCGCACGAGTTGCCCGTCGAAGTCCATGCCCCCTTCCCAACTGATCCACAACGGCGCGCTCGGGCCGTCCGGGGCGGCGGGCGGATCGGCCGGCATCGCGGCCGCGCCGGCCGGCGACAGCTTGCCTTGCGTGGGCAGTCTCATGCGGCCCGGCCCTTCGGCCCACAGGCGGTTCTCTCGCTGAGACACGTGCAGGCTCGAGCCCTCCAGCAGCAGGCCCTGCACATGCACCCGAGCCGGCGAACCGTTCACATCCACGGCCGATCGATCGGCCCGGTCGGTCCGCAGCTGCAGCATCTCGCCCGTGACCAGCATCGGCTGATCCTGAGGCGCCGACGGAAGCTGGGACAGACGCACGTTGCCGACCACGGTCGCTTCGTTCACTTGCGGGCGCGCCGGGGCGATGCGGAGCCGCAAGCGGATCCAATCGCCCGCCAGTTCCACTTTACGTTCCGAAGTCGCCTGGGCCGCCGGCGGCGCGACGTCCGGCGTGCCGTGCGCCGCATCCGAGGACAGCGCGGGGTCTGCCGGGCGGGCTTCACTCGCTTGGGGACCCGCCGGGTCGGGATGATCGAACCAGATTTCCAGCCGCGGGGTCTGGCCCTGGAACTGCGGGGAGTCCGTCTGCACATGGCCTTGTGCCAGCATTTTGACCGGGCGGATCTGCCAGCGGGTTCGCGGCGGCGCGGGCGGCAAAACCTCCCGCTGCAAGGGCTCGGGCGCGCTCTGGGCGGCTAAGAGCCGGATGTCGGCGGCCGCCGCGGGGGGCGCGGCCGCGACCGACTCCGACGCCGGACTGGCCATGGCGGGCCGTTGCGCCGGATCGGCGACCGGCTCTGGGGCCTCCACCTCGGCTAACCACAAGTACAGCTCATCGGCGGCGAAGCTGCCCACGTTATTCCAGCGGATATCGGCCCCTTGGACGATCGAGAGCACGTGCAGGCCCTCCTGAGGCTGCAGTTCCAGCACGCCGCTCCAGCGGGCCGTCAACCGGCGCTCCGGATCGTCGCCGATCTGGCCCTGATAGATGCCCGGCCCCGTGGCCCACAGGTGACCGAGGCGTTTCAAGTCCGGCGGCAACTCGTACTCCAGGCGCGGCGCCTCGGCCTGATGTTCACCATAGGCGAGCGACGCATTCTGTTCATCGACGATCAAGACCCGGCGCGTCTGGAAGTCGTAGGACAGGTATTGGCCGCTGGCCAGGGCCAGCATCGATGGGAGACGCAACGTCGCGGGCAGGCCGTGCGCTTCGATCCGCCGCACGGCCAGCCGCGGCGCGGCGGAATCGTCCGACGGGGCTGAACGGTCGGCATCTGGCAGCGGGGGGTCGGGCGCCGCCGCAGCCTGGCCGGCCACCGATTCGAAATGGATCAGCAGCCGTTCGCAGCTGAGTTGGTCGCTGGGCGCAGACCCGTTGTCGCGGACGATTTCAACATGGTCTTCCAGCGACGCGACCGATTGCTGGAAGTTGAAACGGAACGGACCCTGGCAGGTGACCTTGGCCTCCACCTCGGCAGGCCGCTCGGGTCCGCCGGCCGGCTGCTGGCCGGCGGCCGCGGATGCGGGGAGCAGTTCGCCGAGCAGCCCTTGGGTGGGCACTTGCACGAACAGTTGCTCGAGGTGAGCCAGTTCCAGCGATTCGAGGTTCTTGATCAGCGTGCCGTTCGTGCGCGTCGCGTCGGCTTCGCCGGCCGGGCTCAACGTGATCGACAGATCGCGCCCCGTCCCGCGGCTCGCCCCGTAGGTGAGGCTCACGTCGTGGGCCGTCCAGATCTGCCGGGGCAGGATCTGCACATTGCGGGTGACGATGCTCAGCGCGTCCTGCGCGCCGGGTCGGGACTCGCGACTCCAGATCCTCACCTCTCCTTCCAGCCGCGCGCCTTGGAGTTTGGCGAACTCGGCGCGCGCCAAGTTCAACGGCCCGGAGAAGCTGAGCACGGCCTTGTCGGGCGTCTGCAGCACGATCGGCCGCGGCGAACCGGACCGGCCCGCGCCGCGCGAGGGCGCGTAGAACACGATCGTGCACGGCGTCAATTCCAGCCGGCCGTTGTCGCCCGTGTGATACTCGCGAAACAGGAGCCGGCCCCACTGGGTGGCCAGCACCATCGGCTGACCACGCTCCCACGCGTCTTCCGGGAACAATTCGGCCAGCTCCGGGTGCGCATCGACCGTCACCGGCGACTCCACCAGCTCCCCATCCGACGCTGTGCCCGGGCTGGGTTCAATGATCGGCACCATCAGGAGCGCATAAACCTGGTAGGCGATGCAGAGCACCACGACCGCCACGAACCAGCGCACGAAGCGGACGCGCCACGTGGGCGGTGTCACGACGACGTCAGCATCCCAGCCGCCGAGTTTGCTCAGCGCCTGCCAGAGCTGGACTCGGCGGCGGCGTATCGCGTCACGCACGTGCAGGCCTACTGTTCAAGGTACTTGCGGATCAAGTCGTCCCAGCGGTTCTTGGCCTTGAGCAACGTCTCGATCAGTTCGCGCACCGCGCCCCGCCCGCCACCCAACTGGGTGATCAAGTGCGCGCACGCGCGGACTTCCGGCGCGGCATCCGCCACGGCGACGCCCAGACCCACGTGGCGCATGACCGGCAGGTCTGTCAGATCGTCGCCGATGTAACACACCTGCTCGGCCTGCAGTTGCTGCTGCTCTATGATCTGCTGCGCCACGGGCAGCTTGTTCTCAAACCCCTGGCGGACGATATCCACGCCGAGTTCGACCGCTCGCAGACGTACGATGTGCGACGTCCGCGCGGTGAGGATTCCGAACCGAAAACCGGCGCGCTGCCAGAGCCGAATGCCCAGGCCGTCCCGGATGTAGAACTCCTTGGTTTCGATCCCCTGATTGTCGAACGTGATGCCGCCGTCCGTCAGGACCCCGTCGACGTCCGAGAGCACCAGTTCGATGTTCCGACAACGGTCTTCCAACTTCATCACCGGCATCGCCTCGCGCAAAGGTTCCGGCCCCACAGCAGCGGGCACCGGGCGGGAGTCGCCCGACTGCTAGCAGCGCCCGCGGTCATCCTCACACCTTGCGGGGCGCGGGATCGTTCGGCGGGCGGCGCGGGGATTGTACCGCCCGCGGCGTTCTGGGGCAATGTGAACGCCGGGCAAGGTGGCGTTGGCGTGTGGGGCTGGCAGGTTGGCAGGGCGATGGCTCGATCCGGCCGTTAGAGCCCGGCGGCTTTCCGGAGCTGGGCGGCGTGGCCGGCCTGGCCGAAGGCGACCATCCGGTCGATGCAAACCTGCTTCATGGCCTCGCGGGCGGGCTTCAAGTAATCCCGCGGGTCGAATTTTTCGGGCGTTTCCCAGAAGACCTTGCGGATGGCGCCGGTGATGGCCAGCCGGTTATCGGTGTCGACATTGATCTTCCGCACGCCATGCTTGATGCCGCGCTGGATCTCCTCGATCGGCACGCCGTAGGTCTGCTTGAGTCGGCCGCCGTACTTGTTGATGATGTCCTGGAGTTCCTGGGGGACCGAGGAGCTGCCGTGCATGACCAGGTGGGTGTTGGGGAGTTTCGCGTGGATCTCTTCGATTCGCGACATAGCCAGGACCTCGCCGGTCGGTTTCGACTTGAACTTGTAAGCGCCATGGCTCGTGCCGATGGCCACGGCCAGCGCGTCGACGTTGGTCAGCTTGACGAATTCGGCCGCCTGGTTCGGGTCGGTCAGCAGTTGGTCGCGTCTCAGGACCCCTTCGGCGCCGTGCCCGTCTTCCTTCTCGCCTTTGCCGGTCTCCAGCGAGCCGAGGCATCCCAGTTCGCCTTCCACCGAGACGTTTCGCGCGTGGGCCAGGTCGACGACTTCCTTGGTGACGCGGACGTTGTACTCGAAGGACGCCGGGGTCTTGCCGTCTTCCTCCAGCGAGCCGTCCATCATGACGGACGTGAAGCCGTTGTCGATGGCGCTCTTGCAGGTCGCCACGCTGTTGCCGTGGTCCTGGTGCATCGTCACCGGGATGTGCGGATAAAGCTCGACGGCTGCCAGCATGAGGTGCCGCAGGTAGGCGTCTTGCGAGTAGGCGCGCGCGCCGCGCGAGGCCTGCACGATCACGGGCGAATCGGTCTTCTCAGCCGCCTCCATGATCGCCTGGATCTGCTCCATGTTGTTCACGTTGAAGGCGGCCACGCCATAGTTGTTCTCCGCCGCATGGTCCAACAAGACGCGTAGCGGTACCAGTGCCATGGGATACTCCTTGGGTCGTTCAGGTGCGATTGGATTCGTGGTTCAGGCAGAAGGCGGCATCGTGCAAGGGGCGATCAAGCGCACGGCCGCGTCACAACCGGCCTATTATCGGGGTGGTGGCGGGACACCGCAATCCCGGGAGTGCCGCGGGGGCACCCTCGAGCCGCGCCCGGTGCGGGAGCGGGACTGCCGGCGCCCGCAATCGACGGTTAGGGCCTCACAACCGCCGCTGCGGCTCACTCCGTCGTGACGATCGGCTCCAGGACGTCCTCTTTCATGAACCGATCGTCCCGCTGCGTCTGCTGGAGCCGGACGACCAGCATCAGGCGGGGCTCGTGCTCGTCCAGGTCGCCGGCAAAGAACCGGTCGCCGAGCCCGCGATGCGCATCGCTGCAGCTGATCGCCACGCACTGGCCGGGTGACAAGAGCGTCTCGATCTTGAACTCGTCGTAAGTCCTGGTCGGTCGGCTGACATTGTCCACCGTCCATGCGCCCTGCTGTCCTTTGAAGCGCGGTCGAGCCTCCCCATGTTCGATCGTGGGCACCAACTCGATTCGCACCCGCCCGTCACCTTGCGGGCGGGAGGTGACCCAGTAATAGAACTGAGCCTGCTGCAGCGTCTCGCCACGCACTTGCCCGCCCTCGTCGTACACCAGAGCTGCAAGCTTGGGCACGGCCGTGCCGCGCACAATGATCTTGCTCGGATGCCCCGACCGGCTGTGCAACCGGTGCGTGCGCACCGCGATCTCGTTCCCGGCCTCGACGCACATCGCCCCGTCCTGCTGGTCGGCCACCGGCTGCTGATCGATCAGTTCCTGCAGGGCGGCCGGCGGCGGCGATTCCAGGATCCCGCTGCGGAACCCGTTCGCGTCCAGGCGCCTCCGGAGCCCGGGGTCCAGCGCGGCTTCGTCAACCTCGGGCCAGAACCGCGCTGCAAAATCCACACGCTCTTCGGGGATCCGGATGAACGTGACCTCCAGCACCACGCTGTCCGGCGAGAGCTTGGGGAGCGGCAGCCTGGAAAGTTCACTTGCCGGCGGCGGAGACCATTGCGCGCAACCGGATACGAGCAGAATTCCTACCGGCACCAGCAGACCCCATAGCCGCGTCGTCATGGCGACTTCCATGTCGAATACGATCCGCGCGCAGCCCACCCCCTCAAGCTGCGGAACAGTACTGCGGTCCGCTCATCAGGTCAAGCGGAGTTTCGTGACGATGGGCAAGCTGGGAGCCTATGGCAGGTTGACAGACTGGAAGCCTGTCCCACGATGACAGGCTGGAAGCCTTTCCTACGTGAAACCAGTTGCTGTTCGACGCATGTGCTGTGCGCTCTTTGCGGGAGCCCGAGTCGTTCTCTCTGAAGAGCCGGGAGGCGGGTGGGATGGCGAAGGTTGGTTGGGTCTACGATGCCCGGTTCTTGGGGCACGACTTGGGCGGAGTCCATGTCGAGCGTCCCGCCCGGCTGCTGGCCATTCTGCGGGCGTTGCGGGCGGCCTCGCTGCTGGACCGCCTGACGCCGCTGGGCTTCCAGGCCGCCACGGCCGCCCAGTTGGCGCTGGTGCATGATCCGGCCTATGTCGAGCTGGTCCAACGGATGTGCGAGAGCGGGTTCCCCTTCATCGGGTCGTTCGACACGTACCTCTGCGCGGCGAGCTACGACGTGGCGGCGCTGGCGGCCGGCGGCGTACTGGCCGCCTGCGACCAGGTGATGGCCGGCCTCGTGGCACGCGCGTTTTGCGCCGTCCGCCCGCCGGGCCATCATGCGGAAGCCGATCGCGCGCTGGGATTCTGCCTGTTCAATCACATTGCATTGGCGGCCGAGCACCTGGTGCGCACGCATGGTCTGAGCCGGGTGGCGATTGTCGACTTCGACGCGCATCACGGCAACGGCACGCAGCACATCTTCGAGCACCGTCGGGACGTGTTGTACGTGAGTCTGCACGAGCGGCCGGAATCGCTGGCGTTTCCCGGCTCCGGCCACGCCAGTGAAACGGGGCTCGGCGAGGGGGTCGGTTTGACCGTCAACGTGCCGCTCCCGCGCGGGTGCGGTCCGCGCGAGTACCTGCAGGCGCTCGAGGCGCTGGCGCTGCCGGCGCTGCACGCCTTCCAACCGCAGGTGGTGCTGGTCAGCGCAGGCTTCGACGCGCTGGCCGGCGATCCCGTGGCCAACCTGAGCCTGGACCCAGAGTCCTTCGGGCCGCTCACCGACCACCTGGTGGCGGTGGCTGAGCGTCACAGCCAGGGGCGTCTGGTGAGTGTGCTCGAAGGGGGCTACGACCTGGGGCATCTGGGCAGGGCGGTCGTGGCGCATGTGCGCGCACTGTGCCGCGAGCCGGCGGCTGGTGGTGATGCGGTCGGCTGACCCGCGGGGGAGTCAGAAGATGCGGCGTGCCACGACGACCGCCCGCTCCGACTGCGATTCACCGGCGAGTTCCCCCAGCACCGTCTGGACTTGTTCCTCGGCCGTTGGACGAGGCAGCGGCAGAAGCGCGGCGACCGCACGACCTTCGTCCGCATCGAGCACCTCCTCGTCGACCGGCGTGAGGCAACCACGGTTGAACAGTACCAGGGACTGGCCCGTGGCCACCGTGGCGGTCGCCTGCCGGTACACCGCGTCAGGATCCGCGCCCAGAGGCGTCTGGCTGACCGTCAGCGACTGGCAATCGTCAGGCCCCACGATCAACGCGTGAACTTTGCCGGCCGCGGCATACTCCAGCTCGCCCGATTCGGGATCGATGATGGCGTAAATCAACGAGGCGAATCGATTGCCGGTCGAGCAGGTCCAGAGGACTTCATTGAGCCGATCGAGCATCTGGCGCGCGTCGTGTGGATACGCGGCGTGCGATTTCAAAGCGGTGTGCAGCGCCGTGGCCGTCAGGCCGGCTTCCACCTGCAGACCCTCGGCATGGCCCATCGCGACGGCCATCCGGCCGTCCGGCAGGACACACCAGTCGTAGACCACTCCGTTGAGCGGATCGTCGCTGTGCAGCTGGCCGGCCACTTGCCATCCATCCACCAGGGGCGGGATGTTGGGACGCTGTTCGCGCAGCCACTGGGCGAGCAGATGCCGAGCCTGATCCGTCTGCCGAGTGCGCAGCCCTTCGCGGACCAGCACCTCGCGTTCCAGGTCCGAGACGAGTCGGCCCGCGACGATCTCCGCCAGATGGGTCTGTTCAGCCGAGAACTCCCGCACCTGTTCCGCGAAGAACCAGAGTGTGCCCAGCGGGGTGGAGGTGGATGCAACGGGCACGCACAGCGCGGCCGGATAGTCTTCCGGCACTTTCCAGTGCGGCAGGAGTGACGTATTTTCCAGCGCGACGGCATGGCCGACCAGGGCCTCCAAATCGGCCACCGCGCCGCGCAAGGGGCGCGGCGCATCGAGGAATCGGTTCTTCGGCAGCCGCCACGCGGCGCGCAGCTTCAGGTGGCTCGTGGCATCGTCCAGCAGATACAGCGCGGCCGCCTGGCACCCGATCGCCTCCGCCCCGCCACGTAACACGGACTCGAGCTGGTAGGCCAGCCGCTGCTGCTCGGCGGGGCGCAAGGTCACGGGAATCCCGGCCGCCAGCTCCGCCTCCCGCTGCCAGACCGTCGATTGCGTGCGGTAGATCTCTGCGATCAGGCCGCCGATGGCGTGCGCCAGCGGCCGGACCTTCTCGAGCGACATGGCGGCCACCGAGCCGTTCCGCTCGGGCACCAGGACCAGCTGGCTCTCCCCGGCCTCGGGCACCCCGATCGGCATGGTCCACGCCGGGCTCGTCTCGAGGCTCGGCGCGTCCACAAGCCGCAACCGCCACCCCGTGACGTCGTGGAACGCGTCCAGAACCACCTCCAGACCCGGCACGTCCCGCGGCTGCGGGCAGACGGCCGGCGGTTCTTCCACATGCAGCTTCAAGTATTCCGGAAATGGCTTCGTCACGGCGTGCTGACCTGTCCACCTGTCGTACCATGATTTCCCGCGCGGGTAGTTGATATCAAGATCGACGCGGCAAGTTGGGGCGATTCAGGAGAATTTGCGGCGCAGCCGGCCCCCGGTGCATCGGCGCGGAAATAAGCCGCCTAGTGTCACCGACCGTCACATCACGTACAACTCGCATATCCGCGCCAAGCGGACCGTGCCGTCAGGCGGCGCCCGGCTGGCCCGATGCACGACCGGGGGCCGCGGACTGCCGTCGACGCTCAACAGACGCGACCCACAAGACGCGCGCGACGCGCCGCCTACTCGATTTCGGAGGATCGCGAACGTACGAAGGCCTGTTGCGCCGCGCGATAGATGGCCCGCAATGGCTGACCGGTGGCAGCGGCCAGTTGTCGACAGGACTCGTATTCCGGTGTGAAGCTCGCGGTCCCGTCACCCAGGTCCGCCAGCTTGCCGGTGACGCGCCCCCACGGCGTCTCGACGTCGTGCGGGCTACGCGGCAGCGTATGTCGTTGCGCCGGCCAGCGACGGATCCCCAACGACCCGGTCTCGGCGAAGATGATCCGCTCGATCGGTCCGACGTCCGCGGCACGGCACAACACGCTGAGCGTCACTGCCGGACGGTTCTTCTTCATTTGAATGGGGGTCAAATACACATCCAAGGCGCCGGCGTCCTGTAGACACGCCGCGCAATAGGCGATCCACTCGCCGGGCACGTCGTCCAGGTTCGTCTCGAGGACCCAGACCTGATCCTCCTGCCAGGGCGCACTGCCGACCGCTTCGTCACACTCACCGAGGAGCAGCCGCAGCAGGTTCGGCTGCTCATCCAGATCGCGCGAGCCCGCGCCGTAGCCGACCGCCGTGATCCGCATGGAGGGCAGCGGGCCGAACTGGTCGGCCAACGTGGCCACGATGGCCGCGCCCGTGGGGGTGGTCAATTCGGCCGACACCTGAGACTCGGCCAGCGGAATACCCCGGAGCAGTTCCGCCGTGGCCGGCGCGGGAATGCTCACGCGGCCATGGGCGATCTGGACTGTGCCCTGTCCCGTCGGGACCGGCGAACAGACCACGCGATCGACGCCCAGCATCTCCCACCCGATCGCCGTGCCCACGATATCGGCGATCGAATCGATGGCGCCCACTTCATGGAAATGCACTTTCTCCACCGTCGTTCCGTGCACCTTCGCCTCGGCCTCGGCGAGCCGCGTGAAGATCCGCCGCGCCAACTGCTGCTGGGCCGATGACAACTGGCTGCGCTCGATCATGTCCGTGATCTGGTGCAAATGGCGATGCGCGTGCTCCGGCTCGTGCAGCACCTCGATGTGCGTGGCGCGAAACCCGTGCTTCTTGACTTCCGAGGCGTGGAGCCGACAGTTGGGCAACCCCAGCGAGTCGATTCCACGCGCGATGGCTGCCAATGGAATGCCCAGGTCCACCAGCGCGCCGAGCGTCATGTCGCCACTGATGCCGCTGGCACAATCGAGATACGCCACACGCATGAAACCGCCTCGTCAGTTGTCTGGGGATCGGACGATTGCTGGATGGGACCGTGTCCGTCATTGGCCGAGTATAGCGGAAGCAGGGGAGGAAGGAGTAGGCAGGCAGCCGATCCGGTCGCCGTTTTCACGAGCGGGTAGGGCATTCGCAGCGTGCCGCCGGGGAAGACGAAGAGGAATAGGCAACTTCACAGCGAGCAATGGATCGTGATATAGTGAGGCTCGGCCAACTCGATGACGCTGGCTTGTGCGACGCCCAGGACGACGATTCCGGTAGCCCGATCTTCGACAGCGGCTTTCTGCCGAATGCGGGTCGCCACATGCACGTGCGAGGGTAACACGATGAACCAATCGAAGAACGAGGCAGGCTCCAGCTCGACACATTCCGAGACCCCTCTCTGGCTGATGCCGTTCAAGATCTTGGCCTGGCCTTTTATCGCGCTGTCGCGATACCTTTACGAGCATTGGATTTCGTACCTGATCGGCCGCGTGGTGCGGGACGAGGACCGGGTGTACAGCGTCAGGTTCGTCTGGTACGGGGACTCGGTCTATCTGCACCCGATGGTCTGGGGCAGCGTGATTCTGTTCTTCGTGACCAAGAGCCAGGTGTTCACGCAAGGGTGGCCGCTCCTGGTCTGGTTCATTCTGCTGGCCGTGTGCTTTCTGACGGTGATCTACAACTTCGACATCATCAAGGCCGGCGTCCTGTTGGTGTGCATTGTGGCGGTGTTCAGCCTGGCGTACATTGCCAACGTGCAGTGGCATTTCAATCCGCCGCGCGTCGTGGCCCAGCACATCCAGCGTTTGGCGCCGACCGTGTCGCCCGGCTTCTACGTGGTGGTGGCCTACCTGTTCGCGGTGATCATTGCGGCCGAGGTCATCTGGGCATGGTTGTTCAACCGGGTCGAGATCGACGAATCGTACGTATACGAGCATCGGTGCATGCAGAGCACGTCGCGCGAGCCCATCTTTGCCCGCGGGCTGACTCGCGAGACGAAGGATCTGCTGGAACTGCTGATCCTCGGCGCGGCGGACATCAAGCACCGGACTCGGACCGGTCAGAAGACGTTCAAGAACGTCCCGGCCGCCTCGCTGGGACTGGGCCGCGCGCTCGATAAGCTGCTGGACTTCCGGCGTCCGGGCGAGATCGAGCTGGAGCGGAAGATGCGGGACGGGCCGTCGGGCGCACGAGCCGACGAGTCGGCGCCGGACGCCATCGACCGTTCGAAAGGCCATTCGGACGCACTGTAACAGCGATGCCAGAGACTCTCCGTGGGACCGTGGAGCGCGTGACGTATTTCAACCCGGACAACGGGTTCGCGGTCCTGAGAGTCAACGCCCCGGAGCGCCGTGAGCTGGTTACCGTCGTCGGCACGATCAGCATGATCACGGCGGGCGAGTACGTGGAGGCGTCGGGGCAGTGGGTGGTGGACCGCGAGCACGGTCCGCAGTTCAAAGCCGACCAGCTGCAGGCCTCTCACCCGTCGTCGGCCGAAGGGATCGAGCGCTACTTGGGCTCGGGTGCGGTGCGTGGGATCGGCCCGCACCTGGCCTCGAAGATCGTCGGCATTTACAAGGAGCGGGCACTGGAGATCCTCGATCGCAGCCCCGACGCGCTGCTGCACATCCGCGGCATCGGCCAGCGCCGGCTCGCGCGGATCCGCGAGAGCTGGCAGCACCAGAAGGAAATCCGCCAGATCATGCTGTTCCTGCACGAGTTGGGGATCGGGTCCGGGAGCCGGGCGGTGCGCATCCACAAGACATACGGCCGGGACGCCATCGCGCAGATCCGCGCCAACCCTTATCGACTGGCCGACGACGTCCGCGGCATCGGGTTCAAGACGGCCGATCAACTGGCCGGCCGCCTGGGCATCGCGCCCCAGTCGCCCGCGCGGGCGCGGGCGGCCGTCCGGTACGCGTTGCAGCAGTTGAGTCGCGAGGGGCATTGCGGATTCCCCGAACAAGGCGTTCTCGAGAAGACAGAGCAGCTGGTCGGCATCGAGCGGGCGTTGATCCAGGACGCGGTCGCGGCGGAACTGGCGGCCGGCACGCTGGTCCGCGAGCCGGTGGAGGACGGGGACTGGCTCTTCCTGGCCGAGCTTCACCGGGCCGAGACCGGGTTGGCCCGGCATGTCCACCGCCTGGCGCGCCAAGCCGCCCATCCGCTGGGCACGATCGACCTCCCGCGGGCGCTCGCGTGGGTCCAGCAGCGGCTGGATATCCAGCTGGCCGCGGGCCAGCGCGAAGCAGTCCGGCTCGTCTGCCAGCATCCGGTCGTGGTCATCACGGGCGGCCCGGGGGTCGGCAAGACGACACTGGTCCGAAGCATCCTCGAGATCTTCGCGGCCAAGAAGCTGCAGTGCGTGCTCGCAGCTCCGACCGGGCGGGCCGCCAAGCGCCTGGCGGAGACGACCGGGCGCACGGCGAAGACGATCCACCGGCTGCTCGAGTTCGACCCCGCCACCAACGACTTCCAGCGCAACCAGCGGCAACCGCTCAAGGGCGACCTGTTCGTGCTCGACGAGATGTCGATGGTCGACCTGTTCCTGGCGTTCCAGTTCCTGCGCGCCGTGCCGGACGGCGCCTGCGTCGTGCTGGTGGGCGATGCCGACCAGCTGCCTTCGGTCGGCCCGGGCAGCGTGCTGGCCGATCTGATCGCGTCGCGCGTCGTGCCGGTCGCCCGGTTGACCGAAGTCTTCCGCCAGGCCGCCCAGAGCCGGATCGTGACAGCGGCATACGACATCAACGCCGGACAACTCCCTCCGCTTGCGCGCTCCACCGAACTGCAGGACTTCTACTTCGTGGAGGCGGACGAACCGGACGCCATCGAGCGCACGATCGTCCGCATGGTCCACCAACGGATCCCCGACCGATTCGCGCTGGACCCGCTGGCGGACATCCAGGTGCTGACGCCCATGAACCGTTCCCAGCTGGGCGCTCGGCACCTGAACCAGGTGCTGCAGGAAGTGCTCAATCCGCCCGAAGCCAAGCCGGAGGTCGAGCGCTTCGGCTGGAGTTTCCGGCTAGGCGACCGGGTGATCCAGACCGTGAACAACTACAGCCGGGACGTGTTCAACGGCGATCTGGGGATCATCACCAAGGTCAATCGCATCGATCAGGAGCTGACGGTCAGCTTCGACGGCACCTCGGTGACGTACGGTTTTACGGACCTGGACGAGCTAAGCCTGGCCTACGTGCTGTCCATCCACAAGAGCCAGGGTTCCGAGTATCCGTGCGTCGTCATCCCGCTGCACACGCAGCACTACATGATGCTCCAGCGCAACTTGCTCTACACGGCGGTCACGCGCGGCAAGCGGCTGGTCATCATCGTCGGCTCCAAGCGCGCCTTGCGCATGGCGATCGCCCGCCAGGACACGCAGTTGCGCTGCACGCTCCTGGGCCGGAGGCTGGCGGAATGATGCGCGCCCGGGGATGAGAAAGCCCCCGCCCGCGCGGCGCTTGCCCGCACAGCGGCTCAGGTCCGCCGCTACGGCGTCCGTTGGACAACCTGGCCGACGGCGCGGGGGCCGGGGAAGCAGGCCAGGAGGTACGTGTTGCAACCGTCGACGATATCGACCGAGACGGCGGGCCCGGCCACGGACGCGCGGGTCGTCAGCAGTGGGTGGAGTTGGACCTGGTGCCGGTCCGCCGGCAACTCGACGCGGACCACTTGGATTTCGCGCGGGAGCAATCCCCAGCATCGCGTATCCGCGGCCTCCGTTCCTTCCCAGAGGACTCCCGCGGCGCTCAGCGCCAGATCGGCCCACGGCGCGCCGGCGTCCACAACATCCTTGGTGGCGTAGACAGCAGCTTTCTTCACGCTGCGGCGTATGACCGCGCGGGCGATCGCTTTCGGCAACTCGACCTCTTCCTGCCGCAGCGCCAGATCGGCCACGTCGCAGATCGTCTCCGTGCGCCCCAGCGCCTGGTTGTCGACGACCACCGTGACCGCATCCACTTCGCGCGGCGGAATGAAGACGCGGGGCACCTTGATCGGCGCCAGGGTGGGGGTCACGTCATACTTGCCTGCCGCCGACAGGATGCGGTCCGCGACCAGCATGGCGGCGGTGGTGGGGATCTCCAGCGACTCGTATTTGACCGGCCCGCGATTGACCAGCGCAAAGACGTACAGCACGCCGTGTCCCGGCTGACTGTGCACGCCGTTGCGGGCCCGTTGCAGGTCCGCGTGGGCCGCCTGGAACCCGGGTTGCCAGCTGACCACCTGGTGGTACGCGCGCGAGGCGTCATCGTAATTGGAGAACGTCGCTTCCCGGATCACGCCGCGCAGGTAGGGTGCGATGGCCAACGAGGCATAGGCCAAGGCCGCCTTCTCCCGGTCCTCGTCCGCAGCGTTTCTCAGCAGCTCTTCCTGCTTCGCATTGATCTGCAGGCTGTATGCTTCGGCATCCCCGCCGTCGTGCAGCAGATTGGACAAGGCCAGGAAGACGCGTGTCAGGACCCGTTCGTAGTTGGCCCCGGCGTAGGCCAGACGCTGGTCGTCCGTCAGCAGGCTCCATCCCGACTCCACGGCGTCCGCCTGCTCGAACGCATCGAGATGATCGCGGACTTCCCGGAGGATCGCCTCCGCCTCGGCCGGCTGCCCGCTCAGGAGCCGGACCAGGGCCAGGTCCAGGGCGGCCGCATCCGCGTCGCCGGCATGCCGGTCCCTGTATGCGGAGAGCGTCTCGGCGGCCGCCTCCAATTGGCCCGCATAGAACTGCTCGTGGGCCGGCCGGATGCGCGTGGCATAGGTCGAACAGCCGGCCGTGGCCAGGATGCACAGCCAGCAGAGCCCTACGCCCACCTTTCGTGACCGGCGATCGACGCGTCTCATGACCAGCACTTGTTACGCTCGCCGCTCAGCTTGCGCTCTTGAGCGGATTGTAGTGGAAAAACTTGCCGGCACGTGTCTTGTGGTAGCCTTTGCTGATCGCGGCCGACTGCTTCTCGTAGGAGCCGGTCTGCACGTTGACCATCTCCAAGGTCAACACATAGTCGCGCTGTTGAGACGAGTTGCGCTCGGTCGTGCCGGACGTGATCGTGGCATAGAGCAGATAGTGCAGCGGCTGACCTTGCCGTTCCAGCACGGCGGCAAACAACCGCATGTTCTCGGGGATCAGCAGGGCGTCGGGCCGCAGACGGGTCTCGCGGAGGGCCGCATCCATGACGCGCCGGCTAATCGGTTGAAAGGCCTGGGATTGCACCAGGATCGTATCGATCTGCTGGTAGATCTGGTCTTTGAAGTCGCCCAGCTCCTCGATGCTCTTGTTCTCGACCCCCACGAAACAGATCGATCTGGGCGCGGGCAACTCCTCGACGCCCTGATACGCCACCTCCTGGACCATCATGCTCTGGCTGCTCAGCAGCTTGGCCATCGCTTCGTCGATCAGCGGGTTGAACACCTCGGCGCCCGCCGCGTGGCTGCCCACCAGATCAGGTTGATTGCCCTCGATCACGTGCCCGTACTGATGCCCACGGCAACCGGCCAACAGACCCAGACAGGTCGTGCCGGCCAGACCGCTCAACAACGAGAGAAACGCCCGTCGATCCATGATTGAATGACCTGCCATCTGGTATAACCGTCACAATAGTTGCAGACCCACTCTTCCGAGATCGGCAGGACTCAAGGCGGCCGATGAGCAAAAAACCGGGCGGCGCGCGGGCACGGGGCGGGCGGCCGCCGCTGAGGCGCGTGGCGATCGATCGCGTGCCCGGCGCGCAAATGGTCGTGGAGCAACATCTTACCTTCGCGCCGGCCGCCTGCTCGCGCGGCCCGGATCGGGCCGCCCGACTGCCCAACGACCGCAGGCGGCAAATCGGGCCCAGCTCCGCCAGTTTATCGCGCGCCGCGTGCTGAACCGGCTGGTTCACCATTGATATAATGCCGGGCAGTCCAGGGCGCCACACGCGATCCGCGAACGTTGCCGCTTGGAGCGGGCCGAGGCGGCGTGCGCGCCGGACCGCGCGTGATGTCGCGACTATCCTCCTGTCTCCGGCATGAAAGACGATCTCCCATGCGACACATACTGCTGCTCCCCTGCCTGTTCCTGTCCGTCTGGTCCATCACATGGTCGGCCCTGGCCCAACCACAGCCGGACTGGGAGAACGAGCATGTGTTCGAGCGCAACCGCGAGGCGCCCTGTGCCGCATCGCTCATGTACCCGACGGAGCAGGCCGCGCTGGCGGGCCGGCCGACCGAGAATCCATGGTTCTGCTCGCTCAACGGACCCTGGAAGTTCCACTGGGCGCCCGACCCCGATCATCGCCCCGTGGACTTCTATCGCACCGAGTTCGACGTGGCGGCCTGGGACGAGGTGGCCGTACCCGGGAACTGGCAACTGCAGGGCTATGGTGTCCCGCTTTACTCGAACATCCCCTATCCGTTCAAGGCGGACCCGCCGCGTGTGACCAGCGAACCGCCGAGATACTACACGACCTATACCCAGCGCAACCCGGTCGGGAGCTATCGCCGCATGTTCCAGTTGCCGGAACAGTGGTCGGGACGCCAGGTGATGGTGCAGTTCGACGGCGTGGATTCCGCGTTCTACGTGTGGGTCAATGGTCAGGAGATCGGTTACAGCGAGGGCAGCCGTACCCCGGCGACATTCAACATCACCAAGCATATCCAGACGGGCCAGAACACGATCGCGGTGGAAGTGTACCGCTATTCGGACGGCAGCTACCTGGAGGACCAGGATTACTGGCGCCTGAGCGGCATCTACCGCAATGTGTTCCTGTGGTCTCCCCCGGACCAGCATATCCGCGACTTCTTCGTGCATGCCGAATTGGACGGCGAGTATCGCGACGGGTCGCTGGAGGTGGAGATGGATCTGCAGAACTTCGCCAAAGCCGCGGCCACGTGCGCTGTTCATCTCAGACTGCTGGACCCACAACAGCAGGTCGTGGCGGAAGCGAGTCAGCCCGTCTCGTTGAAGGCCGCCCGCCTCACCCAGATCCGCACCCATCGGATCAAGCTGGCCAACCCGGCCAAATGGACGGCCGAGACGCCGCAGCTCTATACCTTGATCCTCGCGCTGCGGAACCAGCAGGGCGAGACGTTGGAGGCGCGCAGCCACCGGATCGGATTCCGCAAGGTCGAGATCCGCGGCGGACAGCTGCTGGTCAACGGTCAGCCGATCTACTTGAAGGGCGTCAACCGCCATGAACACGACCCGGTGACGGGCCACGTCATTTCCGTGGAATCGATGATTCGCGACATCCGCCTGATGAAGCAGCTGAACATCAATGCGGTCCGGGCGTGCCACTACCCGGACGACCCGGCCTGGTACGCGCTGTGCGACACCCTGGGCCTGTACGTGGTCGACGAGGCCAATATCGAATCGCACGGCATGGGCTACGGCGCCGAGTCGCTGGCCAAGGCCCCGAGTTGGAAGGAGGCGCATCTGGACCGCGTCCGGCGGATGGTGGAACGCGACAAGAACCATCCGTCGATCATCATCTGGTCACTCGGCAATGAAGCCGGCAACGGCGAGAATTTCCAGGCCTGCTACGACTGGATTAAGCAGCGTGATCCATCGCGGCCGGTTCAGTACGAGCGTGCCCAGCTGGAGGCGAACACCGACATCTATTGCCCGATGTACGCGTCCATCGAGCACATCGTCGCCTACGCGAGCACGCCGCAGCAACGCCCCTTGATCCTATGCGAGTATGCCCACGCGATGGGCAACAGCGTGGGGAACTTGCAGGACTACTGGGACGCCATCGAGAGCCACGCGCAGCTGCAAGGCGGCTTCATCTGGGACTGGCTCGATCAGGGCCTGCAGGCGCAAGTGCCGACCGGCCACGAGACGGCCGACTTGGCCCGGCCCGGGCGACGCGCCACCGTCCTCGGGAAGCTGGCCGACGGCGGCGTGCTGGGGCCGGTCACGCTCAGCGACGATCAAGGCTTGAACCTGGACGGCCCGCTGACCCTTGAGGCCGTCGTCCAGGGGTTCCAGCACAGCACCTATTGCCCGCTGATCTCGAAGGGGGATCACCAGTACCTGTTGCGGTTCAACAACCAGGGCATCGACTTCGTCATCTTCCAGGACCAATGGGTCGGCCTGCGCGTGGAGTTCGCCGAGGCGGGCCTGACGGACGACTGGAACCGCATCACGGCCGTGTACGACGGCCGGGCGTTGATCGCCTATGTCAACGGCCGGGAGGTCGGCCGCCGCGCCGTGCAGGGTCCGATCACCACGAGCACGTTCCCGGTCAACATCGGACGCAATTCGGAAGTGCCTCAGCGCGTGTGCTGCCTGAGCATCGGCGCCGCGCGGATTTACTCGCGCGCCTTGACGCCCGCCGAAGTGGCCGATCCGCAGTCGCGCGGCCGGGACGGCTTGCAGCTGGACCTCGACCTGGCCCACGTCAAGCCGGACCAGATCCCGCTGGGCCGCGGCGCGACCTATTTCGCCTATGGCGGCGATTTCGGGGATCAACCGAACGACGAGAACTTCTGCTGTAACGGGCTGCTCGCCCCGGACTGCACGCTTCATCCGCACGCGTACGAAGTCCAGAAAGTCTACCAGTCCATCAAAGTCGAGCCGGTGGATCTGACGGTGGGCACGGTGCGGGTGCACAACAAGTACTTCTTCACGAACCTCAGCCAGTTCCAGGCGTCCTGGGTCGTGCGCCGCGATGGCCGCGAAGTGGGCAGCGGCCAGCTCGGACGGCTCGATGTGGCTCCCCGCACGAAGCGGGAGATCACGATCCCGCTGGCCGAACTGCAGGATGCGCTCAACCTGCCCGGCGAGTACCTGGTGACCGTCTCCTTCACATTGCCCGAGGAGACCGCCTGGGCCGAGCGCGGGCATCGCGTCGCCTGGGACCAGTTGCCGCTGCCCGGGCCGGTCTCGCCCGCCGCGCCGCCCGCGACCAGCCAGCAGGGCGGATTGACGCTCCGGGAATCGGACGAGCAGTACATCGTGGACAGCGCGGCGGCCCGCGTGGTGATCAACCGCCACACCGGCGCGTTGGAGTCCTACCGATGGCAGGGCCGGGAACTGCTCGCCGCGCCACTCGAACCGAATTTCTGGAAAGTCCCCAATGACAACCAGTATCGCAGCCAGTACCTGAACGCCGTGCAGCCTTGGCGCAACGCGGCGCGCAACCGGCAGGTGCAGCGCGTGGTGGCCGAGCAGGCGGGCGGGCAGGTCCGGGTGGTGGCCGAGATGGTGCTGCCGGTCGGCCAGTCTGCATACCACGTGACCTATACGGTCCGGGCGGACAGCCACATCGAGGTGACATGCCGCTACCAGCCCGGCGAGTCCGATATCCCGCTGCTGCCCAAGTTCGGCATGACGACGGCCTTGCCCGGCGCAGACCAGCTGATCACCTGGTACGGCCGTGGCCCCCAGGAGACATACTGGGATCGCAAGACGGGCGGCGAGATCGCGATCCACCGCCTGGCGGTCGAGGAGTTCATCCATCCCTACATCCGAGCGCAGGACAACGCGAACCGCACGGACGTGCGCTGGTTCACGGTCACGGACCGGGACGGTCACGGCGTGCGTGTCACCTGCGGCGGCACACCGCTGTGCTTCGCCGTCTGGCCCTATACCCTGCAGGACTTGGAGCAGGCGACGCACGACTACCAGCTCCCGCGTCGCGACTCGCTGGTCCTGAACATCGATCACCTGCTGCACGGTGTGGGCGGCGACAACAGCTGGGGCGCGCTGACGCACCCGCAGTACACCCTGCCGGGCAACCAGCCCTACGAGTACACCTTCACGCTCGCGCCGGCGGACGGCGCGTGAATCGCCGCGGCGCGCTACGTCAGGCGCCCTTGATCCATGTGCAGGACGCGGTGCGCCCGCGCGGCCGCGTGCTGATCGTGGGTGACCATGAGCACCGCAGCGCCCGCGTCCGCGTATTCCCGCAGCGCGTCGAGCACGATCACCGCGTTGTCGGGGTCCAGATTGCCGGTCGGTTCATCGGCCAGGACCAGCTTGGGCCGGTGAAACAGCGCGCGGGCCAACGCCACTCGCTGCCGTTCCCCGACGCTCAGCTGCGCGGGGACGTGATGCCGGCGCGGCTCGAGGCCGAAGCGCCGAATCAACTCCTCCGCGCGGTCCCGAGGTTGCGGCTGCCTCTTGGCCACGTTCGCCGCGAGGATGTTCTGCAGCACGTCCAGATAAGGCACCAGGTGGAACTGCTGGAAGACGAATCCGATGTGCTCGGCGCGGAACCGGCTCCGCGCATCGGCAGACAACGCGTACGGATCCACGTCGGCCAGCCGGACCACGCCACTGGTGGGCCGCAGCAGCGCGCCGCAGACGAGCAGCAGCGTGCTCTTGCCACAGCCGCTCGGGCCGTGCACCGCAATCGCCTCCCGTGCATCGATCGTGAGGGAGACTCCGGCAACGGCCGATACCTCGCCCTGGGCGCCGGCATACGTCTTGGCAACCTCCTCGAGCTTCAACATCCTCATGCCTCCCTCAGGATCTCCGCCGGGTCCCGCTGCGCCGCGACCAGGGCGGGGATCCACCCTGCCACGACCCCCAGCAGCGAACCGATGGCCAACGCCGCACCGAACACGTGCCACGGCACGAGGCCCGCGGTCCCGACGATCGGCACGGCCAGCTCGCCGCGCAACTGGGCGGCAATGACCACTCCGGCGGCACAACCCGCGGCCGCGCCCAGCAGCCCGCCGACGAGCGCGCGGAACAGAAACAGCGCCAACACCTGACTCGCCCGGTATCCGATCGCACGCAGGACGGCCACCTCGGTCGCACGTCCGCGCGCGTTGCCGAAGGCGGCCAGGAAGATCCAGGCGCCGCACGCAACGATCACGCCCGGCACGGCCACTGCCGCCCAGCGCTGACGTTCCGCCTGCAACTGCTGCTGGTGCGCCTTCTCACGCTCGACCGCCTCCCGCGCCTCTTGCCCCACCCGCTCACGCGCCTCGCTGCGCGCCAGGACCTTCGTCCCGAACTCGATCACCTTGGTGTCCGGCAGGTGCTGGGCTACGTCCGCACGCACGCGGGCCAGCCCCTCGTTGCCCACGCACAGGCACTCGAGCGCCAAGATGGCGTTGATCCGGCCCGGCTTGC
Source organism: Planctomycetota bacterium (assembly GCA_052034005.1). Taxonomy (GTDB): domain Bacteria; phylum Planctomycetota; class Planctomycetia; order Pirellulales; family Pirellulaceae; genus JAAYDI01. The sequence continues at coordinate 43,472 of JBPOJB010000049.1, read as the reverse complement.
CCAGGAGCTCCTGCGCGGTGTCCAGCGGGATCCACACCCCAATGTCATCCTTGCTGCCCCGCTCTTCCTGGCACTTGTGTATGACAAACGAACGCCCCATCAGCTCCACGCGCTGACCTTCCGTCAACCCCAGGCTGCGGTGCAGCTCGTACCCGACCACCATGGTCCCGTCCGGCACCGGCTGCACCAGCGGATCGCGAGGGCTCTTGTGCAGGTTGGCCACTTCGCCCTTGCACCCGACGAGGATCACCGTCCGCTTCATCTCGGGCCATTTCGTCTTCTCGGCCAGGATGGGCAGGAAGTGCCGCACCGACACGATCCGCGAGTCCGCCAGGCGGTGCGCATACTCCTCGGGCATGTAGGTCGTCGGGCAATCCGTCGCGTGCCATTCACGCACGTCCTGATCGCCCGGCAAGATGACCAGGTTGAAACTCAACTTGAGCGTGGCCTTGCGCATTTCGTCCTGCAGCACGGCCAATCGCTGCTCCAAGTCCGCGTCCATGTCGGCCAACAGGGCCGTGGAGCGGAGCTGGTACATCTGCAGAGCCGCCGGCACGGTGAGCATCGTGCCGACCGCGACGGCGACGGCCAGCGCCGCCAGCAGGAAGGTCGTCTTCCGCCGCCGCAGTTCGCGAAACGCCAGGCCCATGATCGACATCGGTCGTCCCCCCCTTACTCCTCGTTCAGGATCTCGGCCGGATCCATCGCCCCCGCGATCCCGGCCGGAATCCAACTCCCCACCACGCACGCGGCAACCGCCATCGCTTCGGCCAGTCCGAACTGGGACACGACGCTCCGGCATCCGATGGCCACTCCTGCCGCCGCGCGGGCTTCGAACAGCAACACCCCGCCTGCGCCGCACACGAATCCCACCAATCCGCCCACGACGCCCAGCAGGCAGGCCTTGGAGAGGATCAGCCTGCGCACGTCGCCCGCATGAAAGCCCAGGGCCCGCAACACGCCGATCTCCGCCGCCCGCTGGCGGACATTCACGTACATAAGCACACCAATCCAGACCGCACAGGTCAGGAACCCGAGCGGCACGAGTCGAGCTGCCGCGCCGCGGCGGGCGGCGTCCAGCCGCGCCCGCGCTTCGCGCTCCTGCTCCAGCGATGCCCGCGCCTCCTCCGCGACCTTGATCCTCGCATGCGCGCGGGACAACGTGTCCGACGCGATTTCCACAACCTGGCACTCGGGCAAGACCTCGGCGACCCGCCGGCGGACTTCCGCGACGTCGCCCCACACCGACAGATGCTCGACGATCAGAATCTCGTTGATCCGGCCCGGCTGATCCGTCAGCGCCTGGGCGTCGGCCAGATTCACCCAGATGCTGATATCGTCCTTCGTGCCGAGCTCCTGCTCGCACGTTTGTACGCGCAGCGGGTGGCCTGCGACCGTGATTTCCTCGCCGACCGACAGGCCGAGTGCGTGGTGCAGCTCGTATCCCAGCACGCAGCAACCCCGCTCGATGGCGGGGACCAGCGGCACGTCTTCACAGACGCTCGTGTCCAGGATCCGCTCGGCGCCCACCCCCACAATCAGGACCGTCCACTGCCGCTCACCCCAGGTCAGCTTCCGGCGCAGTTGCGGCAGGTAGCGATCCACCACCTGCGCGGTGCCGTCCAGCCGCGTCGCCCAGGACTCCGGCATGCTGTGCGCCGCGTAGTCCTCGGCATACAGATCGCCCAGCGACTGATCTCGCGGGAGAATCAGGGCATTGTATCCGAGCCGCTGCATCGCTTTCCGCAGATCGGAGCGCAAGGAGTCCATCGCCACGCGCGTCTGCTCCTCTTTCAGGCTCACCAGCTCGTCCGAACGGGCGGTATGCATCTGCAGGCTGGTCAGGACCCCGACCAACAGCGCGATGGCCACCGCGATCCCGATCACGCCGATCAGGAAAGCCCCTTTGCGATACGCGATCTCGCGCAGCACCATCGACCATATCGACATTGCCGTGACTCCAACTTCGAAGCCGCCGCCGGGCGACTCTTCCAGTGTAACGATCAGCCGGCCGCTGTCACCCCTGCGGACCGGCGAGACGCGCGGTCCGCCAGGATAACCTGACAGGTCCGGGTCCAATTCACCGCGCATGGTTGCTTTGTTGCATCGCGTGCGTGAGAATAGACGAGTCCCGACATCCTGGATCGGCACGACCTGCCTTCGGTATCCGCATGCGCACACCCACCAATCGCCGAACGTTGTTTCAATCCCTGGCGGCCGGCGCAGCCTTGAGCTGGTTGCCCTCCGCAAAGCCTGCCATCCGCCCGAGCGGGCCGGCACCTCTGCTGCAGCGCGGCGACCGCATCGACGTGGCGGGCCGCGCAGCCCAGATCGTCGACGACGCGTATCGGCTGGGTTACGACTATGAGAGACAATACGGCGGCTGCTGCCAATGCGCCGTCGCGGCACTGCAGGACGCATTGCCCTTCCTGCATCCCGACGCCGACGTGTTCCGCGCCGCCAGCTGCCTTGACGGCGGAGCCACACCCACGGGGCTCCAGAACTGCGGCGGCTTCACCGGTGTCGGGATGATCATCGGGTACTTGTGCGGCCGGGCGCGGGATGAGATCTTCTTCGGCGACAAGCAGTTGTCTCAGGAGCTGATCCGGAAAGTCTACCAGCACTTTGAGCAGCGCTACGGCAGCGTCCTGTGCAAGGACGTCCGCGCGGCGGCCCACGGCGACTGCCCCGAGGTGGTCGGTCTCGCGGTCAAGTGGGCGGCCGAAGCGATCCTGGAGGCCTTCGCCGGCTACCAAGCGACCCAACCTCCGACGGCGGAACCCGAGGACTCCTGAGCCGTCCGCACGGGCCGTCACGGCAACGGCAAGCTCACGCGCTGACCGGTCTGGTAACACTGCTGCGCGGCGAAGACCACTTCATGCGTGATTACGGCATCCTCGAGATTGCAGTGCGACTCCACGTCGCGGAGCACGCAGTCGACAAAGTGGTCGATCTCCGCCTGGAACGGATGATGCGTCACGTCGCTTGAGTCGGGCAGGATGGCGGGCAACGTGACCCAATCGGTCTGGCCGGGGAACTTGTGTGACCACACGCGATTGTCGAATACGGACCCTCGATCGCCGAAAATGCGGATCGGGAACCGGTAGGGCATGATGCAGTCGGCATTGACCGACACTTTGCCCACCGCCCCGTTGGAGAATTTGACCAGCACGACTTCCAAGCCGTCGTATTCCATCGGCGGCGCGTCCTCCGTCCAGGTGTTGGTCAGCGGGTTGTATTCGCGCGTCAACCCTTTCCGATACCCGCCCGACATCGCGAACACCTCGACCGGACGGGCCGCTTCATACTCGCCGGGTGCGGCGAACCACCGCAGCGCATCCACGGCGTGACAGCCGCCGACCAGCAGCGCGCTGACTCCGTGCTCCCGCGTCCGGGCGGCGTTCCACCCCGACCACCAGCTCCCATTGTGGCTCAAGTAGTCGGCTTCCACGTAAAAGGGACGGCCCAATACGCCGTCCTGCATCAGGCGCTTGATCATCGAGAACAGCGGGTTCCATCGCAGCACGAAACTCACCACGGTCTTGACGCCGGCAGTGCGCACCGCGTCGCGCATCCTGTGCAGCTCTTCCCGCGAAATGCCGATCGGCTTCTCGATGACCAGGTGCTTGCCCGCCTGAGCGACCGTGCAGACGTTCTCGCAGTGCAGATGCTGCGGCGTGCAAATCGACACGATGTCCACGCCCGGCTGCTCGAGCGCCGTGGCCAGGTCATCCCACGCTGGAACGTTGCCCAACCCGGACTCGGCGGCACGCTGCCGCGCTTCCTCGACCGACTTGCTGCAGATCGCCACGACGCGCGTGTGCGGGTTCCGCTGCCACGCCGCAATGTGTTGTGTCGACACCCAACCGGCACCGTGGACGAGAACACCCAGCGTTGTGCCCATCGCCGCGCCCTCCTTCCAGCCCCCACTGCGTAACGCCCGCCGCTGCGCCCGTCCACGTCGGCCGCGTGGACCTACGCCGGGATTATGCCAGATTTCCAGACGGTTCGCAGTCAGGGACTATGACCCGCGCGGAAACGCCGCGCTGAGCGACCCCCGCATGCGGGGGAAACAAGGATGGCCACCCGGCGGCTGATCGTCTAGCCTGGAGTCACACACGGCCTCACATGCACCGGGTTTTCTGGAAGAGTCGCAACGATGCTGCAACGGTTTCGCGCACGATGGGTCGGGTTGGTGACGATCGTACTCGCGGGTTCCGCCAGTGCACGTCCTGCGGCGGCTGAAGACCAGCCGCAGTGGGGCGAGCGATACTCGCGCAATATGGTATCCGCTGAAAAGGGTTTGCCGATCCGTTTCGATCCGACGACCGGCGAGAACATCAAGTGGTCTGTGGACCTGGGGACGCAGACTTATGCGTCGCCCATTGTAGCGCAGGGACGCGTGTTGATCGGCACGAGCAACGGCGCGCCGCAGGACCCGCGAATACCGGACGACTACGGCATCCTGCTGTGCCTGAACGAGGCGGACGGCAGCCTCTGCTGGCAGCTGGCCGTGCCGCGACTGCGGGGCGAGGCCAACTACCTGGACCAGCCGGGCATCAGTCTCTGTTCTCCGCCGACGGTGGAAGATGATCGGGTGTATGTGGTCACCAACCGTTCGGAAGTCGTGTGCCTGGACTTGCATGGCCAGTCGGACGGCAATGACGGCCCGTACCAGGATGAAGGGCAGCACATGGTGCAGCCCGGCCAGAGCCCGCTGGAGGTCACGGCCCAGGATGCGGACATCATCTGGTTATACGACCTGATTGCGGACTCGGACATTCACCCGCACGATTCGGCCCACAGTTCGATCCTGATCGACGGCGATTACTTGTACGTGAACACGGGCAACGGCGTGGACCATCAGGACCATGCGCGGACCTTCATCCCTCGGCCGGATGCGCCGAGCCTGATCGTGCTGGACAAGGCGACCGGCCGCCTGGTGGCCCAGGATGACGAACAGATCGGTCCCTACATCTATCACTGCACATGGTCTTCCCCCGCGCTGGGCGAAGTACACGGCCGGCGGCTCGTCTTCTTCTGCGGCGGCGACGGGGTTGTCTACGCGTTTGAACCGGTGCCGCAGGGTGCCGCGCGGGACCGAGTCCACACGCTCCAGCGCGTGTGGCGATACGACTGCGATCCGACGGCTCCGAAGGAGAACGTCCACAGCTATTTCGTGAGCCGGCAGGGCAGTCCCAGCAACATCATGGGCGCGCCCGTGTTCTACAAGGACCGGATCTACGTCACGGGCGGTGGAGACTTCTGGTGGGGCAAGAACTCGGCGTGGGTCCAGTGCATCGATGCGGCAGGGACCGGGGATATCACCCAGACCGGTCGCGTCTGGTCCCAGCCGTTGCTGCAGCACGCATGCACCACGCCGGCGATCGTCGACGATCTGGTGTTTGTGGGCGACCTGGGTCGCCGAGTCCACTGCTTCGACGCGGTCACCGGGCAGGAATACTGGTCGCACTCGATGCGCGGCGGTGTCTGGTCATCCATCCTGGCGGCGGATGGCAAGGTCTACGCCGCCTCACAGGGCCGCGATCTGTGCATCTTCGAGGCGAGCCGCGAGAAGAAAGTCCTGGCAACAATCCAGTTCGACAGCCAGATCTCGACGACCCCCACCGCAGCCAACCGGACACTGTATATCAGCACGGATACCACGCTCTTTGCCATCCAGCAAGCGAGTCCGCCATGAGCAATCCCCCGCATGTCACCGGCTCCCCCCGTGCCGCACACGCTGCGACTTCCCGCCGTGGCGCCGCCGGACGGACGGGCGGCGCGAGCCGGCTCATGTGGTGGTTGAGTCCATGTGTGGTCGCCGTTGTGTTGTCGCTGCCGGGCGTCCAGGCCGACGTGCGCGGGGAAGTCCTGGAGAACGCGGCCGTCCGCCTGACGTTCAACGCGACGGACGGCGGGCTCAGCACGCTTGAAGATCGAACCACCGGCCATCGCCACCGGGATTCGGATGCACCGTGCGACCTGTGGTCGCTGCTCTTGGTCGACGGCCGGACCGCGCTCCCGTCGCAGGCCCGGGCGGTTTCGTTGACACGATCCGCGTCCGGTGCGGAACTGTCCATCCGCTGGGCCGATTTCGGCGGCGGCTCGGCGCCGGGCCTGGCGGTGACAGCCCGGGTCCTGCTGGATCCGGAGTCGGCGGTGAGTCGCTGGCGGATCCGCGTGGAGGGCCTGAGCGATCAGGCGGTGCGCGCGTTGCATTACCCGCGATTGTCAGCCCTTGCGCTGCAGGCGGACGAGGTGTTGGCAGTACCGATCTGGTTGGGCGAGCAGACAGGTCAGGCGCGGGAGTTGCTCAACCGATCGGACCACGGCGCCCGCCACGAATGGTCCTATCCGGGGCTGTTGTCCCTGCAGTGCCTGGCGCTGTACTGCCCGGAGGGCGCGGGCCTGATGCTGGCGGCGGACGACACGACCGCCTTGCACAAGCAGTTCGCCGCGTTCGGCGACGGCCACGGCGGACTCGGCCTGGAGGTGGTCCATGTGGCGCCGGGCACCGGTGCGACCGACTGCTTCGAGCCGCCCTACGCAGTGACCGTCCGGCTGTTCCAGGGCGACTGGTACACGGTAGCGGAGCATTACCGGGCCTGGGCTCGACAGCAACCGTGGGTCGAGCAGAGTCGTCTGCGGCGCGGCTTGACGCCCACCTGGGTGAAGGAGACGGGGCTGTGGGTATGGAACCGCGGCCGCTCGCCCGGCGTATTGCCTCCAGCCGCGCGGCTCCAGGAGTCGGCGGGCGTACCGGTCTCGGTGTTCTGGCACTGGTGGCACGGCTGTGCTTATGACGCGGGCTTTCCCGAGTATCTGCCGCCGCGTGAAGGCGCGGACCCGTTCCGCAGTGCGGTCAGCGCGTCGCACGCGCGCGGCCTGCACGCCATCGTGTACATGAATCAGCGGCTGTGGGGTATGACCACGCGGAGCTGGGTGGACGAGGGGGCCGAGCGTTACGCGGTCAAGGCGGCGGACGGCACCGTCACGCCGGAAGTCTACAACACGTTCCTGCGGGTCCCGTGCGCATCGATGTGCATGGGGACCGACTTCTGGCGCAGCAAATACGCGGGGCTGGCCGCCGAAGCCGTGCGCGACTTGGGGGTCGACGGCATTTACATGGATCAGGCGTGTTCGAGCCTGGCCTGCTACGATGCGGGGCACGGCCACCCGCTGGGCGGCGGCTCCTGGTGGCTGGAGGGCTTCCAGGCGCTCGCAGCCGACATCCGGCACCGGACGGAAAGCGTCCGGCCGGTGGCTTTGGCCGGCGAGGGCTGCGGCGAGGCGTGGCTGCCCCATCTGGACCTGATGTTGAGCCTGCAGGTGAGCATGGAGCGTTATGCGGCCCCCGGCCAGTGGACGCCGATCCCCCTGTTCACGGCCGTTTACCACGACTGCGCGATTCTTTATGGCAACTATTCGTCACTGACTCGTCCACCATACGATGACCTCTGGCCGGCCGAATACGCGCCCGCGCGGCCGCTCGAGTTGCTGGATGCGAAGTTCGCCCGGCAATTCCGGCTGGAGCAGGGCAGGGCATTTGTCTGGGGGCAACAGCCGACGCTCGCCAATTTCCTGCCCGAGCAATTGGAGTCGCGCCGCGGGGAGCTGGATTTCGTCCTGCGCATCGCCAGGCTGCGGCTGCGTGCCGCCAAGTACCTGCAGGACGGCCTGTTCCTGCGCCCGCCCGCGACCGGCACGGGCGACGTCCAGATCCCCATCTCGCGGCTGTCGATCTATGCGGGTCAGCAGGACGCGGTCCAGGAGTATTCCAAGGCCGTGCCCGCCGTGCTGTCCGGCGCCTGGCAAGCGCCCGACGGCGACGTGGCGGTCGTGTTGGCCAACGTGACCGACGAACCCATGCCTGTGCGGGTGCACCTCCAACGCCCCGACTACCCGCTGGCCTCCGCGGGGTTTATCCGCCGGATCCAGGAACACGGGTCGATCATCGCGGGCAGGATCGTCGACGGCCGCGCCCGGCTGGACGTGACGCTCGACCCGGCGGACGTGCGCGTGTACGAGTTCGCTGCGCGGTGAGCGGACGGACAGACGGCCGGATCGCTGCGACTCGTACGGTCCCGCGGCCGGGGCCTCCCCGGGGGCAAGTCCGCCGGGGATTGCGGCGTCGGCCGCCCGTGTATTCCCGGATCGGACATGGTATGATGGCAAGATGCCTGGCCGGACCCGCCGTGGCCGGCAGGCGTTCGGCCGCCAGCTCACCACTGACAGACAATTGTCATTCCCTCCGTCATCTCAATGAGGAAAACCGCATGAGCAGATATCGCAATCCCACGCGCCGTGAGTTTCTCCAGACGGCCGGTGCGGCACTCGCGGTGCCGTATGTGATCACTTCGAAGGCCCTGGGCCAGGAGGGTGTTCCGCCGGCCAGCGAGCGGATCGTGATGGGCGGCATCGGCATCGGCAACATGGGGACGGGTGATCGGGACGCGTTCCTCGGCCGCCCGGACGTCCAGTATGTAGCCGTCTGCGACGTGCGGAAGGGCGCTCGGGATGCGGCCAAGGACAAGGTGGATCGGCACTACGACAATACGGATTGCCAGGCTTACAACGATTTCCGCGAGCTGCTGGCCCGCACGGACATCGATGCGGTGCATGTCGCGACGCCCGATCACTGGCACGCGATCATGGTGATCGAAGCGTGCCGCAGCGGCAAGGACGTGTATTGCCAGAAGCCGGAGACGCGCACCTTGCGCGAGGGCCCGCTGATGATCGAGGCCGCCCGGCGCTACGCGCGCGTCGTATCGGGCGGCAGCCAGCGCGTGTTGGAAGACTACCGCGACGTCGTCGACAAGTGCTGGGGGGGCGAGTTAGGCACCCTCAAGTGGATCAACGTCAATGTGGGCCCGCTCTCCCAGCCGTGCAACCTGCCGGCCGTCGATGTCCCGCCGGACATGGATTGGGACATGTGGCTCGGCCCCGCACCCTGGGCGCCTTACAACCCGGCGCGCTGCGACGGGAACTTCGGGACGAGCGGGAACAGTTGGCGCTCGTACCAGGACTATTCGGGCGGCGGCATGACCGACTGGGGCGCCCATCATTTCGGCGGCGCGACATTCGCTGCGGACGTCTACGAGACGCAGCCGGAAGAGGTGGTGTACCACGACGAGAACGGCCACCAGTATCTGTCCTACCGGTATCCCAACGGGCTGATCCTGTATCACAACAAGCCGGACACGGAGAACCTCCAGGTCGAAGGCACGCCCGGCGAGACGCGGCCGGCCAAGCCGGTTCCCGGCTACAAGGGGACCGGCGGCATCTACGGGGACTTCATCGAATGCGTGAAGACCCGCGAGCGGCCGTTCCGTGATATCGAGGTGGCCGTCAACACCGTGATGGTGAGCCATCTGGGCATCATCGCCTACACCCTGCAGCGGTCCTTGAAATGGGACGCGCGCACGCAGGAGTTCCCTGGCGACGACGAGGCGAACCGCTTCCTCGATCGCGCGCGCCGCGAGCCGTGGCAACTGTGATCCCCACCCACGAATCCGACATGAACAAGGTGACTTGCTATGGAACCCGATGCGTTGACTGAAGCTTTTGAAGCACTGAAGACCTATGACTGGGGGACGGACCGCGACCCCTTGAAGCCGCTGGACGAGGCCGTGGTGGCCACGCGCGATGACGCCCAGGCGCGCCGCGAGCTGGAAACCCGGCTGGTGGCCGCGCTGCAATCCGACATCTCGCGCGATGCGAAGGATGTCGTCTGCCGCCTGCTGATGGTCGTCGGCACCGCAGCCTGCGTCTCCGCGCTGGCGGAACTGCTGGCTCATGAAGAGCTCGCGCATATGGCCCGCTACGCGCTGGAACGGATCCCGGCGCCGGAAGCGGCCGCGGCGCTGCGCGGCGCGCTGCCGCGCGTCAGTGGCAACCTGAAGATCGGCATCATCGGCTCGCTGGGCGTGCGCCAGGACGCCGAGAGCGTCCCCGCGCTGGCCGGCCTGTTGAGCGATGCGGATCCGGCCGTGGCGCGGGCCGCGGCTTTCGCGCTGGGCGACATCCGCACATCGGACGCGACCGGGGCCCTGCTCCAGGCCGGGTCGGAGCACGCGGAGGTCGCGGCCGCCACCACCGATGCATGCCTCGCCTGCGCGGAACGGCTGTTGGCCGATGGCAAGAAAGCGGAAGCGCTGGCGGTGTACAAGCGATACGTCGGCGACGACCAACCGAAACATGTGCGGCTCGCGGCGACCCGCGGCATGCTCGCGTGTGCCGGCCAGTCCCGCTAGTCGCCGTTGCGCGGCACAGAGTCCATCCCCGAGGAGCGAACACCATGAAGACAATCCGCTTGCTGCCCGGTTGCGCCGCGTGGCTGGCGCTGTCGCTGGCGTGCGCGCACCCGTCGCCTGCTCAGCAGGACGCCGGCGACGAACTGACCCAGATGGTCGCCACGCTCCTGAATGACGCGGACAAGGATGTGCGTGCGATCGCGCTCGAGCAGGTGCGCACGGCGTCTCCAGGTCGCGCGGCGACCGAGCGGTTTGCCGCGCTGCTGCCGGGCCTGCCGCGTGACGCACAGGTGGGCTTGCTCGGCGCGCTGGCCGATCGCGGCGACTCCGCCGCGCGGCCGGCCGTGGTGGAGCTGCTGGCCGCCCACTCCGACGAGTCGGTGCGGGTGGCGGCCATTTCGGCCTTGGGGTTCCTCGGCGAGCCGGGCGATTCAGGGACGCTGATCGGGCTGCTCGAGCAGGGCTCGGGCGCCGAACAGGCGGCGGCGCGCGCCAGTCTGATACGGCTTTCCGGCGCGCCGGTGCCGGGCCTGATCGCGGCCGCGATGCGCCAGGCGGCGCCGCCGTTGCGCGTGACGCTGCTGGAGATCCTCGCCGCGCGCCGCGCGACCGATACGGTCCCCGAGATGCTCGAAGCCGCCGTGGCGGACGACCCGTCGGTGCGTGCGGCGGCGATGGCGGCGCTCGGGCAATTGGCGGGTCCGGAACACATGCCGGGCCTGGCGCAAGGCGTGCTCAAGGCCGCTCCCGGCCGGGAACGAGAAACGGCCGAGAAGGCCATCATGTTCGTCTGCGGCCGGCTGGCCGATACGGAACAACGCGCCGAGCCGTTGTTGGCCGCCATGGACGCGCTCGACACGCGCGATCGCACCGTCATCCTGCCCACCTTGGGGCGCATCGGCGGCCCCGCAGCGCTGCCGCCGGTGGAGGCCGCCATCCGCAGCGCCGATCCCGCGGTGCACGACGCGGGAGTCCGCGCCCTGTGCAACTGGCCCGACGCCTCGATCGCGCCGCGGTTGATCGAGCTGGCCCGAAACGATGCGCACGCGGACCATCAAACCAGGGCCTTGCGGGCCGTGATCCGCGTCGCCTCGTTGCCCGACGGCCGGCCCGACAGCCAGAGGCTGGAACTGCTCGGCCAGGCCATGGCAGCGTGCCAACGCGACGCCGAGCGGCATCTGGTGCTGCAACGCGCTTCGGCGATCCGGGCCGTTGAGACGCTGCGGTTCCTCCGGCCCTACCTGGACCAACCGGCGCTCGCCCAGCAAGCATGCCTGGCCGTGGTCGAACTTGCGCACCATCGCAACTTGCGCGAAGCGCACAAGGACGAGTTCCTGCAGGCCCTGGACCAGGTCATTCAAATCAGCCAGGACGCGACCGTGATCGACCGGGCGCAGCGTTACAAAAGGAACCAAACCTGGGTCCGACCGCGCAAGCCCAGTCCATAGCACGCCTCACCGGCAGGCCGGCTCTCTCCTTCACGCGGCTTTCTCCGGTCGAGAACGCCGGTACAGCGCGACCACCAGGATGACGCTGGCGGCCACGATGGGAAACGGCGCCAGCCGGTAGAGCGCATGGGCAAACGTGGCGTGCTGGTCCGCCGTGCGCCCGACGATGTAGGGGCCCACGAAGCCGCCCAGGTTGCCGACCATGTTGATGAACCCGATGGCAGACGCCGCCGCCGTGGCGCCCAGGAACATGGTCGGGATCGGCCAGAAGGCCGGCAAGTGCGCGTACAAGTTGGTCCCGACGATCAGGATCATCGCCAGCACCGGGAGCATCCACATGCCGTCGGTGGCGGCGGCAATGATGATGCCCACGCCCTGGCAGGCCAGCGGCACCGAGACGTGCACGATCCGCTCGCCGGTCCGATCGGAATGCCAGCCGTTGAGCAGCATCCCCACCAGCGCCATGACATAGGGCAGGGCGGCCAGCACGCTGGAGACCAGGTTGCCGGCGCCCGACTGCGACTTGATGATCGCCGGCATGAACATGCTCAGCCCATAGCTGAACACGTTCAAGCAGAAGTAGACGGTGGTCAGCAGCAGGACGACCCCCAGGTGGGAGAGCAGAACTCGGATGTTGAAATGCCCGCCTTTGGATGAAGCCTCCTGCTTCAGCTCGCTCAGCAGACTCTCCCGCTCGTCGTCCCGCAGCCACTTCGCGTCTTCCGGCCGGTTGGGCAGGACGAAGAGCGTGACGATCCCCGCCACGATCGGCAGGACGCCCTGCAGAATGAAGATCCAGCGCCAACCGGGCCAGCCGCACCAGTCGAGTTTCAGCAGCAGGCCGGACAGCGGCAACCCGAAGACGGTCGCGATGGGTATGGCGGCCATGAAGTTGGCAATGGCCTTGGCCCGATCGGCGGCGCGGAACCACAGCGACAGGTACAGAATGGCGGACGGGAAGAAGCCGCCTTCGAAGAAACCCAGCATGAACCGGTAGAAGTAAAACTGGTTCACCGGGTTGGTGGGCAGCCCGTTGTAGAACTCCGCCAGGCTGCGAAACCATGTCAACGGTTCGGAATGGCGGAACAGCTGGGCCAGCGAGCCGAAGAGCGCGTTCACCGCGGCGTCCAGTCCGGTGATGATGCCCGCCTCGACATGGATCGCGGGGAGCCAGCCCAGCAGCTTGCCGGACAGCGGCGTGCCAATCGTTCCGATCAGCATGCACGCCAGCCCCCACAGCACCAGGATCCGCACGAACACGTAACGGGCGCCCCACCGCAACACGCTCAACGTGCTCGGGACTTCCAGGATCCAGTAACCCCAGAAGAAGACCCCCGCGCCGAATCCGATCACCGCTTTCGAGAAACCGAGCCCCCCCTGGCTGACCGGCATCTCCATGTCCAGCGCCGCAACCGACACATTGACGCGATCAAGGTACGCCAGGATGTACAGCACGAACACGTAGGGGATCAGATAGATGGTAACCCGGCGCCGCGCGCGCTCCGCCGCCGATTCGGCCGGCCGGCGCCACACCAGTCCCATGCAAAGATCGGCCAGTGTCGTCCTGCTTGTCTGTTGGTCCGCCGTCATGATCTCATCCGACTGTAACGATACCCGTATCCGAAGTAGATCGCCATCCCGACTGCCAACCAGATTACCAGACGCAGCCACGTGTCGAGCGGCAGGAAGGCCATCATGGCCAGATTCACCAGGATCCCCAGCGGCGCGACGATCCCGACGCACGGACAGCGGAACGGCCGATGCACTTCGGGGCGCGTGCGCCGCAGGATCAGCACGGAGGCACACACGAGAATGAACGCCAGCAAGGTCCCGATGTTGACCATCTCCTCCAGCATCCGGACCGGCAGGAGCCCTGACACCAGGCACATGCCGACCCCTGTGATGATCGTCGAGCGGTGCGGTGTCCGGTAGCGCGGGTGGACCACGCCGAAGATGCCGTGGGGCAGCAGGCCGTCGCGCGCCATCGCCAGAAAGATCCGCGCCTGGCTCAGGAACGTCACCAGCAGGACGCTGGTCATGCCGGCCAGCGCGCCCAGGGCAATGAGCCAGGCCGAGGCTCGCAGCAGCGGGTTGCCGTCGATCTCCGCCCGCCTGCGGAACGCCGCCGCCACCGATGCCTCCAGGTCAATCTGCGGATAGGGCTCCATGCCGGTGATCACGCCTGCCACGAGCACGTACATCAGCGTGCACAGGACGAGCGAGGCCAGGATGCCGATCGGCACGTCGCGCTGCGGACGCACCGCTTCCTCCGCGTGGGTCGAAATCGAGTCGAAGCCGATGTAGGCGAAGAACACCAGCGCCGCCCCCATCATCAGCCCGGAGAAACCGTAAGGGAAGAACGAATTGCGCATCGCGTTGTCGAGCGGCTGAAGCCACTTCCGGACCCCCAGCACGCCCAGCAACCCCCATTTCTTCGCCTCGTGCGGCAACTGCTCGACCTCCAGACGCTCCGATTCGCTCATCGAGGCCGCGATGTCCGCATGCTGCTGCAGGAAAAGCCTGCCGGTCGTCATGCTGTGGACCGCGCCTTCCGGCACGCGCGACGCAATGGCCGGATGGCGCTCCAGATAGTCCGTCACGTCCGATACCTTGCGCTGCTCCACCGGGATGCTCGTCCAGTTGGCGTAGGTCACGTAGCTCCAGCCCAGTACGATCACGAACAGCACGACGGCCGTCTTGACGATGACCAGCGCCGTATTGGTCAGCGCGCTCTCGCGAATCCCGACGACCAGGACCCAGGTGACGACCCCCATCACCAGGATGGCCGGCGCGTTGATGTACGCCGGCAGGGCCGCGCCGTCAACGATCACGGGCGTGAAGGGGTCGGAGAGAAACTGCGGCGGGATCTGCCAGCCGATACTGATCCAGAGGAACTCGTTCAGATAATGCGACCAATGCGCGGCCACGACGCTGCAGGACATGGCGTATTCGAGCACCAGGTCCCAACCGATGATCCAGGCCCAGAACTCGCCGAGCGTCGCGTAGGTGTAGGTGTACGCGCTGCCCGCCACCGGCACCATCGCGGCGAACTCCGAATAGCAGAACGCCGCCAGCATGCAGGCGAATCCCGCAATGACATAGGAGACCACCACGGCGGGGCCCGCGTCCTCGGCCGCCACGCGGCCCGTCATCGCGAAGATGCCCGCCCCAATGACCGCCCCCACACCCAGCGCCGTGAGCGACAGCGGCCCGAGCACCCGATGCAGCCGGTCCTCGCCCGCCATTTCGGCCAGGAGCCTTTCGAGCGGCTTGCGCCGAAAGAATTGCCGCCAACGCATCAGGGCCTCGCGATTCTCGTCCGCTGTACGATCGAACACTCGGCAGTCGAGTTGCGACGATTCTAACCGCTCCGCACACGCCGCGTAAAGCAACCTGCTGCAAACGCGTCCCGGCGTCGACGCGCCGTCGACGCGCGATCAGTCGGGCAGCGGCTGCCCCTTCGTCTCCGGACAGAACCAGATGAAGACCACGCCGACCAGGTAGATCAAGCTGATCAGGGAGCACGCGGCCGGATACCCGGCCGGCAGCGACAGGCCGGCGATGTGGAACCCTTCCTGGAACTGCATCATCAGGTTCCCGGTCTGCAGGGTGCCGATGGCGGCCAGGATCCGACCGAAGTTGAAGCCGAACCCCTGTCCCGTCGCGCGCACGTTGGTGCGGAACAGCTCGGGCAGATACAGGGGCAGCCAGCCGTAGAAGGCGGCTGTCGTCGCGCCCATGATGCACGCCCACACCAGCAGCGACCCGCCGTAGGCGTGGTGGGTCAGATAGAAGATGTAGACCGAGGCGAGCGCCAGCAGGCACAGGGCGCAGTAGGTGACGCGGCGGCCCAGCCAGCCGCCCACGAGCGCCGCGACGATCGTGCCCACGATGGCGCCGACGGCCAACGCGATCTGCGTGTATTCCCGCGCATGCGGGAGCGATCCGGCGGCCGCTGCGGACTCGGCCAGCTGGTCGGCCCAGGTGGGCGCCCACTGGCAAGACCCCCAGGTGCCGAGCAGCGCCACACCGCTGAGCACCGCGCCGAGCAACATGCGGCGCAAGGTCGGCTGCCAGGGCTGCTGCGCGTCGATCGATCGCGCTTGACGCTGCAGGTAACGCACCACCGGATAAGAGAAGCCGGCCGTCACCAATACCAGCGCGAACAACGTGCCGACCACGCGGGTCGCCACCGTGAACTCGACCGTCGGCGCTGTGCGAGGCGCCCACAGGTAGACGATCAACACCGGTCCCGCCAGCCCGAACAGGACGCCCAACAAGTCCACCGGCGCCCAGTGCGCCGTGGCGCCGCGCGACTCCTCCTTGCGCCAACGGTGCGATTCCGGCACGAAGATGCGGATGAAGAAGGTCAACAGGGCCGGCAACGCGCCCGCAATCATCATGATGCGCCAGCCGCCGTTGGCCACCAGCCGCCCGACCAGCTCCGGCGGGAACCCCACCGCCAGCAGCCAACCCTCCATGCTGCTCAACACGGCCGCCAGGGCCAATCCCACGAATCCGACCAGCAGGTAGCCGACGTTGGCCGCCGCGCCGATCAGCCCCGCCATGAACGCGCGCGAGCGGTTCGGCCAGACTTCCATGACCAGGGCCACGCCCAGCGACCATTCGCCGCCCATCCCGAGCGCTGAGACGAACCGCAGCACGCCGACCTGCCAGGCCGCGCTGGCGAAGCCACAGAGCCCGGTGAAGAGCGAATACGTCAACACGCTGAACATCATGGCCTTCACGCGCCCCACGCGGTCGCCCAGCCAGCCGAACAGCACGCCGCCTGTCGCCGCCCCCACTAGGAAACCGGCCGTGATGATGCCGAACCAGAGACCGATCCGCGCTTCGTCCGCCGTCTCCATCAAGTCCTTGACGGCCGGCCGGCCGACCATCGAGAACAGCCCCATCTCCGCGCCGTCGAACAACCAGCCCAACAGCGCGGCGGCCAGGGCCAACCAGCGCGCCCGCGCGCCGGCGGCGGCCTCGGCCGTCGGCACAGCCATCGGTTCATCGCGATTCGTCATGGCAAGTCCAGATACGCCTGTTCCAGGATGCGCGCGGAAGTGCACAAGAGACCGCGACCATCCTGCCGGGCTCTCGCGCCGGACGCTCAGTGCAATCCGGACGAGCCGGCCAGCTGCTTGACCAGCTCGCCCACCACCTGCTTCGCGTCGCCGAACAGCATGAATGTGCGGTCCGCGTAGTACAGTTCGTTCTCGATGCCCGCGAAACCCGGGTTCATCGACCGTTTGATGCACAAGCACATGCGGGCCTTATCCGCATCGATGATCGGCATGCCGTAGATCGGGCTGGTCTTGTCGGTGCGGGCCGCCGGGTTGACCACGTCGTTCGCGCCAATCACAAGCACCACATCGGCTTGTGGTATGTCGTGATTGATGTCGTCCATCTCGATCAGCCGATCGTAGGGGATCTCCGCTTCGGCGAGCAGCACGTTCATATGCCCCGGCATCCGGCCGGCCACCGGGTGGATCGCGAACCGCACATCGATGCCGCGCCGCGTCAGCTGGTCGAACAGCTCGCGGACCCGGTGTTGCGCCTGGGCCACCGCCATGCCGTACCCCGGAACGATCACGACCAGGCTGGCCTGCTCCATGATCTGCGCCGCGCCTTCGGGCGTCTCGCTCTTGGCCGTCTTCTTCTCGCCGCCCACCGCCGACTGCACCTGCCCGAACGCCCCGAACAGCACGTTCAGGAACGACCGGTTCATCGCCTTGCACATGATGATCGAGAGGATCAAGCCGGACGAGCCGTCCAGGGCGCCGGCGGTGATCAGCAGCTTGTTGTCCAGCACGAACCCCATCGCCACGGCCGAGAGTCCGGCATAGGCGTTGAGAATGGAGATCACCGTCGGCATGTCGGCGCCGCCGATGGGCATCACCAGCATCCAGCCGAAATTGAGTGATATCAGGATGATCACGATGAAGATGGCGGGCGACCAGAAGCGCATGTCCGGCAGGAAGATCAGCAGCAGGCCCAGGAGGACCGCCAGGGCAATCGCGCCCAAATTGACGTAGATCTGGCCGCGATACACCCACGGCCGCTGCGGAATCCATTTGAGCTCCTGCAGCTTCGCCGCGGCGATCAGGCTGCCCGTGAACGTCAGGTACCCCAGAATGATCTCCGCAATGATCGCGCACATCCGGAACTTCGTCAGTTCGTCGCCCGGGTCCAGCCAGAAGAAATACTTGGCCGTGCCCACCAGGCCCGCGGCCAGACCGCCGAACGCGTGCGACAACGCGGTCCGCTGCGGGACCGCCGTCAACGGCACCTGCGCCAGCCAATAGCCCACCACCACGGCCGGGATCACGGGCAAGAGGATCCACCAGTAACGGTTCACGTCCGCTGACGAGCAGGTCGCGAGGACCGCCACCAGCATCGCGATCGACCCCGCAATGACACCGCGGCGCGCGGTCTTCGGATCGTTCATCCAATGCAACGAGAAGATGAACATGGCCGTCGCAAACAAATACGCGATTTCGATGGAGGGGCTCATGGCTTCACCTCCGTGCGCGTCTTGAACATCTTGAGCATCCGGTCCGTGATCAGGAAGCCGCTAATGATGTTCGTCATCGAGGCGAACAGCGCAACCGCACCCAGGACCCGAATGCCCGTCGGATAGTGCGCGCTGCCCGCCACGATGATCGCGCCCACCACCGAGATCGCCGAGATGGCGTTGGTCAGCGACATCAACGGCGTGTGCAGCAATCGGGAGACACGCCGGATCACGCCAATGCCGATGAAGGTGGCCAGCATGAAAACGAACAGCATCGACAAATCCATTTCGTCTTCATCCACCGCCTGCCCGGTCTGAGAACTCCGGGCCGCCGCGCCCTGCTCCACAGGGCTCGGCACCGCGTCGGACGGCGAGGCCACCGCATCCGATGACTTGTCGGCCTCGGCGCGCGCCGGGACCGGCCCCGCGACGGCCAGCAGCGCCAACAGGGCACCGGTCAACAGCGCCAGCCGGCTGGAAAACAACTTCATTCGTGGCATTTGCGTCTCATCTCCTGTGGGCATGCCCCGGGGGCGCAGCGCACCCGACTCGCCGGGCAACACGGAGGGGGGGTCCTGCGCGTTTCGGCACGCAACACGATATCACCCCGCCGCGACGCAGACAACCGCCAAGACGCGGCGTCAGGCGGCCGACGACCGGTCGGCCGCCCCTATTGCGTCATAATTGCCGCTGAGACTGAACGCGAACAGCCTTTTCGGCATGCGCCGATCGATCAGAGCTGGAACTGCCCCACAAGCGACTGGAGCTGCTCCGCGACTGTCGTCAGTTCTCGGCCGCTGGCTTCCGTCTGCCGGGCGCCTTCCGCCGCCTGCTGCGCGGCCCGATCGACGTCCACGATGATGGTTGCGATTTCCCGGCTGGCTGCCGCCGATTCCGCAACCCCTTGGGCGACGGTCTGGGCGGCGGTCGAGGAGTGCCCGATATTCTGGGCGATCTCCTTGGTGGTGATGCTTTGCTCTTCGACGGCGGTGGCGATGATCCGAGACAGCTCGTTGACCTGCCTGATCACGTCGCTGATGCCGCTCATCGACTTGACCGCCTGTCCCGTGGAACTCTGGATGGCCTCGATCCGGTGCCGGATATCCTCGGTGGCGGTCGCCGTCTGCTTGGCCAGCTCCTTCACTTCAGTCGCGACGACCGCGAAGCCCTTGCCGGACTCACCGGCTCGAGCGGCTTCGATCGTGGCGTTGAGCGCCAGCAGGTTGGTCTGTTCCGCGATATCCTGAATGACCTCGATCACCTTGCCGATCTGATCGGCCGCATTGCCCAGGTCATGGATCTGCGTATTGCTGGCGTCGATCAGTTGCGAGGCGGCGGCGGCGGCCGAGGCGGCCTGTTCGGCGCTCTTGGCCACCTCGGCAACGCTCGTCGTGAACTCCTCGATGGCCGCGGAGACCGTTCTCACGTTGGTGGACATCTGCTCTGTGGCGGCCGCCATGCTGCTCATGCTGGAAGACGTCTCTTCCGCGGCTGCGGCGACTTGGGCCGACTGGGACGTGGTCTGGGCCGCACCGCTGGCCAACTGCGTCGCGGTTGCCGAGAGCCCCGAGGCGGACGTGGCCACGGTGTCGACGTTGGAAGCCACCTGCTTGATGATGTCCTGGAGCTTCTTGACGAACTGGTTGAAGTACTGGGCCAGGTCGCCGACTTCGTCCCGCGTCGTCACCGCCAACCGCTTGGTCAGGTCGCCTTCTCCCTCCGAGATGTCCTTGAGTACCGCGACTGTTTGACGGATCGGGGAGGTGATCTTCCGTGCGGTGTACCACCAGAGGGCGGAGGCGCTGATGACGCAGAGGCCAAACACGCCGGCCATCAGCATGTTGCCCGTCCGGTTTGCCTGGATGATTACCTGCACCGCTTCATGAAAATCCTCTTCATAGGAACCGGCCGCAATCACCCAGTCCCACGGCGCGAAGTAGCCGATCCGGGCGATCTTCATGCGCGGGGCAGGGTCACCCGGATTCTGCCACGGGTAGGTCTGTTCGGCGAATTCGCCCGGCTTGAGCGCCAGCGCCTTCCGGACAATCTCTTGGATGAACAGATTCCCATCAGCGTCCTTGGCGTCCCAGATCACTTCGCCGTCCCGCTTGCCGTGCTGCGATATGACATAGGTGCCCTTGGAATCGAGCACGTAGACATACCCGGTCTTGCCGACGTTGATCTTCATGATCTGTTCGCGCAACGACTCGGCGCTTGCCTCCGGCACGCCGGCATATAACATACCGATGATGGCGCCGCTCGGGGCCTTGATCGGTTCGTAAGCCGTGATGTACCAGGCGTTGACCACGAAGGCACGCCCCACGAAGCGCTCGCCCCGCAGGACCGTCTGCACGACGCGGTTCGGCGTGCCGTCCGCGTTGGCGGCCGGGATGAACGTGTTGATGGCCCGCTTCCCGTCCTCCGTCTCCACGTTCGTCATGACGCGCAGCATGTCGCCCGACTCGTTCATCCGCTGGAACACAGTGCAGGTGCCGCCGACCAACTGCTTCACCTTGTCCACCACCGGCGAAGGCGTCTGCAGGCTCGTATTGGCGACAATCGGTTCCGTGCCCACCTGCAGGGTCGGCAATTCGATGGTCTGCTCTGCCAACGTGTATTGATTGCGCGCCTGCCACGTGGTGCGCCCCTCGCCCACCGTCAGGCCGCCGGCCGCCGCCAACTCGTTGGCTGCCACGTTCAGGTCGTTCGCGACCTTCTGGTTCAGCACTTCCTGCTGGCTGGTCAGCATGTGCTGTACGCCTTCCACGATGTGATCCAAGTCCGCGTAGGCCAACTTGTTGCATTCGATCTCGGACAGCCGCTGAGATACGCTCCCCTGCCACCGGACCACGGCGCCGAACGCGAGCAACGGAACCACCGATCCGATGATGCCGAACAGGATAAGTCTCTTGCCGATTGTCAGGTTCACCATGGTCTTTTTCCCCTCGGTGGATGTGTGGCCTCCGGCCGGAAGACAACTCTTCAGTTCCGTCGCTACAGCACCATAGGTCAATCCAGGTGAGGAATCGGCGATTTTGCGGGTCCGCGCACCGTTACGAACGGAACGATCGGAACTGTGCTACAATGTTGTTCCGCGTAGACGACTATTCCGACGCGGAGAGAGCGGGGGGTGACGATCATGAGCGACACAACACGACGGAAATGGAGGATGGCGGCAGCGCTTCTCGCGGGACTGCTGGTCTTGGGCGCAGTCCGGGCCGCGGCGGACGGCCGGGATCCGGCAGGCCCCGATCCGGCCGGGCCGGCCAACGCGGCGCGACTCGCCTGGTGGCGTGACGCGCGGTTCGGCATGTTCATCCACTGGGGCCCCGTGAGCCTCAAGGGGACCGAGATCGGCTGGTCGCGCGGCGCTCAGGTGCCGGAGCAGGAGTATGACCAGCTGTACCAGCAGTTCAATCCGGAGCAATTCGACGCGCGCCAGTGGGTCGCGTTGGCAAAGCAAGCCGGCATGAAGTACCTCGTGTTCACCACCAAGCACCACGACGGTTTCTGCATGTTCGACACGCGGGAAACCGACTTCAACATCATGCACTCGCCCTTCGGACGCGACGTGGTCAAGGAGCTGGCCGAAGCGTGCCGCGAAGCGGGTATCGCCTTCGGCACGTACTATTCGGTGTGCGACTGGCATCATCCCGACTTCCCGCACGGGAGCCCGGGCGGCCAGTCGCTCAAGCCGCACCCCGACCTGGACCGCTACGAGCAGTATCTCCGCAGCCAGGTGCGGGAGTTGATCACGCACTATGGGCCGCTGCTGATCCTCTGGTTCGACGTCGCCCAGGACTTCGATGCCGCGCGCGGGCAGGGCGTGGTGGACTACGTTCGCGCGCTGCAACCGGACATCATCATCAACAACCGGTGCGTGGTTCCGGGCGACTACGACACGCCCGAACAGCAGATCGGCGGGTTCAATCGCGAGCGGCCGTGGGAGACCTGCATGACCATCGCGCAGCAATGGGCCTGGAAACCGGACGATGTGACCAAGTCGCGCGTCGAGTGCCTGCAGACGCTGCTGCGAGTGGTGGGCGGCGACGGCAACCTGCTGTTCAACGTCGGCCCGATGTCGGACGGGCGCATCGAGCCGGTGCAAGTGGAGCGGCTCAAGGAAATGGGCGCCTGGCTCGACCAGTACGGTTCAGGCGTCTATGGCACGCGAGGCGGCCCCTATAAGCCGGGTCCGTGGGGCGCATCCACCTGCAAGGACGACACGATCCACCTGTTCGTGATGAAGTGGCCGACCGAGGGCCCGCTCGAGCTGCCGGCGCTGCCGTGCCGCGTGGTAGCCAAGGAGCTGCTTTCCGGCGGGACGATGGAATTCGAACAGACTGACGCGGGCCTGCGGATCCACGTCCCCGCCGCCGATCGCCCCGACGTGGCCACGGTGATCCGCCTGCAGGTGGACACCGAGGCATTCCAGATCCCGCCGCTCAGCGTGGCCTGGAGTCGATCACACGCATTCCAGGCACCGGCCACGGCGTCCAATGTGTACCACAACATGGTCGACTCGTACGGGCCGGCCATGGCGCTGGATGACGACGCGAGCACGCGCTGGGCCACGGACGCCGGAACGCACCAGGCGTGGCTGGAAGTCGATCTGCGGCAGCCGGTGAAGGTCAGCCGGGTCCTGATCGATGAGGCTCTGGAGATGCGCATCCGCAAGTTCCAAGTGCAGGTCAAAGTGGATGACGCCTGGCAGACGGTCTTCACCGGTGAGACGGTGGGACGCGAGCGCAGCTGCGAGTTCGCGCCCGTGACGACCCGCGGCGTGCGGCTGAACATCCTGGAGGCCTCCGAAGGCCCGACCATCTGGGAGTTCCAAGTCTTCTGACGTCGGCCGGATCCCGCGTCAGCGCCTGGGGAATCGAGCCGAGCGGTCAGTTGTCGCGGGCGGCCGTGATCCGGTTGAGTGATTCCTGGAATCGCTGTGCGCGCAGAGGGCCGATCCGAGCAAGGTGCTGGTCGACCGCGTCCTTCGTGTCGCGGAACTCCTGCCCGTATCTGGTGCGCAGCGACGTCGCGACTTCCCTGGGGGCCGGCCCGAGCGCGTCCGATCGCTTCCTGAGCACCCTGATTCGGTCAGCAAGTGCCGCCAGCTGTGGCGCGGCCGCCGTCGCCGAGGCATCGTCTGTGACGGTCTCCAGGATCGCGCGCAACTCCTTCTGGGCCGTCAGCATGTCGCGCGCCACCGCCTCGTGAGAGTCGCCGCAGCCGGTCACGCACAACGCCGCGGCGACCAGGACTGCCGAACCTGATCGTGACCTCGCCATGGGCTGCCTCCGATTCACCAACGGAAGAAGCGGTAGGGATCGTCCCATTCCTCGGGCAGGTCGAGATACAGACCCTCCTGCCAGCGGCCTTGGGTCGGGTCCGCCATCACAGCGACGCGCACGTCCGAGATCCACAGCCGCCCGACCCCGCTATACCAGATCTGAAACCGGGTTCCCTGCAGCGCCGTGTCGTTGGCCTGCACTTCAAAGTCGAACCGCTGCCAGGCGTCGCCGACTTCGAACCGCTGGTAGTCAAACAGCGATTGCCAATTGGCCGTGTTCGCGATGGTCATCGTGACGGTCTTGGCGGCCAGTTGCTCCGCGCGCGCTCGGAAGGAAATGCGGTACCACTGGCCTTTCCGGACCGGCAGGTCGTGCTGCGCCAGCATCGTGCTCGGCGCGTTCCCGCCCGCACGTTGGCCGGCAGGGCAGTCAAGTGCCACGCACCACGCGTCGGCGCCCGCCCCTAGCGGCTCGCGACGGCAGGTCGCCCGGACGCCATCCGAGGAGAACAGCCACTGGTCGGCCATCCCATCCCCGTCGTCATCGGCGCTGAAGTCGCCGTTTCTGACCAACGAGTCGGCCGCATCTTCCACTACGGGCGCCGAGAACCGTGCGAGCAGGGGCGTCGCGCCGGCGACTCCCATGTTCCCCAGCAGGCGTGCCAGGAGGAAACAGGTGTGACGATAAGTGCGTTTGAGATTGTGCTGCGGAGCATCGCGACGACCGAGCGCCGGGTCGATGCGGTCCGGCGGAAGCTGACAGAACACGACCTGCAGGCGGTCGCCCACCGCCAGCACACCGTCGCCGACGGCCCGCACGCCGCTCCCGGCCGGAGCAGACACCAGGGGGAATGCGCAGGGTGCCGGGTTGTGGAGATCCGCCGGACTCACGCCCGCCAGCAACGAATCGGCAGCCGGTGGCTCGAAATAGGTGGCAATATGCTCCGCCTGCCGGGTGCTCACCCGCAACGGGAGGAAGGCACCGGCTTCCTGCTGTTCGAGCCCGAGTGCGAGCAGGTGCCCGCCCGCGTCCAGGAACCGGCCGATCGACGCGGCGTCTGCCGCCAACTGCGGTCCGCCGCCTGGGCCGACGATCAACACCTCCGCCGACGTCAACGCGTCGGCCCCCTGCGCCTTGAGCGGGATACCGGCCGATTCCAGGTGCCTGCGCCAGGCGGGGTCGCCCACGTAGACCGCAGCGCGCCGGGCCGGCGGCTCCCACGCGGACACGTACCGGCACAGATTGCGCACCAGGATCTCGGCGGCCGGCTCGCGTTCGTCGCGACCGGTGACGTCCATCTGGCAGAACAACACCATGCCCTGCCCCTCGCGATACTCGATCAGCGCGCCGTACTGGAGCCCGTACCCGCCGTCGAGAATCGGCAGGAAGTCGCCGCACGCCGGCTTCTCGATCAAGGCCGAGGCGACCGCGCCGCGCTGGCCGCAACGCCAGGCTCGAGCCACCGGGATGCCGCACCAGCGGACCGTCGGCGCGTCACTGAACTGGGACGTGGCCAGATACGCGAGGCGCGGCGGAACGTTCGTCGCCACGCCGCGCCAGTCGCGCAGGTGCTGTTCGTCCAACCCCGCCAGCGCCGGATGATCGGGCACCCGGCGGAACACCTGCCGCAATCCGTAAGTGGCCACGCGGAACCCGAACCGCTTCTCCAGCACATCCGGCGTCTGCTCGAACATCACGACCTTCAGCCCGTCGCGCACCCGCGTGATATCCGGGGCGGCGCCCTGGACCGTGAGCGCATGTTTTCCCACGACCAGGATGTCGGCGGCGGACAGGTCGGCGTCCGAGCCCACCTGCGTGCAGGCAATGCCCAGCGTATCGAGCAGCTGGAGCGTCTCTCCGGCCGGATCGAAGACCGCCAGGCGCGGGCCCGCCTGTTGCGGCGCGGGCCGGGGCAGGACGTGCACGAGGAACGTGTCGCGCTGCGTTTCACCCGTGCTGAACCGCCCGGTGGCGTTCAGTTCGTATGAGCCGGCCGCCAGCTGCGCGGGCAGCTCGAACCGCAACGCCGTCCGGTCCTGCTGCCCGGTCGGGAGCGTGACTTCGCACGTACCCGCGCACGGGTCCGGCAACGCCAATGACCACTCCCAGCGGCAGCGCACCGTCCGACGCGAGTTGTTGATCGCAATGAGCTGCTTCTCTACGGTCTCACCCGGGTAGAAGATGTGATCCTGGCTGGTGAACGCCCCCGACCGGCCGGCGATGTAGGCCAGCAGTGGACGGTTGTATCGCATCAGCGTTTGCGCGGCGACCGTCGGGATCCAGTCCGCACGTTCATAGGCCAGTTCCATCGTTTCGTACCGGTCCTCGAGATAGTCCGGGCTGAAACCCGGCCGCTGGAGCCGCTGCCAATCCACGGCCAGTTGCTGGCGGCCCCTGTCCACGCCGGGGCGGAGCGTCCAGTAATGCGCATGGTTCCACGGCGAATTGGCGGACATCTCCCAGGTGCGGAACGCCGGCCAGTTGTGGGCGAAATACATCGCATAGATCTCATAGCGTTCCGCGAAGTCGTTGGAACCGACCTGATGCGGGTAATCCCAACGGTGCCAGCGGCGTCCCTCGCGGAACTGCCGGGCCTCCCAGCGCAGGTTCACCTTCTCCGCGTCGCTGATCTGGTAGGCCCGCTCGCCAACGAACTGGGCGTTCCACTCGGCCACGCAGAACTCCCATGGGACGACGGCGCTGCCGAATTCGCGTTTGCCCCGGTACCAGCCGCGGTACATGGTCCAGTCCCAGGGGAAAGGCACGGTGTACTCGCAGGTGAACAGCGGTTTGACGCCGTGCGTGGACCAGTGCTCGAACCAATCCGACATCTCCTGGACCGGCACGAAATTCGCGTAGAAGTTGCTCGTGTGCATCGCGCCCAGGTTGCCCGATGCGTGATGATAGACGATGCGGCTGTCATCCAGGCGGCGAATGATCGCTTCCGCGCGCAGCGCCTGCCGCACGTTGCGCTCAGCCCACTCGCTGCGCCGGTCCTGGAGGCCGTCGATCAGGTCGGGGTTCATATCCTCCCCGTAGCCGGTCGCGTTGTGACTCGTGGCATACGCGATCACCGACGGATGATTCCGTGCCACGCCCGCGTAGAACGCCGCATGCCGGGCGTACCCGTTCGCCTGTTCGGCGTCCGGGCTGCTCCAGTCGTAGTGGGAGAAGTGGGGCTGCGACAGGGCCACCAGCATCCCGACGTCGTCGGCCGCCCGCAGGATCTCCTCGAAACTCAGGTGCGCGCCCGGCTCACAGCCGTAATTGTGCGTGTAGACGAAGTTGATGCCGAAGCTCGCCAGCCGCAGCATACTCTCGCGCGCACCGGCGTACGACGCCCACGCGGCGCCGACCTGCGCGTTGTCCAGCGGCACGGAGGAGAGAAAGATGCGTGTGCCGTTCAGGTAGAAGTCGCGGCCCTCGATCCAGAACTCGCGGAACCCGAACCGCGTCGGCAGCGCGGCGTCGAGCACCGTCCCGTGTGCATCGCAGAGGCTGGCGTGCAGGTCATACATGTTCTCAGGCGTAGGCACGTCCCACAGCTTGTCGGGCTGCCATGGGGCCGTGACGGTCAGGCGCCCGTCGCGCAACTGGCCCGCGCGGAAAGGCTCGCCGGTGAACTCCCGCACGGTGTGCGATCCGTCGGCGATGCGCACCTGCAGGGTGTACGGCGTGTCGTCCGCCAGGCCGGCCAGGTCCGCCTCGACACGAATCGACCAGTCGCGGACCGATGTCGTGACGTTCACCGGGCCGAGCCGCGGACCGGCAGGCGTGCTCCACAGATACACGTCGCCGCACAGTCCGCGGCGATCGACACGCCCCTCGACCTGCCGGGCAGAGGCCGTGTCGTGATACGAGACCAGGACGCCCTTCAAAGGCATCGCCACCACGCACATGCTCAGTACGTGCCGCGCGCCGGGCCGACACGCCCGGCTGACATCCAGTTCGCCCCCGGGATAACGCAGTTCACCGACCTGCCGGCCGTCGATGAACACCGCGGCGAACGAGTTGACACACTCGGCATGCAGCACGATCCGCCGGTCAGTCCATGCCGCGGGCACCATCATCTCCCGTTGGTACCAGGCCGCCGTTACGGCGCCCAGCCGCTGCTTCTGCCAGCTCGGATGTGGGAAGACGGTCTGGCAGTCCTTCTGCATGTAGTCCGAGATCCCCGGCCAGCAGCCGGGCACCTTGAAGTAGCCCCAGCCCGCACGCGGCGGCTCCGTCGCCGGCTCCTGGGCCGGCTGCCACTGCCACAGGCCGTTGATGCACACCCGCTCGCGCGTGGCCGTGGACTGCCGATCGGCCGACTCCAGGTCCCAGGCGGCGTGCACGCCCGCCGGGAGCGCCACCGCCTGGTCGTCCAGCGCCGCCGCACCGCACTGCGAGCCGCACACGGCGACCACCCAGGCCCAGAGAATCCGCCAGGTTGCGCGACGGGCGCTGCGACAAGACACGGTGCTGTTCATGGGTCGATTACATGCCTCGCTCGTCTCCCGAGGGGCCGTAGAGTGCGGGGACCGGGATGTCGTTCATTCGCAAGTAGACACACAGGATCGCGCGGTGATGCACGTTGTGGTTGAACACGAGACTGCGCAGCACGGCCCCGCGCGGCATCGTGAACACGACCTGGCCTTTTGCCAGGAGCGACCAGGGCTTCCCGAATTGCTCGTCGGCCGCCGCCGCGATGGCCGCGCGGGCCGCCACCACGTTCTTGTCGAACACATCCAGGATCTGCTGGCGCGAGGTGGGCGTTTGCGTCCGATGGTGCTCGCCGCCCGGCGGGTCCACGTCCACGGAATCCCGGTTCAATACGAGGTCCGCCCAAGTCGGAATCTCGGCCAGGTGCATGGCCACCCACCCGATCGTGTTCGATTTCTCGTGCACCTTCCAGTCCAGCTTCCCGTCCGGGATCCGCTCCAGGACCTTGCGGGTGTTCGCCATCTCATGATCGAATTCCGGCAACAGCGATTGGCTCGCGCTCATGGGCTCCTCCAATGTGAAGGCTGTGGAAAGAAGACAACGTCTTCCCGGGGGAAGACGCGCGGGGGCGGCCCCGGGGAGAGACAGCAGCCGGGCTCGGGGAGCGGAAACCGGCTGCTGGTCTCATTCCAGATCCGCGCGCGGCCGCCTACACCTCGAGCTTGACCTGGGCCAGCCACAGGTCGTGCAGGTTGCAGTATGACGTCACGAACAGGGTGGGGCTCTTCGCGACAGCCTCGAGCTTGATGTCGTGCGTGGAAACCGGCTTGTCCTTCGGCGTGAACGTCTTGGCGCCCAGCACTTCGCCCGCCTCGGAAATGATCACGTGGCGCACGATGAAGTGCGCGTCGCTCATGCCGTGCTTCGTCTCCACGGTCACTTTCAGCACCGCGCCCTCCTTGGTGGAAGTGACCACCGGCAGGTGGCTGCCGTCCTTGCCCTTCCAGACTCCGGGACGTTCCTTCGTGTAGATGATGTTCTCGGGGATGCTTCCAAATTCTTCCGCCATCGGTATCACCTCCTGGGCAAATAGGTTCGGACCACCCTCGGCCAGCAAGTGCGCCAAGACTCCGACTGCTGGACCCGCCGCCAACAACTTCAAGAACTCGCGTCGTGGACTCATACCAGCTCTCCCTTCATTGGACAATGAGTAGGTTCACCAGAGACCCGAGGCTCCAGACACTCGACAGGATAGCGCGCCGGCCCCGGCCGGACAACAAGCCCCTCCAGGGAATCCGCGCCGCGGCGGCGGACCCTGCGGCGACCGGCCCAGCCGGTCATAGCCCGCCGGGGGCGGACCCCTGTATCCTCAGGACCTTCGCGCCGCGCACCCTGCCGCGTTTCAGCTCGCCGAGCGCGCGGTTGGCGTCTTCCAAGGCATAGGCCGTCACTTCGGGTCGGATCGGTATTCGCGCGGCCAGCGGCAGGAACTCCGCAATGTCCCGGTGCGTGACGTTGGCCACCGTCTTGATCTCCCGCTCCATCCACAGGTGCTCGTGGTAGCTGAGATCCAAGAGGCAGTCCTTGTCGGCATCCTCTTTCCGGATGGCATTGATGACCAGTCGGCCGCCGGGGCGCAGGTTGTCCAGCGCATGCAGCACCGGTTTCCAGGCCGGCGTCGTGTCGATGATCGCGTCGAGCGGCGTGGGTGCGACGTCCGCCGTGTCGCCCGCCCAGGCGGCGCCCAACTGCCGGGCGAACTCCCGCTGGGCGGGGTCGCGCGCGAACACGAAGACCTGGCTGTCCGGGTACTGGGCGTGCGCCATCTGCAGCACGAGATGCGCCGACCCGCCGAAGCCGGTCAAGCCCAGGCGCGCGCCGGGGGCGATCTTCGTGAGCCGCAGCGCCCGGAAACCGACCGCGCCGGCACACAGCAGCGGGGCCGCTTCCTCGTCGGTAAACCTGGCCGGGATGGGCACGGCATACGCCGCCGGGACCGTCATGAATTCGGCGTAGCCCCCGTCGACGTCCCGACCGGTGGCGCGAAACGCCCCGCTGAGATTCTCATCCGGCTCGCCGCTCGAACTGTGAATCCAACCGACGCCCACCCGATCGCCCAGCTGGTACGACGCCGCGCCCGGGCCGAGCTGCGCCACCTGCCCCACCACCTCATGGCCGGGAATGACGGGGAGGCGAGGGGGGGCAGTCCGCCCTTCGATCTCGTCCAGCTCGGTGTGGCAGACGCCGCAAACGGACACGCGGATCAGCAGCTCGCCGGGCCCCGGCACGGGCCGCGGCAGGTCCACGAGCTCCAGGGGTTCCGGAACCTGGCTGAGCGAGCCGATCTTCCGCAAGACCATCGCACGCATCGTCCACTTCTTCCTCGGCAGGGAACCGGCCGGGCCTGTGATCGAGCCGGTCACTGCTCGTCCGGATTATCTTCCAGAAGTCGGTCGTCGTAGGCCACCTCGAGCTTGTGGATCTGCGCCGCCAGCGCCTCATCCCGCTCGATCTGTTTCGAGACCTCCAATTCCCAGCGCGTGCTTGCGACGCGCAGCGAATCCAGGTCCAGGGGCAGCTTGAGGATCTTGGCCAGGCGCCGCGTGACGGCTTCGATGCACGAGACATTGGTCCCATGCAGGTAGCTGGGGATTTCCACGACCAGCGAGATCATCTCCAGCTCGGCCTGTGGGGCCTGGGTCATCAGGTAGGTCGTGAAGGAGCCGGGGCCTTCGTAGCCGGTGCGCCGGACGCCGTACTGCAGCAGTTCGGGCAGCAGGTGCTTGTCCGAACAGGAGACATACAGGTGCGGCTCGCGCGTGTGCGGCACGGCCCCGCCATACGAGCCCACGAACAGGATGCGCCGCACGCCGGCGTCCGCCGCCAGCCGCAGGATGCAACGGCCGAACTGCCGCCACCGCAGGTTCGGCTCCCGCCCCACGAACAGCGCCAGGTTGGCCGCCTCCTGGCTGAAGAACACGTTGGTCGGGATGTCGAGCTTCCGGACCAGGCCGTCCTGGATCTGGCAGTGCGGCCGGAACAGGGCCGCAATCTCCATCGAGCCCGGGAAGTTGTAGATGTAGAACGGGTCGGGATCGATATCCGCAAACGGCTGGGCGCCGGTCAGCTGGACCAGTCGCGAGACGGTGCCGGTGGAGACGTCGCCGCCGTCCATCCAGCCGCTGAACGCCAGCACCAACGTCGCTTCGCGGAGCGTCGGCAGATGAGAGACATGCAAGGCGTCGTAGGCATCGTCGCGCTGGTTCATGTTTCGCCCCTCGCACGGGCAACCATCGTTCAGTCCGTGTCCGCGCCCGACCGGTCCAGCGCCACGCGCCGCGACGTGGCGCCCGGCTCGGACACCGAGTGAACGGACCCGCGCGGCTGCAGGCCGTCCCGCCGCGCGCCGAGCCCCAGCACCTCCTTGCAGTACCGCACATCGGCTTCCAGGTCGAACTTCTGTTGGGCCTTCTCCAGTTCCGTCGACGGCGCGCCGCTCGGCCGACCGGGCGGCAACTCGTACTTCCGGCCGCGCTTGGCGAGCGCCACGAAGCGCGCGAACTCCGAGGCGCGCGCGCGGGGGAAAAGCGACCAGTACTCCGGCCGGAGATACGGCATCTCGTACGGCCACTTATAGGAGATGACCTCCAGAACGAACGCGGTTTCCGGACAGAGTTCGCGGAACCGCTGCACGTAGGTCGGCCAGTCCACCACACCCTGCCCCATGTTGACCCACATGCTCGTGGCGCCCTGATCGGTTTCCCAGACGGTGCTGTCGCGCATCCCGGTGGTGAGCGCATAGGGCCCGAGGATCTCCAGGTTCACCAGCGGATCCTCCATGGTCCACACCGCATTGCCCAGGTCCATCGTGGCGCCGACGAAGTCCTTTCCGGCCGCCTCGATCAGGCTCACCAGCTCCCACGCCTGCATGTCGCCCGCGTGGTTCTCGACGGCGATCTTCACCTGGGCATCCAGCGCCTCGCTCCGGACGCTCCGCAACAGCTTGACCATCGCGTCGATGTGCCGGTAGATGCCCCCATCGCCCTCGCGATCGCCCCGGTTGCCGAGGTAACAGCGCGCGATCGGGCTCCCGAGTCGGCGCGCGGTGCGGATGAGCAGTCGCGCATGGTCTTCCGCCGGACCCCACTTCCCGGCGTCGTAGGACCGGGAGGTGGGACAGATGCTGCCGGTGCCGACCTGCAGCTCGATCTCCGCCTCCGCCGCCTGCCGGCGGATCTGCTCGAGGTAGCCGTCCTCGAGGCTCTCGTACACTTCCAGGTCGGACAGCAGCAGCGTGTCGACTTCCAGCTGGGACGCGTACTGAATGAGCTGGGGCGCTTTCCAGCCCCAGGTGCGCACGGAGAAGTTGTCGAACCCCAACTTCGTGTGGACCGGCGCGGCGGTTGCCCGGCCGCCTGCGGGCGCCAGGAGACTCGCGGCGCCCGCGCCGGCCAGGGAGGCCACGAACCTGCGTCGATTCCACATTCCCGCACGTTGACTCATGATGCATTCCTCCCGCGGCGAGGCCGCCAACCAGCTCTGGTGCCCGTCTCCGCGCCATTGCGACCTGTGGTCACTATTATAGCCGTCGAGTCCACGCCGTACGAGTCGAGGCGCCGCGCGCGCCGATCACTTGCAGCGCGATGCGAGCCGGGTGACAATGGCCAGAGGACATTTCGTGGAATCTGTGGAGGATGTGACACATGTGTGAGCACTGCATGAGCCGTCGAACGTTTCACGCCGTGACGACCGCCGGGCTGGCCGGGAGCATACTCGGCGTTCCCGCGGCGGCCGCCGCCGGCGTGCCGGAGATCGAGCCGTGGGATCCGGATCGGCCGCTGCGCGTCACCGGGCGACCGTTGCGCGTGCAACCGATCCTGGCTCACGCAGTGTATGCGCCGCA
Source organism: Planctomycetota bacterium (assembly GCA_052034005.1). Classification (GTDB taxonomy): domain Bacteria; phylum Planctomycetota; class Planctomycetia; order Pirellulales; family Pirellulaceae; genus JAAYDI01. Next base: position 10,632 of record JBPOJB010000049.1, on the reverse strand, counting down.
GGCGAAGACCTCCTGGCGCTCGTGGAGCGAGATCGTCAACGAGCCGGCGGCCGCTGAGGAAATGCAGCGGATCGGCGGCGAGTTGACAGCGCTGTGCGCCAGAGCCGACTTCCCGCTGCAGATGCTGCCGCTGGCCAAGGTCACCACGCTCGAACAGGCGGCCCAGGTGCAACAGGGCCCGTTCGATGCCGTGCTGCTCTACGCGGCCTCCAACGCCGCCCTGTTCCAACCGTGCTGCGCCGCCGATCCGCGCCGCGATACCGTGGTGTTTGTGCGCCACAAGTCGGGCCCCACCTACTACGGCTACGAGTGCCTGGGAGTGAGGCATTTCCAGGTCCCCTCGGCCGAGTGGGCGCGGCAGAACCACGCCGATCACCACGGCGGTGTGACGTTGGACGACGTCGTGGTGGACGACTACGACGAGGTGTTGTGGCGTCTGCGCGCCTTGTACGGGCTCAACAACTTCCTGGGCCAACGCGTCGTGGCACTGGGCGGACCGGCCGGCAAGTGGGACCCGGCAGCGCCCGACGCGGCGCGGCAGCGGTACAAGTTCGACATCGTCGAAGTCAGCTATGAAGATCTCGCCGCCCGACTCCAGGCCGTCGCCGCCGACAGCAACCTGCGGCGGCAATGCGCCGCGTGGACCGAGCGGTACTTGAGCCTGCCGAACACAAAGCTGGAAACCGATCGGGCGTTTGTCGAGCGCGCTTTCGCGCTCTACGTCGTGCTGCGCCAGTGGCTGGCCGAACACCAGGCGCCGGCCATCACGATCAACCAGTGCATGGGAACGATCCTGTCGGCGTCCGACACGACGGCCTGCATGCCCTTGAGCTGGCTCAATGACGAGGGGTTCCAGGCCTACTGCGAATCGGATTTCGTCGTCGTGCCGCCGGGCATCCTGCTGCACTACATCTCGGGCAAGCCGGTGGTCATGCACAACTCGACATTTCCGCACCAGCGGATGGTCACCTGCGCGCATTGCACGGCGCCGCGACGGATGGACGGGAAGCGATACGAGCCGGTCCGCATCATGACGCACTACGAGTCCGACTTCGGGGCCGCACCGAAAGTGGAGATGCCGGTCGGCCAACTGCTCACGGCCATCAGCCCCGAGTACTCGACCGGGCGCTGGGTCGGCATCCAGGCCGTCGTGCGGGACAACCCGCAGTTGGCCATCTGCCGCACCCAGCAGGACGTCGAGATCCAGGGCGACTGGCGGCGTCTGATCCGCGAGGCCCGCGATTCGCACTGGATGATCGTCTACGGCGACTACCTGCGGGAAGTCGGCTATGCCGTGCGGAAAATCGGCCTGACGTGGGACGCGATCGCCTAGCGGCCGGCCAACCGCGGCATGGCGGGCGAGCGATTCGAGCGGCGTGTGCGCGAACTTCCCGCCGGCCGTCCGCACCCCCCCTTCCTAACCCGGCGGTGGCCGATGGACAATAGGGGGCTTTGTGACGGCCTTGGGTCGTCAGTCGGCTCCCCCCGCGCCCTGGGCGAAAGGATTGCACGCCATGAACCATGGTTCGTCAGCCGGGCGGCCCCATCGACTGGCCTTGGTGGCCATTGGTGTCGTCGTGGTCGCGTACCTGGCCACGCTTCTGGCCGGTCGGTGGCCTCAGCGGGCGACGGAGGCAGTCCTGGCGCACCGCGCGCACTCGGCGGAGGGCCATGCGGCGACGGCGGCTTCGCACGCGGAGTCGGAGCCGGCGCTGCAGCCGCCGCCGATCGGGACGACTCTGCCGTTCGTGTTGCTGCTGGGTGCGATCGCCGTGTTTCCGCTGGTGCCGCGGATGGCGCACTGGTGGGAGCACAATCTTCACAAGTTCTACGTGGCGGCCGCGCTGTCGGCCGTGACGCTGGCCTATTACCTGGTCTTCCACGAATGGCGGATCGCCGGCCACTTCCCTGCCCATCATTTCGTCCTGCCGAACCCGCACGGCCTCAACGTGGCCTTGGCCGGGACCGTGTTGGCCAACGCCATGTTGGCGGAGTTCGTGCCGTTCATCGTGCTGCTGTTCAGCCTGTACACGATCAGCGGCGGCATTCGACTCGAGGGTGACTTGAAGGCCCGCAGCCTGACCAACACCGCGTTTCTGGCCATTGGCGGGTTGCTGGCGAGCGTGATCGGCACGACCGGTGCGGCCATGTTGCTGATCCGGCCGCTGCTGGAGACCAATGCCCAGCGCAAACACGTCAAGCACACGGTGATCTTCTTCATCTTCATCGTCTGCAATTGCGGCGGCTGCCTGCTGCCAACGGGCGACCCGCCGCTGTTTCTCGGTTATCTGCTGGGCGTGCCATTCCTGTGGACGCTCGGGTTATGGCTGCCCTGGCTGTTCATCAATGCCGTGCTGCTGGGGATCTACTTCGTGTGGGATCACTATGTGTGCTATCCCCGGGAGGCGGAGGTCGACATCCGGCGGGATGAAGCCCTGGTGCGTCCCTTGCGGATCACAGGGCTCTGGCCCAATGCCTGGCTGCTGCTGGGCGTCGTGGCGGCGGTCGGGATCCTGGATCCGACCAAGGCCGTACTCGGCACGACATGGCATCCGTGGATGTTCCTGCGTGAGATCGTGCAGCTGACGTTGGTCGCCGTCTCGCTGGCGGCGGGCTCTCCGGCGGTGCGGCGCGCTAATCATTTCAACTTCGGCGCCATCACCGAGGTGGCGGCCTTGTTCTCCGGCATCTTCATCTGCATGCAGCCGCCGCTGCAGATCCTCCAGATCCATGGGCCCCGGCTGGGCTTGACCGAGCCGTGGCAGTTCTTCTGGGCCACGGGCACGCTGTCGTCGTTTCTGGACAACGCGCCGACTTACGTCGTCTTCTTCGAGACGGCCAGGTCGGTCACGGCCGGCGGCGGCCTGGCGCCGGTGGTGGCCGCCACAGGGGTCTACCTGCCCTATCTGATCGCCATCAGCTTGGCGTCGGTGTTCATGGGGGCGAACACCTACATCGGGAACGGTCCGAATTTCATGGTTAAAACGATTGCGGAAGGCGCGGGAGTCAGGATGCCCAGCTTCTTCGGTTACATGGCCTATAGTATCTGTATCCTGGTCCCCCTATTCGTGCTGGCCACGTTCCTGTTCATTTAGAGACCGGTCGGTGGAACTGCTGCAGACAATCCTGGATCTGTTTCTCCATCTGGACCGCCACCTGGGCGACATCATCCAGGATTACGGCGCGTGGACGTACGGCATCCTCCTGGTCATCATTTTCTGCGAGACGGGGCTGGTGGTCACACCGTTTCTGCCCGGGGATTCGCTGTTGTTCGCGGCCGGCGTCTTCGCCGCGCGCGGCGCGCTGGATGTGGGCATCCTGTGTGTGCTGTTGACCGGCGCGGCGATCGTGGGCGACACGGTCAACTACTGGATCGGGGCCGCGATCGGTCCGCGCGCGTTCAGCGGCAAGTACCGGTTCTTGAACCAGCGGCACTTGCAGCGGACTCACGAGTTCTACGAGCGCCACGGGGGCAAGACGATCCTGCTGGCCCGCTTCATCCCGATCATTCGGACCTTCGCCCCCTTTGTGGCCGGCATAGGAGCCATGAATTACTCCCGGTTCATCATGTACAACGTGGTGGGCGGCGTGGTCTGGGTCTGGCTGTTCCTGTTTGTTGGGTACTGGTTCGGCGAGTTGCCGGTGGTGCAAGAGAATTTCCCGCTTGTGATCGCGGCCATTGTCGTGATTTCGGTGCTGCCGATCGTCTGGGAACTCGTGCGGTCCCGGCTCCGCCGCGCGCCGGTGGACCAGCCTTGAGGGCCGCCCGGCGCCCTGGTGGGGTGAAACCGAGCACTCGGCCGGTGTCCGGGTCCGGGGAGGGGCAGCCGTCGGGCGGGGCGGGGGCGCGGTCCCTTGACGGAGTGGGCAGGCCCCGTTAAACAGGCTCTGGCATTGCCCCACTTGCCGATGGGGAGTACCGCGTTTGCGCGGATTCTGCAACAATAGTGCCTTCCATTCCTTCCCCGAAGCGTTGAGGTGAACATGATCCAGCATTTGCGAACGATGTGGAGGCAGGGGAGAACCCGGACTGCCTGTCTGGTATTTCTGGCGATGTCTTATGCGGTCGGGGGCCTGGCGCTGCCCGCGCTGGCGGCCGACGCGCCTCCGGCCGACGCATCGGCCCCGCTGGCGGGGGCGGGCGAGCCGGGTTTCGAATGGTTCTCACCGTTCACGTCGGACAAGTTCAACGCGGTCGAGCAGTGGGCGTTGGTGCTGGTGTTGGCCGTTTCGTTCGCGGGCCTGCTCTATGCCTTGATGCTGGTTCGTCAGGTGCGGGTGGCCGACCAGGGCACGCCGAAGATGCAGGAGATCGCGGCGGCGGTGCGGGAGGGGGCGAACGCGTATCTGGGCGCTCAGTTCCGCAAGATCGGGCCGTTGATCATCATCATCACGATCGCGCTGTTCCTGACGAAGTGGGGGCACTGGGAGTATGCATGGGGTCGGGCCCTCGCGTTCCTGGTCGGCTCCTTGTTCAGCTGGTGCGTGGGGTTTGTCGGCATGCGTCTGGCGACCACCGGCAACTTGCGCGTGGCGGCGGCGGCGCGGAGCAGCTATGGGCGGGCGTTGCAGCTGGGATACCGCACGGGCACGATCACCGGCATGCTGACCGACGGCCTGGGGCTGTTGGGCGGGACCTGCATCTTCCTGGTGTATGGTGAGCAGGCGTATGAGGCGTTGTTGGGGTTCGGCTTCGGCGGCACGTTGCTGGCGCTGTTCATGCGAGTCGGCGGCGGCATCTATACGAAGGCGGCCGACGTAGGCGCGGACCTGGTGGGCAAGGTGGAAGCCGGCATTCCGGAAGACGATCCGCGCAACGCCGCGACGATCGCCGACAACGTCGGCGACAACGTCGGCGACTGTGCCGGTATGGCCGCCGACATTTTCGAGAGCTACGAGGTGACGATCGTGGCGGCCATGATCCTGGGGCTGGCCAGCTTCGGTCATAAGGGCGTGATCTTCCCGTTGCTGGTCCGCGGCATTGGCGTGGTGGGTTCGATCATCAGCACCTACACGGTGAGGGCGGGCGCCGACGCGACGTCGGACACGGCCCTGCGGAGCGTGCATCGCGGGTTCTGGATCGGTTCGATCATTTCCGTGACGGGTTTCTTCGTGGTCGGCCTGCTGTATTTGCATTTCGACGCGGGGTATTTCGCCAAGTACCCGATGGCGAAAGCTGGGTTTCCCGGCGGGAGTCCCGCGAGCTTGCCGTTCTGGGTGAACTTCTTCAACCCGACCCTGGACATGCGGCCGGCGTTGACCTGCCTGATCGGCGTGTTTCTCGCGATCGCCTTGAACAAGGTCACGAGCTACTACACGCACACCTCCCACAGCCCGGTGAAGACGCTGGCGCGTGCCTGCCAGACCGGGCATGCGACGAACATCATCCAAGGCTTCGCGGTGGGGTACGAGAGCACCGTGGTGTCGATCCTGGTCATTGCCGCGGCGATCATCCTCTCGGTGCTGTGCTACTGGGGCACGCCGCCGGTGTTCGTCGCCTACGGCGTCGCCATGACCGGTATCGGCATGCTCACGCTCACGGGCAACACGATCTCCATGGACGTGTTCGGACCGGTGGCGGACAACGCCAACGGGATCGGCGAAATGGGCTACGACCGGGAGGAGATGGAGCGTCAGCAGCCCGGCAGCTACCAGCGTGCCCGGCAGATCCTGGCGGACCTGGACGCGGTGGGCAACACGACGAAGGCCGAGACGAAGGGCATCGCGATCGGCTCGGCCGTGATCGCCGCCGTGTCGTTGTTCTCCAGCTTCATCGCGGTGATCGCGGTGGGGAGCGAGGACAAGCTGCTCGAGATGCAGCCGGAGCAGTACATCGAGTACGCCGGCAAACTGACCGTGGCCGAACCGCTCGTGCTGATCGGCTTGCTGATCGGCGGGGCGGTGCCATTCCTGTTCAGCTCGATGCTGATCCGTGCGGTCGGCCGCGCCGCGTTCTTCATTGTCAAGGAAGTGCGGATGCAGTTTCGGGATCCGGGCATCATGGCCGGCACGAAGAAGCCGAACTACGGCCGCGTGGTGGACATTTGCACGAGCACCGCGCAGCAGGAGCTGATCGGCCCGGCCATGGTGGCGATCTGCGCGCCGGCCTTCGTCGGCTTCCTGCTCGGACCGTACGCGCTGGGCGGGTTCCTGGCCGGCATGATCCTGGTGGGCCAGCTGCTGGCCGTGTTCATGGCCAACGCGGGCGGCGCCTGGGACAACGCCAAGAAGATGATCGAGGACGGCGTGTACGGCGGCAAAGGCTCGGAAGCGCACAAGGCGTCCGTGACGGGCGACACCGTGGGCGATCCGCTCAAGGACACGGCGGGGCCGGCCATCAATCCGATGGTCAAGGTGATGAACATGGTGAGCTTGTTGGGGCTGGGCCTGGTGCTCTCCAACAACGTGATGGGGATCAATCCGAGCGGGACCGCGACGCGCTGGTTCGTCGGCATCCTGGTGGCCGCCCTTTCCGTGGGCGGCATCCTGTGGGCCGTCTGGCGCAGCAAGCACGAGTCGGCCGAGATGAAGGAGATCGTAGGCAGCCTGGAAGAGTAGTAATCGCGCGGGTACAGAACCATGCTGGCCATCCTGTTCGTGGCGTGTGGCATCGCGTTTGCCGTGGCGTTTTTCACCTATGGCCGGTTTCTCGAACGGCGTTTCGAGGTTAATGACAAGCGGCCGACGCCCAGCCACACGGACTACGACGGCGTCGACCGCGTGCCGGCCCATCCGGCGGTTCTGTTCGGGCACCATTTCTCGTCGATCGCCGGCGCGGGACCGATCGTTGGACCGATCGTCGCCGCGCTGGCGTTCGGCTGGGCGTTCCCGCTGGCCTGGGTGCTGCTCGGGGCCGTCTTCATCGGGGGAGTCCACGACTTCTCCGCCCTGATTGCCTCCGTGCGCAACCGGGCCCGCTCGATCGCGGACATCGCGCGCGAGTCGTTGTCCCCGTTGGCCCATCGCCTGCTCATGCTGTTCATGTGGCTGGCGCTGGTTTACGTGCTCACGGTGTTCACGGACCTCACGGCGACCACGTTTGTCGAGGACGGCGGGGTGGCCACGTCGTCGTGGCTGTTCGTCTGCCTGGCGCTGGCGTTCGGGTACAGCGTGTACCGGTTGCGGGTGCCTGTCGTGTGGGCATCCCTGGTGTTCGTGCCGCTCGTGCTCCTCGGGGTCTGGCTCGGCCAGCTTTGGCCGATTTCCCTGGAGTCGGTGAGCCGTCTCGCGGGGTGCACACCCATCAGGTGCTGGTCCATCATCCTGATCATCTACTGTCTCGTGGCGTCGGTGACGCCCGTCTGGATCTTGCTGCAGCCGCGCGACTATCTGTCGTCGTACCTGCTGTACGCCTCGGTCCTGGCCGGCCTGATCGGGATCCTGCTGGGGGGGTTTACAATGCAGTTCCCCGCGTTCATCACGTGGAACGCGGAAGGCGTCGGGCCGCTGTTTCCCATCCTGTTCATTACGGTCGCCTGCGGGGCGTGCTCCGGGTTCCACTCGCTGGTGGCCTCCGGTACGTCGTCCAAGCAGATCGACAAAGAGAGCCACGCCCGGACGGTCGGTTATGGTGCGATGCTCGTGGAGGGCCTGGTGGCGATCATCGCGTTGGCGACCGTGATGATGGTGGCCGACAGCCCGTCCTTGCACACGCAGCAGCCGACGATCGTCTACGCCAACGGGGTGCGCCGTTTTGCCGAGGCATTGCACCTCCCCGGCCAGATCGGTTATTCGTTCGGCCTGCTCGCGCTGTCCACATTCATCCTGACAACGCTGGACACGGCCACCCGGTTGGGCCGGTATATTTTCGAGGAGTTCTTCCAGCTCCGTCGCGGCTGGTCGCGGTATGCGGCCACACTCTGCACGTTGGCGCTGCCGCTGGTGTTTGCCATGATGGAGCTCAAGGACGGCCAGGGACGGCCGATTCCGGCCTGGAAGGCGGTCTGGCCGGTGTTCGGCGCCACGAACCAGTTGCTGGCCGGCCTGACGCTGCTGGTGCTGGCCGTCTGGGTGCGGAAGCTGGGCAAACCCATCGGTTTCCTGGTCCTGCCCCTGGCGTTCATGACGATCGTCACGCTCGTCGCGCTGGTGCTGTTAGTGCTGCAGTATAAGCTGACTCTGATCGGCGTGATCGCCATCGTGTTGCTGCTGCTGGCCATCCTGCTGATCATCGAGTCTGCGCGGACGCTCCTGTCGCCTGCGGCATGAACAACTCCGGGGGTGCGAGCGTGACTTCTCGCCCCTGTTGACGTACACTCAAGGAGCGGTTCGGGTCTTTCGAAACCAACACAATCGGCACGGTGTGGCACGGCGACCATGGGCGGATCCTGGCGAATCGGCACGATTTCCGGCATTGGCATCTATCTCCACTGGACATTCCTGATCCTGTTAGGCTGGATCGGCCTGGGCCCCGTGCTGCAGGGCGGCAGACTGGCCGATGCCCTGTCCGGCATCCTGATGGTCTGTGCGGTGTTCGGCGTGGTCGTCCTGCATGAGCTGGGCCATGCGCTGGCCGCTCGGCGCTATGGCATTCCGACCCGGGACATCACGCTGCTGCCCATTGGCGGCGTGGCGCGTCTGGAGCGCATGCCGGAGGACCCGCGCCAGGAGCTGGTGGTGGCGTTGGCCGGCCCGGCCGTCAACGTCCTGCTGGCCGCCTTGTGCCTGTTGATCATGGTGGTCCTGCTGGGGATCACGCAGGTGACGGGCCACGCGCTGACCGGCCTGCACGAGCTGAACATCGTGGGCGAGCACCAGCCGCAGTTGGCGAACCTGAGTTACGGCCCGCTGATGCACTTTCTGGCCCCGATGCTGGTGGTCAATGTGCTGCTGGTCGTGTTCAATCTGCTGCCGGCGTTTCCGATGGACGGCGGCCGCGTGCTGCGGGCCATTCTGGCCATGAACATGGACTATGTGCGAGCCACGCAGATCGCCGCGACAATCGGCAAGATCATGGCGGTGCTGATCGCGTTCGTGGGCCTGTTCGGCATTCAGACCAATCCGTTCCTGGTGTTCATCGCGCTGTTCGTGTGGCTGGGCGCCGCATCCGAGGCATCGATGGTGCAGGTGAAGTCGGGTCTGCAGGGGATTCCGGTGGTTCAGGCGATGGTCAGCGAGTTCCGCACCCTCGCACCGGACGATCAACTGGGCGACGCCGCGCGCCACATCATCGCCGGCTTCCAGCACGATTTCCCGGTGACCGACAGCGGCCGCGTGATCGGCGTGCTCACCAAGACGAACCTGCTCAAGCACATGGCGGAACTCGGGCCGCACGCGACGGTCGACACCGTGATGTGCCGGGACTTCGAGCAGGCGGACCCGGCGGAGATGCTGGACACCGTGTTCGCGCGTCTGGAGGGCTGCAACTGCCACGCGATCCCCGTCGTACGGCACGGCAATCTGGTCGGGATGCTGACGATGGAGAACGTCGGCGAGTTCCTGGCGGTCCGCTCGGCGCTGCGCGCGCCCCGCACCTGAACGGCCGCACACTCCAGACCCTCGCCGCTTTGGCCCCGGGTGTCGACGGCCAAGTATGATGCCGGGCGTGTCGTGGTGGAGAACCACGACCCCCATGGCGTGACACGAAGTGGTCATTTACGACCTGAGAGCGGAGAAGGGAGAAGGAAGAAGTGCAGAAGACGAGTGCAGAGTGCAGAACAAGGAGTGCAGAGTGCAGAAGGTAAGAAGGGAGAGAAGTGCAGTGGTTCGAACCGCAACAGATATCTTCCCCCCTTGTGCAAGGCGGGACCGAGGGGAGTGAAAGGTGAAACCACTATCTTCCCCCCTTGTACAAGGGGGGACTGAGGGGGGTGAAAGATGAAACCACGAGCGGGATTTACAATCGACGTGAACTCAAGTTGGCGACGTGAAAGAGCCAGAGCGCTCTAACGGTCAACGTTTGTCGTTGGTGTTCCACGCCTCATCTTGCCTGCTTTGCGCCTGCTCTGACCCTCTACGACTTGTGCCGTGCCAAGCGGCGACACGAAGACGGTCTCTTCCGTCCCGAAGGGACAGCACTATCACAGCCCAGGGCTACGGCCCGGCGCGCCGTGCGAGCCGGGCCGTAGCCCTGGGTCGCGTCCACCCACCAGACCCGAGTCCCAACGGGACGGCTCTAAATGACCGTGCGCGATTCGGTGATCATGGATGAGAATGGCGAACGTCATGTTCCGCGTCATGGCGACCGTTCCACCGGCGAACATGGTGCGTCCGTGTTGGCGCGTGTCGAGCATGGTCGGCGGCATCGATGGATCGTTTGCCGTGGTGATTCATCATGCTGGGGGTGAACATGGCCTTCGGCCAAAACGAGCGCGATGGCATCGGGTTCCAAGGGCCTTGCCCCTGGCTACGGTGAAGCAAGGCCTTCGGCCTTGCCCGAGCCGCCGGACCCGGTCGGCTTTCGGTACGCACCAACAACTGACACCAGAGTGTCTGCTTCTGACTCTACAGGGCGTGTTGCGGGAATTGGGGTGCGTCCTCGTAGGTTCGTTTGCTGTCCGGTATGTTGGCAAGTACTAATCGACGATGATACCTCCCACGCCATCACCCGGTTCTGCCTTGTCGAAGGTGGCGTTACCTGCCTTGTCAATTCGCCACGTCTCACGCAGGCAACGGGGTACAAATGCGACACGA
>JBPOJB010000042.1:0-80374 GCA_052034005.1 Planctomycetota bacterium | reverse complement strand
GGCCGCAGCCCTGGGTCAGGTGTCCCCAACAAAAGGGAGTCCCATCGGGACGACGCTACTCGGGCCTGATGAGCACTCATGCCTGGTCATTAGGGCCGCCACGTTGTGGCTGCTGTTGGTTTGGCGTATGGACGCGACCCAGGGCGTCGCTTCGCGGCTGCGCCGCTCAGCTCTGCCCTGGGCTTTGTTAGTACCGTCGCTTCGCGACTGCGAGCCGGGCGCCGCGCTGGTGCCGCGCTTCGCGCGGCCACAGGGCAGTTGATCCTTCCGGTGGGAGCACAGAGGGTTCGGTGCTCCCAGCACCGAATAGGTGACAACGCAAAGATTTAGCCTGGACGAGGCACTAGCCGCGCAGGCCCCGACCGGCCGCGGCGCCTCGGCTCAGGGGCGCGGGTAGCGCACTTCGCCGTCGACGATCACCTGCACCGCGCGCCCGATCATCTCCTGGCCTTCGAACGGCGTGTTGCGACTGCGCGACCGGGACTCGTCACCCCGCACGGTCCAACGCAGTTCCGGGTCGATGATCGTGACATCCGCGTCGGCGCCGATCTGGAGCGTGCCCTTGCGCAGCCCCAGCACGCGTGCCGGGTTGATGGTCAGCTTCTCGATGGCCTTGGACCAGGACAGGTGGTTCGGGTGGATCAGGTGTTTGATGACCAGCGCCAGCGTGGTCTCGAGGTTGATCATGCCGAACGGGGCCCGGTCGAGTTCCTGGAGTTTCTTCTCGGGCGCGCGGGGCGCGTGGCAACTGGTGATCACGTCGATCGTGTCGTCCGCCAATCCCGCGATGCAGGCGTCGACGTGGCTTTGCGGCCGGAGCGGCGGGTTGACCTTGCAGTTGGCGTCGAACGCGCGGAGCGTCTCGTCCGTCAGGCAGAAATGGGCCGGACAGATCTCCGTCGTGACGCCGCTCCCCCGGGACTTGTACCGCCGGATCAGGTCCACGCTGCCGCTGCTCGAAAGGTTCATCACGTGCAGCCGTCCGCCCGTGTATTCGGCCAACCGCAGATCGCGCGCGGTCATCACATCTTCCGCGTCGCAGGGCATGCCGGGCAGCCCGAGGACCATGGAGGTGAGTCCTTCATGCATGATGCCGTCATGGGACAGCTCGAGCACCTCGGGGTGGTTCAGGATCGGCACGTCGAACATCAGGCAGTACTCGAGGGCTCGGCGCATGAGTTCCGTATTGTGGATCGGCCGGTCCGCGTCGGTGAATCCGACGGCGCCCGACTCCACCAGGCTGCCGATCTCCGCCAGCTCCTGGCCCTCGCGGTTCTTGCTCACGCAGGCCAGGACGAAGACATGGCAGTTCCGGGCGCGGGCGGCCTTCTGCCGCACGAACTCGACGCCGGCCTGCGTGTCGATCGGCGGATCGGTATTGGGGATGCAGGCCACCGACGTGAACCCGCCGGCCAGCGCGGCTGCCGTGCCCGACTCGATCGTCTCGTCTTCCTCGCGGCCCGGCTCGCGCAGCTCGACGTGGATATCGACCAGCCCCGGCGCGACGATCTTGCCGGTCGCGTCGATCACCTCCGCCGAGGCGTGCTCAGCCACGTCGAGCGCGGCGATCCGGGTCCCTTCGATCAACAAGTTCGTCACCCGGTCCAGCTGCTGGCTGGGATCGATGACCCGCCCGTTTCTGATCAGTAGCGCCCGCATCGTTTCTCTCTACTCCCCCAGTAAAGGTCGCCCCATCACACCGGCACCGGTCCTCCCGCCGCGCTCAAACCGCCCGCGGCGCGGCGCTTGTCCCGGGCGCCCGAGACCAGCCACAGGACGGCCGTGCGCACCGCCAAGCCATTGGTGACCTGGTTGAGGATCACCGAGTGGGGGCCGTCCGCCACGTCCGGCGTGATTTCCACGCCGCGGTTGATCGGGCCGGGCGCCATGATCAGGATGTCCTTCTTGGCCCGCGCCATGCGGTCCGCGTTCATGGCATACAGCAGCGCGTACTCGCGGACCGATGGGAAGGGCCGCGTGTACTGCCGCTCAAACTGGATCCGCAGCAGATTCAGCACGTCACAGCGCGGCAGGATGCTGTCCAGGCTGTACGCCACCTCCACGCCGAACTGCTCCCAGCCGCGGGACACGAGCGTCGACGGCCCGCACACGATCACGTGCGCGCCGAGCTTGAGCAGTCCCCAGATGTTCGACCGCGCGGTGCGGCTGTGGGCAATGTCCCCGACCATCGCCACGGTCAGGCCGCGCACCTCCCCCCGCGTCTCGCGGATCGTCATGATGTCCAGCAGCCCCTGCGTCGGATGCTCGTGCGTGCCGTCCCCCGCGTTGACCACGGCGCAGTCCACATGGTCGGCCAGCAGCTGCGGTGCACCCGGCGTGCGGTGCCGCATCACCATCACGTCCACGTTCATGGCTTCAATGTTCTTGGCCGTGTCGATGAACGTCTCACCCTTCGACAGGCTGCTGCTGGAGGCCGTGAACTCGACCACGTCGGCGCCCAGACGCTTGGCGGCCAGGCCGAAACTGGTCCGCGTCCGCGTCGAGTTCTCGAAGAACAAGTTCGAGGTTGTCTTGCCCTGCAGCAGGGGCAGCCTCGCGCGACAACCGTCCGTCGCCCGCTTGAAAGCGAACGCCGTGTCCAGCACCGTGGTCAACTCGCTGAGCGTCAGGCTCTCCAAGTCCAGCAGGTCGCGTCGGGTCCAGGTGTCGGGGTGAGGCATGAACTCGGCGGGTTCCCGGCTCATCGCGCCGTCTCCTTGCTCGGAGAGAATCGTCTGCAGCCGCGCCAATGCGGCGGGCACATGATTCTAACACCCCCTCGGAGGCCTGCAAGCAGCGTCATGACAGCGCGGCGCGCGGAGAGTATCCTGAAGCCATGACCAGACCACCTCTCGTGCTGCTGCTGACCGACGACCGCCGACGACGGGACGCATGGGAGCAGGCGCTGGGGACGGCGGCCGAGATCCGCGCTCCCGGACCGGAAACGACCGGTCTGGCTGCGCCCGAAGTGGTGGTGACCGACCAGCTTCCCGTCCCTGAAGACCAGGCGGGTTTCCACGCGCGGCTCGTGCGGGGCGAGATCGGCATCATCGCGGTCGGAGCACGCGGCGCGGCCGACGTGCTGCTGCCCCCCGACTGTACGTCCCGCGAATTGCGGTTGGCCTGCTGCCTGCTGGTCGAGGTCGTGCGCTTGCGCCGCCGTCGAAGCGAAGACAAGCGGCGGGAGCGGGCCCTGCAGCAACTGGCCTTCCGCGATGCGCTGACCGACCTGGCCAATCGCCGCACCTGGGATGCGAGCCTGGCTGCCCGCCTGGACCTGGTGCGCGCCGACCCGGTCGGGCACGGGACCTGCGTGGCGCTGCTGGACCTGGATCACTTCAAGCATATCAATGACCAACTCGGCCACGCGGCGGGCGACCAGGTGCTGCGCGCCGTCGGCGGCCGGCTGCAACGCGGCGTGCGGGAACAGGATGCGGTGGCACGCGTCGGCGGGGACGAGTTCGCCATGGTCTTTCACAGCCTGGGGCCGGACCAGGCCGCTTCGGTCGTCGACCGTGTTCGCCAGGGCGTGGCCCATACGGTGACCGGTCCGACCGGGGCCGCCTACCCCGTCACGGCCACCGCCGGGTACGTGACCATCACACCCGGCACCCAGGTGACGCCGTCCGAAGCGATGTCCGCTGCCGACCGATTCTTGAGGCAGGGCAAGCAGTTAGGTCGAGACCGGACGGTCGGCGGGCCCTATCCGTCGGCCCCGTCGGACCCGTTGTGACGCGCGTGCCCGAGTGGTTTTCCTTTTTCGCCGATTGCGCTCAAGTTGCCCATCGACCGTGCCGATAACGCTGACTGTAACGGTCAGGCGAACTGGAGAAAGATGGCCACTCTTGTGGCGGCTCCAGCGGCGGACGCCACTCGCCTGGCCCCCCACGCGAGGTCTCCACGGATGGCGACGGCAACTCGAACACCGACCGCTCTTCTGTCCATTCTGGCGAGCCTGACGCTGGTCGCGACCGCCGGATGCAGCGCACTGGATCTCAGGCCTGAGATGGCGATGGATGCCCAACTGGGCAAATCGGCCGACCCACAGGCCATGGTGGTGGTCGAGCTCCGCAACAGCAAGAACAAGAGCGAGTATCTGCGCGCCCCGCTGACGGAGACCATGCTGGTCCAGGACGCGCTCAAGGGGTCCGGAGCGATCTCGCGTTTCCGCCGCATGGACATCGTGCTGGTGCGCGAGGGGCCCGGCGGCCGGAAGATCCGGTTGCCCGTGCAATACGACGTGGCGCGCCGCCGAGTGGTGGACACCAACAACTACGCGATGCACGCGGGCGATTGGCTGCAGGTGACCGAAGACACTTCCACGATGCTCGATCGCATGCTCGAATCGGCCCTTGAGCCGTTGCGGCCGATGATGCGCACACCGGGACAGGACTGAAGTCCTCGGCGTCAATCGGCGACGCGCCAGCGCGTGTGGAACAGCCGGATCATCAATCCCAGCAACAGCAGGCTGAGGGCCGTCGTGAACAGGGCGTACCCGCCGAACGGCCCCCACCGGCCGACGTGCGGCGCAAGGCCTCGTTCGTGGGACGGGAGCGGTATATCGAGCGGAACCTCGAATGCCGCCACGAACGGGCTGCTGATGGACAGGGCACCCACCATGTTCGCGGCGCGCGCGTCGCCGTACACCGTGCGGGTGAAGAAAATGGCGGCCAGCGGCCCGAAGAACAGCACGACAATCATCAGGTAGGAGACCATCATGCTGATCGATGTCTTGCGGAACACGACCGAGCAGAACAGGGCGATCAGCGCGGTGTTCCAGCAGGTGAGCAGCACGATGAGCGTGTAGGCGATCAGCGTCACCAGGTTGTTCCAATAGCTGGACACCATGACGCAGGCCAGCAGGACCGGCCACAGCAGGAACAAGGTCAGGACGCTCGATACGCGCAGGCCGGCCCGCAGCTTCCCCGACAGGATCTGCCAGGGGGTGATCGTCGTCGTCAGGAGCAGGTCCAGCGTCTGCCGTTCGCGCTCGCCGGTGACGCTGCCCGCCGAGAAGACCGGCCCGACCAACATGTTGAACAGCAGGACGTACGCGATGTACCAGGGTGCGTACTGGGGCGCGAGATACAGGCACGCCGCCATCAGCGGAATCGCCAACAGCATGCTGACCTGGATCACGACGCGCAGCATGAGGGTTCCATGGCTGAAGATCTCGCTGCGGATCTCCTTGTCGTACACCGGGTTCGTCCGGTCCTCCAACAGCGTGGTCCGCTTGGCCGGCGCGAACAGCCGGTCGGGGAACTGGTCCCGCTGGATCACCAGCCCCACCACGTCGCGCGTCTCCCGCTCCAGGTCCACCACGTCCTGCCCTTCGGCGCCCACGTCCGGCGGGTAGAGCAAGCGGGCGCTGGTGTTGGCGAACAGGCCGTAGCAGGTGATCGTCGCGACGGAGGGGACCGCGATCACGATGAACATCAACCGGAACTCGCCCAGGTTCCGGGCCAGCACCCAGAACATGACCCCGGCCATCGTCAGCGGCAGGATAATCAGGTACGAGACGACCAGGGACGCGGCGGTGTGTTGGAAATAGCTGCTGCACGCGATCCCGATCGCGCCGAAGGTGACCACCGAGGCGATCAGCGCCAGGTAGGCGGCGAACACTTCATAGAGCGACACGCCGCCCAGCGGCAGGCACAGCATGATGATGGGCAGGGACGAGAAGATGAGCACCACCAGGTACGCCAGGGCCGCGACCGCCTTGCCCAGCACGATTGCGCCCGGGCGCAGGGGGCTGGCCAACAGCATCTCATAGGTGCGGCGTTCCTTCTCGCCCGTGATGGCGCCCGCTGCGAAACTCGGCGCCATCAGCGACGCCAACACGTACTGGCCGAGGAAGAACATGTCGACCAGGTTGCGGGCGTCCTCCGACACCTGGGACAGATCCAGCCGCTGGCCCTGCGGCCACGCCAGGTAGACGATCGCGGCCAGCATCGCCTGGTACACGAGCATGAGCACGAACCCGCGCGCCATCCGCAGGTTCACCAGCAGCTCGCGCTGTAGAACGGGGTTTTCCAGCAGGTACATCGGAGTTCACCTTCCGCGCGGACCGAGCGCGCCGGCCGCGGGCCGCCCGCCTACCAGTTCCGCGGCGTCACCCGGCCCTGCACGCGGCTCGGCAAACCCTGGATCCGCAGGAACCCTTCCGCGTCGGTCTGGTTGTAGGAGCCGCCGCCCTCCATCGTCGCGATCCCCTCGTCGTACAAGCTGTTCGGGCTCGTGCGGCTCTCGACCGTGACCGTCCCCTTGTAGAGGCTCAGACGCACCTGGCCGGTCGTGTGCTTCTGGGCGTCCCGGATCAGCGCCTGGAGCGCGTCCATCTTGGCCGTGTACCAGTACCCGTAATACACCATCTCCGCCACCTCCGGCGCCAGGCGGTCCCGCAAGTGCATCAGGTCCCGGTCCATCGTCAGTTGCTCGACGTACATCAGCGCGTCGTAGAGCAGCGTCATGCCCGGCGCCTCGTACACGCCCCGGCTCTTCATCCCCACAAACCGGTTCTCGACCATGTCGATGCGGCCGATGCCGTGGCGGCCACCGATCTGGTTGAGCTGCTGCACGATGGCGAACGGCCCCAAGGGCCGGCCGTTGACGCTCACCGGCACACCCGCCTCGAATCCGATCGTGACCGACTCCGCGCGGTCCGGCGCCTCGCGCGGCGAGACGGTCATGCCGAACTCGACCGTGTCGACTCCGCTGACCGTCAGGTCCTCCAGCTTGCCCGCTTCATAGCTGATGTGCAGGCAGTTCTCGTCCGAGCTGTACGGCTTGTCGGTCGACGCCTTAACCGGGATCTGCTTGGCCGCGCAGAACGCGATCATTTCGGACCGGCCGGGAAACCGCTGGCGAAACGACTCGATCCGCCAGGGCGCGATCACCTGGATGTCCGGCGCCAGGGCGTCGGCGGCGAGTTGGAAACGGCACTGGTCGTTGCCCTTGCCGGTCGCCCCGTGGGCGAATGCGGCCGCGCCCACCTCGCGCGCCATCTCCAGGCACTTCTTGGTGATCAGCGGCCGGGCGATCGACGTCCCCAGCAGGTAGACCGACTCGTACCGGGCGCGCCACGCGAGCACGGGGAAGGCGAAATCGCGGCACAGTTCGTCCCGCACATCCACCAGGCACGCCGAGGCGGCCCCGATCCGCCGCGCTTTGTCCAGAATGGCGTCGCGGTCCTCGCAAGGCTGACCCAGGTCGACATAGAGGCAGTGGACCTGATAGCCCTGTTCCAACAACCAACCCAGAATCACGGAGGTGTCGAGTCCACCCGAATAGGCCAACACGCAACTCGGCATCGCGACCATGTCCTTGCATCCAGAGTATCGAAGGGGAAGCAGAAGCTGCCATTGTCCTCCCGGCCCCCGCTCGTGGCAAGGCTCCCGACCTGGAGTCCTCAGCCGGCAGCGGCTACCATGGTGGCATGCAACGACACCGACACGAGATCGAAGCGTTGGCCCAGGACCTGCTTGCCGGACGCCTGGCGTTGTCTGCGTTTGTCGACTGCCTAGCCCAGCCGGGCGCGGTCGACCTGGGCGAGGTCACGCTGGACCTGGACCGTCAACGCCGGTGTGGTTTCCCGGAGGTGGTCTACGGTGCGGGCAAGTCGGCGGAAACGCTGGTCAAGATCGTTCGCCAGCTGCGCCAGGATCAGATGGCTGTGTTGGTGACGCGGGTCGACGCCCAGAAAGCCGCCGTGCTCGAGACCGAGTTCCCGGCGGGCAGCTACAACGCGGTCGGCCAGACGTTCCGGCTTGCGCCGGCGGCCGAGGGCCGGCGACCGACGGTCGGCCGCGTGGTGGTGGTGACGGCCGGCACGAGCGACCTGCCGGTGGCGGAGGAAGCGCGCGAGACGCTCGCCTGGATGGAAGTGGCGGTCACCATGATCCACGACGTCGGCGTGGCCGGTCCGCATCGCCTGCTCATGCAGCTGGACAAGCTGCGCGGCGCGGACGCGGTCGTGGTCGTCGCCGGGCTGGAAGGTGCGTTGCCGAGCGTGGTGGGCGGCCACGTCGACTGCCCGGTGATCGCCGTACCGACCAGCGTCGGATACGGCGCCAGTTTCGGCGGCCTGGCCGCCCTGCTGGGGATGCTCAACAGCTGCGCTGCCAACGTGACGGTGGTGAACATCGATGCGGGTTTCAAGGCCGGGTATGTGGCGGGCCTGATCGCCCATCGCCGCGGCCAGCCGAAGGACGCGTGAGATGCCATGACGAGCGACCCGGATGCACTTCCACGTCTCGCGCCGCGCGCACCGGAGAGCCACAAGGGCGACTTCGGCCGCGCACTGCTGATCGGGGGCTCGCGCGGCATGAGCGGCGCGATCGCGCTGGCCGGGATGGCCGCCCTGCGCGCCGGTGCGGGACTCGTCACGCTCGGTGTGCCCGACGTCTGTCTCGAGACGGTCGCCGCCTTCGACCCCTGCCTCATGACCGCCGCCTTGCCCTGCGATCCGACCGGCTCGCTGACGGCGGCCGCCGCGGACGCCGTCGCGGCGCTCGCCGCGCGCGCCGATGTGCTGGCCTGCGGGCCGGGCCTGGGACGCGGCACGCACGTCGCCCGGCTCGTGAGCACCCTCTACGCGTCGACGCCGCTGCCGACGGTCGTGGACGCCGACGCACTGAACGCGCTGGCCGCCGACGGCGGCTCCCTCGCGCACGCCGGCGGACCGCGCGTGATCACGCCGCACCCGGGCGAGTTCCAGCGGCTGTGCGGCGTCTCCGCACGCGATCGCGCGGGGCAGGAAGCCCGGGCGATCGAGGTGGCGCGGACCGACCAGATCATCGTGGTGCTCAAAGGCCACCGCACGCTGGTGACCGACGGCCGCCGCAGCGCGCGGAACACGACCGGCAACCCCGGGTTGGCGACCGCCGGCGCGGGTGACGTGCTGACCGGGATCATCACGGCGCTGCTCGGCCAGGGGCTCGGACCCTGGGAGGCGGCCCGGTTGGGCGTGCACCTGCATGGCCTGGCCGGTGACGTCGCCGCGCGGGAACTGACCCAGTGGGCGATGACGGCGCGTGACCTGGTTGCGCACCTGCCGCAGGCGTGGAAGGAACTGGGATACGGTTAGATGACTGCTGCGGCGCTGATTCGAGATCTGGGCAACCTGCCGGCCTCCTGGCGATCGGGCGCGGTGGCGATCGGCAACTTCGACGGCGTCCACCTGGGCCACGCGGCGCTCCTGGAGCGGCTTGTCGCCCGGGCGCGGCAGATGGGTCGCGCGGCTGTCGTGTTCACGTTCGACCCGCACCCCGCGCACACCCTGCGCCCGCAGGCCGCACCCCCGCCGCTGACCTCGACCGAGCGGAAGACCGAACTCCTCGTGGCGCTGGGCGTGGATGCGGTGATCGCGTATCCCGCCGACCGGGCGGTGCTGGCGCTTTCGCCCGACGAATTCTTCCAACGCATCCTCCGCGAACAACTCGATGCCCGCGCCATCGTGGAAGGGCCCGACTTCCATTTCGGCCACCGCCGCCGCGGGACAGTCGAGTACTTGGCCCGGCTCTGTGCCGCCGCGGGGATCGAGTTGGAGGTGGTCGAGCCGTTGTGGGTCGACGGATGCTGCGTGTCGAGCAGCCGGATCCGCGCGCTGATCCAGGACGGCAACGTCGCGGCCGCCGATCGGCTCCTGACCCAGCCTTACCAGGTGCGCGGTGTCGTCGTTCCAGGCGTCGGGCGCGGCGCACAGCTCGGCTTCCCCACGGCCAACTTGCAGCCGGTCGGGATGGTGCTGCCGCCGGCGGGCGTCTATGCTGGGCGCGCCTGGCTCGGCGGTGCGAGTTACGTCGCCGCGATCCACGTCGGGCCGATCCCCACGTTCGGCGAAGCCGATACGAAATTCGAGGTCCACCTGGTGGGGCTGAACCGACCGCTGTACGGCGAACAACTGAGTGTTGATTTCCTCGACCGCCTGCGCGACATCCGATCGTTCGAGGGGGTCGCTGCGCTGCAAGCACAGTTGCAGCGCGATGTGGCGGACGCGCGCCGGGTCGTCGAGCTGAGGTAGCGGCCGCGCCGGACCGCGGCGGTCGGCGTGCGCAGGAGGCGGGCCGCGATGTGAGCGCCATGAAATCCGTTATTCCTTTCCCGTGTCCAACTCAACAGGTAACCATCAGGCGGTGACGATGAGAGACGACGCCTCTTCGATCGCATGGGACGCGCTCAAGGCGATCATCGATCGCCACGAGCGCTTCGTGCTGACCAGCCATCTGCGGCCGGACTGCGACGCGCTCGGCAGCGAATTGGCGATGGCCGAACTGCTCGCGTCGCTGGGCAAGACGGTGCGGATCGTGAACGCGGACGGCGTGCCGCCGCGCCTGGCGTTCCTGGACCCGCGGCAGCAGATCGAGACGCTGGCCGAAGAGCCGGCCGAGCCGCCGTGGTCCGACACCGACGTGATTATGGTGCTCGACACGTCCGCCTGGGGGCAATTGGGCCGGATGGCCGACCTCGTGCGCCGGGCCTCGGCACAGATCGTCGTGATCGACCACCACGCCCGCGGAGATGCCATGCCGGCGGCTGTCTTCCACGACGAGTCGGCCGAGGCGACCGGCCGGCTGGTGGCCGACTTCCTGCAGTTCCTCCGCGTCCCGGTCACCCCGTCCATGGCCACGGCGCTCTTCGCGGCGATCGCCACCGATACCGGCTGGTTCCGCTTCTCCTCTACGCGTCAGAGCACCTACGTGGTCGCCTCCCGATTGATTGCCGCCGGCGCGTGTCCCGGCGAGATCTTCCGCCAACTCTACGAGCGCGACTCGCTGGGCCGTGCGAAACTGCGCGGCCTGGTGCTCTCCCGCCTCGCCCTGGAGTTCGACGGCCGCCTGGCGCACACCTACGTGTTGCCCGGCGACTTCGCAGATACCGGCGCGCTGCGGTCCGACACCGAAGATTTCATCAACATGGCGCTGGCCATCGACGGCACGCAGGCGGCGCTGATGCTCACCGAGCATCCGGCAGGGACGGTCAAGGCCAGCCTGCGGAGCCGCAACGATGCGGTGGACTGCAGCCGAATCGCCGCGCTGTTCGGCGGCGGAGGGCACCGAGCGGCGGCGGGCGCCACGCTGTCTGGAGACGTCGCGTCGGTGCGCCAACGCCTCCTGGCGGAGCTGGGCCGGGCGCTGACAGGCGCCAAATCCGTCTCCGGCTGATCGGCTGGGGACCCGTTCTGCCGGACCACCACTTTACGCGCACGCCCGGTTTTCGGAGAATTAGCTCGCCCTTTTTCTCGGAAACAGCCTCAGGAGACCAACGGGAGACCATGTCATGGCATGGCGGGGAATCTGCGCCGTCCTCATCAAGAGCTTGCTCGTAGGACTATTGTGCAGTGCTGTGTCGGCGGGTGCCGAGGAGTCGCGCTTTGCCGCGACGCACAGCCGCAGCCTCTACGCGCATTGGATCGAGCTGTACGACGCGACGGATAGCCGGATCGACCCGGAGGACCCGAACGCGGCGCCCTATTCACCGGTCTTCACCTGCGGGCGCTGCCACGACTATGAGGCGATCGCGCATGGCTACCACTTCAACGCCATGCAGCGGCTGACGGCGCAGGCGGGCCGGCCCGGTGAGCCGTGGATCTGGACCGATACGCGCACCGGTACGCAGATCCCG
This sequence comes from Planctomycetota bacterium, assembly GCA_052034005.1. GTDB lineage: Bacteria > Planctomycetota > Planctomycetia > Pirellulales > Pirellulaceae > JAAYDI01. The sequence continues at coordinate 68,752 of JBPOJB010000042.1, read as the reverse complement.
CTCTCCTACCGCGGCTGGCCCGGGACCTACGACCCGCGCGCGCTGGGCATCAGCAAGTGGGATTTCATACTCAAATTCGGCCGCCACCTGCCGGGCGGCCCGGTCGACGGGTCGGACGGGGAGATATCGGCGCGCGAGACGGACGCGGCCGACGACGCGGCGCTCCCGGCGCACGAGGCGGATGCGGCCGCGCCGCCCGACGCGCCGGACAACGGCCGCTGGAGGCTGTCCGGCCAATTGGCGATCGACTGCATGGCGTGCCACGGCCACGACGGAGCATACAGCATGGAGGTCTGGTGGGATCAGATCACCAAGCAGAACTTCGCCTGGGCCCCGGCCGCTGCGCTGGGGATCGCCGACGTCGAGGGGACCGTCTCGAGGCTGCCCGACGATTTCGATCCGTCGGCCAAACCGCCGAAGGCCGCCGCCGGGGACTCCTCACCGGACGCGCCCGCACCGCCGGTGGAGGGCTCGGACGGGGAGGAGGTCAAGCTGGAGGCACCTCAGGAGCCGTCAGCGGCTGAGGACTCGACGCCGGACATCGCGGCCGGTGCGGAGGCCGCAGCCGTGGCCGACACGGGACCCAGCCTGCCGAAGACCCGGTATCGGGCGCTGCGGATCAGTGCCGACAAGAAGGTTTTCTTCGACGTTGTGCGGAAGCCGTCGGACAGCGTCTGCTACTACTGTCACACCGTGCGGGTCACGGGACGGGGCGAGGCTCCGCAATGGGCGCACGACGAGGATGTCCATCTGCGGGCCGGCATGCGTTGTTCCGATTGCCACCGCCACGGGATCGAGCATGACACGGTGCGCGGGTTCGAAGGGGAGGCCCGTGTGACCGACGTGAACGTCACGACGCTCACGTGCCGCGGCTGCCACATGGACAGCAGCGCGGAGGCGAAACCGGTCGTGGGCGGTGGTCGCCTCGGGGCGCCCAAGCCGTTGCACCGCGGCATGCCGACGATCCATCTGGAAAGACTCTCCTGCACCGCGTGCCACTCGGGCCCGCAGCCCGACCAGAAGGCCTGGCAAGTGCAGACGGCCATGGCGCATGGGCTGGGGCTCCCCACGCACTCGCTCTCGGCCGATACCGATCCGGGCATGGCCGCGCCCGTCATGTTGCATACCGAGCAGGGTGTGCTCTATCCGCACCGGACCGTCTGGCCGGCGTTCTGGGGTGAGATGAAGGACGAACAGATCACGCCGCTCCATCCGGATATGGTCTACACGACACTCCGCTCCTCCCTCCGCGTACGGGGGAACAGCACGTTCGCCGAAACGCTGGGGAAGGTGACGCTGACGGCCGAGGACAAGGCGGCTGAGCTGGGCGAACAGCGCGCGCAAGTGGCGGAATCGGAGCTGACGGCCGAAGAGCGGGAGAAGCTGCACCGCCTGGAGGAGACCAAGGCCACCGACATGTTCCGGCAGAAGCTGGTCGCGCCGATCAAGGCCCTGCAGAAGGCCATCAAGACGGAGGGCGCCCAGGCCGTGTACGTCGCGGGCGGGCGCGCCTACCGGCTGGCCGGCGAGGACGCAGTCGAAGTGTTCACCCACCAGGCCGCCGAGCCCTACTCCTGGGCCCTGGCGCATGACGTACGCCCGGCGCGCTGGTCCACCGGCGCGACCAACGGGTGCTTCGACTGCCACACGCCGGACGCGGCCATCTTCACGGGCCGGGTGGCGGCCCTCGGACCCGCGCCGGACGCCGATCCGCCCACGGAGACCATGATGGCATTGGCGGATTTCGATCAGGTCCAAATCGACGCCTGGAACCAATCGTTCCGCGGACGCACGGCCTTCAAGTGGTTCGGGTTCGCGTCGGCGGGCGTGGTTGGCCTGATCCTGCTCGCGTTCCTGGTGCTTGGCATCAACGGACTGTTTGGATTCGCGCGACGCGCCTGAGTCATACCTGTACCCGATGGCACCCTGCCCCGCCTGGAGTTGTTCCATGCTCGACAACCTCATGACCTGGCTCACCGAACTCCTGCAACACCCGGGCAAGATTTACCCGGACTTGCTCTCCGTCACGTTGATCGCCACCGGGGTCGTCTTGGCGCTGCATCTGGTGCTCGCGCTGCTGGGCGGTCGTGCGCCGCGCGCCCGCAAGCGGTTCAACTGGTGGGAACGACTGGTCTACCTCGGCACGCTCGTGAGCGTCTCGGTCCTGGCGGTCACGTCGTTCTACACGGTGTTGCGGTTCGGCGGCATGCACGGCTGGTGGTTGTTCGCCCACATGTTCGGTGCCGGCGCGATGACCGGCGTGCTCCCGCTGCTGGCGCTGACCTGGTGCCGTGCCAGCCGTTTCGGGCGGGTACCGGAACCGCCTGGGGACGCGACCGGCCTGCCGCAGTTCTTCTGGGTCCCGCGCGTCATGTTCTGGCTGTTCTTGCTGGCCGGGTTCCTCGTGATGGCCACGATGCTGGTCAGCATGCTGACATGGTTCGGCAGCGAGGGGCTGGAAATCCTGCTCGACATCCACCGGTACGCCGGATTGCTGGCCGTCGTGGCCCTCGCGGTCCATTTCTACTGCGTGCTGCTCCAACGCGTGCAACTCCGGTAGCGTGACCACGCGCTGTACCCGCGTGGCGGCATCCACGACCCTGGCTGTGTCCTTGCGCACGGCGCGGGTTTTCCCCATCTTGACGCGCACGGTGAGTCTGTCAGAAACCCTGCAGGCCAAGCGGTGGGCGGCCCGATGAAGAGAATGAAGTGTCATTGACGGATACTCTACTTGTACTATGCGCGTTGTGCGATGCGCATTGGGCGGTGGTACGTTCATGTGGTGTCGTGCCTGCCAGCAGGAAGTCCCCGGGGTAGTCACTTCGATGCACGACCGTCGCGTCTGCTGCGCCCGGTGTGGTCAGCCTGCCACCGGCGTTGAGTCCGCTCCCGGTCGCTTGTCCGCGCCGCACGCGGGACCTTCGCCGTCCCCCGGCCAAGTGAGCGGCGCGGCGGAGGCGTACGGCGCGGCGAGCTCGGCGGGTGACGGGCTGCCCGACTTCACGGAATTGGAAGCCTGGGATTTCGAAGAGACGATTCGGCACGCCCAGCGACTCATGGGTCAAGTGACAAGCGCCCGGCCGATCGAGCCGGGCTCTGCGGCGCTACCGGGCGAAGTAGCCGATCAGCGGGCGGAGGGCTGGACACCGGCGACGGCCCCGTCGTCGGCCGCCAGTGGGAGCATGCTCCCCTGGCTGATCCTGGCGTTGGGCATCGGCGTATTCACCTGTGGTGCGGCGCTGGTGGGTTTCTCCCTGACGACCGGCTCGGCGTTGTTGTGGCGCCTGGCGTTGCCGATGGTGCTCGGCGGTCAGCTGGCGGTGCTGTTTGTCGTGATCTGGCAGCTGGAGGTGGTCTGGCACAGTAACCGGGCGACGTTTGTTGCGCTGCACACGGTGGACGACCAACTACGGCGTCTCCGCATCGATGCGAAGCACGACCAGGCGAGTGTGTCGGGGGCGGATCGGCTCGGTCACCGGGCATTGGAGAGCGCGGCATCGGAGAGCCCGGCATCGCAGGTGGCGCTCGATAGTCTGCGCGCGGAGTTGGACGCGCTCGCGTCGCAGCTGGACCGTTCGAAGGATGCGGCGTAGCAGGCGGCGTGGTCGGCTCTACGTTTCCAAGCCGGCCGCCTGATCGGCCAGGGCCGGCACGGCCTCGGCCGGCGCGTCGGTCGTCAGCAGCGGGGCGAGCCAGCGGGCCGCTTCGGGACCGCCCAGTTGTACCGCGCGGCGGAAGAACTTGCGGGCTCGCTCCGGCTCGCCGTCGGCGTAGAGCATCATGCCCACCAGGAACAGCAGGTCGCCGTTCTCCGGCTGCTCCATCGCCTCCTGGGCCAGCATCTCGAGGTGCGACGTGGCGGCCAGTCGGTTCGGGCCGTAGAGGTCGTCCAGTTGGAAGGCGGCCTTGATGAATTCCGGATCCAGTTCGACGGCGATTTTCAACGCCTTGGCCGCCAATCGATACTGGCCGACTGCGAGCAGCGCAAATCCCTGGTGTACGTAGGCGTCCACCAGGTCCGGTGCGGCCTCGATCGCCGACTTGTAGCGTTGCAGCGCGCTGTTGAACTGCTGCTTCTGGAACTGCGCATCGCCAAGCTCCATGAACCGCCGCGCCCGCGCCCGGGCCTCGTCGTTGCTGTTGCGCAGCTTGTCGGCCACGTCCTCTGCCGTCAGGTTCCGGCCCAAGCCGTCCGGCACGCCGTCGGCCGCCGGCGGCACGGCGATCGGGCCGCGCGGGATCCCCAGGAACCGTTCGGCGGCCAGCGGGCCGTACATCAGTTCGCCCGGGATGAAGGTCGGCGGCAGGTAGTAGCGGGTCGTGTTGGTGGCCGGGTCGTAGTAGATCCCCGTGCCGTACCCGTAGCTCCAGCTCGGGTCCAGGTACGGATAGGCGTAGAACGGCCGCGCGGAGTAGTAGCCCGGCCCGACGTGGAAATGGAGGCCACCGCCGTCATGGTAGCGCGGCCCGCCACGGCCGGGAAAGGCAGGCCGTCGATCGCCGCCACGCGGCCCGTCCGGCACGCGGCTCGAGCCGCCCTGCAGCACATTGTTGGAATAGAAGCCGGGTCGATCTGCCCGGACCGGCGCCGCCAGGCAGGCCAGCAGTCCGACTGCCAGGAGCGGGGCGAACAGTCTGTTGCTCATCACGTGCACTCCTTCGAACGGCACACCTCCACATCCCCGCCATGCGCCATTATGGGAGCCGCGTGCGGATTTGGCAACGAGATTTCCGACCGGCAGCGCGCTTGCGCGCCCGGGTGGCCGGCCGGGGGCTGGACCTGGTCCGCAGCTCCTTATCGCAGCAGCTTCTGCAGCTCGGCGACGCAGTCGTCGACGCGGACGCGCCACTGCCGGAGCGAATCGCGATCGCGGATTGTCACGGTCTGATCGGCCAGCGTCTGGCCGTCGACGGTGATGCAATACGGCGTACCCGCCTCGTCCTGACGGCGATACCGGCGTCCAACCGCCCCTTTCTCGTCATAGAAAGCCGGCATGTGCGGCTTGAGTGCCGCGTAGATCTCCCGGGCGATCTCGGGCATCCCGTCCTTCTTCACCAGCGGGAAGACGGCGGCTTTGATCGGCGCCAGACGCGGGTGGAATTTCAGCACGGTGCGCGCCTGCATGACCCCGTTCTCATCCGGCGCCTCGTCCTCGGCATAGGCCTCGCACAGAAAGGCGAGCACAGCCCGATCGGCGCCGGCCGACGGCTCGATGACGTGCGGAATGAACCGTTCGCCGGTCAGGTCATCGCGGTAGGTCAGGTCCTTGCCGCTCCCGCGCCAGCGCGGCGTGCCGTCCGCGTCCTTCTCGAGCGTGAGCGGGCAGGTCGCCGGATCGAGCTTCCCCTCCATATGGCTGCGCAGGTCGAAGTCGCCGCGGTGCGCGATGCCTTCGAGTTCCCCGAACTCGCCGGGCGGCAGGAACGGGAACGCATACTCGATGTCGGCCGTGCCGGTTGAATAGTGGCTCAACTCCTGTGCGTCGTGTTCGCGCAGTCGCAGCCGCTCGCCGGCCAGGCCCAGGTCGGTGTACCACTTCAGCCGCCGGTCGCGCCAGTAGCGGTACCACTGGGGCGACTGCGCGGGGTGGCAGAAGAACTCGATCTCCATCTGCTCGAACTCGCGCGAGCGGAACGTGAAATTGCGGGGCGTGATTTCGTTGCGGAAGCTCTTGCCGATCTGGGCGATGCCGAACGGCACGCGCACGCGCGTGCTGTCGACGACGTTCTTGAAGTTGACGAAGATCCCCTGGGCCGTCTCCGGGCGCAAGAAGGCCACGCTGTCCTCGCCCCCCAAGGCCCCGACGTAGGTCTTGAACATCAAGTTGAATTCGCGCGGCTCGGTCAGCGTGCCCAGCTCCTGGGCGTCCGGGCCCAGCACCTGGGCCAGGTCCCGCACATGCGGCAGCGCCATGAACTGGCCGTCCCAGTCGAGCTGCCCCGCGTCCTTGGCGCGCAAGTGGAAGAACTTCAGCGCCTTGTGCTCGACGTCCCCCTGTTCGTCCGCCCCCTCGGCCACCGTGGTCACGAAGATCCGCCGGCCCTTGGCCGAAACCCACCGGCCCCGCACCTGGTCGTACCGGTACCGCCGCTTCGATGCGCGACAGTCGACCATATAGTCGTGGAACAGGTCGTAGTGCCCCGAGCACTTCCAGACCTGGGGGTGCATGATGATCGTGCAGTCCAGGCCGGTCATTTCGTAGGGGCTCGGCGCGCCGGGCGGAGCGGCCAGCTCGTTGTGGCCCGTGACCATGTCGCGCCACCAGGTCTCGCGAACGTTGCGCTTCAGTTCGACCCCCAGCGGCCCGTAATCCCAGAAGCCGTTCAAGCCTCCGTAGATCTCACTGGACTGAAACAGAAATCCGCGCCGCCGGCACAGCGATACAAGCTTATTCATATCCATGCCGTCAATGTACTGACAATCGGGCGTCGCGGAAGGGGGATCCAAAAAAGGGGTCAGGACTCATTAATCCGGTTTGCGGCGAGAAGATGGGAGCGGCGGGGCGTCTGGTCCGTCTGCCTCCCGCGTGACCACCTGTCGCAAATGGTTGACTTGTTGATGTTTCGGGCTTAGATTCACGACGGCTTCGACTGCGTGTTTTTCTGCCGGTGTCGCCGTGATGACAGGCGATCGCCTGATGTCAACGCGTCGGCGGACAACCGCATGCACGGCAGTGGCGGTGACCACTGGAGTTGGGACTCAACGACACCCGCCGGTGAGGTGAGATGTCCGCCCAATGCCCGCGCGATGTCAAGGAATGTACCCAGACCGATGCCGCAGCTTCCATGGAACGATACGATTTCCGCGGTTTCTGATTTCAAGGTTGGTTGGCCCCGGCCTGGTTGCCCGCGTCGAGTGTCTGCAGAGCATCCATGCACCGTTTCGAAGCATACCCCTCAAAATCGAAGATCCTCAGACTGTTCGTATTGAACATCGCGATGGTGGCGATAGCCGCGTTCTGCGCCACTCTTCCGGGATGGAAAGCGAGACTCGCAGGTTGGGTCGGCATAGTTGTTTTTGGGCCGGGGTTGATCGTCATTCCGCGAGCCTTCTTTCGCACATCCCATCCGAGGATTGTGATGGACGACGATGGTATTCACGCAGGCTCATCGCTAGGCGTTATTGAATGGGCAGACATCGTCGCGTTCCGCGTGGATGTGATGGCAGGGACGAGGTTCCTTTCCATCTTTGTTGACGATAAGAGCAAGTACCTGGCCCGCATGTCTCATCGTGCTCGAAAATCCGCTGAATTGCACCCGCACATGGGGCTCTCCGAAATCACGCTCAGCTTCATCGGGCTCTCACTCGGTCTGGACGCGGCGTGTTACTACCTCGCGGAGAGAGGCTACAATGTGGAGACTTGATTGCTTGGCGACCCGCATTCTCCGATTCGTGCTCCTCGCCGTCGCGTCATGGACCGTCATGGCATTCACGCACGAAATGGGGCACATCGTTGCTGGCTGGTGCTGCGGCGGCACGCTCAAGACGGCTGATCTGTTGCCTTGGCACCTGCCTTACAGCATCTTCGACCCTGATCCGAGACCGTTGGTAACGCTCTGGTGCGGCCCGATTCTTGGCGTTGTCGCGCCGCTCGGATTGGCAGCCCTGGTTCGCCGGGACTGGATGTGGTTCATCTCGCATTTCTGCACGCTCGCCAATGGTGCCTACATTGCGACGGCTTGGTTTTCGGGTGACCGTTACCTCGATACGCAGCAATTGCTCGCCCATGGTGCCAGCCCGATCACGATTGGCGTATACTGCTTGCTGACAATCGGCTTCGGCTATGCCGGGTTTCGTCGATCCTGCCGCCGCCTGATCCAAAAAGGGGGCAAGACTCATTAATCTGCTCGTTGACGAGCCAGTCCTCTGTCCGCTTGTCGAGCAGCGGCTCTGCGTTAATGGCTTAGTCGCTCCTGCGTGTGGCGAGCGCCGGGCCCCTCGCAGTAGGCAGGCGTGAAGCAGGTCGATGGTGCGCGGCACGTCAACGACAAACGTCAACCGCCAGACCACCTTGGTTCTTTCACGTCGCCGACCGCAAATTCGCGTGGGCACTCATCTCCGGGTCTGCCCGTTCTTCCCAGTCCCAGCTGGGGTCCGTATACTACGGCGCATGAATACTCCTTCCGAAAACGGCGCTACGTGGATCGTGGACACGACCGCGGAGCAATTTGAATTGGATGTGATCGAGCGATCGAAAGTCACGCCGGTGGTGGTCGACTTCTGGGCCGCCTGGTGTCAGCCCTGCCGGATGTTGGCGCCGATTCTCGAGAAGCTGGCTCACGAGTACCAGGGTCGATTCGTTCTGGTGCGTGCCAACACGGACCAGTTGCCGCAGATTGCCGCCCAGTTTCAGGTTCAGACGATCCCGACGGTCTTCGCCTTGGTGGACTCGCAGGTGGTCGATTTCTTTCAGGGGGTGCTGCCCGAGCCGCAGCTTCGCCACTGGCTGGACCGCATCCTGCTGGCCGGTGCGCTGGTCGACGCCCGGGCTCAAGAACAGGCTCGACCGGCGGAATCGGAGCGTGTGTACCGCGAGGTGTTGGCCCAAGTGCCGGACCTCGCGCCGGCCAAGATCGGTCTGGCCCGGGTGTTGTTGCAGGCGGGCCAGCTGGAGGAGTCGCGGGCGCTGATCGAAGAGCTGGAGAAGCGCGGGTTTCTCGAGCCGGAGGCGGAGACCGTCAAGGCGCAGATCGGGCTGCAGGCGCACAGCGGCGGCGACGTGGCCGCGTTGCGGGCCGCGGCCGCCGCCCGCCCGGACGACCTGGAAGCCCAACTGCGACTGGCCGAAGCGCTCGCCGCGCAGCAGGAATTCGAAGCGGCGCTGGAGCTGTGCCTGACGCTTGTCGAACGCGACAGGGACGGCGTGGGGGAAAAAGCGCGCCAGGCGATGGTCGACGTATTCCACGTGCTCCCGCGCGACTCGGAACTGACACGCACCTACCGCCGCCGGCTCTCGTCGCTGCTGTTCTAGCGGCCCGCCACGGCTCGGTGCCCGCGCTAGACGAGCATCCGCACAAACGGGTCGGCCGGCTCGAAGCTGTCCAGCAGCAGGTCAGGAGCCGCGGCCTCCAATCGTGCACGGCTGTGCCAGCCGGTCGCCACGGCGGCCACGCGCGCGCCGATCGCCCGTGCACAACGGATGTCCATCGGCGTGTCGCCGATCACCCAGACGCGGTCGAGCGTCAATGCGCGTCCCACGCGCTCGCGGGCGGCTGCGAGCGCCGCGCGCGCGACGTCGTCCCGGTCCCGGAACTCGTCGCCGTATCCGCCGAACGCGAAGTGGTGGAACAAGCCGTAATGTTCCAGCTTGAACCGGGCGCTGTCCCGGGCGTTGCCCGTCAACAGGCCCAGCGCGGCATCGTCGCGCACCGACAGCTGGTCGAGCAGCGCAAGGATGCCGGGCAGCACCATGCCGTCGTACTGCGGCAAGAGGATCGGCAACCGCCGGAGGTACTCGACCTTGAGCCGCTGCCAGTTCGCATCGGTGTCCTCGATCCGGTGCGCTTGAAACAACGTGCTGGCGATCCAGCGATCGGTCCGACCGCTGAACGGGACATCGCGCGGGTTGGGCACTTCGAACAGGTCGGAAAACGCCGTCATCAGCGCCGTCCCCCCTGCCCCGCCCGTTTTAATCAACGTCCCGTCAATATCGAACAGCAACACCAGCATGCCAGCACCTCGACGACCACCGCACATGGTACAGCAATTGTCTGCCGGAGGCCACGCCATCCCGGGATGGTCTGTCGGGTGCGTGCGCGTGCGTGTCTCGCGGTTGGTCGTTCGCTTGGCGGCCGCAGGCTGCACTGCTAGACTATCAGCGTGAACCGAGGGCCGACGACCGAGGACCGTTCCGCATGGGACCTATCGTCAATCTGACTGTGGGCGTCGTCGCGTTGGGCTTGTTGTACCTGCTGTTTCGCGCGCGCGGTGGCTGGGTCTGGCGTTGGCTGGGGCGGCGGGTGGACATGGAGCGGGTGCGGGCGGAGGACGCGTTGAAGCACCTGTACCATCGCGGCGAGTCGGGCGTGCCCGGGACGGTGGAGAGCGTTGCCGACGCGTTGGAGCTGGCACACGACGTGGCGGGGCAGCTGGTCGAGCGGCTGGAGCGGCACGCGCTGGTCGCGCCGCGTGGGGCCGGGTTCGAGCTGACCGACGCCGGGCGGCTCTACGCGCTCCAGGTGATCCGCGCGCATCGTCTCTGGGAGCACTACCTGGCGCAGGAAACGGGCGTGGCGGAGGCGGAGTGGCATGCGCGGGCGCACCGGGCCGAGCACGAGCTGACGCCGGCCCAGGCCGACGCGCTGGCCGCGCAGCTGGGCTATCCCGCGTTCGACCCGCATGGCGATCCCATTCCGAGCTCGTCGGGCCAGTTGCAGCAGCCGGTCGGCCAGCCGTTGAGCATGCTCGCGGTCGGCTGCCTGGCGCGCGTGGTCCATTTGGAGGACGAGCCGGAGTCGATCTACCGGGAGCTGCGGTCGGCGCGCCTGGAGCCGGGGACGATGTTGCACCTATTGTCGGCCGGTCCGGGCGGCGTGCAGGTGGATACAGGTGCGTCTCGGTGCGTGCTGTCGCCGCAGGCCGCCGCGAACGTGACGGTGCAGCCGCTGCCCGACGTGACGGGCCGCGCGCTGTCGGCGCGCCGCTTGTCGTCGTTGGCCGCGGGGCAGGCAGGGGTGGTGACCAGCCTCTCGTCGGCCTGCCGCGGCATCGAGCGCCGACGGCTGCTCGACCTCGGGCTCGTGCCCGGCACGCGCGTGACGGCGGAGTTCACCAGTCCGGCCGGCGACCCCGTCGCGTATCGGGTGCGCGGGGCGCTGATCGCGCTGCGGCATCAGCAAGCGGACATGATCTATGTGGAACCGGCGGCTGCTGAGTCGATGGTGGTATCCCGATGACAGACACGCGACGCCGGGCAGGTCCGGCCCACAACGCCGCTCAGTTGGTCCGGATGGGAGTCCAGATCGAGCAGTCGCAGTACGTGGTGGCCCTGGCGGGCAATCCGAACGTAGGCAAGAGCACGGTTTTCAACGCCTTGACCGGTCTGCGCCAGCACACGGGCAACTGGCCGGGCAAGACCGTCTCGCGTGCCGAAGGCGGCTTCTTGTTCCAGGGTCGGAGTTACAAGCTGGTCGATCTGCCGGGCACCTACTCGCTCCTGGCCACCAGCACGGACGAGGAGATCGCGCGGGATTTCATCCTGTTCGGGCAGCCGGATGTCACCCTGGTGGTCGTCGACGCCACGCGGCTGGAGCGCAACCTGAACCTGGCGCTCCAGGTGATGGAGATCACGGATCGGGTGGTGGTGTGCGTCAATCTGATGGACGAAGCGCGGCGGCACGGGCTGGCGATCAACACGCCGGAGCTGGCCCAGCGGCTGGGTGTGCCCGTGGTCGCCGTCACGGCGCGCGCGGGCGAGGGGATCGCCGAACTGTTGCGGGTCGTCGATGGCGTGGCGACCGGCCAGGTGCCCTGCCGGCCCAACCGGTCATCTCACGCATCGCCCGAGCTGTCCGGCGCGGTGGCGCAGCTGCGTGAGGAACTTGAGCGACTGGTGCCCGGCCTGCCGAACGCCGACTGGGTGGCCACGCGCATGCTGGATGGAGACCAGCGGATCATGGAATCGCTGGCGGGTGGCGAACTGATGCAGTTGGCCCGGTTCGCCGGGTCCGGGCCGCGGGGTTCGGTCGGCCCGGCCGAGGCGCCGGCCGACGGGACGCGGCGTGCGGATTTCCGCGCGTTGTTCGCCCAGACGGAGTCGCTCCGCTGGCAGATCGGTCAGCACATGCATCAGGCGTTGGCCGAGGGCACGTACGCGCGCGCCGCGACGATTGCCGACGCGGTGGTCCGGCGCGAGGACCGCGCACCTCGACGCGATTGGGACCGCACGCTGGATCGCGTGCTCACCAACCGCTGGACCGGCTTCCCGATCATGGCGGCCCTGCTCGCGCTCGTCCTGTGGCTGACCGTCTCCGGCGCGAACGTGCCGTCGAATCTGCTGACAGCCCTGCTGATCGACACGCTCCATCCGCTCTTGAAATCCGCCGGGGCGAAGGTCGGGCTACCCTGGTGGTTGGACGGCCTGTTGATCGACGGCTGTTATCTGGCCACGGCCTGGGTCGTGAGCGTGATGTTGCCGCCGATGGCGATCTTCTTCCCGCTGTTCACGTTGCTCGAGGATTTCGGTTACCTGCCGCGCGTGGCCTTCAATCTGGACCACATGTTCCACCGCTGCGGCGCGCATGGCAAGCAAGCGCTGACCATGTGCATGGGGTTCGGCTGCAACGCCGCGGGCGTGGTCGCGACGCGGGTGATCGACAGCCCGCGGGAGCGGTTGATCGCCATCCTCACGAACAATTTCTCGCTCTGCAACGGCCGCTGGCCCACGCAGATCCTGATCGCCACGATCTTCATCGGCGCGCTGGCGCCCGTGTACCTGCGCGGCGCCGTGGCGACCGCGGCGGTCGTCGGCGTGGCCCTGCTGGGCGTGAGCATTTCGTTTGCGGCGTCGTGGCTCTTGTCCCGCACCCTGTTGCAGGGCGAACCATCGGCGTTCCACCTGGAGCTGCCCCCGTATCGTCCGCCGCGCGTGCTGCAGACGCTCTACACGTCGCTGATCGACCGGACTGCCATCGTGCTGTGGCGCGCGGTCGTGTTCGCCCTGCCCGCCGGGGCCGCCATCTGGCTGATCGCCAACGTCTACGTCTTCGACCGATCGCTGGCCGAATGGCTCATTGGATTCCTCGATCCGGTCGGCCTGCTGATCGGGCTCAACGGCGTCATCCTGCTCGCGTACGTGGTGGCCATCCCGGCCAACGAGATTGTCATCCCCACCGTGCTCATGCTCACCGTGCTGGCCGCACCGGCCACCGGCGTCGGCCCGGGCGCCGGCGTGCTGTTCGAGGTGTCGGCGGAGCAGACTGGCCAGATCCTCCGCGCCGGCGGCTGGACCCTGTTGACCGGCATCAACCTGATGCTGTTCAGCCTGTTGCACAACCCCTGCTCCACGACGATCTTCACGATCTACAAGGAGACGCACAGCGTCAAATGGACCGCCGTGGCAACCTTCCTGCCCATCGCGCTGGGCGTGGTCGTGTGCTTCGTCGTGGCGCAGGTGGCGCAATTGGTGATGTGACAGGAGCGGGAGGTGTCGGCCGATCCGGATGGCCGGTTTCTCGGCGCGCATCCGCCAGGTGGCGGGTGGGGTGGTGAAAATCGGGGAAAAGCTCGCCTGTCCTGTCTTGCGAAGATTTGTTCCATTGTTGATCGTTTCTGGACGTCGATGAGCAAGCCCGTGTGGCCGTACCGGCCGGATATGGACGCATGACGACGCCTGAGCTTAGGGCCGTCCCGTTGGGACTCGGGTCTGGTGGGTGTACGCGACCCAGGGCTGCGGCCCGGCTCGCACGGCTCGCCGGGCCTGCGCCCTGGGCTGTGATAGAGCTGTCCCTTCGGGACGGAAGAGACCGTTTTCGTGTCGCCGCTGGGCACGGCACAAGTCGTAGAGGGCCAGCGCAGGCGCAAAGCAGGTTAGATGGGGCGCGGAACACCAACGGCAAGCGTTAACCGTTAAAACACCTTGATTCTTTCACGTCGCCAGGTGGCGGGGCTGCCGACGGCCGCGCGGTCGGGCCCCTGGGCGGGTTGCCGTCCGGTATTTCGTGTTGCGTGCTTTCGATGGCGTGTGCCAGACCGTACATTAGAGTCGTTGGCGGCAGTGCGCGGCGTGCCGGCCGGGCGGTTGCCGGTCCTTGATGCATCGGGCTTTTTGCGGAGGATCGTGGCGATGAACGACCTGAGACGGCCCGACGATCGACAGGGCGGAATGCACTCCTGTTCCTGCGCGTGCGGTCACGGCATGACGCGGCGCGGGTTTCTCGGCAACGTGGGCGGCGCGACGTTGCTGGGCGGTGCGACCATGATGGTGGGGTCTCCGGCGACCGCGGTGGCGCGCCCGCCGCTGGCCGGCGATCCGTTACCGGCGGGCAAGCCGCTGCGGATCCAGCCGGTTCTTGCCTACGAGTGTCCGCAACCGGCGGAGAAGACGAGCTGGCGGGGGTACGGCGGCATTCAGACGCCCGAGGCGGCCTGGCAGGAATCCGCGCGGATCCAGGCGGATCTGCAGCGGTTCGCGCCGTCGCTGGAGTTCCCGATCGAAATCCTGCCGCTGTCGATGGTCGCGAATCAGGACGAGTTGACCCGCGCGTTGGCGGTGGAGTGTGATGTGCGGGTGGTGTATGGGGCGGGTGGCGGGTTCGTCCACCATCTGGCTGACGGCGACAAGCCGATCATCGTGTTCGTGCGGCATCGCACGGAGCCGCACTATCTATGGTATGAGATCGTGCACTGGCGGCTGCTGCGCGGCAACGGCGACGAACCAGTCCGGCCGAACATGCATGTGGATGACGTGGTGGTGGACGACGAGCGGGAGCTGGCTTGGCGCCTGCGGGCGCTCTACGGGCTTAAGAACGCGCGCGGCACAAAGATGCTGGCCATCGGCGGCCTGGTGGCGTACAGCCAGCCGGCTCAGGAGTTTGGCCCTTCGTGCGCGCGGGACGTGTGGGGTTACGAAATCGAGACGATGTCGTACGAGGATTTCGGTCGGCGGTTGCAGCAGGCGCGGGGTGACGAGGCGTCCGTGCGGGCGGCCGAACAGGAGACGGAAGCGCTGTTGGCGCAGCCGAACCTCGTGCTGGGCACGGAGCGGCGGTTCGTGTTCAACACGGTCCTGGCGCTGCGCGTCGTCCGGCAGCTCCTACAGGAGACGGGCGCGACGAATTTCGGCTTCGGCCACTGCATGGCACGCGAAGTGATCGGCATGCTGGACACGCCCCCCTGTCTGCTCGAGGCGATGGCCAACGACGAAGGGCTCACGTCCTACTGCCATACCGACCTGAGCCACACCATGCCGGGCGTGCTGATGCGCTGGATCGCGAGCAAGCCCACGTTCGTCTGCAATTCGCATTTCCCCTACGACGGCCTGTTCACCGTGGCCCACTGCGCCGCGCCGCGCAAGATGAACGGCCGGGACTTCGAGCCCGCGACCATCTTGACGCATTTCGAATCCGATTACGGGGCGGCGACCAAGGTTGACTACACCAAGGGCCAGACGCTCACGGTCGTGGTGCCCAACTTGCGGTGCACCAAGTGGCAGGGGTTCCGCGGCACGGTCGTCGATACGCCGTCGCGCCCCGCCTGCCGGTCGCAGATGGATATCCGGATCGACGGCGATTGGCGCCGGTTGCAGGCGGTGATGGAAGGGTTCCACTGCCAGATCTGCTACGGCGACTACTTGCGCGAGATCGGCTATGCGTTGCGGAAGCTCGGGCCGATCCAGTGGGAGAATTTCAGTCCGGACGTGGGGTAGGGCCGGCCTGCGAGAACCGTCGGGGGGGCAGCCGCGTAGAGGAACCGATATCGGGCGTATGGAGTCATCAGGTTTCCGGTTGGATACAGCACGAGTGAGTGGTCTATGAACCGTGTCAGCATCTGTCGGTGTGCGTGGTTGTCCGTGTGCGCGGTGATCGGGTTGGGGGCGGTGCCGTTGAGTGCGGCGGACGCGCCGCGCCTCCGGGTGCTCACCTACAACATCCACCATGGCGAAGGCATGGACGGGAAGATCGATCTGGAGCGGGTTGCGCAGGTGATCAAGCGGCTCGAGCCGGACGTGGTGGCGCTCCAGGAGGTGGACGTCAAGACGACGCGTGCGCACGGTGTGGATCAGGCGGCGGAGCTGGGACGCCTGACCGGCCTGCATGTGGCATTCGGCAAGGCGATGGATTATGCCGGTGGCGAGTATGGCAACGCGATCTTGTCCCGCTGGCCGTTGGAGGATGTCAAGACTCACGCCTTGCCGTTCCAAGACGGCTGTGAACCGCGCTGCCTGGTGACGGCCCGCCTCCAGGGGCCGGGCGACCGCCGCCTGATGTTCGGCGGCACGCACCTGGAGCATGCCAAGGAGCATGTGCGGCTGTGCCAGGCGGGCAAGCTCGGTCCGGCCGTGGCCGAGGCGGGGTCGCTCCCGGTCGTCCTGGCCGGGGATCTGAACGCGGTGCCCGGGTCGGCGCCGATGCTGGTCCTGCAACGGCATTGGACGGACGCGGCCGACGGGCAGTGGCAGCCCACCTGTCCCGCCGAGCAACCGCGGGTGACGATCGACTACGTGCTCTACCGACCGACCGTCGCGTGGCGAACGGTCGAGATGCGGGTCATCGAAGAGACCGTCGCCTCGGACCACCGGCCCGTGCTGGTCGTGCTGGAGCTGCTGTGATCTAGGTCCGCAGGCTCACGTATTGCGGGATCTTCATCGGCTCGCCGCCCTTGAGGGCCGACTGGTGCGCGACGATCCCCGAGACGGTCATGTTGAGCGCCCAGGCGATGTCGACCAGCGGCTGTCGGTCCTCGAGGATCGACAAGACGAACTCGTTTCCCAGATAGCCGTGCGAACCGCCGTGCCCGCCGGCGCGCACGGTGGGCGGCAGTGCCGGTCGGGTCAGATCGGGCAGGTTCTTCTCCAGGCCGTCATAGACCATGCCGACCATCGAGCCCTTCTGGCCGCGCACGCGTCCCACTTCGCCGCCGTATCCGCAGGTGTCCCAGCTGACCGCCATCCGCGCCATGCCGCCCTCGCTGGTGCGGAACAGCGCGATCTCCGTCCCGAACGGGTTCCGGTACCGGTTATTCTCCGGCTGCTGGTCCGGCAGGATGCTGGGCATCCCCAGGCAGGAGACCTCCGTGAAGCTGCCGCCGGTGACGCCGCAGTAGTACGCATTGGAATGCGTGGGGTACCATTGCGGAGGCAGCCCATGCCGCCATTGCTTGTAGGAGTCGATTGTCCCGACGTCGTAGTGGTAATACTCCCCTTCGCTGTACACCAGCTTACCGAACCCGCCCGCCCGATAGATCTCGCGCATCGCGTGAAGATCCGCGTGGTAGCAGGATGTCTCGAACATCATGTACTTCAGGCCTGACTTCCCGACCGCCTCGTACAGCTGGTCGGCCACCTCGAGGTGCTCCCACACAGCCGGCACGGCGGTCGCCACATGTTTGCCGTGCTGCAGCACCAGCAGGCAGTGCCGCGCGTGGCTCGGCGCGTCGGTCGCGACGAAGATCGCCTCGATCCGGTCGTCCTTGACCATCTCTTCCAGCGACGGGTAGGTCGTCGTGCAGCGGCAGACCTTGGCCAGCTCCTGGCAGCGCTCGGGGAACAGGTCGCTCACGGCCACCAGTTCCACATTCGGATGGTCCTGCAGCGAGAACGCCGCGCCGAACTTGCACACGCCATACCCCACGATCCCCATCCGGATCTTCCGATCAGAGACCGGCTGCCACGCCTTCTGCTGGTTGTCGCCGTGCTCCTGTTCCTCAAACCCTTGGATCTGCTTCGGATCCTGGGCGCGAAGGGTCGAGCCCATGCCGATCGCGGCGGCACCGAGCGTGGCGGACTGGAGAAATGCGCGGCGGGAAGTCTGCTGATTCATGGCGGGGCTCCGTTTTCAGTGTGCAGGTTCTTGGTTGTGTGTTGAGTATTTCACGTTCAGCGTGGGACGATTTCAGCGGCGGCTATCGATCAGTTCCAGGCGGTGCATCCCGCCCTTCCCCGTCCTTCGGCCGGTCCAACCACCGATCGATTTCCTCGGCCACTTCGTGCACGGTGCGGGAGTCGGTATCGACTTCGTAGTGCGCGATGCGCTGGTACAGCGGCGTGCGGCGCGCGAGCACCTCTGCCACCTCGTCCGTAAAGCTCATCGAGCCGGTCAGCGACGGTCGTTGGTGATCGCCGGTGATCCGCTGGACAATCGTGGCCACGGAGGCCTTGAGCCAGACGACGGGTCCGGCGCTGCGGAGCGCCGTGCGATTCGCTTCGCGTTCCACCACGCCGCCGCCGCAATCGAGCAGCAGGCCGTCGCAGCCGGCGAGCGACCGGACGACATCCTCTTCCAGGTCTCGGAATCCGGGCCAACCCGAGTCGGCCACGATCTGCGGGATCGACTTGCCCGCCCGACGTTCGATTTCGGCGTCCAGATGCACGACGGTCAGGCCTCGGCGGGCAGCCAGGAGGTCTGCCACGGCCGTCTTGCCCGCCCCACGGTATCCGACCAGCACCAGGTTCATAGCTTGGCTTCCACCACGTTGCGCATCACGTCGCGCGGCGCAGGCCGGCCTGTCCACAGCTGGAACTGCACGAAGGCCTGGCCCAGGAACATCTCGAGTCCGAGGATGGTCTGGCAGCCCGCACGCTCCGCGTCCCGGATCAACTGCGTGCGGCGCGGGTTGTACACGGCATCGAACACGGCCAGCGTGGGGCGCAGCAGCGACGGCGGTATCAGGCTGCGGCTCTCCTGCGGGTGCATGCCGACCGGCGAGCAGTGCAGGACCAGGTCGGCGCCGGACAGTGCCTGCGCCAGCGACGCGTCATCCAGCAACGCGTGCTGCACCGTGGAGCGGCCATGCCGACGCACGTCGGCGGCCAGGCGATCGAGTTCGTCGCGCTCGATGCCCAGGATCGTCAGCGTGTCGGGGGGCGCTTCCCGCGCGATCGTGACGGACACCGCGCGCGCCGCGCCGCCGGACCCGAGCACCACGGTATGGCCGCCCTGCGGATCAGCACCCGCCTCGCGCAGCGCGTGGACTGCGCCCAGCCCGTCGGAATTGTAGCCCACCAGCCGGCCGTCTTCGTTCACCACGGTGTTGATGCAGCCGATGATTCGGGCCGTGGCGTCCACTTCGTCCACCGCGGCCAGCGCCTCGACTTTGTGCGGGATCGTGACCGACAGCCCCCGGTAGCCCAGGACTCGGATGCCGTCCAAGGCGCGTGCCACGCCGCCCGGCGGCACGTCGTGCGCCACGTACACGTACGGCAATCCCAACGCTGCAAAAGCCGCATTGTGGATCTCGGGCGACAACGAATGCCCGACCGGATGCCCGATAATCCCGCACACGCGCGTCTGGGCTGTGATCGGCAGCATGGTGGAGGCGTCTCCGGCCCGCGACTGAAGATTCGGCGACATCCATCGTATCAGAGCCCGGCGGGCATCGGGAGGTGGGAGGCGGGCAGGAGGTGCGGCCTGACGGCGCTCGCCCGCGCCCCGATCGCAGGCGCGACGCGGCAGGCCGTGCCCGGAGCATCCGGCGCCGCAGACGGCCCTCACTTCTCCTTCTGCTCGCCGATCGCGTACTGATCGAGCTTCTTGCGCAGGGTTGTGCGGTGCACGCCGAGGATGCGTGCGGCGGCGGCGCACTGGCCGCTATGGCGCTCGAGCACTTCCCGGATGACGGGCGGTTCGACGAGCGCCAGCAACTGGTCGTAAAGGTCTCCCGCCAGGCCGGGGTCGGCCAGCCGGTCAGTGGTCCACACGCGCAGCAGCGCGGCGAGCTGCTCGGCCGTGTCGTCCGGACGCCCGCTCGACGGCGCCAGCGCCGTCGCGCTGGCCGGCGGCAGGTGTTCCGGCCCGATCGTCCCGCCGCGCGCAACGATCACCGCGTGCTCGATCGCGTTCCGCAGTTCCCGGACGTTGCCGTACCAGGTGCGGCTCTCCAGCTCCCGACAGGCGGCCTCAGAGAGGCGGCACCGTTGGGGATGGTCGCGACATACCACCTCCAGGAAATACTCGCTCAGCGGCACGATATCGTCTCGCCGCTCGCGGAGCGGCGGCAGCGTGATGCGGAATGCTGAGATCCGGAAGTACAGGTCGTGCCGAAACGTGCCCTGTTGGACCAGCGTGAGCAGGTCCTGATGGGTGGCCGAGATCACGCGGAAGTCCGCCCGCACCGGGCTGTCCGCCCCTACCGGCGTGACTTCGCCATGTTCGAGCGCGCGCAGCAGCTTCACCTGCGTCGGTACGGGGATGTCGGCGATTTCGTCGAGGAACAGCGTTCCGCGGTGGGCGCGGACGAGCAGTCCGTCCCGCGATTGATCGGCGCCGGTGAAGGCCCCTTTCACATGCCCGAACAGTTCGCTTTCGGCCAGGGTGGAGCTGAGCGACGCGACGTTCACGACCACGAACGGCATGTGGCTCCGCGCGCTGTACGTGTGGATGGCCCGTGCGGCCAGTTCCTTCCCGGTCCCGCTTTCGCCCTGCAGCAGCACCGACGCGTCGGAGCCGGCGGCCAGCGCGATCTGGTTGAAGGCCTGCTGCATAACCGGCGTGCACCCGACGAACCCTTCCACCGCCGTGACGGGCGGCGTGGGCGCGGCGACCTGCCGAGCCCCTTCCAGCGCGCGGGTCAGCGCCTGCCGCATCCGGTCGATGTCAAACGGCTTGACGATGTACTCGAAGGCGCCCTTCCGGACCGCCTGGACGGCGGCGTGCAGGTCGCCGTACGCGGTCATCACGATGATCGGGATCGCCCCCGCATGCTCCCGCAGATGCTCGATCGCCGACAGCCCGTCCATGCCGGGCAGTCGGATGTCCAGGACGATCACGTCGACCGCGGCCGCCTGCACGCATTTCAGCCCCTGCTCGGCCGACGACGCGGTGAGCACCTCGTGGCCCATCTTCTCGCCGAGTCGCCGGATGCCCCAGCAGATCGACTGTTCGTCGTCAATGACCAGCAATCTCGCCACCGTCGTGCCCTTTGTTGATCAGCGGGAGTTCCACTGCGAACGTCGTCCGACCGTCGTGCCGGTCCCACTGGAGCGCGCCGCCATGCTGCTGAGCCACCTCCTTGGCCACCGCCAGGCCCAGGCCGGCGCCCTCCCGCTTGCCGGTCACGAACGGCTCGCACAGCCGCTGTGCGACGTCCGGCGGGAATCCAGGCCCGGTGTCCGTGACGGCCAGTCGCACGGTGTCCGGCCCGGGCGACGACACCTCGATGCGGACCTCCGCGGCGCCCGCCCCGGGCGTCGCCTGCATCTGGCTGGCCGCTTCCACGGCGTTCAGCACGATATTGAGCGCCATATGTTCCAGCGCGTCGGGGTCTCCGCAGACCGGCAACGGCCGCGTCGCGGTGCGCAGGTCGAGCCGCACGGCCGCATGCCGCGCCGTGGGCTGGACCAGCGGGATCAGGTGCGCCACGAGCTGGGCGAAGTCCAGCTCCTGCCGCGCGGCCGGCGGTTCGGCCCCCAGCGCCAGAAATCGCTGCAAGTACTTCTCCATCAGAATCAACTGGCGTATCGCCACGGCCAGACTCTCGTCGTCCTGGCCCTGCGGGCAATCGGCCCGGTGGAGGTCGATCGCCATACGCGCACCGGTCACCGCGTTGCGCAACTGGTGCGCCAGGCTGCCGCCGAGCTGTGCCAACGTCCGGACCTGTTCGGTGCGTCGGATCTTGTCTTCGTACTGGGCCAGCGTGTCCGCCAGCTGGTTGACGTCCGCCGCCAACTGCCGGATCTCATCCTCCCGCGTGGGCAGCACCATCGGGCGAAAGTCCCCTTGCGCGATCTGCCGCACCTGGGCGCGCAACCGGTCCAGCGGCCGCGTGACGCGCGAGGCGATCGCCATCGCCAGGCCAACGACGACGCTCAGCGCCGCGCCGCCGATGACCACGGACGGCATCACGGCCTGGCGGCGCTCGCGGCGATAAGCCTGTTCCGCATACAGCACATGGAGCAGCCAGGGGCCGGCCGCCAGGCCGCGCGGCGCCACGTCCACCGCCGCGTGGAAGAACTTCTCGTTGCCGATCTGCACGACGCGCGCCAGCTCCAGAGGGGGCGGGCCGGCCGCGCTATCCAGCTTCAGCAGTTGTTGAGTCGACCAGTCGTCGCGCGTGGAGGCCGTCACGCCGCGCCGTGGATCCACCAGGACGAAATCCGCGCCGGTCAGGCCTTTCATCTGTGTGAGCACCGGGCCGGTCAGTGGGAAATTCGGCTTGGAGAGCGTCCGCGTCACCTCCTGGATCCGGCCCGCGATCTGCCGCGTAGCGCGCTGGGCGGCCAGATACGCGTGCATGCCGCTCAACGCGACCACGACCCCCAGCATCACGGCCGTCATCGGCGCCATCAACTGGTATTTCAATGGCCACTTCATCGGCGCCACGCCTCCGGGTCCATGATACACCGGTGTGTCCAGACTGCAGAGGACTGAGGCGATGGCCGGGTTGCCGATGGGAGAACGCGACCACCGCGGTGCCCGGGCCGGTGGCGCGGAACCTGAACCTCAGAGCTGGCCCCCAAGGATTCGAACCTTGACTAACTGATCCAGAGTCAGTCGTGCTGCCGTTACACTAGGGGCCAAAAGTCGTTTATCCGCAGCGGCTTGGGTCGCTTCCTCGGAAACCCTCGCGCGGCTTCGAGCCGCTGTTGCGGCAGCGCTCGCCTCAACGGCCGGGCCGAGCGCTTCGCCGCCCCGGTGTGCGCACCCGGGGGCCACCGCGGCAGCATAGCATAGCAGAATGACGGCCGGCCGCAAACCCGGCCAATTTCAGGCCGCGGAAAGCGGGAAAGCGGCAGGGCCCGCTTCGTCTCCGGGGTGGTGCCGCGCCGGCCCGAGGCGTTCGAACCGGACAGTGGATGGGGCCGGCCCGCGCGGGCACCGCAGCCCGCTTCGGCGTCCTCAACCGAGCGAGCCCCGGGTTCTGAGCGTGCGGCGCCACCTGTGGCGTCCGTAGTCTATGACACCGTGCTGTCACTGTCACGACCCTCCCGGACGGTGGTGGGAAGGTGCCTGCCGGGCACGCGTTGACGGGCAGGGTGCCGACTCACGATGACGGGTCACGTTTGGGCGGCCTCTTGACTTCGTTGACGCCGTCGGATCAACGACTTACGATGGAGGTGCCATTCCGGCCCCGGGTGTGACGAACTGAAGACGAACGCGAGGTGTGCGCGACCATGAATCGATCGTTTTCCCCCCCTGCTGATCTGCCCTCGAGCCGCCGGTGCGCGGCGGCCGTCGCGTGTCTGGTGAGCATCCTGCTGGCGCTGGCGGGATCGCCGCTGTGGGCTCAGGCCAAAAAGCCGGCGGGCCAGCAGCCGCCGGAGCCGACCTTCGAGGATGTGACCCTGGACACGAAGGACGGGGTGCTCATCAGCGCGACCTACTATCCCGGCCCCGAGAAGAAGACGACGGTGCCGCTGATCCTCATTCACGACTGGGATGGGAACCGGACCGAGTTGCACTGGCTGGCAACCTGGCTGCAGGAGTTGGGTCACGCGGTGATCGTGCCCGACTTGCGCGGGCATGGCACGAGCGTCCGCCAGCGTGGTGTGGACGAGCCGATCAGCCGAGAGAAGATGAACCGCCCCGCGGCGATCGAGTCGGCGCTGTGGGACATCGAAGCGGCCAAGACGTACTTGATGCAGCGGAACAACGAGGGCAAGCTGAACATCGAGCAACTGGGCGTGCTCGGAACGGGATTCGGCGCGACGCTGGCCCTCAAATGGGCCGTTCAGGACTGGAGTTACCCGTCCCTGCCCACGATCAAGAGAGGCCAGGACGTGAAGGCGCTGATCCTGGTCTCACCCCGGCGGTCGTTCAAGGGCGTCCATGTGAACAAGGAACTCAAGAGCAACGCGCTGGGCTTCATGTCCGAGCTGACGATCGTGGGCACGCAGGACGCGGCGCGTTACGCCGATGCGAAGCAGATCCACAAGGCCTTCGAGTCGTTCCATCGCAATGCGCCGCCGGGCATCGTGCATCTGTTCGAGGCGGACACGGCGCTGCAGGGCACCGACTTGATCTATGACCGCAACCTGGGCGTGTTGGGCTTGATCGGGGACTGTATCCGCGCGCGGCTGGTGGAGCGTGAGACGGAACTGCCCTGGACGGACCGGACGAGCCCGCGGAAGTGAGGGCCGCCCGGTCGCACGCCGGGAGCTCACGGGGCGCGACCCCATCCGCCCTTCGGGAGAGGCACGAGCCGGGGCGCTTCCTGATCGTCCTGCCGGCCTGCGGCGGACGCCGGATCAGCCGGCGCGTCGGATGGATCCGCCGGTGGGATCGTGATCGACAGGCCGATCGGCAGCAGTTGGGGGTCGGTCAGCACGGCCCGGTTCGCCTGGAGGATTTCCCCGGCCCGCCGCGCGTCGCCCAGGTACCGGGCCGCCAGCGATTCGAGCGTGTCACCGTCGTGGATCGTGTGTTTTTTCAGCGGCTTGCGGGGCACGGGCGGACTGGTCCGGCGCCCGACGCGTCCGGAGCTGGGGCCGTCGGAGTCGAGTGACGGCTTGAACAGCGGTCGATACTGATCGGGCAGCGCGGGCGGGGTGATTTGAGCGGCTTCCGGCCCGCCCGAGGCCGGGTCGGATGCATCGGGCGTGCCCGTGGACTCGGCATCGGCGGCCCAGGGTTCGGGCGGTTTCGCGGCCAGCGGCGGCGACGTTGTCTGGCCGGGCACTTGGAGCGACACACCTTGGCCCAGCGACATCTGGTTGCCCGCGGCATCGGCCGCCGAGGTGATTTCCGGCGCGGAGTGGTGGAGGAAGGGCACGGACAGGCAGACGCCCACGACGATGACCCCCAGCCCCAGCGTCAACCGCTCTGTCAGGCTTACGCGCTTCACCGGCCGCCTTCCCCCGTCTCGACTCGCCAGCGATCCAGGCGCTGTGCCGCCACAGCGCACCGTCACTGGATCGAGATCGGCAGGCCGCCCCAGCGGCGGCCAGTCGCGGTCGGGGAACCGAGCCGGCCCAACCCGCGCCGCGGCCGCCTATGACGACCGTAGCGGATGGGACGGCGGGGGGACGGCCTGGCCGCGGCCCGGCGTCATTCCACGGCCGGTTTCTTCTCTTTCTTGAGCATCCACAGCACGAGCGGGGCCGCGATGTACACCGTGCTGTACGCCCCCGTAATCGTGCCCACCGTCATCGCGAACGCGAACCCGTGGAGCCCGGCGCCGCCGAAGAAGTACAGGATCAGAGTCACCAGCAACACCGTCCACGCGGTGAGGATCGTGCGGGCGAGCGTTTCGTTGATGGCCGTGTTGATCATCTCCGGCGTGACCTTCGGGCTCTTGCCGCGCATCTCGCGCACGCGGTCGTAAATCACGATGGTGTCGTTGATCGAGTAACCGATGATCGTGAGCAGCGCCGCGACGATCGTCAAGTTGATCTTGAAATCGTCGATCAACAGGAACCCCAGGGCGCCGGTGAGGTAGGCACTCACGGCGATCGCGGCCACCGTGATCAGCACGTCATGCACCAGCGCGATGACAGCGGCCAGGCCGAAGACCAGGTTCTGGAACCTGACCCACACGTAGACGATGATCCCCAGCCAGCTGGCGAGCAGGGCCATGATGGCCAGGTCGCGCATGTTGCCGGCCACTTGACCACCCACCGAACTGGACGACGGGAAGACCGGCGTGCTGGTCAGCTCCTGCTTCATGCGTTGCAACACGGCCTCCAATCGCTCAACGGGCGCCGACACCTGCACGTGCCAGGTCTTGCTGGGGAGGCGGCTGGTCTGGTCCCACGTGAAGTACGGCTGGGGGTCGACGTACAGACCGGGCACTTCTTCCGCCAGCGGGGCATCTCCCGCGCTGGTATTGCCCGTCAACGGATAGAGAACGAAGAAGATCTGGGTGAGCTTGTCCCGGAGCGTCGGCGCACTGATCTCGTCGCCAAACGTCAGGTAGGCGACGGCCTTGACCTCCTGGGCGCTCGGTGTCGCAGCCGTTTCGGGCGGCGTCTTGGCGGCCACGTCCGAGGGGGCCGGGGTCTGTTCCACAGGCGCCGGCGCCGGGGCGGCCGCATCGGCAGGTGCGTGGGGAGTGGCGCTGGCCGGTGGCTCTTGCGCGGGCGGTGTCTCGGCCGGCGGCTCCTGTGTGTCCTGCGCGGTCGCACCGGCCCAGGCGAGCAGGGAATCGGGCGGCAAGTTGCCGCGCAGGGACGCGCCG
The DNA here is from genome assembly GCA_052034005.1 of Planctomycetota bacterium. GTDB lineage: Bacteria > Planctomycetota > Planctomycetia > Pirellulales > Pirellulaceae > JAAYDI01. Next base: position 42,984 of record JBPOJB010000042.1, on the reverse strand, counting down.
GAGCCGTTGACGGGCGGCGCCGGCGCGGGGGCCTCTCCGGCATCCGGCTTGTCCGCCTCAGTGTCCGGCTTGTCCGCCTCAGTGTCCGGCTTGGCCGCCTCGCCCCCTGGTGTCGGTGCCTGGTCGGCCGGCCGTTGGTCTTTCGTCACCTGCCTCACGTCGGAGTAGTCCATGGTATACATCAGCAGGAAGCTGTTGCCGTTCTTGTCACGGAACGCCTGCTGAATCGCGTCTTCCAGCGCGTCGGACGAGTCCAGATTCGCATCGATCTTGTAGACGCTGTTCTCGGGGTGATCGGCCACGCCGACCGTGTTGACGGTGCAGCTGACCGGCGGCGTCGCGTCTTCGAAGTGTCTGGTCAGCCGCGCGCGCACCTCGTCCGGCGACATCGACTCCCGCAGCAGCATGTGGACGGAGACTCCGCCCGCGAGGTCGGTATCGAGAATCTCGCGGCCGCGGACGAACAGCGCCGCCATGCCGATCAGGATCAGCACGGACGAGGCGGTCAGGGCGATGCCGCACTTGCCGATGAAGTCGAAGTTCGTCTTGCCGATGAACCGCATCATGTACAGGCTCTTGATCCACCCGCGGCGCTCGAAGATGTCGAACACGACCCGCGAGCAGAAGACGGCTGTGAACATGCTGGTCATCAACCCCAGGATCAACGTCACGGCGAACCCGCGCAGCTGGTCGGTACCGACTGCGTAGAGCACAATGCCCGTGATTACCGTGGTGAGGTTCGAGTCGATAATCGTGGTCGTGGCCCGGTCGAAGCCGTTGCGGATGGCCATTCGCAGTCCGGTGCCGCGGGCCATTTCCTCGCGCAGCCGTTCGAAGATCAACACGTTGCTGTCCACGGCCATGCCCACGGTCAGCGCCAAGCCGGCGATGCCGGGCAGCGTGAGGGGCGCGTTGAGCATGATCATGATGGCGAACACGAACAAGAGGTTCATGATCAGCGCGCCGCAGGCGACCAGCCCGCTGAACCGATAGTAGACGGCCATGAACAGGAGCACGGCCGCCAGCGCAATGAGCGTAGCGCCCGTGCCCTTGCGGATCGTGTCGTCGCCGAGCATCGAACCGATCTGGTTCTCGCTGATCGGCACTTTTTTCAAGGTGGCCGGCAGCTTGCCCGCCCGCAGGATCCCCACCAGGAAATCCACTTCCTCCGGCGAGAAATGGCCGGTGATCCGGCCGCTGTCGCTGATCGTCGTGATCAGACGCGGGAACGAGATCAACTGCTCGTCCAGGATGATCGCCAGGTGGCGGTAGAAGGGCGGCGTCCGGTCCATGTCCGGCAGGTTCGAGCTGGTCAGGTATTGGAATTTGCTGACCCCCTCGCCCGTCAAGCGGAAGGTGACGCAAGGCGACATGTACTCGTCCACGCTGGGCGCCACCATCCCCAGGTAGTCGCCCGTCACGTCGGCGCCGTCGTCGGTGGCGACCAGGAAATCCACATCCTCCAACCCGATTTCCTTCAGGTAGCCCTCGAGCAGTTCGTCCCGGTCGCGCGGCGGCGGCAGCGACGCGACATCGAGCAGTTCGCCGCTGGCCGCGTTCCGCACGATGTTCCCCTCGAGGTCTCCCGCCTTGAGCTTGTCTTTCTTGCCCCGCGCCCAGAAGCCGACCCGCTGGTCATGCACCGCCCCGGTCTCGTCGCGCACGGGCTGGACCACGAACTTGCTGATCCGACGCGCCGGGTCCGGGCTTTGCGCCTGTTCCTCCGCCAGCCCGATGATGGCCTGGTGGTCATTGGTGTTGGCCATGATCCGGAACTCGAGCATGCCGGCCGTGCTGATCCGCTGCTTGATCGTGTCGACCTCCGCCTTGTCCACTTCCGGGATGATGATCTCCACCTGCCGTTCCCCGTAGGGGCGGACCACGATCTCCTTCGTGCCGGACGGGTTGATGCGGTTGGTGATCGCCTGCACCAGGTCCCCCCGGTTGATCTGGCGTGCCGCCTGCTCCGACTTGTCCCCCGCAATGCTGTCCAGGTCGATCTCGTAGATCAGCACCACACCGCCCTTCAAGTCCACGCCCATCGGCATGTGGAACTTGTAGGCCTGCTGCTGCTCGTCCCATCGGACGCTGCGGACGATGATCAGCAGCGCGACCGATATCGTGATGAAGATCAGGCTGAGCTTCCAACCGTATCCGCGCATGCGCAACCACCGGGCCAACGTGGAGCCGAGCAGGATCGGCACCCCAATCGCCAGCGCCACGATGACGAGGAACGTCAGCACCTTGAGCAGCGCCGCGACCCATGGGCTCGGCGCGGCTTGCTGGGCCAACAACAGAGGCATGTACAAGGCATCAAACATGACAGGAACTTCCTAATTCCCGAGAACCTATGCGTGTGGGTCTGGGTAACGTGTGAGTCTCATGAGTCGGTCTTGGATGACGCCCCGTTGTCCGCGGCCAGCACCCGGGCAATGGCCGACCGCAGCACCCGGAGCTTCGTGTTCGTACTCTCATCCACCTTGATCGTGATTTCGTCCAGATCCTTCGGCGCGTTGACCACCGTTCCGTAAATGCCCCCGATCGTCACCACCCGGTCGTTCTTCTTGAGGCTCTGCAGCATGGCCGTCATCTCCGCACGCTTGCGGCGTTCCGGCCGGATGATGAAAAGATAAAACAGCACCGCCACCATCAACAACGGGATCACCATATTGTTTAACAGCAGGTCGAGGCCGGGGCGGACGGGCGGGTCGCCCTCGGCAAGCACGACGCTCGCGATCACAGTGAAGCTGGTCAGCATGAAGCACTTCTTCCCACATTGTGGGTCTGCCGGACACGCCGCCATTGCGGCCGGGCAGGCGGGTCCCACCCCGGGACGCCGTCGCCTGCGGCAGCGTCCGGCCAGACCTGGGTCCGACGGCCGAACCGCGGCCGGGACACCTCCGTCCGACGGCCACGAACAACAGAAAATGGCCCGACGGCATCCCCCACCGGGCCAACCCCCGATCGATTAGCGAGATATCTTAAGGCCTTGCGCCACAACGAGCAAGGGCGTTGCCCGCTCACACCCCGGCAACTACGTCCGGCCGACGGCCTCCGACGGCCGATGACCCTCCCCCTCCGCCCAGAGCGCCGCCCGCCGACGATGGAAGTCCACGAACGTGCCCGACACGATCGCCGCGCGCGCGTCGGACAACAGTCGCTGGTAGTAGGTCAGGTTGTGAACGGACAGCAGCATGGGACCGAGCATCTCGCCGGCCTTGAACAGGTGGTGCAGGTACCCGCGACTGTGCCGGCAGGCCAGGCACGGGCACTCGGGCGCGAGGGGCCGCGGGTCCCATCGATGGATCTGGTTCCGCAGCCGCAGCGGACCGTAGTCGGTAAAGGCCAATGCGTTGCGGCCGTTGCGCGTGGGCATCACGCAGTCGAACAGGTCGACGCCGCGTCGGATCGACTCCAGGATGTCCTCCGGTCTTCCCACCCCCATCAGATAGCGCGGCCGGTCGGCGGGCAGCACCGGACAGGTGGCGTCGAGCGTGGCGTACATCTGCTCAGGAGTCTCCCCCACGCTCAAGCCCCCGATGGCGTAGCCGGGGAACTCGAGTGCCACGAGGCGCTGCGCGCACCAGCGCCGCAGATCCGGGTCCAAGCCGCCCTGGACAATGGCAAACAGGGCCTGATCGCGACGGGTCGCCGCCGCCCGGCACCGGGCCGCCCAGGCGACCGTCCGGTGGCACGCGTCGACGATCGCCGCCTGCGGGGCGGGCAGCGCCACGACGTGGTCCAGCACCATCGCCACATCGCTCCCCAACTGCTCCTGGACCGCCACGGCCCGTTCCGGACTGAGCGTCACCAGGCGGCCGTCGATATGCGAGCGGAACTCGACGGCCGCGTCCGTCACGCGGCAGAGCCGTTCGAGGCTGAAGATCTGGAACCCGCCGCTGTCGGTCAGGATCGGACCATCCCAGCCGACGAACCGGTGCAAGCCGCCCAGCGCGCACACCACGTCGGCCCCCGGCCGCAACGCCAGATGATACGCGTTGCCGAGGATCATCTCCGCGCCGGTCTGCCGGACCATGTCGATCGTGCAGCCCTTGACGGTCGCCTGAGTACCGACCGGCATGAAGGCCGGCAGTTGCACGTCGCCATGCGGCGTGTGCAGGACGCTGCGGCGGGCCGCACAACCGGGATCGGTCGCCAGCAGTTCCAGGGAGAGCGGAGAGGCCGCCATTAGTCGCCGCGCAGCTTCAGATTCACTTGGGCCAACTTCTCGCGGACTTCGTTCAAGCTCGTCACGCCGAAGTTCTTACATTCCAGCAAGTCGTCGCCCGTCTTGCGGATCAGCTCGCCCAACGTCGTCAAGCCCAAGCGTACCATGCACTTGCGCGCCCGCACCGACAGGTTCAGTTCGGCAATCGGGCGCTCCAGCACCGCCTGCTCGTCCGGTGAGAGGTCCGACAGGTCCAGCGGGATCTCGGGCTCCGGCCGCCGGTCGACGTACATGCCCAGATCGAGCCCCTTGGAGTGCAGCATGTCGCGGATTTCAATGAGCGACGTCTCGCCGAAGTTCTTGCTCGAGAGCAACTCCATCTCGGAAATGCGCGTCAGATCGCCCAGCGTGCGCACACCCATCTTCTGGAGACAGTTGCGGCTGCGCACCGAGAGTTCGAAGTCGGTGACGGGAATGCTCAGCACCTGGTTGAGCCGCTCGTTGCGCTTCTGCGCCTCTTCGTCGTAGAACATGTCGCTCGAGGCGGACGCGTCCTTGTAATAGAGCCGCGCGCGTGCATCGTTCGGGAAGCTGTCCAGGATCCGTCGGTAACAGGCTTGAGCCGATTCGTACCGCATCCGGTCCTCATACATCAGCCCCAGATTCAACAGCGAGCCAACATGTGTCGGATAACCCTGCACGGCACGCTCGCACAGCTCCAGCGCGCGATCGTCGTCCCCGCGTCGATCCGATTCCAGCGCCAGCCCGAACAGCGCGCCCGGGTGCCTCGCGTCCGCCGCCACCGCCCGCTCGTACAAGGCCACCACTTCCGACGGATTGCCGCCCAGGGCCGCGATCGTCGCGCCCCGCTGATACAGGTACTCGGCCGTCTGCTCGATCGCACCCGACAACGCGTCCAGGGTCGCCAGCGACGCCGCCGCGTCACCCATGTAGCGCTGTGCTTCCCCGATCGCTAACGCGCATTGGTCCGCGTTGTAGCCGGCTTTCCTCGCCGCCTGGTAGCTCGCAATCGCCTCCGCATACTCGCCGGTCGCGAACAACGACCGCCCGAGGTAGAACAAGGCCAGGGCACTCCCGTCCGCGCTGCGCAGCGTCTCGATGGCCCGCACCGTGCGGCCCAGCAGGTAGTAACACACGCCGAGCCGGACGGCCATGGCGGGCGTCAGCTCTTCGCTCGTCTCCAACTCGGATACCGCATCGCGGAGGATCGGCACTCGCGAAGCGTCCGTGGAGATCGCACCGGTCAGTTGGTCAATCTCGTCGGGTCCGAACGTACTGTTGGACAACACGATTTCCTTCAGGTCGATATCCAACCCTTGCGCCATGTACAAGTACTCCCCTTGAGCAGACGTGGCCCCGGCAAGAAGGCGCGCCGGCGCGTGCCAGACAGTGCGGAGAGCCAGCGGTGGGAGTCGAACCCACAACCCCCGCATTACGAATGCGGTGCTCTGCCAATTGAAGCTACGCTGGCACGCCGGTCGCGCACAGCGACCGGCGGAGGAACCCCTACGGTAGGGAAATGGCCCACGGGCGTCAATAGGCGGAGAAAATGGGGCCTCCGACGCGCCAACAACGCATTGGCCAACCGAACGGTCAGGGGCAAGGCAACCTGTTTCGGGATCTCACGTCAAAGGCCCCACAGGCCAGTTTGCATCGCGGAGGAAAACGCTCCCGTGCGCGACGCGACAGGCACTAAGGCGAACCGCATGCCATCCCCGGACCTGGACCGGGGCGGGACCCGCTCGATTGTTCATAACTTGTTTAATCGACGCTTGTTACGTTGATGAAACCGATCGGCATCCTACCCGAACGGCCCTGGCCGGCCCGCGCACCACGACACAGCGAAACACTACACACGCATGATCCTGGCACAGGATCCGCCGGAGACACTCCACCCATCTTCTGCCTTTTCCCGTTCGTGCATCGGAAGCCGGGCAGTCTCACTCAGGCCTGGTCAGCGTAGTGCGGCGTACGGGGATCTGTTAGGATCTCGACCGGGCTGGGGATACATCGGTTGATGACGCGTACTATCAGCTATTTGCCGCCGGATGCTCGCCGTGTGGTGATTCTGGTCAACCCGACTGCGGGGGCCGGGGCGGCCGGTCAGCAGGTGGACCAGCTGCGTCGGCGCCTGGAGCAGGCCGGGCTGTCGGTCGAAACCGTCTGGGACATCGAAGCGCTCCGCAGGTCGGTTGGCCAACCACGCGACCGGTCACTCCGCGCGGTGGTGGCGGCCGGTGGCGACGGCACGGTGTCGGCGGTGGTCAATGCGACCCCGCCGGAGACGCCGATCACGGTGCTGCCGCTGGGCACGGAGAATCTGCTGGCGAAGTACGTGGAGCACCCTTTTTCGTTGTCCGCCCTGTGTCATGCGATCGTGCATGGAGCGAGCGTGGCGGTCGATGCGGGTCGAGCGGGCGACCGCCTGTTCCTGTTGATGGTCGGCTGCGGCTTCGACGCGCACGTGGTGCACGGCCTGCATCAACGCCGTCGCGGCCCGATCCGGCACGCGGCGTATATCAAACCGATCCTGGACGCGATCCGTAGATACGAGTATCCGGAGATCCGAGTCTGGTGCGCGCCCTCCGGGGAGGCGGCCCGGAGTGTGGCCGGGCCGGACGGAGTAACAGGTGGCGGCGCGTGGTCGGTGCTCCATGGGCGGTGGGTGTTCGTCGTGAACATCCCGAAGTATGCGGGCGGGCTGCGAATCATGCCGGAGGCGCGTGGTGACGACGGGCTCTTGGACATCTGCCTGTTCCAGCGCGGCTCATGGCTGCAGGGCGTGCGGTACCTGACCGGCATCCTGCGGGGCCGGCATCAGCGGTGGCCGGACTGCCGGCGTGTGATGGCGGCGCGGATCCGGATCGAGTCGGACGGCGAGGTGCCCTATCAGTTGGATGGCGATCCGGGCGGCCTGTTGCCGGTCGACGTCGCGATCGTGCCTGCGCGGGTGCGTCTGGTGGTCACGGAGGGTTGGGCTCAGCGGCACGGGTTCCGGCACGCGGGTCAGGGGGAGGAGGCGGCAGTCAGATGACGGTGACTGACAATCCGATCACGATCGGTCCCTATCGGTGCGGTACCGGCTGTCCGCTGCTGCTGATCGCCGGTCCCTGCGTGCTCGAGACCGCCGGGCTGGCCCTGGACATTGCGCGTCAGCTCCGGGCGGCCACGCTGTCGCTGCCGGTCAATCTGGTTTTCAAGGCCTCGTTCGACAAGGCGAACCGCACGAGCGGGGCGGCCGGTCGCGGCCCGGGCCTGGAGCAGGGCCTGGAGATCTTGCGTCAGGTGCATCAGGAGACGGGTTTGCCGGTGACGACCGACATCCACGAACCGCAGCAGGCGGCGCGTGTGGGTGCTGTCTGTGCGTTGATCCAGATCCCTGCGTTCCTGGCCCGCCAGACGGACTTGCTCCGCGCAGCCGCGGCCACCGGCCGGGCGGTCCATGTGAAGAAGGGTCAGTTCATGGCGCCGTGGGACATGCGGCATGTGGTGGACAAGCTGGCGGCGGCCGGCTGCCGCCACGTGTTGCTCTGCGAGCGGGGCACATTCTTCGGTTATGGCCGACTGGTGAACGACATGCGCAGCCTGCCCCAGATGCGGGCGCTCGGCGTGCCCGTCGTGTTCGACGCGACGCACAGCGTGCAGGAGCCCGGCGGGCTCGGCGCCGCGACGGGCGGCAACCGGGAGATGGTCGAGCCGTTGGCCCGGGCGGCGGTGGCCGTGGGCGTCGACGGCCTGTTTTTCGAGACGCATCCGGATCCCGATTCGTCGCCGAGCGACGGACCGAACATGATCCCGCTGGCTCAGTTCCCGGGACTGCTCGCACGGCTTCTCCGGCTGCGCGAGACGGTCGAGAGTATGCGTTAGGGATCCCGCGCGGTAGACTGAACAGAGCATCTCATCAGAGGATCCGAGAGCACGAGCCCACCATGCACATGTTCTTCCCCTTGTCGAATCGCGACCGTGTGTGGCGGTCGTGTCTGTGGATCTTGGCGGTCTGCGGATGGATGGGGCTGGCCGGTTGCCGCGAGCAACCTGCCCGTCCGGCATCGGCCTCGACCCCGGCTCCGGTGGTGGCGACGCCCCAGCGCGACCGGGACTACTTCGGCATGGCGATCGACTTTCTCAAGCAGCGTGACGAGCACAACATGGAGCGTTCGGCGGCGCAGAGCAACTACTATCTGAACCGCTGGATCCGCGATCGGATGGCCGATCCGCGTTGGTCGATGGACCCGCTGCTCAGCACGCTCCCGGAGGCCACCCGGCGTGCACCGGCCACGAAGGAGATGTGTTCGGAGCGGGCTCTGGCCGGCCTGGAGTTCGCGCTGGCCGACGTGTTGTTCCTGGAGGAGAACCGCTGGTTGCACGCGGTGGCCGAATGGGCCGGCCAGGAGCCGCCGCCCGCGCTGCTGGGCCAGTGGATCAAGGACGACAGCGGGCTGTCGGCCAAGTCGGCCCGGAGCCTGGCCGCCTGCACATCGCTGTTCGACTGGACGGTGCGCAACATCCAACTGGATGAGTTGCTGCCGTACCCGCGGCAGACGACTGCCGGCCCCATGGCGGGCCCGGAATCGGACCCGTCGGTCGCCGATTGGACGCCGCCGATGCGTGGGGAGCCGGGCCCCGGTTATGACAAGCAGCCGTGGCACGTCCTGTTCTACGGCCGCGGCGACGCCTACCAGCGTGCGCGCGTCTTCCTGCTGCTGGCCCGCCAGCTGCGCGTGGATGGGGTCATGCTGGGGATCGACACGAAGACCGGGCGCGCTCACGAGTGGCTGCCCGCCCTGCTGCTCGATCAGCAGCTGTACCTGTTCGATACGGAACTCGGCCTCCCGCTGCCCGGGCCGGGCGGTGTGGGGATCGCCACCTTGGCCCAGGTGGTCGCGGATCCGCAGCTCCTGGCGTCGCTCGATATCGGCGACAAGTACCGGTACCGCGTGCGCGGCTCCGATCTGGGCGAGGTCGTGGCCCTGGTGGACGCCTCGCCCCAGTCCCTGTCCCAGCGGATGAAGCTGGTCGAGCAGCAGCTCACGAGCGCGGACCAGATGATCTTGAGCTATTCGGCCGCACGGGTGAAGCAGGAGCTGGCCGGCTGCTCCGGCCTGAAAGACGTGCGGCTCTGGGCGGTCCCCGTGGAAGCCGCCACCTATCAGCAGGCGCGGTCGGCGCTCCTGGCGCGGGACGAGAACCTGCAATGGCAGGAGTTCCTTGACCATGGCGTGTTCATGGGGCTGAGCGCGGTCGTGCGTGGCCGGCGCGAGTACCTGCTGGGCCATTTCGATAAACATGGCGACCAGGCGGGCGCCATCTCGTTCTACCTCGGTTCGCGCTTGTCCAACTTGCAGATCGAGGAGATCGAGAGGAACCCGGACATGCAGAAGACCGTGGGCCTGGAGAAGACGATCGGCATGACCGAGGAGCAGTGGGCGCAGCGGATCGCTCAGATCCAGCGGCTGCAGACGGAATCGAAGAAGCATGCCGCCTACTGGCTCGGCTTGCTGCACATGGAGCGGCGCAACTACGACGTGGCGGTCAACTGGCTGAAAGTGCGCACGCTCGAGAGCGACCCCGAGGGGCCGTGGCGGAACGGGGCGCGCTACAATCTGGCGCGCTGCTACGAGGCGCTGGGCCGGACCGCCGAAGCGCGCCAGCTGTACCTGATCGACGAATCGCCCCAGCGCCACGGATGCCTGCTGCGCGCCCGCCAGCTGGAGGCGGACGGCACTACTTCCAGCGAAACGGCCGGCCCGTGAGTTGCTCGTAGGCGCTGATGTACTTCGCGCGCGTCTTAGCCACCACGTCGTCGGGCAACGCCGGCGGAGGGCTGTTCTTGTCCCAGGCGCTGGCGGTCAGCCAGTCCCGGACATACTGCTTGTCGTAGGACGGCTGCGCGCGTCCCGGCGCGTAGTGATCCGCCGGCCAGAACCGGGAGCTGTCGGGTGTCATCGCCTCGTCGATCAAGATGAGGTCCCCTTCCCACCAGCCCCACTCGAACTTCGTGTCGGCGATCAGGATGCCCTGCGACCGGGCGTGCGCGGCGCCCTGCTGGTAGAGCTCGATGCTCCGCCGGCGCAGCTCCCCGGCCGCCACCGACCCGGTGATCTCGATCATCTCCTCAAACGAGATGTTCCGGTCGTGCCCCGTTTCCTCTTTCGTCGCCGGCGTGAAGATCGGCTCCGCCAGCGGTGAGCCCTGCATCAGGCCGGCGGGCAACGGCACGCCGCAGACCATGCCGGACTGCTGGTACTCCTGCCAGCCGGAACCGTCCAGGTAGCCGCGCACCACGCACTCGACCGGCACGACCCGGCACTTGCGCACCAGCATGCTGCGCCCTTCCAGCGCCGCCAGATCCGTCCCGCGCGGCAACAGCCCGGCGTCCAGCTCCGTGGTGATCAGGTGGTGCGTCGTGTGCAATTTCTCGAACCAGAACCGGCTGATCTGGGTGAGCACGCGCCCCTTGTCCGGAATCCCGGTCGGCAGCACCCAGTCGAATGCGCTGATGCGGTCCGTGCTGACCAACAGCAACTGGTCGCCCAAATCGTAGACGTCGCGAACCTTCCCGCGCCGCACCGGCAGACCCGGCAACGACGTCTGTATCAACGCCTGACCCATGACCACCACTCCTCATCCCCAAATCTGCCCGACGTCCACGGTGGACGGAGTATAACAAAGCCGGCCGCAGCCGGGCTAGCCGCCCGGCCGACGCTTGAATGACCCTGGTCCCTGAGTTACATTTGCCGAAATTGAGGTCTGCCACGTCGTGTGCGATGCGTCGTACGCTGCTCATCAAATCGTGTGCTCGAGGGATCGTTCATGGGCCTGATGCGGTTCTATGCACCGGCGCCAGACGCGTTGTTGCCGCACGCGGTTGCCCGGGCTCACCTGGCCAACATCGAATCGATCCCGTGGCGCAGCCGCAACGGTTGGAAGGACGGCCTGCTGTGCATCGAGCGGGACGATCCGGTTTCCGAATCGGGCACGCTGCACATCCCGTGGGACGTGCCGGGGCTCGGCCAACTGGTGCTCTCGACCTGCACGCTGATGGAGCGGCCGGCGCCGTACCACCTGGCCACGGAACTGGCGCGGGGCACGCTCTATCGCGCCCGAATGTCGGCGTCCGACCTCGAGTCGGCGGAGGTGGCGATCCCAGCGCCGATCCGCAACTTGCTCGACCGGGCGCTGGCGGCGTTCCTCACGGCGGCGACCGTGCCCGCCAGTGCGGACGAAGCGGCCGCGGACGCGATCCGCATCGCGTCGCACGTGATCGCGCGGTTGTGTCAGGAGGTGATCCTGCCGCGGATCCGGCTCCAGCGCGAGTCGAGCGGGCCGTTCCCATCGCTGTTGGCCGGTCGGCTGGACGACCCGCTCATCGATCCGCGGACGGCCCCCACGTTCCTCGACGCGTTCCATGCGGCGAGCCTCCCCTTTCGGTGGCGCGATCTGCAGCCGACCGCCGACCAGGTCCACTACGAGTCGGTCGACACGCTCGTGGCCTGGTGCCAGGCACAGGGCCTGCGCCTGCTGGGCGGGCCCCTGATCCAGACCGATCGCGGGTCGCTGCCCGAGTGGATCTGCGGCCACGCGAACCGCTACGATGCGTTGGAGGAGGCGGCGCGGCGGTACGTGCGGGGCGTCGTGCGGCGTTACGACGAGAGCATGGACGTGTGGGTCTGCGCGGGCCGCCTGAACCTGCCCGGCGCGCTCGGGCTCTCCGAGGAGCATCGGCTGCGCCTGGCGGTGGCCATGATCGAAACGGTCTGCGACGCGTCCTCACAGACGCCCGTCGTGATCAGTTTCGACCAGCCGTGGGCCGAATACCTGGCGATCGACAACTCGAGCCTCTCGCCGCTCCACTTCGCCGACGCGCTGGTGCGCGCCGAGCTGGGCGTGGCCGGCATCGCGCTGGAGATGAACCTCGGCTACTGGCCGGGCGGCTGCCTGCCCCGCGATCTGCTGGCCATCAGTCGGCATCTGGACCGCTGGAGCCTTCTGGGCATGCCCTTGATCATCTACCTGACCATGCCCAGCCGTGCGGGGCCCGACCCGCTGGCACGCGGCGACGTGCAGGTGGTCCCGCGTACGGGCGAGGATCCCGCCGCGCCGGCCATGGACCAGGACCTGGCGCGCCACCTCCTGCCCCTGCTGCTCTCCAAGCCCGCACTCCACGCGATCGTGTGGAATCAGTGGAGTGACGGGGAGCCCCACGAGTTTCCCCATTCCGGCGCGCTGGATCAGGCGGGGCGCGCCAAACCGCTGCTGGCCCTGCTGGGCCGCCTCCGCCGAGAACTGCTCGCGTAGCGCCGGCGCCGCGGCCAGCCGACGGGTCGGTCCCGCGACACCGGCCGAGCGTGCCGGTGCGGGAACAGCCCGCGATGCTCTTGCAGACGCGCGGCGGTTGGTTCATCCTGGATGGCAACGCGCCCCAGGCTGGTCCTGCTGCCGGCCGTCAGGGGCCCCGGTGAATCCGAAGGTCCTGTGCTGATGCTCGCCCGGTTGCCTGTCATGCTCGCCGTTCTGCTCGCCACGTGCCCGCCGGCGCTGCCGATGAGCGCGGCTGCCGGGGAGCTGGTGGCGACTGCGGTGAGCCAGGTGGACGACGACTTCGCGTTCCAGGGCGAGTATCTGGGTCAGGTGCGCGCGGTGGACGGCCGGCGTGTCGAGTTCGGCGTGCAGGTGGTCGCACTCGGTGACGGCGCGTTCTCGGCGCTGGGCTATCAAGATGGCTTGCCGGGCAACGGGTGGGACCGGGAAGCTCCGATTGCCTGGCAGGGTGCGCGTGAGGGGGACCTGCTCACGTTTCACGGTGTGCGCGGCACCCTGATCATCGAGCGTGGGAGGGCGGGTCGCGTCATCGACAGTGCCGGCGTGGAGGTCGGCCAAGTGCACAAGGTGCAGCGCGTGAGCCGGACGCTCGGCGCGCCACCGCCCCCGGATGCCATCGTGCTCTTTGACGGCCGCGATGTGACGCGGTTCGATCAAGGGCGGATCACACCCCTGGGTACGCTGGCACCGGGCGCCGTGACCAAGCTGCCCGTGCGGGATTTCCAGTTGCACCTGGAGTTCCAGACGCCGTACATGCCCTACGCGCGCGCCCAGGCGCGCGGCAACAGCGGCGTGTACGTCCAGCGGCGCTATGAGGTGCAGATCCTCGATTCGTTTGGCCTGCTGCCGGAATTCGATGATTGCGGCGCACTGTACCGCCAGCAGGGTCCCGACCTGAATATGACGTTCCCGCCGTTGGCCTGGCAGACGTATGACCTGTTCTTCACCGCCGCGCGGTGGGATGCCGAAGGCCGCAAGACGGCCGACGCCCAGATCACCGTGCTGCACAACGGCGTGGCCATCCATCGCCGGCGACCGGTGGTGGCCAAGACGGGCGCTGGCCAACCCGAGAGCCCATACGATGGGCCTATCCTGCTGCAGGATCACGGCAACCCGGTCCAGTTCCGCAACGTCTGGCTGGTGATGCCCGACCCGCCGTCGCTGCCGCACCCGGAAGCAGCGCCGTCGGATACGGCCCGGGTGCCGGTCGCCTGCCCGGTGCGCGAGGACTGGCCCTCCTGCCCGGGTGCCGGCACCTGGTGGCTCTGGAGCGGCAGTCGTTTCGCCCCGTGATCGCGGCCCGGGCGTGGGCGGGGGGGAACCGGCGCAGCCCCGCGCCCGGGCCCTACCCGACCCGGCCAAAGGTCACCAGGCACATGTCGTCGCTCTGCAGGCCGTCCCCGATGAAGTTGTGGACGTCCTGGATCACGGCGTTGCCGATGACAGACGGCGGGCCGGAGGCGGCCTCCACGCAGCGGCGGATCCGGTCGATGGTGAAGTATTCGCCCGAGGCGCTGGCTGCTTCGTTTACGCCGTCCGTGAACATCGTCAGAGACTCGCCGACCGCCAAGCTGACGCGCGCTTCGGCGTACTGCAACGATTCGTCGATCCCCAGCGGCAGCCCGGCTTCCGCCTGGCCCGGCTCGGCGATGCGGCCGTTCTTGGTCCGCCAGATCGGGGCCATGTGGCCGGCGTTGGCGATCGACACCTCGTGCGTGTGCGGATCGAGCAGCAGCAGCACGGCCGTGATGAAGCGGTCCAGGTGCAGCGCGCACATGCGCTCGTTGAGCAGGCTCACCGCCCGCGCTGCGTTGCCGCCCATGACCAGGCTGAACCTCGCCTCCGCCGACAACTTGGCCATCAGCAATGCGGCCGCCACGCCCTTGCCCACCACGTCCGCCACGATGACCGCGACGCGGCCGTCCGGCAGGCTGATATAGTCAAAATAGTCGCCGCCCACGTGCAGCGCCGGCTGATAGAAATCGAAGAACTCGTAACCCGGCACGCCCGGCCGCGTGTCGGGCAGGAACCCGTGCTGGACTTCCCGCGCCAACTCCAGGTCGCGTTCGAGGCTGCGCTGGCGCAGCGCCAGCTCGTGCATCTGCGCGTTGTCGATCGCGATGCTCACCCGGCTCGCCACCGCCGACAGCACCTCCAGGTCCTCCGGCTGGAACCGCTTGCTCTGCCGGGCCGTGTCGATCTGCAACACGCCGATCGAGTTGCCCAGGTTGTCCAGCAGCGGGGCACACATCATCGAGCGTATCCGGAACTCCGCAATGCTGTGCGCTTTGTTGAACTCCTCGTCGTTCATCGCATCAGCCGAGAGGATCGCCTCCTGCGTCTCCATCACCTTGTTGACAATCGTCCGGCTGACGCGAATGGTCTCCGTCGCGTCCTCGCGCCAGGTGTGCGACCAGCGGGGGACCAGCGTCCCGTCCGCATTGCGCAACGCCACGAAGCCGCGATCCGCCTGAACGAAGATCTTGAACAGGCTGCTGAGCACCTGCGGCAGGACCTCGTCCAACGACAACGCCCGCCCCAGGCTGCGGTTGATCTCCAGCAGGGCGTTGAGTTTCGCCTGCGGGCTGGCCGTCACCTGCACCCCGCCTTGGCCCGACAACACGCCCACCTTGGACATGATCGTGGACTCGCTCGATTCGACATCGTCATCCACGAAGAAAATGCCGCCCTCGGGCGACGGGGCATCCGCGGCGCGGAACACGTACTCGAGGTCGCAGAAGCCCACCTTGTCGTTGTCTTTCAACGGGTGCGGGCGCCCGTTCGGATCGATCTTCACGCCGTTCAGATAGGTGGAGTTCCGGCTGTGCAGGTCCTGGAGATAATGGTGGGTGCCGTCGAATGTGAAGACCGCGTGGCGTCGGCTGATACTCGTCGCATTGATCACCAGATCGCAATCGGGATTCCGACCCACTACGAACTCATTGTCCCGCGTCGTGATCGCGTGGATCTCTTTGGGATTGGTCACGGAACGTAGGTGAGCCATTGTCGGGCGCCCCAAGCGAGAAACAAATCAAGGATAGCATACGAACAGCGGGCCATGGCGATTCTAGTTCGCATGGGGGTAGACCGTCAACTGAACCACTTGGCGGTCCGGGTCGCCATGCGGTTTCTCCCTGTTATGCCGAGATCAACTCGCCAGACCACGCAAGTTCTCTTGCTTGACGTTCTCCGTGCGCGCCAACCGTTCCCGCCGCCCCGTCGGGTTCTTGCGCCCCACCGGCTGGGGATCGCCGGTTGGTGTATCCGAATTTCGTCTTGCGTTTCCCGGTTCGGGGTGTTATGTTCCGCACCCCGATCACTGGGGCCGGTCTGGCCGTATCCACGAGCGCCCGATGAATGGAGTAATCATGCGCTGCGCATCGACCCGCAAAACGCTAGGGATCCTCCTGGTTCTGTGCTTCCCCGTGTTGGCCTGTTCGACCGGTTGTGCCGTGTTTTATCAACTGGCCTACGGTGACGGGCACAAGATCGAAGCCCGCTACAGCGGGCTCAAGGGGAAGCGTGTGGCCGTCGTCTGCGTGATGAATTCCTCGTCGTACGGGGATGGTGAAGCCTCGATGTTGCTGGCCGATCGCGTGGGGACGATTCTCCAGCAGAAGGTGGACGGCATCACCGTCGTATCGCCGGACGAGGTGGCTGACTGGATGGACACGAACAACTGGGACGAATCGAATTTCGTGGACATTGGGCGGGGCGTGAAGGCGGACATGGTGGTGGCGATCGACATTGACACGTACAGCATTCACGAGAGCACGACGCTGTTGAAGGGTCGTTCGCGGTCGACCACGCGGGTGTACGACATGGGTCAGGAGGGCAAGGTGGTCTTCCGGATGGAGGGGGTGGAGCACACGTTCCCGACGACCCATGCGATGTCGGTCTTGGCGACGAACTGGCGGACGTTCGAGCGTACGTACCTGCAGGTGTTGGCGGAGCACATCGCGAAGAACTTCTACGACTACAATCTGGCGGACGAATTCGCCCTGGACGGTGCGGCCTACGCGCACTAGTCATCATCCTGGTCGGCCGGGAGTGGGGCGGGCGGTGCGAGGGCGGCGAGTCGTTCGGCATCCTGTTGGCGCACGACCAGTCGGCGGATGGCGCGGGCTTTGCCGGTCTCCGGGTCGATGTCCACGATCGTACCTCCCAGCCGCACGTCGTGTTTGGCGACCTGGAAGTAGGTGGGGCGGAAGGTGATGGTGGTCTGCATCACGCGTTGGATATCGCGTCCGAGGATGCTTTCGAACGGTCCGGTCATGCCGACATCGCACTGGAAGGCGGTGCCGCCGGGCAGGATCTGTTCGTCGGCGGTGGGCACATGGGTGTGGGTTCCGAGCACGGCGGAGACGCGCCCATCGAGGTATCGTCCCATGAGCTGTTTTTCGCTGGTCGCTTCCGCGTGGAAATCGAGCACGCGGACCTTGACGTCGGGCGGCAGTTCGGCCAGCAGCTGGTCGGCGCGGGTCCAGGGGCAGTCGACGGGCCGCATGAAGAGCCGGCCCAGCAGGTTGAACACGGCCACGCGGACGCCGTTGGCGGCGGGGACGACGGCCCAGTTGCGGCCCGGCGCGGCTGCGGGGAAGTTGGCCGGCTTGACGATGGGGAAGTCGCCGTCGAACAGCGGGTCGGCTTCGCTGCGCCGGTAGATATGGTCGCCCAGCGTGACGCAGTCGACGCCGGCGGCGCGCAGTTCGTGGAAGATCTGCGGGGTGATGCCGGACCCGCCGGCCGCGTTTTCGGCATTGGCGATCACCAGGTCCAAGGCCGCCTCCACGCGCAGGCCGGGCAGCGCGCGCTGCACGATCTGTTTGCCGGGTTTGCCCACGATGTCGCCGATCAGCAGGATGTTCACGGGTCGCCCTAGCGTGCCAATTCGGTGAAGCGTGATTCACGCACCACGGTGACTTTGATTTCGCCCGGATAGGTCAGCTGTTCTTCGAAGGCCTTGGCAATGTCGCGGCAGATCTTCGCCGCTTTCGCGTCGTCCGTCTGCTTGGCGCTGGCGATCACGCGCAGCTCGCGGCCGGCCTGGATCGCAAACGCCTGTTCGACGCCGGGGAACCCGCTGGCGATCGATTCCAGTTCCTCCATCCGCTTGATGTAGCGCTCGAGCGATTCGCGACGCGCACCCGGGCGCGACGCGCTGCACGCGTCCGCCGTGGCGACCAGCATCGTATAGGGGTAGTCGGTCAGGATTTCGTCGTGATGGCCCAGCGCGGCATGCACCACTTCCGCGCCCTCGCCATGCCGCTTGAGCAGGTCGGCGCCGATCTTTGGGTGGCCGCCCTCGAGCTCATGGTCGGCCGCCTTGCCGATATCGTGCAGCAGTCCGCAGCGGCGCCCGATGTCGCCGTCCAGCCCGATCATCTCGGCCAACATCCCGGCGATGAACGCCACTTCCACGCTGTGCCGCAGCACGTTCTGGCTGTAGCTGGTCCGGAAGTGCATCCGGCCGAGCATGTACACCAGGCGCTCGTGCAGGCCGTGGACGTTCACCTCCTGGACCGCCTCGTCACCCTTGCGGCGGATGTACTGCTCGATCTCCTTGGTGGTCTCCGCCACGATCTCTTCGATGCGGGACGGATGGATGCGCCCGTCGGCGATCAGCTTGTCGAGCGACTGGCGGGCGATTTCCCGGCGCACCGGGTCGAAACCGCTGACGATCACCACGCCCGGCGTATCGTCGATGATCACGTCCACGCCCGTCGCCTTCTCGAACGCCCGGATGTTGCGCCCTTCCCGGCCGATGATGCGCCCCTTCATCTCGTCGTTGGGGATGTCGATCGAGCTGGTGGTGCTCTCGGCCGTGTGGGCCGCCGCGTAGCGATGCAGGGCGGTCAGGAGCATGTCGCGCGCCATCGCGTCACACTGCTCGGCGATCCGCTTCTCGTGCCGCAGGATGATCTGGCCCGTCTCCTGGGTCAGCTCGGCGTCGAGCATCGACAAGAGCCGATGCTCCGCCTCCTCGCGCCCCAGGCCGCTCAGGTCGTGCAGCGTCTGACGCTGCATGTCCAACAGCTTGGAAAGCTCCTCGTTCCGGCGGTTGGCGTCCTCCAACCGCTCCGACAGCCGGCGCTGCGTGTTCTCGACAATCCGCTCCTGCTTGCGCAAATCGTCCGTCTGCTGCTCGATCGTCTCCGTCCGCTTGTCGAGCAACCGCTCCCGCTCACGCAGTTCGTCGCGGACCTTGCCCAACTCCTCTTCCGTCTTGGCCTTCTGCTGGAGCGCACGCTCCTTGATCTCCAACTCCGCCTCCCGCCGCCGGTTGGTCGCCTCGCGCTCCGCACGCTCCAGGATCGTACGGGCCTCGGTCTCGGCGTCCTTCCTGCGCAGCCGGTCCAGCAGCTTCACGACCGTGAAGGTCAGGGCGGCCGTAATCAAGGAGCTGGCGACGACCGCAATGGTGATCTGGTCGAGTGCCGCAAAGATGGGACTTACCACGGTCTGCTCCCCATTCGGGATCAGCGCGGCACCCGCCCGGCGGTCGCAACGCAGGCTCCTCGGCTCGACGCGCCCAGCACGAACGACGCACCGCGCCCAGTACCTCTCATTGCCTGTGCAAGCTCGGTTCGCGGCGCGGCATGACACGCCTGCCCGACCGATGATGATGAGGCCCGTCCCGCGCTAGTCCCCCCCGACCATCACACGCCCAAATCGTCGCCCGCCAGACTGCACCGCTTGCAACGGTGGGCGAAAAAACGGCGTGCACGCCGTCGATGCTCGTGCGGCCATCGTATCGGGAACTGCTTGTTCACAGGACCAGTACTCCAGAGCAACCGAGGAGGCTCTACCACCCTGTCCTGGCACCCACGTGGGGGTTGCACGCCCGCAAACCGCCAATCGCAGGCCGCGATAGCCAACCCCCTCAATGCCCAAAATACACCGCAAGATAAGCATTACGATGTACATTGATTCGCCCGCTCTGTGTCGAAAAAGCCCTGGTCGCGATCACGAATTCCGGACCATGTTCATCAGCGATCGAATTGAACCACCTTGCACCCCCCGCCTCCGACGTAGCGCCAACGCTCGTTCAAAGGTTGTCAATTGAATGCAAGCACTGCCCGCTGCACATAGGACACGCGCAGCTAGCAGCCGATAGGCAATTCGCCCCTTATGTTATCAGAGAATCCGAGAACTGCAACGGTTTGCGGCCGCCGCAAGGCCGGTTTTCCAGGACCCCAACCCCTAGCACCCTCTGCAGTTGCGCCATGGCCGACCCGCTCCACCCTGCCTAACCGTCCAATTCTGCGGAAGTACATCGAATGAGGGGATAATGCATAGCTTTGTAGGGGGCAGCCCGTGACCGCCTGCCGCCGCTGGTTTACATTGGCCGCTATGGACTGCGAGCCCCAGTTCGAACGGCAGGTTGCCGACTCCTGGCCGCCGATCCAGTGGCGGGAGGTCACGGTGATCGTCGCCGTCTCGGGTGGTCGGGACAGCGTGGCGCTGCTGTGCGCACTGGCACGCCTGCAGGCGCGATCGGCGGGCCGCCTGGTGGTCGGGCATTTCAACCACGGGCTCCGCGGCCTGGAATCGGACGAGGACGAGGCGTTTGTCGCGCGGTTGTGCGGCCGGCTGGGGTTGTCTTGTGAGGTGGGCCGTGCCGGGGCGGACCTGCAGCCCGGCCGTAAAGGTTTGGAAGCCGCCGCGCGTCGTGCGCGGTATGGCTTCCTGCGTACCCTGGCCGATCGACTCGGCGCGCGGTACGTCGCCACAGCCCATACGGCCCAGGACCAGGTGGAGACGATCCTGCATCGGGTGGTGCGTGGGACGGGCCTGCGCGGCCTGGGCGGCATCCCGAAGTACCGGCCGCTCAGCCCAATGACCACGCTGGTGCGCCCATTGTTGGGCTGTTCCCGAGTGGAGGTTGAATCGTACCTGGCCTCCTTGGGCCAGCCGTTTCGAGAGGACTCGACCAATCGGGCGACGCGTTACACGCGCAACCGCATCCGGCACCAACTGCTCCCCGCGCTCCAACGCGACTACAACCCGCGAGTCGAGGAGGCGATCCTGCGGCTCGGCGAGCTGTCCGGGCAAGCGCAGCGGGTGATCGATACGCTGGTCGACACGCTGCGAGCCCGGTGCGTGACGGTGTCCGCGGCCCATCGCGTGCAGATCGACTGCACGCCGTTGTGCGGGCAGCCGGCCTTCCTGGTCCAGGAGCTGCTGATGGCCGTGTGGCGCGACCAGCACTGGCCGCTGCGCGCCATGAGCCGCCGCAAGTGGGAGGAATTGGGCGCCCTGCTGCAAGGCGCCGGCACAGCGGAGTCGTCCCTCACACTGCCCGGCAGCATCCGCGCGCGGCGAAAGGCGGATGTCGTGTGCCTGGAGGCCGCACACGCGTGATTCGCGCCCTCCGTCTGGTTCCGGGTTGCCACACCGCTCCGGCGTGCTAGCACCACTTCCGTATTGACCTCCTTCTCCGGGTGAGCCTACTATGCCGCGTCCCGTACGCTGGCCACCATTATGCGCGGACCACGGATGTCAGGCTGGAAACGCTGCTGGGTCGTCTTAACGGTTTTGGCCGTGGCGCTGGGCGTGCGCGTGGGGGGCGCGGTGTGGTGGCAGGCGCGGTTGGGCGACGCTCGGGCCTTGGGGATGCCCGACAGTGACGGTTACTGGGAGTTGGGTCATCGGATCGCGGCGGGGCAGGCGTACGAGTATGGCGGACCGGACTTCCGCATCTTTCGGACGCCCGGCTATCCAGTGCTGTTGGCCGGGCTGTTCACGGTAGTCGGTGCAGATCCGCCGGTTCTCTGGGCGCGGCTGGTCGGTGCGCTGTTGGGCACGGTGACTGTCGGCGTGGTGATCTGGATGGGCCGCCTCTTGTTTGATCGCGACACGGGGGTTCTGGCGGGCGTGCTGGTGGCCGGGTATCCGGGCGCGGTGGCGATGAGTCTTTTCGTGCTGGCGGAAGCCTTGTTTTGTCCGTTGATGATGTTGCACCTGGCGTGTTGGGTCTGTGCGTGGCAGGCCGTTTCGAGGCGGCGCGAGGTTCTCTGGTCGGTGCTGGCGGGTGTGGCGGCGGCGTGCGCCGTGCTGGCGCGGCCGAGTTGGCTGTTGTTCATACCGTTCGTGCTGGGTTGCCAGGTGCTGGCGAGCCCGGCTCGTTGGCGGCATTTGCGAATCGGCGTGTGGATGCTTGGTGCGTTGAGCCTGGTGATGTGTCCCTGGTGGATTCGGAACTATCAGGTTGCGGGCCGGTTCGTGCCCACGACGTTGCAGGTGGGGGCGAGTCTGTATGACGGTTTGAACCCGGCGGCGACGGGTGCGAGCGACATGCGGTTCACCACGCGGTACTACCAGGCACAGCGGCAGGACGACATCGCGGCAGGTCGGTCGCCGGACGGGTTCGAGGTCCGACTGGACCGGCGGATGCGGGACGATGCCTGGTCGTGGGCGCGTGGGCATATGGGTGCCGCGATCCGGCTCTCCGGCGCCAAGTTCCTGCGGATGTGGAACATCTGGCCGAATGCCGGCGAATTTCAGAGCCGGGCGCTGCGCCTGGTGGTCGCGGCCGGGTATGTGCCGCTCCTGGTGCTGGGCGCGATCGGGGTCTGGCGGTGGGTTCGCCGCGGCTGGCCGTACACGTTGTGTGTCTTTCCGGCGTTGTACTTCACGGGTCTGCACGTGATTTTTGTGGCCTCGATTCGTTATCGGGACCCGGCAATGTTGGTCTGGGCGGTGTTGGCCGCAGCGGTGTTGGCCGGTGTGTGGAGGCGGCGGGTCGCGGGCCGCGGGGAGGCGGTCGGCGTTGCCGTCTGAGCGGCATGCTGGTGGAAGGATCGTGGGGCTGCAGGACAGGAATCCAGGCGCATGGCTGAGCCACGCGGACTCTTCGCCCGATTTGCCAGCTTCGTGCGCTGGTGGTTGTTGGCCCTGCTGGTCTGCGCGGCGGGTCTGGTGGTAGGCCGGCAGTTCCTGGCCGGGCAGCTGGACGAGCAGATCCGTGTGCGGGTCGAGTCGCTGGTGGCGGACCACTATCCGCAGTTGGACGTGCGCGTGGCGGCCGCCCGTCGGCTGGCCGGCCAGGGGATCGAGATCCGCGGGCTGTCGATCCGCGCGAAGACCGGGGCGCCGGCGTACCGCGAATGGGTGTCCGTGGACGAAGTGTTCCTCGCCTGCCAGACGGACTTGACGCAGTTGCTCGCCGGCACGCTCGAGGTCCAGCGTCTCACCTTGCGCCGCTTGAAAGTCCAGGCGACCAGTCACCGGGCGGGCGAGTGGAACCTGGCCGGGCTCCTGCCGTTGCCCACCTGCGGCGGGTCGATGCCGACGATCGTGATCGAGGATTCGGCAGTCGATTTGAAGGACCTTTGCAGTCGGCCGGAGCGCAGCATGGCGCTGCGGGAAATCAACGTGCAGCTGCACGCGGAGGCGGGGGCGGGCAAGTGCGAGCAATGGCGTCTGGCCGGGACGCTCCTGGGTGACCATTTCCGGCGGGTGAAGCTGCAGGGGCTGATCGACCGGAGCGGCGCGGAGTGGTCGGCGTGGGGCACGATCGATGGTCTGGACATGTCGCAGCGGATGCTCAACGCGTTGCCGGCCGACGCGGCGGAGTACCTTTCGCTGCTGGCCAACTTGCGAGCGCGGGCGCAATTCACGTTTCGGGTCGGGCACCGGCGCGGCGCGGCGCAGCCGATCGATTTCACGCTGCAAGGGCATCTCTCGGAAGGGAACCTGGAAGACCCGCGGCTGCCGCTGTCGCTGACCAAGCTGGAGGCGGACATCTTCTGTGACAACCGGCAGCTTCGGATCGAAGGGGTGACGGCCCAGAGCGGGCCGACCTCGCTGGCGCTCTCGTGCCGCTGCGACGGGTTCCTGGGCGAGTCTCCCACCTTGGTGCTCTCAGGCGAGGTCCGCCAGCTCTCGCTCGACGAACGCCTCTATCAGTCGCTGCCGGCCCACTGGCAGGCGGAGTGGAACAAGTTCTCACCGGAGGGCACGATCGACCTGACGGCGACGCTGTCCCTGGCGGAGCACGAGTTCCAGCCGGACATCGACATCCACTGCCGCGACGTATCGTTCAGTTACTATCGGTTCCCGCTGCGCCTGCAGCATGGCCATGGCCACATCCGGGTCGTCGGCCGCACGATCCGGGTCCCGGAGTTCCTGGCGACCGCCAACGGCCAGACGATCCAGCTGGCGGCCGAGCTGCAGGACCCGGGCTCCCAGGCGACCGGTTGGCTGACCCTCGGTTCGCACGGCCCCATCCCGCTGAACGACGACTTCATCACGGCGCTGCCCACGGAGGGCCAGCGGATCATGCGCACGCTGCGTCCGAGCGGCGCGATCACGTTGACGCAGGGGCGGATCGAGAAGCGGGCGCCGGGCGAGCCGGCGCACGCCTGGTGGGACGTGCAGCTCAACGATTGCGCGATCCAGTACGAGCGATTCCCGTATGCGATTCAGAACGTGACCGGCCAGATCGTGATGACCCCGCAGCAATGGGAGTTCCGGGACTTGCGTGGGTATCATGGCAGCAACTACATCACATGCGCGGGCGACTGGACGCCGGCTTCCGACGGCCGGCCGGGCGGCGATCTGACGCTGCACTTCAAGTGCTGGGACGCGCCGCTGGACGAGTCCCTGCGGTCGGCCATCGGGCAGCTCAACCCGGGCGTCGAGCGGTTGTGGGACAGTCTGCGGCCGCGCGGGAGCGTGGATTACGTGCGGCTGACCATGCAGCACCACACGGGTACCCACCAGACGCAGCTCGACCTGCGCGCCGAGAAGTGGCCGCCTTCGCAGAACGTGCCCGGGCGATCCATCAGCGTGCAGCCCACCTGGCTGCCGGTGCAGTTGGACGACGTGACCGGCAGCCTCTCCTACCGGGACGGCCAGTTCCAACTGCAGGACATCAGCGCCAAACGTCAAGGCAGCCGCGTCGAGCTGGCCGGACACGGCCAGGCCACGCCCGACCGGCGGTGGGAGATCCGCCTGACGCGGCTGGTGGCCGACCGGCTGGACGTCGACCGGGAGCTGGTCGATGCCATGCCTGAGGCGCTGCGGTCGGCCCTGCGTCAGCTGCGGTACCGCGGGATGGTGAGCGTCGACGGCAACGCCTGGTTCGGCGGCGGCGATATCGGGCCGCTCAGCGCGCGCTGGGATCTCCTGCTGGATGTGGAAAACGGCGCCCTGGACAGCGCGCTCCGACTGGAACACATCCACGGCGGCGTCCGGTTGATCGGGCAGTCGGACGGCCAGGTGATACAGAGTCGCGGCGAGCTGGAGATCGATTCGCTCATCACGCGCGGCGTCCAGCTCACGCAGATCCGCGGCCCCTTCTGGCTCGATGCCCAACAGCTCATTCTCGGTTCGCGCGCCACCGCACCCCAGCCGGGCGTCATCCCGCGCCAGGTCACAGCCCGGGCCGTGGGCGGCACGGTCGCGGTCGACGCGCGCGTCCTGCTGGACAACGACCTGCATTTCGAAGCGGACCTGTCGCTGGTCGACGGCCAGCTCATCGAGCTCGCGCGGGCCGTGCATCCGGGGGCCCACCAGGTCACCGGTCGAGTCTACGCGCTGGCACACCTGCAGGGCGCCAAGGCGGGCTTGCACACGTTGCAGGGCCATGGCCAGATGCGGCTCAGGGAAGCGAACGTGTATCAATTGCCCGTCATGGCCCGCCTGCTCAACGTGCTCAGCCTGCGCGATCCGGACGGCACGACGTTCACCAGCAGCGACATCGATTTCCGCGTCAACGGCGAGCAGGTCTATTTGGATCGCATCGACTTCGCGGGCGACGTGCTGAGCATGAAGGGCAAGGGCTGGATGGACCTGAATCGGCAGATCGACTTGGACTTCTATGCGCTGGTAGGGCGTGAGGAATCCCCGTTGCCGCTGGTCAAGGCGCTGCTGGCGGAAGCCAGCAAGAGCATCCTGTTGATCCAGGTGGTCGGCACTGTCGATCAGCCGCAGGTGATCCGCAAGCCGCTCCCCGATCTGGACAACACCCTGCAGCGGATCTTCCCGGAAGCCGTCCCTCGGACCGCCAGCCCCCGGACGCTGTGGGGCCCGACGAAGGAATAGACGCAGATGGCCCGCGACGAAGCGAGGACGTGACGACAGACCCTGGTACGGAGGAATGACTCATGAACGTAGGTCCTCTGGGCACGATCGGCAGCGCGGCAGGCTCTCCGCTCCCTCAGAGCCAGGGGTCGGAGGTGAACCGCGCACAGCAGGACACGGCCAACCAGGCCCGCCAGACGCGGATGGCCGAGAAGGCCGAGCAGGCCTCGGGAGTCGGCCAGACGGAGGAGCACGAGGGCGCGGCCGACCGCGACGCGGACGGTCGGCGACCGTGGGAGATCGGCCCGGCCGGGCCGGGCGACACGCCGACCGAAACCGAGCCGGCGGCGGACGCCGCGCCCGGCTCGGGCAAGGACCCGGCGGGCATCACCGGGCAGCAACTGGATCTGCAGGGTTGACGCCCGGCCGGTACGCGTCGAAAAAATCACCGCCGCACACCGTGCAGAAGGCGTGCGTGTCCTCTAGACTGCACCGGTCCGCATGTCTCGACTGAACGTTCCGGGTCCTCCCTCTCAGGTGGCTGCCATGCGATTCATCAAGATGCACGGCGCCGGCAACGACTACATCTACGTCGATTGCTTCGCCCAAGGAGTGCCTGCCGATCCCGCCCGGTTGGCCCGCGAGATGTCGCACCGGCGGTTCGGCGTCGGCGCGGACGGGCTGATCCTGATCCGTCCGTCGCAAGTTGCCGACGCGCGGATGCAGATGTTCAACGCCGACGGATCCGAGTCGGCGATGTGCGGCAACGGCATTCGGTGTGTCGCCAAGTACGTGTATGACCACGGCCTCTGCCCGCGTCAGGACCTGCGGATCGAGACCGGCGCCGGAGTCCTGGCGCTGGAGCTGGAGGTGAGCCGGGGGCGGGTCTCGCGTGTGCGTGTTGACATGGGTGCGCCGATCCTGGACCCGCCCCGCATCCCGACGACGCTCGCCGGGGATCTGGTGGTCGAGCGGGAGTTGTCCATCGCCGGGCACTCTCTGCGCGTGACCTGCGTGTCGATGGGCAATCCGCACTGCGTGATCTTCGTCGACCGGGCGACCGACGCGCTGGTCCTGGGGCTCGGCCCGCAGCTGGAGCGTGATGCCCGGTTCCCGGCGCGGGTGAATGTCGAGTTCGTCGAGGTGGAGTCGCGCGGCGTGGTGCGTCAGCGGACCTGGGAGCGCGGGTCCGGCGAGACCTGGGCGTGCGGCACGGGCGCCTGTGCCGTGTGCGTGGCGGGCGTGTTGAGCGGCCGGACGGAGCGGCGCATCGTGAACCACCTGCTGGGCGGCGACCTGGAGATCGAGTGGTGCGAGCGTGACAACCATGTTTTCCTGACCGGACCGGCTGAGGAAGTGTTCAGCGGCCAGTGGCCGTAGCGGTGCGCCGCGCGCGAGGGGCCGGGCGCGCGGGACCGTTGGGGCGCCGGGCGGACCTGCTACAATGCCCAACGGCCGGGCAACAAGGGTCGTCGATGATGGCTTCTCGCAATCAACTTCCGCTCAGCAGGCCGGACGTGCCGCTGTCGGTCGCGCAGCTCACGGCGCAAATCAAGCAGACGCTGGCCGAACGGTTCCCGGCGGTGTGGGTCGTGGGCGAAGTGACGGACCTGGCGCGGCCGCAGTCCGGGCACCTGTATCTGACGCTCAAGGACGCCGAGGCCCAGATCCGCGCGGTGATCTGGCGCGGCGTGGCCAGCCGGTTGCGGTTCGCGCTGGAGGACGGCCTGCAGGTGATCTGTGGAGGCGAGGTCGATGTCTACCCGCCGCGGGGCAGCTACCAGCTGGTGATCCGGCAGATCGAGCCGCGGGGGGTCGGGGCGCTTCAGCTGGCGTTGCGCAGGCTGCAGGAGAAGCTGGCGGCCGAAGGGTTGTTCGACCCGCGGCACAAGCGGCCGTTGCCGCGGTTCCCGCGCCGGCTGGCAGTCATCACGAGTCCGACGGGGGCCGCGGTGCGGGACTTCCTGGAGGTGCTGCGCGCGCGCTGGCAGGGCACGGACGTGCTGGTCATTCCGACGAAGGTCCAGGGCGAGGGGGCGGCGGCGGACATCGTCCGAGCCATCGCGCTGGCCAACAGCCTGCAGCCGCCCATGGACCTGCTGGTCGTGACGCGCGGGGGCGGGAGCATCGAGGACCTGTGGTGTTTCAACGAGGAGCCGGTTGTCCGGGCGATCTTCGCGTCCCAGGTGCCGGTCGTATCAGCCATCGGGCACGAGATCGATGTGACGCTCAGCGACCTGGTCGCGGACGTGCGGGCGCTCACGCCGACCGAAGCGGCCCAGCGGGTGGTGCCGGCGTCCGACGAGCTTGCGGTCCTGTTGCAGCACAGCCTCGGCCGCCTGCGCGCCGCGCTGGATGCCCGGGCGGCGGCGGCCCGCGCGCGGCTCGATGCGCTGGCCGATCGCCAGGTCTTCCGCCAGCCGCTGGAACGCATCCGTGATCGGCAGCGACGGCTGGACGAGTGGCAGCTCCGCGCGCTGCGCGCGGCGGAGCGGTCGCTCCAGGCGGCGCGCGAACAGGTGGAGACCCGTTCCCGCCAGTTGGAATCGCTCAGTCCGCTCGCGGTGCTCGCGCGGGGCTACAGCGTGACGCAGCGGGAGGCGGACGGCGCGCTGATCGGCCGGGCGGACCGGCTGCAGTTGGGCGAGCGGATCCGGACGCGATATGCGGTGGGCACGACGATCAGCCGAGTCGAATCGATCGCCGCGCAAGAGCTGCCGGACGAGTCCACCGCGTGGTAACCAGACTTCCCAGGAGTCGCCCGAGCACAGGCGAGCGAAGCGGATGGCCAAGAAGAAGAAAAAGATGGTCGCGGCCTCGGGTGAGGCGCCGCGCGGCGAGGTGCCGACGTTCGAGCAGGCTCTGGCGCGGCTGGAGGCGATCGTACAGCGGCTGGAAGGCGGACAGCTCTCGCTCAGCGAGTCGCTCGCGCAGTACGAGCAGGGCGTCAGGTGCCTGCGATACTGCTACCGGCAGCTGGACCGCGCCGAGCGGAAGATCGAGTTGCTCTCGGGCGTCGATCCGCAAGGCCGCGTGACGAGCCGGCCGTTTGACGAGTCGGCCATGTCGCTCGAGGAGAAGCAGGCGGCCCGCAGCCGGCGCCGGTCGAGTCATCCGGACCCGGCTGACCCGGACGCGGGCGAGGCCGAGATAGACGGCGGCGGGGCCCTGTTTTAGAATGGGGCCTGAGTGTGGCGTAGATGTACGGCCTGTGCGGGTGTTGCTGGACTCCATGACGTCGATACCGTTGCCGTCGTTTGCCGACGTGTCTCGTGGGCGCACCGCCCGGATCGAGGCGGCACTGGACGGCTACCTGGCCCCTGACCCCGATTGCCCGCCCGTGCTGCGCGAGGCGATGCGCCATATGCTGCTGGGGCCCGGCAAGCGACTGCGCCCGCTCCTGGTCCTGCTGGCGGCCGAAGCCTGCGGTGGCGATGATGAGGCGGCGGTCCCGGCCGCCTGTGCGGTCGAGATGGTGCACACCTATTCCTTGATCCACGACGACCTGCCGGCGATGGACGACGACGACCTGCGGCGCGGCCGGCCCAGTTGCCACGCCCAGTTCGGCGAGGCGGTGGCGATCCTGGCTGGTGACGCGCTGTTGGCACGCGCACTGGAGATCCTGGCCCGCGACATCGCGCCGCCCGAGGTGGCGGCCGCCTGCTGCGCGGCGCTGGCCCGGGCGGCCGGGCCGGCCGCCATGGTGGGCGGACAAGTGGACGATCTGCAGGCCGAGTTCCAGGGCGGCGACCTGACGCGCCTCGAGTCGATCCACCGCCGCAAGACGGGCGCGATGATCAACGTCTCGCTCCGCCTCGGGGCGCTCGTGGCACGCGCCGCGGCCGAACAGCAGGCGGCCCTCGATGCGTATGGAACCAGGTTGGGGCTGGCTTTCCAGATCGTCGACGACCTGTTGGACCAGTGTGGCCGGGCCGCGGACCTGGGCAAGCATGTGCACAAGGACGCCGCACAGGGCAAGCTGACCTTCCCGGCCGTGCTGGGTGTCGAGGCGAGCCGGCGGCGCGCCCAGACGCTGGTCGAGGAAGCCTGCGGCGCGCTGGCGGTCTTCCAGGACCGGGCTGGCGCCCTGCAGGGTCTGGCTCACTACGTGATCCACAGGAGCCGCTAGGCGCCATGCACGCACTGCTGTCGAAAATCGATTCGCCCGCCGCGCTCCGCCGGATGAGCGTGGCCGAACTGAAGCAGCTGGCGGCCGAGATCCGCGATGTGCTGTGCAACTTGTTGGGCACGCGGTCGGCGCACTTCGCCTCCAACTTGGGCGTCGTCGAACTGTGTCTCGCCCTGCACAGCGTGTTCGATTTCAGCCGCGACCGGTTGATCTGGGATACCGGGCATCAGGTCTACCCGCACAAGCTGGTGACCGGCCGGTATCAGGCCTTCGGGACGATCCGCACCAAGGGCGGCCTGATGGGCTATCCGAACCCGGCCGAGAGCCCGTACGACTTGTTCATGACCGGGCACGCCGGGTCCAGCATTTCCACGCTGCTGGGATTGCACGTGGGCGACGCCCTGTGCGGATCGGGCGATCGTCACGCGGTGGCGGTGATCGGCGACGGCGCGTTTCCGTCGGGCATTGTCTTCGAGGCGATGAACAATGCGGCCGAGATCGACCAGAAGATCCTCATGATCTTGAACGACAACAAGATGTCGATCTGCCCGCGCGTGGGCGGGCTGGCCAGCTACCTCGACCGGCTGCGCACGAACTCCGTCTACACCGGACTGAAGACCGAAGTCGTCCGCGCGCTCAGCAGGATGCCCGTCCTCGGCGACCCGGTGGAACGGTTCCTCGCGCAGCTCAAGGAAGGGCTCAAGGCCGGCTTACACGGCGGCATGCTGTTTGAAGACCTGGGGTTCCGCTACATCGGGCCGATCGACGGCCATAACATCGCCCTGTTGCGCAAGTACCTGCAGATGGTCCAGCAGCAGAACGACCATGTGCTGCTGCACGTCGTGACCGAGAAAGGGCACGGCTACCAGCCCGCCGCTCAAGACCCCACCTACTTCCACACGCCGCCCGCCTTCGTGGAAGACCACGGCCGGCCCGTCCCGCAATCGTCCGGGTCCGAGGGGTCGTACACCCTGGCCGTGCGCGAGGCGATCCTCCAACAGATGCGGGCCGACCCGCGCGTGGTGGTGCTGACGGCCGCCATGTGCCAGGGGAACATGCTCGAGCCGGTCCGCGCGGAATTCCCCGAGCGGTTCTTCGACACGGGCATCTGCGAGTCGCACACGGTGGCGTTCGCGGCCGGCCTGGCCAAGGCCGGCCTGCGGCCGATCGTGGACGTGTACAGCACCTTCCTCCAACGGGCCTTCGACCAGGTGTTCCAGGAAGTGGCGCTCCAGAACCTGCCGGTCATCTTCACCATGGACCGCGCCGGCCTGACCGGCCCGGATGGGCCCACCCATCACGGCGTGTTCGACCTGGTCTACATGCGGGCGTTGCCGAACATGGTTGTGATGGCCCCGGGCGACGCGCAGGATGTGCCACGGATGCTCGCATTCGCCCTGCGCCATCCCGCCCCTTGCGCGATCCGCTACCCGAAAGCGTCGGCGTCCGCCATCGGGCGCGACGCGGCCGATATGCAATTGGGACGCGCCGAAGTGCTCCGCTGGGGCCGGGACGGCATCCTCTTCTGCTGCGGCGCGCTGTTGCACGACTGCGTGCAGGCCGCCAACACCCTGCGGCAACAGGGACTGGACATGGGGGTCGTCAACGCCCGGTTCGCCAAGCCGGTCGATCACGAGCTGCTGGCGCGCGCCCTCCAGGAGTGCGACTTCGTGGTGACGGTCGAAGAAGGCACGCTGCTGGGCGGCTTCGGCAGCGCCGTGCTCGAATCGGCCGCCGACCGCAGACTGGCGACCAGCCCTATCATGCGACTGGGGATTCCCGACCAGTTCATCGAACATGGTGAGCGGGCCGAATTGCTGGCCGACTTGCAGCTGGACGCGCCCGGAATCGCCCAGGCCTGCCGTGCCCTGGCCGAGCGCGTCCGCCGGCACGGGCTGCGCCACACCACCGCCGCGTCACGCCAGCAGGGATCGGCCTGCCATGAATGACCCGCAACCGCTAGCACCGGACGACGACGCGCGTACGCCTCCGTGGGGTGCGACTCGAGATCGCCGGCTGCGCGTCATGCTGCTGGGCAATGGCCAGCGTCCGTATGTGCATGCGGAAGTCAACCGGCTGCGGCCGTTCATCGAACAACAGGCCGAGGTTGTGCTCAGTGACTTCACTTCGCGGCAGGACCTGCAGGCGGTGGAAGCGGATTTCGCCATCGTCCTGGGTGGTGACGGGTCGATTCTGCATGCGGCCCGCCAGATGGGCTCCAACCAACGGCCGATCCTGGGTGTCAACCTGGGGAAATTGGGGTTCCTGGCGGCTCTGGCGCCCGACGCGTTCGTGCGCGTGTTCCCGGACGTGTGTGCCGGGAAGTGCTGGATCGTGGAGCATCTGATGCTGGAGTGTTCGGTGTATCGTGGCACCGAGGTGGTGCGTCGGCAGCTGGGTCTGAACGAGATGGCCGTGTTGGGGGGACCGCCGTTTCGAATGATGAATCTGGATCTTTACGTTGACTCGGTTTTGGCAACGACTTATAGTTGCGACGGTTTGATCATCAGTACTCCGGTGGGTTCGACCGCGCACAACTTATCGGCAGGCGGTCCGATACTTCGCAAGAGCTTGCAGGCGTTTGTCATCTCGCCGATCAGTCCGCACACGCTGACGGTCCGCCCGGTGGTGGATCGTGCGGACCGGATTTACGAGGTGATGTTTCGCGAGCCGTCCCGGTCGGCTTCGGTGGTGGTGGACGGCAGCGTCGTCTGTTCGCTCGAGTCCGGCGAGCGTGTGCGGGTGCAACGGGCGGAGCCGCAGTTCCAGATGATTGAGGTGGGCGGTCAGAATTACTACCGGACGTTGCGGGAGAAACTCGGTTGGCGAGGGCACATTCGCCAGTGATTCAGCACGGATGCGAACATCATGAACACGAATGATCGACGGATCGTCGCGGTTTTCTGCCTATGGGCGGCTCTTGCGGGTGTTGGGCCGGGTGCCGTGGCGGATGATGCGCGGCAGATCGCGGCCGAGCTGGACGCGGCCAAGAAGCGGGCGACGGAGGAGGCGTACTCTTTCCGCTACCAATTCGCACCGGGCGAGAAGATCTGTTGGAGGGTCAAGCATCTGAGCACGACCGAGGCGACCATTCAGGGCGTGACCGAGACGACGCGGGCCCGCACGCTCTCGACGAAGGTCTGGGACGTGCAGGACGTGGACGCGGACGGGAACATCACGCTGGTTCACAGCGTGTCCGACGTCGACATGTGGCAGAAGATCTCGGACAAGCCGGAAGTGCGTTACAACAGCCTGACGGACAAGACGCCGCCGCCGCCCTATATGCATGTCGCGACGATGGTCAACACGCCCATCGCGACCGTCAAGATGACCCCCGCGGGCAAGATCCTGAGCCGTCAGGGCGCGGCGAACCAGGTCAACCTGGGGCTGGGCGAGATCGTCATCCCCCTGCCCTACGAACCGGTCAAGATCGGCCAGCAATGGCAGGTCTCGAGCGACATTCCGATCCGGCGCCCGGACGGGACCACGCGGCGGATCAAGACGCGGATCGCCTACACGCTCCGGTCGGTCAAGACGGGTGTCGCGACCATCGAGGTTCGCACGGAGGTGATCACGCCGGTAAACGATCCGCAGATCCAAGCGCAACTCGTGCAGCAGCTGACGGACGGCGAGATCCGTTTCGATCTGGACGCCGGCCGGGTCCTTTCGCGCGAGATCGGCTGGGACGAGACGGTCGTCGGGTTCAAGGGTCACGACAGCATGATGAAGTACCTGGCCCGGTTCACCGAAGAGCTGGTGCCCGCCACGGCAACCGCGCGGCAGGACGCGTCGCGCGCGCGGTAGCGGGAAGCGGGCGCATCCGGCGCCCGGCACTTGGCGAGAGGAAAACACTGACCGTTGAACAGTGCATCATGGCCCCACGCCGCGGACTCTTCTGGTGCGGACTGGTCTTGCTGTTGTGCAGTGTGGGGTTGTGTGCGGGAACGGCCGACCGCCGGGTTCTGCTGTTGGGTGTGAGCAGCCTCTGGGTGAGTCTGGGCGCCTGTGCGGTCGGTGTCCCGATCGGGGCCTTCCTGGCGTTGATGCTGTGCCGCACGAACGTGCCGGGCCGCCGGTTCATGTTCTGGCTGATCGCATCCATGCTGTTCCTGCCGTTGTATCTGCACGCGGCGGCGTGGGATGCGGGGTTTGGCCAGTTGGGTTGGTATTCGGTGGCGCGCGAGTCGATCCGATCGCCCTGGCTGAGGGGTGCCGGGGCGGTGATGTGGATCCACGGGCTGTGGTCGGTGCCGTGGGTGTTGTTGATCGTTTCCGCGGCGTTGCAGTGGAGCGAACCGGAGCTGGAGGAGGCGGCGTTGCTGGACGCGACCCCGGGCCGGGTCTTCGCGCGCG
The DNA here is from genome assembly GCA_052034005.1 of Planctomycetota bacterium. Lineage (GTDB taxonomy): Bacteria > Planctomycetota > Planctomycetia > Pirellulales > Pirellulaceae > JAAYDI01. The sequence goes on along the minus strand of JBPOJB010000042.1, from coordinate 8,962 downwards.
TCACGCTGCGCCGCGCGTGGCCGGGGGTGGCGGCCGCGTCGGTGTGGGTGCTGCTGGCCACGACCGGCGAGATCGTGGTGACCGATCTCTATCAGGTGCGGACGTTGGCCGAGGAGCTGTACACCGGATATGCTCTGGGCGAGGACTCGACGACGGCGGCGAGCCTGTTTGCAGCTGGTCTGGTCACCGGCGCGCTGACAGGCCTGGCCATGATGACGCTCGACCGCGCGCTGGTCTTCACGCAGCGCATGTCCGGCCGCCGACCGGTTGTCTTCCGGCTGGGCTGGTGGCGGTGGCCGGCGTTGCTGCTGGTCCTGCTGGTGCTGGGCGTACTGGTGTGGGTGCCGCTGGGGAACCTGGTGTATCAGATGGGTTTGGAGGTGCGTCAAGTCGCGGGCGTGCCGGTGCGCGGCTGGTCGTTAGGCCGGTGTCTGGAGCTGCTGGTCCCCTGGCAGTCGACCTATCGATTCGCGGCGATCTGGGAGTTCCGTCAGCCGTTGGGTTGGACGCTGGTGATCGGCGCCAGCGCGGCGAGCTTGGCGCTGGCGATCGCGTTGCCGCTGGCCTGGTTGGGGCGGCGCGGCGGGCTGCGCGCGCTGCCGGCCGTCGCGCTGGCCTCCGCGGGGCTGGGCACGATGGGGCCGTTGGTCGGCATCGTGCTGTTGCGGCTCTTCAGCCTGCCCGGCGCGACCTGGTTGATCTGGTTGCGCGACCAGACGATCCTGGTCCCGGTGCTGGCCGTGACCTGGCGTTGCCTGCCGATGACACTGGCGATTTGCTGGATGGCGCTGAGCGGGCTGAGTCCGTCGCTGCTCGACGCGGCGCGGGTGGATGGCGCGGGCTCTCTGACGCGCTTTCTGCGGATCGGGGTCCGGTTGCGTGTTGCGGCGTTGGCAGTCGCCTGGCTGGTGTCGCTGGCGATCGGTTGTGGCGAGTTGCCGGCGAGCATCCTGGTGGTGCCGGCGGGGGTCACGACCGTGCCGATCCGCGTGTTCGGCCTGATGCATGCGGGGGTTGCGAACCAGGCGGCGGCGATCTGCGTCACGAGCGTTGCTGGTTTTCTGCTGTTCGCGGTGGTCATTGGCATGTTGAGACAAGGAGACGGCAGACTGTGGGACATACGAAGCAGGTAGTGGTGGCGCTGCAGGCGGCCGTTCTGTGCGCGGGGTGTGCGTGTCACACGGCGCGTCTGGCGGCCATGGAGCGGGTGGTGCTGGAGCGTGAGGGGCGGGAGGTCGAGGTGGTCGGGCGGGTGGTGGTGGAGTTGCCGGTCGGCGACCTGCTGTTGGAGGCGCCCGACGGCGCGTGGTGGGTGATCCGGGCCGAGGAGGTGGTGTGTCGCGAGTCGGATGCGCGTCCGTTCGCACCGTTGGGGCCGGTCGAGATGGCGGCGCGCCTGTTGGACGAGTTCCCGGTCGGGTTCAAGATCCACCGGACGGCGCACTACGTGATCTGCTACAACACATCGGACGCCTACGCCGTGTGGTGTGGCGGCCTGTACGAGCGGTTGTTCCGGGGCTACCAGAGTTACTGGAAGAACCTGGGCCTGCCGCTGAAGCAGCCGGAGTTCCCGCTGGTGGCGCTGGTGTTCGACACCAAGCAGTCGTACGTGCAGTATGCGGAACGGGAGATTGGCAGCGCGTCCGGGGTCATGTTCGGCTACTACAACATGCAGACCAATCGCGTCACGATGTACGACCTGACGGGCGTCGACACGTTGCGCAAGGGGAGGCGTGGCGGGAGTACGGCGTCGCACATCAATCAGATCCTGTCGCAGCCGGCCGCCGAACGTACCGTGGCGACGATCGTCCATGAGGCCACGCACCAGTTGGCCTATAACACGGGCCTCGAGACCCGGTACGCGGGCAATCCGCTGTGGGTCAGTGAGGGGATTGCCGTGTACTTCGAGACGCCGGACCTGGACAGCGCGCGGGGGTGGCGGAGCATCGGCGCGGTCAACCGGTTGCACCTGGACCATTTCCGCGCGATGCTCGAGCGGCGTCCGCCGGATGCCCTGGAGACGCTGTTGACGGACGATGCCCGGTTCCGCGACCCGCAGACCTCGGCTGACGCGTATGCCGAGGCCTGGGCGCTGAATTACTTCCTGTTGCGCGCCCGGCGCGAGCCGTACGTCCGCTACCTGCAGGAGATCGGGCGGCTGCCGGCGTTGGCGGAGCAGTCGTCGGCCGAGCGTGTGGCGCAGTTCCGCCGCGCCTTTGGAGAGGACCTGCAGCGTCTGGACGAGGACCTGGTGCGGTTCATCCGGCAGGTGAAATGACCCGCCGAGGCGGCCACTCCTAGTTGCGATCCGGGGCGCGAGCAGCCAGAATGGAGCGCTGGTGCTGCGACTGTGATTCACGCCGAGCTTCCGACCTGTGCGCCGAAAGGAGCCATCCATGTCCGAGACCAGAACTCGTCTGTCTACCTCACGTCGTACCTTTCTCCGGCAGACCACGGCCGCCGTGGTCGGCGGCACGCTGGCCGCGACGCTGGGCACGGCCCGCATGGCCCATGCCGGCGGCAGCGACATCCTCCGGGTGGGACTCATCGGGTGTGGAGGTCGCGGCCTGGGCGCGGCTGGTGACGCGATGAAAGCGGAAGAGAACGTCCGGCTGACGGCGCTGGCCGATTTGTTCCCCGACAAAATCGCGGCCGCCAAGAACGTGCTGCCGGACGTGATCGGCGCCAAGTACCAGGTGGCCGACGACCACTGCTTCGCCGGTTTCGACGCCTACCAGCAGCTGATCGATTCGGGCGTGGACGTGGTGCTGCTTGCGACGACGCCCTTCTATCGGCCCCAGCATCTGCAGGCGGCCGTGGCGGCGGGCAAGCATGTCTTCTGCGAGAAGCCGGTGGCGGTGGACCCGGTCGGCGTGCTGAGCGTGCTGGCCACCTCCGAAGAGGCCACCAAGAAAGGGCTCAGCATCGTCTCCGGCCTGTGCTGGCGCTATGACCTGGGCGTGCGCGAGACGATCAATCGGGTCCGGGACGGCGCGATCGGCGAGATCGTGGCGATCCACGAAAACTATCTGACCGGCGCCCTCTGGTCGCGCGAACGGAAGCCCGAGTGGTCCGAGATGGAGTATCAGAACCGCAACTGGTACAACTACACCTGGTTGTCGGGCGACCACATCGTGGAACAGTTCGTACACAGCCTGGACAAGGCCATGTGGCTGATGGGCGACCAGCCGCCGAAGGCCTGCTTCGGGCTGGGCGGCCGGCAGGTGCGCGTGGAGCCGCGGTTCGGCAATATCTACGACCACTTCGCCAACTGCTTCGAATGGGACAACGGTGTCAAGGCGTTCACCTACACGCGCCAGATGGCGCACTGTCACAACGACGTGGACGATTACATCCTCGGCACGAAAGGCCATGCCCAGGTCCTGATCAACGGCCAACAGGGGCTGATCAATGGTCAGCCGGTGTTCAAGGGCGACAAGCCGAACATGATGGAGTTCGAGCACCACGAGCTGTTCGCCTCGATCCGGGCCGGCAAGCCGATCAACAACGGCCGTTACATGGCGCTGAGCACGATGATGGCGATCCTCGGTCGCGAGGCCTGCTACACGGGCCAGCTGCTGAAATGGGACGACGTGCTCAATTCGGGCATGCGGCTGGGTCCCACGACGTGCCAGTGGGGCGACGTACCGGTCGAGGAGATCGCCACGCCCGGGTTGACCACGGTCCCCCGCAGCGCCTGATCGGCGCGGGTCCGACCCGCCTAACCGGCGCGGATCTGCGATTCGACGCGGCGGATGGCTTCATCGATCTCGCACTGGCCGTGAGCCAGCCGGATCGGGGCGCGCTGGGCCATCCAGCGTCGCACCTGCTTCTGGGCGGAGATCACGGTGCTGTGGCTGCGACGCCCGAAGTAGGCGCCGATTTCCGCGTAAGCGGCGCGCGTGTACTTGCGCGCCAGCCACATGGCCAGCGCGCGCGGCTGGCTCACCGAGCGACCCTTGCTGGACGATTGCAGCGAACTGGCGTCCAGCCCGAACACGTCGCACACGGCGCGATCGATATCGTCCAGCCGCACGATGCGACTGGTCGTCCGGAACAGGTCCAGCAGCGCCGAGTGCGCCAGCTCCAAATCGATCGGCCGCTGGAACGCGCGGCTGGTCGCGTCCAGCCGGTGCAACGCGCCGGCCAGGCGGCGCGCGTCCCCGTCGAGCCGGTCGGCCAACAGGGCCTGCACGTCGGCCGGCAACGGCACCTGCAGGCGGTGCGCCAGGCACTGGAGGATCCGCAGACGCGTGGCATGGTCGGCCGGCTCGAGACCGCATACCAGCCCGCCCGAGAAACGCGTGGTCAGCACCGGGCCGAACTTGGCGAGCTCCGCCGGCGACCGGTCGGCGGCCAGCACCACCTGCCGGTGTTCACGCTGCAACGCGTCCACCGTGTTCTGAAGCTCGACCAGCGTGGCACGCTTGCCCAAGAAGAACTGCACGTCGTCGATCAACAACAGATCGACATGCCGGTACTTGTATCGGAAATTCGGGAGGCCGCTGCCCCGCAACGCGTCGAGAAACATCGACGTGAACTGCTCGGCCGTCAAATACAGTACGCTGCGATTGCCAGATCCACGACGCACGGCGGACCAGATGCCCTCCAATAAGTGCGTCTTGCCCGAACCGGCCGGCCCGAACAGGAACAAAGGGGACACCGGACCCGGACCCTCGGCGATCATCTGTGCGGCCGTGTACGCGACCCGATTGCAAGCGCCCACGACGAACTCGTCCAGCCGGGCAAACCGTCGGGCCGGCGCCGACGACGCCGGAGCCCGAGCCGCGCGGACCGGAAGCGGCAGGACCTCGTGCGATACCGCCAACGCCTCGTCCACTTCGAACACCACCTCGACCGGGCCCGCCACCAGCGCGCGGCAGGCCGCCTGAAGCTCCGTGCGGAACTGCCGCCGCAACCGATCGATGGTGAACTGATCGGCGGCACGCACCCGTAACGACCCGCCGGTCAGACACAGCTCGACGCCGTCGCCAAACCACAGGTCGAATCGCTCTCGGCCGACTCTATCCACCACCGCTTCCCGCAGGGCGGAGTCGATGTCCGTATCGCCGTTCCTCACGTCCTTCCGCATCCTCTGCGCACACCACCAGCGCCGATAAAACCCACGCAAATCGTGCCCGATTGTCTCCCCGTCCAATTGACTCCGATTGACGGGGACTGGTGGCTGCTGGCTTGAGCAGCCGAATCCATAATTTAGGTAAAGTCGTACGATCTCGTACTTTAGGACCGACGACCAAGCTCAAGTAGTGATCCGTGGCAGCCGATTGTACGCGTGCTAGCACTCGTGTAAAGCAGGGCGTGAGAACTTTTCCCGCACCGGGGCGTTTGGCCGTCGGAACGTCGAGAATTTCCGGTCAGGTCGGACGAAAAAAAAACGTCCGTTGCCATCGGGCGGTCGTGGAAAATGTGTTGGTCCTTATGGCCAGTGATCGACCCGCATATACCCTAAGCGCTTGCTGCCACACTGCGTAGGAACACGCGTCGTCGATCCCAACGGTCGAAGCCGGTCAAGGCATAGATGTTTTCGGCCGGCCAATTGAGGCTATCCACGGCCAGGACCATCCGTTCGCGACGGGCTTGACCGACCAGCCACTGGGCAAATCGCGTGATCTGGACGCCCCAGCCGCGACCGCGCCATTGCGGCACGACGCCCACGTACATCAGCTCCGATTGGTCATGCGCCGGGTGGTCGGCCAGCAGAACGCAGCCGACATCCTGGCCCGCATGTCGCGCAAAGAGCCACCAGTCAGGCCGGTATTGGCCCGTATGGCGGTACCCGTTCAGGACGTCTTCGATTCGGCGCATGCGGTCGAGTTTGGGGCAGTCGAGTGACCCCTGATAGGTGCGCTCGATCAGCGCGGCGAGGCGTGACTGGTCCGCCGCGATGACGGGGCGAAACTCGAGATCGCTCGGCGGCTGCCGCTGCGGGAAGCACTCTCGCAAAGCGACCAGGTAGTCCAAGTCGGCCAGGTGGTGGTATCCGGCGCGCGAGAGCCGCGCGGCATCGATCACCGCCCGAATCGATACGACCGCTTGCGCCATCGAGACGCCCTGGGCATCCACGTGCTTATCGACCGCCTCCTGCAATTGGATCGCCGTGCTTTCCGGCTCGCGGGGCGCGAGGCACGGCGGCCAGCAGAACGCGATTCGGCCGGGCACCGTCTGCCCCCACGCCGCGCCCACCAGGTGCTCCGCGCGCCGGGCCAGGAACAGTCCACGCATGTCCAGGCTCCCGTGGCCTTCGGCCGTGAGCATGCGCCGGATTCGCGACTGATTGATACGCAGCAGCGCCAAAGCCTCGGCCCTCCGCGCCGCGGGCGCCGGTTCGATGGTCACCGCATGTGTCGTCAGGCGGTTCGGCATGGCACGAGCAAGATAACCGATCCGATTCACACCGTCCAAGACCGATACTTCCGTTTCCCGGTGCCCGGTATAATTCAGGAGTCGTTCGGCGTTGACGGCGATTGCGCGGGAGTCAGGCGGCGTGCGGGGGGGCCCAGCTATGAAAGCAAGACGGTTCGTGGGATGCGTGGTGTTCCTGGTCCTGACCGGGATGGGGCGGCCACCCATCTGGGGGCAGGACGCGGTCCGCGAATTGGAAAAGCGCTTGGAGACCCCGCCCGGCGTGCAGCGGGCCGAGGGGGCGCAGGCTGAGCCGGTGGCGGAGTTGCCGGAACCCGCACGGGCGCCGGCGCCGCCGGAGGACCCTGCGGTGCCTCGCAGTGCGCGGCCCAGTCTGGGCATCTCGGTGGACGACGTTAAGGAACTCACGCGTCGCCGTTTTTCAGTCACCGTCAATGCGGGGGCCGTGATCACTCAGATCCGTCCGGGCACGCCGGCGGCGCGAGCGGGCTTGCCGCTCGGCGGCGTGATCGTGTCGGTCAACGGCAAGCGAATCGGCTCGGCCGATGAGCTCGTGGAGTTCATCCAGGCGTTTCGTCCGGGCGACTCGGTCGAAATCACCTATTTTGAAGGCGATCGCATCGGGCGCAAGAAGTTGTCGTTGGCCCCGGCTCCGCCGGTGATCGCTCCCAAACCGTCGACTGCGAAACCCCTGACGACCGACGCGAGCGATCCGCCCTTGCGGCTGGGCCGTGGCCGGGTCGGTAAGCGGCCGCTCCTCGATGCGCTGGAACGCGCCCTAGACGGTGCGGCGCCGGCGGGCGACGCGGCCGCGGACGCCGCCGCGGCTGCCAATGCGAGCCAGACGCCGCCCGCGCCGCCTGCGCCCGGCATGGCAGCTGACGCGCCGGAGCCGGACGATGCGCTTCCCGCGATCGAGCCGCCGCCGCCGCCCGCGCCGGACGGTGCGGACCCGGCCGCCGGTCGACCCCCAGCTGCCGGGCACGCGGAATTGCCACCTCCGCCTGCAGACGGCACCTCCAAGAGCGTCGTGAAGCCCGGCGCCCACGGACCTGCGGACGATGCTGCCCAGGAACTCGCCGAGTTGCGCCGTCAGAGGGACGTGCTCCAGAAGCAACTCGAGGAGGTTCAGCGGCGCATCGAGGCGCTGGAAGGGAAAGAATAAGTCGGCCGCCCGGGAGCCTGTCGGCGCGTGGCGCGCGTCCCTCGAGCGCCCTGCGCCGGTTTCCGCGCAAGCCGCGTCTCGAATCCGCGTTCCCGTTCCACCGTGCTTGACTCGGCCCTATGTTCAGCGCTCACGAGCGCCGGCCAACAGCTTCTCGAATTCGCGTTTCTGTTCCACCAGCGCGGCGATCGGGTCGGCTGGGGACGAGCTGCACTCCAACAGGACCCAGCCGGCGTAACGCGTTTGCACGAGCAGTTCGATCAGCTTGGGGTAGGGATAGCTCCGGCCGTTGAGCTCCTGGCAGTGGAGGGTGTCGCCCAAGCGGTCTTTCACCAGGTTGAAGTTGTGTTCCAGCCCCTGCCCTTCCAGGTCGGCAGGGTTGCAGTTCCAGCACACGCCGACGTTCGGGTGTGTGGCGACATCCATGATCGCCTTGATATTCGGCAGTTCACAGGTGCCGGCCCCATGCACTTCCAAACGGATCTGTTGGCCGTAATCCGCGCCGAACGCGCCCAGTTGGTTCAGCGCCTTGCCGATCTGCTCGAGCGTCTGCGGGTGTGGGACCCCTGGGACAAACGCGTTGGGCTTGACCTTGACGCCGCTGCCGCCGCAGTCGTGCATGAGTCGGACATAGGCTTTGGCCAATTCGATGTTCCGTTCGACTTCCCGCGGATCCTTGCTGTGGAACTCGGCGTTGGATCCGTATCCGACCAGTACGATGCCGCTATCCGCAAACCGTTGGCGGACCTCCTGCCGTTGGGCCGGCGAGAGTGTTGGTTCGACGCCGTGCTTGTGCTCGGTGCGCAGTTCCACGCCCGGGATCTCCGCCCGGATGCAGTTGGCCAGCAGCGTGGGCAGGTCCCAGTCCTTGCCCCATTGATAGGTCACCAGGCCCAGGCGCATGGCGGCCGGCGGCGGGTCCGGGTCGGCGGCCGCACGTGCCCTCGGCATGGCGGCCACGCTCGTTGCGGCTGCCGTGGCGGTAGCTGCTGCTGCTGCTGCTGTTGCTGCTGCGGTGGCGGTAGTGACGAGGAAATGGCGGCGCGTGGTACGCATAGTGAGGCCTCGCGAGGGAGTAGGGAAACCACGGCGAGTATAACGCATTTGCCGGTCGCCACACATGGGATGCCCGACTGTTGAGCACTTGTGCGGGTGCGGCGGCTGCGGCCGAGTTGTCGGGGTCGGAATGTCACCGGCACACCATTTTACGCGGCGTCGCAACGCGATATACTCAGGTTCCGCCTGCGCGCAGGCATGTGGTGACCGAGACGTATCCGCCTACCGTGTTCCGCATTCCGCTTTGGCCGTGGGGCGGCCCCCCCACCGAGGGAGGGCCACACCAGGCGTGGCCACATCCCGATTTTGTCGCGTGGGCGAGACCCGGGCCCCAGGCCCAACCTGGGGCGGGGTCTG
>JBPOJB010000065.1:0-16529 GCA_052034005.1 Planctomycetota bacterium | reverse complement strand
ATTCCACACAGCACGGCACGCCGCACACAGCGGCTCGAGCAATGAAAGACAGCCTGACGCTGCTGGCCCAGTGAGCTTGCGACGGGCATGGGTCACCCTATCTGCCATCCTGGCCTGGTCGCTCCGTTGGCGGCCGAGCGCAGTCCCCTGCGCGGCACGCGTCGGTCCAGGTTTGATGGCCCGCGTCTCGTATCGCAATGCAACACGCACATCGCAGCGCCGCCGCCCACCACCGTCCCGACCGGCCGCGCGCGGCACCACCTGAGGCGCGCGCCGAACCGGCCGCGCAGGTGGACGGGTCGATGCAGGGCGTTGAACACGGGGGCGGCTTTCTTGACCCCGTCCGACGGAAATGCTACGAATCCAGGAACAACTGCGCCGATGGTGGGTTCGGCATCCGCGCCCGGCCGGATAGGAATCATGAACGCGCTTACGACCACGGGCGATTGCAATATCTTGTTCTGCACCCTCGGCCATACGTGGGCGGTCGTGCCGGAAGTCTACAGTTTCCTGGCGCTCGAGCAGGCACCACTCTTCGCGCACCATCCGGACAAGCCGAAGCTTTCCAAGATGCTGGCTGAATTCGGATTACAACCGCCCGCCGAGATCTGGATCTGCACGACACGAGGCGATCAGACCCGGCGGGGCATCGAGCTGCTGCTGCAATGGCGCGCGCATCTTCGGCAGCCGCCCACCTTGCGCATTTGGGAGGCGGAAGGCACGCGCGACCTGGTGACGCGCGAGGAATGTGAGAACCTGCGAGAGCTGCTCCTGCGGATACGCTTGCTGAGCCACGAAGACGCCGGCGCGGGACAAGTTGTGCTGTCGTTGGCCGGCGGGCGCAAGACGATGAGCGCCGACCTGCAATGGGCGGGCCACGTCTTCGGCTGCCACGGATTCATTCACGTCGTCGCGCAGGAACCGTTGCCCGATGCACTCCGGCAACCCACGCCCGAACTGCTGGCGCGACCGCTACCGGTCGAGCTGTGCAGGAGCATCGCGCCGTTCGTCATGGGCCGCAGTCCGCGCAGCGAATTGCTGGACCTGGACTCGGACGGCCAGGGCCCGATCTGCTCCAGTCGGTTCCCGCTCCCGCTCCCTCCGGACAACGGCGTGACCAGTTGGACGGCGCCGCCGGGTCCGCGCCTGGCCGGAGAAATCCAGACCCGCGAATCCGCCGGCAGCCGACTGTTGGCCAACTATATGTTCGAATTGACCAACCGGGAACGTCACGAGAACTGGCGCGGGCTATACCGGCTGCCACCGCGCACCATCCAGGCGCTGCGCGCGACTCTCATTGACGAATCCTGGAGGGAATGGGTGCGGGTACTCCCGAAAGCCGATCTGCATCGCCACCTGGGCGGGTGCCTCGATTTGCCCGGCCAGCGCCATGTCGGCCGGGCGGTGTGGGAAAACATGACGCCTGCACAACGCGACGCCGCGCGAGACCATGTGGCCACGCTGCTTGGGGACCCGGACCCTTGGCCGAGCGACTGGCCCAGGCGGCTTAAATCCCAGCCGATCCCCCGCGCGCACCTGGTTGCCGCGCTGTTGGTGGAGGCGGATGACGCGTGCCTCGAGCGCAACCTCTACGGCGTCACGGCGCCCCGTGTCGCACTCAAAACGCGTCATCCGTTGGGGTTCGCCGCGTATGAGCGTCCCGGCGAGCTGTCCGGGTCTGGCTTGTTGAGCCACCCGGCTGCGATTCGACCCTACGCTGAGCGAGTCGTGCATCAGGCGGTCGAGGAAGGGTTGAGCTATCTGGAACTGCGCGGCAGCCCGCAGAAATACGGGCCGGGTTCGGCGATCGATTTCCTCCGCGCGTTTCGCGCCGCCGTACAAGACACGCTCGCACAGCTGTCACCTGAGCGGAGTCCCCTCATTCGGTTTCTCATGATCCTGGACCGGCGAGACCGCCATCGGCTGTGCGAGGTGATTGGCCAGGCGGTCCAGGCGAAGCTGGACATGCCCGATTTCGTGGTGGGACTGGACCTTGCCGGAGACGAAGGGACAGCCCGCCCTCAGGACATCGCGCACCACTTCCTTCCCGCGTTCGAGATCTGCCTTCCCATCACCATTCATGCCGGCGAGGGCGAGTCAGCAGACTCCATCTGGCAGGCGGCGTACCACCTGCATGCGGACCGGATCGGCCATGGCCTGAGTATCGGTGAGCACGGGCAACTGGCAGCCCGCTTTCGCGACCGCAGCATCTGCCTGGAGCTGTGCCCCGCATCGAACCGCGAGGTGGTGGGTTTTCGTGATCCGGCAGTCGCCCAATCCGCCGACTGCGCCGACTATCCGCTGCCGACGCTCTGGCAGATGGGATTGCCGCTCACGGTCTGCACCGATAACCCGGGCATCAGCCGCACGACGCTCGCCGACGAGTACCTGGCCGCTGCGCGCATGGCGCCCGGCGGCCTGCACTGCTGGGAGATGCTGGCCATGGTCAAGCAGGCCTTCCTCCATGCCTTTCTACCCAGCCAAGAAAAAGAAGCCCTGATCAAGCGGATCGACAGCCGGGTCTTCCATGCCGTGATCACCAGATTCCCCGAGTGATCCATTTGCGCGGCGTCCGTTGGCGGCTTGCCCAACCTGCCGAATCGGCATGGTCTTCCCGCCCGTTTCGCATTATGGCCCGCCACTGATTGAAATGAGGCGTGCGGTATCGTACAAGCAAGGAATCAAAAAAGGCTCGCACCGTCTCAATCAGATACGAGTGCCTGGGCGAGCCCGCTGCTGGTGGCGATCCGTGGACGAAGACGATCACAGGAGGACCAGTCCATGACGGCGAACTGGCGCGACATATTGGTAGCGTGGCTGCACGATCCGCCCGACAAGGCGCTCGACATCGCCCGGCATCAGGCCCGTGCTCGCCGATACGCCGCGGCGGCCCTGGGGGACCAGGTATCGGAAGCGGAGATGAAGGACCGGTCCGACTCGCTGGCCGCCGTAGCGGAACGGCTGCCCTGCCCGCACTGGTCGGTACATCGCGTCGACATGGAAGATGGAAAGTTGTCCATCCGGCACCCGTTATCCGGTGCGGAGCGCACGATCGAGGTCCAGGCGGTGGAGGAAACGCGCGTCCTGCGGGCGATCGAGAACCTTGTCGCGGACGTGGATGCGACCGAGGCCCGCTTCCTGGCGCTCTGGCGCATGCTGCCCGAAGTGTTGGGTCGCGAGGCGGGGCCGTGGCTGCCGCAACTGCCGGCCGACACGCGCGTCCCGGACCACTCGATCTGGCGTCACCTGGATATGACGGCCGGCCTCAAAGCGGCTGAAGCGGGTGACCATCACGGGGCGGCGTTTCTGTCGTTCTCCCTCGGGCCTGTCCAGCCCTTCATTGCCGCAGCGCGCTCGGTGCGTGACCTGTGGTCGGGGAGCATGCTGCTGGCGTGGATCACGTGGCAGGCTCTGAACCCGGTCCTCGAGCAGCTGGGTCCGACGGCGGTCGTCTACCCGTCGCTGCCCGGGCTGCCGTGGCTTGACCGGTGGCTGCGGAACCGCAAAGGGCTCCGTAGGCAGGTTCTCCCGCCCGATGAGACACTCCTGAGCACGCCCTGTCTCCCCAACCGGTTCTTGGCCGTCGTCCCCTGGGGGCCTGAGGGCCGTGCAGCACACGATCTGGCCACCGCCTGTCAGCATGCGGCTCGCGACGCCTGGCGAGAGGTGGCCGTCAGCGTGCATGAACAACTCGATGAGCACTGGAAACGGCTCGACGCAAACTGGGATCGCTGGTGGAACGACCAGATCGAAGCGTATTTCGACATCCGCACCGCGGTGTTGCCCTGGAATCTGCTGCGGGACGACGCGCAGTTGGGCCGGTTGCTGGCAGGCGACGGCGGGTTTTCCACCGCGTTTCCGCACGCGGACGCCGTGCGGGGGCTGGCCGATGCTATCCCCGCGGCCGACCGACCTGGATACGAACAGCAGCACGCCGGGCGCTGGCAAGCGCGCGTGGAACTCTCCGCGCGGCTGATGCAGACGCTGCGGAACATCCGCCACATTCCACCGGCCACCGCCGTCGCCTCTCCGGACGAGAGACTCCCCGCCAAGTGCAGCCTGCTCGGCACGTACGAGCAGATGGGTCCGGGCGATCGGGACGCAGCCGCCGCGTTCTGGGATTCGGCGCGGCAGTTCCGCAAAGGCGGCGTGGGCCTCCGGGACGGCGAACGCCTGTGCGCCGTGTCGCTCGTCAAACGCTTCTGCGGCCCCTGCTACTTCGCCCCGGAGCTGGACTTGGATTACGAGTTGCTGCGCTACGACGATACGGCCACCATTGCCGCCGCCCGCTGGCTCGAGCGTGCGCAGATCGACCCGTGCCAGGTCAGGAAGCAGCATCGGGTGCCCTGGAGCGGCCAGTGGCTGCACTGGCCCACGGCGGCCGGTCCCGCCAGCCGGAGCGAACAGAAAGGGGACGAGGAAACATGCCCGGCAGACGTATGGCGTCGGATCACCGCCGCGCGGAAGCCTCAGTCGTGCGGCCGCCCGCCGGCCTATTACGCGGTGCTGATGATGGACGGTGACGACATGTCCTCCTGGCTCCGCGGTGAGAAGTCGCCGTGTGTCGGCCAGGTCCTTGCGCGCCAGACCCGCACGTATTTTGCTCAGCTACCCGACACCGCCAAGGGGCTCGATGCGCGGCGCCCCGTGGGGCCCGCGCTGCACGGGGCCATGAGCGAAGCGCTGGCCAACTTCGCGTTGTATTTCGCCCGCCCGATCGTAGAAGAGCACCTGGGGACGCTGATCTACGCGGGCGGTGACGACGTTTTGGCACTGCTGCCGACCAGCGAAGCCCTGGCGTGCGCCTGGAAGCTGAGCACCACATTTCGTCAAGACTGGGCGCGCGACGCGACCGGCCAGGAACGGATGCTCATGGGAAGCACTGCCACCATCAGCGGCGGGCTGGCGGTCGTGCACCACAAGGAAGACCTCCGCTTCGCGCTCCAGGCGGCACGCGATGCGGAAGCGGCCGCCAAGGAGGGCGGCAAGGACGCCTTGCACATCGCGGTGTGCCGGCGGTCCGGCGAACACGCGTCGGCGCGCTGCCCGTGGGACTATGTTGATCGCTTACAGAAACTGGTGGATGCCTTTCTGCCCACAAAAAACGGCAGGCCCGGCGCATCGGACCGGTGGGCCTACCACCTGCGACAGGAGTCCGAGGTGCTGCAGCAGTTGCCGGACGATGCGCGCCGCGCGGAAATCACCCGACTGGTCAATCGCAGCGAACAGGAGACGCGCAAACGCCTGGGCGAGACGCGGCGCGAGACGCCGGACGGAACGTCGGGCGTGACGGCCGGCGCGCAGATCACCGCAGCCTATGCGGCCTACGCGGACCTCCGCACGAAAAGTGCGGCCCCGACTGCCGCCGCTGCCGACGGGCCGCGTGCGGCGGTCTTCAGGGACTTTGTGACGTTGTGTCAGACCGCTTCGTTTCTCGCCCGAGGGAGAGAGGAATGAATACCAAGCGCTGGGGTCTCTTTCTCGAACCGCTGGACGTGTTGTTCTTCCGTGACGGCCGGCCGTTTGGACCTGCGACGCGGGGGCAGAGCGGTCTGCCGGCACCACAGACGCTGGCCGGCGCGGTCACGACCGCCCTGCTGGACGCAGGGGGCGTCGACTTTACCCGGCTGGCCGCCGCCCTGCGTACGGCGGCCAGTTTCGCCGACGCGCTGGAGGCGCTGGACCAGCCGCGTTGGATCGCCGCCGCGTCGGTGCGCGGGCCCTGGTTGGCCCTGAACGATGCGGCGACCGGGGTCGGAGATGTGTTCGTGGCGGCACCGGAGGTGCTTCGGCGGCACCGTCACCCGGCCGGTAATGAAGCGCCGCCGCATGACCAAGCAACGGACAGCCTGATGCGGCTGCGTCCGCTGCGGGACGGCCAACTCCCCGGCTGGCAGCCGCCCCGGCCGGGCCTGCGGCCGCTCTGGTGCCCGCACTCGGGACGTCTCGAAACCGTCGGGGGATTCCTCAACCACCACGGCCTGCAGGCATTCCTGGCCGGCGAGCCGGTGGTGGACGCGCATGTGGTGCGTGCCGACAGCCTGTTCGCCAGCGACCAGCGCACGGGGATCGCTATCGAGCCGCACCGGCTCGTAGCCGACCAGGGCCAGATCTACGCCGCCAACTTCCTGGCGCTGCGGCCGGGCGTCGGGTTTTACGCCGAGGTGCTGCTGCCCGACGAGGTGGACCTCCGCGACGCGCTGTCGCTGCCCACCCTGGCATTTGGCGGAGAGGGCCGCCGGGTGCGGGTCCAGGTGCTGGACCGACCCTGGGCCTGGCCGGAGGCCCTGCCGAACGGTGCGCGGCAGAAACCGCTGGCGATGCTCACCACACCCGGTCTGTTCGCGCCGCGCTGGTACCCGACAGCTTTTACCGAGCGGTTGATCGCGGCCGCTGTGCCCGGCGACGTCCCGGTCTCCGGGTGGGACCTGGCCCGCGGGGGCCCCAAACGCACGCGGTTCGCCGCGCGGCCGGGCAGCGTCTATTTCCTGGATGAACCACTGGCCGACTGGCCTGCGGCGTTGAGCGACGACCCGTTCGACTGCCAGCAAGGTTGGGGCTGTTACCTCAGAGGAGTGTGGACTGATGAGTGAAGCTCTTGGAACTCGACAAGCGGTCTCGTTCTTGTTCCTCCACGCCCGGACGCCCCTGCACCCCGGCTCGGGGACGGCGCTGGGTGTCGTCGACCTGCCCGTCCAGCGCGAGCGACATACCCAGTGGCCGCTGATCCCGGGCAGCTCGATTAAAGGCGTGCTGCGCGAGGCCGCGTCCCGCGTGAGGAACGACGCTGCCGTCGAAGACGCCTTCGGGCCGGCCAAGGACGCCGACGACAAACACGCCGGCGCACTGGTGTTCACTGACGCGCGGCTGCTGGCGTTCCCCGTCCGAGCGCTGCGCGGCGTCTTCGCCTGGGTGACCTGCCCGAGCGTGCTCGACCGCTTCAACCGCGACGTGGCCCTGATGGGCAGTCAGCACAGCATTGAACTCCCTGGGCGGCCTGCGGACCAGCATGCAATCTGCCCGGCGGACAGCCCCGTCTGCCTGGAGAACCGGGCAGTGGTGCTCGAGGAGTTCGAGTTCACCTGCAAAGCGGACGGCTCGCAGTTGGCCGAGCAGTTGGCGCGCGTGACCGGGCTGGACGAGTCCACGGCCGCGGCCCTGCGCAGCAGGCTGGTGCTGCTGAGCGACAACGATTTCACGCATTTTGTGCGGCATGCCACCGAGGTGGTCGCGCGCATCGGCCTGGACCCACAGACCAAGACCGTGTCCACCGGCGCGCTGTTCTACCAGGAGTTCCTGCCGACCGAGAGCATCTTCTACGCGGTGGTGATCGCCAACCCCAGCCGCGGCGGCGGCGACCGGGACGCCGCACAGATGCTCGAGTACGTGCGAACAACCACGCCGAGTGTCCTGCAGATCGGTGGCGACGAAACCACCGGCAAGGGAATCTGCGCTGTGCACTTCGCTCCCTGCCAGGAGTCACAATCATGACCTCTTCCACCTCGTCTCACATCTCGCTCGATCAACGACGCGCACGTCACGCGTGGGACGCCGTGCAGCGTGCCAAAGCGCAAGCCGGGCCCCACGCCAAACAGTCCCCCAAAAAGTTCGGCGGCCAGGCCAAGAAACTGCCGGTGCGCATCATGGCCTCGGGACTCGGCCAGGCGTTGGCGTTCCTGCGCGCCAAAGGCTACGCGCCCGGCCTGCTGCAGGAACTCGATGCGTGGACGAATCAGCGAATCCCGCCGCGACAGACGGAACCCACAACGCTGCTGGAACGGATCGTGCAGGGCGACTCCGATTTTCTGCGCCGCGCAACGGACGAAGTGCTCGGCTACTTGCAGTGGCTCAACCGCTTCGCCGAAGCGGAGGGGTTGACCGATGAGAAAGAGGGGGACATCCAATGACGCTCTGCATCCCTGTACCCGGAGATGTACAGAAGTGGGCACACCGCATCTCCCACCCCGGGCTGCTGCTGGACAAATTCGTCGCGTCCTATGACAACCAGTCTCAGGGCGTCCAGGGCCAAGACGCGAAATGGTCGGAGGCGGTCCAGCGGCCTGCCCTCGAGGCGGTCATCGAGAAGTCGCAGTCGGCACCGGAAGGGCTGGATTTCCCCGGACTGGTCGGGCAGTGGAAGCACACACTGGACGCGCTGGACGCGCGGTGTTTTGAGTGCGACAGCGTCAGCGCGCTCACACTGCACCTGGCGCGCGCGTCAGCCCTGGAAAATGCCGGCATCTGTCTGCACCCGGTGTACGGGTTCACGTATCTCCCCGGGTCTGGCCTCAAGGGGATGGCCCACGCCTTCGCCACGCAGGTCTGGCATCCAGCGCAACCAGACCCGCAGGCGGCCTGGGAGCAGATCCGTCGGGTCTTCGGCTGGTCTCCGGCGCCGCTGTTGCGTCAGATCGCCCATGATCTGAAGGTAAAGAACTTGGCCGGCTCCTGTGCCGGTAGTGTCGTCTTCCACGACGCGTGGCCGGTCACGTGGCCCCGGCTGGTGCTGGACATCGTGAACAACCACCACCCGGAATACTACCAGGCGGACGAGAAGAAACGCGTGCCCGCGCCCGGCGACTGGGAGAACCCGGTTCCCGTGTACTTCCTGGCGGTACCCGCGGGCCAGCGTTTCCTGTTCCCGTTAAGCCGCGCTCCGCGCGATGGTAAGCTGGACTTCGACCCGCTGGAACTTGCCCAAGCGTGGCTGCTCGGTGCGCTCACCCACCTGGGTGCCGGCGCCAAGACGAACGCGGGCTACGGCAGCTTCCGACCGGTGGAACTGCCGGCTCCGCCCCTGGACTCTCCACGTCACGCCGAGACAACAATTACGGTGGAGCTGGTGACGCCGGCGTTCCTAGCCGGCGCGCGGCAGCAAGCGGAGGACTGCGACCTGCGCCCGGCGACGCTCCGCGGCCTGCTCCGCTGGTGGTGGCGCACGATGCATGCAGGTTTCGTGGACGCGGCCACGCTCCGCCGCATGGAAACCGCCATCTGGGGCGACGCCCAACACGGGGGCGCGGTCCGGATCATCGTAGAACCTCTCGGGCAGCGTCGCGTCGAGGAATACAACTACAAGGATCGCTACGATCCAACACCAGAGTTCAAACTCGCTCATACGCTGGGTGACCGACCGAATCAGAAGACGACCCAGGGCCTTTTCTACGCCTCTTACGGGATGGACGATGGCGGACGCGGGACCGCGAAGCGGCGCTATCATGTCGAGCCAGGCGCGCAGTGGTTGGTTCGTTTGATTGCCCGGGCCGGTCGGTTCGCTCGCATCACGATTGATGCCCCGGATGTACTGCGGCAGGCTGAAGCGGCGTTGTGGCTGTGGGGATATTGGGGATCCTGCGGGTCGAAAGCCCGGAAAGGATTCGGCTCCTGCCGTTTTTCTGAGAGTACCCTGCAGGTCGACAGCCTCGACAAATGCCGCATCGTAGCCGCGAGCTTGCGGCGGCAACTCGGTGTGGATGGCGGGTTTCAACCGTCGCACGCGAACTCGGCTGCCATCGGCCCGAGCGGCTCGAACTGGATTCACTCGATCGAAGTGCCCATCGCCTCGGCCGATCCCTGGCAGGTGATGGACCATGTGGGGTTCGCCTATCAGGCCGTAGCGCAAGACTCCAGCCACGAACCACGCAAGGTCGCGTTGGGCTTGCCCCGCAAAATCCACGGACCAAGAAATGAACCTATGAAAGGTCAACATCATCACCGACGGCCTCAGTGGCTGCAGTCCAACCGCGCTCAACGTCATGGCAGCTCGCAAAACGAACGCTACGCCTCACCGGTCTGGATCCACGTCGACTGGTCCGGCGATCACCACGTGGTGCGCGCCGTTGCGTTTCCCGCGGTCGACCTGCCCAGCCTCAAGGAGAGCCAGAGTTTCCTTGCGGACTTCATGACCCGCTTCAAGGTGGGACTCTCGTCTCCTCTGCGCGCTTCGTCGTCGACACAGCGAGGCGCGGGCGGGGCACCGCCGCACAGGGATCGTGACGCGCGACAAGGCCCTCCACCGCGCCGCGATCCTGCGACCACACCTGCCTCGGGTGGGGACGCTGATATGGCGCCGCTTCCGAATGCCAACACGCTGGTGGACGCGGAGCTTCTGCCAGAGCGGACTAAAAAAGGAGGTTGGAAAGCTCGCCATCTGGCCACCGGTATTTCGGGCCCGGTGCAGAACAACAACGAGGTGCCAGCCGACATGAAGGCGGGAGACAAGCTCCAACTGATTGTCGCATATGCGCGGCGCGACGAAATCGCTTTCAAGTACCCTACGGAGGCCTTATTACAGCAATTGCGCGGCGCCTCGCAGGATCCAAGGCCCGGACAGGGCCGCGGACGGGGCCGGCGTGGTGGAAGATAGAGATGGGTAATGCCGGCCGCTTTCAGGAACTCGAGAATCATCTGCGGCATGCCCTCGCGCAGGTCGCCGTCCTCCCTCGGCGGATGCGGCTGGAGACCCCGGGCGTCCGGGCGACGGTGCCGATGCTGCGCGGCGTGTGGGGTGCGGCCCTGCATGGACTGGACCACGATGTCTACCGCCGGGTGTTCGGGCCGAACGATCCGCCGCTTGATCCGGCCGATCCACGGCGAGCAGAACGGCGCGCGGGCGGGCCGCTGGCGGGTCGACGCGCGGCGGCTTCGCCGCAACCGGCGCCGAGCGCAGAGGCTCGCGAACTACCACGTGGGCACAGCACATTCGTTCCCGGCTACATCCTTCGCCCTGCCCCGCCCGACCCGCATTTTGCGCCGGCCGTCGAGTGGGTGCTGATCGGCGCTGCCGTGCGCGACAACTTCATACTCTGCCGAGCGTGGGACATTGCCAGCGGCATGGGGCTGGACAAGCAGCGCGAGCGGTTCCACGTGCGCGAGATGCGGGTGCTGCTGCCGGACGGTTCATTTGTCAGTGCGGCCCTCGAATGGACGCTGGACCGGGCCGTCCTGCTCGTGGCCGGTACTCCCGCACGGCCGGACAGCGCTTCGCCGTCCGGGCACCTCGCGGCCGAACCGCCCGCGGCCCTCTGCGGCGCGGAGGCGGCCGGCTGTCGCTGCCGGGTCGTGTTCCGCGCGCCGGTGCGCGTCATCGTCCGTGGCAAGCTGGCGGTGCAGCCGACCTGGAGCGACCTGGTCGTGGCGATGTGTCGGTGGGTGGGCGCGTTTCTGCCGGCGGCGCTGGGCGCCTCCTGGCGGTCGCTCGAGCGCGACGCGCTGGAGGCCAGCCGCCGCTGTCGAGCGTCCGCCTTCGAGGGCGCGCGGCTGGATCTGCACCGCTACTCGGCCCGCCAACAGTCTGAACTCGACCTGCAGGGCGTCCAGGGCTCCATCAGCCTGCCTGACGGCCCGGGCCCGCTCTGGCCGCTGCTGGCCGCCGCCCAGTGGCTGCACCTGGGAAAAGGCACCGTGATGGGGCTGGGACAGCCGGAGATACAACCGTTGTGACGAGCCCTGTGTCAACTTGGAGACAGATGGCTCTGCAAACCCGAGACTCGGCGCGAATGGCTCCGAAGGAGGCCGTATGACCGATCCCCATCTGTTGCTGGTCTGCACGGTCGGGGGGAGCCCGCCCCCGCTGGTCGCGTCCTTGGCCCATTGGCGCCCCGCGCGCGTGCTGTTTGTCACCAGTCGGCAGACGACACACCTGATCGAAGACGAGATCCTCCCGCAGCTGGCCTCCGCCGGCTGGCCGCTGGATGCCGGGCGGTATGATCACTACGAACTGGATGACGGCCAGGACTTCGCCGCCTGTGTGCAACAGCTGAAGACGATCACACCGCAGATCCACCATTGGCTGAGCCGGGGAGAAGACTATCGGCTGGTGGTCGATTTCACCGGCGGTACGAAGCCGATGTCCGCTGCCTTGGCCCTGCACGTCCACCGCTGGCGCTGCGTATTCGGGTATGTCGGTGGCGGGCAGCGCACGAAGGAAGGCGTAGGGGTCGTGGAGTCCGGCTCCGAGCGCGTCATTCACCGGGACAACCCCTGGGACGCGCTCGGCTTCCAGACCGTGGAAGATTTCGTGCGGCTGTTCGACGAGGGTGCCTACTGGCCGGCGGCACGGATGATCGACCGCGTCCTGCCGAACACCGACGACCTGGCCCGCAAGCAGGAGCTGAGCGTACTCAAGTCCCTGGCCGAGGCGTACGGCGAATGGGACCGGTTCAACCACGGGCGGGCGCGTAAGCATCTGGACGCTGTCCAGCGGGGCGCCAACAATCTGGCGGCGGTGCTGCCCAGCGGCGACGCGTTCGATCGTGCGCGGCGGATGATCGCCGCCCATTGTGGCATTCTCGACCAGTTGAAATCAGGCAACCTGCCGGCGCTGGTTCGCGACCTGCTGGCCAACGCGCGGCGGCGGGCGGACGAGCAGCGATGGGATGACGCGACAGCCCGGCTGTACCGGGCGATCGAGGCTACGGCCCAGTGTCGCCTGCGCGAGGCGCACGGGATCGAGAGCACCAAACGGATCCCGCTGGCAGGGCTCCCCGCGCGCTTGCGGACCGAATGGCAGGGCCGTGCCCGCCAGGGTGTGGTGATGGCCGGGCTCCAGGATGGTTACCGGCTCCTGCTGGAGCTGGAAGATCCGCTGGGCCGGCACTTCGAGGACCTGGGTCTGGCCGACGCGGTGAGGTCGCCGCTGTCGGGACGCAACGAGTCGATCCTGGCCCACGGCTTCTCGCCCGTGGGGGAGAAGGTTTACCGTGAGCTGTGGAAATGCGCGTTGGCGTTGGCCGCGTGCGACGAAGGCGACCTTCCCTCTTTTCCGAGGCTTTCGGCGTAACCGGGCAACCTACGTCGTCCGAGGAGGAATCCATGAATCAGCAGTTGGAATCGATCCGGCGCCGCGTGCAGGAGGCGTGTGACGTCCAAGCCCAGTCGGACCTGCGGGAATGGGTGTTGGCTCACCGCGACTCCCGTGGCGGGCACCGCGACCTGGGCTTGCTGTGCGAGCAGGCCGGCCTGATGGGGCTGGCGTTGGGCGAGTTTCAATTGGCGTTGCGCGACGATCCGGAGGACCTGCTGGCCACGTACCATCTGGCGCAGCACTACCGCGAGCGGGGCGACGCGACGCGAGCGCTCGCGCTGCTGGAACGGCTACTGGGGCGCGAGCCGGCGCGCGAGCCCTGGCTGCGGCTGTACTGTGAGATGCTGGTCGAGGAAGGCGGGGTGCCGCGCGCGGCGACCGCCGTCGACCGGGCGGTCGGTGCGGGGTTGGGTGCGGGTGAGGCGGCAGCGCTGCGCCGCCTCCTGCGCGTCTCGCCGGAGGATCCGCGCGGGCCGCCGCCCGAGCGCGGCGCGCGTGCGGCCGAATGGTTGCCCAGCGATGCGGACTGCGTCCGTTTCCACACGCTGTTCAGCGGTCGGGAAGGCGTATACGCCCGCCAATGGGCCAAGCGCGGCGGCGAGGGAGGTTACAGCCCGGTCCATGAGCCGCTGACGCCGTCGATCATCCGCAATCATCTGCTGGGCACCTACACAGTCGGCGTGTACCCGGTCCGGCTGGACGCCACGGCGACTTTTTTCGCCCTCGATCTGGACATCAACAAGAGCGCCTTGCAGCGTGCCAGCGGCGACCATGCTTTCGCCCAATCGTTGCGGCAGATACTGCAGCAGGAGGGTCCGCGGCTGCTCCACGCCCTGCGCGACCTGGGGCTCGCGCCCGTATTCGAGAACTCGGGCTACAAGGGGCGCCATTACTGGGTGTTTCTGGAGCAGCCGGAGACGGCGGCGACGCTGCACCAATTGGGCCGACTGCTCCTGCGCTGGCAGGCGCCGCGGCTCCCATCACAGCTGCACCTCGAGTTCTTCCCCAAGCAGGCGCAGCTCAGCGGCAAAGGGCTGGGCAACTTGATCAAGCTGCCGCTGGGCATCCACCGCCGGACCGGGCACCGCAGCACCCTGCTGGACGACACCGGGACGGCGGTACCGGAACCCTTCGCGGTCTTGCGCGCCGTCCGGCCGCTTGCCCGCCCGGCTCTCCACGCGGTGATCGATCGGCTCAAAGGCATGGCGATCGCCCCGGCGCCGGCCGCCGAGCCGACCGATGCGGCCGAGCGGACGGCGGCGGCGACGGCGCTGGAGGAGGGCGTGGCCCCGGCGTCGCCGGCGACCCTGCCCGCGCCCCTGCCGCCCTGGACCGAAGCCGATTTCGAAACCGACGTGCGCGTGCGCCAGGTGCTGGACGCATGCCCGGTGCTGGCGGAACTGAAACGGATGGTCGATCAGTACCGGCAGCTCAGCCATGACGAGCAGGTGGTGCTGATCCATTCCTTGGGGCATGTCGAAGGGGGACCGCAGTGCGTGAACTACTTGCTGGCCAAATGCGTGGATGTCGGGCCGGAGAAGTTCATGAAGTCCCGTTTAAAAGGGAACCCGGTGTCCTGCCCGTCGATCCGCAAGAAGATCCCGCATGTTACGCGGCGCGTGGCGTGCAACTGCGCTTTTGAATTTGCCAGTCCATTGTGCAGCGGGAAGGCATCGAGGAGTTGTGTTGGGAACAGGATGCGCCCGAGACGCCGGACCGGCCCGCATCCTCCACCGTGTCGTGACAGGACCATGCACACATTGGCGATTTCCGAACAGGGTTTGGCCGTCCACGCGGAAGGCGATTTGCTGGCGTTGCAGCGCGGCAGGAACGTGGTGCGTCGCGTGCGGGTGGCCGAACTCGAGCAGGTGCTGCTGTTTGGGCGCGTGGAGGTCAGCAGCGGCGCAATCGCGCTGCTGTTGCGTCGCGGCGTCGAGCTGGTCTGGCTCACGCAGAACGGCCGCTTTCGCGGGCGACTGCTGGGGCGTCTGACCAAGCATGTGACACTGCGTCTCGTCCAGTACCGGCGCGCGACGGACGCGGACTTCTGCCTGCGCCTGGCGTCGCGATTCGTGAGCGGGAAGATCCATCAGCAGCGCCAGATCCTGCTCCGCGCGCAGCGGAGACTCCAGGATGGGCAGGTGGCGGAAGCCCTGGGGCGGCTCCGCCTCCTGCACGATCGGGCCCAGGCTTGCACGTCGCTCGATTCGCTGCGGGGACTCGAGGGTGCCGCGGCTGCCGCATATTTCGAGCATTTCGGACGATTGCTGCGGAACGACGCGTTTCACTTCCAAGGGCGAACGCGTCGTCCGCCTCGCGACGAGGTGAACGCCATGCTGTCGTTCGGGTATGCCGTGCTGGGCAGCCTGCTCGAGACCGAACTCTACCGGTGCGGGCTGGACCCGCTGTTGGGTTTCTTTCACCAGCCGGCGTTCGGCCGCGCCTCCTTGATGCTCGATCTGCTGGAAGAATACCGGCCGGTTATCGACGCGCTGGTGCTGCGCCTGGTGAATCGCCGGCAGCTCAGTCCCCAGGATTTCGAGCGTCGCACCGGGCAGTTGCTGGCCGACCTCCTCCGCGGCCGGGACGGGGCCCGGGAGCCGGCAGCTGCGTCTGGAGGCGAAACGGGCGATGACGATTTCCTGGCCGCTTGGAGTACGCATTCGGACGACGGCGACGCGTACGTGCAAACGGGTGCGGAGCCGGTCGACCAAGGGAGTGCGGCGGACCCTGGCGAAACGCGGCCGGGGCTTCCGGTGATCGGCGTCTACCTGGGCGACATGGGGCGGCGCGTCTTTCTGAACGAGCTGTTTCGTCGGTTGCGTGAGCGTCTGCACTACCCGCCGCGCGGCGCTTCGTTTGAGTTGCGAGACATCATGCGGGAGCAGATCTATCATCTGGCGCGGGTGCTTGAGTCGAAGGACGAGGAGTATATCCCGTTCGTGCCGCAGTAGCACGTGCGCCGACAGCATCGACAGTCGCCGTCGCGCGTCCAGAGTGGGCGGGCAACGGGGCTGCAGGGAGCGGAAGTACATTGCATTTGGTGGTTTGTTATGATATCGTTGAGGACCGGCGGCGTGGCCGTGTCGCGCGCAAGCTGCGCGAGTTCTTGACGCGTGTTCAGAAGAGCGTGTTCGAAGGCGAATTGTCTGGCGAGCGGCTGGAGTCGATGCGTCAGATGCTGCTGGAAGAAATCGACTTGGCGACGGACATGGTTCACATATTCGCGCTCTGCGCACGGTGCGTGCCGGCGACCGAGATCCTAGGCGTGGGTGTGTACGTCGACACCGACGATGCGGACGAGGTAATCTGAGCCGGTCGGCACCGGTTCGACCGGGAGCAGACGTTAACCACGAGCAGCACGAGACTTGACAGCTGCCGCGCCCACAGAGCCGGATCGGCGGTTGCCCGAACTCACGAACGACAAAAGGTTTACGCGGATGCACTTGTTCTCACGCCATCGCCTCCATCCGCGCCCCCCCCGGGGGTTGGCGGTTCGCCCATCCTAAGTCGTTGCAGCCCAAGGCCCGAGGACACCCGCGGCCCGAACACACGCCTCGATCCCGAGAGGATTGAAACGCTCTGGCCCGTCGTTCACTTCGTCCATCGTATCAGCCCGAACACACGCCTCGATCCCGAGAGGATTGAAACTGCGCGGCGCGTCCCCGCGATTTCCTTGTTGGAAACGGCGCGACCACACGCCTCGATCACGAGCGGAGTGAGC
>JBPOJB010000029.1:0-199826 GCA_052034005.1 Planctomycetota bacterium | reverse complement strand
CACCGCTCGCCCGGCCTCCGCCCTGGGCTGTGATACGGCTGTCCCTACGGGACGGAAGAAATGGTGCGGACCGGCCATGCGACGCAGTATCTCGCGGCAAAGCGGTGCCGCCCACCCAGACCGCCCGGTTCTCAGTCGCGAAACACCAACCCCAAGATTTAGTCCGGACGGGCCACTAGGCTGGAAGCTGAGACGCATCATTTTGAGTTGACGCAGCGCCCCAGCGCCCCAGTGCTAGCAGGCCAGGTTCATCTTGTCAGAGCCGGCGGCATTTCCTACCATTCGCCCCTCTTCCTAACGGGCCGCGAAGGCGAATCGTGAGGCCATGATCCAGACGCGTCGACTATTCAGGTGGATTCTCGCGGGCATGCTCTGCGGCGGCGGTTGCGTGACTCAGCCCTGGGTGGAGTTTCCACCGGGTGCGGCATCGCACGGGGAGCCGCGGCAGGGCGCGCAGCGCGCGGCGAGCGTGCCGATCGATTCAGGACCCGAGGGTGACCGGTTGGATGCGGAGGCGATCAGCCAGGCCGCGCAGAAATCGGGCATTCCGGCGGACGAGGCGGCGCGGCTGGCCACCTTCCTGGACGCCTATGCTGAGATGGGCCGTTACACGTCGTCGACCGCCGACGGCCAAGCCCTTTGGGGCACGGGGACGGACGTGATACCCGTCTCAGCGGCCGAGGCGGTCGGGGCGGGCTCTTCGCCGGCGGCCGTGGCGCGCCAGGGTTCGGAGGCCCGATCGCCGGCGGCATCCGGCCTGAGCGGTTCACCACCATCCGGACGCGGGCCCACATCCGTATACGGCACGGACCGAGCGTCTGGCGGACGGCGCGAACCGGCGCCACCCGCGCCGACGGTTACCGTCGGCTTGCAGGGCGCGGCAGCGTCATCGACGCCTGCGGGCCCGCGGCTTGACGAGACCCATAGATTCACGCCTGGCGAGCCCGCGCGCGACCCGGGCGCGGCGGACGAACCACACCAGGCCGACCTAGGCGGCCTGGTTGAGCAGTCGGCGGCGGAGGCGTCCGTGACGGATCCGGACGCGACGAGGGTTTCCTGGTCGCGGCAGGTTCGCTCGGCGATGGAGCAACTCCGTCACGAACTGGCCGACACCGACCTGGATGACGAGCAGCGTGCGCGCAGCCAGGTGTGCCTCGGCCTGCTGCACTTGGCTCTGGACGACCCCGAGAAGGCCGTGGAAGCGATCCGCGACCTGGACGGTCAGCAGCTCGAGTTCTGGCGTCAGACGGTGATGGGGCTGGGCATCCTGTTGGACTCTGACGATCTGCCCAAGCTCCGGTACCGTGTCGAATCGGCCACGGACCATCTGGCCAAGGGCATCCATGCCTTGTCGTCGCTCGGCCCGTTGCGTCTTTCGAACGTGTCTCTTTGTACCAAGGTCGACGGTTTCGGGGATTTTACCGAGTGCAGCGCGTCGGGCCTGGAGCCCGGCAAGCCGGTGGTCTTGTACGTGGAGGTGGAGAACGCCACGGCCGAGCCTATCCAATCCGCCGCGGCGCAGGGCGGTCTTGCGCGTCGCGGCGCGCTCGGGACGGCGGCGGCCGCGCGCTACGTGACCGAACTGCACGGCCGCTATGAAATCCTCGACGCCAACCAGCGGACGATCGTCTCCCGAACGTTGCCGGTCAGCAGCGATACGTGCCGCAATCAGCGGCGCGATTTCTACATCTCCTACGTGCTCTACATGCCCGAACAGATCGCACCGGGCGCCTACACACTGGAGCTGACCATCGAGGACAAGAAAGGGGGCAAGTTCGGCAACGCTGTGGTGGACTTCCGCATCAGGTGAGGGAGTACGTCCCGTCCATCCCCAGGTTGACCTTCAGCTCGTCGAACGCCCGGCTGTAGCGCTCACTCGACGAATGGACATGTTCGGCTTCCGTGATGAACTTGATGTCCGGCACGAACAACACATTGCGGGCTTCGAGGATCGATTCAAACGACTCGAGCGGTTCGCCATAGACGATCAGCATCTTGTGCTCGTCGAACTGCACTTCCTGAGGCACGGCCGGGTTGAGCACGGCCAGGCCGGTGCATCCGTCGTTCAGGAGCATGTGCTCATACTCCCAGAGGATGCTCTTGAGCACCGGCATGTCGATATGTTCGCGGTACAGGTCGACGTGTCCGCCGTTGTTGTGGTCGTGACTCGTCTCCAGCACGACATCCACTTCGCTGCCCAACGGCTCGAGCAGGTCCATGAAAAGCTCGAACAGGATATCGGCCGACGCGGATGCCATCAGGACGGGCACGCGTGCGCGCGTCTCTTCATCCTGATACACGTCCCGTCGGAACCCTTGTTGCGGCACCACTTGCAGGTCGTAGGACGGACGGACGGCGTCGGTGAGTTGAAACGAACCGTAACGTCCCACGCCCAGGTGAGCTTCCAGCTCTTCCTCGGTGAGGTGCTCGAAGCTGCTCGTGCGGGGAGCCGGCATCCCCTCGTGGAGCACGTTGCGGAAGAATCGTTTCAGAAAACCCATTGTCAGCCTCGGTCTCAGTCGGTGTCGCCGGCGTCCGCCTCGACGGCTTCCGTCCCGGCAACGGGTCGCGGGAGTCATTTCCCACCACGGGTCGAATCCTTCCTCCAACAATCGTAGGTCACGGTTTACGGGGCACCGAGGAGACCGGGGCGTCACCTGCGCGACGGCGCCGTTCTTCCGGCAGAACCGGAACAATCCGCTTCTTGTGGCGCCGGAGAACCCCTTCTCACTCCTCCGGCAGACAGCGCGCGTGCCGCGCCGGCCTGCCCCGCATGGCGGGCCGCGCGCCTGTCTATCCAACTCTAGCACTCGGGATGTGCGCGGTATCGGCGTGCCGCAAAACCACCTCTCACACGCCACGGCCACCGCCGTGCACGTGGGGGGTTTAACGAATGGTCCGTGTACGCGCCGCCTCGCGGACCAGCAACAGGCTCAGGCCGCCCAACACGGCGGGTCGATCGCAACCGATCAGCTCTGCTATACTCTCGCAGTTGGCGCCGCCGGGGCGCACCACATTCGAACCAGGAGCGCGCCGCCATGACCCGCCTTCCGCACATGACAGCCTCCCCTCAGATACAAGGCCGTCGATGTATGCTTCTGCTCGGCACGCTCCTGCTGTGGACCGCTGCCGGCTGCCGCAAGCCGGCGGAACCCGCCGCGGCCACCCCCGCCCCGAGCCCGTCCGAGGAAGCCGGCTTATCGCCCGAGGAGACGTGGGATGCCGTGTTCATGAACGGCGCGCACATCGGCAGCATGCACACGACGATCCGCCCCGCCCGGGATTCGGCCGACCCGCTGGTGGAGATCGTGAGCGACTTGCAGTTGTCCATCCCGCGATTTCAGCAGGTGGTTACGATGCAGGTCCTCACGACATCCGTCGAGACGCGGGATGGCAAGGTCCGACGCTTCAGCTATCAGACCGGGTTGGGCACCTCGCCGATCGTGGTGGAGGGTCAGCTCCAGTCAGATCGCATGGTGGTGACACACCGTACGATGGGCAAGGAAACGACCAGTGACATCCCCTGGCCTGCTGACCAGGGCGGTTTCTTCGCGGTGGAGGCTTCCCTGCGCCGTGCGCCGATGCAACCGGGCGACCGGCGCACCGTGTCGATGCTCTGGCCGGACGTGGCGAGTGTGCAGGTCGTCCAGGTCGCCATGGAGGCTCAGGAGCTCGAAGAGACCACCTTGCTGGACGGATCGCAGCGCCTCTTGCGCATCGCACAGGTCGTCCACCTGGAAGGGCTCAGCTTGGAGGTCCTCTGCTGGACCGATGCGCAGGGAGAGATCCTCAAGACGGAACTCCCCCTCGCGCAACAGACGATGTATCGCACCACGCGCGAGCGCGCCCTGGCCCGCACGCCGACCGTCGAGTTCGACATCGGGCTGGACACGCTGGTCCCGATCGCCTCCCCCCTGCCCGACCCGCACGCGACGCGGCAGGTCGTCTACGAGGCGACGTTGGAACAGGGCGACCCGGCCGAGCTGTTCGTAAGCGGCGTGTCGCAGCAGGTCGAGTCGATCGACGCGCGGCGGGCGCGCATCACCGTGCGCGCCGTCCGCCCGGACGACCCGCCCCGCGTACCACCGGACGACCCGCCGACCGACGCCGACCGCAGCCCGAACAACCTCATTCAGTCCGACGACCCGCTGGTGCGCGAGTTGGCCGGCTCGATTGCCCCCGACGCGACCGACCCCTGGCAGGTTAGCGTGGCACTGGAGAAATGGGTCTGCGACAGCATCCGGAAGAAGCATTTCGGCACGGCGTTCGCCACGGCGGCGGAAGTGGCGCACTCGTTGGAAGGCGACTGCACCGAACACGCCGTGCTGCTGGCGGCCCTGTGTCGGGTTCGCGGCATTCCGGCCCGCGTCTGCGTCGGGCTCGTCTACTCCCCATCCGACCGCGGGTTCGCGTTCCACATGTGGAACGAAGCCTGGATCGCCGACCGGTGGGTTCCGCTGGATGGCACGCTGGGGCTCGGGGGTATCGGCGCCGCCCACATCAAGCTCCGACACTCCAACCTGACCGCCGAACAAGCCTCCTCGGCCATGCTGAGCGTGCTGCAAGTGATGAACCAGTTGCGACTTCAGGTGGTTCAGATCCAGTAGCTCCGCAGCCTGCGCGCCGCACCGGCCCGGGAGCCTGCCGTCGCGCCGCTTCACCCGGCGCTTGGAATCGCCGGCCGGCCGGTTTAAGATAGCTGCATCTGCGACGAATACGCTGGCGTCAATGTACGGAGCCCGAAGAACATGTCTGGATCCGGGTCGAGCGAAGGTCGGAAGGGAACGCGTGTGACGTTTTTGGATCAGACCGGCGCCAAGAGTGTCGAAGCCATCATCGCGGACACGGTGACGGTCAGGCGGATACTGCCGAACATCATCACGAAAATGAACCTACCCGTCATGGGTCCGGACGGTCAGCCCATGAGCTACAGTCTCGACCACAAGGAAGGCGGCCGGCGGCTGCACGACGACCAGACGCTGCTTGAGGCTCAGGTGGGGGATGGTGACCACTTGATCGTGTATCCCGAGATCGTGGCAGGGCGCATGGGCGATGGCTGAATCACCGCGGACTCGCCGACTCCGGAGCGACCGTTGTGCGATGGAGCAGCTGCGCGCGGAGAGTTCCGTGCTGGATTTCGAGACCGCGGACTATCCGGGCGAGCAATACCTGGTGCGTTTTTTCGGTCGGGGGTTGTGGCTGGCCGAGGGGAACCGTCGGGTGTCGGTCCGCGAGACACACGAGGTGCGGATCAGGCTGGGCGCGTCGTACCCGCGGACGATGCCCGAATTGACCTGGCTGTCGCCCATCTTCCATCCCAACATCTCGGCCAGTGGCGTGGTGTGCCTCGGCGGCTATGGGACGCACTGGGTTCCCAGTCTCCGTCTGGACCGACTCTGCGAGATGCTCTGGGACATGATTCGGTATCGGAACTACGATGCGGACAGCCCGTACAACCGTGACGCGGCGTTGTGGGTCAAGACGCAGACCCAGTACGTGCTGCCGTTGGACGATCGGCCGATCCGGGACTGGACCTCAGGCCGCAAGGCGGCGGAGAGCGTGGCCAGGTCGCACGCCAGTCCGGCCGCGGCCGACGACGTACCCGGCGCGGCACCCGAGATCCTGATCATTGACGGCCCGGGCGACGAGGTGGTTGACGCCGAGTTGATCACGGCGGAAGACCAGGACATTGTGTTCCTAGATTGAGTTTCGGTCATGCAGCCAGCGCCCAGACTCAACCCCGGGGATGCGCATGCGCAGCGGCAGCGCGTCATCGGCGAGGTTCACCCGGACGCGCCGCGGGTCCTCGTGCGCGAGTCGGTGTTGGAGCGGATTCTGGACTATTCCGAGCAGGACCTGAGCCGCGAGTTGGGCGGGTTCCTGCTGGGCGGTTATCCTCAGGGCCCGCAGGCGGATCTGGAGGTGCGCGAGTTCATGCCGGCGGTGGATGCGCGTTCCCGCGCCGCGTCGCTCACGTTCACGCATGAGACCTGGGCCGCGATGAACCGGGAGGCAGTCGCGCGGTATCCGGCGGAACGCGTGGTCGGGTGGCATCACACGCACCCTCGACTGCGCGTGTTCCTGTCCGGGTACGACCTGTTCATCCACCGGCACTTCTTCGCAGAGCCTTGGCAGATCGCGATGGTAGTGGACCCGGTCAGCCAGGAGTTCGGATTCTTCCAGTGGCGCTGCGGCGAGCTGACAGGCTGCGGCTTCATCTGTGTGCGCGACGATCATGCCTGACGAGACACTGATAATCGACAACGATGATCGCTATGCCCGGCTGCGCCTGATCGGCTGGTGGGACCAGGCGAAGCTGGCCCGGGCGCGCATCCTGGTGGTGGGCGCCGGCGCGTTGGGCAATGAAGTGCTCAAGAACCTCGCGCTGCTGGGTGTGGGCGAGATCCACCTGGTCGATTTCGACCTGGTTGAACTGTCGAACCTGACGCGTTCCGTCCTGTTTCGCCAGCGGGATTGCGGCCGCCCGAAGGCGGAGGCGGCCGCGGAGGCGCTGCGCGACTTGAACCCCGACACGCGGGTCGTCCCGCTGCTGGCCAACATCCTGACCGATGTCGGCCTGGGGTTGTTCCGCGACGCGGATGTCGTGATCGGGTGTCTGGACAATCGCGAGGCGCGCTGGTGGGTCAATCGCTGCTGCTGGAAGGTTGGGACGCCCTGGATCGACGGGGGCATCCAGGAAATCAACGGGGTCGTGAAGGTGTTTGTGCCGCCGGACGGCGCATGTTACGAGTGCGCGATGACGGAGAACGACTACCGCCTGATCAATCTGCGCTACAGTTGCCCGCTGTTGCGGCAGGAGGATCTGCAGGCGGGCAAGGTGCCGACGGCACCGACGATTTCGTCGATGATCGGCGGGCTCCAAACACAGGAAGCGCTCAAGCTGCTCCACGGCCTGCCGACCGCCGCCGGGGAGGCTTTGATCTACAACGGCGTAAGCAACCAGTTCTACCGGACGCGGTTCCAACGCCGGGACGACTGCCTGAGCCACGACGCGTATCCTGAGCCGCTGGAGCTGGATCTGGAGCACACCGCCACGACCGCCC
This sequence comes from Planctomycetota bacterium, assembly GCA_052034005.1. Taxonomy (GTDB): domain Bacteria; phylum Planctomycetota; class Planctomycetia; order Pirellulales; family Pirellulaceae; genus JAAYDI01. Next base: position 192,762 of record JBPOJB010000029.1, on the reverse strand, counting down.
AGCGGCTGTTGGTCGAAGCATGCGGCGCGGCGGGTCTGGCTGTGGATTCCAGCCGCCTGGTGCTGGATCGCGACCTCGTGGTCTCGATCGACTGTATCCCATGCGGGACCAGTCGGCGCGTGATGCGGCCGCAGAGCCAGGTGGGTCATCGGGAGACGATCTGCCCGGGCTGCCAACAGATCGCGCGGCCACGCATGACGCACTGCATCGAAGCAGGCTCCGAATTGGCCCAGGTCACGCTGTGCGAGCTGGGGATCCCGCCCTACGATATCGTGCGTGTGGAATCGGCCGGGACGCACCGCGTGTTCCTGCTCACAGGAGACCGGCCGGCGGTGCGCCGCGGCGCCGAAACAAGGCATTAGCCACAGATATGGACAGCGAGATACGGTTCGGTGAACTTGAACAGGCCCCGCGCCGGACGCAGTTGCGCCCGGATCGGAACCGTCATTTCGCGGTCGTCCCGTGCCATGCGCCAGCCGAGGAGGACCTGCCGATCTACGTCGACCTGGACGTGATGCGCGACCTGGAGGCCCACGCGCTGTCGGATCTGGAGGCGGAGCTGGGCGGCGTACTGCTCGGAGGCCAGTACGAGGACAACGCCGGCCAACCGTTCGTGATGGTCGCCGACAGCCTGCGCGCCGAGCACTATGAGAACTCCAAGGGGAGTTTCAAGTTCACGCACGAGACCTGGAGCGACATCTCGCGCAAGCGCGAGGAGTTCCCAGCCGACCTGCAGATGGTGGGCTGGTACCACACGCATCCCGGCTGGGGCGTCTTCCTGTCCGGGATGGACACGTTCATCTGCCGCCATTTCTTCAACAAGCCGCTGGATGTCGCGCTGGTGATCGACCCGTGCAAGCAGGAACGCGCGTTCTTCCAATGGACGACGGACGGCGCGCGGCGGACACGCCCGACGCGCGGCTTCTACATGACCAGTTCGCGATTCCGCCTGGCGGAACTCGAATCCTACGCGGCTCAACTGGAGGGCAAATTGCCGATGCCGAACGACCCTCGATACAGCGGACTGCCGAGCGGGTACCCGCCGACGGTCGTCCAGGTGGGCGAGTCGAAGCAGGCCTGGATGGCGGTCGCCGTGCTGGGCCTGCTGTCCATGCAGTTCCTGGTGCTCGCGCTGCTCGCCTGGCGGCTGCTGGCACCGGACACCGTCGCCACGGCGCCCGCGGGCGCGGAGCCGTCGGCCGGGGCGGAAATGGCCGCCGAGCGCAGCCTGCTCGACCGCGTCATCGGTCAGCTGGACGTGGCGCCCGGCGGCGTCGTGCAGGAGCTGGAAGCGCAGCGGCGGAAGAACGAGGAACTGCAATCCTCCAACCTGGGCTTGCTGGCCCAGGTTCGGGAGACCGCCAGGTCCAAGGAGCAAACCGAGCGGGCGCTGCAGGCGGCATCCGACAAGAACCGGCAACTGCAGGCGGATGTCGAGACGCTCAAGGCGGAGCAGGCGGCCGTGCGCCGGCAGCTGAGCCATCTGCAGGAGAGACTGGCCCTCTACGAACAGCCGGTCGAGGACGCCGAGGCCGACGCGCCGGACGCTGAACCGGGGATCGCCCAATGGCTTCGGCGCTGGAATTGGAAATGGTACGCGGGGGGTATCGCCGTAGCGGCGCTCGCCGCGCTGTTGGCGGCGGCCTACGCCTCGCGCGGCCCGACGCGCAACCGGGACCACGACCCGAACCCGCTCCCAGATGAAGCCAACGAGCGCTGAAGCGCAAGGGGAGGAACCACATGGTGAATGACTCCGAACGCGAACGCCGACTCCGAGCCGACCTCCAGACGCTGAAACGGCTGCAACAGTCCAGTTCCATCTTCACGTTCGAGGCGTGCGGCGACCCGCCCGACCGTTATACGCTGCGCCTGCGCGGCACGGGCATCGCGCGCCGCGCGTTCCGCGGGCAGGGTGATGTCGAACTGATCAAGCTGCATGAGATCGACATGCGCCTGCCGTTCGGCTACCCGGCACAGCCGCCGGACTTGCGGTGGGTCACGCCGATCCTGCACCCCAACATCTCGTTCAGCGGCTTCATTCAAGTGCGGGACCTGGGCATACCGTGGGACGAGACCGTGACGCTCGATGTCGTGTGCGAGCGATTGTGGGACGCGGCCCGGATGGCCTACGTGAATCTGGACCACACGACCAATTTCTCGGCGCGCAATTGGCTGGAAGCCCCGCACTCGGTCGCCCTGCCGACCGACGTGCGGCCGCTGCGCGATCTGGCCCTGCATGGCGGGCGGAACGTGGTCTCCTACCAGCGGCGTGGCGCGCCGGCGCCGCAGGAGACGGCCGGGGAAGTGTTCTTCATCGGCGACGACACGCCGGTGCCGCCCCGCTCTCCACGCCGGGCCGCACCCGGCCGGCCCCAGCCGCGCGGCGATGACGACATCCTGTACATCGGAGATGAATGAGAAAGGCGTCTCCGTGGAAATTGCCTGCCTATTCCTGATGTTCGCGCTGCTGGCCTTCCTGGTCTACGGAATGGGCCTGGGCCTGGGCGTCGACTCGGGCGGCCGGGCGCGCGCCTACCAGCAGTTGGCACGGCGGTTCAACGGTTCTTTCCAGCCTGGCAGATGGCTGAGCCCCTGCAGGACGCAGTTCCGTCACGGCCAGGCGTGGGTGATGGTGACACCCGGCGCGGCCGACGGTCGGCAACACTGGACCCAAGCCACCGTGCAATGGCCCGACCATCGCACGGACCTCCAATTGGAGACGCGGAGCGCCGCACCCGATCCGAACGACCACGCCCGACTGCTGGTGACCGATGACGCCCAGTTCAACGAGCGTTTCCAGCTGCGCGGGCAGAGTGCCGACGAATGCAAACGGCTGTTGAGTGACGCCGTGCGCTGGCAGGTCAACAGGCTGGTCCAGCTGCCGGGCCCCGCGCCGATCCGGATCTCTATCCAGCACGGCCGGCTGCTCGTGGAGAAGGCGCTGGCCATCAGGCAATACCTGGACCTGGAGGAGTTCACTCGGCTGTGCCTGGAGCTGTTCGATCAGGCCATGCTCACACGCAGCGAGGGAATCACGTTCATGGGCGCTGCCGATGCCGCGGTGCCGCTGGAGGCCGCGGTGTGCCAGGTCTGCGGGGAGCAGATCGTCGACGACATGGTCTGCTGCCGCCGCTGCTTCACGCCGCACCATCTCGAATGCTGGCAGTACAACGGCGTCTGCTCCACCTATGGCTGCGGCGAGACGCGCTGTTATCATCCCACCGTGGCCAAGCCGTATCACAAGCGCGCGGACGACGGCGCGTCATCGGGGTCGTGAGAAAAGCTCCGCGCCGGCGACGATGTCATCCAGATGGCGGGCTCGGGTGGCGATGGCCGCGCCGGGAGTCGGCTGGCGGTCCATCGTGGCAGGATCCGCGGGGTCGCCTCCCGATACCGCAGGTACTGCTCGCCGTAGGCCGGGATCAACTCGTACTGCTCCTCCAGGTAGGTGTAGGCGACCCAGAAGCCGAGCCAGAGGGGGAGCGTGAGCAGGTAGGGCAGCGAGCCGCTCACGGGCGCCAGGCCCGCGGCCAGCACGCACAACGCCAGCGCCTGCGGGTGCCGCACCCGATGGTAGATGCCGCGCGTCTCCAGATCCAGCGAGTAATGCGTCAGCCTGCCGAGCCTGCCCACCTGCCGCGCGCCGGCGGCGTAGATGGCCAGCGCCAGCGCGCAGACGGCCCCGCCGGGCACCTGCAGCCAGAGCATGCGCCGCGCCGGCGCGGCCACGCACAGGAGCCCCCAGCCGCTGAACATGCTGCCCATCCCCACACAGGCGACCAGCGCGCCCACGGCCCAATGCGCACACGCGCCCTTGGCCCGCAACCAGGCGTTGATCCGCGTGTATGCCGCGATGACCAGCGCCCCAACGGCCCCCAACGCCGTGCCCGACAGCGATGTCTCCAGATCCATGCGCGTCCCCAATGCCAGTCCGGAACCTGCGCCCGCCGCCCGGTCGTGATCCGTGGGGGGGGCCGGTCGCGCGTGTCTCAGGGCCGATCCCCCGCACGCCGCGCCGCGAAACGAACGACTCAGTCCGGCCAGTGGAAATCCGCAATGAACAACTGGCTGCTCCGGTCCGCCGTGCGCGTACTGGTCCACATCAACCGGTTGCCATCGGGCGAGAACACGGGCAACACGTCGGCAGCCGGCGAGTCGGTGATGCGAGTCACCTCGCCCGGCACGAACTTCCCGCCCACGACGCTGTAAGGCATGACAAACAGATCGTAGTTCGGCCGCACCTGAGGATCGGAATGATCGGCGCCGGTCCAGATCAGCAGCGGTCGAGTCGGGTGCCAGTAGGGCGCCCAGTTGATGTGGCCCGGCTGATCGGTCACTTCCACTTCGTTCTGGCCGTCGATCCCGATCACATGGATCTGCAGGTAGTCCGGCTTCTTGCGATCCGTGCGGAACACAATCCACTGGCTGTCCGGCGAGATGAAGGGTCCGCCGTCGTACCCGGGCGCGGACGTAATGCGTCGCTTGCCGCTGCCATCCGCGTTCATCACCCAGATATCCGCGTTGCGGACCGTACCGGGCGGCGCGTCGGCCGGCGGCTCTTCCACATGGCAGTAGGCGATGAGTCGACCGTCGCGCGAGTACGCACCCTCGGCATCGTAACCGTATTCGGATGTCAAACGTGTGCGGTCGCGGCCCTCCAGGTCGCACACGTAGATATCCATGTACGGGTCGAAATCCCAGCTATAGTGTTTGCGGACGCCGCTCTTGCGGTCCAGCTCCTGCTGGGCGCGCGCCTCGGCCTCCACGGCGTCCAGGTTCGGATCCAAGTGGCTCGAAGCGAACAGGATCTTCTGGCCGTCCGGCGAGAAGTAAGAGCAGGTAGTCCGGCCGCGGCCCGTGCTGATCAGCCGCGGCGCGCCGCCCGCTAACGGCTGCGTGTAGATCTGGTAGAACGGGTATTCGGCCCGGATGGCCTGATAGCAGATGGTGTTCCCGTCCGGCGAGAAATACCCCTCCCCGGCCCGCTCATACCCTTCCGTAACCTGCCGCAAGTTGGACAGGAACCTGGCTTCAATCGATTCCTGGCCCCACGCCGCTTCACCGGCGGCGGCGGCAAGGAGACCCACCCACAGCGCAACCAACAGACGCGACACCGACGGCAGACACGCGACGTTCACAGCACAGTTCTCCATGGCGACCTCGGTCGAGCAATCTGGCCCACGGACCCGGGCACCCCGGGATCCGAACCAGAATTATAGCCCGGGATCGCCTTTGTTGGACCCCGCGACAACGCTAGGATGGTAGCGGCCCGCAGCGCGCGGGGCCGGCTTCCAGCTTGCCGGTGCAGGCCCGGTTTCCACCGCGGGGATTGCGATGGGGAACATCTACACGAGGACGGGGGACGACGGGATGACGCGTCTGCGTGCCGGCCCCCGTGTTGCGAAGGACGATCCGCACGTGGAGGCCTGCGGCACGGTCGACGAACTGAACGCGATGCTGGGGCTGGCCCGGGCCGAGCGGCTGGACCCGGATATCGACGGACTCCTGCGGCGGGTGCAGCACGAGCTGCTGGCCGTGGGGGCGAGCCTGGCCACACCCGCGCCGGCGACGGATGCACAGGACCTGTTGGGACCCCAAGCGGTGACGCGGCTGGAGCGCGCGATCGACCGGTACGACGGCCGATTGCCGCCGCTGGCGGAATTCATCCTGCCGGGCGGGACGGGCGTGGCCGCCCTCCTGCATGTGGCCCGCGCGGTGTGCCGCCGGGCCGAGCGGCGTGTGGTCAGCCTGGCGTCGATCCGGTCGTCGCCTGCTCACCTGACCCCGGTGATCCGCTATCTGAATCGGCTGAGTGATCTGCTGTTCGTGCTCTCCCGCGCAGTCAACGCGCGGGCGGCGGTGGACGACGAGGTATGGCAGAAGGAGCTGCCGGATGGCCCCTCGGGCGAGGACGCGCTCTGAACGGCGAGTTTTCATCCTATCATGGCATGTCAACCGCGACTCCGTCCTGCGATCTTTACGGCGCGCGAGCAGCTCGCGCGTGGCCGGGCCCGGCTGCGCGATCAGCACAACCAGGGCGCGTCGGGCATGCAGGTGTGCCGCGCCTTAGCGGACCTGCTGGACAGCGTGGTGCTGGACCTCTGCGCCGCGGCGCTGGCGGACCCGGACCTGGGGGCGCCGGGCGCGGAGACTCCATGGGCGCTGGTGCCGGTCGGCGGCCTGGGGCGCCGCGAGGTAGCGCCCTATTCGGACGCGGACCTGATGCTGCTCGTGATGCCCGCCGCGGCTGACCGGGGCACGCAGCTGGCGCGGCGCCTGACACGGGACATCTGCGATGCCGGATTGCAGCTGGGGTTCAGCTTGCGGACGCCGGACGAGGCCTGCGCGATGGCGTTCCAGGATGCAACCGTCTTTACGGCGCTGGTAGAAGCGCGTTTCCTGACCGGTGACGCGCGCGTGTACGACCACTTCCGGGCACGGTTCCGCCGCGCGGCGCGACGCCAGTGGCGTGCGCTCCTGGCGGGCGTCCTGGCCGCGCGGCGCGACGAGCGGCATCATTATGGCGAGACGGCGTACCTGCTCGAGCCGAACATCAAGCGGTCCAGCGGCGGCCTGCGCGATGTGCAGAGCGTTCGTTGGATCGGGTTTCTGCGGTACGCCGAGCGGGATGCGGGCAGGCTGTCCGAATGCGGCGCGTTGCCCGTGGCCGACCAGCGGCGGTTGGCACAGGCGCACGAATTCCTGTTGCGGCTGCGCAATGAACTGCATTTCCACGCGGGCAAGAGCCAGGATCAGTTGACGCGCGACGAACAGGTCCGATTGGCCGACCGGTACGGCTACGAGCGCCAGGCCGGCCTGCTGCCCGTGGAACGGTTCATGCGCGACTTCTTCGAGCATTCGAGCGACGTGCGCTACGTGGCTACGAACTTCGCCGCCAGCGCGTGGGTCCCGGGCCGGTGGCTCGCCGCGCTCACGCCGCTGGTGAGCCGTCGTGTCGGGCGGGACTTCCGCGTCGGCCCGGTCTATCTGGGCGCGACGCGCCACGGACTGCGGAAGGTGAGCAACGACCTGGCCGGCGTGCTCCGCCTGCTGGAGCTGGCCAACACCTACCAGAAGCGAATCGACCCGCGCACCTGGGAGGCGATCCGGGCGAGCGCGGCGCAACGCCGGACCGCGGAGATCTCGGAACACGCCGTCTGCCACTTCCTGACGCTGCTCCACCAGCCGGCGGGGCTGGCCCACCTGCTCCGCCAACTGCACGAACTGCGCGTGCTCGAACAGTTCATTCCGGCGCTGCGGCACGCACGCTGTCTGGTGCAGTTCAACGACTACCACAAGTACACGATCGACGAGCACTGCCTGCGCGCCGTGCAGTGCGCGACGGAATTCCTGGACGATCCGCGGCCGGTCGGGCACGCCTACCGAGAGGTGCACAACAAGGGGCTCCTGCACCTGGCCCTGCTGCTCCATGACCTGGGGAAAGGGTATGAGGATGACCACAGTGCGGCCGGGTCGCTGATCGCGGCGGCGACGGCCCAGCGGCTGCGATTGCCCGAACATGAGGCGGAGATCTTGCAACTGCTGGTCGGGCGGCACTTGATGATGTCCCACATGGCCTTCCGTGAGGACATGCGCGACGCGTCGGTCGCGCTGCGACTGGCCCGCGCGGCCGGTTCGCCCGATGTGCTGCAGATGCTCTACGTGCAGGCCTGCGCCGATCTGGCAGCCGTCGGCCCCGGCGTGCTCAACGACTGGAGACTGGAACTGCTCACCGAGCTCTACTTCCGCACCCGGCGCCACCTGACCGGTGAAGACGCGTCGCACAGCGCAGCGCGGGAGATCGCCGCGCGACGCGCCGCCCTGCAGGAACTGGTCGGTGAAGAAGATGACCAGGCGTGGTGGGGCAAGCAGGTCCAGGCCCTGCCCGCCGACTACCTCCTGACCGTGCCACCCCAACGCATCCATCAGGTGCTCCGGCAACTGCACCGCCTGGGCCCGGCCGACGTCACCGCCTGGTTCCGGTACGTCCCCGAACGCGGCGTGTGCGCGTACCTCGTGGGCGCGCGCGAGTCGGTGACGCCGGGGATCTTCCACAAGCTGACCGGCGCGCTGACCGGCAAGGGACTACAGATCCTCTCGGCGGAGATCCACACGCTGGCCGACGAACTGGTGCTCGACCGGTTCCAGGTCGAGGACGGGGACTACGTGGGCGAGCCGCCTCCGCACCGCACGCGGGAAGTGTGCGACGCGCTCGTCGCGGCCCTGACCGTCAACGCCGACAAGCCGCCCGTGTTCCGCCGGCTGTGGGATGCCCGGCGCGGCGCGGCGGCCGCCCGGTTCGCGGAACTACCCACCCAGATCCGCTTCGACGACGCGACATCCGACCGCTTCACGATCATCACCATCTTCACCTACGACCGCCGCGGCCTGCTGTATTCCATCACGCGCACCCTGTTCGAGTGCGGGCTGGTCGTGCATGTGGCGAAGATCGCCACTTACCTGGACCAGGTCGTGGACGCGTTCTACGTGACCAATGCACACGGCCAGAAGATCCACGGCCAGCAGCAACTGGCCGAGATCCGCCAACGGCTCACCGCCGCGCTCGAGCCACCGCCCGACCGATAGGCCGTCCGACGCTCACGAAGCCGTGACAGGCCCTCAGCCGACCCCGCAGGAAGTCGATCCCGCGGGGCGACCTTGACCGGGCGGCTGGGCGTCCCGACAATGACGGTCTGCGACGGTGCGTGAACGACAGGTGGACCGGAATGAGTGAGAGCTGCCCAACATGTTCGCGGGAGGCGCGCGTTGACCTGCCGGACCCGCGGGGCCGGTTCGGCGCGTACGGCGGCCGTTATGTGCCGGAGACGCTGACCCAGGCGCTGGGCGAGCTGTCCCGCGCCTATGACGAGGCCCGGCAGGACGAGGCGTTCCAGGCGGAGTTAGCGGGGCTGCTGCGCCACTACGCGGGGCGGCCGTCGCCGCTGTGCCATGCCCGGCGGTTGAGCGAGCGGTGCGGCGGCGCCCAGATCTGGCTCAAGCGGGAGGACCTCAACCACACCGGTTCCCACAAGATCAACAACACGCTGGGCCAGGCACTGCTGACGGTGCGGATGGGCAAGCGGCGGGTCATTGCGGAGACCGGGGCGGGCCAGCACGGGGTGGCGACCGCGACGGCGTGTGCCCGGTTCGGCTTGCCGTGCGTCGTCTACATGGGCGAGGAGGATATCCGGCGGCAGGCGCCCAATGTGCACAGCATGCGGCTGCTGGGCGCGGACGTGCGGCCCGTCGGCAGCGGCTCGCGCACGCTGCGCGATGCGATCAACGAGGCCATGCGCGACTGGATGGCGAGCGTCGAGCATACGCACTACATCCTGGGCTCCGTCGTCGGCCCGCATCCGTTTCCGCGCATCGTGCGGGATTTCCAGACGGTGATCGGGCGCGAGACGATGCGCCAATGCCGCGAGCAGCTGGGGCGACTGCCGGATCTGGTGGTGGCCTGCGTGGGTGGCGGCAGCAATGCGGCCGGGATGTTCTATCCGTTCGTGGCGCAGTCCGACGTGCGCCTGATGGGTGTCGAGGCGGGCGGGCGCGGGGCCGCGCCCGGCCAGCACGCGGCTCCCTTGAACTACGGCAGCCCGGGCGTGCTGCATGGAAGCTACAGCTACGTGATGCAGGATGCCGACGGACAGACGTGCGACGTGCACAGCGTGTCCGCCGGCCTGGACTATCCGGGAGTCGGGCCGGAGCACAGCCACTGGAAGGACACGGGGCGCGTGGAATACGTCACGTGCCGCGACGACGAGGCGATGGAAGCGTTCGACCTGCTGGCCCACTGCGAGGGGATCTTGCCGGCGCTCGAATCGGCGCACGCGGTCGCCCAGGCGACCCGGTGGGCCGCCGCCAGGTCGGCCGATCAGGCCGTCGTCGTATGCCTGTCCGGGCGCGGTGACAAGGACGCCGCGGAGATCGCCCGACTGCGCGAGGCCCGTGCACAACGCTGAGGCTGCGTACGTCCGCTGATTTTGTTTCGGGATCATCGCCTAATGTCCGCCATCGACCAGCTCTTCCAACGACGACGTGCTGAAGGACGCAAGGCATTCATGCCGTTTGTGGCCGCCGGCGACCCGGATCTGGAGTTCACCCGAGACGTGCTGCGCGAACTGGCCCGCTGCGGTTGCGACATGTGTGAGCTGGGGATCCCGTACAGCGACCCGATCGCGGATGGACCCGTGATCCAGGCGTCTTTCACACGCGCGCTGGCACGCCACCTGGAACTTGACGCTATCTTCCGCGACGTCGCCTCCTACGCGCCCGCGTTGTCGATGCCCATGGTGACCATGGTCAGCTACGCCATCGTGCATCGGCGGGGGTTGGAAGAGTATGTGGCGCGGGCGAAAGCGGCCGGGTTCGCCGGCGCCATCGTGCCGGACCTGCCGGTCGAAGAATGCCAACCCCTGTCGGCCATCTGCCGCCGCGAGGACTTCAGCCTGATTCAGCTGGTCACCCCCACCACGCCGGCGGACCGCGCGCGGCGGATCGCAGACTCGTCCACCGGTTTTCTCTACTACGTGAGCATCACCGGTATTACGGGGGAACGGTCGAGCTTGCCGCCCGCGATCGTGGATAACGTGGCACAGCTTCGCGAGATGACCCAGCTTCCCATTTGCGTCGGGTTCGGCATCAGCTTGCCGGAACATGTGCGGCTGCTGGCTCCCGTCGCCGACGGGTTGATCGTCGGGTCGGCGATCGTCCGTCGCGTCGCGGCGGCCGCAGAGCGGCCGCGGGCCGAGGTGCTGCGCGACGTGAGCAACTACGTCGGCGAGCTGGTCGCTGCCCTGCACTCGGCCACGTCGCCTGGCGCACCGAGTTGAGCACTCATAGCAAGGAAGTAGGGTGTTCGGTTCGCGCCAGACTCGTATACTACATGCCAGTGGGCAGGTTCTTGCGACGCGAGCGCAGACGATGACGCGAACCGCGGTCGTCGCATCGTGCCGCGCGGCGCCTTGGGCGGCCATCTTGCGGCGCGTCGAGTGCCTTGGCCCGGTGTGTGAACGCGCGCGTATTGACCGATTGCAGGCCTGCATGGAGGTAACAGAATGGTGGTGACCTCGCGACCGAACGAAGCGGGCCTGTCGTCGGCCGCGGTCGAGCGGGACGCCAAGCGACGCCTGCTCGGGTGCTCGCATCGCCCGGTCCAGCAGGTGAACTGCGACTTTCACGAGGGCATCCTGGTGCTGCGTGGGCATGTCTCCCGATTCTTCCACAAGCAGCTCGCACAGGAGGTCGTCCGCGACGTGGCGGGCGTGTACAAGGTCGTCAACGTGATCGAAGTCCACGACTAAGACTCACTGCGCGCAGGTCGAACAGCGCCCCCTGGATGGGACCGGCGGCATGGAGCAGCACGGTTTGGCGGCCTTCTTCGAGCCAGATCGCGCCAAACGCCTGCTCGCGCTGGTCGTACCAGGTCCCGGTGGCCGGCACCTGCCCCTGGAGCCGGCTGGACCCGACAACCAGCTCGAACCTGTTGCCTGCTGATGCGGCATCACAGGCGAAATTCAGCACCACCTCGTAGCGTCCAGGGCACGGCACGTCGATGTGCCACCGCGCTTCGTCCTCCGCGCTGGCCCACCAGCCGAGGATCCCGGCATCGGCCGCCCGCTTGAGCGTTGGGCCGCTGATCTGGGCCGTCGTAGCGGTCAGCCGCCAGGACCCGTCGGGGCGCGCCGGTGTCGTGTCGAGCGCCGCGGCGGGGATGACCGGCAGGATGAGGTGCGACGGATGCGCTGCGTCATGGCGCACCGTCTGCTCCGCCGTGCGCATCTCGGCGCTGGTCCCGAGCGGCAAACCGGTGTTCTGATTCCGTGCGTAGCGCGGGAAGTTGCTGCTGGTCACTTCCAACCGCAGGCGATGGCCTCGGGCAAACACCTGGCTGGTCTCCCAAAGGCTGATCCTGTACTCGTAGGTCCGGCCGGACTCGATGGGTGTCGGGTGCTCGAGCGACTCACGGAACGTCGCGCCCCGGATCCCCTCGCAGATGTGGATCGCGCGACCGTCCGGATACACGTCGGTGAGCGTCGCCGCCCAATCGGTATCCGGCGCCGAAGACGCCGCGTAGAGTATCAAGTCGATCGGCCCGGTCAGTTCCAGGTCCTCGTCCAACGGCGCCGACGTGTAGACCAGCACGTCGTCACGTGCGGCAACCGCTTGCCGATCCTGCGGGCCCCACACCTCCGGGTTCGTGGAAATCTGCCCGCCCCGCGTGTACACCGGGTGGGCAGGATCGTAGACGAACTGATCCGGCGGCATGTCGGCCCCCGGCGCATCGAGAGCCAGCCGCCCGTCGCCCGTGGCCGAGTTCGCGCGGCCATCGCTGTGCAGATAGTACTTCGTGAACCGCGTGCGGGCCAACGGCCATTCGTACTCCTCGCGCCAGCGGTCGGCGCCCATGACGAAGATCTGCAGCGGCGCCTCCTGGTCAATCCCGGTCGGCCGGCCTTTCAACCAGTAATCGTACCACCGGATGTACTCGCCCAGAGGCAGGGGATTGGCTCCGTGCACGCCAGGTCCGACGCGCAGCAACGTGTGGGCCCGCACGTCAGGCGTGCCTCCCGCCTGGCGAAAGCCCTGGAAGTTGCGGAAGTTCTCGTGCACGAGGTTGTCGTACCAGCCGGTCACGAAGTATGCCGGCGTGCGGATCTGGGGATACTTGTCTTTCACGCTGAAGGATTTCCAGTGGTCGTCGTATCGCGCGTGCGCCAGCCACGTCTTGATCCGCTGGGCCTGCGGGTGCTCCACCCGGTCCGCCGCCGACATGAGCGGCAACTGCAGGAAATGCGGGTCGTCGATCGGGATATGCCCCTGCAGACCCGTTGCGCCCGTGGCGAACAGGCCGTGGGTGAATACGACGTTCAGTTGGAGGACGCCGTCGTTGTACTGGTGGCCGAAGAAGCTCTGCTGACCCTCGACGGGGACCATGCACAGGAAGTGCGGGTTGGCCAGCGGCGCGCTCATGGTTTGCGTGAAGGCGTTGTACGACTGGCCGAACATGCCCACTCGCCCATCGCACCATGGCTGCTCGGCCGCCCATTGCTGCGCGTCGAACACGTCGCGCGGCTCATTCACGTAGGGATCCCAATCACCTTCGGAGCCGCCTCGTCCGCGGCTGTTGGCCAGCACACAGACATAGCCGCGCGGCGCAAGCGATTCGGCCAGGCCCGGTTCCGTGATGTAGTAGCTCATCTGGAGCAGCGCGGGAAAGCGACCCTCGACATCCGGTCGACAGATGTCGGCCGCCAGGGTCACGCCGTCGCGCATGGGAATCCGCACGTTCTTCTCGAGCCGGACAGGGTAGGGCACGCCCCCGGACGGCGCAGCCTGTGCCGACATGGACGCACCATCCTGCGCAGGTGCGACGCCCCGCTCCATGCCGGGCGGGCCGGCCAGCAACTCGCTGGGGAACCGGAAAGTGCCCTGGGTGCCGACCTGCTGGCCGAACGGGAAACCGCAGGTGTTGATTTTGGCGATACTGACCAGAGATTCCCGATCCCCCGCCACGACATGGACATCCAGTCCGGCATGCCCGCGCAGCCACTGGCTGCCGACAATCCGCCGGCCGTTCCAGACGCCACCCGTGGCGACCAGCAACCCAAACCGCGCCAAGTCCTCGGCACTCATCACGATCCAACCCGGGCCGCCGCGCACGACATGGCCCCGGATCGCGTACGGCGGATCGACGTACTGGCCATAGCCCGGATACTCCGGATAGAAGTCCTCGCGCCGGTGGACCTCTTCGGTTGTCAACCAGTCCCAGCGCTCGGCGGGGATCTCCAAGTGATCGAACAGTCGTTCCTGCAGAACCTCTTTCAGGTCGCGATTCCAGACGGCGGTCAGCGCCTGGCCCAGCCGGACGTAACCGCCGCTGGAGTACAGCGTGGTCGTACCGGGCGCAAGATGCGCGTAGTTGTCGGCCAGCGGGTCGCCCGTCCACTTCGTGCCATCGGGCATGGTGGCATGAAAAACCGACCGGCGGCGCCAGTGGAAGCCGCTCTCGAGCACAAAGCCGCCCTGATGCTCGAGCAACTGCCGCCAGGTCAGCGTGGCATGCAGGCCCGCGTCCAAGTACTTGTGGGGATGCGACAGCTCGCCATGCCCCGTCCATGATGCGTGGATCGGCGCGTCAGGATCGATCAGCCCGGCCTCCACGGTGATGCCGAACAACGCGCGGGTCAGGCACTTCCCGAGTGACGCGGACTGCTGCTTGAACGACGGGTCGCCCCAGGTCTGGACCAGGTACCCTCCGCGCGTCAGGACCGCGCCCCAATCGTCCGGACCGACCGGGACTCCACCCCAGGTGCCGCCATGCACATCCGCGGCAGCCAGCACTGCGCCGAGCTTCTCCGGATCGAAACCCGCCTCGGCGGGAGTGCAGCGTGCCCACTGCCGCCGTGGAAAGACCACCCAGTCGGGAACGCCCGTGGCCGGGAGCAGCGTGTCGGGCACGGCGCGGCCGGCTTCACGCGCCAGCCGCCGCGTCTCACGCAAGACGATCTCCTCCACTTCCGGAGCGAAGAACCCGACCTGCTGCCGCACTGACTGCGACCAGATCCACAGCGTGACCCCGATCGCCTCGTGACCGCCCTCGTGGACGATCCGCGCCGTCGGCAGGTAACCGAAGCAGTCGTTGTTGAAGCCGGCGATCCAGAGTCGGTCCGGACCGAGCGTGTCGGAAAGCAGCGCGACATAGTCGGCCACCGGCTCGGCCGGCAACCCGACCAGCGTCAAGTCCGCGCCGAACTGCCAGACCGCCAGCGGCGCGCGGTAGCTCGTAGGGAGCTGCCCGCCATCGTCCAACACAGCCAGCATCTGGTGCGCCATGATCGCCTCGGCCGACGGGCAGCGCGTCCGCGCGACGATCTCCTCGCGGCTCAGCTGCTGCAAAGGCAACGCGACGTATCGCAGTGCGGTCGTCAGGTCGCCGCGCACCGGTGCCAGCTCACCCTCGAGCACGCGTCCAACCTCGCGCGCCAACGTCTCGCCATGCTGGCGCGCCAGCGCCATCGTGCCACGTGGCGAAGGGTTGGCATCGGCGCCGCAGCCGCTCAGGAACAGCGCCGTGACCCCCTCGTGCTGCCGCTCGATCGCCTCCTGAGCAAAGCCCGCGTAGTCGCCGGCGATCACGTTGTCGCGCCCGGTGAGCGTGGTGTTGTGACAGGCGCACCCGAACAGGACGGCCCGGAGCCGGCCGTCGGGCGCCTGGATACGCAATACGGGCACCCGCCGGTCCGTCGGCCCTGCCGGGTTGTCCGCCATGACCACGCGACCGCCCTGCGGCAGCCGGCGGTTGGCCGGGAAATCCACCCGGCCGGCGCCCCACGCCAGCTGGGCCGGCTGCATGGTGGCCAGCGCGCTCTCGACCAGGCCGACCAGCGCGTCCTTCAGCTGCTCCGTATAGGTGACCGTCGCGCGCACGTCGTCGGCTGACAGCGGCGCGTGGGCCACTGCATTGGCCGGCGGGTGCGGGTCGAGACTCACCAGCGGCCCGGTGTGCGAATGGGAAGCGTTGAACAGCAACTGCCGCCGTTCGAGCCCGGTCTTCTCCATGATCCGGCGGCACACATCGTCAGTAACCACCACGGCCTGAAAGCCGACCAGGTCCGCCGTCACCAGGACGGCCCGCTGGCCGCGCTGGTCTTCCAACGCGAGCGCCTTGGCGTAGATGTCGGCCGCCACCGACTCGAACGGCCCGCGACGATCGCCGTAGCCCAGCAGCACGACCGGGCGGGGAGGCGTGATGTTGACCTGCGCCACGCCGACCTTCCAGACGCTCTCCGGCCGCGTCTCCGCGGCGCCGCTGCGGTGCACCATGAGGCAGGCCAGCAGGAGGCCCAGCCCGACTCGCCACCCAGACGCGCGCATAGCGATTCTCCCCGATCAGCTCACCAGTCCTTGCGTGACCATCATGAACACGTCCTCCAGCGTCGGTTCTTTCGGGCTGTAGCCGCAGACCCCCACGCCCTGGCTCACCAGCTGCCGGAGGAGTTCCGCCACACCGGCATCATCCGCGTCCAATTCGAGCGTGGCACTTGAATCCTCCACCTGGATCCCGCGCAGCGGCGGGAAGCTGCGGATGATCGACAGGCCGGCCTCCATGTGATGGGCGAAGTGGACCACCACGATCCGGTGGCCGCGGATCCGACGATAGACGTCGGCGATCGGCCCGTGCATCAGGAGCTGGCCGCGCTCGATGATCCCGATCGACGTGCAGCAATCCGCCAGCTCGGTCAGAATGTGGCTGGAGATGAGGATGGTCTTGCCCATCCGACGCAGCTCCTTGAGCAGCGCTTTGACCTCGACCCGCGCCCGCGGGTCCAGCCCGCTCGCCGGCTCGTCCAGGATCAGCACCGGCGGGTCGTGCACCAGCGTCTTGGCCAGGCAGAGACGCTGTTTCATGCCGCGCGACAGCCCGTTGACGAAGTCGTCGCGCTTATGCCCGAGGTCCAGCAGCTCGAGCACATCGACGATCACTTTCTTCCGCGCAGGGCGTGGGATGCGATAGGCCACGGCGAAGAAGTCCAGAAACTCCCAGACCTTCATCCCGTCATACACACCGAAGTTGTCCGGCATGTACCCGATGCTCTGCCGCACGCCCAGCGGATCCTCGGTGACGCTGTGCCCGTTGACGATCCCTTCGCCGCGCGAGGCGCGCAGCAGCGTGGCCAGGAAGCGGATCGTCGTGCTCTTGCCCGCCCCGTTGGGACCGATGAACCCGAACATCTCGCCCGCTTCGATCTTGAGCGTCAGTCGATCGACGGCCGTGAAATCACCGTAGTTCTTGCTGAATTCGATCAGTTCGATCATTGTGGCTCCCGGCTGCCCGGGATCTCCTCGAGGGACTCCGGCAACTCATCCGTCTCGCCGGAGCCGGATCGGGCCCGCTGGACATCCACTCGCAGGTTGACATCGGGGCGCGGCGACGGCAGCGGGCCGTATCGCAAATGGACCAGGACCAGAGTGCGGATGCGGACTTGGGAGGCCGCCGGCTTGATGGTCAGCCCGGGGAGCAGGTCGTCGGTCCGGGCAATCAGCCGCACGTCACCCGGCCGCAGCCGTATCGCGCGTGCCGCCAGGTCGGCGATGCCACGCAGATCCACCTCGCCGCCGCCGGCCGGGGAGTCGACGCCTTCCCCCCCCTGCCCTGCTCCGCCGCGGAACGTACCGTCCGTGTCCGGGACGAATTCCAGGCGCGATGCCGCACCGGCCGGGAGCGTGTGCAGGTGGCATACTTGGATGCCGGAAGGCGCCCGGTAGAGCAACTGCACCGACTGCAGGTTCAGGCCGGTGCCATTCTCCACGGACCACTGCTCCGCCGATTCGCCCACCAGCCGGATCGCGCCGCCCAGCTCGCACATCTGCTCGCCGTGGATGAAACTGGTCGTGTTTGAGTCCACCTGGAAGCCGCTCAGCTTCACACCTTCTTCCCGGCGGAACGTCAGCGGCCACAAACGGCTCGGAGAAGGCGTGGGCGGGAACGGCCGGGCTATGGCCGACGGGCCTTCGAACTCGAGTCGATACGACGTGGACAACGACGAGTACAGCGCGGTGTAGCGTGTGACGTGCGCGTCGGCATGTCCGCCCTGCATCTCCAGCACGGCGATCTCGGTGCGACTCCGGACGAATCCGATGTCGAGCTGCGCCAGCCGGATCACGGCCACCGCACCCCCGATCGCAATCACCGGCGCCGCGACCCACGCCCACTCGATTCGGCCCCACAGGCGAAACAGCGCCCAATTGACGGGGACCAGGACGATCAAGTAGACGATCAACACCGACAGCACGAAGTTGGCTTGCGGGATCGAGATCCCGGCGGCGTCCTGCAACGCGCGGTGCGCCTCCACGGCCGGCCCGCTCGTGTCGCTCCAGCTCGCCACGCCCCCCCGCCGGCCCGCTTCGCAGCCGTCCAGGTGCCAATCGACTTCGGCGTCGGTCCCGTCCGACGACGGGGTCGACGACCAGCTGCCGGCATCACGCGTGAAATACCGCGTCGCGGTGACGATCAGCGGATTGCGTTGCTGGGACGCCAGCGAGACCCAGTTGGTCTTGACGGACCCGAACTGGCCGGTCGTGAACACGCGCGGCGGGCGGCGCAACAGGCCGTTGTTGAAGAAACTATCGAAGCAGCCCCAATTCACCACGTCCGGCGCACTGAGGCTGAACGCCGTGACGACGATGCGGCCACGCCCCACACGCCGTTCGACGGCCAGCTCGCCCGTCCCCTGCAGGACCGTGCTGCCCTCCAGCGGCCGCAAGCGAACGCCGATGAGCGGCGTCGAGGCGGCGACATCCAGCGCCAGGCGCTTGCCCGACTTGGCTTCCGTGAGCGACCAGTAGTCATTGAGCGGCTGGAGGGCCGGGCCGGTCAGCGGGATGGCGCCGTCATCGGCCGCCGGCAGGTACGGTGCCAGGAAACTCCCCGCCAAATGTCCCAGAGAATCCGGCCCGCTGACGATCAGTTGACCGCCCCAATGCAGCCAATTCAGCATGGCCCGCTGTTGGTCCGGCGTCATGCGGTCGGTGAACCCGCCATCCCACAACACGTACGCGATCGACGACCAGGAAAAGGAATGCGCGGGGAGCGGGACGCGGTCCTTGACTGTCGGCAACGCGATCCGGTAGTACCGCAGAGCGCTCCCGCCTTCGAACGCCTCGACCATTTCGTCGAATGCCGGCTCGACGGAGTCCAGCCGCTTGAGGTAGCCATACGCGTTGGGATTGGTGGACAACACGACCAACAGGTATTGCTCGTTCGGCATCTGCGAGGCCGGTTCCGACTCGCTCAGCACCAGGTTGCCGCCGCGGGCGTGCCGCAACCGGTGGCGCAAGAACAGCCCGCTGTTCTCGCCCGTTTCCTGGGGAATGAAGAACGTGAACTCGAGCGTCTTGCGTTGACCCTTGGGCAACACGACCGGGCGCGACATGACGAGATGATACCTGGTGCCGCCGATCGGGACGGGTTCGCCCTGCGTGTCGGTCACCTCCATCTCCACATCCGCGCGGAAGTCCGCAATGCTGCAAAGGGCCGGGAGCGTGGCCGTCACCATGTGTCCCGGCTTGACCAGATTGCGCATCGAGGCGTCGTCGGACGGCACCACCTCCAGGCGGCCCACTTCGTAAGGCGGCTTCTCTTTCTTCTTCTTCGCGTCCTGGTCACCCTTCTCCCGCGCCGCCTTCACCGGCGCGGCCTGCCGGTCCTTGCGACACCCGCCGCAGCCGGGCAGCGGCAGGCCGGCCGCGACCAGCAGCAGCCCCAGCAGCGCGCTGCACTTCCACGCCGCGCTGGGTGGAGCGTTCCGGTCCGGAAGTCGGTGTGGCGGCATGCGAGCAGTCCCTGGGTCGAAGAGGCGGACACACCAAGTCTATGAGTATCCGCCTGCCGATGTAAAGACGCGGCCGCGATACGGCCTGCCGCGATGAACGTGCCCCATGCCGTTGCTCGGAACCGCCGGGCGACCGCGCCGGGTCATGCCGGTCGCTGCCGCTCGGTGATCTCAATCGCTTTCAGGAGCCCGCGGGCCTTATTGAGCGTCTCCTGGTACTCCTGTTCCGGCACGCTGTCCGCGACGATGCCCGCGCCGGCCTGGATATACGCGTGCCGGCCCTGGATTACGATCGTCCGCAACGCGATGCAGGTGTCCATGTTGCCTCGATAGTCGATGTAACCGACCGCGCCGGCGTAGGGGCCGCGCCGGTGCGGCTCCAGTTCGTCGATGATCTCCATCGCGCGCACCTTGGGAGCGCCCGACACGGTGCCGGCCGGCAGGCAGGAGCGCAGCGCGTCGAACGCGTCTTTCCCCTCGCGCAACCGGCCCGTCACGTTCGAGGTGATGTGCATGACGTGACTGTACCGCTCGATGACCATGGCGTCCGACAACTCGACGCTGCCGTACCGCGCCACACGCCCGACATCATTGCGGCCCAGGTCGACCAGCATCACATGCTCGGCACGCTCTTTCGGGTCGGCCAGCAGCTCATCCGCCAACCGCCGGTCCTCCTCCTCGGTCGCGCCCCGCCGCCGGGTGCCGGCCAGCGGCCGGACCGTGATCTTGTCGTCCACCACGCGGCACATGATCTCCGGTGAACTGCCCACCAGCGTCACGCCGGGCGTGCGGAGGAAGAACATGAAGGGGCTGGGGTTGACGATCCGCAATGTCCGATAGACTTCGAACGGATCGCTGCGGATGGCAAGCTGGAGGCGCTGGCTGAGCACCACCTGGAAGATGTCGCCGGCACGGATGTACTCCACGCATTTCCGCACGGCGGCCACGAATTCGTCCTGGACGAAGTTCGCCTGGTAGGGGATCGCCGCCGCCGCGTCGTCGTCGTCCAGCGCGACCAGATCGCGGCACTCCAGTTCGGCCCCGGCAGTGGTCAACCGCGCCACCATGGCGTCCACACACTGCTGGGCTTCCGCATACGCCGCGGCGGCGGCGCCGTGGTGGCGCTGGACCTGGGCGGTGGCGATCACGAACAGCGTCTTGTTCACATGGTCGAAGACCACCATCCGGTCGTAAAGCCCAAACGCCATATCCGGCAGGTGGCGGTCGTCTTCCGGGGGGTTGGGCAGATGCTCGACGTACCGCACGACGTCGTAGCCCGCATAGCCGACCGCCCCGCCGGCAAACGGGGGCAGTTCTTTCAGGTGCGCAGCCCGGACCTCGCGCAATCGGCTGCGGAGCAGTTCGAGCGGATCGACTGCCGAACACACCCAGGTCGTGCCGCTGCGGATCTCCGTCACCTGCTGGCCGCTGGCCAGCAGTTCCAGGTATGGGCCGACCGCCAGGAAGCTGTAACGCCCGACTTTTTCACCGCCCACCACGCTCTCGAACAGGCACGCACTGCCGCCGTCGTCCAAGCGGCGGAACGCGGTGACCGGCGTCAGGGTATCGCTATAGAGCTGTCGGTAGACCGGGATCAAATCGAACCGTTCGCTCAGCGTCTGGAACGTGGCGAAATCGGGATAGTGTGTCATGCGGGTCAGCTTAACAGCGAGTGACATCGGCGACAACGGGCGCGGGGCGCGACGCGGTATCTCGATGTTGGACAAGAATTTACGTGCCGGCGGCGGACCGGCCGCCAATCTTGACAGGTCGAGGGCGGACGTTAGAATCCAAGCGGCGTGGATGCGGCGGCCCCAAGACGGGCGGGGCGTCGGCATGGCACGCGACCCGCGCGGCCGGCCAACGGCCGCCGCGCCAACAGACGGACATCGGACCATGAAGTGCCAATACTGCGAGAAGCCCGCGACCTTCCACATCACGGAACTGACCGGCGACAAGCCGTCGGAACTGCATTTCTGTGAAGAGCACGTGCGCGTGTACCTCACCCAGTTGGACGAGCCTCAGGAGGCGCCGGCCGGCCTGGCCGGCGTGTTGGCCCAGCACCTGAAGGTGGGCCAGGCGGCCGCGGACCTCGCGCGGCTGGATCAGCAGGCGTGCCCGATCTGCGGCGTGACCTTCTACGAGTTCCGGCATGCGGGCCGTCTAGGATGCCCTCACGATTACAACTGTTTCCGTGAGGAGCTCGAGCCGTTGATCATGAACATCCACGGCGCCACGGAGCACAAGGGCAAGCGTCCGAAGCGCGGCGCGTACGGCGCGGACCATCAGGCCCGCTTGATCCAGTTGCGGCGCGAGATGCGGGAAGCCATTGAACAGGAAGACTACGAACGCGCATCCCAGCTCCGCGACGAAATCCGTCGGATCGAGGCGGAGCATGTGAGCTGAGCCCTATCGGGAACCCAACGTGAAACTCGAAGAACTGGCGGCACAATGTGGCGAGTGGTTACGCGGATCCGGCCCCGAGTCGGACATCGTGATCAGCAGCCGGATCCGGCTGGCACGCAACCTGGCTCAATACCCGTTCATCCGTAAGTGCACGGATCAGGACCGCGCCCAGATCGAACGCGCGCTGCGCGAACGCATCCTCCAGGTGGATGAGTGGAAGAACCTCAGCTACATCGACGTCGCCACACTCGAAGATGTCGATCGCCAGTTCCTGGTCGAACGCCAGTTGATTAGTCGGGAGCATTCGGACGCCGAAGGCGCCCGCTCGGTCGCCGTCGACCCGCACGAGATGTTCAGCCTGATGGTCAACGAGGAAGACCACCTGCGGATCCAGGTCATGCAGAGCGGGCTGGACCTGCAGACCGCCTGGGCCCGCATCGATCATATCGACGACCTGATCGAACAGCGCGTCATGTACGCGTTCGACGAGCGGTGGGGATACCTGACCGCCTGCCCGACCAATGTCGGGACCGGGATGCGCGTGAGCGTCATGCTGCACCTGCCCGCGCTGGTGATCACCCGCCAGATCGAAAAGGTCTTCCGCAGCCTCCAGAAAATCAGCCTCGCCGTCCGCGGACTCTACGGGGAAGGCTCCCAGGCCATGGGCGACTTCTACCAGATCAGCAACCAGATCACGCTCGGCTACGGCGAACAGCAGCTCATCGCCCAGGTGAGCGAAGTCGTGCCCGTGCTGATCGATTACGAACGCCGCGCACGCGAATTCCTCGTGCGGGAAAGCCAGAAAGACCTCCACGACCGCGTCAGCCGCGCCTATGGCATCCTGTGCACCGCCCAGACGATCAGCAGCGAAGAGACCATGCACCTGCTCTCGAGCGTCCGGATGGGAATCAACCTGGGCTTGATCCGCGACCTGGAAATCCCCACCGTCAACAAGCTGTTCATCCACACCCAGCCCGCCCACCTCCAGAAGCTCCGTGGCGTGGAACTCGGCACGGCCGATCGCAATGTGGAACGCGCCAACTACCTGCAGCGCCATCTCCGCAAGCGCGAGCCGGGTGAGGAAGAGAAGAACTGACCGACACGACGCGCGCCGCCCAAGCCTTCGCGATCCCGAGCCGGCGTCCCGGGACGTCGCGCCGCGCCGTTGGCCGGCCCCGGACTATCCTCCCGCCCGCGGCCGCCCGCTTCCCACCTCCGGCCGCCGGCCCCGGACTTGCTCCGGGCCGGGAATTTTCGCGCGGATGTCGGGGATGATCTCGGGAGGGACGAAACGGGCCAGCATGGCGTCCGGCGTGACGGCCGTGATCTGCTTGATCAGACTGCTCGATACGTGCGCCAACGCGTCGTCGGCCATCAGGAAGACCGTCTCGACATCGTCGGCCAGTTGGCGGTTGGCCAGCAGCATCGTGAATTCCGCCGCCACGTCGGTCAGCGGCCGGATGCCGCGGATCATGATCTTGGCCCGACATTCCCGCACGAACTCGACGGCCAGACCCACGAATGTACGCACCTCGACGTTCCCGTATCCGGCCGTGACACGCTGGATCATCGCCACGCGCTCTTCCGCTGAGAACAGCGGCTGCTTCTCGATGTTGATCCCCACGCCCACGATCAACTGGCCCACCAACCGGCTGGCACGCTGGATCACGTTCAGATGGCCTAACGTGATCGGATCAAACGATCCGGTGTAGACGGCCAGGCGCAGATTGTTCGTCTCCATGGGCAGCGTCTCCTCCAGGTGCCGATCTGTTGGTCCGTGAGCACGTCGCGGCACAGGCCGCTGATCCGGGCGTGTTCCCCAAGACAATAGACTACCGTACGAAAGCCCGCCTGACGACGGCCGCGGCACCGATCACGGGCCACTTCGAGCCCGGCTCCCCCGAGGAGGCTCAACTCCGCCGGATCACGCGCACCAGCCGGTCGATGTCGTCGTCGTTCGCGTACGCGTGCGGACTGATGCGCAGCCGCCCCCCGCGGCAACTCAAGACCACACCGTCCGCCAGACAGGCGCGCCGCAACTGCTCCGCGTCGCGACCGGGAACGTCGAACACCACGATGCCCGACCGACGCTCGCCGTCGCGATGGCTGGCCACGCGCGCGCCGGCTTCCGTCAGCCGCTGGCAGGCGACGTCCGTCACCTCCAACACCCGCTCCGCAATCGCGGAGGTGGCGCTGGACAACCCCATGTCCGCCAGCAGCTGCAGGCTCGCGCCCAACGCCAACACGCCCACCATGTTCTGCGATCCGCCTTCGTAGCGCACCGCCGCCGGGCGCAGGTCGAGCGCGATGTGGGTGAAGTCGTGCGAATGAACCACGCTGTTCCAGCCCACGCCGATCGGATGCAGACGCGCCAGGTGCTCGCGCCGCACATAGAAGAGCCCCGCCCCCTCCGGCGCGAGCAACCACTTGTGGCCGTCGGCTGCCAGGAAGTCCACTCCGGATTCCGCCACGTCCAAGGGGAACACGCCCAACGCCTGGATCGCATCCACAAACAGCAGGATGCCCCGCTGATGGGCACGCCGAGCCAGGTCCGCGATGTCGATCCGCCAACCGGTCGCATAGCCGACCCAACTGACCGAGATCAGCCGTGTCCGGTCATCGCACTGCGCCAGGATCGCGTCCGGATCGACCACGCCGTCGACCACCTCCACGCGGCGGGTTTCCACCCCGCGACCCGCCAGATTCATCCAGGGGTACTGGTTCGACGGGAACTCGTTGGCCAGCGTCACCAGGTTGTCGCCCGGCCGCCAATCGAGGCCTTCGGCCACCAGCGTAATGCCGGTCGTCGTGTTGTGGATGAAGGCGATCTCCTCGGGCTCGGCGTGGATCAGCCGGGCGGCCAGCGACCGGGCCGCCTCGACTCGGTCGGCCCACTGCCGCCACACGGCGCCGCCCTGCTCGGTCGCCTCCCGGCACCACTGGACGACGACATCCCGCACGGGTGCCGGCAGCGGGGCCACGGCGGCGTGGTCCATGTAGGCCCAGCGCTCGGCGGCGGGCATCTGGCGACGGAATTCGGACCAGGGGGCATGGAGTGACAAGTTTTGGGGCATTGGTGGTGTACCTGTCGAAAAAAGTGGTTTACACTGGGCCCGTTTTGCCGCCCCGCATAACCGCTGTATCCGTTACAGCGGGCGCGGCGGGGGGGGCACGGCGCCTTTGCGGCTGAGCCGGCGCAGGGACGCGTGACAGCTCGAAACGATGAATTATACTAGCGGAAGTATCAATTGCAGGAAAAGGTCGTGGGCCAAGCTGTATACCCCTTGAGGACGCTCCGCATGCCCAAGGTTCTATGTTTGACGGGGATGGTCATTGCCATTCTCATTCTGGTGCTTTTCCTGCTGGATTTGGCCATCGGGTACCCATTCAAGCACGTCAGCATGATGATGGATGTCGTGTTCGTGATCTGTGCAGTGGGTCTGGCTTATATCAGCTGGTCGACGTTGCGAGAACAGGACTGAGCCGGCCGCGCGCCGCCGCAGACCACCCCTCCGGCCGGATACTGCGGCCACACCGCCGCTCGGCGAGCCGTGACGTGTCGGCTCCCCGGGCGCGCCATCCCCTTCCCAAGAGCCTCGGTCTGTCGTAGGGTTGGTCAGAGGAGTCAACGGAGTCGACCATGAACCCGCGTTGTTCGCGTCGCACGGCGCTCAAGATGATCGGTACGCTCACCGGCTCGCTCGCCCTGCCGATGTCCGCCGCGCGGCCGACCCGGGCCGCCCATCGCAACCCGGCATGGGAGAAGGCGATCTCCCAGGGGCTGCAGTGGGTGGCGCGCAACCAGTCATCATTAGGCCATTGGGGCAGTGCCACCTATCCGACCGCCATGGCGGCGCTGGCGGGCACCGCGCTGATCTGCGCAGGCTCCACCGCAACCCAAGGCCCCTATGCGCGTCATATCCGGCGCGCGGTCGATTACCTGATGTCCAAGAGCCGCGCCAACGGGTTAATCGGCGACCCGACGCTCGACAACCGCTACACCTACGGCCACGGCTTCTCCATGCTGTTCCTCTCGCAGGTGCTCGGCGAGGAAGAGGACGCTGAGCGCCGCGACGAGTTGGTCCGCACGCTGACCAAGGCGGTGGAGTTCAGTGGCCAGGCGCAGACCAAGTCCGGCGGGTGGGGCTACGTCAGCGCCAAGGACGGCAACAACTTCGACGAAGGGTCCACCACCATCACGCAGGTGCAAGGCCTGCGCGGATGCCGAAACGCCGGGATCCCCGTACCCGCCGAAGTCATCGAACGGGCCAAGCAGTACATCTATTCATGCAAGAACCCGGACGGCGGGATCTCGTACAGCTCGACCAACCGCGGCAGCTCCCGGCCGGCCATCACCGCGGCCGCCCTCGCCGCGCTCTACAACGCCGGCGATTATGACAGCCAGCAGGTGCCGGCCATGCTCGATTACTGCAAGAAGAACCTCTACCGGCTCGGCGACAGCGTCCGGTCGTTCGGCCACTGGCACTACACCTACCTGTACTACGCGCAGGTTGTGTACCGGCAGGGCCCCGAGGAATGGGAGCCGTTTCGCGACCGGCTCTACGACCGGATCGCCAGCGAACAGAAAAGCGACGGCAGCTGGGATGGCAACATCGAGCCGATCTATGTCACGGCGTGCAACCTGATCATGCTGCAGCTCGATCGCGCGTACCTGCCGATCTATCAGCGTTGACCGAGCACGTCCAGAATGGCCGGGATCGTCGCCTCCGCCGCCTCCGCCGCCGGCTCGAGCCCCAACTCGCGCAGCGTCGCGCTGGTCAACGGACTGATGCTCACCAGTCGCGTCTTCCGCAAGTCCTCCCCGAACAGGCGCCAGAGCGACCGGGCGATCGCCGAGCTGGTCACGGTGGTCCAGTCCACCTGGCCGGCCCGCAGCTGCTCGGCAATGTCCCCGTCCGGCAGGGCAACGTCCACGCTCTCGTACACCACCACCTGCTCGACCTGTCCGCCCGCCGCCCGCAGACGCTCGGCCAAGACCTCCCGCCCGCGACTGGCCCGCGCCAGCAAGAACCGGCGGCCGGCCGCCACCGGCACCAACGCCTCGGCAAGATCCTCCGCCTGATACCGCGCGGGTTGGACGTCGGCCCGCAAATGATACCGGGCTAACGCGTCGACGGTCGCCGGCCCAATGGCCGCCAACCGGACGCCCGCCAGCGCGCGCAGGTCGCGACCGGTCGCCGCCAACCGCTCCATGAACGCCTGCACCCCGTTGACGCTCGAGAAAACCAGCCAGTCGTAGGTGCCCAGTTCGGCCAGCGCTTGATCCACACGCGCCCAGTCGCGCGGCGGCCGCACGGCAATCGCCGGCTGGTACAACACCTGGGCACCCAGCTCCTCCAGCCGGCCGGCCAGTTCGCTTGCCTGGTGGGCCGGACGGGTCACCAGCACACGTTGACCGAACAACGGCCGCTGCTCGAACCACGACCACTCCTGCGACAATGCCGCCACACGACCGATCACGACAATCACCGGCGGACGGCAGTGCGTCGCCGGCACCAGGTGGTTGGTGATCTCGCCCAACGTGCAACGCACCGTCGTCTGATCGGGAAGACTGCACCGCCGCACAATCAACGCCGGCGTATCGGCCGGCATGCCGGCGCTCAACAACGCGCTGGTCCACCGTGGCGCAGTGGCCACTCCCATGTAGATCACCAGAGTCCCGGGGAAATGGGCGAGCTGGCCGTAGTCGAGCGCCAAGCCCGATTTGCTCTCCGACTCCTGGCCCGTCACGATCGCCACCGCCGACGCCAGCGCACGGTGCGTGATGGGCACGCCTGCATAGCTCGCCGCCGCCAGCCCGGCAGTAACCCCCGGCACCACCTCAAACGCGATCCCGTGCCGAACCAACGCCTCCACCTCCTCCGCGCCACGCCCAAAGACCGACGGATCGCCCCCTTTGAGCCGCACCACGGTCTTGCCCGCCAATGCCGACTCGACCATCGCCGCGTCAATCTCGGCCTGCGACCACACCCGGGTCCGGCCGTGCTGACCCAGACAGACCCGCTGGGCATGGGGAGAGGCGGACTCCAAGATCCGAGGGTTCACCAGATAGTCGTAGAGCACAACATCCGCCCGCGCCAGGCACTCCGCCCCACGCACGGTGATCAGCCCCGGCGCCCCAGGACCCGCTCCAACGAGATATACCTTTCCAGCCATGCCACAATTGGAGTGGGAAAGAACAAAGCCGACAAGAGGATGCGGCCGGCCGCGGACCACCTGGTCCGGGTGATCTGCCGGACCACGCAACATCCCGGCGACCCGCGGTCGACCCCCAACGGTCAAACGGTCAGCAACCCCGTTTTTCGCCCCTTGCCAAACCGGTGGCCAGTCACGAAGATATGTGGTTCGGACGGCATCTGGACATGCACCGCCCGATGCGCTGGAAGGTGAGTGACTGATCCTGCACCCCGCAGTAGAGGTAGCTGTTACCCATGCCCAATACCAAGAGTGCGAAGAAGCGGCTGCAACAGAGTGAGCAACGCCGGTTGCGGAACCGGGCTGCCCGGACGAGGCTGCGATCGCAAGTGCGGAAGGTGCGTGAATTGATCGCCTCAGGTGCCTCGGACAAGGCGCAGGAACAGTTCCGCGCTGCTGCGCGTGAATTGGATCAGGCGGGCGCCAAGGGGCTGATTCACCCGAACAAGGCCGCGCGGATCAAGTCGCGGTTGTCCAAGCGGATCAAGATGTCCAGGACTCCGGCCAATCCTTCGTCTTGAGGGGCGGCGCGTCGTCATTGAGCGTGCTGCGCCCGTCACCAGCAGACGGTGCGGGCATCGAACACGGGACCTTCCACGCAGGTCCGCTTATAGTCCCAGTGCTCGCCCTGCCGGATTCTCGCGACACACGTGAAACAGATGCCGATACCGCAGGCCATGGGAGTCTCGAGCGACACGAGGCAGGGCACGCGATGCGTTTCGGTGATCTGCGCCGCAGCGCGCAGCATGGCTTCCGGTCCGCAGCATACGACTTGGATGGCATTGTCCGCGCGGGCCGGAGGCCCTTCGGCGGCCAGGATCTGCTGGAGCAGATCCGTTACCACGCCCTGGTGCCCGGCGCTCCCGTCGTCCGTCGCGAGCCGGACTTCGACGCCCAGGGCCTGGAAATCCGCAATGCCGGGAAAACAGGCCGCCGTCTGGGCGCCCCAACACAGCGTCACGCGCGGCACCCGGACCGCCGACCGCGCCGGAGCGCCGAACACCTGGAGCCCCAGGTGCTCTTTGGCCAGCGTGAGAAACGGGGTCTGCCCAACACCGCCTGCCACCATCACGAGGTGCGCGCAGGTCAGAACAGGGAAGCCGTTGCCCAGCGGCCCCCACAGCGCCAGCGACTGGCCCGGCGCCAGGTGGGCCAATCGCGTCGTGAATCGGCCCTTCACATGGTAGATCAGGTCGAGGGCCGCGCCGGCCGGATCCGGAACCACGTCGTACACCGCCAGCGGCCGGCCGATGAGCGGATCATTGGTGTCGCTCAACCGTACCATCACGAACTGGCCGGGCAGCACGCGTCCCGCGATCTCATCACAGCGCACGCGAACGCAGAACGCGCCCTCCGCCACCTGAACATTACGGTCGATCGCAACCTGTCGATATAACGCGGAATCGGCGTAGTGCGCGGCATGCAGCAGATTCGACATCAGCGTCCTGTTCTCTTGCCTGGCCTGTGTTTCTTCCCGCTCGTCTTGACCGCGCCCGGCGGCCGGCGACCGTGCGCCGCTGCCATATCCGTCCCCGGCCGCACACGCTCCACACAGCGCCGCAACTGCTCGACCTCCGCCCCCGTCAACCGACGTGACTGCCCGGGGGCCAGATTCCCCATCCGCAGCGGACCGATCGCCACGCGCCGCAGCTGCAGCACCTTGTGCCCCACCCGCGCGAAGATCCGGCGAATCTCGCGGTTGCGTCCTTCGGTCAACACGACCTCCAACTCGGCGCCACGCGCGTGGCGACCCCTCGATCGCAGTTGATCCACCCGCGCCAGCCCGTCCGCCAAGTGCACGCCGGCACGCAACTTCCGCAGCGCCTCCGGGGTCGGGAAACCCAGCACGCGAGCTCGGTACGTCTTCGGAACGCCGTAGCGCGGGTGCGTGAGCAACTGGGCCAGCTCGCCATCGTTGGTCACGATGATCATCCCCTCACTCGAACGGTCCAGTCGCCCGATCGTGAACAGCCGGGCATCGCCCGGCACCAGATCGACCACCCGCATACGCCGGTCGGGGTCGCGGTTGGTCGATACCACACCCACCGGCTTGTTCACCAGGTAGTACACGCGCCGGGAACGTGCGATCGGCACCCCGTCCACACGGATCTCCTGGGCCGACGGATCCACGCGGACGCCCAACTCGGTCACCGTGCGACGATCCACGTCGACTCGGCCCGCGCGGATCAACGCCTCACACTCACGTCGACCCGCGATGCCGGCCGCGGCCAGCACTTTCTGCAGGCGCTCCCCGCGCGCGGCAACTGCGGGTGTCGGAACCGACTGCGATTCGGGAGCACGCGGACGCGACCTGCGAGACATAGGATCCAGGGAGCCTGAAAGAGAGCCTGGCGGGGTCGGCCTGCTACGGCTCACCGCCAACGTCCAGCGACCTATACGCGGACCGATCTCCCCTATGATAGCTGCTCCCGGAAGCGCAGCCCAGAGATGGCCCGCCGGATGCGACGGCTGCGGGCATGGGCCGTTGGAGAGAGAACCGGCCGGACAGCGCGGAAGACCCTGGGATGGTGGGCCGCACCTCCGGCGCAACCGGTGCGCCCTAGAACGGCAACCAGACCTTCCGGAACAGACGGCTCTTGTCGGAGTCGGAAAGCGGCTTCTGGTAGTCCTTGGGACGTGCTCCGACCACTTCCGGACCCAGTTCGCTGTCAACGTACGGGTCGAACACGGTGGCGTTGAACTGCTGCTTCTGAGCCGTCCCGGCCGGCGGGAAAAGGCGCCCGTCCGAACGACAGCCGCTCAAACCGGCCCACAACAGGACAATGAGCATCCATTTCCAGAGACTACGCATGGCCAACGTCCTTGCCCTGTGGTGGAATTGCGGACCGGCGTGGAGCGGCGACGATCACGCGGGTCGCTCGAGCCGGTTCGCGACTCTTCCGCCACGGGCTGGGGATTATACGGGCGGCCCGTACCCGGCAGAAGGCGAATCACCTCGGATTGCGTGAGCGTGCTATCATCGGAGCATCGACGGCCGCACGGCTCAACTTGAGTAGTGGGCCTGCGGTTGGCGGCAGGCTGCGTGTTCTGGCCAGACTAGGAAAACCGCTGCGGACGACCGCTCGGATGGGGCAGATTAGGCCGGCTCGGACGGCAGGTACGCATCGAGCATGACAGCGGGCCCTTCTGGTGTCACCATCAAGGGTCCGGCCGCGGCCGGGATGAGCACGACCTGTCCGGCTCGCAGCGTCCCGGCGGCCGCGTCGCGCTCGAGTTCGACGCGGCCCGAGATCATCACGAGGATATGGCAGCGCTGGTCGCCGCCGACCGGGTGTCGGGTCGCGCCGGACCAGCGGTCCACCAGGAATTTGTCGTGTGTGATCAGTCGTTGGGGGTGCGAATCGGATTGGGGCCGCGCGGAGACCGGCCGCACGGGGCCGGCCTGGTAGTCGATGGTGTCCAAGGCTTGCGACACGTGCAGCGGCCGCGGCTGGCCATCGGGCCCGAGGCGATTCCAGTCGAACAGTCGGAAAGTCGTATCGCTCGACTGCTGGATTTCCGCGACCAGGAGTCCGGCACCCAGGGCATGTACCGTGCCGGCGGGGACCAAGACGCAGTCTCCCACGGCCGGCTCGAACCAGGACAGGCACGCTTCGGTCTGCCCGCGCGCGCTGGCCTGCTGCAAGGCCAGGCGGTCCACGCCCCGCGAGAGCCCGGCGTAAATCCGGCTGCCCGGCGCGGCGTCCAGCACGTACCAGGCTTCGGTCTTGCCGCCGTCGGGTGGGTGCAGTTGAGCCGCCTGCTCGTCATTGGGATGGACTTGCACCGAGATGCTCTCGCGCACGTCGAGGAATTTGACCAAGAGCGGGAAGCGATCGCGCTCGTGGTACGGCCCCAGCAGATCGGGCGCCGCGGCCCGCATGAGTTGGCTGAGCGTGGCGCCCTGCAGCGGCCCGTATTTCACCACGCTCTGATCGCTCCCATGATCCACAACCTCCCAGCTCTCCGCCCAATCGTTGCCGGCCGGCAAGGGTTTGCCGAGGTGGGTTTCCAGCCGCCGTCCGCCCCAGAGTGCGCGGCGGACGATCGGTTCGAAGCGGAGTGGGTAATCGACCTGCATGCCAGCCCTTTCCGTCCCGATTATACTGGCCGTCGGCCGCCGAACATGCCCCCCCAACTTGCCGCGCGCCCAACCGGCTGCTAAGATGGGTCGTGGTCGCGCGGCCCCGGGGCGCGGCGGCCAGCTCACCTGATACGGCAGCTTCCTACCGTACAATTCTCTGGGCTTTGCGCCGAGGCGCGGCGCATCCGGTTCGGCTCGGCACCGTCCCTGGCTGGCACGCTGTCGGGTGTCGCGGCCGGGCGTATCGCACGCACGGGTACCTGCATGCATGTCACGAGGGTCCGCATCCATGTCTGGCAAGAGCGACGATGACCTGTTCGAAGGCACCACCATGACCTTCGGCGAGCACCTGGACGAGTTGCGCGTGGCGCTGTTCCGCTCGGTGATCGGCCTGGTCGTCGGGTTCCTCTTGGGCCTGCTGGTCGCCAAACCGGTCGTGCACTGGATCAATACGCCATTGACGCGGGCCTTGAACGAACACCACGCGACATTGTCGGAGGAGCGGTTGAAGGATCTCTACGGAGACAGCCTGCCGGAGGACTTGCGCAGGTTCATGCAGAAGGAGCGGTTGGTGTTCGACGAGGTGTACCTCGAGCGTACGGAGGCGGAGCGGTTGATGGCCGACGCGCCGCACGGGTTTGCGAACGTGTCGACCGAGGACAAGGACCTTGAGGACATCCAGTTGGCGCCGCCTTCGCGCAGCATGATCAAGACGCGGATCTGGCGGAAGGCCAAGACGGAAGTGCAGGCGCTGAGCACGCAGGAGCCGTTCATGATCTGGCTGAAGGCCGCGTTCTTCTCCGGCCTGCTGATCGCCAGCCCGTACATCTTCTATCAGCTCTGGTCGTTCGTGGCGGCGGGGCTGTACCGGCACGAGAAGCGCTACGTGCACATCTTCCTGCCCCTGAGCTTGGCGCTGTTCTGGGCCGGCGCCCTGATGGCGTTCTTCTTCGCCTTCGAATACGTGCTGCGGTTCCTGTTCAGTTTCAATCGCACGCTGGATATTCAGGCCGATCCGCGGATCAGCGAATGGATCGGCTTCGTGCTGTTCCTGCCGCTCGGGTTCGGCGTCGCATTTCAACTGCCGCTGGTCATGTTCTTCCTGAACCGCATCGGGCTGGTGTCCATCAAGGCCTACCTGGAGAAATGGCGGATCTGCATCCTGATCATCTTCGTGCTGTCGATGATCCTGACACCGGCGGACCCGGTGAGCATGCTGCTGATGGCCTTGCCGCTGACCGGGCTCTTCTTCCTGGGCATTGCGATGGCCAAGTGGATGCCGCGCGGGCGCAACCCGTTCACGGAAGTCTACGAGCCCTGAGCCGGCCTCAGATCGCTTCCGACCCGCGTTCACCCGTACGGATGCGCAAGCAGTCCTCCAGCGGCAGCACGAAGATCTTGCCGTCGCCGATCTCGCCCTTCTCGCCCGTCCGCGCGCCCTTGAGGATGGCCTGGATCGTCGGCTCCACGAACTCCTCGTTCACCGCGATCTGCAACTGGACCTTGCGCAGCATGTTGACCGTGAACTCGTGCCCGCGATAGACCTCCGACTGACCCTTCTGCCGACCGAACCCCTGGCAGTCCATCACGGTCAGCCGGAACACTTCCACTTCGGTCAGAGCCGCTTTGACCTCTTCCAGCCGGCTCGGCTGGATGATGGCGATGATGAACTTCATGGTGGCCAGACTCCTGCAGGTTCCCTGCCGCCGCGACCGCCACGGCAGCTCGCCACTAGAATCTAGCCCCAACCTCGGGCCGTCGCAAGACAGCCGGGCGGGCAGAACCGCGCGGCGCCGCAGGCGCCGGCCCGCACGATCCACGCCGCACGGGCGCTCGGCCGGCACGGCGTGGATGCCCGCTTCGCCGTTCGAACGGACCCGATCGCGGGCGAGCCGTCTCGTGGTGCTCAGTAGGTGATCACCGTGTCGATGCCGAAGACGCACGTATCGCGCCGTGCGCTGTCCGACTCGTAGTCGTCCCAACGCACTTCCGGCCGGACGACCACATTGGCGGCAGGCCGGTAGTTCAGGCCGACCGTCACGTCCACCACCTCGTCGGCGCCGCCGACGTACGAGCCGGGCAGAGTCGGATCCCTGAGCCACTCGCATCGCAAGCCCGCCGTCCAACGCTCGTTGAACTGGTAGAACAGGTAGTTGTTGACGCTCACCGCGTCCGTCGTGCTCGCGAAATACGCGTCGTTGTCCATCAGGTCGCTTTGCAACACATAGGTCCACCGGTCGGTCAGTCGCCAGGTGAACAGCAGCATGTGGAAGTACCCGTTCGCATCGCTGCCCACCTGCCACGGCGTGTCGTAGCCGACATCGCCCCACGATGTCATGTAGGAGAACGAGGCCTTCTCCGTCAGTTGCAGCGTGAAGCCGCCGATGAACGTGCTGCCGCCGTTGCGGTCGAAACCGGTGTCCCAGCCGGCCGTCCAGCCGCCGAGCAGCGTGACGTTGTCCGTGACCCGCTGCTCGAGCAGGACGCCGGTGTGCGTGAACGGCTCGATCAAGCCATGCTCAAACGAGTGAGAATAGAAGAAGTTGCCCGTGGCCGGGAC
Source organism: Planctomycetota bacterium (assembly GCA_052034005.1). GTDB lineage: Bacteria > Planctomycetota > Planctomycetia > Pirellulales > Pirellulaceae > JAAYDI01. The sequence continues at coordinate 158,162 of JBPOJB010000029.1, read as the reverse complement.
GACTTCGTAACTGAGCGGCGAGATGAAGTGGCCGATCTTGGCCGTCAGGTCGTTGAAACCGACCGCGACGTAGGCCTGCGGAATCGCATGGCCGTAGGCACCCCCCTGGTTCCAGCCGAAATCCCAGCTGTCCGGCGGGTTGCCAAACGCCTGCGTGTCCGGGCCGTCGGTGCCGTACACGTAGTCGACCCGGAAACCCCAGTCGAAGCCGCTGCCGCCCGTGTCGACCGGCCGCTCCAGGAACGCCCACTGCTGCTGCAGCTGCACATGGTTCGGATAGTTGTTCAGCAGGCCGTCGCCCGACCCGTTGGTGCCCGGCGTATGGTAGCCGACCTGCGTCCAGAACCCGGCCCGAACGCCCAGGCGGTTGTCACCGGGGAAGAGGGCCAGCGGTTTGGCCGGACCGAACAGGAACGGGCTTTCGCAGCAGCTGTCCCAGGGCACGACGCGGCACGCTTCGCACGGTTGAGTGGTCGGCACCACGGGCTCGCGGACGGCCGGCGCGTCCTGCGCCTCCACCGCCGGCGCATCGCTGGGCGATGGTTCTTCCTGGTCGTCATAGTACCGATAGCCATAAGCGTCCCGGCTCTCGTGCGACAGCGCGGCCGGCCGAATCGAGGCGGGCTGCGTGAGGGCCTGCGCCCACGCGAGGCTGCTCTGCAGCGCGCAACCGCACAACGCGACCAGCGCCAGGTATTGTATTCTCATCGTCGATACTCCACTTCGGGATCCGGTCGTCGTGGCGGTGGGAACGCCCGCGGGTGCCGGCCCGTGCTGTTGGTTGCCGGTGGGACAGGGGGAGCAGACGCGGCGCACGCGCAGCGTCTGCAGGCCGCCATCATGGGCAGCCCGCGTTAATCTTCGACGCGCCGAGAGGCGCAAATTGAGGTGAAAGGCCGCTCCGAAACGGGAATGCGACGCGGGCAGCCACCCGGCTGTCAAACCCTGACGGCCGGGCAATCTGCGCCTTGCACCGCCCGGGACGCGTCACGCGGCCGGCCCGCGGCCGGCCCCCTCGCCGCCCGGGGGCTCCCAATCCGCGAACAGCGCCGTGACGAACCGGTCGACATCGAACGGCGCCAGGTCCTCGGCCCGCTCGCCCAACCCGACGAACTTGACCGGCAGCTGGAATTGCTGGCGGATCGGGATCACCACCCCGCCTTTCGCGGTGCCGTCGAGCTTGGCCAGCAGGATGCCGGTGCAGCCGGCAGCCTGCGAGAACCCCTGGGCCTGACTGATGCCGTTCTGGCCGGCAGTGGCGTCCAGCACCAGCAGCACTTCGTGCGGCGCTTCGGGGATCAACTTGCCAACCACCCGGCGGATCTTCTCCAGCTGCTGCATCAAGTTCACTTGCGTCTGCAGGCGCCCGGCCGTGTCGATGATGCACACATCGGCGTGCGTCTCGAGCGTCTGGGCCACGGCCCGATAGGCCACGCTCGCCGGGTCGCCACCCGGCTTGCCCGTCACAATCTCGGCCCCGATCCGCTGTGCCCAGACCGTCAACTGTTCGACGGCCGCGGCGCGAAACGTGTCGCCGGCGCCCAGCACGACACGTCGGCCCTCGGTGATGAACATGTGGGCCAGTTTCGCAATCGACGTGGTCTTGCCGGACCCGTTGACGCCCACCACCAGGATCACGGTCGGCCCCTCGGCGGCCAACGTGAGGGGCGCGGCTTCCTGGGCCAGCAGCGTGCGGAGCGAGTCCTGGATGCCGGCCACCACGTCCTCGACCCGCACAACCCGACCTCGATAATCCTGTTCGATCCGCGCGCGGATCGACTGGGCCGGCCCGGCGCCCATATCCGTCTTGACCAGGATGGCGAACAGCCGGTCGAGGAGCGCCTCGTCGAGCAACTCGCCTTCCTTCTTGAACAGGTCGCGGATGTCGGTTCTCAGCAGGTCGGTCATCTTCTCCAGACCGTGCCGGAAGCGCGCCAAGAGCCCGCCCTGCTCACCGGACGGCTCGGCGACTCCCGGGTCGGCACCGGCCGCGGGCGACCCGCCTTGCGACTTTCGGAATCGGTCAAAGAGCGCCATCGTGCTGTACCGATCGGACCTCGAGAGACTGGAGACACGGCCCCTGCGGGGCGTGAGGATGAGTGTACAGGATGGAGAGCCGTTCAGGGAGTCTCCGGGCCGCCGGATTCCGCCTGCTCGGCTTCCTTCAGGAACTGGTTGAGGATGCCGTTGACGAACGGGGCGGATTGCGCGGACCCGAACCGGCGGGCCAAGTCCACCGCCTCATTGATCGCGACGCGGCCCGGGGTGTCGGTGAAAAGCATTTCGTAGGCGCCCAGCCGCAGCACATTGCGGTCGGTCGCCGCCATGCGCTGCAGGCTCCAGTTCCGGGCCCGATCGGCCAGCATCCGGTCGAGCTCCGCGCAGTGGTGACGCACGCCGGTCAGCAACGACGTGGCGAACGCGACCAGGGCCGGGTCCTGATTGAGGCGTTGCCGGAGGAACTGGTCCGAGGCCGCCCGGCTGTGGCTCGGGTTCATGTCGTCTTCGAAGAGGACCTGCAAGACAACTTCTCGCGCTCGGCTGCGTCGTGACATGGCAAGTGGCATCAGGAGAAGGAGGGTAAGGTGCACGGGCCCGGTCAGGGCAAGGCGGCCAGCAGGTTGGCCATTTCGAGCGCCGCCTCGGCGCACTCGCAGCCCTTGTTGCCCACATTCCCGCCCGCGCGGTGAATCGCCTGCTCCACCGAGTTGCAGGTCAAGATCCCGAACAAGACCGGCAGGTCGCATTCGAGCGCGATCCGGCCCAGCGAGTCGCTGACCTGCCGGTTGATGTGCTGGTCGTGCGTCGTCTCGCCGCGGATGACGGCCGCCAGGCAGATCACCGCGCGGTACGCGCCGGTCCGCGCCAGGCGCTGGGCGACCACCGGCACCTCCCAGGCGCCCGGCACGCGCGCCACGTCGATGGCCTGGTCCGGGACACCGCGTCCGGTGAGCGTCTCCACGGCGCCGGCCAGCAGCTTCTCGGTGATCGTCTGATGGTACCGGGCGACGACGATCGCAAAACGCCCGTCCGGCGCGCGGGTCGCCGCGGCTTCGAAAACGTTCGGCATGGGCAGCTACCCTCAACCGCTCATGTTCATGCTCATCAAGAACTCGGCGTTGCTCTTCGTCTTCTGCAGGCGCGACACGAGCAGCTCCATGGCGTCCGGCGCATTCATGTCGCTCAACACGCGCCGCATCACGCACACGCGACGATGCTCTTCCGGGTCCATCAGCATCTCCTCGCGGCGCGTGCCGCTGCGGTTGATGTCGATGGCGGGCCAGACGCGGCGGTCCACCAGCTTCCGCTCCAACACGATCTCCAGGTTGCCCGTCCCCTTGAACTCCTCGAAGATCACCTCGTCCATCTTGCTGCCGGTGTCGACCAGCGCGGTGGCCAGAATGGTCAGAGAGCCGCCCTCCTCCACCTTGCGCGCGGAACCGAAGAACCGCTTCGGGTTCTGCAGAGCGTTGGCGTCCAGGCCGCCGGAGAGGATCTTGCCGGACTGCGGACACTCCGTGTTCCAGGCCCGCGCCAGCCGGGTGATGGAGTCGAGGAAAATGATCACGTCCGTGCCGTACTCCACCATCCGCTTGGCCTTCTCGATCACCATCTCCGACACCTGCACGTGCCGCGACGACGGCTCGTCGAACGTCGAGCTGATCACCTCGCAGTTCGGACCCTTCACCTCCCGCTCCATGTCCGTCACCTCCTCCGGACGCTCGTCGATCAGCAACATGATGACATAGGCGTCCGGGTAGTTCTTGAGCACGGAGCGGGCCATCTTCTGCAGCAGGATCGTCTTGCCGGCGCGCGGCGGACTGACAATCAGCCCGCGCTGCCCGAACCCGATCGGCGTCACCAGGTCCACGACCCGCGTGGAAATCTCGCGCCCGTCCGTCTCCATGATGATGCGCGTGTCCGGATGCAGCGGCGTCAGGTCGTCGAACGAGACCTTCTCCGCCATCAGGTTGGGGTCCTCGTAGTTGATCGCTTCCACACGCAACAGCGCGAAGTACCGCTCGTTCTCCTTCGGCGGACGGATCTGGCCGGAGACCGTGCAGCCGGTCTGGAGCCCGAAGCGCCGGATCTGGCTGGGCGAGACGTAGATGTCGTCCGGGCAGGACAGGTAATGATAGTCCGGGCTGCGCAGGAAGCCGAACCCGTCCGGGAGGATCTCCAGCGTGCCTTCGCCGTACATCAACCCGTTCATCTTCACCCGTTCCTTCAGGATCCGGAAGATCAGGTCCTGCTTCTTCATGCCGGCGACATCGGTCACGTTCTCCTTGCGGGCCTCGTCAATCAGTTCGGCCATGCTCATCTTCTGCAGCTCGGCGATGTGCACCTCGCCTTGCTTGATCTTCTCGTACCGATCGTTCGTGTCGTCGCGCACGCCGCGCTCCGCTTCGTCGGCCAGCTCCTCGGCCAGCGACAAAGGGCTCTCCGCGTCGTCGTAGATCGACAGGTCCGGGTCGTCTCGTCGGTCGTCGGGCGGCGGCGGCGGCAATGCGTCGGCAGGCAGCGGCGTGGAGGACGCCTCGAGCGCCGCATCGCCGGCCGACGACGCGGCCTTGCGGCGCAACGGGCTCTTGCGCCGTGCTCCCCGCGGTTCCGATGGTTTGGGATTCGAGTTGGTCATGGCGTGCGGCTCCTGATGAGCGACATGGCCGGGCACGAAGAAAGCGCCCTGCGGTGGGTCTGTGGTTCGTACATGCGAGGTCAGCTGCCGGCGACGGGAACTAGGGTCCGAGCAGCGCTAGTCAAGGAGAGGCCAGTTGGATTGCGTGTACTCTCCCTATTATGGTCTTTCCCGCCGTTTGGAGAAGGGCTGTTCCGGATTTTTCACCGCCGGGACACCCCCGCACACCCATTGCCAGAACTGCGCCACTTGCGCCGAAAGCGACTCCAGGCTCCCCGAATTGTCAATGACCCAATCCGCGCGGGCCCGCTGCTGAGCCAACGCCGGCTGCGCGGACTCCCGCGCACGCCACTGTGCATCGCTCCAGCCCCGCTGCCGCGCCCGGGCCAGGCGCGCCTCCGCAACCGCATCAACAAACACAATAGCATCGCACACCGCGTCCCACCCGGCCTTGTACAAGACGGCGGCGTCCAACACCACAACTGACCGGCCGCCCTCCCCCTCTGCCTGCCGCGCAAGCACGCCCAGCTGTTCGACCAGCCGGTCCCGGATCCGCGGATGGGTCCACTGCTCGAGAAACGCCAGTTCACGCGGCCCGTCCGGCGGCGGCGCAAAGACCCGCGCGGCCACGCTCGGGCGAGAGATCTCGCCCGACGCATCCAAGACCCCGCTTCCCCAACGCTCCACCAACGCCGAACGGACTGCCGGCTCCCGCAACACCGCATGACCGATCTCGTCAGCCGCGATGACGCGGGCCCCCAGCCGTCTCAGGCAGTCCGCCACCTGCGATTTGCCACTGGCTACGCCACCCGTGACGCCAATTACCACCATCGCCCTGGCCATCGCCTCACGCGCTATGCGAGCGGCTCGCACTCCGCCCAATTCGCCCCGGCTTTCAGGTCCACTTTAAGCGGCACGCGCAGCTTGCCCACCCCCACCATCTCCTCCACCACCAACTGCGATAACCGACCCAGCTCGTCCGGACAGACCTCGAAGACCAACTCGTCATGGATCTGCAGCAGCATCCGCGAACGCAGGCCGTCGCGCCGCATCCGCCGCTGGATCTGAATCATCGCCTGCTTGATCAGGTCGGCCGCCGAGCCTTGGATCACCGTGTTGATAGCGATCCGTTCCGGTAGGTTGCGTTGACGGGTGCCGGCTCGAACCGCCGGGGCGCGGACACCGTGGACCGCGCGCCGCCGGCCGAGCGCCGTACTAACATATCCCGCCTGGGAGCAGTCTGCCAGTACCTGCTCCATGAACGCCTCGACGCCCGGATACTGGGCGAAATACGCGTCAATGAACTCCGCGGCCGCCGCCTTCTCGATCCCGAGCGCCTTGGCCAGCCCGAACGCGCTTTGACCGTAGATGATCCCGAAATTGATCGCCTTGGCCGCGCGACGCTGCTCGGGCGTCACGTCCTCCAGCGCCACCTTGTGCACCTGGCTGGCCACCTCCGCATGGATGTCATGGTCTTCCACAAACGCCCGCATCAACGTGGCGTCCTGGGAGAAATGCGCCAGCACGCGGAGCTCGATCTGCGAGTAATCGGCACAGAGCAACTGCCAATGCGGCTCGCCCGGAATGAAGGCGGCGCGGATCTCCCGCCCGTCCGGCGTGCGCACCGGGATGTTCTGCAGATTCGGGTCGGTGGAGCTCAGGCGGCCGGTGGCGGCCACATCCTGCTTGAACGACGTATGCACACGGCCGGTCTCCGGGTGGACCAGCTGGGGCAGCGCATCGACATAGGTGCTCTTGAGCTTGGCCTGCTGCCGGTACTGGATGATCTTGGCGGGCAGGGGATGTTCGCGCGCCAGCTCGCTCAGCACGTCCACGTCGGTGCTCGGACCGGTCGACGTGCGTTTGATCACGCGCAGGCCCAAGTCCTGGAACAGCACCTTGGCCAGTTGCCGGGGCGAATCGATGTTGAACGGCGCGCCGGCCGCCTCGAAGATCTCGGCCTCCAACGCGGCCATGCGGCGGCCGTACTGGCGGCTCAGCTGCTGCAGCCGCGGCACGTCGATGCGGATCCCGTGGTATTCCATGTCCGCCAGCACTTCCACCAGCGGCATTTCCAGGGTGTGAAACAGGCCGTCCAGACCCTCCTCGACAAGCCGCCCGGAGAGGATCCCCGCCAGGCGCAGCGGCACGTCCGCATCCTCCGCCGCATACTCGGTCACCAAGGCTACCGGCACCTCGTCCATCCGCCGCTGATGCTTGCCCACCCCGATCAGGTCCTGGATCTTGATGGTGTCATGGTTCAGGTAGCGCTTGGCCAGATCGTCCAGCCCGTGGCTGCGTTGGCCCGGGGCCAGCAGGTAGTCGGCCACCATCGTGTCGAAATCGAGCCCCCGCAGCTCGACGCCCGCGCTGCGCCAGACGATCAGGTCGTATTTCAGGTTCTGGCCCACCTTGGCAACCTGCGGGTCCTCCAGGATCGGCCGCAACTGGGCCAGCGCCGTCGCCGCATCCAAGCAGGGCTCACCCGCGGGGGCTCGCAGCGGCAGGTAGACGGCTCGACCGGGCTGCCAGGCAAACGAGCACCCGACCAGCTGCGCCGCGCGGGCGTGCGTCGAGGTGGTCTCCGTGTCCACCGCAATGCGCGCCTGCCCCTGCAACGCGCGCACCAGCGCCGCCAAGTCCGCGGGCGTGGCCACCGTCTCGTACTGCGTACGCCAGCGCGCGGGCGCCGAGGCAGCCTCCAGTCCGACCAGCCGCTGGGGCAGCGCGTGGAAGCCGAACTCCGCACACAGGTCCAACACGGCCTGCCGATCCATGCCGCCCACCCGCGCAGCATCCCAGTCGATGTCCAACGGCACGTCGTCGGCCAGCCGCACCAGGCGCCGGCTCAGAAACGCCAGGTCCTTCGAGCGCTCCAGGTTCTCGCGCCGCTTCGCACCACTGATCTCCTGCACGTGCGCGTAGACCCCCTCCAGCGTCCCGTATTGCGCCAGCAGCGCGGCGGCCGTCTTCCTGCCGATCCCCGGAACACCCGGCACATTGTCCGTCGCATCGCCCGACAACGCTTGGAAGTCGATGACCTGGTCCGGACGGATCCCCCACTGCGCCTGCACGGCCGCCGCATCCACGACCTCGTTCTTGCGGATGTTGTACAACTTGATCTGCTCGTTGATCAGCTGGCGACAGTCCTTGTCGCTGGTGACCACGAAACACGCTCCACCCAGCCGCTCGACCTGCCGCGCTACGGTCGCCAGCACATCGTCCGCTTCGTACCCCTCGACCGCCAGCGCCGGGATCGCCATCGCCGACAGGAATCGCAGCACGTTGGGGATCTGCAACTGCAGATCGTCCGGCATGGCCGCCCGGTTCGCCTTGTACGGGTCGTACAGGTCATGCCGAAAGGTCCTGCCCGGCGTATCGAACGCGCACAACAAATAGTCCGGCTTCGAGCGCTCGAGGATGTCCAACACGTCGCGCAAGAACCCGTGAATCGCACCGACCGGCTGACCCGCCGGACCGCTCATCTCCGGCAACGCGTGAAACACCTGGTAGATCAACGAGTGCGCATCCAGGATGAAGACACGCCGACCGGAGAGCGAAACGACCTGTTCGCCCGAACCAGCCCGTGGCCCGACCGGTTGCGAAGCCTGCCTCCCCGTCACCACCGGGTCCTCGTCGAAACCCGTCAACCGCTGTTGCCGTTTCTTGCCGTCCATCAACTGCACGCGACCTCCCGCACGCCCAATCGGATCCTGCCAGACCCGCACCGCCTGGAACTTACCGAGGTTCTAACTCGCGGCGGGCCCCGCGGCTATGGCCACCCAGCCGCGCACGCGTTCCAGACCGCCCTGACCGACACCACCGCACCCGGCGAATGGTTTTCCCAGTTTTTCTAGTTCCCGCCGATTGCGGAGTTTATTGACAGCCCGAAGGGCCCTGTTTACACTCGACCTAGGTTCTTGCCCCATAGCAGTTTAGCGGGGTCCAGCCGGATTCGGGCTGCAGTCAACCACTGAAACAGTCGGCCGCCGCAGGCGGACTTTTGCGCGATCAGGAGTCAACACGATGGCGTCGCGAGAGAACCAGGGTCTCCACATAGCTCTCATTGTGCTCATCATGTTCAGCCTGTTGCTATGCGGGCTGACCTACTACTTCTACAGCAAATCGGAGACCCGGCGGGTGGCGGCCGAGGATGCCCAGAACCGCGCGAATCAAGCGCAGTCGGACTTGCGGACGGCGAACTTCAAGGTGCAGACGTTGACCTACATGATCAAGGACGGCAACAAGACGCGCAAGCAGATCGCCGACGACCTGGCGAATTTCACCGGAGGCGACGTCAACGACCCGACCATGGCGGCGCTGCTCAAGAACTTCCAGGACAACATGCTGCTCTACGGCGCCCCGGATCAGGAGAGCGAGACCGCGCGGAACTACGAGTCGCTGCCCAACTTCCTGATGGCTCGCGTCCAGGACTTGAACAAGCAGCTGGCCGACCTGCGACGTGCTGAGAACGAGTTGACGGCCCAGAAGACGCAGCTCGAGCAGACATCGGCCGACCGCGAGAAGAAATACGAGGATGCGGCGAACCAGGCCCGCCAGGAGCTGGAGGCGGAGCGCGCCAAGTTCCAGACCGATCTGGCCGAGGTGCGGAGCCAGATGGACGGCATCGCGTCCCAGACGGCCGAGAAGGACAACAAGATCAATGAACTGACGGCTCAACTGCAGAAGCAACGGGACGACTCGGCGGAGAAGGTCACCGAGCTGGCCAAGACCATCGACGACCTGAAGAACCAGCTCGCCAAGTTCAAGGTGATCACGTTCGAGACTCCCGATGCGGTGGTCACGACCGTCAACCAGCGGCAGGGGATCGTGTACTTGAACGTCGGCGCGGCGGACAACCTGAGTCTGCAGCAGACGTTCAGCGTCTACGACAAGGGCACGACGGCGATCATGCAGGCCGAGCCCAAGGGGCGGATCGAAGTGATAGACATCCTCGGCGAGCACGTGGCCTCCGCTCGGATCCTGGAGGAGAAGGTCGGCAACATCATCGTGCCGGGCGACTTGGCGCTGACGCCCACCTGGGATCCGGGACACCGGGTCCACATCGCCATCACCGGGTTCGTCGATCTGACCGGCGACGGCCAGAGCGATCTGGAGATGCTCAAAGCGCTCATCACCGCCAACGGCGGCATTGTGGACGACGTCGTGACGCCGGAGACGCGCTACCTGGTGGCAGGTGAAGCGAAGGGGACGGACATGGGCGGCGCGATGACGGGCCCCGAGAAGGACGACTTCAACACGAAGATCCGCGCGGCCGGCGAGATCGGCGTGGACCGCCTGAGCGTGGACAAGCTGCTGTCGCTGATGGGCTGGCGGGCAGACGTCAAATCGGTGGTGCTCGGCACGGGTACCGCCGCGGTCGAGGCGGGCCCCGAGCCGGCGGCAGCGCCCGAATTCCGCCCGCGCACACCACCGGCGCGCGGCGCTGACGGGGCGTTCTGACGTCGCCCGCAGGGGGAGAGCCTAGAACAGTCGCGACTTGAGTTGCAGCAGCTCGTTGCGAAACGCCTGCAACGGAGGCGGGAGGTCCGCCGGGTCGAAGCAGGCCGGATCCACAAACACGCGCGCCGGATGCTCTGGGTGCCGGAACCGCGCCAACTGCCGGAGCAGCTTGCGGGTGGGCCAATCCAGGTCGTGCAGCTTGCACAGATCGAGGAACAGGCGTCGCGGACTGAAGTAACTGACCCGCGCCCGCCGCATCCGGAACTGCACGGCGGCCCAGACCACCGCCACCACCACCAGCGGCACGACGACGTACTTCACCAGCAGTCCGATCGGGATGTCCGACCACTGCGTGAGGGGCACCCAACGGGAGTCCTCCGACGGCCTGGTTTGGGCCACCAGCAGCTGGCTCAGCAGCGACAGGCACTCGGGCCGGATCACGGGGCACCGTCCTTTCACGTGGAGGGATCCGTTACCGACGGATCGATGAGCGGGCTGTCGTCGAAGTCACCCAGGGCGGCGATGAACGAGCCGGACGTGGTCATGCGCCCGTCCGCGGAGAGCTTCTGGAGCGATTGTTCCGCGGCGTCCCGGACGGCGACGCTGTGGTCCTTCAAGGCATTCTGCAGCGACTGCAGCGCCAGCGGCGAGCTGGAGTACGCCAGCGTGCGGGCGGCCTCCGCCCGCACGAAGTGGTCCACGTCGGACAGCAGCGAGATGATCAGCGGCTCGAGGTGCCGCACGGCATCCATGGCGATGGCGGCCTCCAGCCCCCGCAGGCGGCGCGTGCGCATGCGCGACCTCAGTTCGGCCGCCAGCTGGCCGGTCGCCTGCGGATCGACGCGCATCACCAACAGCCCGGTGCTGCGGCGGATCCGGTCGTCCATCATGTCGAACACGCCGATGTACCGGTTGAAGTTGAACTCCGTCAAGCAGCGCTGGGCCGCCTGGCGAACCACGTCATGCCGGCTGTCCAGCAGCTTGATCAACTGCGAGATGGCCCCGGGGATGCCGCGGTCGCGCAATTGCACCGCCACGCTGGCCTGGACTTGCGGGTCCGGGTCCTGGAGGCCGAGCAGCACGAGCCGGTTCGCCTCGGCGCCCCCGAACTCCGCCAGCGCTGACGCGGCGAGCCGCCGGCCCGTGATCCGCCCGTGGACCAGCACGTGCTTCAACACCTCAAACGCCTGGAGCCGGTTCATGCTGCTGGAGACCGCCAACGTCAGCGCCGCCGCTTCTTCCTTCTCGGTCAGCGCGTCCGACAGGTTGGGCGTATTCTGCAGCCATGCCACCGATTCCACCCGCCGCAAGTTCGCCTTCAGCACGTCCGACATGTGGTCGGCGATGCGATTGAGCAGCTTGCGCACGAACGGCATGTCGCTGCGGTGCGATACGACGTGCATCGCCACCGGCGGCGCAAAGCGGCTCTCCAACAGATTCAAGACCAGCCGGATGATCGCCATCCGCGGGCTGGTGCGCAGGATCTCCATCATCACCAGGTACGCCGGGTGACGCGGCTCGGCCAGCACCTGCCGCAACACCGGGTTCTCGCCATTGGCCAGCACCAGAAACGCCTCGACCGCGTCACGGCAACGGTGCCGCGAATAACGTTCCACCGCCCGCTCGATGCTCGGCAACACCTGCTCGCACACCCGCTCAGGATCGCGCAGGCGCGGCGTGTCGCGCGGCCCGGCAATCTCCTCCTGCAGCAGCTCGCACAGACTCAACAGCGTCTGCCCGACCAGCGACGCATGCGGATTGTTCACCTCTTCGATCCCGGCCACCAGCGCCGGAATCAGGTCGAACTCGCGGATGTACAACACCGCATCACAGCCGTTGGCACACTTGGCCGCGTCCGTGCTGAATATGCAGGACCGCACGGCGCTGGAGACCCGGCCTGCGTGCTGGGCAATCCGCAGCTTCCAGCGCTCGCTCAAACGGTGCCAACGCTCGAGCAGACGCTGCTGGCTCACCCCGTGATGCCGCTCCAGCATCGTGCGAAACGCCGCGTCCTCCAGCGCAGCGTTGGACGACTCCAACGCCGCCAACAATACGGGGACGGCCGCCTCGTTGGGCGTCTCGCGCAAGAAACCCAAGGTACGTTCCAGGCCCTGCCTCACGGTGCGCCGACCTCCTCCGTCGCAAGTCTAGTTCCCCCCGGACGCTGCAGCGCGGCAGGGGCAGGCGAAAATGCCGCAGGCTGCGCCGCGCCACCTGCCCGCTCAGGGTGTGCCCGCCGGCATATCCGGCCGGATCGGAAGCCGGGCGGACGCTCATCCGGACCGTCCCGCGCCCCCCCGGCGTCCCCACGCCCGCAAGCCGCGCCTACCGGTCCCATTGCCGCAACACCAAGGTTGCTACATCGACATCGCGGATCCCGGCCGACACGGCAAGCGCCTCGACGTGGGAACTGAGCAGCACGCCCTGCCGGGCCGCGTCCGTCACGGGCACCCCGTGGGAGCCGCGGACCAGAGTCGCATCCAGCGGGATGCTCCGGGTCGCCGGATCGAAATGCAGCTCCACCGGGTCGTAGCCCGGCTTACGGTGGATATCGACCGTCCGTGCATAGGCCGGCGCGCGCGCGTCGTCGAACCACCAGTAGTACGCCTGCCAGCTCGTCGGTTCGGAGATCAGCACGAGATCGCCCGCACGCGGGTGGTCGACCGCATACTTGCCCCGTTGCGGGCCGAAGAGCACCTCGGCGATCCCCGGCTCGCCGGCCAACCGCCGGGCAATCCGGTCGATCACGCCCGGGTCCCCGTCGCGGACAAACACGTGCGAGAACTGGTGGTCGACCATCGCCCATGCTGCGCTGCGCGCGAAATCCAGCTGCTCGCGCCCGCCGTCTTCCTGCACTTGCAGGTGGCCTTCCTCACGCAGAATCCGATTCGGATAACTCACGTGATCCACCTCGGTAATCACGTATTCGCTGGCAGCCAGCCAGACGAGCTCCCGTGCCCCGTACGCCTCCCGCAGGCCGTCGATCAATAGGCCCAGCGTCTGGTCGAGCTCCCCCAGTGCGGCTCGGGCGGCCGGGCTGTCCGGCCCCAGCTTCTGTGCGGCATACTCCAGGTGCGGCACGTAGATGTAGAAGAAACGCGGCCGGTATCGCCGCGCAACGAACACGGCCGAGTCCACAATCCAGCGCGTGGACTGAATGTCCGCCAACGGACCCCAGAAATGCTGCAATGGGAAATGGCCCAGTGCGTCGCGCAGCTCGCCATAGAGCGCACTCGGCTTCGTGTAACACCACAGCTCTTCCGATCCGTCCGGGTGGTGGACCGGCGCGGGCATGCAGACGTAATCGGCGCCGCAGCCCTTGCTGAGCATCGGGAACCAGGCGGCGGACGACCAGTCCGGACCACGCTGGTGCAGCAGGTCCCAGATCTGCGGCGCTTCGATCCGCCGATTGTCCGCCGTCCACATCTCGACCTCCTGCCGATCCCGCCAGTAGAAGCCGTTGGCCACCACGCCGTGCTCGCGCGGCTGCCGGCCCGTCAACATGTTCGCCTGCACCGGCCAGGTGACGCACGGGAAACTCGATACCAACGGCGCCTGATGCCCCAGCGCAGCCGTCAGACGCGGCGTCGCCGCCAGGTCCTGCGACCGCAGTCCGGGAATCGACAACAGAATGACACACCGCTCCGCTTGGCTCTCCATCGGTGAATCCTCCACTGAAGTTGCGCGGCCGGCCCAGCTCACGTCGACGCGATCCACTGCCCCAACAGGACCGTCGGCACCAGGTAAGCAAGAATGACCAACGACCAGGCCATCGGACTGACCAACAGCGCGACGGCCGCATCCAGCACAATCAACGACCAGAGACAGTTCCGCACCGCCGACTGAACCGGTCGCGGCGACGGGTCCGCGATCGCCACTGCACATCGCCGGACGATGACCAGCGTGATCACGCCCAGCAGCAGCAACCAGGCGGACTCGCTCCGGAGCGCCGGCACCGAACCGGGCGGCAGATGCCTGTACAGGGCCCCCAACAGCGCGATCCCACCGATCATGACCAGCGTGGCGGCCACCAGCGGCCCGCGCTGACTGGGACCGGCCTCGGTCCGGGCAAACCAGGTCACACCCACGATGTACAGGCCGATCCCGCCCGCCGCCAGGCCATGGTGCGGACCGAACCCGACCAGCGACCACGGCCCGCTCCAGGCCGCCGCCGCGCTCATGCCCAACACCACGTTGAGCAGTCGGCAGGCACCCATCCCCAGCGGGCCGAGCAGCGTGCGCTTGAGACGCGCATCGTACGCGACCACGCACAGCGCCAGGAGGCTGGCCACCGCCCCGCTGCGCCACCACGGCCCGACCTGGGCGCTCCAGCCCAGCAAGCCGGCCGCCCAGCCGCACAGAACGCCGCTTCCCAGCAGCGCCCAGCCGAACCGGCGCGCGGCCGACACCGCGACGCGCCCGGACGGGAGCGGCCGACCGGGCCGTTCCCGCCGGTCCAGCTCGACGTCCCACACGTCGTTGAGCACCATGCCGGCGCCGTACAGGCAGCCACTGGCGGCCGCCAGCGGCAGGAACACGCCCAGCGGGCACAACGCGTGACGCACGAACAGGAACCCCATGGTCACGTCCGCCAACGCCGTGAAGATGTTCGGCAAACGCACCAGTCGGAGGTAATCCAGCAGTTGATCGGTCCGGCTGTTCACGACCACCCCAGTGTGCCGATGCGGATGCCGCCCGTCAACTGCTCGCGCTGCGATAACTGGCCAACGCCCGCTGGAAGACCCACCGCGACGCCCAGAGACTCACGGCCGTGGCCAGCAGCGCAAAGCAGGCCAGCGGCCAGCCGAGGCTGCCGCGCGGATAGAGCGGTTGGGCCAGGATCCGGGCCGGCACGTTCACGACCACCAGGACCGGTATGACGAACGTGAACAGGACCCACAGCGGCACGCCCCAGCCGCGGTTGTAGATCTCCATCGGGTACCGGGCGAAGTTCGTGATGTAGAACCAGAAGTCGTACAGCGTCTGATTCCGGCCCAGCCAGATGCTGGTCGAGGCCAGCGCAATCATGAGGCTGTACAAGATGGCCACGCCGCAGCACAGGTAGAGCAGGTACAGCGCCACCGCCCAGGGCGAAACCACGATCGGGTGGTCCGGCCGCGTCACCAGGTGCCAGAGCGCCACGACCAGCAGGATGAGCCCCGCCACGAACGTGGACAGCGCCGACCAGTCGACCTTCTGAAACGACACGAGGAACTGCGTGTCGATCGGCTTGAGCAGCGCGAAATCCAGGTTGCCCGTCCGGATCAGCTCGCTGTATTCGTCCACATTGGACATGAACAGCGTCTGCACCAGGCTGTTGATCAGCCAGGTCGTCGCCAAGAACACGAAGAACTCGTACTTGCCCCAGCCGCTCTCGGGACCCAGCAACGGCGTGTGATGGAACACCAGCAGGTAGAAGCCGACGTTCATCAGCGCCCAGGAGACCGAGGACACGCATTCCAGGATGAAGTTCATCCGGAACATCGTGTCCCGCACCAGGCTGTTGCGGGCGAACGTGAGCAGGACCCAGTGGTAGCAGGGCCGCCGACGCGTCATTCCTCATCCCCCATACCCGCTGTAACGGCGCACGCCCAGCCGGAGCATCACCCGGGCCGTCACGATGAAGAACAGCACCCAGCAGGCCTCGATGCCCAGCCCTCGGCCCAGTTCCCCGCGGGGCACCTTGCCCAGGAACACGGCCACCGGGTAATAGGCCAGGTACTTCAACGGCAGCAGGTCCACCAGCCGGCCCCAGGGATCGGGCAGCATGTCCAGCGGGAACATGTGCCCCGACAGGAAGAAATTGACCAGCATGTACACAAACAGCAGGGAACTCACTTCCAGGAACCAGAACCCGATCAGCCCGATCGACGCCTCCAGGAAGAACCCCAGCAGGAAGCTCATCAGCAGCGCCGCCAGGAAGCCGGCCAACTGGTCCCAGGCGGGCCAGCCATCCACGAAATAGCCGCGGCAGATGAAGAACACCAGCGCAAACGGCAGCACGGCCACCGCGTAGTACGCCAGCTTGTGGGCCAGCCGGCTCAAGAGCAGGAACTCCAGCAGGTCGATCGGCTGCACCAGGTACTTCTTGATCTCGCCGTTGCGGATCTGCAGCGCAATGCCCGACGCCAGGCCGGGCATGCTGGAGAACGCCCGACTGACCATCGACAGCAGGTAATAGGCCACCATGTTGGAGAAGGAGTAGCCGGCAATGTCACCCGCGTCGCGCTGCCCGCCGCCGACCGTGTCGAAAATCGCCCACCACAGGAAGATCTGCGTGACGATCGGGAGGAACCGCATGAGCGTCCCCAGGGCGAAGTCGCCCCGGTACACCAGCCGCTCTTCCAGCGCAATGCGCAGGATCGTCCACCAGCCGGCCGCGCGCACAGCAAGGCGACTCACGAGCGCACCGCCTGGCCGACATGCGTGCGCGAGTTCGCATCGTCCGCCTGCACAAACACCTCCGCGATGACCTCCTCCAGCGGCGGATCCTCGACCGCCACGTCCTGCACCGCGTACGCGTTGAGGATCGCCGCCGTCACGGACGGGACCTGCCGGCGCGGGACCCGCAGCCGCGCCCGGGGCGGATCGGCGTCGAGCACCGTTCCGAACCGCTCCAGATCCCGGAAACCCTGGCCCTCGGCCAGCTGCAGCGTCACGATCTTGTGCCCGCTGAAACGGTCCACGATCCCGCTCAGCGACCCGTCGTAATGCAGGCAGCCGTCCGCGATGATCACCACCCGCTTGCACAACGCGCTGACATCCTTCATGTAATGGCTGGTCAGCAGGATCGTGATCTGCCGCTTGCGCTGATAGTACTTCAAGAACTGCTGGATGTTGTGCTGCGCCACGACGTCCAGCCCGATCGTGGGCTCGTCCAGGAACAGCACTTCCGGGGAATGCAGCAGGGCCGCGATCAGCTCCATCTTCATGCGCTCGCCCAGCGACAGCTCGCGGACCGGCTGGCGCAACAGGTGGGCCACGTTCAGCAGCGCGGTCAATTCGTCGAGCGTCGCCTGGAACTGCGCGCGGTCGATCCGGTAGATCTGCTCGTGCAGGCGGAACGACTCCTGGGCCGGCAGGTCCCACCACAGCTGGTTCTTCTGCCCCATCACCAGCGCAAAGCGGCGACGGTACGCGTTGTCTCTCTGCCAGGGCACATAGCCCATCACGCGCGCCGTGCCCGACGTGGGACTGATCACCCCCGAGAGCAGCTTGAGCGTGGTCGTCTTCCCGGCGCCGTTGGGCCCGAGAAACGCCACGAACTCACCCTGCTCCACCGTCAGGTCGATCTCCCGCACCGCGCGGACCACGCGGTATTCGCGCCGGAACAGCCCGCGCAGGGACGCCCGCAGCCCCTCCTGCTTCTGGTAGACCTTGTAGGACTTCGAAAGCTGCTCGATCTCGATCGTGGCCATCGTGGATCGATTATAAGGCGGCGTGCCCGCATCGGACAGGTGAGCGTTGCATCCGGGGCGTCTGTGGCCGGAACGAGTGCAGCGGCATGGACCAGCGCGCGCTCACGCCGTCCGCCTGGCGGCGGACTCCACCTGTGTGACCGCAGGTCTAACGGGCCGCGCGCTGTGGGGAGGCGGTCCGCAGCAAACCCTCGCCCGGCCCCCGTGTGCAGCCGCATGGACCAGTGCGCGCTCACGTCGTCCGCCTGGCGGCAGACTCCACCTGTGTAACCGCAGGCCCAACGGGCCGCGCGCTGTGAGGAGGCGGTCGGCAGCAAATCCTCGCCTGATCAGGGCACGGATCTGGCCCAGCAGGACCCACAGTCGTCCCGACGCGGCTTCAGGTGCCGGCCGCCGGCGCCCAGCGCGCGCTCACGTCGTCCGCCTGGCGGCGGACTCTGGCCCTGCGGTTACACAGGCCACGCCTGACCGGCACACGCACTTCGCTCAGCAGCCGCCACAGTTGTCCCGACGCGGCTTCAGATGCCGGCCGCCGGCGCCCAAACGGTCTCCAACTCGGACCGCGGGGACGCCCAGCTCGGACAGGCTCGCGCCCCCGCGCGACGGTCGCGTTGTCGCCCCCCCCGCCGTCCGCTATAATCGGGCCGCTCCTTCCGCCGGTGCAGCCGTGCGGCCCGAACACAGAGCCACACACCATGGGAACGGAATCGACCACGACGATCAACCGGATTGGCATCGGGCATGACACGCACCGGGTGCTTCCCGGCGGCCCGCTGCGCCTGGGCGGGATGGACATCCCACACGATGCACACCTGGCCGGGCACAGCGACGGCGATGTGCTGCTGCACGCGGTCACCGACGCCCTGCTGGGCGCCATCGCGGCCGGCGACATCGGAGATCTGTTCCCCGACACGGACGCGGCGCACCGCGGCCGGGATTCTGCCGAGATGCTCCGGTCGGCCTGGGTCCGGGTGCAGCAGGCCGGCTATCGGCTGCAGAACCTGGACTGCATCGTGTTCGCCCAGCGCCCGCGGCTGGGCGCCTACAAGCGGCAGATCTGCCAACACCTGGCCGACATCCTGGCGGTTTCCCCGGGACAGGTGGGGCTGCAGGCCAAGACGGGAGAGGGAGTGGGACCGATTGGTTGCGAGGAGGTCATCGCCGCCCAGTGCGTCGTGTTGCTCGAGCGCGTCGCGGGCGTCGAGCCCGCGTCCCATGTGCAGGCCGCGGCGGCGGCAAACCGGGCCGCGTCCGGACCGGCCTCGCACACGCTGAACGATGATGTCCTGGAGTGATGAACAACCGGATGATGATGGAGTCATGACACTTCGCATTTACAACACGCTGTCGCGCACGAAGGAACCTTTTGAGCCGGTGCAGCCGGGGAAGGTGGGCATCTACCTGTGCGGCCCGACCGTCTACGATCGAGCCCACATCGGGCACATGGTGGGCCCGGTGATCTTCGACACCATCAAACGGTTCCTGGTCCATGCGGGCTACGACGTGACCTGGGTCGTCAACATCACGGACGTGGACGACAAGCTGATCATCAAAGCGCAGGAGCGCGGCCTGCCGATGGCGGACGTGGCCCGTGAGAACACGCAGGACTACCTGCAGAACCTGGCGGGGCTGGGCGTCGATCAGATCGACCACATGCCCAAAGCGACCGAGTCGATGGATGAGATCATCCGGTTCACGCAGGCGCTGGTAGACCGGGGTTACGCCTACGTGGTCGACGGCGACGTGTTCTTCGACGTGGCGAAGGATCCCGAGTACGGCAAGCTCACCAACCGCACGGTGGACGCGCTCCAAGGCGAGGGGGGCGAGGCGGCGGCCAAGAAGCGGTCCTCCGCGGACTTCGCGCTGTGGAAGCGGGCCAAGCCGGGCGAGCCGTCGTGGGCCAGCCCGTGGGGCCCGGGACGCCCCGGCTGGCACATCGAGTGCTCGGCCATGAGCCGCGCGATTCTCGGCGAGACGTTCGACATCCATGGCGGCGGCCTGGACCTGATCTTCCCGCACCACGAGAACGAGATCGCCCAGAGCGAATGCTGCCACGGCCGGCCGATGGCCCGCTACTGGCTCCACAACGGCCTGCTCAAGCGCGCCGCGGCCGGGAAGATCGGCGGCCGGGCCGAGCGGGACCACCAGGCGGCCGCGCGCGACCAGCTGACGCTCGAGACGATGCAGCGCGCGACCGCGGAGAAGATGAGCCGCTCGGCGGGGGCCGGCGGCCTGGCCGCGCAGATCGAGCGGTTCGGCGGCGAACAGATCCGCTTCTTCCTGCTCCGCACGCACTACCGGAGCACGGTGGCGTTTAGCGATGAGGCGCTGGCCGAGTCGAGTGCCGCCATGGAGACCTTCTACCGGTTCTTCGAACGCTACGAGCGCGTCACGGGCCGGCGTTTCCACGATATCCCGGCCCCCGGCACGCGCGACGACGGGGCGTTCGACCCGGGCGACGTGCCGCTGCTGCGGGACGTGCGGCGCCACCGCGACGCGTTCCTCGAGAAGATGGACGACGACTTCAACACGGGAGCGGCCATCGGCGACCTGTTCGAACTGGTGCGCACGCTCAACAAGTTCGTGGACCAACACAAGCTGGAGGATGCGGCCCGGCCGGCGGCCGCAGAGATCGCCGCGCTGGCGACCGGCGCCCGCGTGCTCCGCGAACTGTCCGCCCTGCTGGGGCTTTTCCGGCAGCCGCGCCCGGCGGCCACGGCGTCCGAGGACGCATCGCTCGTCGGGCAGCTGATGGACCTGCTGATCGAATTGCGGGCCGCCGCCCGCAAG
Source organism: Planctomycetota bacterium (assembly GCA_052034005.1). Taxonomy (GTDB): domain Bacteria; phylum Planctomycetota; class Planctomycetia; order Pirellulales; family Pirellulaceae; genus JAAYDI01. Next base: position 137,852 of record JBPOJB010000029.1, on the reverse strand, counting down.
CATAAGGATTTCGCGACCGCCGACCGCATTCGGGACGCCTTGAGCTCGATGGGCATCGTGCTCGAGGACCGCAAGGGCGCCACCCAGTGGCGGCAGCTGTAGCCGGCAAGAGCATGCCTGACAACGTACGGTCACCATCGAATCACCCGCCACGGGTGCTGGGCATCGACCCAGGACTCAACACCACCGGCTACGGGGTGCTGGAACGCGGCAGCGCCGGACCCCGCCTGTGCGAGGCGGGGATCGTGCGGAGCCGGGCCGGCACATCGCTCGAAACACGCCTGGCCGAGATCTGCCAGGGCGTGCGCGACGTGATCCGATCGTTGACGCCGCAAGCTATGGCCGTGGAGGAGCTGTACAGCCACTACAAGCGGCCGCGCACCGCCATCCTCATGGGCCATGCCCGCGGCGTCATCTGCCTGGCCGCCGCGGAAGCCCACATCCCGGTCAGACACTATGCGGCCACCCAAGTCAAGCGGCTGCTGACCGGCAGCGGCCGAGCCTCCAAGGCGCAGATCCAACAGGCCATCTGCCGCGAACTGTCCCTGGCCGTCCCTCCCGAACCGCCCGACGTGGCCGACGCGCTGGCCATCGCCCTGTGCCACCTGTACCTCGACCGACAGCGAGTGAGGCTCCCGTGATTACCCGCATCCAAGGCCTCCTGACCCACGTCGACGACGACGCGGCGACCCTGGTCGCCGGGGCCTTCGACTACCAGGTCCTGATCCCCGAGTTCGTCCGACGCCAGCTGCAGCACCGGCTGCAAAGCGACGTGAGCTTGTACACGGTCCATTACCTGGAAGGCAACCCGGCCCACGGCCGGATCACGCCCCGCCTGGTCGGCTTCCTGACCGAAATCGAACGGGAGTTCTTCGAGATGTTCTGCAGCGTCGACGGCGTCGGCGTCCGCAAGGCGCTGCGCGCCATGGTCCGGCCCGTCCGCGAAGTGGCCGCGCTGATCGCCGACCAGGACGCCAAAGGACTCGCCGCCCTCCCCGGGGTCGGCCCGGCGACGGCCGAACGCATCATCGCCAAGCTCCGCCGCAAGATGTGCAAGTTCGCCCTGATCGCCGCCCGCGAGGAATTCACGGCCGATCAGGTCGAACACGACATCGTCCAGGACACCTTCCTGCTGCTGACCCAGCTCGGCCACAGCGAAACCGAAGCGCGCCGCATCCTCGACGAAACCCTGGCCACCAAGCGACGCTTCAAGGATGTCGATGAACTGCTCCACGCCGTCTACCAGCAGAGCAGCAAGCCGTAGCGGCCGGCCCGCCCGAGGGCGTCCCACGGCCGCCGCGGCGCCCTACTCCCTGCCCCCCGGTGCGTCTGCTACACTCACGGTCGGCGGGTAGTCAACAAGTGTTCACCGGCAGGACACGCGCTCATGGTACGCGAGCGGATCGTCGCGGCGTCATCCCCGGACGATGATTTCAATCAGAACCTCCGCCCGCAGCGGATGCAGGACATGATTGGCCAGCGGGAGGTGGCCGAGCGGCTGCGCATCGCCATCGACGCGGCGCGCAAGCGGGGCGAGGCGCTGGGCCACGTGCTGTTTGACGGCCCCCCAGGGCTCGGCAAGACGACATTCGCCACCTGCATCCCCAATGAGCTGGGGGCCAGCGTGCAGCTGGCCAGCGGCGCCGTGCTCAAGGCGCCCAAGGACCTCGTGCCGTACCTGACCAACGCGGAAGAGCGGTCCGTGTTGTTCATCGACGAGATCCATCGCCTGCCGCGGGCGGTGGAAGAGTACCTGTACACGGCGATGGAGGACTTCCGGATCGACGTGGTGCTGGGCGAAGGAGTCAACGCCCGCACGCACAACCTGTGGCTCAAGCCGTTCACGATGATCGGCGCCACGACGCGCGCCGGGATGCTCTCGGGGCCGCTCCGCGACCGGTTTCAGATCCGGGAACACCTGGGATTCTACTCGGTCGATGAGCTGACGGAACTGGTCGTGCGGAACGCCCGGAAGCTGTCGGTCCCGATCGACGCGGACGCGGCGCGGGACATCGCGTTGCGGAGCCGCTCGACGCCGCGGGTGGCCAACAACCGGCTCCGGTGGGTGCGTGATTTCGCCACGAGCCGCGCCGACGGGCACATCACGCTGGAGCTGGCCCGCCAGGCGCTGGAGATGGCTGGAATCGATCCGGTCGGGCTCGACTCCCAGGACCGCCGCTACCTGGACACGCTGATCCGCGTCTTCCACGGGGGCCCGGCCGGCGTCGAGGCGATCGCGCACACGATGAACACGTCGGGCGATACGCTGGAGGACGAGGTGGAGCCGTTTCTGTTGCGGATCGAGTTCGTGGTGCGCACGCCGCGCGGGCGGATCGCCACCTCCAAGGCCTACGAGCACCTGCAGCTGGACGGCCAGGAGAAGCGGCTGTTCTGACGGCCCGCTCGGCTTGACAGCCTGCCAGCCGACTCCTACCATGAGCGGCTCACCAGTGAACCGAGCCGAGTTGCCACAACACAATCCGTGGCCGGTGGTTGCGTCCCGAGTCGAGGTAGTCAGATGGCCGTTCCGAAGCGCAAACACTCCAATGCCCGCACGGGTACACGCCGTTCCCACCATGGCAAGAAGCCGCGCCAGCTGATGTTCTGTACCAAGTGCCAGACAGGCGTGCCGACCCATGTGGTGTGCCCGACCTGCGGGCATTACATGGGTCGTCAGGTGGTGCAGACGGCCGAGTCGTAAGGCGGAGATTCCCTGGCCCATTCCTGGAAGGCACCGCGCGTGAAGACCATTGCGTTTCTCTTTCCGGGTCAGGGCGCTCAGACGGTCGGGATGGGTCGGCGTCTCTACGACACGCTGCCCGCCGCGCGACAGCTCTACGAGCGGGCGGACGCCCTCTTGGGGTTTGAGTTGTCGAAGGTGTGCTTCGAGGGCCCGGAGGACGAGCTGGACTCGACCGTGGTGAGCCAGCCGGCGTTGTTCGTCACCAGCCTGGCGGCTCTGGAATCGATCCGGCAGGAATCGCCCGGCGTCGTGGCGGCGTGCGTGGCGGCCGCCGGGCTGAGCCTGGGCGAGTACACGGCCTTGGTGTTCGCGGGCGTGCTGGACTTCGAGGCGGCGCTGGGCGTCGTGCAGATCCGCGGCGAGGCCATGCAGGCGGCATCCGACGCGGTCCCCAGCGGCATGGTCAGCATCCTGGGGCTGGAACTGGCACGCGTCGAGGAACTGTGCGAGCAGGCCCGCGGCACGGGAGAGACGCTCCAGGTGGCCAACCACCTGTGCCCGGGCCAGGTGGTGATCTCCGGCGACGCGGCGGCCTGTGAACGGGCCGCGGAACTGGCCGACTCCTATGGCGCAATGAAAGCCGTGCCGCTGCCCGTGGCCGGCGCGTTCCATACCCGCCTGATGGACTCGGCCGTCGACAGACTGGCCGCGGCACTGGACACGGTCGTCCTGCGCGCGCCGCGGATCCCCGTGGTATCGAATGTCGACGCCCAGTGCCACGACGATCCGGACGAGATCCGCCAACTGCTCATCCGCCAGGTGGTCTCGCCCGTGCGGTGGGAGGATTCCGTCCGGCACCTGCTCCAGGAGCGAGCCGTCAACCAGTTCTACGAGATCGGCCCGGGGCGCGTGTTACGCGGGTTGCTCAAGCGGATCGATCGCAAGGCGATGTGTGACAGCGTCCCGGTATGAGTGATCGAAGTGAGATGCGTGAAGTGAGCGACGGCCGGCTGACGGTGGACTTGAGCGGGCAGGTGGCGCTGGTGACCGGCGCGTCGCGTGGGCTGGGTCAGGCCATCGCGTGCGAGTTGGCGGCCAACGGGGCCGCCGTCGTGTGCGTGGGCCGCGATGCCCAGAAGCTGGCCGAAACGGTCGCGGCCATCCAGGCCGACGGCGGGACGGCCGAGGCGGTCAGTTGCGACGTGAAGGACGGGGCGAAGGTCGATCAGCTGGTCGAATCGGTGGCGGCTCAGCGACAGCGCCTCGACATCCTGGTCAACAACGCGGGGATCACGCGCGACACCTTGCTGGCCCGGATGACCGACCAGCAGTGGGACGAGGTCCTGGAGACGAACCTGCGCGGCGCGTTCCTGTTCGCCCGGGCCGCGGCCCGTGTGATGATGCTGGCCCGCTACGGGCGGATCATCAACATCAGCAGCGTGTCGGGGCTGTCGGGCAACGCGGGCCAGGCCAACTACGCCGCCTCGAAGGCCGGCCTGATCGCGTTGACCCGCAGCTTGAGCCGGGAATTGGCCAAGCGGAAGGTGACGGTCAACGCCGTCGCGCCCGGGTTCATCGAGAGCGACATGACGTGGACACTCGGCGACGTGCTGCTCGAAGAAGCCAAGAAACAGATCCCGGCCCGGCGGCTGGGGAAACCGGCGGAAGTGGCCGCCGCCGTGCTGTTCCTGGCCAGCCCCGCCGCCGCCTACATCACCGGTTGCGTGCTTACCGTCGACGGGGGGATGACGGGTTGAGCCACTCGGACGGGGCGCGGTAGAGTATCACCGCAGGTAGAAAGGGCCAGGAGCGAGGCGGACCATATCTTGACCTCGCGGCTGGCAATCCTCTATCTTCGTGGGTCTGACCGCAAGCGTACGAGGGCCACAAAACTTGAAAAGCGTGGCAGACAGGCTGGCCCGGTGTCGGGCCATCGGGTCCAAATCATAGGAGGTTGGTGCACGTGGCATCTGTTGAAGAACGCGTAATCGAGATCGTGGCTGAGCAGCTCGGGGTCGACAAAGAGAAGATCACGAGAGACACCCACTTCGTCAATGACTTGGGCGCGGACTCGCTGGATACCGTCGAGCTCGTCATGGAATTGGAAGAGGAGTTCGATATCAACATCCCGGACGACGCTGCCGAGAAGATCCAGAAGGTCGGCGAAGCCATCGACTTCATCGCCAAAGCCCAGTCTTCCTCCTAGCAGGACGTGATCAGCAGTATGAAGCGGCGTGTCGTTGTCACCGGAATGGGCGTGGTGACCGCGATCAGTTGCCGGGTCGGCGACCTGTGGCAGCGGATTCTGGCGGGCGCAAGCGGCGTGCACCTGGTGCGCCTCTGCGATACCTCGGATCTGAAGGTCAAGATCGGGGGCGACATCTACGACTGGGATCCCGGCGCCTACATCGACCCGAAAGAGGCGAAACGGATCGACCGGTTCACCCAGTTCGCGCTGGTGGCCGGCGCCGATGCGCTGCGCGACTCCGGGCTGGATTTGTCCCAGATGGACTCCGATCGATGCGGCGTCGTGCTCGGGTCCGGCATCGGCGGCCTGTGCGAAATCGAAGTGCAGATGAGCCGGCTGATGACCAAGGGGCCCGACCGGGTCTCGGCGTTCACCGTGCCCAAGATGATGCTCAACGCCGCCGGCAGCATGCTGTCGATCGTCTACGGCATCCGGGGCCCGAACTACTCGATCGCCACCGCCTGCGCCAGCGCCACCAACGCCATGGCCGACGCCGTGAAACTGATCCAGGACAACCGCACCGATGTGATCATCACCGGGGGCACGGAAGCCGCCATCACGCGCATGGGCCTCAGCGCGTTCCAGAACATCAAAGCCCTGTCAATGCGCAACGACGATCCGGCCGGCGCCAGCCGCCCGTTCGACGCCGATCGCGATGGGTTCGTGTTCAGCGAAGGCGCCGGCCTGCTGGTCTTCGAAGAACTGGAACACGCCCGCGCCCGAAACGCCCGGGTCTACTGCGAGGTGTTCGGGTCCGGTATCAGCACCGATGCCGGACACATCACGCAGCCGGACGAGCGGGGGACCGGGGCCGCCCGCGCCATGGCCAACGCGCTGACCGACGCGCAAGTCGCGCCCACTGAGATCGACTACATCAACGCCCATGGCACCGCGACTCAACTGGGCGACAAAGCGGAAACCCTGGCCATCAAACAGGTGTTCGGCGACCACGCCCGCGCGCTGAGCATCTCGAGCACCAAGAGCCAACTCGGGCACACCCTGGGCGCCAGCGGCGGCATCGAGCTGATCGTGACCATTCAGTCCCTGCTCGAGAGCGTCATCCCCCCCACCATCAACCTCCAGCGACCCGACCCCGATTGCGACCTGGATTACACGCCCAACCAGCCGCGCGAGCGGAAAGTCCGCGTGGCCATGAGCAACAGCTTCGGGTTCGGCGGACACAACGCCTGCATCGTCGTCGGGCAGCTCCGCAACGGATTGGCCGGCTGACGCCGGAGAGCCCGATCACGCACGGCCATTTAGTAGTTGAACTCCACACCCCGGCTGCGCAGCACGGCGGCAAGGTGTCGCGGACCCTCATACAGCACGGCGTCCAAGCCGACCTGCAACGCGCCCTCCACGTTCTCCGGGCGATCGTCCACGAAGAAGATCCGATGCGGCTCGACGCCCGCCAGCTCGGCCGCCCGCAGATAGATCGCCGCCTCCGGCTTGCAGGTCCGCTCGTGATAGCTCAGCACCGACAGCTCAAACCCGTCGCGGATCATCACGTAGCGGCCACCGGACACGTACCGCCAGTGCGATTCGCACGTGTTGGAGAGGATCCCGAGCCGGTAGCGCGCGGCATACAAATGGGCGACAATCGGCATGACCGGCACATTGAGGTCGAACATCGCCGCGCCCGCATGGTGCAGCGCGTCGTAGTCCGGCCGCGCGCCGGACGCCGCACACAACGTGTCGTAGAACTCGCGCCCGCTCACCTCGCCACGCTCATAACGTGCCTGCAGACCGCTGGCAAACACGACCTCCCGGACCCGCTGCGACGTCAACCCCGTGAGCGCCGCCATCTGCCGACACGCGATCTGCGTGTCGAAATTCAACAGCACATTTCCCAAATCGAAGTAGAGGAACGCGGGCGTCTGGGCAGTCGTCATGGTGGCAATCGTCCGGGTATGGCGGCGCGCGGGTCGCTGCCGCCCCGTCCCCCCCGCCAAGTCAATTCGCTGGGGCGGCTAAGCGGTCAGCCTAATCGATGCCCGGCACTTAACGAAGCGGCCTTGCACCCCCCGACGGTCGATGTTCCGCCGACGCGCTGCGGAACGTACGTCGTATTGCCTCGCGTCGGAAGCCATACGAGAGCCCCCAGTTTGCCCACCATCGCCAATCTACTTTTCCGGAAAAGTTATGTGAACCCAAAGGCTTGGATCGTCCGATACAGACAGCGCGCCCGAGTTCTGTAGTTGTCGGGTTCGGGCGGGCATGGATGGGCGGCGGCATCTGGTCCCGAGGCCGTGCCGACCGCTGTGAGGAGACTCATCACATCAGGACGATCGCTATGCTGCGCAACGTTTCCGTGTTTGCTTGTCTCGTCGTAGTGGCCATCGGCCTGGTGGCCGCTGCAGAGCCTCAGCAGTCTGCGTCGAACTGGGTTCCCGCGGGCCAGTTGCGCGATACCGTCTATCGGCCTGGTGTGACCGACGCTCTGACGCTCGAGGCCGCCCAGACCGGTTCGCCGAGCGTGGCCGACCGGCTCAAGGCGGCGCGGGGCGGTGTCTCGGGGACACTCGACTCGGGGTCGGTGGGCGGGCTGGCCGAACCTGCCGTGTTACCGGACGATACGACGGGCACGCAGCTCCCGTCGGTGCTGGTCCGGCGCGGCAGCCGGGCACCGGAGAGAGCAACGGAGCCGGCCATTGATCCGGGGATGGCCGACGGCGGCCTGGCGGAAGGGGCAGCGGATGCGGCCGACGCGGCGGCCGATTCGGCGCGTCGCACGGCGCGTCGACCGCGCACGGAGACACCGACGTTCCGATCGCCTGTCGCTTCCTCGGGGTCCCTCGCGCGAACCAGCGAGAGCGGTTCACTCTCCCTCACGAGTCAGGGCCCGACGATCACCGTGGAGACGGATGGACCGCGTGCGATCGCGGTGGGTAAGGCGGCCACCTATCACGTGCGTCTGATGAACCAGGGCACGGCGGACGCGGACCACATGATTCTGACGGTGGCGGTCCCGGCCTGGGCGCAGATCACCTCTTCGCAGTCGCGGGTCGGCTCCGTGTCCGCTGACGAGGATGTGGAGAGCGGGCGTCGGGTCGTGTGGGATCTGGAACGGGTCGCGGCCCGTTCACAGCAGGAACTCACACTCGTGCTGCAACCGACCGAGAGCCGCCCGATCGACCTGATCGTGGAGTGGGTATTGCGCGGTGCGCCGGCGCAGGCGAGCATCGAGGTCCAGGAGCCGAAGCTGGCGATGACCGTGGAAGGCCCTGCCGAGATGCGGTACGGTTCCACCTCTGTGTTCAAGGTCCATCTGAGCAACCCGGGCAATGGGGCTGCGGAGAACGTCGTGGTCACGGTCGGCGCGACGGGCATTGCGAACCAGCCGAACACAGTGGGGACGCTCGCGGCCGGTGAGAGTCGCAGTCTGGAAATCGAGTTCACGGCCAAGCAAGCCGGCACGATGAAGATCGCGGCTGCCGCCCAGGCCGATGGCGGCCTGCGCGCCGAGACGGCGCGCGAAGTGCAAGTGCGCCGCGCCCAGTGGGCTGTCAAGGTGACCGCCCCCTCGAGGCTCTAGGCGGGCGCGCCGGCCGCCTATGAGATCCGCGTCGCCAACACGGGCGACGCGGCGGCCGAAGGTGTGATGCTGGAAGTGCAGCTCCCGACCGGCCACAAGAACACGATCGGCGTGGACAAGAAGCCGGTCCAGCACGGCACGCCGCGCTGGCAGCTGGGCGATTTGCCCCCCGGCACCGACCGCGTCTATACGATGCAGTCGGACCTGGTCACGGGCGGCCAGCATCAAGTGGTGGCTCGGATCACCGGCAAGGAGGACGGCCAGGCCTCCGACACGGCGGTCGTGACGGTCGAAGCGATCGCCGACCTGAAACTCATCGTCAATGATCCACAAGGTCCGCTGCCGGTCGGCAAGGAAGTCCCCTATGAGATCGTGGTGGTCAACCGCGGCTCGAAGGAAGCCACGGACGTGCACCTGGTCGCCCAGTTCTCGGAGGGCATCGAGCCCACGTCGGCCACGGGCCACGGCGCAGAGATCGTGCCCGGCCAGGTGATCTTCAAGCCCATCGCCGCGGTTCCCGCGGGCAAGCAGGTCACGGTGAAGGTCATGGCGGCGGCCCAGGCGGCCGGCACGGTGCGTTTCCGCGCCGAGCTGACCTGCAGCACACCGGAAACCAGGCTGGTGGCGGAACAGACCACGCGCTTCTATGGCGAGGCAGCCACCGGCCGGTCGGCGCCCCAGGCGGCCGATCGGTCATCCGACGAGCCGACTCCTGCGCGCCGCTGAACCAACCGGGCGGACGCGGCGCGTGCCGCGCTATCCGCCTTCGCCCCAGGGCTCGAACGACAACGGTTGCTCGGAGTTGGGGTCCGTGATGCGGATAGCCAACGCGCCGTCGAGCAGGCGGTTGACGACCTGGCCGACCACCTCGGCACGCCATCCCGTGGCCAAGAGGGGAGGCTCCGAGTCGCCGTTGCCCAGGTGGTACGCGATCAGATCGCGTACGTCCTGCACCGATCCGATCAATCCCGGCGCGACCTGGGCGCGGCGCGCCATGCTGGCGACGGCGGTCGCCAGGAACTGGCCCAGCAGGTTGTACTGCGGGCGCGGCGCCTTGGGCCCTGTGTTCGGACAGGCGTCGTCCGGCACATTCAGCCCGCGGGCGATGGACTCGGCGATCTCGGGGATCGACCGCTGGAGCCTCCGCCAGTCCATGCCGCGCACCGCGCGGATCTGCTGGGGATCGGCCGAGGCGCGGCGTGCGAGTTCGATCAGCAGATCATCGCGCAGCACGCGGCGCGGCGGCATATCACGCGCGCGGGCCTGGCGATCACGCCACCGCCACAGCTCATGCAAGATGGCCAACTGCCGCCGCGACAGGCCGGAGATGCCCGAGACCCGCTGCCATCGCTCGGTTGTCTCCTCCCGCTCCAGCTCGCACTGCCACGTGGCAAGCTCCTCGCTCAGCCATGCTCGGCGCCCCAGCTGCTCCAGCCGCTCCACCAGGCAGCAATGCAACGATTCCAGGTGCAGCACATCCTGCAGTGCGTACTCCAGCTGCCGCTTGCTCAACGGCCGCCGACGCCAATTGGTACGCGTCTCGCCCTTGCTCAGCGACCGGCCCAGCAGCTTCTGCAACAGCGTGCCGTAGGCAGCCGGGTAGTCCAGCCCGACCAGCCCCGACGCGATCTGGATGTCGAACAGATCGGCCGGCCGTGCGCCGATCGCGCGGCGCACAAACCGGAACTCTTCCCGACCGGCATGCACGATCGTCGTGTGTCCGGCCGCGGCCAACAACCGCCAGAACGGCGTGAGATCCGAGACCGCTAACGGATCCATCACCGCCAACCGCCCCTGCGCAGCGACCTGCACCAGGCACAGTTCCGGATGATAGCGATCCTCGGAAACGAACTCGGTATCGAACGCGATCCGCGGCGCAGCGGCGATCTGTGCACAGTAGTCGCGAACCGCTCGATCCGTGGCCAGGTATTCGTACTTCACGCGTATCGGCCAAAGTCCATGTGAGAGCTGACCCGCAGTGTGTGTGGGCATGATAGCCCGCCCGGGCTGGTCGTGCCAGGACCCGCGACCTGGGTTGGCTGCGGCGGTTGTGATACATTGGCTCTCGGGCGCGGACGCCGGCGGGGCGCGCCGCGGATGGAGGTGCCGGTGACCGGGACAGGCTTGCTGGTAAGTGTGCGGGACGTTGCCGAGGCGGAGACTGCGCTCCGCGGCGGGGCGACCCTGATCGACGTGAAAGAGCCGCGTTTCGGCTCGCTGGGCCGCGCCGCCGCCTGCCGATGGCGGGAGGTGGCGGCGCGTGTGGCGGGCCGCGTGCCGGTCAGTGTGGCGTGTGGGGAGCTATTGGAGGGCGGCCCGCCCCCCGCGTGTGCCGACCTGGCGTCGATCCACTACGTCAAGTGCGGCCTGGCCGGTTGCGGCCGTGTGCCGGACTGGCCCGCCCGCTGGATCCACTGGTTGCAGCGCCTGCCGGCCGGGACGAATCCGGTGGCGGTGGCCTATGCGGACTGGGCACGCGCCGCCGCACCGCCGCCGGCCGAGGTGTTGCAGTGGGCCGCCCGGGCAGGGTGCCGCGCCATGCTCTGGGATACCTATCTGAAAGATGGGACCTGGCTGCTGGACCACGTGTCGCACACGGCGCTGGAGCAGTCGATCGGTGCGGCGCGCGCGGCGGGGCTCCTGGTCGTGCTGGCCGGCTCGCTCACGCTCCACCGCGTGGGCCAGTTGTTGTGTTACGCGCCGGACTACCTGGCCGTGCGGGGCGCGGCATGCGGCGGAGGACGCGCTGGGGTGGTGTGTCAGCCGTTGGTCGAGCAACTGGCGGCGGCCGTCGCGGGCGCTGTGCAATCCACGTGCCGGTCGGGCCCCGGATGCTGACTCCGTCCAGGCGCCCCTTGCGCGGTGGAAATCGTCCGCGTTGCTTGACTTTTCGCGCCCGGGGTCTGATATTGGTGTCTTGAATCGGCCGGCCTGTTTCGGCCTGGATACGCTGGCGCACCGGGAGTTCAACTGGTTTCTCGCGGCGTTGTTCTCATACGAGTATCATTCTCATCGCTGGTGGATCATAGGGAGCAAGATGGTGCCTCAATCGGTTCTCGATGCGATCAAGTTGGGCATATGGGATTATGAGCCAGAAGAGCACGATAGCACTGATTACGCTTCGACGCGGGCGCTGCCCGGCACGGATGAGAAGCTCGCCGTTCTCTCGGAGCGTGTGAGCCGCGGGCTGCCGCTGTGGCACCCCCAAGATCGTCAGTCTTACGACGACGACGCACGCGACTGAGGGACTCGCAAGGGTCAAAGGATGGAATGATGCCTACGTTCAGCACGGAAGTCCCTCATCAGCTCGGCGCCGCGCAGGCCACGGAGCGCCTCAAGCAGTTCGTGGCGCTGGTGCGCGAGCGGTACCGGGACTTCGTCACCGATCTGCAGGGGGACTGGACTGACAACCTCCTGACATTCGCGTTCCAGGCCTACGGGTTCCAGATCCAGGGGACGCTCACGGTGGACGACACCGTGGTGCGTCTGGCCGGGAGCCTGCCGTGGGCGGCCGTCATGTTCCGGGGCCAGATCGAGCAGGCGGTGGCCGGCGAGCTGCAGCGCGAGCTGGCCTGACCACGCCGCAGCCGGCGACGCGCGGTTCCTGGCTGTGCCGGTTGTGCGGGCGGTGACAGGCCGGGTGGCGCGTCTTTCGCCGTGCGCGCAGCCCCATGCGCCCCTCACCGCTGAGCCGGCCGCCCATGACCTATATATACTCGTAGGTGACTGCCGAACACTCTGCCGCCTTGGGTGCGGCGTGCGCGCGCGACGATGAACAAGATCCCTGAACTTGACGATCTGGAAATCGAGGCTCGACGCCTGCTGCGCTACCGCATCCCCTTGATGCTGGCGGTGGTCGTCAACTTCGCCCTGCTGATCCGAGTTCCCGCGGCGCAGCTGGCCGCCGAGCGATCCGCGGCGCCGGCACACGGCAGTCCCGCGCCGCTCGACACGGCCCCGCCACCTGGACCGGCCGGGCCGTCGGAGTCGTGCGCGGCCCAGCCCGAGCTGGCGCCGCCGCAGACGCGACCAGCCGACAACCCCCGTCCCACCCTGCTCGACACACTGGCGCCGGCGGATCGCTGGACGGCCACCCTGCGCGCGTTCGAGGCCGCGTGGCGGGCACAGCAGCCGGCGGTCCGAGCCCTCTTGAGTCGCGCGGCAACGGCGCAGCCCGCATCCGATCCACCCGACCTGCAGTCGACGTCGAGACGTCTCGTCCTGCGCAACCCGCTGGACAACGGCGGACCCGTGCGATTGCTGGTCAACGGCCGGGTCCAGGAGCTGATGCCGGGCGAGTCGCACGAGTTCACTGCCGGCGCATCGTGGGACGTGCAGTTCCATCGCGGCGATTCGTTCGGCAATGAGCAGTGCACACTCGCACCGGGCGATTACCGTTTCGTCGTGACCGAACAGGGTTGGCATCTCGAGCGCGTCGCGCCCTGAGCCGGAAGCCCGGATGCGCCTCGCGACGGCACGGCTCAGCGTGTGCGGATGTAATCGCTCAACCGACCGGCCAGCACGGTGCGGCCGCCCGTGCCGCGCGCCGTGTCCGGCGTAGGAGGCGCGGCCTGCTGCGGTTTCGGCAGCGTGTTACGCGGGATCTCCAGTTGCGGGACCGGCACCGGGTCATCGGCCGGCGCGGGCGGCAATTCGCTGGGACTCGGCGGAATGTCGGGATCGCTCCGTTCGTCGGGCGTCGGCGCCGGCGGTTCCGCGTCGTCCGGCGCGCGGTCCGGCTCGATGTGCGGCACCGCACGTGCATCGCCCAGATCGTCAGCCGGTTCCGGGACCGGCGGCTGCGGCGCCGGATCGTCGAGCGAGTCCGGTACGACGGGCAGCAGGTCATCGAGCGAGTCCGGCGCGACAGGCACCGGGTCGTCGGTGGAGTCCGGCGCGACAGGCACCGAGTCGTCGTAGTATCCAACGTGATACACGGTGCGGCGGTTCCAGCCCAACAGGCTGCGCAACAGATCCAGCACCGGCCGCCGCGGCGGGCGGCAGGTTCGGCACGGCCAGCGGTCCGGACCTCGCCAGGCCCAGGGCCCCCGCGTCGGATGCGGCGGACTGACCTGCAGCCACCCGTCGGTCGACGCGCCGGCCGCGTCACGGCACGACTTCGAATAGCAGTAATCGGACCACAGATCCCCGTGGCGGTACTGCTGCCAGTCCGCGGGTCCGCAAGCCATGCCCAGACCGCTGGGCGACAGGATGGGGGCCGGCGGCGTTGCCAAAGCCAGTTCCCCAACCAAACAGCTCGTTGCCTCGGCTTCCCCGACCGCATCCATGCCATCCCAGGCACCCACGGCTGCACCTGAGAACAACAGCAGCACCGCGGCCCATACGCGGATCTTCATGGCCAACCTTCCATGCAGCAACCCAAGACTCCGTTCGACGTACTCGTTCACAAAATGTGCGGATCTTCCTGATCCTTCGGTGGACAAGTACGATGGTCTGCCCTGGTCTTGGTGTCGGTTGTCGGCACAACCCGAATTCAGCACAGTACTGGACCCTGCCTCAGCCGCTACGTTGTGGAAATCACGGATTCCGTGCAGAATCCGACCCAGCGCGACACCCGTTACAGGCGATAGCCTCGCCCCGACCCCTGCCACCGTGCCGTAAGCGCGAGTCGAGCTGGCAGAGACTACCGATCCGATACGACGCGCACGCGCGGCGCGAGCTGGTCGTCCAGTGGCGTGTCGGCACACAGGTGCGCCAATTCCCGCCCGAGCGTCAGGTACTTCAAGCTGAACGCGCACGCCGTGATGACGGCGGTCACCGCCATGATGTACGCCGGCGACTGGACGGTCGGCGCAATCCACAGGAGCAGCACGGAGGTGAACATGGCGATGATGGCGACAAACCGTTTCCCTCGCATCTCCCGCACCAGGTGCTGGGCACGGTGGGCGTTGAACGAGGACTGAGCGCTGATATTGGCCAGTTCCCGCAATTCCGAAATCGCGGTACGGCATTCCGACGGCGGAGTCGCGCTGGCCGGCGCGGCCGGCTGCGGTGCGGGTTCAGCCCTGGGGGACGCTTTCCGATCCCCCGACGGCGACATCGTCTTCGTCTGCGACTCGGCGGGCGCAGGCGGCGACGCGGAGAACTGCCTGGTCCGGGCCAGCAGCGCGGCCATGTACTCTTCAATCGACGGCTCGTCGGCCTCGTGACGGCTCTCGGCAGCCCGCCGACCTACCGGGACCGTCTCGGCCAACTGGTCCGGTTGTGCGGATTCCACCGGCCGGTTGACCGGCTCCCCGGGTTTCGCGTCCATGATGATCGTCGCGCCGGAATAACGGCCTTGCGGCAGAACGACTCCGGCATTCTGGTCCATGTCAGATGGTGACTGCGCCATGGTCTGTACTCCTTCCCCGTTCACCGACGCCGTGTGCAGGTGGCCCGCATGACCCGGCCGCGGAGTGTCGTACCGTCAACGCCGACACCCGCACGCTGGCCGCCCCATGCCACGGCAGAGAAAAGCGTCCGTTGATATCTAGCTTTTTACGCACCCCAAGTCAAAAGCGGGGTGCACATTGTAACGACAAGTCCAACCCCGGTAGGGCTGCCGCGCATCAACCTGTGCAACTCGCAACAGTTGTAGGGACGCCCGTGGGACAGGCTTCCAGCCTGCCGGCCTACTTACCCGGCTCCCGCGCGCCCGGTTGGATGACGATCACGTCACCCTGGCTGTGGTGGGACAGCCCGGCCGGTGCCAGCGCCGCGTCGAGCAACTCGGACAGGGACGCTTCCCGCACATCCAGCGACACGCGCGTATGGAGGGATGTCTCGAGGCCGGCCTGGATCTGGAACTTCACGCCCAGCTGCCGCTCGAGCGTGCTGAGAATCGCGTCGACCGGTTGGCTGGCGACCTTGAGCGTCAGGCCGGTGTGATCGGCCGGCCGGCCGGACGGACGGGTCGCGGTCTGCCGTTCGAGCAGTCGTCGCAGGCGGTCATGTTCGTCGACGGTGCCCGAGAACTCGATGCGGCCCGCCCGCTCGTCGATCGTGGCGTCCCGGAAGAGCGACTTGACGGCATCGAGTTGGGACGACGAGAGGACCGCTTGGTACGAGCGCGACACCAGGTCGGGCGCCGGCAGCGGCACGAGTCGCGCGGAGGTCCCGCCGTCGGCCAAAGCGAAAGTCAAGCCGAAGCCGGCCAGCACGAGCGTCATCCGATCGGTCCAGGCCAGTGGGGGCAGGTCCAGCGCCGGCCACAGATCGTGCGGCAACTGTTCGATGCCGACGACCCGGAGGTCGGCCTCGCGCGCCAAGTCGGCGACCAGCGCGCGCGGCTCCGCCAGCTCGTCCCACCGCCAGGCCCGTTTCGCCGCAAGGCGCTCCGCCGCCCGACCGGTCAGGCGCTGGGCCTCCGACCGCCGCTGCTGGGCCGTCGTCGCCAGGTGCAGGGTGAGCATGCGCGGCCCGACATAGACCACGCCGTCCAGGCAGGTCGGCGTGCCGCCGCACTGCGCCGCCAATTGCGCGATGAGTTCGCGGACCGGCGTGTCCCGCGCCGACAGCCCGACGGGACTGTCAGGATCGATGCGCCGATCGATCATGATGGCGATGTGCTGCGTGCGCGCGACCGTCTCGAGCGCCTGACGAAGTGGCGTGCCGGCAGACCACACGACATCATCAATACGCGCATCGAGGGCCTGTCGGAATTCGGCGCCCGTCTTCCAGCGCGGCGGTCCGGGGGTGCGATCCGCGCCGGCCGCCCTCTCGGCGCCGAAGGCCCAGATCAGGACGACCCCCACCCACCCTAGTCTTTCAGCCCACTGACGCGCCCGGCCGACCGTGTACTTCACCTTGTCTCTCCATTTTGACATCCCCGGCCATCGCCCGGCCCGGGCGACCCGACGGGATCATCTACTCGGCCGTTGTACATTCCCCGGTCACGAATTACACTCGGATTCGTGACACGCTGTGGTGGGGGCCGCGTGCGGCGACTTCGCGCCCCCGACCGATCGTATCGATCGGTGTCTGACAACGGACGACCCGGGAGGCAGTTCGCGTGAGCGATGCGTCGGCGAAGACCCCGCTGCTGATAGCCTTCTATCAAAGATACCTGACGGACGAGACTTCCGCACGGTTTGTGGCGGAGGTCTCCGAGCACTACACGCTGGCGACGCTGGCTCGGCTGGCCGTCGGCGGCTCGCGGGCAACGCGCCGCGCTGCGGTGCTCGCCATCGGGTTCCTCGGCAACTATACCGAGAACGCGCTGTTGGGCCGGGCGCTGCGCGATCGGGATCGCGTGGTGCGTTTGCTGGCCGAAAACGGCATTCGGGAGCTGTGGAACCGCGACGGCTCGGTGGAGCAGCAGCACCAGTTGCAGGCCATCGCCCGCCTGAACAACTGCTGCCGCTTCGACCGGGCGGTCGGCCAGGCGACGCGGCTGATCCAGGAAGCGGACGGGTTCGCCGAGGCGTGGAACCAGCGCGCCATTGCGCTGTATCAGATGGAGCGGTTCCGGGAGTCGGCCCGCGACTGCCACGAGACACTGCGGCGCAACCCGTACCACTTCCCGGCGGCCGTCGGCCTGGGGCATTGCCACTTGGAACTGTTCGACGCCGTTGCCGCGCTGGACTCGTTCCGCGCGGCGTTGGCCATCAACCCGGACATGGAGAACGTCCGCGCCCAGGTCGGCTACCTGCAGCGCAGCTTGGAAGGCCGATGAACCCCAGCACCTGATTCATCCCCGCCGCTCCGTTTGGTAGGATGGTCCAGAGGCATCCGCACACTGTCAGGCTGCCGCAACTGTCCTCGCATAAGGAGCACGTGATGAGAAAGCTGAGCTGCGTGGCCCCGGAGTGGTGGGACTACACGACCTTGGACGCGGAGGTTGTCAGCGATGCCGCACGATTGACCCCGCAGGACCTGCAGCAGCTGAGTCGTCCGGGGTTTCAGGTCGTCATGTACGACACGATCGAGGAGTTCTATCTGGCCGAGGCGCTGGAATACATCGAGGCCTGGAAGCGGTCGACGCCCGACCAGCCGGCGGGCATCTGCGGCCCGATCGGTCCGACCGAGCAGTTGCCGCTCGTGGCGCGGCTGGTCAACGCGATGGACCTGAACCTCGGCCGGCTCGACGCGCACTTCTGGGGCATGGACGAGTGGGTGCTGGACGGCCAGGCGGTGGAGATGGACCATCCGCTGTCGTTTGCCAAGGCGGACATGGAACTGTGCTTCCAGCGGATCCGCGCCGAGTTGCGGATGCCGGCCCAGAACCTGCACTTCCCGACCGGCGACCTCGCGCAGTTCAGCGCGACGTTCGATCAGCTGCGCTGCCTCGTCATGCAAGGCGGACAGGGCGACGTGAAACACTGGGCCTTCAACGACCCGGTGCGCCGCGAAGGGCCCTACCAGGACGCGCCGCCCAGTCCCGAGCAGTATCGCCAGCTCGCCACACGCGTGGTCGACCTGCACCCAATGACCGTGATGCAGAACGCCCGCACGTCAGGCGGGGGCAACATCTCCCTGGTCCCGACCCGGGCGGCCACCGTGGGGCCGGTCGAAACGTGGAAGACCGAGAAAGTGTCGATCTGGCAGGCCGGCTGCCATGACAATCCGTTCGGCATGCGCTTGACAACGCTGATGATCTCCAAACGGATCCCGGACTCCGCCGTGCCGATGAGCCTGCTGGCCGATCACCCGAACGTCCAGTTCAATTTCTTCCGGCCCGGCCTGGGAACCTGCGCCGTGGAGATGCACTGAACCACCTGGCAGACGACCACATACGGGGGCTCGTCCCGGATTCGCCATACCTGAACGGGGTCTATCCATGCCATCGACTTCGCACTCGCGTCGCCGGTTCCTGCAGGGGTCCGCGGCGGCGGCCGCCCTGCTGGGCGCGGGGCGGCCTGCGGCGGGCGCGCCCGCCCCGCCCTCCCCTGCCCCGTCGGAACGTCGGCAGCCGATCGCCGTGTCCACCTATTCGTTCTGGCGCTTCCAGGAGGGTCTCAAGCTGCCGATCGAGACCTGCATTGATCTGGCCGCGGAGATGGGGTTCGACGCGCTGGAAATCCTCCACCGGCAGATGGATCGCGAGGACAACGCCTACCTGCAGGGGCTCAAGCAGCGCGCGTTGCTCAACGGCATCGCGTTGTGCGGGATGAGCACGCACCAGGGGTTCGTGTTCCCGGACCCCACCCAACGGCAGAAGAACATCGACCACACGCGCCGGTGCATCGAAATCGCCTACGCGCTGGGGATCCCCACGATCCGCGTAAACACGGGCCGGTGGGGCACGATCCAGAGCTTCGACGAGCTGATGCAGCGGCGCGGCGAGGAGCCGACGCCGGCCGGACATACGGACGAGGAGGCGTTCGGATGGGTGATCCAGAGTCTGGAGGCGTGCCTGCCGCTGGCCGAGGAGCGCGGCGTGCTGCTGGCGCTGGAGAACCACTGGGGGCTCAGCCGCACCGTGGAGGCGCTGCTGCGCATCATCCGCCAGATCAACTCGCCCTGGCTGCGGGCCCTGATGGACACCGGCAATTTCCTGGAAGACCCGTATGACGCGCTCGAGACGCTCGCGCCCTACACCGCCTACGTGCAGGCGAAAACCTACTACGGAGGCGGCACCTGGTATACGCTCGATCTGGACTATCCGCGGATCGCCGCGCTGCTGCGTCGACACCACTATCGCGGCTACGTCTCGCTGGAATTCGAAGGAAAGGAAGACTACCGCACGGCCATCCCCAAGAGCCTCGATATGCTCCGAGCCGCCTTCGCCGCGACGTCGGCCGGTTGAGGCGCACACAAGCGGTCGCCCTCGGCGCTCGACGCGCCGCGCACAAGACCGTCACTCCATCCGCAAGGGTGCCGGAGGATTTGACTGATGCACCAATATGTGTTGGCCTTGGATCAGGGGACAACCTCGAGCCGGGCGATCGTGTTCGACCGTCGCGGTCAGATCGTGGCCGCGGCCCAACAGGAATTCCCCCAGCTCCTGCCGCGTCCCGGTGAGGTGGAACACGATCCGGAGGCGATCTGGGACAGCCAGTTGTCGGTCGCCCGCCGCGCGCTGGGTGACGCCCGCGTGGAACCCGAACAGATCGCCGCGCTGGGCATCGCCAATCAACGCGAGACAACCATCCTCTGGGAACGCGAGTCCGGCCGACCGGTCCACCCGGCCATCGTGTGGCAGAGCCGCGTGAGCGCGCCGATCTGCCAGCAGTTGCGGGCCGCCGGTTGCGAACCGGTGATCCGCCAGAAGACCGGCCTGGTGCTGGACCCCTACTTCTCCGGCACCAAGATCCGCTACCTGCTGGACCGCGACCCGTCGCTCCGCGCGCGGGCCCAGCAGGGCGACGTCCTGTTCGGAACCGTCGACACGTTCCTGATCTGGCGCTTGACGGGCGGGCGGCACCATGCGACGGACGTGAGCAACGCGAGCCGCACCATGCTGTTCAATCTGGCGACGCTCGATTGGGACGACCAACTGCTGGAGATGCTCGATGTGCCGCGCCGGATGCTTCCGGAGGTGCGGCCCTCGAGCCACGTCTACGGCGTCTGTGACGCGTCGTTCTTCGGCCGCGAGATCCCGATCACGGGCGTGGCCGGCGATCAGCAGGCGGCCACATTCGGGCAGGCCTGCTTCGCGCCGGGCGCAGCCAAGAACACCTATGGCACCGGCTGCTTTCTGCTGCTCAACACGGGCTCCCAGCTGGTGCCGTCCCGGCACAACCTGCTGACCACCGTGGGGTGGCAACTCAACGGACAGGTCACCTACTGCCTGGAAGGCTCCGTCTTCGTGGCCGGGGCCGTGGTCCAGTGGCTGCGCGACAGCCTGGGCCTGATCCGGACGTCCCAAGAGGTCGAAGCGCTCTGCGCCACTGTGCCGGACAGCGGCGGCGTCGTGTTCGTGCCGGCCTTCGTCGGGTTGGGTGCGCCCTACTGGGACCCCTATGCGCGCGGCGCCCTGTTCGGCATCACGCGCGGCACCACGGCCGGACACCTGGCCCGCGCGGCCGTCGAATCCATCGCCCTGCAGACCTGCGACCTGCTCGACGCCATGCGCCAGGACGCCCAAGTGCCGCTGACGGTGCTCAACGTCGACGGCGGCGCGACGGTCAATCAGGAGCTGATGCAGTTCCAGTCCGACATCCTCAACGTGACGGTCCGCCGGCCGGTCGTGGCCGAAACGACGGCGCTCGGCGCGGCGTACCTGGCCGGGCTGGCCGTCGGTTACTGGGATGACACGACGGACGTCATCCGCAACTGGTCGCTGGATCAGGAGTTCACGCCGCGCATGCCGGCCGCCCAGCGCGAGGCCCACATCCGCCGGTGGCGGCGTGCGGTCGAGCGCGCACGCAACTGGGAGGAGCCGGACGCATGATGCACGACCATGGAGATCTCTTCATCGGCGTTGTCGCCACCCTGATCGGGACGGGAATGATCGTGGTCGCCGCGACCAATTGCCCGTGGTACTACTCGCTGCGCTCCGCCCGGTTCCTGGAATCCAGGTTCTCACGCACCGGCGCACGCGTCCTGCACGCGTTCCTCGGACTGGCCCTGCTGGCGATGGGCGTGGCGCTCCTGGCCGGCTTGCGCTGGCAGTTGTGGGATTGACACGCGGCCGGGAGGGCCTCTGACCGGTCAACGCGTCCGCATCGCGCTGCGCTCCTGCTCGGCGCGCACTGCGGATGCGTAACGTTCGGGACCGGCCCAGAACTGCTGGAGCGCAGCCTCGTCGGCAAACAGGTAGATCTGGCCTCGATAGAACACACCATGCGCCCGCTTGCCGTCCACGAGCAACCCATGGTCGCTGTACTGGACCGGGTCGTAACCGGAGAGGGCCGGCGCATACTTGTTGAAGTTCTCCAGGAAACGTTGCTGCTGCTCCGGACCCACGAACAAGTACAATCGTCCGCGGTGCCGGGCACCCCATTTCGGATCACCCTTGACCCATTTCTCCTGCTCGGCAAGCGTCACCGGGCAGTAGCCATCCAGTCCCAGCGCCGTGACGTCGGCCATGGGTGGCGCGGACGGCGAGTCGACGCTGCGGGGCGGCCCCAGCACCGGAGGATCCGCATGGGGAACGGCCGCGGAGGATGGGGTCGGCATGGTGGTGGCGGGGCTCTGGGCCGACGGCCCGACGCTCGGGTCGGCTGCCGCCGAAGTGGCGGCTGCTGGCCAGGATGACCCGGCGGGAAACGCGCTGGAGGCACCCGCGGCCGGCTCGGTCGGCACGGACCCGGTCGGCAACTGAAACTCACCGCCATAGGGCGTGGTGAAGGCGGCCCGTTGTTCCGCGATGGGTGGCTGAGCCGCCGCGGGCTGGGCGGCGGGCTGCGGGGCCGTGGGCGGCTGCGGCGCGGCCCACTGATTGGTGACATAAGCGGGCTGTGCCGGTGCCGCGCGACTCGGCTCTTCGGCGGCGGGCGGGCCCACGGTGCTGCCGATGGGCCCGGTGGCGAGCGACGAGCCGTAAGGGCCAGTGGTCGGCGACGAGCCGTAGGGGCCGGTGGCCGGCGACCACTGAGCGGTCGCGCCGGTCGGCGTGGCCGGTGGCGGGTTTGCACCCGGGCTGCTGGGCCACTGGGCCGTCGCGCCCGAGTCGACCCCCGCCGGCATATTGAGTCGGGCATGGGCGGCGATCTGGTCCAACCGGGCCGTGTACTGGTAGACGTCCGGCGAACTGGGACCGCGGTACAGCTCCTGACCGGACGCGGACAGGATGATGTCGGTCGGCCAGCGATCGACGCGCAAGTCGCGCGCCACGGCCGGGTTCTCCGCCACGTTGACCTTCCACGGAATGTAATTGGTGTTGACCGCTCGGATGCACTCCGGCTGATTGAACACAGACCGTTCGAGCTTCACGCACGCGCTGCAGTCCGGGCTCCAGAAGTGGACGAGCACGAGGCGTTGGTGCCGCGCGGCCAGGGCCTGGGCCTGGGGCCAGTTCCCAATCCATTCAATGCGGTCCCGGCTCGTCGCCACCGTCGGCGGCACAGCCCCGTCGGCCCAACCGGTCGGATATGGGCCCTGAGCCGTCAGGTGACTGTGACAGACCAGGAACACGGCTGCCGCCGGCAGTAGTAGTCGAAAACGTCTCGCCCCACCCATGAGCTGACCTTCCTCTCCAAACGGGCAGATGCAGGCACGCTCGCCCAGCGCGGGCAGCCCTGCGCTCAGATCCCCTTATCGGTATTCGGGTCGTGCGGGTTGCAGAAAAAATGCCGGATGGGTGGGTTTCTCTGCAGCGTGCGGTCGTCCGCAGGGTAAGATCCCGAAACGGGACATTCGGAAAAAACTGGCCAAATTATGCCGTTTGGGTGCAGCCAGCGCTTGACACGGACGAAGACATGAGTATGATGCCGTTGTTAGCAGACTTCTGCCATGCATTGTAGGCGCTGCTTGCCTAATGCAGTGAAAATCGGGCACCCCTTGGCTAAGCTGCTTTGCCTGCGACCAAGTCGGGTTTATCCGAGGGGGTGGCGCTTCTCGAGAGTGTCCTCAGTTGAAGGGTGCGACGAACCTCCAACGGCGGTGCTAGTCCACGGAGTCGACGGATGACGGACGGCGGGAGGCCAGTGCGGGTGGCCCGTCGGGGATCGAGAAGCTATCCAGCCGCAGCGCGCTGAAGAAGGTCTTGCCGCTCCGCGGGGCGGTGCAGTCGTGATCTCGCGTTAGTAGCTTTACTCCGGTCGGTCACGCCTGGTGTGCGACGCGCACGCGAGGCGGGGCCCTTCTGAGTCTGGACAATCAGAGCATTGGATTGAGTTCAGCGGGGCTGGGAGTTTTTTGGCGGCCCTGTCGACGCGTCGGGCATGATGGCCTGACCGCATGTTTTTTTTGAGTTCTTCGAGGAGATGCCCGGCGCCCGGTTCAACCTCCGGATGGGCGCAGGCGGGCACCTTCTAGGTGGAGCATGGGGAAAAAGAAGCAACGCAGTAAACCGGGCCTCAATCATGGCTCGGGGCGTTCATCCAACAATGGCAGAGCTCGACGGCGGCGGCGGCCGCCGGACGCGGTGAGGCGCCCAGTGGACGTGGAACCCGTGGAAAACCCGGATGCACCGTTGGAGCCCGGCTACGGCCTGCTCGAACTGCACCCCAACGGATACGGCTTCTTGCGGAGCCCGGACAACAATTATTCGCGGGAGCGTACCGACCCGTTCGTGCCCGGCACGATGATCGAGAAGTACGGCCTGCGTCCCGGGCTGATGATCAAAGGCATGGTGCAACAGGCGCGCAAGCAACAGGGGCCTCGGCTGCGCGAGATCACCGAAGTGGACGGCATCCCGCCGGACGACTATGTGAACGTCAAGTCGTTCGACGAACTCACGCCGATCAATCCCGAGGAATGGTTGCAGTTGGAGGTCGGCCCCCAACCGCTGACCACCCGCGTCATGGACCTGCTCACGCCGCTGGGCAAGGGCCAGCGGGCGCTGATCGTCGCGCCGCCCCGCACCGGCAAGACGATCATGCTCCAACATATCAGCCTGGGCGTCTCGACGAACCACAAGAACGTCAAGTTGATCGTGCTGCTGATCGACGAGCGACCGGAAGAAGTCACCGACATGCGGCGGAACGTCGACGGCGAGGTGGTGGCCAGCAGCCTGGACCAGGATGTGGAGAGCCACGTGCGGCTGTCGCAGTTGATCGTCGAGCGCTGCCGGCGACTGGCCGAAATGGGCCAGGATGTGTTCCTCCTGCTCGACTCGATCACCCGCCTGGCCCGCGCGTTCAACAAGTGGGTGGGCAACACCGGGCGAACGATGAGCGGCGGCGTGGACATCAAGGCGATGGACATCCCCAAGAAACTGTTCGCCACCGCCCGCGCGTTCGAGGAAGGCGGTTCGCTGACCGTGGTCGGCACGGCCTTGATCGACACGGGCAGCCGCATGGACGAGCTGATATTCCAGGAGTTCAAAGGCACCGGGAACATGGAACTGGTGCTGGACCGCAAACTGGCAGACCGCCGCGTCTGGCCCGCCATCGACATCTCCCAGTCCGGCACGCGCCGCGAAGAGCTGCTGCTGGACCCCGAGACCCTGCATGCGGTGACCATGCTGCGCCGCACGCTCACATCGATGCACCACGTGGATGCCATGGAACAACTGACCAAACAGTTGAGCCGGTTCCGCACGAACGCCGAGTTCATCAAACTCATCAGCGGCGCGAAAGTGCTGGACTGAAGCTCGGTTCATTCCGGCGCGCCCCTGGAGGGTAAGCGAATGGCTAGCGGCCTCATTGGAAATGAGGTGCCCCGTAAGGGGTTGCGGGTTCGAGTCCCGTGCCCTCCGCTCGCTCGCCACGTCTCGCAGGATGTGGCGCTTTTGCTGTCAAGTCTCGCACCGACAAGACGTTAGGCGACGCCTGCGGCCCAGCCTGCAGCGCGCTTTCGGCGCTGCTGCACGTGTCGTGCCGTTCGCCACGGCGACGTGAAAGAACCCGCGTGTTTTTGCGGTTAACGTTTGTCGTTGGTGTTCCGCGTCCCATCTAACCTGCTTTGCGCCTGCTCTGGCCCTCTACGACTTGTCCGTGCCCAGCGGCGACTCAAAGTCGGTCTCTTCCGTCCCGAAGGGACAGCTGTATCACAGCCTAGGGCGCAGGCCCGGCGAGCGGTGCGAGCCGGGCCGCAGCCCTGGGTCGCGTCCACCCACCAGACCCGAGTCCCAACGGGACGGCGCTAATCCCAGGCGTATTCATGCGTCCCTATCCCGCCGGTACGGCCAGACGGGCTGGCTCATCGACGTCCAGAGACGATCACCCATGGAACAAATCTTCCCAAAGCAGGACAGGCGAAGTTTTCCCCGATTTTCACCACCCTACACGCACGCCGACGGAGAGCAGGCACGCTGTTCATGTTATAGTGGTGAGCGCTCAAGTTCCGCCCGGGAGCGTCGGTGAGTTTGGAACCTGAGGCGTCAGGCGATGGCTGGAACAGCGGGGGAGGATGTGGTTGTGTGACGCGATTCTATGCCGCCCGCGAAGTCGACTGACATGCACGCCTCGTCATTTCCTCAACCGGAATCAGACTTATGACAGGCACAGAAGGACCCGGCAAGATGGCCGACCCGTACGACCTGAACCGCTTTGTGCTGGCGCAGGAAGACGACTACGAACAGGCGCTCGCGGAGCTGCGGAGCGGCCGGAAGCGGTCGCATTGGATATGGTACATCTTCCCGCAGTATGACGGGCTGGGATTCAGTTCGATCTCCAAACGGTACGCGATCAAGAGCGTCGCGGAAGCTGAGGCCTATCTGCGCCACCCGGTCCTCGGGCCGCGGCTGGTGGAATGCGCCGAGGCTGTGCTCCGCATCGAACGGCGCTCGGCGTACGAGATTCTCGGATCCCCCGACGATCTGAAGCTCAGGTCCTGTGCCACGCTGTTCGCGTGCGTCTCACCCGCAGGATCCGTGTTCGAGCGGTTGCTGGACAAGTACTATGGTGGCCAGCGCGATGCCCAGACACTCCGGCTGGCCGGCATCGGACCCGGTGAAACGTGACCGATCGCTAGCCGCCAACACAGAACAGCTGCGACTCGGTCCGTAGGAACATGCGTCCGCCGGAGATGGCGGGCGTAGCGCGGCTGGGTTCGCCCAGCGGCACGCGGCCGAGTTCCTGGAATTCGCGCTCGGCGGCGAGCACCAACACATCGCCACCATTGTCGATGGCGTACAGTCGGCCGTCGACCAGCACGGGCGAACCGGAGAATCCATTGGGCATCCGTTTGGTCCACACGATCTTGCCATCGGCCGCCTGCATACAGCTGACAATCCCTCGATCCACGTACATGAACACCAAGTCGCCGCGTGCGATGCAGGTCGTGATGTACGGCGCCGGCTGCTTCACGCGGTACACTTCCTGAGGTGGGTTCCCTATCCGTGCAGCCACCAGGTAGTGACCGCCGCCCCCCGAGCCGGCGCTGCCGAATACCAGGTCGCCGACGAGGATAGGCGACGCCACGGTGCGCATCGTGAAGACGGGCAGCGACCAGTTCTCGGCGCCGGTGCGCGGGTCGAGGCTGTAGAATCCGTGACCTTTGTCGCAGCAGATCAGCTGAGGCGGCGCGCCCGGCGGCTGATAGATGCAGGGCGTCGAGTAGCAGACGCGTGCCACGGTGCGGGGAGTCTGCCAGCGCAGCTGGCCCGTCTCCCGGTCAAACGCCATCACGGAACTCGTGCCCGGCTCCTGGTTCGGCTCCAGCTCTTCCGCCTGCTGCGAATTCACGAGGATCACGAGGTCCTCGTAGACGATCGGAGAACCGCCGAAGCCGTGTTCGCAGACGTATTCTCCCAGGTCCCGCTCCCAGACGTCGCGGCCGTCGTGATCCAGCGCTCGCAGCAGCAGGTGATCGCCGCTGGCCCAGGCCACATACACGCGTTGCTCGTCCACGGCTGGAGTGCTCGTGGCGTAGCTGTTCAGCGCGCTGAGTGCATGTTTGGCGGCGGCATAGTCGCGCTGCCAGAGGATGTTCCCGGCGCCGGTGTGGACGCAAATCACGTACCGCGTCGCGGTATCCGGATCTGCGCTCAACACGAACAATCGCTCGCCCCACACGACGGGCGACCCGTGGCCTTTACCAGGCAGCTTCGTCTTCCACCGGTAGTCCGACTCGGTCCACGTCGCGGGGATCGACTGCGCATCACTCGCGCCCGTACCATTGGGACCGCGGAAACGCGTCCACTCCTGGGCAAGCGCGGGGGCGACGCACAGGACCGTGAGCGGAAGCAGCAGGGAACGGACAGCGCAGGACCGCATGGGGAGGGATCCGGATGGTGTGTCTTCAAGCCCGAACTCCGCCCCCGATTGTAGCCGCTCAGCACGCGGTAAGCGACCCGCATGGATACACGTGCCATCCCGACCATCCCGTTCATCCCGTCTGCTTCGGACATGAGACGAGATGGACAGGGTGAATGGGATCGGTCGCCTCCGCCACTCGACGATCTGCCGGAATTCTGTTAGAGGAGTGTTGGGCCACCACCATCCGCCTCGGGAGGGACGCGCCATGGACCGCCAGCAGCTCGACCAGCTCATCAACACCTTCTTCGTGTGCGATCGCCAGCAGATATCGGAGATCTTCAACGAGCTGCTGTCGGCGATGGAGGCCGAGTCGACGTTGTGGCCGGGCGGCTTGATGTCGCGCAATTACGAGACCGCGCAGGTGAACCCCGAGATCCACACGCTCCCCGGGAACCTCAAAGACGCGCGCGACGCGATCTTCCCGTTCTTCTGGGGCACCGACGGCTGGTATTCGAAACTGCACCTGGAGAACGTCAAAGGCCCGCCCAATTTCGCGTCGCTCATCGGCGCGCTCGCCTGCCTGCTCAAGAACCCCAACCTGTGCGTGGACACGTACTGTCTGCGGTCGAACGAGTTGGAGGTGAAGGCGATCACCGCCCTGGCGAACTTGATCTTCTACCACACCGATTCGCCCTGGGGCGTGTTCACCATGGGCGGCACGATCTCGAACCTCTACGGCGGGAAGCTGGGCATCGAGAAGGTCGTGCCGCATGCGATGCGCGACGGCCTGAGCAACCATCGGGTCGTGGGCGTGGTCTCCGAGGCGGCCCATTACTCGAACGTCACCCTGGCCGGCTGGCTGGGCATCGGCACCAGCAACCTGCATGCCGTGCCGACTGACCAGGCGTGTGCCATGCGGCTGGATCTCCTCGAGGAGACGCTCCACGGACTCTACCGGGACGGCGCGCGCGTGGCGTTCGTGATCGCCACGTTCGGCAGCACGGACGCGTTCGGCATCGACGACATCCAGGCGATCCGAGAGATTACGGATCGAGTCGCCCAACAGCATTCGGCGGTGACTCCGCATCTGCACGTGGATGCCGCCGCCGGCTGGACCCTGTGTTTTCTGACCGAGTACGACACGCGAAAGAACCTGCTGAACCTGGATGAACGGACGTTGCCGTTGATCGAGCAGGCGCAGCAGCTGGCGGCCGGGTTCCGCCACGCCGATTCCGTGACCATCGACTTCCACAAGATGGGTTGGGGGCACTACCCGTCGAGCGCTTTCATCGTGAATCGGCGCAACGATCTGGCCCGGCTGTTCCGCACCGTGCAGGAAGTGCCGTACTTCTGTGAAGCTGACTACCGGCACGACCCGGCCCTGTTCACGCTCGAGTGCTCCCGCCCGGCGATCGGCCCGTACACCGTCATGGCGTCGCTCAACGGCATCGGCTTGCTGGGATATCAGCTGCTGGTGGCCAACGCGATCGACATGGCGCGCGTGCTCAAGGAACGCGTCGCGCGGCTCGATTACTGCAAGGTCCTGAACCAGGGCACGCCGGGTCCGGCCGTGGTCTGGTGGGTCCTGCCGCACGGGCGCAACGCGGACGAGATCTACCAGCGCATCCAGGATGGTTCGCTCGGCGCCGACGAGTGCCTGCGCTACTTCAAGGAGATCCAGCGGCTGTTCGAGAAACGCGAGGCGACGCTCGATCCCGCGTGCGACGCGCGCCTCACCTTCACGACCTGCATGGGCTACCGGCCGCACGGCATCCCACTGCCCGCGTGGAAAGCAGTCATCTACAACCCGAAAACCGACCTGGCCGTGATCGACCGGTTGATCAGCAGCATCGAGGAATTGATGTAAGGCCATGGGGCGCCGCGGGCTCCGCCTGCGCCGCACCAGTCCCTGGATTCTCCACCGGAGTGCGCGAAAGGAGCGTCTTCCATGGTGCCGCGGAACTGCCTGTTCATCCCGATCTGGCTCCTCGTTGCCGGCCGTGTCATCGCCCGGGACCCGGGGCCGATCCATGTCGCCCCCGACGGGAACGATGCGTGGTCCGGGAGACTGGCCGCGCCCAACGCGGCGGGCAGCGACGGCCCGTTTGCGACGCTCGAACGGGCGCGGGACGAGGTGCGTGCGCGGCGGGCGGCTGCGCCCGCCACGGCGCCGACAACCGTGCTGTTGCGCGGCGGCACCTACCGCCTCTCGGAGACGATCGAGTTCACACCCGACGATTCCGGCACGCCGGACGCACCGGTCGTGTATGCGGCCTACCCGGGCGAGCGGCCGATCATCTCCGGCGGGCGCCGGATCACGACCTGGCGGAAAACCGACGGCCCGCTCCAGACCGCGCACATCGACGACGTGCAGGCGGGCAACTGGGTCTTCCACCAGCTGTTTGTCAACGGCCGGCGCTGTGTCCGCGCGCGCACTCCCAACCAGGGCTACCTGTACACCGCGGATGTCCTGGCGCCGATCGACCGCGCCAAGTGGTACGACCCGGACATGGTGGCCAAGACGGGCTTCCGGTTCCGGGACCAGGACATTCGCCGCTGGGACAACTTCGACGACGCGCTGGTCGTGATCTATCACTCCTGGACGACGTCCCTGCACTTCATCACCGAACTGGATCCGGACGAACAGATCGTCAAGCTCGCGCCGCCGTCGACATGGCCGATCGGTTACTGGTGGGAGCACAACACGCGCTATCACGTGGAGAACATCCTGGAGGCGCTCGACCAACCCGGCGAATGGTATCTGGACCGCGGCACGGGCACCTTGTCCTACTGGCCGCTGCCGGGCGAGGACCTGACGGCCGCCGAGGTAATCGCGCCGGTGGTCCGGCAGACGCTCGTGCGATTCGCCGGCCGGCCGGCCGCGGGCCGGTTCGTCGAGCACCTGCAGTTCCGCGGCCTTGCGTTCCAGCACACGGATTGCCTGATCGCCCACGATATGCCGCTGGACCAGCAGGGCGCGATCGAACGATCGCCGCTGATCGCGGCCACCGGACTGCGGCACGCCCTGTTCGAGGAATGTGAACTCGCGCATGCCGGAGAGAACGGACTGTGGCTGGACAGCGGCTGCTGTGACAACATCATCCGGCACTGCCACATCCACGATCTGGGCGGCAGTGCGGTCTTCATCGGACCGACGCAGTACCAGGACGCGCCGGAGATGCTGGTGCAGCGCAATGTCCTGGACAACAACTGGATCCACGACGGCTCGCACGTCTTCCGCGGCAGTCAGGGCGTGTGGATCGGCAAGTCGTCCCATAACCAGGTGACCCACAACGAGATTTCCGACTTCCATCATCTGGGCATCTCCGTGGGGCATTCGTGGGGCTACGCGCCCAGTACGGCCCACCACAACGTGATCGCTTTCAACCACGTGCATCACATCTGCAACGGGTATTTCAGCGATGGTGGCGGCATCTACACGCTGGGGGTTTCGCCCGGCACCGTGATCCGCAATAACATCGTGCACGACGTGATCCCGACACCGCTCATGCCCCAGGGTGGGCTGGGCATCTACCATGATGAAGGCTCGACCGGCATCCTGGACGAGAACAACATCGTCTACAACACGGGCATCCTGTTCCACCAGCATTATGGCCGCGAGAACGTGGCGCGGAACAACATCTTCGCGTTTGCGCTGGCCGGTGCGGTCAGCTGTGCGCGGCCGGAAGAACACCTGTCCTACACCTTCGAGCAGAACATCGTACTGTGCGACGGCGCGCCGGCAACTTCCGAACACTTCAGCCCGTTGAAGGCCCGGACCGAGTTCCACCGGAACCTGTACTGGGACAGGTCGGGGCGCGAGCCCTCCTTTTCCGGCGCGACGTTCGCCCAGTGGCAGGGGGGCGGCCGGGACGTCGACTCGCTGGTGGCCGATCCGCAGTTCTTCGATGCGGAGGCGCATGACTTCCGGCTCCGCGACACGTCGCCGGCCCTGGGGCTGGGTTTCCAGCCGATCAACACGAGTCAGGTCGGTCTCTATGGCGATCCGGCATGGGTCGCCGCGCCTGGGCAGGTCCCGCGTACAGCACGGCCCGAGCTGCCGCTGTTTGACATGCGGGACCGTGCGCCTTACGCTAGCGGCACGCGCCGGTATCGGTAGCCGACGACGAACCGGTCTGCGACACGGTGTTCGCCGTCGCGGCGATCGCCACGCTGACCTTCGGGAGCGGCCGCGCGACCGGTCGTGGAAAGGACAATAATTGACGCCGAGATACACACAGCTGCCTGAGATGCGGGGCATCGATCCATGACTGACGAGAATGCTGCAGTACCGGATCCTGTGAGGATCCGCGTTGGGCGATTGGTGGCGATAGCACTCGGCCTCGTGTTCGTGGCGGGCGCCATTGCCTGGTACTACCGACTGCTGCCGGGATCGCGACCGAATCCTCGGGAAAACGCAATCATGGTGATTGCTCCTTACCGCCATCACGGCACATGGGTTTTTGACGATGCCTCGACCGGGCTGGTCAAGGAGCCGTTTGTCGCCGGTGTTCCTGAGATGATCGACGGTCTCGTGAAGGACATTCCTGACGCGGATCGTGGTTTTCGCCTTCTGTTCAGTGCCCAGCCGTTTCCAGGCCACCAGCGAGAACTGCGCTGGCTTCGTGGTGA
Source organism: Planctomycetota bacterium (assembly GCA_052034005.1). Classification (GTDB taxonomy): domain Bacteria; phylum Planctomycetota; class Planctomycetia; order Pirellulales; family Pirellulaceae; genus JAAYDI01. The sequence continues at coordinate 106,062 of JBPOJB010000029.1, read as the reverse complement.
TTCGGGTGGCAACTATTACGCTCTTGACGACCCATCAATGGAAGGCTGGATTTGCCCGGCGATGTTCAAGTACTACTCGACCGCACCGAAGAAGCTCTATGTGAAGGCTGAACCAATCGACAGGCGATAAGCGGGCGGACAAGGCGACGGTCGACCCGAGCGGCGGATCGAGCAGATTCGGCAGTCAAAGGCATCAACCATGACAACGAAAGGGCATCAACCATGACGACGAAAGCAACTCGCCGGGAGTTCCTCAGCACCGCGGCTGCCGCCACGGCGGCCGTGGCCTGGCCTGACCCGCGGCTCCGCGCGGCCGCCGCCGCCGCGCCGTCGAGCGCCAACAGCACCATCAACCTCGGCCTGATCGGCTGCGGTGGTGAAGGGCGCGCCGTGATGCAGGCCCATCTGAAGTGTCCGAACACGCGGATCATCGGTGTTTGCGACGTGAATACGGAGCGCCTGGGGCTGGGCGTCAAGGACTCGGGGAACGACTCGATCGCCGCCTATCGCGACTTCCGCAAGCTGCTGGACGACCGGGACATCGACGTGGTGATCGTGGCGACCAACGATCACTGGCACTGCCTGTGCACGATCCTCGCGTGCCAGGCGGGCAAGCATGTCTATGTCGAGAAGCCGCTGGGCACATCGATTGGCGAGGGGCGTGCCGTGGTGCAAGCCGCGCGCAAGCACCGCCGCGTGGTGCAGTTGGGCACCCAGCAGCGCAGCTGGCCCCACTATCTGCAGGCCGCGGAGCTGATCCAGGCAGGCCGCTTGGGCCAGATCACCGAGGTGAAGGTGTGGGACTACGACTACCTGTATCCCGGGTTCGGCTCCCCGCCCGATTCGGATCCGCCGCCGGAGTTCGGCGCCGAGTACTGGGACTTCTGGCTGGGCCCCGCGCCGAAAGTGACGTACAACCCGAATCGTTACCTCAACTGGTACTGGTTCTTCGACTACGCCGGCGCCTGGCAGGTCGACTGGGGCGTGCATCATTACGACATCGTGCACATGTGCCTGGGCGTCACCGCGCCGTCGACCGCGACCGCGTCCGGCGGCATGCTGTGCTTCGAGAACTCGAACACCGAGTGGCCCGACACGTTCTCGGGCATCTGCGAGTACGGACCGGGGCCGGTAGCCAAGCAGGGGTTCCTGCTGCAGTACACGTTCCGCGGCGGCTGCCGGCGCGAGCATCGGTCGCACGGCAAGCTGTTCTGCGGCACGGAGGCCTCCCTGTTGATGGATCGCAGCGGCTTCACCGTGACGCCCGAGATCGGCAAGCCCGGCAAGGAAGAGGTGGTCGGGCGCAACGTGTTCACCGGCGATTCCGCGCATGTCGACAGCATCGCGGCGCACGCCCAGGTGTTCCTGGACGCAATCCGCAACGATCGGCCGTCGCCGGCGGACATCGAGCACGGCCACTTCGCCACCAATCCGGGACACTTGATGAACATCGCGTGGAAGGTCGGCCGCAAGATCCGCTGGGACGGCGATACGGAACGGGTGCTGGACGACCCGGAAGCCGACGCCCTGGTCACCAGGCCCTATCGAGCGCCGTGGAAGCTGGAGGTGTGACGCCGGCCGGCGCGGCGCGTCCGGGGCGGCGGCCCGCGCGATCGCACCCGGCCGTTCAGCGTTGGATGCCGTATTCTTCGAGCTTGCGGTAGAGGGTCGCGCGGCCGATCCCCAGCAGCTTGGCGGCCTCGGGCACGTTGTTCCCGGTGCGCGCCAGCGCCTCCTGGATCAGCTTGCGCTCCCACAAGTCGATCCGCAACGTGTCGAAGCCGGTGTCGGCCGCCGCGTCGCGCAGGCCCAGGTCGGTCGACTCGATCACGTCCCCCTCGGCCATCACGACCGCGCTGTCGATCACGTTGCGCAGCTGGCGCACGTTGCCGGGCCAATGGTAGGACAAGAGGCGGGCCCGCGCGCTGTCGGACAGGGCCAAACGCGGCCGCCCGTGCTGTAGCTTGAAGTGGTCCAGGAAGAACTGCAGCAGGCGCTCCACGTCCTCCTCACGTTCGCGGAGCGGCGGGACGTAGAGTTCGAAGACGCTGAGCCGGTAGTACAGGTCTTCGCGGAAGCGCTTCTCGCGGACGAACTCGCTCAAGTCGCGGTTGGTGGCGGCCAGCACGCGCACGTCCACGCTGACTTCCTCCGTCGCGCCGACCGGCAGAAAGGGGTGGCCCTCGAGGATGCGGAGCAGCTTGGCCTGCCCCTCCAGGGTCAACTCGCCCACTTCGTCCAGGAACAACGTGCCGCTGTGCGCCTGGCGGAACCACCCCAGGTGGTCGGCGTCGGCGCCGGTGAAGGCGCCCCGCTTGTGGCCGAACAACTGGCTCTCGATCAGGTCCCGCGGGATCGCCGCGCAGTTGACTGACAGCATCGGCCGATCCGAGCGCGAACTGGCCTGGTGGACGGCCCGCGCCACCAGCTCCTTGCCCGAGCCGCTCTCGCCGCGGATCAACACGCAGCCTGTCGCGCGCGCCACGCGGCTGATCTTGCTCTTGAGCCGTGCCATCGGGCGGCTGTCCCCGATCAGCTCGTCAAAGTCCGCGGACTTGGCCATCAGCCGCTTGTGGTTGGTCGCCAAGATCGCCCGCTGCCGAGCGCGCACGAGCGCCACGACCAGCATGTTCGCCAGCGCGATCGAGATGTCGAAATCCCCCTGGGTGAACCGGCCGTGATCGAGGTACAGGTGCAGCGCGCCGAGCGTCGTCGCGTCGTGCACCAGCGGCACGCACACAGCATCCGCGAAGTGGTCCAGCGACGCCGTGTTGTGCGAGATCGACTGGTTGTCAATCCACACCGCATGCCGCTTGCGACAGACCACCTCCGTGAGCGATTTGCTGAGCGTCACCCGGCCGGATGAGTCGGGCGGGAACAGCTGCTTGGGCTTGAGTTCGCCGTCGTCGCTCAACCAGAGGAAACCCACCACCGACGCGCCCGTGCGGTTCAACAGCATCTCAAGCGCGGTGCGCACCACCTCGTCCGGATCGTCGATCCCCAGCAACTTCAGACTCAGCTGGTGCAGCAACAACAGGTCCCGCGCCTTGTCGGGATCCTCCAGCGTCGCCAGCAGGATGTCCGCATTGCCGCTGCTCTGGACCGGCATGTCCCGGACGATCGTCTGCGTCAACGCCGGATCGGCTTGGACCAGCACGGACGGACGACTCTCCGATTGATGGAACGAGAACTCCGTCGTCCCCGTCCGGATGTGGCAGCCGTCGATCAGCTGCGCTTCGTCGGTCTTCTGCCCGTTGACGAACGTCCCGTTGCGACTGCTCGCGTCCCGGATGAACCAGCTGCCCTCGCGCCGGGAAATGACCGCGTGCACCCGGGATGTCAACTCGTCGTTGACCACCACCCGGCAATCCAGCCCCCGGCCGATCAGGTTCTCCTCGTCGTCCCGCAGCAGGTAACTGCTGCCCGCTTTGGCCGTGCTCAGAATCGTCAAATAGGTATACACGCGTGGCATGCCCGCCCGCCAGAGTCGGTAGAATCAGAAACCGTCGGCCTCTAATATAGCAGGCGACCGCGCCGGTGCGGGGCCGCCGCAGGCGCGACGCGGGGCGCCGGCCCGCACCCCACCAATGGAGTGCCGATGCGCGGGAAAATAATCCCCCTTTGCGGATTAGGGAGGCGAGCATACAATTCCGCCGCGCTGGTACGGGTTCGGCGGACCGCTTTTCCCCGGTGGGGCCGATGGACACAATGGCCTGTAGGGCAGGCGCAGGGTCTCCATGTACCCTCGTCTACGCAGATCGCGTGATCCCAACCGATCCAACCTCGATTTCGTGAACGACTTTCCAGGATAAGGAAGACCAATGAGCGATTCGCGGCTCTTTGACGCACGGGTTCGCTGGGTAAGCATGCTGTTGGTGCTCGCGTTGGCCGCCCTGCTGGGCCTGAGTGTCTGGCAGAGTTGCTGGGCGGAGATCACGGCGCCGACGGCTGAGCAGCGTCAGGTGACGAAGATGGTGATCACGTTGATGAAGGGCCAGCCGTTGGCGCGGCACGCGCTGGACGACGAGATTTCGCGGCGTGCTTACAAGTTGTTCCTCGAGGCGCTGGACCCTCTCAAGTGTTACTTCTACCAATCCGACATCGATCAGTTCCAGCAATACGAGACGCAGCTGGACGACATGCTGCAGCGGAGCGACACGAGTTTCGCCAACCGGGTGTTTGAGCGGTTCTTGCAGCGGGTGGACGAGCGCGTGGCGATGATCGACGCGCTGTTGAAGCAGGAGTTCGACTTCACCAAGGACGAGGAGATGGTGAAGGACCCGGACCTGTTGCAGTATCCGCGTGACGAGGCGGCGGCATGGGAGCGGTGGCGGCAGCGGATCAAGTATGACCTGCTGGTGCTCAAGATGGACAAGTCGAAGGACGCGCAGAAGGCGTCGCCGTCGCCGCCGCCCCATCGGGCGGATGGCGTGACGGGCGACCAGCCGCCGCCGGACCTGGCGGAGCAGGACAGGGCGGCGCGCGAGAAGCTCTGGAAGCGCTACCACAACTTCGCCCGCCGCATGAAGCAGTTTGACAATTACGAGCTGCTGGAGATGTTCCTCACCTCGGTCACCACCAGCTACGATCCGCACACCAGCTACATGTCCCCCAACTCATTCGTCAATTTCAACATCCAGATGCGGTTGAATCTGGAGGGGATCGGGGCCCAACTGGGAGACGAGGACGGCCGGACGGTGGTGGCGAAAATCGTGCCCGGCGGCGCGGCCGACAAGCATGGCAAGCTGAAGAAGGACGACCAGATCGTCGGCGTCGGCCAGGGCGAGTCGGGCGAGATGGTCGACGTGGTGGGCATGAAGATCAACGACGTGGTCAAGCTGGTCCGCGGGGACGCGGGCACCGTCGTGCGGCTCGAAGTGATCCCCGCCGGCACCAACGAAACGGTGACCTATTCGATCACGCGCGCGAAAATCGAACTGGCGGACGAAGCGGCGCGTGGCGAGGTGTTCGAGGTCGGCACCAAACCGGACAGCGCGCCGATGAAGCTGGGCGTGTTGGAGTTGCCGAGCTTCTATCAGGACATGCAGGCGGCGCAAGCGGCGCAGGGCACCGGCCGCGAGTTCCGCAGCGCGACGACCGACGTCCGGAAGATCCTGGACGACTTCAAGTCCCAGCGCGTGGATGCGGTCGTCCTCGACCTGCGCCGCAACGGCGGCGGCAGCCTTGTGGAGGCCGTGAACCTGACCGGCCTGTTCATCGACAAGGGGCCGGTCGTCCAGGTCAAACGGGTCACGGGCGGCGTCGACGTGCACGACGACGACGTGCCGGGCGTCGCCTGGGGCGGCCCCCTGGTGGTGCTCACGAGCAAGCTCAGCGCCAGCGCCAGCGAGATCCTGGCCGGCGCGGTCCAGGACTACCAGCGCGGCCTGATCGTCGGTGACGAAGCGACCCACGGCAAGGGGACCGTCCAGAGCCTGCAGGACCTCGGCGAATTCCTGGGGATCCCCAACCCGCCGAACCTCGGCGCGCTGAAGATCACCGTCCAGCAGTTCTTCCGCCCCAATGGAGAAAGCACCCAGCGGCGCGGCGTCCTGTCCGATATCGTCCTCCCCTCCATCACCAACTACCTGGATGTCGGCGAATCGGATCTCGATTACGCCATTGACTTCCACCGCGTTTCCAAGACCGACTTCCTGGCAACCCATATGGTCTCCAACGAACTGATCAAGTCGCTCCAGAAGCAGTCCGAGCAACGGATCGGCCAGTCGGAGGAGTTTGCCGACCTGCTCAAGCGCATCGAGCGGTTCCGGCAGCGCAAGGAGCAGAAGACCGTCACCTTGAACGAGAAGAAGTTCGCCGAAGAGGGCAAGGAGTCGGAAACCGAGAAGGAAGAGCGGGAACGCCTGGAAGGACAGCTCCCCACGGACAACAAGATCCAGCGGGATTTCTACCTCGACGAGGTCCTGTCCATCACGTACGACTACGTCAACGCGCTGAAACAGCGCAAGCTGGCCAACGTCAACTGAGTGCCGCGGTGCTGCTGCATCTGACGAACCGGCGGGGTGCGCCCCTGCGCCTCACGCGCCACGCGCCGCCGGCAGGGGGATGCTCAACCCGTCGTAGCCCAACTCGATCGAGCGGGGCAGTCGCCGGCTGACGGTGTCATAATCCAGTTCGTGAGACATGTGGGTCAAGATCGTCCGGCGCGGCCGCACGCGCCGGGATACCGCAATCGCCTGCTCGAGGCTCAGGTGGGTGGGGTGCGGCCGGTCGCGCAGCGCGCCGAGCACGAGCGTATCGAGTCCTTCCAGCAGCGGCCAGCCGGACTCGCTGATCTGGCTGACATCCGTGCAGTAGGCCAGGTCGTGGATGCGAAACCCGAGGACTCGGAAATGCGGCCCGTGCTGCAGCCGGATCGGCGTGACGCGGGTCCCCAACGCCTCAAACGGGGCCTGATCGATCGTGTGGAACTCCAGCTGCGGGACGGCGCCCGCGTGGGTCACGGGGCGATCGCTAAACGCATAGCTGAACGCCCGACGGATCACGCGCTCCACGTCGCGCTCGGCATACAGGGGCACCGGATGCCCCAGGTAATACGGGAACACCCGCAGGTCGTCCAGCCCGAAGATGTGGTCCGCGTGCGCATGCGTGAACAAGACGCCGTGCACGATCCCGATCCCCTCGCGCAGCAGTTGGGAGCGCAGGTCGGGCGGCGTGTCGATCAGCAGATTGCCGCCCGGCAGTCCGGCAATCGCCGCGCTGCGGGTCCGTTGGTTGCGCGGCTTGCCCTCCGTGCAGACCGGGCAGCCGCAGCCCACGGTCGGCACCCCGACCGACGTGCCGGTACCCAGCAGGATGAACTGTCCGCCGATCTCTCTGGTTGCAGGCGTGGGCACGGAGTTGCTGGCCGGTGCCGATGGGTGCGGGTGAGGCTGAACCGTTGGCCCGTCATCGTAACTCGTGCCCTGGTCGGGCAGTAGGCGGGAGGCGGTGGACGGTGACGGACGGCTGCCGGTTGACCAAACCCACCAATCGCTATAAACTTCGTCAGCGGAATATGTTACGCGCCCTTGGGGCGGCTCGCAGGGCCGTCCGGTGCGCCGCGGCCCGCGTGAGGCCGAACCGGTCGGGCGGCGCCACCGGGATGGGCCCATGCGTGTGCGGTGGCCGCGTGTGCGTGGCGCTCGGCTTGGCGCCGAGCGCGTGAGTGAGGATACGCGGCCCGCCGTGGTCGCCTCTCTGATTTTATGCGACGCCCGTGGTCGCGGATGAGCCATGAAATCGTCGGACGAATGGTTAGGACAAGTGTGGGATGGGATCGGGCTGTTTTTCAACAGCCTGACGCGGGGATTTGAACGATCGATCACGTCGATCTTCGGTTCGTCGAACGCGCGCTTCATCAGGAGGCTGCAGACCAAGGTGCAGGCCATCAACCGGCTCGAGCCGCAGATGCAGGGCCTGTCGGACGACGAGCTGCGGTCCTGCACGGCCAGGTTCCGGGAGCGTCTTGCGGCGGGCGAGACGCTCGACGACATCCTGGTGGAGGCGTTTGCGGCGTGCCGGGAGTCCGGCCGGCGCTTCCTGGCGATGCGGCATTTCGATGTCCAGTTGATCGGCGGGATGGTGCTGCACAGCGGGGCGATCGCCGAGATGGTCACGGGGGAGGGCAAGACGCTGGTGGCCACCCTCGCGGCGTATCTCAACGCGCTGGAGGGCAAGGGTGTCCACGTCGTGACGGTCAACGATTACCTGGCCCGCCGCGACATGGAGTGGATGGCGCCGCTGTACCTGGGGTTGGGGCTGACGGTGGGCGCGATCCAGTCGGACATGGAGGTGGAGGAGCGGCAGAAGGCGTATTCCTGCGACATCACCTACGGGACGAACAACGAGTTCGGTTTCGACTATCTGCGCGACAACATGCGCCCGGCCCGGCGCGGCGACGACCATTATCCCAAGTATCGGCAGCAGTCGCAGGGCCCGCTGCACTACGCCATCATCGACGAGGTCGACAACATCCTGGTCGACGAGGCGCGCACGCCGCTGATCATCTCCGGCCCGGCGCACGAGAACGTGCGCAAGTACGCGGACGCCGATCGGATCGCCCGCCAATTGAAGCGCGACCTGCACTTCGAGGTGAACGAGAAGGACCACAGCACGAACCTCACGGACGAAGGGGTGCGGGCCGCCGAGAAGCTGGCCGACGTGGAGAGCTTCTACACGGCCGGGAACATGGAATGGCCGCACCTGATCGATAACGCCCTCAAGGCGCACTACCTCTACAAGCGCGACGTGAACTACGTGATCAAGGAGGGCGCGATTGTCATCGTCGACGAGTTCACCGGGCGGTTGATGGAAGGCCGCCAGTGGAGCGACGGGTTGCACCAGGCGGTGGAGGCCAAGGAGGGGGTGACCATCAAGGAGGAGACGCAGACGCTGGCCACCATCACGCTCCAGAACTACTTCAAGCTCTACGACAAGATCGCCGGGATGACCGGCACGGCCATGACGGAAGCGTCCGAGTTCTGGAAGATCTACAAGCTCGATGTGATCGCGATCCCGACCAACCGGCCGTTGCGCCGCAACGAGTTCCCCGACGTGATCTACTGTACGGAAACGGAGAAGTTCACGGCCGTGGCGGACGAGATCGAGCGGATGAACCGCTGGGACGTGCTGGTGCTCCAGACGGGCGAGGAGTTGTGGGGCGAGATTATCCGCGAGCACGGGGACGCGATCGAGTACCGGGTGCAGGGGCGGAAGCAGAAGGAGATGATCCCGCTGGCGAAGGTGCAGACGGTCGAGCGCAAGGGGCGCCCGGTGCTGGTCGGCACCGTATCGATCGAGAAGAGCGAGCGGTTGTCGAACCTGCTCAAGCAGCGCGGCATCGACCACGAGGTGCTCAACGCCAAGTACCACAAGCGGGAGGCGGAGATCGTGGCGCAGGCGGGGCGCAGCGGCCGCGTGACGATCGCGACGAACATGGCGGGACGCGGCACCGACATCATCCTGGGCGGCAACCCCGAGACGCTGGCCTGGGCCCGCCTGCAGGACAAGTACGAGACGCGCCTGGACGTGCCCCGCGACGAATGGAACGCCCTGATCCGCGAGATCGAGAGCCAGGAGCACATGAAAGAGGACGGCGAGCGGGTCAAGCAGCTGGGCGGCCTGCACGTGATCGGGACCGAGCGTCACGACGCCCGGCGGATCGACTTGCAGCTGCGCGGCCGCTGCGGCCGCCAGGGCGACCCGGGCAGCAGCCGCTTCTTCCTCTCTCTGGAAGACGACCTGATGCGGATCTTCGCCGGCCCGTGGGTCAAGAGCATCCTGGAACGCCTGGGCATGAAGAACGGCGAGAAGATCGAGAGCCGCATGGTGACGCGGCGGATCGAGGCGGCTCAGAAGAAGGTCGAAGAACGCAACTTCGAGGTCCGCAAGAGCCTGCTGGATTACGACGAGGTGATGGACGAGCAGCGGAAGCGCGTCTACAGCTACCGCCAGCGCATCCTGGAAGGGGTCAGTTGCCGGGACCTGATCATCGAGATGATCCGCCGGCAGATCGACTACTACGTCGGCATGTTCCTCGGCCGCGACTACGGCGCCGAAACGTTCGCGAAATGGGCCGGCGCCCGGCTCAGCACCACCCTCGACCACCGCGACTACCGCGGCATGGACTTCGCCTCGGCCGAGGTCTACGCCAAGGAACAGGCGGAACGCATGGCGGAGACCCAGGTGCTGGACGCGATCGAGGAGAACTTGCCGGAGGAGGAGGACCCGAGCGAATGGAACTGGGAGGCGCTGGCCAAACTGGCCGACACGCGCTGGGGCCTTAACCTGCGCGACCGCGACTTGAAGAAGGTCGGCCGCGACAACGTGGCCGAACTGCTGATCGAGAAAGCGCGCGAAGCGATCAACCGCATTGAACTGGCCGAGGGCGCGGCCTTCCTGGAGGAGGATTTCCCGCTCCGCTCCGTCGTCGGCTGGGCCAAGTCCAAGTTCGGCATCGACCTGGACGTGTCCCAGATCCGCACTCTGGAGGCCGGCGCGCTGCAGGACCATGTCTTCACCTTCGCCGCGCGGAAATATGACGAGAAGGAGGCGGAGTACCCGGTGATGGCCGGGCTGTATCGGTTCGGCGCCGGCGTCGGCCACGCCCGCATCGACCGCGCCGCGCTGGTCGACTGGGCCCGGGACCGGTTCCAGGTGGAGCTGGACCTGGAAGACCTCAAGAACCGGCAGCGCGACGAGATCCGCACGCTGTTGATCGGCCACAGCCGCCACGCGCAGCAGCGGGCGGTCGAGGCGCTGGCGGCGGTCAAGCAGAAAGTGGGCGCCCTGTCCTTCGCGGTCGAGGACACGGTCCGGCTGGACCACATGGGCGACGGGAACGGGGAGCTGGCATCGCTCGCCGCCTGGCTCAAGGACACGGTGCACTGCGAGATCCCCGTCGAAAGCATGAAGAAGCTGCGCCGCGCGGAGTTGGAGCAGCTGCTGAGCAATGCGGTTGAAGACCGGTACCGGCCGGAAATGCGGCGGATGGAACGCCTGCTGCTGTTGAGCCTGGTCGACACCGCCTGGAAAGACCATCTGCTGGCAATGGACCATCTGAAATCGTCTGTCGGCCTCAAAGGCTGGGCCCAACTGGACCCGAAAGTGGAGTACAAGCGCGAAGGCATGCGGATGTTCGAACAGATGTGGGACTCGATCGGCGAACGTACGACCGACCTGGTCTTCCGGATCGAGCAGCTGGACGAGGGGTTCGTCGGTTCGACCTGGGTGGAGACCTCCGCACGGCACGATGACGCGCAGAGTTCGAGTGACCTGGCCGACCAGCAGCAGGCGGCGATCGACGCCAGCCAGGGTGACCGGCGGGTGGATCCGATCCGCAATCGGGGCCAGCGGGTCGGCCGCAACGACCCCTGCCCATGCGGGAGCGGCAAGAAATACAAGGTCTGCTGCATGCGCAAAAGAGGGTAGACTGTCGTCGCTGGCGCCTGCCGCGGGAGAAGGTCGTCCGGATGCCCTACCTGCTGAACGTCTGCTACCTGATCCTGATCATCTGCTGTTCCCCGTACCTGGCCTACGCGGCCATCCGGCACGGCAAGTATCGGGACGGCTGGGGTCCGAAGTATCTCGGGCTCGTACCGCGCCGCGCCGGCGATCGGCCCTGCATCTGGCTGCACGCCGTGAGTGTGGGCGAGGTGAACCTGCTGCAGCCGATCCTCGCCCAGCTGGGGCAGGCGCATCCCGCGTGGGAATGCGTGATTTCGACCACCACCCGCGCAGGGCTGGCCCTGGCGCGCAAGCGCTACGGCGGCTACCAGGTCTTCTACTGCCCGTTCGACTTCACCTGGGCGGTCCGGCATGCGATGCAGCGCGTCCGACCCACCGTCCTGGTGCTGGCGGAACTCGAATTGTGGCCGAACCTGATCCGCGCAGCGCGCCGGTCCGGCGCCCGCGTGGCGGTTGTCAACGGGCGACTGAGCGACGGGAGCTATCGCGGCTACCGGCGCATCCGCGCCCTGCTGCGCCCCATGTTGGAAAGCATCGACTTGATCGCCGCGCAGGATGAGGTCTATGCCGAGCGCTTCCGGGCGCTCGGGGCGCGGCCGGACGCCGTCCACGTGACCGGCTCGATCAAGTTCGACGGCGCCGTGACGGACCGCCACAGCCCGGCCATCGCGGGCCTGCGCCGACTGTGGAAGGCGCCCGAGGGCGCCTTCGTGTTCCTGGCGGGCAGCACCCAGGATCCGGAAGAGCACATGGCGGTCAACGTGTTGCGGGAAATCCTCCCGCTGCGCCCGGATGCGCACCTGATCATCGTGCCGCGCCACCCCGAACGGTTCGAGGAGGTGGCCCACCTGCTCGAGCAGACCGGCCTGCCGTGGGAGCGCCGCAGCCGATGCGACGAGTCGTCCGGCGCGACGCCGGCGCGGATCCTGCTGGTCGACGTGGTGGGCGAACTGGGCGCCTGGTGGGGCCTGGCCGATGTCGGGTTCGTCGGCGGGAGCATGGGTCGCCGCGGCGGCCAGAACATGATCGAGCCGGCCGGCTACGGCGTGGCCGTCTGCTTCGGGCCGAACACCTGGAACTTCCGCGATGTGGTCCGCCAGCTGCTCCTGCGCGAGGCCGCCGTCGTGGTCCACGACCAGGCCGAACTCACCGCGTTCGTGCGCCGCTGCCTGCAGACGCCGCAATACGCGCTCGGGCTCGGCCGGCGGGCCCGCGCGCTGGTCCTGGAACAACAGGGCGCGACCCGCCGCACGATCGACCTGCTCGTGCCGCTGGTGGCACCCGCCAAAGCCTGACGAGGCGCGCTGCTGCGACGCACTCGGGCAGCGCGCGCCGCCCGGCGCCGGTTGCCCAACAGCTCGCCGACGGCCTATAATGCGTCATTTGAGTCGGGAGGCAACGGGCATTGGCCCGGCCGTCCAGCCCACTCGAGATCCACACGAGGAGATCAAGCGTGACATCGGGCAGGTACTTGTTCACGAGCGAAGCGGTCAGCGGGGGCCATCCGGACAAGCTTGCCGACCAGATTTCGGACGGCGTGCTGGATGCCATCTTCGCACAGGATCCGAACAGCCGCGTCGCCTGCGAGACCCTGGTCACCACCGGCATGGCGCTGGTGTCGGGCGAGATCACGACCACCGCCGTCGTGGACTACGTGCAAGTGGCGCGGGACGTCATCCGGGAGGTCGGCTACACCGACGACCAATGGGGGATCTGTGCGGACACCTGCGCTGTCATGCTGGCGATTGACAAGCAGAGTCCGGATATCGCCCAAGGCGTGGACTCGAACAGCGCGGCCGGGAAGGACATTGGCGCGGGCGACCAGGGGCTGATGTTCGGCTTCGCCTGCAATGAGACGCCGGAGTTGATGCCGCTGCCCATCTCGCTGGCCCACCGCATCCTGGCCCGCTTGACCGACGCGCGTCGCAACGGCGAGGTGCCGTGGCTGCGCCCCGACAGCAAGAGCCAGGTGACGGTCGAGTACGAGGGCTATCGGCCGGTGCGGATCGACACCATTGTGGTATCGACCCAGCATGCGCCGGACGTGTCGCAGGATGCGATCCGCGATTTCGTGATCGAGCGCATTGTGAAACCGCTCTTGCCGCCGGAGTTGGTGGACGGCGAGGTCAAGTATCACGTCAATCCGACCGGGCGCTTCGTGACGGGCGGTCCGAAAGGAGACTGCGGATTGACCGGCCGCAAGATCATCGTGGACACCTATGGCGGCTGGGGCCGGCACGGCGGCGGCGCGTTCAGCGGCAAGGACCCGACGAAGGTGGACCGCAGCGCTTCCTATATGGCCCGGCATGTGGCCAAGAACATTGTGGCCGCGCGACTGGCCGAACGATGCGAGATCCAGCTGGCGTATGCCATCGGCGTGTCGGAGCCCGTGAGCGTCAACGTGAACACGGACGGGACCGGTGTGGTGGACGACCAACGGATCTGCGAGGTGGTGCGCGGTTTCTTTCCGCTCACGCCCAGCGGCATCATCGATTACCTGAACCTGCGGCGTCCGATCTATCGTCTGACCGCCGCCGGCGGCCATTTCGGCCGCAGCGAGCCGGAGTTCACTTGGGAGAACACGGACCGTGCGGAGGCCTTGGCTGAGGCCTGTGGCGCGCACGCCGTCACGAAGTAAGGCACTGGATGGTCGCACAAGCAGCCACACCGGATCGGACCCCGCCGCTGCGCCGCGCCACGCCGCTGCGCCGCGTGGGCCAGGCGGTGCTCGCCGCCGCCACGCTCGCGTGGCTGGCGGTCGCCGGGTGGTTGTGCGGGCGGCGGCTGACGGGAGGCGTCGAGCAGCCGTTGGGGCTGGCGCCCCTCTGGGCCGTCGGCCTGGCGGCGGCCGCCCTGATCTCCGCGTTGCGCTGGGGCTGGGGGCAGGTGGGTGTGTGGCCCACTCGCACCTGGGCGCCGGCGACCCTCTGGTGGCTGCTCCCCGTGATGGCCGCGCTGATGCTCGTGGTGTTCCTGTCCGTGCGCGGTGTATCGGCGCCCGCGCTGGCGGCGTGGGGGGCGATCCTGGTGGTGCACGAGGCGCTGTGGGGCCGCTCGCTCCGGCGGGCCGGACCGCCGTGCGGCTCGGCGACCGAACCGGCCGCGGGGCCCGAGGTGCCGGCCGGCGTCGACGACCGGCCGGCGGCCGGACCGAGCCGCAGGTCCCCCGACGACGAGGACCATCCCCAATGCGCCCTGCCTGCCGAGATCTGTCAGCAGATCACCCGCTCCCAGTCGCCGTCGCACGGCGACGCGATGGCCGGCGTGCTGCGGGCGTCCTTCCAACCGGGCGAACGTTCCCGCCACGTGCACGTGGCGCTCTGTCCCCCCATGCAAGGCCGGCCGTCGGTCGAAGTCGTGCAGCTGTCCGGGCCTCCCACGCGGGTGAAGGCTGCGGACGTGCAACCGTTTGGGATCCGTTTTGATGTGCGGCTGGCCGCGGTCAGCCCACGGGCGGAGGACGTCTTGATCCACTTCGAAGCGCGCTGCATGGCCACGGCACCTGCGGCGGTACCGCCTCCCGACCGCCCGTCCGATCCGATCAGCCACCTTTCGGGATAGCCGCTCCAGCCCCATCCACCAACCACCGTGCCATGACGCTGACCCATCATCCACGATTCGCGCAACTCAAAGCCGCCGGCCAGGAGCACGTGCTCCGCTTCTATGGGGAGCTGGAGCCGGCGGCGCAGGCCCGGCTCGACGCCCAACTGGCGGCCCTGGACTTGGACTTGCTCGGCCAGCTCGCCCACAACACGCACGACGCACCGGACTGGGCGGCCATGGCGCGGCGCTCGACCCCGCCACCCGCCATCGAACTGGACGACCGCGATGCGACGTTCATCACGCCGGTCGCAGCGCGGAGCGCCGGTGAAGCGGCCCTGCGTGACGGCCGGGTCGCCGCGATCATCGTGGCGGGCGGGCAGGGAACGCGCCTGGGATTCGCGCATCCCAAGGGGATGTTCCCGATCGGGCCGGTGTCGGGGCACTCGCTGTTCCAGATCCTGATCGAGAAGGTGTTGGCAACCTCGCGGCGGTATCATGCGCCGGTGCCGCTGTACGTGATGACCAGTCCGGCAACGCACGAAGAGACGGTCGCCTACCTCGCCGCGCACGCGTGGTTCGGCCTGCCGGCGGACGATGTCCGGGTGTTCTGCCAGGGCACCATGCCGGCCGTGGATATGCGGACCGGCCAGCTGATCCTGGCACAGAAGGACTCCTTGGCGCTCGCGCCCGACGGCCACGGCGGGATGCTCGAAGCGCTCCGCAAGAGCGGCACCCTGCAGCACGCGCGGGACCGGAACATCTCGTTGCTCTCGTACTGCCAGATCGACAATCCGCTGGCCTGCCTCTGCCAACCGGAACTGATCGGCTACCACCTGCTGGCCGAATCCGAAATGACCACGCAGGTCGTGCGGAAGCGCGATCCGCTGGACCGGGTCGGCAACGTGGTCATGGTGGACGGCAAGATGCAGATCATCGAATACAGCGACCTGCCGCCCGACATGGCGCGGCAGCGCAACCCGGACGGCTCGCTGTACATCTGGGCCGGTAGCATCGCCGTGCATGTGTTCGACCTGGCATTCCTGGACCGGATCTCACATCGATCCGATGCGCTGCCGTTCCATCGGGCGCAGAAGAGAGTCCCGTTCGTCGACCTGCACGGGGTCCCGCAGGCGCCGGACCAGCCGAACGCGGTCAAGTTCGAACGGTTCATCTTCGACCTGCTCCCGTGGGCGCACAACACGATCGTGGTGGAAGGGGAGGCCGCCGAGGTGTTCGCGCCGGTGAAGAACGCCGAGGGAGCCGCCGCCGAAACCCCCTCGACCACGCGGGATGCCTTGACGCGTGTGTACACCGGCTGGCTGCGCGCGGCCGGCGCACAGGTCCAGGAAGGGACACCCGTCGAGATCAGTCCGCTGTGGGCGCTCGATGCGCAGCAGGTCGCCGAGCGGATCACGTTGCCCTGTGCGATCCGGCAACCGACGTTCTTGGCTCCGTGACGACTGGGGGTGTTGATCATGCTGCACGTCATGATTATGGCGGGCGGGTCGGGCACGCGATTCTGGCCCGCCAGCCGCCATCGACTGCCCAAGCAGCTGCTGAACCTGGCAGACGACCGGACGATGATTCAGGCCACGCTGCGGCGCTTGGGGGACCTGGTCCCCGCCCAGCGCATCCTGGTCGTCACCGGCCGACAGTTGGCCGAAACGCTGGCCGACCAGCTTCCCGAGCTGCCCACCGCGTCGATCCTGGGGGAGCCGTGTCGGCGCGATACGGCGCCGGCCATCGGACTGGCCGCCGCTATTGTCGCCGACCGGGACGCAGACGCCACCATGGCCGTCATGCCGGCCGACCACGTGATCCAGCCCGACCACCTGTTTCAACAGGCGATCGTCCAGGCGGCCGAATTCGTGGCGGAGAACCCGCAGACCATCGTCACGTTCGGGATCCGTCCGTCGTACCCCGCCGAATCCTTCGGTTATATCCAGCGGGGCCCAGCGATCGAACAGGCGCGGGGAGCCCCCATGTTCCGGGTCCGGAGTTTCCGGGAGAAACCCCGTGCGGACCTGGCCCGCCAGTATGTGGAAGCCGGAACCTACTACTGGAACGCCGGGATCTTCGTCTGGAAGGCCCGCACCATCCTCGAGGCCCTGCAACGCTTGGAGCCCGCCATGGCCGCGCACCTGGCCACGATCGCCCGGTCGTTCGGCACGGACAGCTTCCCGGCGACATTCGAGCGCGAGTTCACCGCCATCGCGGGCAAGTCGATCGACTACGCCGTCATGGAACACTATGAGCATGTCGCAGTGATCGAGGCGCCGTTCGAGTGGGATGATCTGGGGAGCTGGCGCGCGCTGGCGCGGCTGCACGGGACCGACGCGGACGGCAACACGCGCATCGGCCGGAGCCTCGTCGTGCGGACCACTAACTCGATCATCCGCTCCACCCCCGATCACCTCATCGCCGCCATCGGTGTCGACAACCTCATCGTCGTCCACACGCCTGATGCGACCTTGGTCGTTCCGCAGGACGACGAGGAGGCGGTGCGGGAAATCGTCACGCTGATCGCACAGGAAGGTTGGGACCAATACCTCTGATCGCCGTGGGGCCGGCGGATCCCCGCGGCTCAGCCGGCGCGGGCCGCAGCACCACCGCCCACCCACGCTGGGGGCCAGGCGATATTCCCCAAAGCCTCAAAACGTGCTAAAGACAGGGAAGGCAGGTGGGGGCAGGCGTGTGTGGGTTGGTGGTTCGGTCGGGGAGCGGGTGATGAATACGCACCATGTCCATTCCTGGCTGCTGCTGCTGTCGGCCGTCTTTCCCGGGGTGAGTTCAACGGGCGGCCTGGTTTCGGCGGACGAGCCGGCTGCGGCGCCCGCGCGGGAGGAGCCCGAGCAGAACTGGAACATTCTATCGCCGACGCTCGGCGGCAAGCAGCTGTGGACTGACGAGTTGGTGCACGGCGGGTGGCGCATCCAGCGGCAGGTGGTGGACGGCCACTACCGCCTGCTCGACGCCCGCAACCTGCGGCGTGCCTGGGGCACGTGGGAGCAGTGTCATCACCGGTGGCTCGCGCTGAAGGAGGCTGAACAGATCGCCCCGTTGAAGCCGAAGGTGGTGCTGGTGCTGCACGGCCTCGGCCGCTCGCGCGCCTCGATGCAGAGGATGGCGGACTTCCTGTCTCGGTATGGCGACTACGATGTGCTGAACGTGTCGTACGCCAGCACGCGCTCGTCACTGGAGGAAGACGCGCGGGGCCTGGCGCGCGTCGTCGATCACCTGGAGGGCGTGGAAGAGATCAACTTCGTCGCGCACAGCATGGGGAACCTGGTGATCCGCCGCTTTCTCTACGACCAGCTCACGGCCGCACGGGGGCGGGGCATCGATCCGCGGATCAGCCGGTTCGTGATGTTGGCCCCGCCGAACAACGGCGCGGCGTTGGCGGAATGGTTCCAATACGATCCGACATTCCGCCTTGTGTGGGGTGAAGGCGGGCAGCAGTTCACGAAGCAGTGGGACGCGGTCCAGTCCCGGCTGGCGATACCGCCCTGTGCGTTCGGCATCATCGCGGGCGGCGATCCCAACGCGAAGGGTGGCAACCTGTTGCTGGAAGGGGACGATGACATGGTGGTGACGGTCGAGGAGACGAAGCTGCCCGGTGCTGCCGACTTCGTGATCGTGCCGGCCGGACACTCGTTCATCATGGACAACCTGCAGGTCCAGCAGTACACGCTGCGGTTCCTCCAGCACGGCTATTTCATTTCAGAGCAGGCGCGCCGGCGGCTGGAGGCCGAGCATCGGCAGCGCGGCGAGGTGCCATGAGCGGATTCCCTGCCACCGGCCGACTCGCAGGCATCGACTACGGCAGCGTGCGCGTCGGCGTGGCGCTGTCCGACCCGGACCGCATCATCGCCAGCCCCTACGCCAACTACACGCGACGCGGCCGAGCCGCCGATGCGCAGTTTTTCCGGGCGCTGGTCGACAACGAGCAGGTGGTGGGGTTCGTGATCGGCTTGCCGCTCCACACGGACGGCCGGGAGAGCCACAAGTCCCGCGAAGTCCGCCAGTACGCCACATGGCTCCGCGAAGTGACCGGCCGGCCCGTCTGCTTCCAAGACGAACGGTTCACGACGCGCGAGGCCGGCTGCCTGCTGGACGAGGCCCGGCTGACGCAAAGGCAACGCAAGGCGCGTCTGGACAAGGTGGCGGCCCAGATCCTGCTGGCCGCGTTCCTCGAGTCCGATCAGCGTGGGGAGCCTCCCGCCGCGCTGGACTCGGAGCCTTAGATTCCGGCCCGTATGCTGCTACAATCGAACCCCCAGTTGCAGGCACCAGGCTCGGCGCAAGAAAACAAGAAAAAAGGAGACTCCATGGCTCACGTCACGCCGCAAACGATGGGGCAGCAGTTCGGCCGCCGCTCCTGGGCGGAACCCTGGAAGATCAAGATGGTCGAGCCGTTGCGGATCATTTCGCGGGCGGAGCGTGAGGCGGCGCTGCAGGAGGCGGGCTTCAACACGTTTCTGCTCAAGTCGACCGACGTGTACATCGACCTGTTGACCGACAGCGGCACGGGCGCGATGAGCGACCGGCAGTGGGCCGGCATGATGCTCGGCGACGAAGCCTACGCCGGCAGCCGCAACTTCTATAACCTCCAGGCGACGCTGCAGGCATATTACGGCTACTCCTACGTCGTGCCCACTCACCAGGGACGCGGCGCGGAGCATCTGATCAGCCAGGCGATGATCAAGCGCGGTCAGTATGTGCCCGGCAACATGTACTTCACCACGACACGCCTGCATCAGGAGCTGGCCGGCGGCATCTTCGTCGACGTGATCATCGACGAGGCGCACGACCCCCAGAACCTGCACCCCTTCAAGGGCAACGTCGACCTGGCCAAACTCGAGGACCTGATCCAGCGCCAGGGCGCCCGGAACATCGCGTTCGTCAGCCTGGCCGGCACCGTGAACATGGCCGGCGGCCAGCCGGTGAGCATGGCCAACGTGCAGGCCCTGCGCGCGCTGTGCGACAAGCACGGGCTGAAGCTGTTCCTGGATGCCACCCGCATGGTCGAAAACGCGCTGTTCATCCAGGAACGCGAGGAAGGCTATGCCGGCAAGTGCATTGCCGAGATCCTCAAGGAGTTCTGCAGCTACACCGACGGCGCGTGGATGAGCGCCAAGAAAGACAACCTGGTCAACATCGGCGGCTGGCTGGCCGTGAATGATCCGACGCTGTTCGAGGAGCTGAGCAACCTGGTCGTGGTGTATGAGGGCCTGCATACCTACGGCGGCCTGGCCGGACGCGACATGGAAGCGATCGCGCTGGGGATCGTCGAATCGGTCAACGACGAGCACGTCCGGTCACGCGTCGGACAGGTGCGCTACCTGGCCGAATTGCTCTTGGACTGGGGCGTCCCGATCGTGCAGCCGGTGGGCGGCCACGCCGTCTTCCTCGACGCCAAAGCGTTCTACCCGCACCTGCCGCAGGACCAGTTCCCGGCCCAGACGCTCGCGGCCGAACTGTACCTCGACTCCGGTGTCCGATCGATGGAACGGGGGATCGCGAGCGCCGGGCGCGACCCCCAGACGGGTGATCACTGCTACCCGAAGCTGGAACTGACCCGGCTGACGATCCCGCGCCGCGTGTACACTCAGGCCCACATGGACGTGGTGGCGGAGGCGGTCAAGGCGGTGTACGACGCCCGGGCGACGACGCGCGGCTTGAAGATGGTCTACGAACCGAAATACCTGCGGTTCTTCCAGGCGCGGTTCGAACGGCTGTAGGTACGTCACTTCCGGCCGCGCCTCAAATCCGCTACAACCAATGCCGTAGATCACGCCACAAGTACGATGAGGATCACGACCCATGCGCACTCGGATTCAGATCGGTCTGGTTGTCTTGACTCTGTTCGTCGCCGGGCAAGTCCCCGCGACTGCCGCTGCCGCCGGTGTGGGCGAAAGCAGGAGTTTCCACGGGCCGGTGGGCCTGCAGCTCTACAGCTTGCGCGACCAGTTCGCGAAAGACGGTGTTGCCCCGACGCTGGACCAGGTCGTCCGCTGGGGATTCAAGTATGTCGAGGTGGCGGGCACTTACGGCCTGTCGACGGCCGAGTTCAAAGCGGAGCTGGACCGGCGCGGCCTGGTGCCGATCGGCAGCCACTTCTCGTACGAGCGCCTGCGGGACGACATTGCCGGCGTCATCCAGGACGCTCGCCAGCTGGGGCTCATCTACGTCGGTTGTGCCTGGATCAGCCACCAGGCCCCGTTCGACGAGCAGCAGTGCCGCGCGGCCGCCGCGGTGTTCAACGCCGCTGGCAAGGCGGTGGCCGAGCATGGCATGAAGTTCTACTACCACAATCACGGCTACGAGTTCGCGCCTCACGGTGCGGGAACGCTTTTCGACTTGCTGGTGGCCGAGACCGATCCGCAATACGTGTACTTCCAGATGGACGTGCTCTGGACGGTGTTTCCCGGCCAGGACCCGGCCGAGTTGCTGGAGAAGCATCCCAATCGCTGGCTGCTGTTCCACCTCAAGGACCTGAAGAAAGGCGTCGCGACGGGGAGCCTGGCGGGCCACACGGAGCTGACCAACGACGTGGCGCTGGGCACCGGCCAGGTGAAGTGGCCGGAACTGCTGCGGGCGGCCCAGAAGGTCGGCGTGAAGTACTACTTCATTGAGGACGAATCGCCGACGGTCGTGGAGCAGATCCCGCAGAGCCTGCGGTTCCTGGAGCAACTGAAATTCTGAGCAAGCAGCAGGACGTACCATGGAATGTGCCGCCGTCACGCACCCGCCCGTCGGGACTCCCGCGCTCTGGATCGGATTCACTCTGTTCGTCCTGCTGATGCTGGCGCTGGACCTGGGCGTGTTCCACCGCAAGGCGCACGTGCTCGGCCTGCGCGAATCGTTCGGCTGGAGTGTGTTCTGGATCGCGCTGTCGCTCCTGTTCAACTGGGGCGTGTGGGTCGAGTTCGGTCCAGTGGCAGGGAAGGAGTTCCTGGCAGGGTACCTGACCGAGAAGGCGCTGTCGGTCGACAACATCTTCGTCTTTCTCGTCATCCTCTCCTACTTCTCGGTTCCCGAAGCATATCGGCACCGCGTGCTGTATTACGGGATCCTCGGGGCGCTGGTCCTGCGGGCTCTGTTCATCCTGATCGGCAAGACCCTGTTGGAGTCATTCCACTGGACGATCTATGCCTTTGGCATTCTGCTCATCTTCACGGCCTGGAAACTGCTGATGCAGCAGGATGAGGAATTCCACCCCGAACGCAGCCCGGCGTTCCGGTTGTTTCGCCGGTTCATTCCCTGCGTCAACGACTATCGGGGCGCCCGGTTCCTCGTGCGGGAGAACGGGCGCTGGTGTGCCACTCCCTTGCTCCTGGTGCTCGTGACCATCGAAGGCGCGGACGTGATGTTCGCCGTCGACTCGATCCCCGCCATATTCGGGCTCACCGAGGATCCTTTCATCGTCTATACGTCGAACATCTTCGCGATCCTCGGCCTGCGGGCGCTGTTCTTCCTGCTGGCCGGCCTGCTGAGTCGGATCTACTACCTCAAGCTCGGCCTGGCGTTCGTGCTCGGCTTCGTCGGCGTCAAGATGCTGATCCCCAAGAGCCTTTACGAAATCTCGATCGACGTGTCTTTGGGGGTCATCACGTTCCTGCTCACTGCCACCGTCGTGGCATCGCTGGTGCGGGAACGATGGAAGCCGGCCGGCGGCGGCGACGACGCCGCACCCGCCGCCGCAAACCCGGGGCCCGGCGAGAATCCGGACCCCTGAGAAGGCGGCCGGGCGTTCAGGACCGATCGATCCCAATCCCGGGCAGTCGGCGGCGGCTGACCAGCTCACACGCACTTACTTGGGCGCCGCAGGCCAATCGCGCCAGACGTCGCGCGCCGCGCGCCGCAGGGTCACGGGGTTCCACGTGCTCTTGCTCGGCGCGGGCGCTGCGCCGCCGCGGCAGGCCACGAGGAACGTGAACTCCTGGGTCTCGCTCGCCGCCAGATGCACGGAGAACTCCATCTTGCCGGGCGGGTAGATCGACTGGTCCTGCCGGCCGCCCGCGTCGACGTAGTACCGGGCGGCGTCGTTCAGCTCGCCGGCCAACACGCGGTCCAGCGCCGGCCCATGGCCGCCCGGGAAGATCCAGATCACGTTCAGGATCGGGTTCTGATCGGGCGCATGTGCGGCGGGGAGCACCGCTACGATCAGTTGGCCGTCGCCGTCCGCATCGTGTGCCGGGAACACGAGCAGACCGGGCTGGTGCGGACCCCAGGCGGCGACCGGATCGATCGCTTGCTCCGGCGCGCCCTCCACGCGGCAGCGCATCGGCCGCTGCCCGGCCGCCGTCCAGTGGCTTTCGCACAGCCCCAAGACGACCGTCGCACTGCTGTGGGCGGGCACGCTGAACCGGTACACGATCGGCACGCCTCCCATCCCGGCCCGGATGTTGCGGAACGCCGCGTCACATTCCCTCGCCGGCCTGGCCCATCCAGCCAGCGACACGGCTTCGTCACTGTATCCCCAGTCGAGCAGCTTCTGGTCGGCATCCACCTCGCGCGGCAGGACCAACACGGTGCGGCCTCCGATCCGCGCCGTGCGCTGCCCCAGCTGCGCGCCGCCCGAGGTATCCAGGGCCAGCACCGCGTCGATCGGTTTGCCCTGCAGTTCCTGAACTTGCACGCTCAGCACGTCGACGCCGGCAGGGTGGATCGGCGCGCGGTACAGCGTGCGGCGCATCTCCACGGCGCCAAGATGCGAGACGACCTGCACCGCGGGAATCACCTCCTCCAACTGGACCGCGCTCACCTGGGCCGCCCCGGCGACAATGCCCTCGCCGCTCAGCCGCACGTCGACGGTGCCCCAGTCCTCGACCAGTCGCCCCTGGTCATCCACCTGGGAGGGCGGGAAGCCGGGCGACGAGAACTCCAGCAGATCGTCGGCTGCCAGGGCGTGACAGCAGATCAAGCCGAGCGCCAGCGCCAAACCGCGTTGGATCGTGTTCATACGGTGCCTCCGTCGGCAAAGGTCGACTGTTGCGGGGAGTGGATCCGCGTGATGCCGTAGAGCTGGCAGAAATGCGAGAGGATCCGCCGGTGGTTCCCCAACGTCACCACCTGGTGGAACCCCTTCACGTCGCGGCAGTCCTCGATGTTGTCCATCTGCAGTTCCACCGACGTCCGGCAGCCGCCGGCCGGCGGCGTGTCGACGTTGCCGACCACCGTGCCCGTGTCGATGATCAGCCCGTTCTGGTCGTTGAACCGCACGAGCGTAACCGGCTGGCCTTCGGGCCACAGCACCTGCATCGCGACGCCCAGGGATGATTCCGAGTGGTCGCGCATCACATAGGGCGCCGGCGGCTTGTCGAAACCCTCCAGCCGCGTGCCGCTCGTGCAATGCGCCACGATCAGCGTGTTCTTGTAGGTCTCCGGGACCGGATCGTTCATGTACCCGGGGCGATCGAGCAGGTAGCTGGTCATCATGAGCGAGACCGCGCCGAAGAGATCGGCTTCGCAGCCGGCCGTGATGCCCTGGTCTTGCAGCAGCGTCCACGCACCGCACGGCGGCGTCGGAACGAGACGCGCGCCGACCATCCCGAGGCAATCCATCGACAACGCGTTCGCCTTCTCGACAACCAGCAGCCGCTTGGCGGTCAAATACGCGCGTGCACAGTTGATCGTGTCTTCCTCGGTCGGCTCCACGATCTTCTTCGCGCGCGAGCGCAGGTCACTGGCGACGTCGTGCACCTCCTCGGTCACCGGCTGCTTGTCGAATTCCAGATTGAACCTGTCGCGCGGGATCTGGCGGACCTTGATGCCCAACCGGTCGATAACCGTCTCGTTGGTCTGGTTCCCGTGAATCCACAGCACCCGCGTCTCTTCGAACATCCGCTTCGCCTTGAACATCTTCAATCCGTCTTCGACGGCCGACCAGGCCAGCGTGGAGAGCACCAGTACGCGGGGCGTGCGCGACCCCTGGTCCACATGGCCGGTGAACGCCGTGCCCACCGGCGCGAAGATCACCACCGGCACCGCCGTCTCCCGCGCGATTTTCAGCGCCCAGCCCCAGCAACCCATGTGCTGAAGCATCACCAGAACCCCGTCCGGCGGGTCCGCCTTCAGCTTGTTGATCCAGGCCGCGACCCCCTCCTCGTGATGGATGGGCGCCGGCTCCAGCCCCACCTGCACGCCGACCTTAGCGGCCGACTGCGCCAGCAGCGCGCGATACTCCTGCTGATGTGCATCGAGGTCGTACGTGGTGCCGGGCCAGCCCAACCAGACGGGGCGCGGCATCTCCAGGAACGTGGCGGCCACGCGCACGTCCGGAGCGGGGCGCAGCGCGGCGGCATCGATGAAGTCCGTGGGTGCCGGCCCGTCCTGGGCCGCCGCCCAGGCTGCCATGCCCGTCGCGGTCATTCCAGCCCCGACGATCGCGGACGCCGACAGCAACTGCAGACACTCGCGGCGATTCATACAACAGCGGCAATGGTGATTGTGCATGACGCAATCCTCCCAATAGGATGGATGGGTGTCGGGGGTGCTCGAGACAAGTGATCCGTGACTCGACGCAGCGCAGCCAATCTTGATTAGACACGAAGCCGACGGCGATGCAAGACGAAACGCGCCACGCACACCCATCCTCTACGGGCACGCGGTGGACTGGTGTCCAGCACCTCCGATCGGCGACTGCGACGGCATCTGATCGCTCGAGGCGGAGTTGGTTGGGCATCGTGCTCGCCCTATTCGGCCTGCTTCTGCTGCGCGCGTTTGCGCCGCTGTCTGTGAGAGACGCCCGCTTCGAAGCGTGGAAGTCCCTGAAGGCTCACGATATCGAAGGTCTCACGCGCTGCTGCTCGTCGCCCTACGGCTATCTCGACGCGGGTGTCGGCATCGTGGACATCACGCCCACCGATCCAGTCGTGTTGGCGGGATCGCCGGAGACGTTGAAGTCATCGTCCGTGGGCAGTCGCCTGTACGTGCGGGCCCTGGTCTTGGCGGCTGGAGGACAGAAGCTGGCAATCGTCACCTTGGACACCTTGAAATACCCGGTGGAACATGGGGTTCGCGCGCGGCGGCAGATTGAACAGACCACCGGCATCCCGGCCAACAATGTGATCCTCTGCGCCTCCCACACTCACCGAGGCCCGTTATGGGCTTACTACCAGGACGCGCTGGTAACGCCCATTGCCGAGGCGGTCTCGCGTGCGGTGCGTGACCTGACGCCGTGCAGGCTCGGCACCTCGAAGGGCAAGGCGGAGGGCGTGAGCGCGTGCCGACGGGTGATCAAAGACGGGGAAGCCTGGAACCGGTGGCTGCTGCCTCCTGGAGAGGCGAGCAACTACCCGGCGGAAGGCCCTGCCGATCCCGAGTTCGACCTGCTGGCGGTGATTGGCGAAGATGGAAGGTACAAGGCGATCGTGTACAACTTCGCCTGTCACGCCGCCTATACCCGTGAACTCGTTGTCTCCGCGGATTATCCGGGCGATGTTCAACAGTATGTCCAAGAGCACTTGGGGTATGACGTGCCGACGCTGTTTCTCCCGGGCGCCTGTGGGGACGTGAATCCGGCAGTCTACAGCATCGAGGACGCCGCCTTCAGGGCGCACCTGTCCAGTGGCGGCGCCTGGGGGGACGTGAACACGGTTCCCAACGGACGAAGCGCTGTCTTCGGCGAGAAACTCGGCGGGGAAATCGTGCGCTGCCTGGGACGACTGGAACCCATCGCCCACCCTGCGCTTTACGTGGAATGCCGGGAAATGGCCATGCCGGGACGGGAGCGCCCGGAGTTCAACGCAGCGGACATCGCCCTCAAGTGGCCCGGACAACTCGCGCTCTTCAACAGGTCGTTCAACGACACGAAGGAGCGTGCCAAGCCGACCTATCCGTTCTTCTTCACCGGCATCCGCATCGGCGATGGTTTTGCGATTGTGACCAATCCCGACGAGCTCTTTTGTGAAATCGGCATGAGCATCAAGAGCCAATCGCCTTTCAAGCATACCATGGTCGCGGAGCAGGCCAACGGCGCTCATGGCTATGTGCCCACGGCCAAGGCGTTTGAAGGAGGTGGGTATGAAACCTGGTTTGGCGAGCACTCCTATCTCACCACGCGGGCCGGTGAGATCATTGAGAAGGAATCACTGGACATCCTGAATCGCTTGAAACGCGCTCCGTAGCCGTGCGCGGCCTTCTCGCCGCGGCTCAGCCGTCGCCTGCACCGCCGGCCGGGCGGGCGGACGACGCAGCGGAGACGGCGCGGCGCAGTCGGTCCAGCAAACCCGAGACGATTAAGGCCTGGGCGCTGCTCGTCGCGCCGGGCCACCGCTCTCTGGCGACCGTCGACGTTCCATCCGGATAGCGGATACATACGTCCACGCTCGGCGCGCCGGTCCGCGGATCGGGCTTGGGTGCGCCGACCACCAGCGACCACTGGCTGTCCGTACGCGCGGCGGCCGCGGCCGCCAGCCATTCCAGCCCGGCAGCATCCGCGCCCCGGCTCTGCCACTGGTCCGCCACGCCGATGATCTTCGGCAAGTGCTGCTCGTGGGCGGCCACGAAGGCGCCGGCCAGCGCGTCGCGCGCCCACCGGGTGCAACCCAGCGCAGCCGCCAGGCCGCCCCCACTGCCGACTTCCACGAGCACGATCTTCTCCCGACGGTCCGCCAGGCGCTGTGCCACGCAGTCCTCCAAGGTGGTCGTCTCGTCGTCGGCATAGATGAATTCACCCAGCTGTTCGTGGAAGTCGCGGCGCAGTTGTTCGAGCCGTGCATAGTCCTCCGGCCGGTCGCCCGGCAGAGTGAACGTGAAGTCGACGCGCCCGGCCTCGAACTGGGTCGTCTCCAGCACGTCGTCGGGCAACTGGATATGCTCCTTCATGGTCTGGTCGATTTGCGATTGGCCGATCCCGATGAACCGGACCGTCATGGAGCAGCCGGCCGCGCGGCCCCCGAACCGTCGGACCAGTTCCGGCACGAGCTCATCCCGCACCATGGGCTGGAGCTCTCGCGGCGGACCGGGCAAGGCGACAATCAGCACGGTATCCGTCTCGAAGACCAGCCCGACGGCGCTGCCGGAGGCGTTGTTCAGGTAGCTGCCGCGCGTCGGCACGCGCGTCTGTCGGCGGAGGTTGGCGCGCAGCTCCGCACGCGGCGTGTGGAATCGCGTTTCCATCGCCTGGAGCACCTCCGGGTGCTCCTCGAGCGGGATCCCCGTGAACTCGGACAGCACTTCGCGCGTGATGTCCGAGTTGGTCGGCCCCAAGCCGCCCGTGACGATGACCAGCTGCGACCGTGGGCAGGCGAATTCCAGGGCTCGCCGGATCTCGGCCGCTTCGTCATCAACGCACATCGATCCGACGCACTGCCAGCCGAACGGTCTCAACGTCCGGGTAACGAAATGCGTGTGGACGTCCGGATAGACGCCGGTCAGCAGTTCGTGTCCGGTGACGATGATCGTGTAGTCCACGGTCCGGTTGTCTGGTCCTTTCACGGCTTCCTCGGCCCATAACGGGCAGGTCGCGATACCCAGCAGCATGCCTGCCCACCACGCGCGCTGGCGAGTGTGCGTATTCATCGGCGTCCACCCCGCAGACGATCGGTCGTCTATTCCACAAGTTCGTCCAGCCCGCATTCTACCAGTCGCGGCATCATGATCTCGGCCTCATCGCGCTGGAACTCGCCGGCCCCCCAGTGCTGGACGCTCGCTACGGCACACGCCATGGCCCAGCGGAACGCGCGCGACGGGTCGACGCCGCGGGACAGGGCGTCGATCAACCCAGCGGCCATGGCGTCGCCCGCGCCAATCGGGTTGACCAGCTCGACGGGCGGCGGGCGCCACGCCACCAGGGCCCCCTCCCAGGCGGCGGCCATGCCGCGGGGACCGAACGTGATGGCCGCATAGGTGACGCCCGTCGCGAGCAGCTGTTGCAACGCCGCCCGGATCGCACCCGGCGCGCTCAGCTCGATGCCCAACGCCTGCTCGCACTCCCGGCGGTTCACCTTCACCACGTCCGGCGCGGCGTCCAGCGCCAGGTTCAGGCTCAGGCCGTAGGTGTCGACCAGCGTCCGCACGCCCGCCGCACGCCCGCGGTGGACCAGCGTCGCGAACAGATCGTCGGTCGCGGGGCATGGCGACGAGCCGCCCATGGCGCACCAGGCCACGCCGCCCGCGAATTCACCCGCCAGCTGCTCGGCCAGCGCGTCGCGCTCGTGCAGCTCGATCGCAGGGTTCGGATCGAAGAAGCCTGTCTGATCCGCAGTGTCCTCCGTCCGGACCGTCAAGATCTCGCGCGTCGGGGATTCAGTCCACGTGACGAGCGGCGCGAATCCATCGTGCTCCCGCAGCAAGCGAAGGCACAGCTGGCCCAGCTCGCCGCCCAGGAACAATGCGGGCCGCGCAGCGTGTCCGAGTCGGCGCAGTGCACGCGCGACGTTCACGCCTTTTCCACCCACCACCTGGCTGAACGCGCGGCCCCGCACCTGGTGCTCGCCCGGGGTCCAGCGCGGGACGACCAGCGTCTTGTCGAGACACGCATTGAGGGTCACGCAAAGGTTCATTCCCCAGCCTCCGCAGCTGCAGCTCACGCCGCACACGGCGGCCAATCAGCACGGACCACCGACCATTATGGGGATGCCGGCCAGGTCTGGTAATGCCCAGACGACGAGTCGGTGCCGCACATCCGTCAGGACCCGTGTGATCCGACTCGGTCGTGAGACGTGCTGCCGCCCCGACGGCTGCCCGAAATCCCGCCAATTGCCGGGCTTTTTCGCCTGACCGGCGTGCCCACACAGCCCCCTGGCCCGGCACGCGTTGTCTTGCTATTTGACTTTTTCCAAATTAGCATAAGGGCTTAAGCTGCGCATCTTCCTCGGCTCACCGCGTGGAGGCAGTGTCCGCGCGGGAGGACCCTGGTGCGCGGCGGCCGGGTGGCGGGAGATAGGTGGCTGAGTATCGACGACGGTCGACAAGGTTGGAAGGGGAACTGGTCCATGATCAGGCAGCAGTCAGTCCAATGGATGACGCTCGTGCTCACCTTGCTGGTCGGGACGCATGTCATGGGCCAGGACGAGCGTGCTGCAGAACTCTATGGGCGCGGCCTGCACGCCTACTTCAACGGCGACTACGACTCAGCGGTCCGCCTGTTGTCCGCGTCGATCGAGAAATTCGGCTCCGACCCGCGCGCCTACTACTTCCGCGGATTGGCGTTGGCCAGCCAATCCGGCCTGGAGGCCGGCCTGCCGGACCTCGTCCGAGGCGCGGATGTGGAAGTGAACCAGGCGGATCGTCCGGTGTACGACATCAACGGGGCGTTGCAACGTGTGCAGGGTCCATTGCGTTTGGAGTTGGAGAAGGCGCGCAGCGCGACGCGCCAGGCGGCGGCCGAGCGCAAGCAGAAACGCGACAGGATCCGTTACGAGGAATTGAAGCGGCGTGAAGACATTGTCCTGCTGAACCCGAAGCGCCCAATCCCCCAGGCGAAACTCGACCTGCCCGCCGTGGACTTGCGCGGCGGCGAAGATCCATTTGCCAGCGGCATGGCGTTCACTGGTGGCAAGCAGGTCGACGCTGCGCCACCAACTCCCGTCGAACCTGCCACGGCAGCGCCCGGCGGCGGCGCCGAGGTGCGCGATCCGCTTGCCGCGCCCGGGGCGGCAGCGCCTGCGCAGTCAGATGACCCGTTCGCCACGCCCGCCAGGAAGACGGAGCCCGCGTTGACACCCCAAGCCGCAGCTCCGAAGACCGAAGCCAACCCGTTCGGCGAGGACATGCCCAAGCTGGAGTTGGAGGGCCTCGATCGCGCGCCAGGCCGCGCCGCCCGTATCGGCGGCAACCTGATCAACGTGCTGGGCAGAACCCTATCAGGCCAGGCGTCCGATCGCGATCCGTTTGCCGAACCGGGCAAGAAGGAAGCGGCTCCGGACCGCGAGCCGGCCGGTCACGTGCCCGTACCGGGTGGCGAACCCGAGCGGGAAGCCGACGCCACGCCTCCCGCCGCACAGCCCTTAGACGAGGCAGTTCCCCAGGAGGATGCCGCCAAGAAGCCGGCCGACACGGACGACGACCCGTTCAATTAGCCACCCCGCCTTGCGCTCACCCTTCAATCGGTGACGGACGCTCGCGTGACTGCCGGCCCAGAAGGCGATCGGTGATGAACAGGAGGTGATCGGTGATGAAGGCGCACTGGTTGGGATGGTTGTGTGTCGGTCTGCTGGTCGTCTTCATCCGGTGTTCGGGCCCGGTCCTGGCGGCCGAGCCCGCTGACGACCCGATTGCCGCGCCGCTGCTGACGGCCGAGCAGATTGAAGCGGACGTGTTGCAGCAGGCGGTGGTGCGCGTGGCGGCCGCCCAACCCGCGACGCTGCCCCAGGCCACGACGCGGGAAGACGCGGTGGGCGGCTGTGATGGAGTGATCGACGGCCATTTCGGTTTCCACACACAGCAGGAAGAGGGCCCGTGGTGGCAAGTCGACCTCGGGCAGACGCTGCCGTTGGACCGCATCGTGATCTACAACCGCGGCGACGGGGTGGGCGGGCGCGCCGCACATTTGAAAGTCCTGCTTTCGGACAACGCCCAGGATTGGCGGCTGCTGTACCAGCACGACGGTTCGGAGTTCCATGGCCATAGCGATCAGAAGCCTCTGCAGGTGGCCGCGGGAAACGAGACGGCTCGATACGTGCGGATCCAACTGCCCGACAGGGAGTATCTCCACCTGGACGAAGTCCAAGTCTACCGCGACGGCAGCCCGGAGAACGTGGCATGGCGCAAGCCGGCGGACCAATCCAGCGCGAGTCCCTGGTCGACGCTGCACGTGGAGCCGGAGTCGGCGTCGCCCGCGGAACCGGCCTATCGCGTGGAGGACGCCGTGGAGCGCGGGCTCCGACTCGCGGCGGACCTCGAGTCCCGTGGGGTGGACGTGCAGGATGCCGTCCGATCGCTGCGCGCGGTCGGGATGCAGTACGGCACGTTGTCGGAGAGCAGTCCGGCGTCCGAGCGGCGAGCGCTCTGGCTCGCGGCGCACCGGATCATTCGCCAGCTGGCGCTGCACAATCCGCTCCTCGACTTCGACGATCTGTTGTTGGTCAAACGGGTGCCCGGTTCGTTTACGCACATGTCGGACCAGTACTACGGCTGGTTCTCGCGCCCGGGCGGCGGCCTGTACGTGCTCGAAGGGTTCAAGACCGCCGCGCCGCGCCTGCGGCATCTGACCGCCGCGCTGCCGACCGGCAGTGTGCTGCGACCGGACCTCTCGTGGGACGCCCGGCGCGTGCTGTTCGCGCACTGCACCTACTATCCCGGGTTGGCTGACGAGCCGAACAAGCTGGACAAGGACAACGTGCCGGAGGACGCCTTCTATCACCTGTACGAAATGAATCTCGACGGCACGGGCCTGCGCCGCTTGACAACGGGCAAGTACGACGATTTCGACGGACGGTACCTGCCCGACGGCCGGATCGTGTTTCTCTCCACGCGGCGCGGCCAGGATGTGCAATGCACGAGCGACCAGGACATCGCCGGGTGGGGCGCGGCCCAGCCCGACTGCTACGTGCGCTGCGGCGGCGGCCCGGAACGGCCCGTGGCCGTGTACACCCTGCACGTTTTGGACCCCCAGGCCGGGACCATCACACGCATCTCGCCATTCGAGATGTTCGAGTGGACGCCGAGCGTCGACGACCAGGGGCAGATCCTCTATGCGCGGTGGGATTATGTGGACCGTCACAACATGCCGTACATGAGCCTGTGGTCGACGTTGCCGGACGGTACCGATGCGCGGGCCGTGTATGGGAATTACACGCAGAACCCGCACTGCGTGTTCGAAGCGCGGCGCATCCCCGGCTCGCGCAAGATCATCTTCACGGCGTCCGGCCACCATGCGCAAACGGGCGGCGCGCTGGTGCTGCTGGACCCGAACCGCGGCCCGGACGGCGACGAGCCCATCACGCGTCTGACTCCGGAAGTGGTCTTCCCGGAATCGGAAGGCTGGCCGGCCACCTATTTCGCCAGCCCGTATCCGCTGTCCGAGCAGCATTACCTGGTGGCCTGGAGCGCTGCGCCTTTGCCGCCCGGCACGCCGCGCCCGTTCTGGGGGATGCCGGCTCCGCCCAACGATCTCGGACTCTACTTGTTCGACGCCTTCGGCAATCTGACCCTCCTCTACCGCGACCCGGAGATCAGCAGCTCGGACCCGTTGCCGATCCGACCGCGGTGCCGTCCGCCGCTGGTCGCATCGCGTGTCGAGGTGGACCAGGAGGGCGCCGAGTCACGGATGTTGGTCGTGGATGTCTACCAAGGACTGACCGACGTCCCGCGCGGCACGATCAAGCAACTGCGGCTGGTCGGAATCCCCGCCAAGACGCACCCGACCATGAACTGGCCACAGATGGGGATCACCCAGGACGATCCGGGCAAGTTCGTGATCGGCGAGGTCCCGGTCGAAGCGGACGGTTCCGCCTACTTCCGCGCTCCGCCGGGCGTCCCGTTCTTCCTGCAGGCGCTGGATGCCGACGCGCTGGCGGTGCAGACGATGCGGAGCGCCACCTATTTGCAGCCCGGGCAGACGGCAACCTGTATCGGCTGCCACGAGCCGCGGAACCATGCGCCGGCCAACGTGCGGCCGTTGGCGGCGCTGCGCGCGCCCTCGAAGATCCGCCCGCCGGTGCCCGGCGCGTGGCCGTTGGTCTACAGCCAACTGGTGCAACCGGTGCTCGACCGGCATTGCGTCGCCTGCCATCGGCCGGGTGAGCGCGGGGCGTCGTTCGACCTGACGGCCGACCGCTCGTACGATGCGCTGGTCGGGTACGGCCACCCGTCGCTCCAGGATCATGTGTGGGCGCGGTACCACGAAGGCCGTTCCACAGCCGGCGCCGGCGCGGCACGCACGAACCCGCTTTGGAACCTGCTGGACCGCGGCCACTACGATGTCCGGCTGGACGCCACGGAAAAGGCCCGGCTCGCCGTCTGGATGGATACCTATGGCCAACGCAGCGGAACGTTCGATCCGCACCAGGAGGAACAGTTGCAGCGGCTGCGGCAACGCATGGCGTCGATGATGGCGGAGACGCCCGGCCGGTAGGCCGGAGCGAAAAGCGGCTCGACCCGATCGCGCCGCCATGGATTGGGTCGCAAGTCGCCTGCTGGCCGCTACTTGTGACCAGGTCCGGGAGACCGTCCTGCCGTCACAGCCCCCGAGCGCGCTCTTGGATAGGCATAGGGCCTATTGCCGATGGCCTATCGCTCATCGTCCGCCGCCAATAACCGGTGGCCTATCGCCCATCGTCTGCCGCCAGTCGCCCCGTCGCCCGTTGCTCAAATACGTCTTCGCGCCGCTTTCTAGCACTGTATAATGCCCCCAGTTGAGCGGGTCTGTACCCGTTCGGGTTGGAAGACTATGGAACGCGCTGCCCTACTCTGCTTGCCCCTTCCTGGACTCTTTGCTCTGAGCCATCCCTCACAGCCCCCCAGGATCGAAGGTTGGATTTTCCGGCATGTCTGCAGCTGACAGAAGGCGAAGTTGCCCTTGATCTTCCCGGTCGCCGTTGCGCGGCTGAAAGTGTGTTGGTTTGTTTTGGGGGCCGATGGCCCAAGGGATGATGATGACGAAGAAACTGTATGTCGGAAACCTGTCCTTCCGTGTCACGTCGGACGACCTGCGTCAGCTCTTTGCGCAGTACGGCACCGTAACGTCCGCGAGCGTGATCTCGGACCGCGACACCGGCCGTTCTCGCGGGTTTGGCTTTGTGGAGATGTCGGATGGTGGCGATGCGGCCATCGAAGCGCTCAACGGCCAGGACCTCCAGGGTCGGGAGCTGACGGTGAACGAAGCCAAGCCGCGTGAGCCTCGGCGTGGCGGCGGCGGCGGCGGCGGCGGCGGTGGTGGTTACCGCCGCGAGCGTTACTAATGCTCGCACGAACAGCAACTGGCGGTCCGGCCGCCGCGTGTTCTCGCGCGGCGGCGACCGGCAGGGAACCTCATTCGCCCTTCGCGCATGCGGTCAGCGCGGAGGGCGTCTGCCGTCTATCAACCGCGGATAGCCCGCGGGATAATATGGACGCATCATGCGGCAGTATCTCGATTTCATGCGACGAGTCCTCGAACACGGGCATGCGAAGGCCGATCGGACCGGCACCGGTACGCTCAGCATCTTCGGCCACCAGATGCGGTTCGACCTGAGGGCCGGATTCCCCCTGCTGACCACGAAGAAACTGCACCTGAAATCGATCATTTACGAGCTGTTGTGGTTTCTCCGCGGCGAGACGAATATCGCCTTTCTCAAAGAGCACGGGGTGTCGATTTGGGACGAGTGGGCGGACGCGCACGGAGAACTCGGCCCGATCTACGGGCATCAGTGGCGAAGTTGGGCGGGTGCGGACGGGCGTACGGTCGACCAGGTCCGTGAACTGCTGGACAGCATCATGTCGGACCCGGATTCGCGGCGCCTGATCATCAGCGCCTGGAACGTCGGCGATCTGCCCCGGATGGCGTTGCCCCCCTGTCACGTGCTGTTCCAGTTCTACGTCGCCGAGGGCCGGCTCTCGTGCCAGCTCTACCAGCGGAGCGCTGACCTGTTCCTCGGCGTGCCGTTCAACATCGCTTCGTACTCGCTGTTGACGATGATGGTGGCGCAGGTGACGGGCCTGCAGCCTGGCGAGTTCATCCACACGTTCGGCGACGCGCACCTGTACCAGAACCACGTGGAGCAGGCGCGGCTGCAGTTGTCCCGCGCGCCCCGCCCGCTGCCCACCCTGGCGCTCAATCCGCAGGTGCGGGACCTGTTCCATTTCCAGTACGATGATTTCCGGCTGGAGCATTACGACCCGCACCCTCACATTCGCGCGCCCGTCGCGGTCTGACCTGATGCCCGTCACACAATCGATCATCGTCGCGATGACTCCCGACCGCGTGATCGGATGCCGCGGCCGGCTGCCCTGGCGGTTGTCGGCCGACCTGCGGCGGTTCAAGCGCCTGACGATGGGGCATCATGTGATCATGGGCCGCAAGACGTTCGAGTCGATCGGCCGGCTCCTGCCCGGCCGCCGGATGATCGTGGTGTCCCGGCAGCCGGATCTCGTGATCCCCGGCGCGCGGGTGGCGCACAGCCTGTCGGCGGCGGCCGCCTGTGCTGCGGGCGACTCGGAACTGTTCTACGTCGGCGGCGAGCGGATCTACCGCGAGGCCCTCGATGTGGCCCACCGCATCTATCTCACGCTGGTCCACGCCCGGATCGCCGGCGACGCCTACTTCCCCCAGGTCGACTTCGATCAGTGGCAGGTGCTGGAAGAGACGCACCAGGAGCCCGATTCCCGCAACCAGTACGCCACGACCTATCGCGTGCTGGTGCGGGAGCGGCTGGGCTCTTAAGGGGCCTCTGGAACCGCGGGCGGCGGACATGCCGCATCACCCGGGGCTTTCCACGGGTCGGGCGTGTTGTGCGCACGGCCGCGCGGGCGGGGCCGCCGACCGCATCAGGCGCGATCGATCGGGAAGGCCAGGACCTGGTGGATGTCGGAGGCTCCCAGCGCCACCATCACCAACCGGTCGAACCCCAAGGCGACGCCGGCGGCCGGGGGCAGCCCGTGGTCCATGGCCGCCAGCAGCCGGCTGGTTTCCGGCAGCAGGTACTTGCCGTCCGCGTGCCGGGCCCGGTTCGCCGCGCGTACGCGGGCGCGCAGCGCGTCGGCGTCGGTCAGCTCGTGGTAGCCGTTGGCCAACTCGATGCCGTCCACGTACAGCTCGAACCGCTCCGCCACCGGCGCGGCGTCCTGCCGCACGACGGCCAAGGCCGCCTGGCTGGCCGGGTAGTCGAACAGGATGGTGGGGCGGGGGCGGCCGAGTGTCGGTTCGATGCAGGTGACCAGCAGCCAATCGAGCCACGCATCGCGGTCGGCCGCGTCCCACGGCGCGTCACCTTCCAGCCCGTACCGGCGTGCCGCGCCGGCGAGTTCGGCGAGCGGGCAGGTCAACGGATCGATGCCGATCGCGCGGCGAAAGGCGTCCGCGTAGCTCACGCGCTCGGCCGGCCCGCGGCCCAGCGCGGCCTGTGCCAGCTCGTCCAGTAGTTGCATGCCCTTCGACAGATCGTCGCCCACGCGATACCATTCGACCAACGTGAACTCGGGGTTGTGCAGCGGGCCGCGTTCCGCGCCGCGAAAGGCGCGTGTGATCTGATAGATGGCGGTCGCGCCCGCGGCCAACAGCCGTTTCATGCAGAATTCGGGCGACGTCTGCAGCCAGAAACGCCGCCCGTGCTCCGGGGCGCGTGGATCTTCGATCAGCGTCACCGGCAGCGGATCGACGTGCCGATCGACCACCGTGTCCGCCGAGAGCACGGGCGTGTCGACCTCCAGGAAGCCGCGCCGGTCGAAGAAGGACCGCACGGTGCGGAACAACTCGGCTCGCCGCCGCAAATTCGCCCAGCTGGCCGTGGGACGGAAGTCCGATTGCGGATCGCTCATGAAAGGCTCGCCACGTGCCGCGTCGTACGGGAAGCCCGGAAAGGGCGGTCAGCTGCGCACGCGCTCCACGTACTCACCGGTCCGCGTGTCGATCTTGATCACGTCGCCGATGTTGATGAAGATCGGCGCGGGGAAATCCGCGCCCGTCTCGACGCGCACCGGCTTGGTGACGTTGGTCGCCGTGTCGCCCTTGGCGCCCGGCTCGCACCACTCCACCTTCATCTCCACATGGTTGGGCGGCGTCATCGTGATCGGGTTGCCGTTGAACAGCACCATCGAGCAGTTCAGGCTCTCTTTCAGATACTTCCAGGAGTCGCCCACCTGATCGGCAGACAGCTCGTACTGCTCGTAGGTGGATGTATCCATGAACACGAACTTGTCCGCCTGCCGGTACAGATACTGCACTTCGGTCTCTTCCACATCGGCTGACTCGAGCGTGTCACCGCCCTTGTAGGTCCGGTCCAGAACCGTGTTGCGCAACAGGTTGCGCAGGCGGCACTTGTACAGGGCGTTTCCCTTGCCCGGCTTGACGAAGTTCATTTCGATCATCAGGTAGGGCTCGCCATCGATCTGGACTTTCAGCCCCTTGCGGAAATCACTGGTCTTGTAGGTGCCCACGGGCGTATTCCCTGCTTCGCTTCTGCTGGACGGATGATTATCCTACGAGCATGGAAATTGTAGCCGCTTTCCGCCATCCTGTCCCTAGCCCCCCACCGCCGGCGCCACCGCCATGGCAGGAGGCGCTCAGGCGGGCCGTGCGGGACCCCGTGCAGCTGTGCGATCTGCTCGGCCTGCCCGGCGCGTGGCACGCGCCGGCCCGGCTGGCCAGCCGCCGGTTTCCGCTGTGCGCGCCGTTGGAATTCGTCGGCCGCATGCGGCCGGGCAATCCCCATGACCCCCTGCTGCGGCAGGTCCTGCCCCTGGCCGATGAACTGCGCCACGTGCCCGGGTACCGCCCAGACCCCGTCGATGACGCGGCGGCCGTCCGGCAGCCCGGTTTGCTCCAGAAGTACCCGGGCCGGGTCCTGATGGTGACCACCCCCGCCTGCGCCGTGCACTGCCGATACTGCTTCCGACGTCACTTCGACCATGCGGCCACGCCCCGAACCCTCGCGGACTGGCAGCCGGCTTGGGAGCAGATCGCCGCGGACCCGACGGTCCAGGAAGTGGTCCTCAGCGGCGGCGACCCACTGATGCTGCCCGATCCGCGCCTCGATCGGCTGATCGGGCACCTCGAAGCGATCCCCCATCTCAGGCGGCTGCGACTGCACACCCGGCTGCCTATTGTGATCCCTCAACGGGTCACCGACGAGCTGGTGACGTGCCTGCGTGCTTCCCGTTTGACGCCGATCGTGGTCGTCCATGTCAACCACGCGGCTGAACTGGACGACGCGGTCGCCCAGGCCGTCACACGCCTGGTCGGTGCGGGCATCCCGGTCCTGAACCAGTCGGTGCTCCTCAGGGGTGTCAACGACGCGCTCGACACGCTCGCGGCGCTGAGCCTGCGGCTGCTCGAGCTGCGCGTCATGCCCTACTACCTGCACCAGTTGGATCAGGTGACCGGTGCCGCCCATTTCTGGGTGCCCATCGCGCGGGGCCGGCAGCTGATGGCCGCCCTCCGCGCGCAGCTGCCGGGCTACGCGGTACCCCGCTACGTGCGCGAGGAGCCGGGCTGTGCCAGCAAGACGCTGCTAGCATGACGGGGGGGCCGGCCTCCCACCTCCCCCGCGTCCTCGGGGTCGCCGATCCACGGTGTTGCCTAACATACTGGGGTGGTAAACTTTGGTGATTTTGTGGATCATCCGGCGCGATGGCGAACCTCAAGAGACCGACCGGCCGGAAGCATGTGGAGCGTGAGGTGCGTCGATTGAGCAACGAGCGTGCTATCAACAACCCGCAGGTCGGCGGCCCCTGGGCCCGAGTCTGGCGGGGAGCTGAGCAACTGTGGAGCGAGGCGAGCTAGTGACAGACCTCAAGCAGCTACTGGCGTGGTACCGTGCGATGGTCACATCGCGCCAGATCGACAAGCTGGAACTCGAGCTAAACAATCGCGGCGAGGCGTTTTTCCATGTTTCGGGGGTTGGGCACGAGGGGACGGCGATCCTGGCCTGGCTGTTACAAGAAGACGACTGGCTGTTGTGTCATTACCGTGACAAGGCGCTGATGGTGGCGCGGGGCGTCTCGCCGCGCACGTTTTTTGACGGGTTGTTCTGCAAGCAGGCGTCGCCCACGCGTGGGCGTCAGATGTGCGCGCACGCGTTTGCGGACCGGGTATTGCGGATCCTCAGCGCACCGACCCCGGTAGGCAATGCCGCGTTGCAGACGGTCGGCGTGGCGACGGTGATCAAAGACCACGCCTCTCGGCCGCTGGTGCTCCATTCGATCGGCGAGGGCGGCACGCAAGAGGGCGAGTTCTTGGAGGCTTGCGCGGAGGCGGTGCGGGCGGAGTTGCCCGTGCTGTTCCTGATCCAGGACAATCACTGGGCGATCTCGACGGAGACGAAGGGGCAGACATTCTTCTCGCTCCCGGACGGCGACGCCGATTCGTTCTACGGCATGCCGATCCACCGCGTCGACGGGCGGCACGTCGTGGCGGCCTGGCCGACGCTCGCCCGGGTGGTGGCGAAGATCCGCGAGGACCGCCGGCCGGCCGTGGTCGTTTTTGACGTGGATCGGCTGACCAGCCACACGAACGCCGACGACCAGACGGCGTATCGGGATCCGGACGAGATCCGCCGGGTGGCCCAGTCGGGCGATCCGATCCTGAACCTCCAGCAGCACCTGCTCGCCGCCGGTTGCGCGAAGCAGGTGTTGGACGACATCTGCCGCGAGGTGGAGGCGGAGGTTGCGGCGGCGGAAGCGGCCGCGTATGCGGGCCCCGAACCCGCGCCGATCATGACGGCCAAGGCGCCGCTGCAGGTCGAGTTGACGCACCCGTCGCGCGAGCGGCACGGTGCGGCGACGGGCCCCGGGTTGACGATGCGGGAGGCGTTGCGGGACGTGCTGCGGCATCAGATGCGCAGCGACGCCGATGTCTACCTGCTCGGCCAGGACATCGAAGACCCCAAGGGTGACGTGTTCGGGGTGACGCGCGGCTTGAGTACCGAGTTTCCGGGGCGCGTGCGGAACGCGCCGTTGACGGAGTCTACGATCCTCGGCAGTTGCATCGGTCAGGCGCTGGTCGGTCGGCGCCCGGTGGCGTTCATCCAGTTCTCCGACTTCCTGCCGCTGGCCTACAACCAGCTGGCCAACGAGCTGGGCAGCATCTACTGGCGGACCGACGGTCTGTTCCAGGCCCCGGTGATCGTGATGGTCGCCTGTGGCGGATACCGGCCGGGCCTGGGCCCGTTCCACGCGGGGACGCACGAGGCCGTGGCTGCCCACGTGCCCGGCGTGGACGTGTTCCTGCCCTCCACGGCCGGCGACGCGGCGGGCCTGCTCAACGCGGCGTTTCAATCCGGCCGGCCCACGATCTTCTTCTACCCCAAGACACTGCTCAACGATCCCGAACAGCGGACGCCGAGCGACGTGCAGCGGCAGTTCACGCCGATCGGCACGGCCCGCAAGGTCCGGTCGGGACGCGACATCTCGTTCGTCGCCTGGGGGAACACGGTGCGGCTGTGCGAGCGGGTGGCCGACGCGTTGGACAAGGTCGGCATCGGCAGCGACCTGCTGGATCTCCGCACGCTCTCGCCCTGGGACGAGCGCGCCGTGTTGTCGTCGGCCGAGCACACGGCCCGGCTGATCGTGGTGCATGAAGAGAACCAGACGTGCGGGATGGGCGCCGAGATCATCGCGACGGTGGCCGAGCGCACGCGCGTGCCCGTGGCGCTGCGGCGGGTCACGCGGCCTGACACGTTCATCCCCTGCAACTTCGCGAACCAGATCGAGGTCATGCCGTCGTTCAAGAGCGTGCTCACCACGGCCGCCGAACTGCTCAACCTCGAACTCCGCTGGATCAAGGACGAGCCGCCGGCGCCGGGCATCAGCCTTATCGAAGCCGTGGGTTCCGGACCGGCCGATGAGACCGTGGTGGTCTCACAGCTGTTCGTGCGGGCCGGGCAGCCGATCGCGCGGGGCGACGTGGTGGCCGCCCTGGAGGCGGCCAAGAGCGTGTTCGAGCTGACGTCGCCCTTCTCCGGCGCGGTTGAGGACGTCTGTGTGCGCGAAGGGGATACGGTGCCGGTGGGCACGCCGCTGGTGCGGGTCCGCACGACCAGCGCCGGGCAGCGGCAGCGGCCGGTCATGCAGGAGCAGTCGGGCAAGCCCGTGCTGCGCCGGCTGGAGAGCCGCGAGACGCTGCATCTGCCACGCTGCCAGACCAAGCGGCGGGCGTTCGATGTGGGGATCTCGTCGATCGCCACCGTGTCCGGCAGCCGCGTGGTGAGCAACCACGAGCTGGCGCGCCGGACCCAGGGCATGACGCCGGAAGACATCCTGCGCCGCACTGGGATCGAACAGCGGCGTTGGATCGACAAGGACGAGAACGCCGTCAGCATGGCCGTCCAGGCCTGCTGGAAACTGCTCGATCAGGAAAACCTGATCGTGGACGACCTGGACCTGGTGATCTGCTCGACCACCAGCCCACTGTCGGTCACGCCGTCGATGGCCTGCCAGCTGCTCAACGGACTGATCGGCCGCAAGTCCGATACGATGCTCCAGGCGTACGACATCAACGCCGCGTGTTCCGGGTACCTGTACGCGTTGCAGGCCGGGTATGACTATCTGCAGAGCCGCCCGGACGCCCGCGTGTTGGTGGTCACTGCTGAAGTCCTGTCACCGCTCCTGGACCTGAACGACTTCGATACGGCGATCCTGTTCGGCGACGCCACGTCCGCGTCGATCCTGTACGGCGAAGCGCACTTCGACAAGTCGCAGGCGCGCCTGCTGCGGCCGGAACTCTCGGCCAAGGGTGAGGACGGCAGCAGCCTGTCGGTGCCCTTCCGGCACGGCGGCTTCATCCACATGAAGGGCGGCAAGGTCTTCACCGAAGCCGTGCGGCGGATGGTGGCCAGCCTGAACCGCGTGTGCGAACGCGAGCGCCTGACGGTGAAGGATCTCGATCTGGTCGTGCCCCACCAGGCCAACCAGCGGATCATCGACGCCATCGCGCACCGCATCGGGATCAACGTCTACAGCAACATCCGCCACCACGGCAACACGTCCTCGTCCAGCATCCCGCTGTGCCTGGCCGAAGTGCTGCCCAACGCGGCGCCCGGCGATCGACTGGGCCTGTGCGCGTTTGGCGGCGGCTTCACGTTCGGCGCCAGCATCCTGGAAGCGAGTTGAGGACGCTCAGCCGGATGCCGCCCGGCCGCGTGCCAGGCCGCGCGGCGACCTGAGTGATATCGCAATCGCAAATGTAATCGCTGTCCTTCACACTCCCGGAGAACCCTACCATGCGATGCACCCTCCTGTCCGTTGTCCCGCTGCTGACCCTGGCCGGATGGACGGTGGCCGACGAGCCCCGCGTGCTATTCCAGGACACCTTCGACAAACAACTGGGCACAGGCTGGACCTGGATCCGCGAAGACCAAGACGCCTGGCGGGTCCGGGACGGGGCACTGGAAATCCATGTGCAACCCGGCGACGCCCAGACCGTCAAGAACGCGCTGGTGCGCCAAGCCCCCGATCGGTCCAGACAGAAGTTCGCCGTCGAAGTGACCGTCACGTTCACCAGTGACCCGACCAACCAGTTCGAACAGGCCGGCATCACCTGGTACCACGACGACAAGCCGGTCTTCAAGCTGGTCCACGAGCGGATTGACGGCGAGCTGTGGATCATCCCCGGCCGCAAGCCGGCGCCGCAGAAGACCGTGCAGTTGCGGTTGATCGTCGACGGCGAGAACTGGACAGCCCAGTTCCGCGAGGACGTCGCGGCCGAGTTCCAAACCGCCGAACAAGGCACACTCCCGCCGCCGGGCAAAGATATGATCAGCCTGCAGTGCTACCAGGGCCCGCCCGATGCGACCCACTGGATCCGCTTCGACGAGTTCCGCATCGTGGAACTGACCGACTGACCCGCCCGGAACCCGCCGGTATGCCCGGGCCGTCCGTCGCGCTGGGCCGGCACACGCATAGTAGCGCCGAGGAGATCAGCGGCCACTCTGGTTTCAGTTGACGCGTGAGGTTCTCACCCCCCCTTACCCCCCCCCTTTGCAAGGGGGGGAATCATGTAACCCTTTTCGCCGTGCCAAGTCCAGCGTCCCCCCCTTGAAAAGGGGGGATTGAGGGGGGGGTCAGAGTCTCAGAAGCAGACACTCTGGTTTCTGTTGCTGGTTTCAGTTGACGCGTGAGGTTCTCACCCCCCCCTTGCCCCCCCTTTGCAAGGGGGGGAGTCATGCAACCCTTTTCGCCGTGCCAAGTCCAGCTTCCCCCCCTTGAAAGGGGGGGGGATTGAGGGGGG
Organism: Planctomycetota bacterium; assembly: GCA_052034005.1. Taxonomy (GTDB): domain Bacteria; phylum Planctomycetota; class Planctomycetia; order Pirellulales; family Pirellulaceae; genus JAAYDI01. The sequence continues at coordinate 62,741 of JBPOJB010000029.1, read as the reverse complement.
GGTCAGAGTCTCAGAAGCAGACACTCTGGGTTCTGTTCTCTGGTTTCGGTTGCATCCAACGATCGGGCAGAGAAGAAGCCATCGGTACTCGCGCCTTGTCTCACCCGGCCATCTGTCCCTCGTTGACCGTGCTCAGAAGACCCTCATTGATCGTGCTTGCGCTCATTGACAAATTAGGAAGAATACGCAATATTTTTTGAAGCCCCATGTTCGGGTGGTATCGGGCGAGCCCCAGTTCCCGATCGACCGGTCTCGGGATGGGTGCGACGCGCGTACGACCACCGTCTCTCCGCCTTTCTGCAGGCACCGACATGGTTTTTTTCAGGACCGGGCCGCTGTTCGGCAACAGATCTTTTTCACGCGTTGCCGAGCGCGCCGGCGGTTCTTTGTTCCACCAACACTGAAGAGGTTTCGCTGATGACTACGAGAACTGCGACGATTCGAATCCGGCCGGTTACGACCTGCCGCGGGCCGAGCATGGTATGGGCGACCGGTCTGGCCTTGTGGCTGGCGCTGGCCGCCGGGACGGCACGTGCCGAGGTGAAGCCGGTGGGCAGCATGTTGCGGTATCCCGACGTCAGCCAATCGCACATCGTATTCTCGTATGCGAACAATCTGTGGTTGGTGTCGCGTGCCGGGGGCGAAGCGGTCCCGCTGACCAGTCCGGAGGGGTTCGAGTCATCGCCCCGGTTCAGTCCTGACGGGGAGACGATCGCCTTTGTCGGCAATTACGATGGGGCGCGCGACATCTACACGATCTCGATCAAGGGTGGTGTGCCGCAACGGCTGACTTATCATCCGGCCGGCAAGGTGCTGTGCGACTGGACCCCGGACGGCGCTTTGCTGTTCACGACCAACGGTTTTTCCGGGCTGGCGCGCATGAACCAGATGTTCATTGTGTCCGAGAAAAACCCGCTGCCCGTCCAAGTGCCGATCGTCTATGGAGACAACGGGGCGATCAGTCCGGATGGCCAGTGGTTGGCGTTCACGCCGTACAGCACCGACACGCGCACCTGGAAGCGCTATCGCGGGGGCATGGCGTCGGACATCTGGCTCTTCAACCTGAACACCAAGACCGCTCAACGCATCACGGAGTGGGAGGGGACCGACAGCATCCCGATGTGGCACGGCCAGAACGTGTACTACCTGTGCGATGCCGGCGAGGACCACCGGTTGAACATCTGGGTCTATGAAACGGCTACGGGCGCCCGGCAGCAAATCACGCACTTCCGCGAGTACGACGTGAAGTGGCCGTCGATCGGGCCGGGCGATCACGGGCAGGGGGAAATCGTCTTCCAGCTCGGCGCCCAATTGCAGTTGCTCGACCTGGAGTCCGGCCAGTCGAGGGCAGTCGAGGTCACGATCCCGGGTGACCGGCCCACGATCATGCCGCGGACGGTCAATGCGGCGGAGAACATCGCCGGCGCAGACCTCTCCCCGACCGGCGCGCGCGTGGTCGTGGAAGCCCGGGGCGACCTCTGGTCGCTGCCCGCCAAGAACGGTTCGCCGCGCAACATGACGCGCACCAGCGGCGTGGCCGAGCGGGATCCGAGCTGGAGCCCGGACGGACGTTGGATCGCCTACCTGGCCGACCTCACGGGCGAATACGAACTGTACATCAAGCAGTCGGACGGCAAGGGGGAAACCCGGCGGTTGACCAATGACGGCCAGGTCTTCCGGTACTCGACGTCGTGGTCTCCTGATTCCAAGCACATCACGTTCGTCGACAAGACGGGCAAACTGTTCCTCCATACGATCGAAAGCGGCCAGACCGCCGTCGTCGATCAGGACCCGTGGGCCGAGCGGCTCTCGCCGAGCTGGTCACACGACTCGACCTGGATGGCGTACACCAAGCGAGCCGACGATAAAATCGGGCTCCCCTCCATCTGGCTCTACGAACTCAAAACCGGCAATAAACAGCAGGTTACCGACGGGATGTTCGCCGTGTCGTCCGTCACGTTCGATCGCAAAGGGGAATACCTGTTCTTCTCGAGCAGCCGTCAGTTCGGCCCGCCCCTGTACGAAGACCTCGGAACAACCTTCATCTACGGCAATACCGAACTGCTGGCCGCCATGCCCTTGCGCGCGGACGTGAAGAACCCCTACCTGCCCAAGAGCGACGAAGCACCCATCAGCGAGGAAAAGAAAAAAGAAGAACCTAAGAAGGAAGAACCCAAACCCGAGGAGCCTAAAAAGGAAGAGCCCAAGCCCGAGGAACCCAAGAAGGAAGAACCCAAACCCGAGGAGCCCAAAAAGGAAGAACCCAAGCCCGAAGAACCCAAGCCCGAGGAACCTAAGCCCGAGGAACCTAAGAAGGAAGAACCCAAACCTGAAGAGCCCAATAAGGAAGAGCCGAAGCCCGAAGAACCCAAGCCCGAGGAACCCAAGAAGGAAGAACCCAAACCTGAAGAGCCCAAGCCTGAAGAACCCAAGCCTGAAGAACCCAAACCTGAGGAGCCCAAAAAGGAAGAGCCGAAGCCGGAAGAGGTGAAGAAGGAGGAGCCCAAGAAAGAGGAGCCCAAGTCGCTGCCGATCGAGCTGGACGGGATGCTGTTGCGCGCGTTCAGCCTGCCGGTCAAGCCGGGCAACTTCTCTGGGTTGTGTGTCAATGCGGGTGGTCAGTTGATCTACGCGCGGCGCGGGATCCGCGGGGTCGAGGAACCGCCGACCATCATGCTGTTCGATCTGAACGATGAATCCAAGACCGAGAAGCCGGTGTTCCCGGGCGCCAACCAGTTCTCGATGTCCGCCGACGGCAAGAAACTGCTGGTCGCGCAAGGCAGGCAGTTGCTCATCCTGGACGCCGCACCGGGCGCGAAGCCGTCGCCGGTATCCACGGGCAACATGAACCAGGTGGTCGATCCGCGCGAGGAGTGGAAGCAGTTGTTCACGGACGCGTGGCGGATCGAGCGCGACTTCTTCTACGATCCGAACATGCACGGCGTGAATTGGTCGGCGGTGCGTAGCCAGTACGAGAAGATGCTGGAGGACTGCGTGGCGCGGGAGGACGTGGGCTACGTGATTTCGGAGATGATCTCCGAGCTGAACGTGGGTCACGCGTACTACATGGGCCGCGAGGGCGGTCCGGATCAGCGTCCGAGTGCCGGGTCGCTGGGGTGCGAATTCGTCCGCGAGCAGGACGCGTACAAGATCGTGAAGTTCTACGAAGGTGCCGCCTGGGACCTCGACGCGCGCAACCCGGTGCGGCAAGCGGGGGTCAAGGAGGGCGACTACTTGCTGGCCGTCAATCGCGTGCCGGTGACGACGGAACGTGACCCGTGGGCCGCCATGCAGGACCTGGCCGGCACTACCGTGGTCCTGACGGTGAGCACGGAGCCCAAGAGCGGCAAGGAGGACCGGGACGTGGTGGTCACGTTGCTGCGCAGCGACTCCGAATTGCGATACCGGCAGTGGATTGAGCGGAACCGCAAGTATGTGGAGGAGAAGACGGGCGGCCGCGTGGGCTACATCTACGTGCCGGACACCGGCATCAACGGGCAGAACGACCTGTACCGACAGCTCCATGGCCAGCTCGCCAAGGAGGCGCTGATCATCGACGATCGCTGGAACGGCGGCGGGCAGATCCCCACGCGGTTCATCGAGCTGCTGAATCGGCCGGTCACCAACTACTGGGCGCGCCGAGACGGGCGGGACATGACCTGGCCGCCCGACGCGCATCACGGCCCCAAGTGCATGCTGATCAACGGGCTGGCCGGCTCGGGCGGCGATATGTTCCCCGCTCTGTTCCGGCAGGCCGGCCTGGGCAAACTCGTCGGCCGCCGCACCTGGGGCGGCCTGGTCGGCATATCCGGCAACCCGGGCCTGATCGACGGCAGCCGCGTCACCGTCCCCACGTTCGCCTATTACAAGAAGGACGGCACGTGGGGCATCGAAGGGCACGGCGTGGACCCGGATATCGACGTGATCGATGATCCGGGCCGGCTGGCCAGCGGGGAGGAACCGCAGTTGGACGCCGCGATCAACCACATCCTGAGCGAGCTGAACGAGCACCCCTACCGGGCGCCTGCCCGACCAGCCTACCCGGATCGCAGCGGGTTCGGGATCAAGCCGGAGGACAAGTAGCGGACTATGGTCCGCCCGGCGGCGCCAGTATGATGCAGGCCGTCCTACGGCGCCGCCACCCGGCCTTGGCGGGTGGCAACTCGATGGAGGAAGGTGCACACCCATGCTCGAGAAGCTGCAGATGGCTCCCCCCGACCCGATCCTCGGCCTGGGCGAGGCGTTCAAGAAAGACCCGCGCCCGGACAAGATCAATTTGTCCGTGGGCGTATACCAGGACGCGTCCGGGAAGACACCGGTGCTGGACGTCGTCAAGGAAGCCGAGCGCCGCCTGCTGGCCGAGGAGACGAACAAGAGCTACCTGAGCATCGACGGGCTCCCGGAATACGGCCAGCATGTGCGCGAGCTGCTGCTGGGGGCCGACCATCCGATCATCGCCCAGCGGCGGGCGGTAACGGCTCAGACACCGGGCGGCACCGGGGCGCTGCGCGTGGCGGCCGATTTCTTCCACCAGAAGCTCGACGGCCGGCGCGTCTGGGTCAGCACCCCGACCTGGGTCAACCATACGAGCGTCTTCCAGGCGGCCGGCCTGCAGGTCGACACCTATCCCTACATCGACGCGGCGGGCACCGGCTTGGATATGGCGGGCTTGCTGGCGGCCCTCGAACAGATCCCCTCCGGCGATGCCGTGTGCCTGCACGCCTCGTGCCACAATCCCACGGGCATCGACCCGACGCCGCACCAGTGGCGCCAGATCGCCGCCGTACTCCAGCGGCGCCGGATCCTGCCGCTGGTCGATTTCGCCTACCAAGGGTTCGCCGAGGGCCTGGAGCAGGACCGGGCTGGACTGCAGCAGCTGGTCGAGGTCTGCCCGGAACTGCTTGCCTGCAGCTCGTTCTCCAAGAACTTCGGACTCTATAACGAGCGCGTCGGGGCGCTCACCCTTGTCGCCCCGACCGAAGAAACCGCGCAGATCGGGCTGAGCCATCTCAAGATCTGCATCCGCACCAACTACAGCAACCCGCCGAAACATGGCGGCGCGATTGTCGCCATGATCCTCGGCGACCCCGACCTGTACGCCAGGTGGCGCCTGGATGTCCAGGCCATGCGCGATCGCATCGCGGGGATGCGGCAACTGTTCGTCGATACCCTGCGGGCCAAGGGCGTCGCGCGCGACTTCTCGTTCATCACGCGCCAGCGCGGCATGTTCTCGTTCTCCGGGATCTCGCCGGAACAAGTCGACACGCTTCGCAACGACTATGCGGTCTACATGGTGCGCAGCGGGCGCATCAACGTCGCCGGCATGACTGCCGCGAACATGGACCGGTTGTGCGAGGCGATCAAGGCCGTGTTGTGAGCGGGATACGCGGCGAGGGCCCAATCATCAGATACGTGGAACATGCGGGTCGCATCCGCCCCATGGGCCCGGACCATCTTCCTGCCACCGCAGGATGCGATCGATGGCGGGCAGTTGCCGGATCGTGGTCTGGATCGTGTCGACCACGCGTTGCAGGTGTCGCTGGTCTTCCTCGTTGAGCGTGCGCGTTCTGCGCTGCTGCAGCCAGCGGTGCACCACGGCGTAGCCCCCGATCCGGAACTGGCGGATCTCCTTATCGGCCAGGCGGGCGGGCGCGTCGGGCGACCCGCCCGCGACGGCATGTGGGCCCGGAGGCCCGTCGGCGCTCGCCACGCGGCAGTGAGCGTCCGCGAGGACTTCGCCAATTCGAGCCAGGGCATGGAACGCTCGGAGATCGTCGGGCCAGGGGATGCGCGGGAAGTCGATGCTCAGCAGCCTGTGATAGCGTCGCCGATAGCGCGGGCTGTGCACGACCGCGTAGAGCCAGTGGAAGACGTCCACCGATCCGACCGACGACCCGGCCGGCGCGATCGACGGCTCATCATTCCACCGTACTCCAAGACGCCGTTGGAGTTCCTCCCGGAAGCTCGGCGTGAGGTTCGAGCTTCGGCCATCGGATTCGGTGACGAACAGCGGCGCGACAAACGGAGCGCCATGGGCGCTGTAGAACACGCGGTCCGACACGAGTACGCGCGTGGCGAGGAAATGGTCATAGGGTTCCGGGCCGGTAGCTTGCCGCATGAACACCAGCGCCGTGTTCTGACCGTCGAGTTGGCGCATCACCCGCTCGCGCGCACGGCCCAGCAGGCGAGGGTCGTAGTAGATCCAGCGCACGTCCCAGGGCGCCACCATGTACGGGCGGATATGTCGCGCATCGAACGGCACGCCCGGCAGTCTCCTCCGCAACCAGGCCGGCAGATCGGCGGCGAAACAGCCGCGCGCCGCGTCGCCCAGGCAGGCGTGCATCCGCCGCGCGACTTCCTCGCGCGTGAATCCCACGAACAGCCGATCGCACTTGGTCTGCACCCCCGACACGTGCTGCAGGAAGACCTGGTCCAATCGCGGCCAGCGCAGGTAGGCATCCTGATCGGCGTCCTGACGCGGCACGAAGAAGAAAAAGGGCTCGGGCAGCGGCCACGGCAGTCCCGGCAACTGCGCGAGATCGATCCGTTCCAACTGCCGGAGCTTCTCGGACCGCGTGCCCCACAGGTCGGCATGGCGGACCCGGCCCTCCGCCCACAGCCGACCGGACCGACGCTTCAGAAACACGCCGATCGCCACGCCCTTCTGAATGTCAAACACGTTCTCATCCGCATCTCCGGCCGGAGTCCGCTCGCGCTTCCGGGCGTCTCCGTGCAGGTCCAGCAGGTAGATCCGGTCGAACGTCATGGCCAGCGACGCGCGCATTTGGCGGTGCGTCAATCCGCTCAGATAGGTGTTGTTGGTGATCATCGCCAGGATGCCGCACCCGGCCCGGTCGATCCAGTATTGAGCCCACCGCAGGAACTTGATGAAGTCGTCGTCCAGGTTGTGCTTCTTCTCGCCCAGCCCGGTCTTATAGGCTGCAAGCTGCTCCAGGATCCAGCCGCCCCGATTGAGTCGGCCGAAGTTCGCATAGGGCGGATTGCCGAGGATGACCGGCAAGCGGCCGGCGAACAGAGTCCGCGCGAAGTCGACGTCGTCCAGGATGTTCCCACAGTGAGCGGACCAGCGCGTGGCGAGCAGGCTTTCGAGCAGGATCTCCGTCGCGCCGCAGCACGCGGGCATGATGTCGATGCCCGCCAGGCGGCCCGGCAGGATATCCTGGGCCATGTGCCGCCAACACGGCGCGCCGCCCGCCGCCGTGCACATCTCGCGAACGTGGTGCGCCACGCCGAGCAGGAAGGCGCCGCTCCCACAGGCCGGATCCACCACCGCCGGCAGCGGGTCTTCGCAGGTCAGGCCGCCCGCCAGGTCCAGCTCGTCGCGCAGGAGCTGGTCGACGCTCCGGACGATGAACCGGACGATCTCGCAGGGCGTGAAGTAACCGCCGTGTCGCCGCCGCCGCCGCGCGTCGCTGGCCGCCCAGAGCGCCTCCAGCAGGTAGGCCCAACGAAAATCGCCTTCGGCAGATCCAGGCGCCGCCTGCAACAGCCGTTCGATATTCCCCGGCACACACAGGGCCTCCAGCTCGGCGACCGCCTGCCGAACGCCCTCCGACCGGGTACACGCCCGGTCGATCTCCGCGCACAGGTCGCTCAGACGACCCCCGCGCACCGGGCCGCGGCCTGCCTGCCCACCGCGCGACGCCAGCATGGCAAACGCCCACAGCAACCCGGTTTGGCCGCCCGCGGGCTGGCCGTCCGCCTCGAGCGCCTGCTGCAGCCGGGCAACCGCCCGGCCTGCCGCGCGCAACAGCGGCTGGGGGGAAGGCGGCGGTGGAGTGCTGCGATGACGGCTCATGTGCTTCAGGATGACAGAACGCGCGCCTCCGGTCCACTTGGAAACTGCTCTTGCCCGGCCGGATCGGATCCGGTACAAGTCCCTCCTCTTCACGTCAGTGGTACCAGTGCGCTCGGAGGCAAAACGCATGAAACGGATCCTAATGGCGCTCGCCGTGGCGATCCTGGTGACCGGTCCGATACAGGATGAGGCATCGGCGGCCGGCGGCAACAGCGTGGTGACCAAGACGGGCCGCGTGAACATCAGTGCGCTGCACGAAATGCTGACCAAAGGCCTCAAAGCCACGCGCCCCGACGAGATAAGCTATATCGATCATGTCGTGGAGCTGGTCGCCGACAACACGCTCCCGGTCTCCTATGTGTACGCGTCGTTCAGCTATGCCCGCAAGCGGCGCCCCGATTACCCGTTCCCCTTCTTTCAGTACAGCCTGCGCGCGCTGGGCAAGCGGAAGAATATCGAGCTGTGAGGCGGGATAGGCGAGAGGCCTAGTTCACCAGCGTGGTGCGGCCCCAGTAGCCGCCCAAGGCGTGATCGAACTGCACTTCGCGCCCCGGGGTGGCCGGGATGAAGCGGCCGTCGCAGAACACCTCCTGGCCCAGCACCCAGGTGCGCACCGGCCAGCCGGTCAGTTTCTCGCCGTGCCAGGGGCTCCAGCCGCATCGGGTTTCCTGCTGGTCATCACGCACTTCCCTCGTCTCGTGAAGATCCACCAGCACCAGGTCCGCGTCGAAACCGCGGACGATCGCGCCCTTGTGAAGCACGTCCCAGACGCGGGCGGGGGCCGCGCACATCCAGTGCACCACCTGCTCCAACGTGCAGCGGCCCAGGTTCACTTGCGTGAGCATCAGCGCGAGCGAGTTCTCGACCGAGGGCAGGCCGGAGGGAGAATGCGGGTAGGACTGCCGCTTCTCTTCCAGCGTATGGGGCGCGTGGTCGGTCGCCACGACCTGGAGATGATCGTCCCGCAACGCTTGCCAGAGCCGCTGCTGGTCGGATTCGGTCTTCAACGACGGGTTCACCTGCACCAGGGAACCCAGCCGGTCGTAGTCGTGCGTGCTCAACAGCAGGTGGTGCGGACACACCTCACCCGTGATGACCCGGTGCGCGTCTGCCAGCAGATCCACCTCGGCGCCGGTCGACACATGCAGCACGTGGAGTCGATGGCGATGGCGAATGGCCAGTTCGCAGGCGCGCCGCGTGGCAATCACCGCCGCCTGCTCGTCGCGGATCCGCGAGTGATCGGCGACCTGGTCGGTGCGGGCGTACCGGGCCGCGTTGCGGCGCACCGTCGCCTCGTCCTCGCAATGCGCGCCGATCGGGAGCCTCGTGTGGGCGAAGATCCGCTCCAGCGCCTCCTGGTCGTTGACCAGCAGGTCTCCGGTACTCGAGCCGATGAAGATCTTGATCCCGGGAGTGCGGTGGGCGGCCTGGAGTTCCGGCAGGTTATCCGGCGTGGCGCCCAGGAAGAACCCGTAGTTCACCAGGCTGCGGTGGGCCGCCAGTGCCAGTTTTTCTTCCAGCCGCGTGCCGGTCACGGTGGGCGGCCGGGTATTGGGCATGTCGAAGAACGTGGTGACGCCGCCTTTGGCGCAGGCGCGTGTCGCGTGCGGCAGGTCTTCTTTGTGCGCAAGCCCCGGCTCGCGGAAGTGCACATGTTCGTCGATCACGCCGGGCAGCAGGTAGAGCCCCTTGGCATCGATCGTGACATCCGCCGTGATCTGGCGGGCCGGGTCGATGTCTGCGATCGTGGTCCCTTCGATCATCAGCGAGATCTGGCAACACCCGTCCGGCATGACGGCCGTGGCGTTTTGGATGCGGGTTTTCATGGGCGCGATGTGTGGGATCGGGTTCCGTCAGTGGGCGGCAAGCTGCCGCCGCGGCGAAGTAGTTTGTCCTCGCGGCCGAAGTCTTGTCAAGCGTGCCCCGCGGGCGACGCCGTTCGTCCGGGCGATCCCTCCGGGCCGCGAGGAGAGCGTTCGGCACCTGGCCGACGCTGTCGGCGGCGCGGGCATTTGCTTGCCACGGATGGGGCCCCCAGCTAGGATAAAGCTGGAACGACCTCGACCCACAGAAAGGGACCGCGACGTGAAGACCCATTCGCTTTCCATACCCCCGGAGTCGGACCAGGCGACTCCGCGGCAGACGCCGGCCGAGGCGTTCTCCGCGGTGGTGGAGCAGGTGCGGCGCGACGCCGTGCGGGACAGCCAGACCTATTTGGACGAAACCACAGTGCCTCATGGCGGCGAGTAGCGTGGCCATCCTCGACCGACTGGTCGGATTGGAAACAGAGTACGCCATCCGTTTTCATCCCCGGGAGGAAGGGTCCGACACGCCCTCTCGGTTCGACCTCTATCAGGCGTTGATCGACCGCTTGAAGCGGCATGTGCTGACTGCCCCGGCGCGGCACATCAAAGAGGGCGTGTTCCTGGCCAACGGCGGCGCGGTCTGGTTCGAGACGGGCCGGCCGGCCGGCGGCGGCGGCCTGATCGAAGGGTCGACGCCGGAATGCCGCGGGCCGTTGCAGGTGGTGCGTTACCAGTCGGCGCAGGATCAGTTGTTAAGCCAGTGTGCCCGGTTGGCCGACGTGGCCGGCGACTTCACGCTGGTCAAGAACGATCGCGACGCGCCGGGCCATATCTACGGCGCGCAGGAGAACTACGAGGCGATGGTCGGCACGCGCGCGTCGCTCTGGTGCTGGCGCGTCGGGCTGGTGCTGCTGCTGCCGCTGGTGATCCTCACACTGTCGGCCACGCTCCTGACAGTCCTCGGGTTCCTGGTCTACCTGGGTCTGGCGTGCCTGATTTGCCTGCCGACGCGCTGGTTCGCGTCGCAGCCTCGGCGCGTGACATTGGCGCTGTTGGGGCGCGACCTGGTGGAAGGCCGGGAGACCGGTTGCCCGGTTCCCGCCTGGCTGGAGGTCGTATTGATCGAGCTGACGCGCCTGATCCACGCGCCGTTGGCGATCTGCCTGACCGGGTTGATCGCGGCGACGGTGTTCCGGCCCACGCGCCGGCAGCTGCTCCCGTTTCTCGTCAGTCGCGCGCTGATCAGCGGTGCCGGCACCGTGGACGCCGAGGACCAATACCAACTGGCGGACAAAGCGCCCGGGCTCAACTGCGTACTCTCGCTGGGCGCGTTCCGGAACGACCGGCCGATTTTCGCGTTCGGGCATTTTCTCAAGACCCTGTGTGTCGAATCGGTCTGTTCGCCGCGCGAGTACTGCCAGCTGTTCGGGCCGCGCCAGCGACTGCAGATCGCGCTCGGCGACTCGAACATGAGCGAGACGGCCGAGTTCCTGCGCGTAGGCACCACGGCGCTGGTCCTGGACGTGATTGAGGCGGGCGAGTTGCCGCCGCTGGCACCGCTACGGCGGCCCATCAAGGCGCTGCATCAACTGTGCGCCGACCCGACGTTGACCTGCCGCGTGCCGTTGCGTGACGGTCGGCGCGTCACGGCACTGCAGCTGCAGAAGCACTACCTGGACGCCTGCCGGCAGTTCCTCGCGCGCCGCCCGGACGCGCCGGACGAGGCCCACGAAGTGGTCGCCGTCTGGGAAGAGGTGCTCGATGCGCTGGAGCAACTGCAGCTCTCCGGCGAAACGCCTCCCGGGCTGATCGGCACGGTGGATTGGGTGACCAAGCGCCAGTTGGTCGAGGAGGCCGGGCGCGATTCGTCCTGGGCGGCACGCAAGAAGATCGACATCGGCTATCACGAACTCTCGCCACTCGGCTATTTCCAGATGCTGCAGGCCGCCGGCCTGGCCCCGACGTTCGCCAGCCCCCAGGACCTGGACCGCGCCTCGCGGACACCCCCTCCCAATTCACCCGCCACGATGCGCGGCCATTATATCCGCGAGTTCTCGGCCGATGAGATCCCGCTGTCCGTCAATTGGAAACGCGTCGTGATCGGACAAGGGGCGGACCGCAAGTCGATCCGCCTGGCCCGCTACGATCGGCCGGCCCGCGTCGCCCCGCACCAGCCGCCGCTGGGCACCCACGATCCGGGGCGATCCAATATGTAGGTCCCGGCCCTCCAGTGCCGCACCGGCCAAGACTCTCAACGCGGCGTGTCACCTGGAGTCAGTCCACCCGTCCGTGTCTTCCCGCCGCGCGATCGGAAGATTAGATCGAGTACCTGATGATGCAATAGAGCGCGTTGATCGCGTCCTTGATCCCGATCTTCTTGCCTTCCGCGTAGTTGCGCGCCTGGTAGCTGATGGGGACTTCCACCACACGCGCCTTGCGTCGCGCCAGCTTCGCGGTCACTTCCGGCTCGCACCCGAACCGATCCTGGCAGATCTTGAGCCCGCGCAGCACGTCGCGGCGGAATGCCTTGTAGCAGGTTTCCATATCCGTCAGGCGCAGGCCGGTCAGCAGGTTGGATGCGCGGGTCAGCAGCCCGTTGCCGAACCGGTGGAGCCACGATGGGTCTTGGGGCACCTTGCCGAGGAACCGCGACCCGTACACGGCGTCCGCGCGGCCCTCCAGGATCGGCTGCAGCAGTCGCGGGTAATCGCGCGGGTCGTACTCCAGATCCGCATCCTGCACCAGGAGGACGTGGCCCGTGGCGGCGGCGAACCCGGCGCGCAGCGCCGCGCCCTTGCCCAGGTTCCGCGGCTGACTGATGACCCGCAAGCCCGGCAGGTGCGCCACGCTCCGGAGGATCTCGCGCGTGCCGTCCGTGCTGGCGTCGTCGACCAGGATGATCTCTTTCGGGATCGGAATCCGGATGACACGCGCCAGGATGGTTCGCAGTGTCGCCTCTTCGTTGTACACAGGCATGATGACCGAGAGCAGGAACCCGGCCGGCAGCGCGTACTCCAGCGGCGCTACCGCATACGCCGGCTCGAAATCGAGCAGCTCACTGAGCGATTCGAGCCGATCGAGGGTCGCCTCGACGCGATCGATCACGGTCGAGTCCCGGGCGCCGGCAGCCAGCCCGGCGGCAGGCGCCAGCGGCCTGAGCGGGCCCAGGGCGAATCCGGCATTGCCGGTGTCAGGGAGATTGGAAGACGTTGTTGTCACGGCTCAAGTCCTGTCCCAGTGAAAGTTGTCGGCGGCGCGGGCCTGCGCTTCGCGCACGCACGCCGTGCGTTGTGAAGTACGGGCGGGCAGCGCCGGCCACGGCACGGCGCCGGTCTGCGGCGCGTCCCCGATGATGCGCCTCTCGGGCGGCACGTAGTCCGGATGCCGCGCGTTGTCGTAGATGTCACGACGTCCCCAGAGCTGGGCTAGACCGTCCTGATACAGGATCGTCCAGCGGTCCTGGTGGGCGCGCATCACGGCCGCACTGTGAGGCGTCATTCGGTCGATCAGGACGAGGTGCGGGTCCTTGTAGTCCAGGATCCGGCCGCCGTCGACGGGCGGTGAGTCGGGGCTGCGGCGCCGCATTGTCAGCGGCGCATCACCGATCTCGAAATCGAAATACATGTCGAGCAGCTCCTGCGGATAGCAGGTGTCGAACCGGCCGTCAAACGCCACTTTCAGCTGCGGACGGTCGGGCGAGCGCGGCCCGAACGCGGCGATCGCATATTGAGCCCACTTCATCTTCACGACCAGGTTCCCCTGCAAATGCTGGTCGGTGATGTACTGGAACGCACTCACCGGATAGATCGCCCGCCACACCGGGATCTGACGCACGCGGGAGAACAGCCGCTCGCCCAACAGCCCGATGGCCAGCAGGAGCAGTCCCAGCAGGAGCCAACGCGCGCGTGGCGATAGATGGGCGAATCGCACGTCGCGCGCGCCCCGCAGGCGTTCGAGCAGCGAATCCACGTGCACGGGCATCCAGAGCCCGAACAGGATGGCATAGAACGCGATGTGACGCCGGTATTCGCACGCTTGCCACATCGTCACGCCCAGAACGGCCAGCTGGACAAGGTCGCGCGGCCGACGGCTGGCCAGGATCGCCGCCAGCGAGACGGCCAGCATGACGCACCAGGCAACCCCGATGGTGCTCAGCAGCTCGGGCGCATGCCACTCCATGACCTCCGGGGGCGGAACATGCATGGCCGCCCACAACCATCGGTGCAGCCCCGCACCGTACGGATTGACCAGCGTGGCCAGCCCGCAGGCCAGCACGACTGCACCCAACCAGGCCGCCAGCCGCAGGCCGCCGCCCCGATAGCGGACCAACGCCTCGAATGATCGGCCACCCAAATAGGCGGCCAGGATGCAGAACCCGGCCACAAAACCGCCGTGCGCGTTCGCCCAGATGATGAACAGGCTCACCAGCAGCAAGAGCCAGGGCCAGCGCCGGCGGTATACTGCCCGAGCCAACTCATCCACCTCGTCCCATCCGCCCCTCCCACGTAACGCGCGCCACGGCGTGCGCCAGCCGGCGAAACACCAGTCACACAGCACGATCATCAACGTGAAAAGGACATAAGTCATCAGCTGCGGACGGAGTGTCCAGCAGGGCATCAGGTTCACCGCCACCAGCAACATGCAGAAATAGGCCGACGTGCCGGAGACGCCCTGCCGCACCGCGCGCCGGTAAATCAACAGCATCAGGCCGACGCCCAGCAGGACCTTGATCACCAACAGGCCGCCCGGACCGGGCAGGTCCACGCCCCATGCCATGAGCAACTCGCAGATGTTCTCGTGGTTGATCCAGGGATGCCCCTCGGCCGTGTAAGTGTAAGTCGCCGTCTCGGGCAGCCCTTCGGCCAGCAGGTCGCGCCCGTACTGGACGTGTCCCCAGAAATCGGGATCGGCCAGGCCGTGGGAGAGGGCCAGCGCGCATGCCAGCAGCACCGCGACAAACAGGCTCCGCTCCAGCCACAGCGCATGCCGGCGCGGTCCATGGTGCGTGCGTGCGATCGATACCATAAGCGTTCGACTTGCTCCGTTGCCTCAACCCTGCGATCCGCTCAAGCACGGTCCAACGCGAACTCGGCAAATGCCACGTCACGAAGGATCGGCGCCTGCAGGCTCTGATTGATCGATTCGATCAGTTCCGACTTGAGCGACCCCAGCGCGGACTCCTCGAGATGCCCCCGGTCGCTGCCCTGCACCGTCTGACGCACCTGGCTGCGCACCCGTTCGCCGTGCGTCGTCAGCAGGGAACGGCACTCCTCCAGCCGATTGTCCGACACCACGGCATACAGGTGGAACCGGATGATCAGCGAGACCGGCGTGAGGACCGTGGCGGGCACCAGGTTACCCGTGGTGCGGGTGCCTGGCGGGTCCACATCCTGCTTCGTGGGTTCGCCGCCCCGCCAGGTGATCGTGTACTCGCCCAGGTCCAACTCGCTGTACGCGTGCGGGTCGTGGCGCCGGCGGTCCTGCTCCATGCGCTCCAACAACGCGGCAGCGTCGATGACTGCGGTGGCCCGTTCCCCGCCGCAGCCGGCGACCAACGGCAGCGCGGTGACGGCCATCAGCACACTCAGGCCATAGCGGGACCAGGTTGTGAAGCGCGTACTCATGAGAAAACGTACGTCACCGCAGGTCGGATATCGGGGTTCTCGACCGAGAAGACCGCCCGTCCACGCGTCCCTCTGCAGCGGTTGGGCCGGCTATACAGGGGGAACGGGGCTGCGGGCGTGTGCTCCCGGGGGGCGCCCGAGCGCGGCATCGGCTGCCGGTGCGGTCCTGCGGCTGCTTCCGCTGGCACTCCAGCGCCGCTCCACCGCCGACTTCCAGCCTGCTCTTGCCCAAATTCCCGAGATCCGTATAGTAGACGCATGTTTAGTAGGCTGTGGCCAGCCAGGGGAGGAACGGGCATGGATGTCGCGTCTTTTTTGCGCGCGATCGAGCGTCATCCGGACCACGCGGGCCAGTTGGTGCATGTCGCGCAGCTTGCGGAGCGATCGGGCCGGTACGGGCAGCCGCAGGAGCCGCTGCCCGACCCGTTGCGGCGCCTCTTGGCCGCGTCGGGCGTGGATCAGCTGTACGTGCATCAGGCGGAGGCGTTGGATGCGGCGCGCCGTGCGCGCGACTGGGTAGTGGTCAGCGGCACGGCCAGTGGCAAGACACTCTGCTACAACCTGCCGATTCTGGAGGCCTGTCTGGCCAATCCGCAGGCCCGCGCGCTGTACCTGTTCCCGACCAAGGCGCTCGCCCAGGACCAGCTCAAGGGCCAATTGGAGCTGCTGGCCGCCGATCCGAGCGTGTCGCAGCGGATCCGTCCCGGCGTGTACGACGGCGACACGCCCACGGCCCAGCGGCGGCGGATCAAGGCGGAGGCCAACCTGGTGCTGTCGAACCCCGACATGCTCCACGCGTCGATCTTGCCCTATCACCCGAAGTGGAGCCGCTTCTTCAGCGAACTCAAGTACGTGGTGCTCGACGAAGTGCACACCTATCGCGGCATCCTGGGCGCACATGTGGCCTGTGTCCTGCGCCGCCTGATGCGCGTCTGCGACCATTACGGGTCCCAGCCCGTGTTCCTGGCGGCCAGTGCCACGATCGCCAATCCCGGCGAGCTGGTCTCGCGCTTGATCGGCCGGCCGGTGCGGGTGATTGACGAAGACGGTTCGCCTCGCGGCCGGAAGTACTTCGCGTTGTGGAACCCGGCGGCCGCGCACCGGGACAGGTTGGGGCGTGCGAGCGCGACGGATGACGCGGTGTGGCTGATGGTCCAAGCCATCCAGCACGGCGCGCAGACGCTGACGTTCACTCGCACACGCCAGGCCGCCGAACTGGTCCACCGCTACGTGCAGCGGGCGCTGCGCGATGCCGGTTCGCCGCTGGCCCGCCAGGTGCGCGCGTATCGCGGCGGCTACTTGCCCAACGAACGGCGGGAGATTGAGCAGGAGTTGTCTGCCGGCCGGCTGCGCGGCGTGGCCGCCACCAACGCGCTGGAGCTGGGCATCGACATCGGCTCGCTGGATGTCACCCTGCTGCTGCACTATCCCGGCACGATCGCCAGCACGTGGCAGCAGGCCGGCCGCAGCGGCCGGCGACAGGGCGAGAGCTTGACCGTGTTGCTGGCCGGCAACGACCCGGTCGACCAGTACCTTTCACGCCACCCGGATTACTTCTTCGCGCAGACGCCGGAACACGCCGTCGTCGACCCGGAGAACCCGTACGTCCTGGCGCCGCACCTGAAAGCGGCGGCGTTTGAACTCCCGTTGGACGAGCCTTCCGCGTCCGCGTTCGGCCGCCGCGGGCCCGCAGTGGCGTCCATTCTGTGCGAGGCCCGGGAGCTGTCGTCGATCGATGGAAAATGCTATTTCAGCGGGACCACGAATCCCGCGCAGCAGACCAGCCTGCGGCACATGAGTGACAACACGTTCAGCATCGTGTTGCGCGGCCGCGCTCCCCGCGCCCAGCAGGGCGACGCCGTCATCGGGGCCGGGCGGCTCTCGCAGCGGATCAGCGACGCGCGCGGGCGGCGCGATGCGACGCATGCGGCGGCGGTCGATCATCAGGTGATCGCGAACGTCGATGCGATCAGCGCCCCGGAACTGGTGTACCCGGAGGCCGTCTACCTGCACAACGGCGAATCGTACTTCGTGCGCGAATTGGATTGGGACGGCAAAGTCGCGTATGTCGAGCGGCGCGAGATGGATTACTACACGCAGGCGGTCTTGGACAGCAGCGTGGACATCACGCGCGAGATCGCGCTGAGCGAGACACTGGCCCACGCCCGGCTGGCGTATGGCGAAGTGGATGTCCGCTGGAAGACGGTCGGTTTCAAGAAGATCCAGTTCTCCACGCGCGAGAATGTCGGCTACGGCCCGGTCGACTTGCCCAGCCAGCAACTGCCGACCACGGCCTTCTGGCTGACCCCGGACACGCATCTGCGCGGCCTGCTGAAGGCGGCCGGGCATCGGCCGAGCGAAGGGCTGTGCGGGCTGCGCAATCTGGCAGTGGTCGCGCTGCCGATGATCGCTATGTGCGACAGTCGCGACATCAGCGGCGTGGTGGACAGCAAGAACCTGGGGGCCAGCAGCCTGATCCTGTACGACCGCTACCCGGGCGGATTGGGATACAGCGAGCGCGGGTACTTGCGGATCGAAGACCTGTTGGTCATCTGCCGCCAGATGGTCGTGGAATGCGCGTGCGACGCCGGCTGCCCGAGCTGCGTCGGGCTGCCGAACTTGCGCCCCGCGATCCATAGCGATCCCGACCTGATGCGCGGATACCCGGTACCCGACAAGGCAGCCACCCGCCTGTTGCTGGAGCTGCTGTGCGCCGACCTGGCACCGACGCGCCGGCACCTGGAGAAGGCAGCCATCCCATGCTGACGGACGATGTGCGTGCCCGCCTGAGTCAGCTCAATCGAGGCGATGCGCCGACTTCGGACTCCCTGCAGCCGCCGGCAGCGCTGCGCGCGCCGTGCGCGCCGGGCCTTGCCGGCTCCGACGCGCTTGCCGAGGACGTCTCGCAACTACCCGCCGGCTGTGAAGTCGTCAATCACTGGGGGACGCACTACCTGCGCGAACGCCGGCTGGACGACCTGTGGCCGCACGGCGCGCATTGGCTGGGCCGCGCGCTGGTCCGTGCCGATTCGTCCAACGGGACGGGCGACCGCCGGGCCGCCGACCTGCAGGCGCTGCTGGCGCACCTCCCGGCCCGCGTCATGTTATTGGACCTGGAGACCTGCGGCTTCGCCGGCTCGCCCATCTTCCTCGTCGGCCTGCTGCACGAACAGGATCACTGCTGGAAGCTCTCCCAGCTGCTGGCGCGCAACTACGCCGAAGAGAAAGCCATGCTCCAGACGCTCTGGACCATGGCGGCCGCCAAACGCGTGCTGGTCACGTTCAACGGCAAGAGCTTCGATTGGCCCATGGTGCATGACCGCAGCACGCGGCATCACCTCGGCCAGGACGCGGGCCGGCGCGCCGAGCAGCCGGCCGACACGTCGTGCGGCGCGGCGGCCGCCGCGCCGCTGGAGCGGCACGATCCGCGACCCGCCCTGATCCACTGCGACTTGCTGCACCACGCGCGGCGCCGCTGGGGCAGACGACTCCCCGACTGCCGCCTGCAGACGCTCGAACGGCTCCTCTGCCGCCGACGGCGCGCCGAGGACATCCCGGGCCAGGAGATCCCGGCCGCCTATCACGACTTCGTCCGCACCGGCGATGCGTGGCTCATGCGCCGCGTCCTGCATCACAATGCGCTGGACCTGATCACGCTCCTCCAGCTGGCCATGCTGGTCGTGCAATAGGCGGGCCCGCGCGGGAAAAGGAAAAGGCTGCGACGCACCCCAGGTTCCCGGGTTTCGCCACAGCCTTCTCTATCTCAAACTCCCGGTCGATGGCGACAAATGGAGTCGCTGCGAGAAAGGCGAGGATCGGGCGTGCTACAGCACTTGCCGTTGTGTGATCCTGGCCAACGCGTTTCTTTTGGTCCCTCTGTCGGAATCGCGACCGGAAGACTTTGAGCGTCTGCTATTGGTGTCTGCTATTAGTGTACCTCACGCCCGATCGGCGTCCACCGAACGCAATTCTAAATCGGCAATTTCAGGCGCGGCCGTCAACACAATCCGGGGACAAATCCCGTGCCGAACACGCGCATTTTTTTCGCGCGTCAGCCGTACGCCACCAACCCGATTCGGACCAGATGGTGCACGAGCCCCACAAGCTGCGCATGGCCGACCAGCGCCGAGAGCTCGGCCCACTGAGCAACTGTACAGGGTTCGTAGTCGGCCAGCTCGTTGATCAGGACTTGGCCCTCCAGCCGCATCCGGATGCCGCGCAAATCGTCTCCGTCCAGAAAGAACAGAACACTGCCCGCGAAAGGCTCCGCCTCGGCCCCTCCATTGTCGGCCGACCAGCGAACCCAGGCATTGGCCGGGTTCAGGTACAGCTGGCTGGTCCCGTCCAGGGCGAGGGATAACGGTCGGCCGACCATGCCCCGCTTCAACTCCCGGAACCGCCGGTAGCGCTCCTGGCGCCGCGCGATCACCTGCTCAATGCGCAGCCGCGCGCGCTCGGCCGCCAGCACTTCCTGGCGCGAGGGGCTCAGCCGACAGACGTGATCCAGCCCGGCCAAAGTGATCTCGGCCAGACTGCCAACGCTCAGCGCCGGGGCCTGGCTTGCGGGCAGGGCGCGCGCGACAACCCGCTCGGCCACCCGCGCGACGCGCACGGGCCACGAGATTAACCGCGATTGACGCGGCGCGAACGCCGGGAATGAAGCGCTGGGCGGCGCCGCCCGCGGATCGGTCACGACGCCCTCATCCGCCTGCGGCGTCCAGGCGCCTAAAGCCGGCACACAAGAACTCATAGCCCGTGCTCCCTCGAAGCGTACGCTGCCCTGAGGGGCGAACAGTACACGAAAACCGCCCCGAGAATCAACACGCATTTCCGGGGAGCCTGCAGATACCCCACCACAGCCGGACCTTGGGCCCGCCCGCAATGCGCGGCGGCACGGTGTCGAGCAAGACGCCCGTGCGGGGGCAGGGAGCCGGGGCCGGCACAATCGGCAGGAATCACGCAAGCCGAACCTTCTGCACGCAGCCGGGGATTCGTGCCGATTCACGCGCAGTTGTGTGTCAGATGGCCCTGGGAATCGCTCGATAATAGCGAGGGGAAGATCTCCGGATCTTTCATCTTGAGGCGGCGTTTTCGGGCATGTCGCGTCGTGGGGGCGCGGCTCCAGCCCGGAGACGGCGCAAGCGCGGTCTCGGAACGGGACGGCTGGGTCTGCGAGTCATGTTGGGCGACGAGGTTAGCTTCCCTCGTGACGCATTGGGCCGTCACGCTCAGCGAGACTATCGGCGGATCTGGCGTTCCGTTCCGACCGTTCGCCTTGGGCGCGCATGCGCGATCCGCGTTCTGCCGCGACGCGTCGCACGTCTTTCACCGCCCGGGCGCGTCCGCGTCAACTGGTCAATCCAGGCCTGATCTGATACCCTGACTAATCGAATGTCGTCTCGGGCAACGCTCCTGGCCGGCCGAGTTGTCGGCAGGTCGAGCTGCGCCACCCCTGGGGCCTGACGCGCCCGGACTCGTCCGTGGGCGGGAATCCAGCATGACCGAACCAGATCGCAAGCAGATCCAGCGCGAGCAGCTCCCGCCGGGCGAGGTGCTGTGCCAATACTGCAACGCCCGGTGTTGCCGGTACTTCGCCCTGCCGATCGAGACCCCCAAGAAGCGGGCGGATTTCGAGTACATCCGCTGGTACCTGTCCCACGACCGCGCGACGGTCTTCACGGAGGACGGCCAGTGGTACCTGCTGGTCCACACCGTGTGCAAGCACCTGCTGGACGACAATCGGTGCGGGATCTACGAGACGCGGCCGCAGATCTGTCGCGAGTACTCGACCGACGACTGCGAATACGACGACGACTTCACATACGAACGGTACTTCGAGACGCCCGAGCAGATCCAGGAGTACGCGGAGGCGGTCCTGCAGACGCCCGACCAGGACATCCGCGGCCCGCGGCCCGCGTTACTCCCCGTATTGCGCTGAATGCCGGGCAGAAGGTGGCCGCGATCGTGGCGCTCATCACACCCCGCACATTGAAAGGCTTCCGCGACTATCTGCCCGCCGCGATGATGCCGCGCGAGCAGCTCGTGGAGACGGCCAAGCGCGTCTACCGGTCGTACGGGTTCAGCCCGATCGACACGCCGGCGCTCGAGTATCTGGAGATCCTCCAGGGCAAAGGGAGCGACGAAACGGACCGCCAGCTGTACCAGTTCGTCGACCATGGCGGGCGCGCGGTCGGCATGCGGTTCGACCTGACGGTGCCGCTGGCGCGCTTCGTCGCCCAACACGCGGCCGAGCTCGGCATGCCGTTCAAGCGCTACCACGTCGCGACCGTGTGGCGCGGCGAGAATACCCAGCGCGGTCGTTACCGCGAGTTCATGCAGTGCGACTTCGACACGATCGGCACCAGGAGCGTCGTGGCGGATATCGAAACCGCCCTGGTGATCCACGACCTGATGCTGGCCATCGGCCTGCGCGATTTCACCGTGTGCATCAATAACCGGCTGGTACTCAACGGGCTGCTGGACAAGCTCGGCCTGGCCGAGAAATCGACGGCCGTCCTGCGCGCGCTCGACAAGCTCGCGAAGATCGGGCCGGAGCCGGTGATGGCGGAGCTGCAGGCGCAGGCCGGCGCCACCCGCGCGCAGGCCGCCGAACTCCTCCGGCTCGGTGAACTCAGCGGGGAGCCCGATGCGATCCTCCACCAGTTGGACGGGATCCTCGCCGGCAGCGATCGGGGCCTGGCGGGCGTGGAGACTCTGCGGCAGGTGCTCGCGGGCGTGCGCGCCGCCGGCGTGCCCGAGGCGCGCGTGAAGCTCGACGTCGCCATCGCGCGCGGCCTCGACTACTACACCGGCACGGTCTTCGAGACCTACTTGAGTCCCCTGCCCACGATCGGCAGCGTCTGTTCCGGCGGACGCTACGACAACCTGGCCGGCTTGTTCACCAAGCAGGAGCTGCCCGGCATCGGCGCCTCGCTCGGACTCGACCGCCTGCTGGCCGCGATGGAAGAGCTGGGGCTGGTCGAGAAAGTGGCCACGCCCGCCGATGTGCTGCTCACCTACTTCGCCCAGGACCAGTTGCCGACCTACCTGGCGCTGGCGGCCCAATTGCGGGCCGCCGGGCTGCGCGTGGAAATCTACCCGGAGCCCAAACGGCTGGGGCAACAGCTCAAGTACGCCGATCAACGCGGGTTCCGCGTGGCGCTGGTCGCCGGCGATGACGAACTGGCGCGGCGGACCTGCCAGGTGAAAGACCTCCGGACGGGCGAGCGTCAGGAAGTCGGCCTGGACCCGCAACTCGAACCGGTCGTCCAGACGATCCGCCGCATCCTCAGCCGCTAGCGTGCCGACCCGTACCGAGCAGCCCTTCCCCAAGGCCGGCAACCGCAGGCGCGTGAATCGCCGAACCGCCCGGCCGGCCCTCGTTTGGCAGCCGGGCGGCCGCGGATTACAATGAGCTGCCGGCGTAGGGGTGCCAGTCACCGCGCCGGCCGACTGTGAAAGCAACCTTCCTGACTGCCGCCGAGATCACGATGTCACAGCTTCCTTCGATCCGCCGCCCGCTGCTGGTGGTCGCGCTTCTGGCCATGGTGCTCTGGACGCCAACCGTGCAGGCCGCGCCTGGGTGCGTGGCCGCGGCATGGACCCCGCTGTGGGCGAAGAGCTGGCTGATCGGCTACAGCCTCCTGTTTCTCGCCATCCTGCTGGGCATGCTGGCCATCCTGATCCCCTCGATGCGGAAAGTCCTGCGCAAGAAGGACTGACCCCATCCGGCCTAGGCGGCAGAGCGGGCCTTCTTGGCGAAGTATCGGCCGATCTGGTCGACGACGGCCGCCTGTTGCGTTTCGGTCAGCTCGGGATGGATCGGCAGACTCAGCACTTCATTGGCGGCCCGTTCGGTTTCCGGCAAGCTGCCCACGGCGTAGCCCAGCGGCTCGAAGCACTGCTGCAGGTGCAGCGGCACGGGATAGTAGATCTCGGTGCCGATGTGGGCCTTGGCCAGATAGCTGCGCAGCGCGTCGCGCTGGCCGTCGGGCACGCGGATCGTATACTGGTTCCACACGTGGCCGTACGCCTTCGCCGTCCGCGGCAAGGTGATGTACTGGTCGAGTGCGGCGGCGGTGAACAGCATGTGATAGCGCTCGGCATTCCGGGCACGCGCCTGGTTCCACTGGTCGAGCTTCTGCATTTTCACGTTCAGCACCGCGGCCTGGATCGTGTCGAGCCGGCTGTTGATCCCCACGACCTGATGGTAGTAGCGCGGTTCCATGCCGTGTGCGGCATAGAGGCTCAGCCGGTTGGCAAGCACCTCGTCGCTGGTCGTGAGCATGCCGCCGTCACCCATCCCGCCCAGATTCTTGGTGGGGTAGAAGCTGAAGCAACCAATGTGGCCCCACGAACCGGCCGGACGATTGCGATAGCTGGCCCCGATCGCTTGGGCCGCATCCTCGATGACGTACAGGTCGTACTGCTGGGCGATCCTGTTGAGCGCGTCCATGGCGGCGCATTGCCCGAACAGATGCACCGGGATGATCGCGCGCGTGGCCCGGGTGATCGCCGCTTCGACCTGCCGCGGGTCGATGTTGAACGAGACCGGGTCGATATCCACGAAAACCGGCTGCGCACCGACACGCCACACGCAGCTGGCAGTGGCGAAGAACGTGAAGCTCGGTACGATCACTTCGTCGCCGGCTCCGATACCCAGCGCCATCATGGCCAGCAGCAGGGCGTCGCTCCCGGAGGCACAACTGACGGCCCGCGGGACGTCGCACCGCCGCGCGACCTCCGCCTCCAGCGCCCGGCACTCCGGGCCGTGGAGGAACCGCCCCGAATCGATCACGCGGGCCACGGCTGCCAGGATCTCCTCGCGCAGCGGCGCGTTGCCGCCCACCACATCCAACAACGGAACCGCCGGGGGGGTGCTGCCCGAGAGATGTTGCGACGCGTTCATGTCGATACCCTTTGCCTCCTTGCCTAGGTGCCGTCGACGCACGATCAGACTGCCCGTCCTTGCCACGCTGTGTCGGATCGGGGCGGACAGCATATCCCCCCCCGTCATCCGGGTCAAGAGCGCGCTGTTTCTGGCCGCCCTGCGCCCTGCGGCCGTGCGGCACCGGCAGGATGGATGGCCGACCGTGTGGCTCAGGTTCTGGCTGGAACCAGACGAGCCGTGTCACCGATCTGTGTAACCGCAGGGCCAGAGTCCGCCGGCAGGCGGACGGCGGCCCGCGCGCTCATCCCCACCGCTGTGCTTCGGAGGCGGGGCGGGGATGCGCTGGCTGCGGCCTCCCCCACAACGCGCGGCCCGTTGGGCCTGCGGTTAAGCAGTGGGCGGCGACCTATTGAGCCTGTCCCCAGGCGACAAGTGGAAATCGGTAATTGAGCTACGGCGACGAGACGGTAACTTCCTAACAATCAAGTCGTTAGGGCGAAACAAAAGCGGCCGACTGGCAAAAAAGGGCAGCAAATTCGTCCAGCCGCTCCCGCAACGAAGAAGCAGACACTCTGATTCGGTCCTCTGATTCGGTTGCCAACCGTACGTAGGGCGGACGTCGCCGATCGCCGGCCGGGCTCCACCGGTCCCGGCTGGTCGGCAATTACCCCTACCCCTGGGCCGACCCCCCATCGCGGCGCACAAGTCACGGCAACCCAAGCTTCAGCAGCACCCCTTGCCCTGGTGCCAGTGCGTACAGGCCGTCCGGGTACGGACGAAGGCTGCCTTGGACAGGGTCGACATACTCGAGCGAACCGATCGGATGGCGGAACTCCGGACAGCACATGATCGAACGCCCCGGGACCTTGTTGACGATCATGACCCACCGTGAGCCATCTTCGTGAGTGAAATCCCCCACCACGAACCCGGTGCCGGAACCAAACCCAGATCCAGAACCATCGCTTCGCCGGAACGTCCGCACCAGGGAACGCTCAGGCGGGCCGCTGTTGCGCGGCGGAGGGTCGCCGAAGTGATAGACCGCGTCCGAGCGGAGCTTGCGGAGGTGCGGGGCAAGGTTGTGGACGACCCGGTTGGTCGTGCGCAGGTGGCCCCACAGCGGCGTCTGGCAACGGAACGCGTCGAGCGGCCCGTCGCGGAAGTTGCCGAGGTCCGGCGCCTGCAGGCAGGCGAGAGACTCGCTCATGAACTTGTAGTAGGCGATCCCCTTGGCCCCGTAGACGATCGAGCCGAAGACCTGCATCCGGATGTCCTCGTCAGTCGGTACACGGTAGTGCCAGTGGGCGGCGGTCAGGACGATGTTGTGAAAGGGAAGATCGAACGTCTGCGCAGCCTCACGCACCTGCGCCAGGTTCGCCCAGAAGACCGGCCACTGCGGGCCGCTTTCAAACAACACGTAGCGGTCGTAGGAGATGATCGGCGGCCGACAAGTCTCGACGAACTGTCGGAGGTACGTGTCGTAATCCGGACCTTCGCCGGGAAGCAGGTTAATGTACGGCCACTTCCCGGGTGCCAGCCGGCGCAGCTCGTCCGCCACGCGTCCCAATGCGGGAAACATGTCCGAGCTGGGCTCGTCTTTGAGGTGGTATCCCCAGACGGCCGGGTGGGCGTTGACTCGGCTCAGCAGCTCCGGCAGCGCTTGAATCGCCCGGTCCGCGTCGAGCGGTGCATCCCACCGGTCACCGGCCAGCGCCGGATCGTATACGATCGCCCGGATCCCGAGCCGCTGACAGGCGTCCAGCATCTGCGGCGGCACGAAGGCGACGCTGTTGACGCCGCAGTTGGCCATCGCAGTCAGCGTCGCTTCATCGTCGACATAATCCCACGCCATCAGCGGGAAGAAGTCCGCGTCGTCGGCCCTCATGCGCCCGGCGGCAGCGGCTGTGACCAGCAGCATCAACAGCGTCGTTTTTCGCCACATCAGCAGCCTCCAGTCTCGGCAGCAACAAGAATCATCGTGCTCACCTGGTGAGCGGCCGCACGAAGACGGTCTCGCCCGTCCCGAAGGGACAACCCGATAATAGCCCAGGGCGAATGGCCTACCCAGACAAAACCAGGGCTCGTCATCCAAGACTCGGAAGGGGTGCAAACGGATAAAATAACCGTGCGCGATTCGGCAAGACCCTCTTGCGGAATGATGGCCGAATCGCGCACGGTCATTTAATGAGTCCTGACCCCTTTTTGGCTCCTCGAAGCACTCACACCCGGTAGAACGCTTTCGCATTGTCGTGCAGCAGCTTCTGCTGCTGCTCTGGGGGCCGGTCGGCCACGATCTCCTGGAGCGCGGCGATCCACTGGGGCAGTTCCGCGCCCATGCGGCACACGGGCCAGTCGCTGCCGAACACGACGCGGTCGGGCCCGAACGAGTCCAGGCAGTGGTTGACGACCGGGGCCAGGTCGTCGGGTGTCCAGTGCGGCTTGGGCACTTGGGCCACGACCCCGCTGATCTTGCAGATGGTGTTGGGCGCCTGGGCCAAGGCGGCCATGTCGCGGCGCCACGCATCCGGGTCGTGGGACGGCGCGGCCCCGCCGCGGCGCGCGGCGGGCAGGAACGCCTTGGGGTCCGCGTTCCCGCAGTGGTCGATGATGAAGCGCGTGCCCGGACAGCGTCTGACCAGCTCGACGGCGTCGGCCAGTTCGGCGGGGCGCACGCAGATGTCGAAGCTCAGGTCCAGTTCGCCCAGCAGCCGCATGGACTGGACGAACCGGTCCTGCAGGCAGTATCCGCGCGGGGTGGCGCCGTGGAGCACCTGGCGCACGCCGCGCACGTACGGGTTCCGGGCGTGCGGGCGGATGTAGTCGGCGAAGGAATCCGCGCCGGGCCGGCCGCCGATGACGGCCGCGGCGGTGGGGTACTTGCCGCTGCGGCACAGTTCGCTAACCAGTTCCACCTCGGCCTGGTGATCCTCCGGCGCCACGTCGATTTCCATGTAGACGGCTTTCACGATATTCCAGCCGCGCGTCGTCTCGAGGTAATCGTCGATCGTATGGGAATGGCCCAGCAGTCCTTTGCCTTTCTGGAGCCACGGGACTCTCTGCCGATCCAGATCCCACAGGTGCTGGTGCGTGTCGATGATCGGCCGTTTGTCTTGGGCGGGGCGGGCGGCGGCGGCGCCGGCCTGCCCGAGCGCCGGGGCGGCGCCGGCCAGCACGGTGGCGGCCAGGTAGCGATGGAATTCACGGCGACGCATGGTCTTGGCAGCTCCCTGACAGAGTGACTTGGTGTGGAAACCGATCCTGGAGTGCTTCGACTTCCATGTCTTCTTCCCGGAGCGCTTCCATGGCGACGACCGCCGCCTCCGCGGCCTGGAGCGTGGTGATGCACGAGACGCCGTGCTGGACGGCGGCCGCGCGGATGCGGCCCTCGTCGGTGCGCGCGCCTTTGCCGCTGGGCGTGTTCATCACCAGCGCGATCTCTCCGTCAATCATATAGTCCAGCAGATTCGGGTGCCCTTCGGCAATCTTCTTGACGCGCTCGACGGCGATGCCCGCCTCGGCCAGCCGCCGGGCCGTCCCTTCGGTCGCGATGAGCGAGTGGCCCAGCGCCACGAGCCGCCGCGCCAACTGGACGATCTGCTCCTTGTGCCGCGCCGAGACGCTCACGAAGATCTTCCCCCGCTCGGGCAGCACGACGCCGGCCGCCAACTGGCTCTTGGCAAACGCGATGGAGAACCGCCGGCTGACGCCCATCACCTCGCCGGTGCTGCGCATCTCCGGACCCAGGACGATGTCGACCCCGACGAACTTGCGGAACGGAAGCACGCTCTCCTTGACGGACACATGGGCGGGCACGGGCTCCGACGTGACGTCCAGTTCGCGGAGGGTCTTGCCGGCCATGACCTGGGCGGCGATCTGCGCGACCGGGACGCCGGTCGCCTTGGCCACGAACGGGACGGTGCGGCTGGCGCGCGGGTTGACTTCCAGCACGTACACGTTCGGGCGGCCGTTCTCCTTCTTGACGGCGAATTGCACGTTCATCAATCCGACGACTTTCAAGTGCAGGGCCATGGCCCGCGTGGCGTCGCGGATCTCCTGCACGACCGGCCCGGGGAGGCTGTAGGGCGGGATCGCGCAGGCGGAGTCGCCCGAGTGGACGCCCGCTTCCTCGATATGCTCCATCACGCCCATGACGACCACGTCCTCGCCATCGCTGACCGCGTCCACATCCACTTCGGTGGCGTCTTCCAGGAACCGGTCGATCAGGACCGGTTGGCCCTGGGCGACGACGAAGGCCGCCGCCACGAACTGTTCGAACTGGGCCTGATCGTAGCAGATCTCCATGGCCCGTCCGCCGAGCACGAAGCTGGGCCGGACCAGCGCCGGGAATCCGACCTTCTTGGCCTCCGCGCGCGCCGTGGCCATGTTCCGCGCGATGCCGCTGGCCGGCTGCCGGAGCTCGAGCCGCTCGAGCAGCTGCTGGAACTTCTCCCGGTCTTCCGCCGCTTCGATCGTATCGACGCTCGTGCCGATGATCGGCACGCCGGCCGTGAACAGCGCGCGCGACAGGTTGAGCGGCGTCTGGCCGCCGAACTGGACGATCACGCCGTCCGGCTGCACGCGGTCGCAGATATTCAGCACGTCTTCGGTCGTCAACGGCTCGAAAAACAGCAGGTCGCTCGTGTCGTAATCCGTGCTGACCGTCTCGGGGTTCGAGTTGACCATGATCGATTCGATGCCCAGTTCGCGGAGCGCGAAGCTGGCATGGCAGCAGCAGTAATCGAATTCGATCCCCTGTCCGATGCGGTTCGGCCCTCCGCCCAGGATCATCACGCGTTTCCGCCGCGGGTCCTTGGGCGGCGTCTCGTCTTCGTCCTCGTACGTGGAGTAATAGTAGGGCGTGTAGGCCGCGAACTCGGCCGCGCACGTATCGACCGACTTGAACGTCGCGCGGATCCCGTGCTCCAGACGATGCGCGCGGACATCCATCTCGTGACTGTGGAAGATCGTCGCCAACTGGCGGTCCGAGAACCCGCATTGCTTGGCGCGCCGCAGGAGCGGGGCGTCGAGCGCGGCGAGCTGTCCCACGCAGCGCAACTGGTCTTCAAGCTCCACCAGCTGGGCCAGCTGATCGAGGAACCAGGGGTCGATATGGGTCAGTTCGTGGATCTCGTCGCGCGACAGCCCGGCCTTCAGGGCGTAGCGCAGAAACCACACGCGCTCGTCGTTCGGGGTCGCCAGCTTCGCCCGGATCTCACTCTCGCTCGGCTGCTGGTCCGTGCCCCACAGGTCCTTCGTGTCGCAGCCGAACCCGAAACTCCCGACCTCCAACCCGCGCAACGCCTTCTGGAACGCCTCCTGGAACGTGCGGCCGATCGCCATTGTCTCCCCGACACTCTTCATCTGCGTCGTGAGCGTCGCGTCGGCTTCCGGGAATTTCTCGAACGCAAACCGCGGGACCTTGACCACCACGTAATCGAGGGCCGGTTCGAAACAGGCGGTCGTCTCGCGCGTGATGTCGTTGGTCAGCTCGGGCAACCGGTACCCGACCGCGAGCTTGGCGGCGATCTTGGCGATTGGGAACCCGGTCGCCTTGGACGCCAACGCGCTGGAACGGCTCACCCGCGGGTTCATCTCGATCACGACCATCCGGCCCGTCCGCGGGTGGATCGCGAACTGGATGTTCGAGCCGCCGGCCGCCACGCCGATCTCGCGGATCACCGCCACGCTCGCGTCACGCATCCGCCGATACGCGCGGTCCGTGAGCGTCTGGGCCGGGGCGACGGTGATCGAGTCGCCCGTATGCACACCCATGGCGTCGAAATTCTCGATCGAACAGATGATCACGACGTTGTCGTCCAGGTCGCGCATCACCTCGATCTCGTATTCCTTCCAGCCGAGCACCGCCTCCTCGAGCAGCACTTCCGTCACAGGGCTCTCGTCCAGGCCGTGCCGCACGAGCATGTCGAACTCGCTGCGGTTGTACGCCACGGCGGATCCGGAGCCGCCCAGCGTGAAACTGGGACGCACCACGCACGGCAGGCCGATCTCCTTGAGCGCCTCGCGGGCCTCTTCCACACTGCGCACCGTCCGGCCGCGACAGACCTCCAACCCGATCCGCTCCATCGCCGCCTTGAATTGCTCCCGCTCCTCCGCCTTCGCAATCACACGGGCGTCGGCGCCGATCATCTCGATGCCGTACCGGTCCAGCACGCCGTGCCGCGCCAAGTCCATGGCTAGGTTCAGGCCGGTCTGGCCGCCCAGGGTCGGCAACAGCGCGTCAGGACGCTCCCGCGCGATCACCTTGGCCACCATCTCCCAGGTCAACGGCTCGATATAGGTCCGATCCGCCGTGTTCGGGTCGGTCATGATCGTGGCCGGGTTCGAGTTGACGAGGACGACTTCGTAGTGCTCCTCGCGCAACGCCTTGCAGGCCTGAGTGCCCGAATAGTCGAACTCGCACGCCTGCCCGATCACAATCGGCCCGGACCCGATCAGCAGTATCTTGCGCAGGTCGTCACGTCGAGGCACGCGAAGGGGTCCTTCTCGGGGGCTCAGGGAGTCATTCGCAGCGCACAAAATTCCCACAAAGTTAACATCCCCCTGGAAACGCTGGCAAGGGGCTGACCGCGCTCGCGCAGCCTTGCTTAGACAATGTGCACGCCCGGCGGGGTCACGTTGACAGCACTCAACACCCTGCTTAGTATGGACTTATGTTTTTTCACCAGGGGTGAGTGTCGCGTCGCGCGGCTGGGCCTGCCCGCAGAGCGGTCAGCCGTTTGCGCGCGGGGGACTCGCCTCGATTCGGCCACCGGCCAGCGAGCGTTTCGTGACAAGTCCATCGCGATCAGGTGTCTTCGGAACGTCAACCGATCAGCGAGTCGACACGTTCACCGAGAGCGTGAGCTTCGACCGGCGGCTCTACGCGCACGACATCGCCGGCTCGATCGCCCACGCCCAGATGCTGGCCGACGTCGGCTTGATCAGCCGCGACGAGTCCGAGCAGTTGGTCGCGGCGCTCGAGACGATCCGCCAGGAGATTGCCGCCGGGCAGTTCCCGCTGCGCGTCGAGTTGGAAGACATTCACATGCACATCGAGCAGGCGCTGATTGAGCGTCTGGGGGAAGTGGGCCGGAAACTGCACACGGGCCGCAGTCGCAACGATCAGGTGAGCACGGCCACGCGGCTGTGGATCCGAGACGCGGTGGACCGCATCGATCAGCGGATCGTGGCGCTGCAGCGCGCGTTTCTGGACCGTTGCCATGAGGACGCGGACGTCATCCTGCCGAGCTACACGCACCTGCAGCGCGCGCAACCCGTCTTGGCGGCCCACTACTGGCTGGCCTACTGCGAGAAACTCGACCGCGACCGGGCCCGGTTGGCGGACTGCCGCCGCCGCGTCAACGCCTGCCCGTTGGGTACGGCGGCCGTAGCCGGCAGCTCGCTGCAGATCGACCGGGAGAATGTGGCCCGACGGCTGGGCTTCCAGACGGTGCTGGCCAACAGCCTGGACGCGTCGAGCGACCGGGACTTTGTGGCGGAGCCGCTGTTTGTGCTGGCGCTGATCGCCTGTCACCTGAGCACCTGGGCCGAGGAATGGATCCTGTGGTCGACGGCCGAGTTCGGGTTCCTGCGGCTGCCGCAGGAGTTCTGCACCGGCTCGTCCATCATGCCGCAGAAAGTGAATCCAGATGTCCTGGAGCTGACGCGCGGCAAAGCGGCCCGCGTGATCGGCCATCTGCAGACGCTGCTGGTCCTGATCAAGGGCCTGCCCTTGGCGTACCACCGCGATTTGCAGGAGGACAAGCGCCCGCTGTTTGACGCGTTCGACACGGTGGAGGCCTGCCTGGAGCTGGCGGAGCCGGTGGTCCGCCGGGCGCAGCTGGACCGGCTGTCGATCCAGAGCCGCCTGGACCGCGGATACCTGGACGCCACGACGCTCATGGAACATTTCATTGCCCGGGGCATGGCCCAGCGGCGGGCGCACCATGGCGTGGGCCAACTGGTCGCGCGGGCCATGGAGCGCGGCGTGCAGCTGGCCGAGTTGCCGCTGGCCGAGTTCCAGCAGCTCGACCCGACGCTCGACCAATCGGTCTACGACGTGCTGGGCGTCGAGAATGCCGTCGCCGCGTTCGCCTCCTTCGGGTCGACGGCGCCCCACCAGGTGGCTCAGCAGGTGCAGCGCTGGCGACAGCAGCTCGACGCTGGAAAGGAATGAGTGATCGACCATGATGAGCGAAACGAGACGACTGCAGCTTCGCATCCTCTGGACAGGCACCCTGGTGCTCCTGCCCCTGGCGGCGCACAGCGTCGCGCAGGACGCGCCGGCGCCGGTCGCCAAGGTCGCGGCGCCGGGACGCGCGGACCAGGCGGCTGAGCAACCGAAACAGGAGGCGCCGCCGCCCGAAACCGATCCGTTCGTCCTGGCCGTGCTGGAAGTCAAGCCGACGACCCCCGAGCAGTGGCTGCGGGACATCCGAGCGCTGGTGCATTTGAACCGGCCGCAGCTGGCCAAGGAGTATCTGGCTCAGTTCTCCGCGGCGCTGCCCCCGCCCGCCGAACTGGCGCAGCTCCACGCGCGGTTCGGATCGGCGTTTTTCTTGGAGCTGTCGACGCGCGAAGCCCTGCAACCGGAAGGGGCGACCGTCGCCGACGCGATCATGCAGGCTGCCGATGCGCGGATGCGTGACCCGACGCGCCTGGCCGGCCTGGTGGACCGCCTGGGGGGCCAGGATCCGGCGGCGCGGCGCCTAGCAATGGCCGACCTGGTGGAGGCCGGGCCGGCGGCCGCCCCCGCACTCGTGCAGGCGCTGGCCGACCCGACCAAGGCGGCGGCGCACGCGGCCGTCCTCCGCACACTCACGGCGATCGGCCCGAGCGCCGCCGGCGCGCTCACCGCGGCCCTTCAGTCCCCGGACACCCGGCTGCAGGCGGCAATCCTCGCCGCGCTGGGCAATCTGCAATCGCGCGACGTGGTCGTCGACCTGCTGGGTCCGGCGTTGCGGGAGGACGCCGACGCGGCCGTGCGTGCGGCCGGGCAACGGGCCCTCGAGCAGGTCCTGGGGCGCGTGCCGTCCCGGAGCGAGGCGCTGGGGTTGCTGACCCGGCGTATCGATGAGTTGTTCTCCGGCACGGCGCCGCACGCGGTCGATCAGGACGGGAACGTGACGTTGTGGACCTGGGACAGGGCCCAACAGCTGCTGGTGGCGCGCAGGTTGCCGGCGGCCGAGGCGGCCTGGATGACGGCGACCGAGTTGGCGCGGCAGCGGCATCTGATCGCGCCCTCCCGGGAGGACTACCGCCTCACCTACCTGGTCGCCGTCTTGGAGCTGGCGCAGCGCGAAGCGGGCTATGACCGTGCGCTGGACGCGGCCGCCACGCCCGTTGTCCAGGAGCTGACCGAAGCGCATGTGGATCTGCTGGAGGCGGTGTTGGACCAGGCGCTGCGCCGCCGATCGGTCGGCGCGGCCCTTGCGGCGATCGAGTTGCTGGGCGACCGCCGGGACCCGGCGCTGGTCGAGAGCGCCGGCGGTCAGCCGCGGCTGGTCGTGCGGGCGTTAGTGGATCCGCACCGCCGGGTCCAGGTCGCGGCGGCACGCGCGATCATGCAGTGTGCGCCGCAGCGGCCGTACGCGGGCAGCAGCTACTTGCCCGCCCTGCTCGGGCACCTGGCCGCCACGGGCGGCCGCCTCCGCGTGTTGATCGGGGAACCGCGGGTCTCGGTGGCTCAGGAACTGGCCGGTTACTTCCACGAGTTGGGGTATGCCACGGACACGGCGTTTGCCGGCCGCGCGCTGGCGCTGCAGGCGATGGACAGTCCGGACTACGCGTTTGCGCTTGTGGGGGACGCGATCGACCAGCCGGGGCTGGTGGAGCTGGTCCAGGTCTTGCGTCGCGACCCTCGCACGGCCGATTTGCCGCTGGGAATCATGGCACGGGAAGTGAACATGAGCGCCGCGCGGCGGTTGGCCGACGAGGATCGGCTGACCGTGGTCTTGGCGCCGCCGCAGACGCGCGACGACGTGACGGCGGACGTGCAGCGGTTGCTGCAGGCGGCGGGGCGGCAGTTCCTATCGGTCGACGAGCGGCTGGCTGAGGCTGCGTTTGCCATGGACGCGCTGGCGACTCTGGCCGCCGATCCCAAGACGTACGGTTTCTATGAGCTGATGCAGCTGGAGCCGCGGGTCCTGCAGGCGTTGCGCACGCCGGCGCTGTCCGTGGAGGCCGGTCGCGTGCTGGGGCTGCTCGGGTCGCCGACCGCCCAGGAGGCGCTGGTCGAGTTCGCCAGTGCGCAGCTGCAGCCCTTGGCGGCCCGGCAGGCGGCAGCGGCCGCTTTTCGCGACGCCGTCGGTCGCCGGGGCCTGCTGCTGACCCGCTCCCGCCTGCAACACCAATACGACTTGTACAACGCGAGCGAGCCGTTGGATCGGGAGACGCAGGCCGTCCTGGCCTCCATCCTCGACACGTTCGAAGCATCGGCGCGCCAGGCCGACGCGCCGGGCCCGGCGCCATGAATCGCGGTGGAGGGCAGGGGGTGATGGCCAGTTACCATCCGCGGACCGTGACCGAGACGGGGCCGCCCATTCCCGGCATCATCGGGTCCAGCCCGGCGATGGAAGCCGTGTATCGGGTCACGCGCCGCGTGGCCCGCAGCAACGCGTCGGTCCTGCTGCTGGGCGAGACCGGCACGGGCAAGGAGCTGATCGCATCGGCGATCCATCAGTTGAGCAATCGGGCCACGGGCCCGTTTGTGCGGGTGAGCTGCGGCGCGTTGAGCGAGAGCCTGCTGGAGAGCGAGCTGTTTGGGCATGTGCACGGGGCCTTTACCGGAGCGATCAAGAACCGGACCGGGCGGTTCGAGGCGGCGCACACCGGCACGATCTTCCTGGATGAGATCAACTCGACCTCGCGCCTGCTGCAGGTCAAGCTGCTGCGCGTGCTGCAGGAGCGCGAGTTCGAGCGGGTGGGCGACACGCAGACGATACAGGTCGACGTGCGGGTGATCGCGGCCAGCAATCGGGACCTGTTGCACATGGTCCACGACCAGGGTTTCCGCGAAGATCTGTACTGGCGGCTGAACGTGGTGCCGATCGAGATCCCGCCGTTGCGGCAGCGCCGCGAGGACATCCCCGAGCTGGTCGCGTTCTTTCTCAACCAATATAACGAAGCCAACGACCGGTATGTCGTGCATATCGAGCGCGAAGCGCTCGAGGCGCTGCAGGATTATCACTGGCCGGGCAACGTGCGCGAACTGCAGAACTATGTGGAGCGGGCGGTGGTCATGGCCGAGGGTGACGAGTTGACCGTGGATCTGCTGCCTCCCGCCGTGCTGGGCCGCGAGCGGGCGGGCAGCCGATCGGGCGGCACGGACATCGACTCGCTCACCTACGAAGTGGTCCAACTGGGGCTGGCGGCCGCCGACCCGAACGAGGACGGCCTGCACTCGAAGATCGTGGACCGGATCGAGAAGGAGCTGATCGCCCAAGTGATGTCGTTGTGCAATCATGTGCAGACGAAGGCCGCATCGCGGCTGGGGATCAACCGCAATACGCTGCACAAGAAGCTCAAGGAATACGACCTCGAGTCGCCGACCTGATGCGAGCTGGAAGTGGTGACATGCTCTCCGGGATAAGTATGACCTGTTTCGCGTCCAGTTACGCGGTGACCCTGGTGCTGGAAGTCTCCCGGCTGTTCTTCCGGTTGCCAGTCCGCTGGCTCGTGATGATCCTGTTCGCGGCCGCGGGGCTGTTCGCGCACACGGTCTATCTGTCGACGTTGGCGCGGCAGGAGCTGCAGCGTGCCGACGTGGCGCCGCTGGCGAGCTGGTACGACTGGTGCCTGGTCGCCGCCTGGGTCGTGGCGGTCACCTATCTGGGCCTGGCCGTGCGGCGGCCGAGCAACACCGTGGGGATCTTCCTGTTGCCGCTGGTGCTGGCGCTGATTGGCACGGGTTATGCCGTCCGGCAGTTGCCGCCGTTCGCGCACACGCAGGCGCAGAGCTACTGGAGCGTGCTGCACGGCGGCGTGTTGATGTTGGGGACGGTGGCGGCGGCGCTCGGATTCGCCGCGGGCATCATGTACTTGCTGCAATCGTACCGTCTCAAGCGCAAGCTCGCGCCCCGGCTCGGGTTTCGGCTGCCGACGCTCGAGTGGCTGCAGACGTTCAATCGCCGCTCGCTCCTGGTGTCCACATTCCTCCTCGGGTTGGGCCTGCTGGCCGGGCTGGCGCTGAACCTGATCCGCCACTCGGCCCACGAGCGAACGGTGCCGTGGACCGATCCGGTCATCATTGCGTCCGGGGTGCTGTTCGTGTGGCTGGTCGTGGCCCTGCTGTTCGAATCGTTGTACAAGCCGGCCCGGCAAGGGCGCAAAGTCGCGTATCTGACGCTGGCCAGTTTCGTGTTCCTCGGCCTCGCGCTGTGCCTCGTGCTGGTCGGCGGACATGGGATCTCCCCTCCACCGGGCGCCGGCGTCCCCGTTGAAGAGCTCTCCCGGCAGGTGTCGTTCCCGCACCTGCTCGGCCGCTGGTGAGGTAATCGATGCACATGCAGTTGGTGGGTTGCAGCCATCGCAGTACCTCGGTGGCCATCCGCGAGCGTCTGGCGTTCAGCCCCGACCAGACGGTCGCGGCGCTGCGCGCCCTGCGTGCGACCTACCCCGGTTTGGAGGCGGTGCTGTTGTCGACCTGTAATCGGGTCGAGCTGTACGTGGCGTCGCAGGACGCCCAGGCGCTGCCGGGCCACCAGCAGCTGATCCAGTTCCTGGGCGATTTCCACGGCCTGCCGGCGGGCGATGTGGCGGGCCACATGTTCCAGCATGCCGACCTGGCGGCGGTCCAGCACCTGTTCGCGGTCGCGGCCAGCCTGGACAGCATGGTGGTGGGCGAGGCGCAGATCCTGTCGCAGGTGAAACAGGCGTTCGCCGTTGCGCAGCAGCAGCAGATGGCCGGCGCGACGATGCACCAGGTGTTCGAGGCCGCTCATCATGTGTCCAAGCGCGTGACGACCGAGACGGAGATCAGCCGGCGGCGCGTCAGCATCCCGAGCGTGGCGGTGGCGGATTTCGCCAAGCAGCTGTTCGAGACGTTCCACGACAAGCATGTGCTGCTGCTCGGCGCGGGCGAGATGGGTGAAGAAACCCTGCGCTACCTCCGCGCGGAAGGGGCCCGCGAACTGGTCATCCTCAACCGCAGCCTGAGCCACGCCGAAGCGCTGGCCGGGCGACTCGCGGCCGCCGTCGCCCCGTGGCAACAGCTCGACCAGCGACTCGCCTGGGCCGACCTCGTGGTCAGCACCACCAGCGCTCCGGAACCGGTGGTCACGGCCCAACGCTTCGCGTCGATCCATCACCAGCGCGCGCAACGCATGCTGTTCATCCTGGACCTGGCCGTGCCGCGCGATTTCGAGCCGGCCATCGGACAATTCAGCAACGTGTACCTGTATTGCATCGATGACCTGAAGCACGTGTGCGAACAGAACCGGCAGGCGCGCGCCGAGGAATGGCCGAAAGCCCAGCAGATCATCGCGGAAGAAACCGCGCGCTTCGTCGCCGACGTGAACCGCCGCATCACCGGCCCCACCGTCCAACGACTCAAACAGCAGGCCGAACAGTTGCAGCGCGACGAGTTGCACCGCCTGCTCCACAGGCTGGGTGACGTCGACCCGCGGACGCGCGACGAGATCGAGCGCTCCTTTGAACGGCTCGTCAATAAGCTGCTGCACCCGCCCCTGGAATCACTTCGCAACGAAGCCAGCCGCGGATCGCCCTATCGCCTGCTCGACGCGCTCAGACACCTCTTCCAGATCACCGACTAGACGGATCCGTCGAGCGACACCCTGTCACGACCGGTCACTCCCACTCCTCGTCGTCCTCGTCCTCCTCGTCGTCGTCGTATTCGTCGTCGTCCGACTCCACATCGTCGTCGTCTTCAAACTCCTCGTCCTCCTCGTCCCACTCCTCGTCCTCGTCCCAGCCTTCGTCGAGATCCTCGTCGTCGTCCTCGACCTCCTCCCACTCCTCGTCCTCGAGGTCGTCATCGTCCAGGTCGTCCTCCTCCAGGTCGTCGTCGTCCTCTTCCTCTTCCTCGTCATCGTCATCGTCATCGTCGAAGTCTTCGTCGTCATACTCGTCATCGTCGTAACCGCAGCGCGGCGCGAAGGCGAGCTGAGACGTGACTTCCGGAAACGGCCCCGGGACAGGTCTGCGGATTGGCAATGTGAGAATCACTTCCGACTTCTCCTGCTCCAGTTGTTGAACGTCGGTGGACATGGGTGCGGTAACTACTCCGTCGGTGTGGTCTGTCGAGCGGTCGTCGTTGCGCAACGTAAACGCACGCGGCAATTCCTCCAGGCTCTGGAGACCAAACAGTTGTAGGAAACGTTTAGTGGTTGTGTAAAGGTAGGGACGCCCTAATTCGTCACTTCGCCCGCCAATGCGGACCAGGTCGCGCTCCATCAGTTGCCGCAGAATTTCACCGCAGTTGACACCGCGAATAGCTTCAATGTCGGCACGCAACACCGGTTGACGATAGGCGACAACCGCTAAAGTTTCCAGAGCGGGTGCCGAAAGCCGCTCTTGCGGGGGTACGTGGGCAAGCCGCCGCAGCCAGGGCGCAAATGCCGCACGGGTCAGGAGCCGGTACCCGCCCCCAACCTGCTCCACCCGAAAAGCACGCCCCGTTTCGTCATACAGCTGGTTGAGCCGCCGGACCAGCGTCCGAGCCTCCGTCCCGTCCGCCAGGTGCGCATATTCGGCCAGTCTGCGGCTGCTCAGCGGCTCGCGAGCGATCAACAGGATCGCCTCCACACGCTGGCGACGCGCCGCGAGCGCCTCCTGGTCCTGCTGCGTCCCGACACGGCCCGACGGCGTACCGCCCACCTGGACACGACGCCATGGCGGAAAACGCGTGTATCCGGGCCGGAGAACGCCACGGTACCGTAAGGCCACACTCCCCAGTCGCTCCGCAGGGACCCACGTCGTAGATCGCATGACCCCTCCCGCCCCTCAATGCGCCGGCCATCCAGAACCACCAACGCGCCTCGGACGGTCTGAAAGAAGCAACTTATTCCCCCCACGCCCGCTTGGCAAGGCGAGACAAATCGACCAGGTGACGCGCCCCTCAAATGCACCCCCTCCGGAGCCTGCAGAGCGAACGGGCTTCGATCGCTTCAAATGCCTACCAAATAAGGCTTTATATACTGGACAGCCACACCCATCCCGTCCACACCACACCACCAAACACCGCGCATCTGCTACAATCCACACGCACTTGTGCGCGCGCGTTGCCGGTGCGCCCAGCTCCCATAAGGTGACTCCCATGCGCCGTTGGCTGGTCCGAACCCTGATCACGCTCGTGGCTCTCCTCAGCGGCACCGGCATCGCGCTACTGGGCACCCTCCTCTTCGGCCGGGTATCGGGCGTAGAATTCGCGCCCCAGACCTTTCAAAGCCGGTTGTACACCTATTACGAGCTGCCCGTCGTGCGCGTCCAGGTCACACCCGTCTCGCGCACCGTCGAGCAATCCCCCCTGGCCCAATTCCTGGCCCGTGAGGGGTACCTTGCAGATTCCAAGCCCCCCGACAGGTGGGATTTTGTCGTTGCACGCCGCATGGGTGAGGTCTGGCGTAAGGGCGATGCACTCATTCTGACCCGCTACCTGGAGGCTTCGCGTTCGGACGGCGAGCCCTATTGGCTGCGATGGACGCGCGACCATACGGCGATGGCCAAGGTTTTGTGGCCGGCGATTGCCCGGTTGGCTCAGCAGGAGCTTTACTTCCTGACACCCGATATTTTCGCGTTGGCGGCGGCGCAGTCGGATCTGCAGGCGTTTGAGAGCGATCTGAAGCGCCTTTTGGCCCGTAAGTATGAGGAGTTGGCGCAAGTACAGCTGGAGTTGTCGTCCTACCCCGCTGCGATCCGGTTTTTCACAGAGACGCTCGTTTACGAGCCGGGTCGGGAGTCGAGTCGCCGGGGTCTGGCGCAGGCCCGCGCGATGATGGAGCGTACCGCTGCGAATGAGCCGTGACGCGATGATGATCAACTTGGACCACAATGCAACGACCCCCATTCACCCTGAAGTGGCTCAGACGATGGCTGAGTGCTTTCTGGCGGGGTATGGGAACGCGGCCAGTTCGCACGGGCACGGGCGGCGTGGGCGGCAGGTGTTGGAGGACGCGCGTGAGGGGATTGGGCGGCTGCTGGGTGCCGACATGACCGGCCTGCAGGCGGATCGTGTTGTGCTGACCGGCAGCGGTACGGAGGCCAACAATCTGGCGCTGCTGGGGATGGCCGGCGCTCGACCTGGGCGCGTCATCATTTCTTCGGTCGAGCATCCGAGCGTGGCGGGCCCTGCGGAGCAGCTTGAGCGTCGGGGGTTCGATGTCTGTCGGGTGCGCGTGGATTCGTCCGGGGTGGTGGACGAAGACCACTTCACGGAACTGCTGACGCCGGCGACGCGGTTGGTGAGCATCATGTTGGCCAACAACGAAACGGGCGTGTTGCAGCCGATCGAGTCCCTGGCCGTCCGCTGCGGTCGGCTGGGCGTCCCGTTCCACACGGACGCGGTCCAGGCGGTCGGGAAGGTGCCGGTCCATTTCGAACGCTTGCGGGTCACGGCGCTGACGCTTTCCGCCCACAAGTTCCACGGTCCGCGGGGGATCGGCGCGCTGATCGTGCGGCGCGCCGCGCAGATCGATCCGATTCTCTTTGGCGGCCACCAGCAGATCGGTTTGCGGCCGGGCACGGAGCCGATCGAGTTGGCGGTTGGTCTGTATCACGCGTTACAGATCTGGCAGCGCGATGCGCAGACGCGTGCGACGCGGATGGCCGCCTTGCGGGATCGTTTCGAGCAGGCCCTGCGCGACGCTGATCTGGGCGTGGTGGTCAACGGCCTGCACGCTCGGCGGTTGCCGCACACTTCGAACGTGGCTTTCCCAGGGCTCAGCTGCCAGGCGGTCCACATGGCACTCGACCTGGCCGGTGTGGCCTGCTCGATCGGCTCGGCCTGCGCCAGCGGGTCCACTGAGCCCTCTACCGTGCTGCGGGCCATGCGTCTGCCCGCCGACATTGTTGACAGCTCGTTGCGTTTCAGCCTGGGCGCTTTCACAACTCGACAGGACATCGATACGGCCGCCCAACGCATCATCGCGGCTCTGGGCCGGCTCCGCCGGGCACAGGTCAGCTCACACACGGAGGCGGCTCCGTGACTGTACTCGCCCGAGAGCCCTTGACCATGGCGACCGAACGGCGATCGCGCTTGGCCCGCCTGCTCCTCCTGCTGCTCCTGGGAGGATGGGCCGGCTGTACGCCGTCCCTCTCGGACTCGCGCGGGCCGACCGATCCGGCGGCTCGGGGCGCCGCCGGCCCGGCCGTGTTGGAGCGCAGCGCGACGTTCCACGTGCGGTCGGCCAGGCAATACGTGGCGGAGTCGCGCTTCGCGGACGCGGAACGCGAGCTGCGCACGGCCCTGGAGCAGGAGCCGGACCATATCGACGCGAACATGCTGTTGTCCATCCTGCTCAACACCGAGGGTCGGCGGTGGGAAGCCTCGCCGTACATGGAGCGGCTGCTGCAGCTCGGGCAATTCACGCTCCAAGACCTGATCATGCTGGCGACGCCGCGTGAGAAATTCGATGACACGCCGGTCATCGACACGGCGCTGTACCGTGTCCCGGACGACCCGCTCCCGGGTCTCGGGTTGATCGAGCCGTTCCTGCGCGTCCACAAGACGCGCGAGTCGCGCGAGTTGCTCGAGAGGGTGCTGGCCAAGTATCCCGAGCAGATCGAAGCGCAGGCCCTGTACGGCCGCCTGCTGCTCGACCTGGAACTGGACGACGAGTTCCTGCGTTGGGAGGCGGCGCTGCCGAAGGTGGCCGAGACGCACCCGGAAGTCTGGTTCTCGCGGGCCATGTGGGCGGAGCGTCAGCGCCAATGGGAGGCTGCCGCGCGCTGCTACTGGGAGACGTTGCGCCGCCAGCCGCTGCACCGGATCGCCAACTACAATATCGGCTTGGTGCTCAAACGCCTCGGACAGCTCGAGGTTGCCGACCAGTTCATGGAGTTCGCCCGGGCCACTGCGGAACTCGAGACGACGGTGTTCCCCATGTTTTCCGGCGGCCCGAACATCGAGGCCATGCGCCGCGCGTCGCAGCTGTCCGAGGAACTGGGGCGGCTGTGGGAGGCCTGGGCCTGGCAGGTCGCCGTCCTGAGCGTCTCCCCGGGGGAACCCGAGGCGACGGCCGAGCGCGACCGGCTCCGCGCGCGGCTCGACCGGGAGCGGCCGCCGCTGACGCTCGCCGGTGCCAGCCCGTCGGAGCACCTGGACTTCTCCAGCTATCCCTTACCGACCTTCGCCCGCCAGGCGCCCCAGGAACCCGCGGCATCTCCGCGCGATCTGCCGGCCGGCGTCACACCCGTCCAGTTCGTCGACCGGGCGGAGGAGGCGGGCATCGCGTTCCGCTATTTCGATAGCTGGGTCGCCGCCGGACGCGAACTGATGTTGCTCGAAAACATGGGCGGCGGCGCGGCCATCTTGGATTACGACAACGACACTTGGCCGGACATCTACCTCACCCAGTGCTGCAAATGGCCTGTCGCGCCCGACGATATGACCTATCTCGACCGCCTCTATCGCAATCAGGGCGACGGGACCTTTGTCGACGTCACGGACATGTGCGGCATCCGCGAGAACAGTTATTCGCAAGGCGTGGCCGCCGGTGACTTCGACAACGACGGTTTCACGGATCTCTACATCGGCAACGTCGGCCAGAACCACCTGTACCGCAACAACGGCGACGGTACGTTCTCGCTCGTCCCCCACCACCAGGACGACCGCATCCTGTGGACCACCAGCGTCATGATCGCGGATCTCAACGGGGACGGCTGGCCCGATCTGTTCGATGTGAACTATCTCACGGGCGAAGACGTGTTTACCAGGCACTGCGTCGTGGACGGGCTGTTACGGTCGTGCGGTCCGGGTCATTTTGACGGCGAAGTGGATTCGTTGTTCCTCAACGGGGGCGATGGAACCTGGCGCGACGTGAGCGACGTGTCGGGCATCCGGACCATTCCGGGCCGTGGCGTGGGGGTGGTCGCGGCGGATTTCGACGCCTCGGGGAGTCTGCAGATCTACGTATCCAACGATGCGATGGAGAACGCGTTGTGGGTCCGGCAGCCGGACGATTCCGAGGGCAACGTGCAATTCATGGACCACGGCCTGCTGTCCGGCGCCGCCTGCGACGGCTCGGGTCGGCCGCAGGCGTCGATGGGGATCGCCTGCGACGACGTGACCGGTGACGGGCTGCTCGACATGCTGGTGGGGAATTTCTATCAGGACTTCTGCACGCTTTACATCCAGCAACCTGGCCGGTTCTTCGTGGACAGCTCGCGCGAATACCGGCTGGTCGAGCCGACGCTGCCGATGCTGACCTTCGGCAGCCAGTTTCTCGACGCCGACCTGGACGGCTGGCCCGACCTGTTGATCGCCAACGGGCACATCGATGACCTTCGTTTTCGCGGCGAGCCGTGGCACATGCGGCCGCAGTTCTTCCACAACCTGGACGGGATGAG
The DNA here is from genome assembly GCA_052034005.1 of Planctomycetota bacterium. Lineage (GTDB taxonomy): Bacteria > Planctomycetota > Planctomycetia > Pirellulales > Pirellulaceae > JAAYDI01. Next base: position 19,082 of record JBPOJB010000029.1, on the reverse strand, counting down.
TTTCGTCGAGCTGCAGGGGCCCAACGCCGGCTCGTTCTTCGACAAGGAATTGCTCGGACGCGGCCTGGCGCTGGTCGACTGGAATCGCGACGGCCGCGAAGACCTGATGCTTTCGAACATCGCCGACATGGCGTCGCTGGTGACCAACGAGACCGAGCACGTCGGGCACTGGCTGGCGATCCGCCTGCACGGCGTGCGCTCGGCGCGCGAGCCGCTCGGCGCGCGGGTCGTCGTGGAGTCCGGCGGGCGCACCCAGTACCGGCAGTTGGCGGGCGGCAGCGGCTTCCACGCAAGCAATCAGCGGCAGCTCGTGTTCGGCTTGGGGGCGGCCGACACGGTCGACAAGCTGACCGTGTTCTGGCCCAGCGGCGAGATCCAGGAATTCGCCGACGTGCCGATCGAAACCGAGCTGATTCTGGTCGAGGGCCGCGCGGAACTCGACCGACTCCCCATCGATCGCTGAAGGGGCCGGGTTGCCATCGCGTATTTCCAAGCCGTCCAAGCAGTTGCGACCTGGAGCGGACCCACGTTTTTCGCCTGCGCCGTCTCGCGGGCACCGCCCCAAATCGCTATAATCGGGGCTCAGCCCACGGGGGCACCTGACGAGCTGGAAAACGGCGGCTTTTGCGGACGGAGTCTGGGTGGTTAGCGGCGTCTTTTCGATCCCTTTGCAGGCGTGCTCTACGCCATCTCCCGAGGCGGGCCCGCGTGGCAGGCCGTGCCGGGCCGCGCTGCGCGAGTACGTCGGGAGCGACGAAAACCGCCTGGTCCAGTTCGCCGTCCAAACACTGCTCGCCGGCCAGCGGCGCTACAACCCCGTGCTCCTCTGCGGCCCTACGGGAACGGGCAAGACCCTGTTGGCCGAGGGGTTGGCGGAGCGGTGGCGGGAGGAGCACCCGGGGGAACCGGTGATGGCCACCTGCGGCGCGGACTTCGCGCGCAGCCATGCGTACGCGCTGGACACCAACAGCCTGTCGGACTTCCGCCGCCGAATGCTGACCGCGCGCCTGTTCGTGTTGGACGACCTTCAGCAACTGCGCCAGAAGACGGCGGCCCAGGAGGAGCTGGCGCGGTTGCTCGACCTGTTTCTGGACCGCGCGACGGCCGTGCTCGTCACGTCGTCCCAGCCGCTGGATGTCCGGGACGGATTGGCGGCCGGCTTGTGCAGCCGGCTGTCGGCGGGACTCTCGGTCCCACTGCGCTCGCCCGGCGCGCCCGCCCGGCGCATACTCTTGCGACGCCTTGCCGACCTGTACGCGGTGCCGCTGCCGGACGGCGCGATCGAGTTGCTGGCGGCCGGCCCACCCGGCGCCGCCGCCGCCGAACGCTTGACCGTCCCGCAGTTGAGCCATGCCGTTGTGCAACTCGGGCACGCCGCCCGTACCGCGGCAGCGCCGATCGGGCTGGACGACGTACGCGCGTTCCTCGCCGCGCAGGCCGCCGAAGAGCGGCCTTCGTTCCGCGCGATCGCCGCCAAGGCCGCCAGGCATTTCGGCGTGACCGTCCAGCAGTTGCGCGGACCCTCGCGGGCCAGCCGGGTCGTGCGGGCCCGCGGCGTGGCGATGCTGCTGGCCCGGCGACTGACCGGCAAAAGCCTGCAGGTGATCGGCCAGTATTTCGGACAGCGCGACCACACCACCGTATTGCATGCCTGCCGGAAAACGGAGCTGCTGCAGCACGGCGACCCGGCGATCGCACAAGCCGTGGATGGACTCGCGCGACAACTCACGGAGCCATCTGCGCCGCCATGACCCGCGCCGGCCGCGGCGCGGCCGGCACGCCCGGCGGATGGAAACTGAACATCGAGATTCACCGACGCCCTGTTCGGCCTGTGGAGAACTTGTAGATCAGCCGACAACAACTGTTCGAAGACCATGCCGTTATCGACATCCGGACGCGGACGCATGAACGCGCGACAGTTGGGCACCCGTCCTTCGACACGCCATGGACATGTTCAGAACATGGTTTCCCCAACAGCCGGGAAACGGACAACCAAGACTAACTCCCTACGGCAGCGTGGGTTCGCGCGACCAGCCGGCTCGGCTTCGACAGAGTCCGCCGGCAGAACATTACTGCTGCTGAGAATTCCATAACCACTAGAAGAACCCTCGTTCCGCAGGACATCATGACGAGGCACGGTCCGCTGAGTTCCCGCAACGCCTCGTCGCGAAAGGTAGGCACCCATGAAAATCGTGTGTGAACGCGACAAGCTGCTGTCCGCCTTCCAGATCGCGGCCACGGTGGCCCCCAGCCGCAGCCCCAAACCGATCTTGCAGAATGTCAAGCTGGTCGTCACGCCCGAGCAAGCTACGTTGCTGGCCACGGACATGGAGATGGGCATCCGGATTGACGTGCCCGGCATCCAGGTGGAAGCGGTCGGTGCGGTCGTCCTGCCGGTGGCGCGATTCGGCTCGATCCTGCGCGAGAGCCTGGACTCAAAACTGTCGGTGGAAGCGGGGCCACAGGGCATCCAAGTGCATGGCGAGCGGAGCGAATTCCAGCTGCCGAGTCAGAATCCGGACGAGTTCCCGGAAGTGGCGTCGTTCAGCGACGAGAACTACCATGTGATCTCGGCACGCTTGTTGCGGGAGTTGATTCGGCGGACCCTGTTCGCGACGGATACGGAAGGCGGCCGTTACGCGTTGGACGGCGTGCTGTTGGAATTCTCCGGCGACCAGGTGACCGCGGTGGGAACGGACGGGCGGCGGCTGGCGAAGATGGAAGGGCCCTGCCGGACCGTCGGGCACTGCAGTCTCGAGGACGCCATGACGATCGTGCCGTCTCGGTCCATGCAGTTGATCGAGCGGGCGTTTGCGGAGCTCGACGTGGACGTACAGGTCGCCGTGCACGTGAACGCGATCCTGCTCAAGAGCCCCCGCGCCATAGTCTATTCCCGGTTGGTGGAGGGGCGGTTCCCGAAGTGGAGGGACGTGTTTCCGCAGCGGCGGGAGGCGGTGCAGATCGAGTTGGCGGTGGGACCGCTGCACGCCGCCTTGCGGCAGGCGTCGATCGTCACGAGCGACGAGAGCCGGGGCATCGACTTCGCGTTCGCCGATGGCTCCCTGGTGCTCAGCGGGGCGACGGCGGAAGTCGGGCAGTCGCGGATCGAGTTGCCGGTCGCCTACGCGGGAGCTCCGTTGACCTTGAGCCTGGATCACCGGTTCGTGGCTGATTTCCTCAAGGTGCTCGATCCCGAGAAGACCTTCACGTTCGACATTGAGAATACCGAATCAGCCGCGCTGATGACGACCGATGACGGATATGGGTATGTCGTGATGCCCTTGGCGCGCGACCGGTAGCAGTAATCTTCCAAGGCAGTCCGTGGGCCGGCACGATTATGGATCGACCGCTGGATGACGAGCTCCGATGCATCCATGAGGACCTGCGGCGGCGGCAGTGGCGTGGCACGGGTCCGCAGCCGATCGCGGAGGCGATGAGTGCGCTCCTGGCGCGTCGGGGGTATGCCGGCGTAGAGGCGGCGGCCGAGCGGGACGCGGCGTGGCTGGCGGCCGCGGGCGAGAACCTGGCCCCGTTCGGCCGGCTGGGCAACATCCGGCGCGGCGTGCTGGAAGTGATCGTCTCCCATTCCGTGGCCCTGCAGGAATTCACTGCCCAGAAGAAACAACTGCTCGAGAAGATCGTGGCGGCATTGCCGGACCAGAAGATCCATGACTTGCGTTTTCGTATCGGCGCCGTGAAATGAGCAATCCCATGCATGACGATCAGCCCGCGGAACACCAGCCGCGAGAACCAGAGGACCATCCCCAGCGCCCGAAAGCCGATTATCGGCCGGAGGACTTGCAGCATCTGTCGGACATGGAGCATGTCCGGCGGCGGCCCGCGTTGTACATCGGGGATGTCACCGCGCGCGGCCTGCACCACTTGGTGTACGAAGTCGTCGACAACTCGATTGATGAAGCGATGGCGGGTTTCGCCAAGAACATCAAAGTGACCGTCAACGCCGACGGCTCGGTGACGGTCGAAGATGACGGCCGGGGCATCCCGATCGAACCGCACGAGCAGTTGTCCAAGGAGTTGGGTCGGGAAGTCTCCACGCTCGAAGGCGTGATGACCGTGCTGAAGTTCGGCGGGAAATTCGAGAAGGGGGCCTATCAGACATCGGGCGGCCTGCACGGCGTCGGCGTGACGGTCGTGAACTTCCTGTCGCAGTGGTGCGAAGTCGAAGTGTCGCGCGACGGGCAGGTGTACCAGCAGGAGTACGAGCGCGGGATTCCCAGCGGTCCGGTCCAGCAGGTGGGGACGACCAGGAAGGTGGGCACCAAGACGACCTTCAAGCCGGACGCCATGATCTTCCAGACGACCAAGTTCAGCTACGACCTGCTCTACAAACGGCTGCAGGAACTCGCGTTCCTCAACAGCGGCGTGCGGATCGAATTCTGGGACGAGCGCGCGGGCCAGGGCGAGCAGTTCCTGTATGAACGGGGTATCATCCAGTTCGTCGAGCACTTGAATCGGGCCAGCGACACGCTCCACAAGGAGATCATCTACGTCAACGGCGAGCAGGATGGGGTCGGCTACGAGATCGCCCTGCAGTATTCGGCCGAGTACACCGAGAACCTGCACTCCTACGTGAACAACATCCACACCCTCGAGGGCGGGACCCATGTCTCCGGCTTCCGCTCCGCGCTGACCAGGACGCTCAACAACTACGGGCGCAAGGAGGGCATCTTCAAGGACCTGCTGCCCACCGGCGACGACTTCCGCGAAGGCTTGACGGCCGTGATCTCGCTGCGCGTGCCCCACCCGCAGTTCGAAGGACAGACGAAGACGAAGCTGGGCAACGGCGAGGTGGAAGGGATCGTGAACTCGGTGTTCGGCGATTTCCTGACGCAATACCTGGAGGAGAACCCGCGGAACGCGCGGGCGATCGTGCGGAAGGGTGTGTTGGCGGCCGAGGCGCGTGAGGCGGCGCGCAAGGCGAAGGACATCCTCCGGAAACGCAAAGACGCATTGGGCGGCGGCGGGCTGCCCGGGAAGCTGCGCGACTGCATCAGCCGGGAGGCCGACAAGTGCGAACTCTACCTGGTTGAAGGCGACTCGGCCGGCGGCAGCGCGGAGGGGGGCCGCCTGCGCGAGTACCAGGCGATCCTGCCGCTGCGCGGCAAGATCATCAACGCCTACAAGTCGCGCGAAGACAAGGTGCTGGCCAACGAGGAGGTTCAAAGCATGATCCACGCGATCGGCAGCGGGATCGCGGGCGAGCAGGACCTGAGCAAGCTGCGCTACCACAAGATCATCATCATGACGGACGCCGACGTGGACGGCTCGCACATCCGTACGCTGCTCCTCACCTTCTTCTACCGGCAAATGTACCAGCTCGTGGCCGACGGCCATGTGTATGTCGCCCAGCCGCCCCTGTTCCGCGTGCGGACCAAGAAAGACACCTACTACGTCCAGACGGAAGAGGAGATGAAGACCCAGCTCCTCGAGCGCGGGCTCGCCGACGCGGTGTTCGAGCCCGGGAACGGCCGCCAGATCCAGGGCGAAGACATGCGCGAGCTCTGCTACACGCTGGCCGACATGGAAGAAGCGCTGCTGGCGCTGGAGCGGCGCGGGATCAGCTTGCGCGCCCACGCGCTGCGCGCCGATCCGGAAACGGGCAAGCTGCCGGTGATCCACCTGCTCCTGCACGGCGAAGAGTACTGGCTGCGCGGCCGGGTCACGCTGGACGCCTTCCTCAAAGAACGCCTGGCGACGGCCGGCGACGCGCCGGCGGAGAACCAGTTCGACGCGGGCGAGAGCGAGGACAATCGCAATGGCGAGCAGCCGCAGATGCACGTTACCGAGCTGCATGAAGTGCGCACCATCAACGCCGGCATGAGCGAACTGAGAAGGATGGGGTTCGACGTCCAGGCGCTCATCCCGCAGGAACGCACCGGGATCGAAGAACCGCGGTACGTGCTCCGCCGCGGCGACACGCTCATCCCGCTGGAAGACCTGCGCGGGCTGCTGCCGGCCGTGCGGGCGGCAGGTGAAAAAGGGCTGCACGTGACCCGCTTCAAAGGTCTCGGCGAAATGAACCCCGAAGAGCTGCGCGAGACGACCCTCGACCCGGCCAACCGCACGCTGGTCCAGGTCAGCATGCGCGATGTCGGAGCGGCCGATGAGATGTTCCGCGTGCTGATGGGCGACAAAGTCGAGCCGCGCCGCGACTTCATCGAGAAACACGCGCTCGACGTGCGGAACCTGGACATCTGAACGGGCCAGGCGAACGCTCGGCCGGCTGATCGATCCCCCGCGGGTCCGCCTGGGGAGGCGCACGCGCCGGGACGGGTAGACCCGCCCGCAGTCGGGCCGTGACAGGCCGCGCCGGAGCCCGCTCAGGGCTGGAACCGGGCTGGGCCCGGAAGGAGCGGCGGCGAGCGGTTGCTCCTCGCTCCTGGTAGATGCTGCTCAATCCGCACAACCGGCACAGCCGGCGCTGCTCGGTGCGCTGAATGGCCTCAGCCGCTGAAGAGTGGCTCGGGAAGACTCCGACCTTGGAAGTATCCCCGACACTTCACCCTCGGAGCAGTGCGATATGGACGTCACACGTAAGCTTCTCGGTCTGGCCAGTTTGCTGGCCCTTTCTTGCCTCGCCGGTCGGGCCGCTCGGGCCGAGTCGGCGATGTACGACGCGGCGGACGACTTGGATGCGGCCATCTTCACGGTGGCCGATGCGTTGGCGGACGAGGCGGATGCGGCCCGGTGCGCGACCTGCTGTCCGACCCAGCCGAGGTGGGCAGCTCGGCGCACCGCATGCAACTGCGGGCCGGACGCCCCCTGGTCGCTGCCTCAGCCATGCCTCCTGCAGCGCACCGGCGTCAAGCTGGGCGGTTGGATCGAACAGGGCGTGACGTTCAATGAACACCGTTCCGACGACGGGTTCAACGGCCCGGTGGCCACCAATGACTTCGACGACAAGTACCAGATGAACCAGCTGTGGCTCTACCTCGACCGGCCGGCCAAGACGGGCGGTTGCGGCTTCGCTTGGGGCGGCCATGTGGACATGATCTACGGTACGGACTGGCGATTCGGCATCAACCACGGGCTGGAAGACCGGATCAACGGATTCGACTATCAACGGTACGGGTTGGTCATCCCGCAGGCGTACCTGGAATTCGCCTTCAACGACCTGTCGGTCAAGCTCGGCCATTTCGCCGGCATCCTGGATTACGAGGCCGTGCCCTGCGTGATGAACCCGTTCTACTCGCATTCCTATTCCTACGGGTACACGGTCCCGCAGCTGGTCACCGGCGCGCTGGCTGAATACCAGCTTACGGATCAATTGGCGATCCTGGCCGGATTCCACCGCGGTTGGCTGATGTTCGAAGACTACAACGACAATCTGGATTTCATGGGCGGTGTGAAGTGGGTCAGCGAGAATCAACGCACGAAGCTTACCTACGCGGTCTCGTTCGGCCCTCAGGATCCGCCGGGCGACTTCAACGGCGTGCCGGGCGACCAGGACCGGTTCGTGCACAGCCTCGTGTGGCAGCAGAAGCTGTTCAAGCGGCTGCAATATGTGCTCGTCCAGAATCTCGGCACGGAACAGAACGCGCCTGTGGCGGGCGGCGTCGCCGAGTGGTATGGCCTGAACCAGTACTTCCTCTACACGATCAATCCGCGGTGGAACGCGAACCTGCGCGTGGAATGGATGCGGGACGACGACGGGGTGCGGATCGCGGGCCCGGGCAACATCCCGGGCGTCCACGCCTGGTCCGGCCACGGCTTCGCCGGCAGCTTCTACAACGTGACGGCCGGCCTGAGTTGGCGCCCCAACGGCAACGTGATCGTCCGGCCCGAGTTGCGCTGGGATTGGTATGACGGCCTGGCGGGCCCGACCGGCCTGCCGTTCGACGGCGGCAACGACGACGACCAGTTCACGGCGGCTATCGACCTGATCATCACATTCTGACGAAAACCTCGCGAGCCGGCTCGGCCGGTACCGCACCGGGGATCCTTGCAGCAGGCGGCCGTATGCGCCAGACTGAGACAGAGTCTGGTCGTGTGTTCTTTCCCGCGTGAGCTTCGGGGAGAGACGATGGAATACTGCCGGTGTGGGCTGTTGCTTCTGGGTGCCTGGTGCTGGTGCTGGTGGCCGAGCGGGTTATCGGCCCAGGTGTTGATCTACGAACGGTTCGAAAACGGGACGCTCGGCGCGCGCGTCGGCGGCGTCACGTTTGTCGAAGATGTCGTGGGTTACGGCGGGTTGGCCGAGGCGAACCGGTACTCGATCGCGCTGGACGGTCAACCGGAAACGTGTGTCGATTTCGGGCCGGATCGGCGGGTCACGTCGACCGACTTCACGGTGGAAGCGTTCGTGAAGCTCGGCAGGCGAGCCGACTACGCGGCGATCGCCGGCGACTGGAACGAGGAGGGCGACCAGCGCAGCTGGGCGCTGGTCGTCACGCCGCGCGGCGGCGTGCGGTTCGACGTGTCGCCCGACGGCCGCTTCCACGCCGGAAACAAGCTGGAGACGGCGCCCCGCTTGATCGAACCGGGCACGTGGTATCACGTGGCAGCCGTGAGCGCGGGCAGCACGAGCCGGATCTATGTGAACGGCCGGGAGATGGCGCGCGGCGAACGGTCGGCGCCCGGGATCTTCACCGGCCCCCGTGCCCACTTGAAGATCGGCAACGTCGACCGGTACGCGACGCAAGGCCCGCGCCCCTGGCGCGGCTGCCTCGATGAAGTCCGCATCACCCAGCGCGCGCTGGAGGCGGAGGAACTGATCAGGACGTGTGAGCCGATGCCGGCCGTGCGCGGCCCGGTCCCGGACCGGTTCGAAATGCCGTTTGCGGCGACCGACCGGGCGTCGGCCGAGCGGTGGCAGGAGCGCGCGCGCGGGCGGCTGTTCGAGCTGGTTGCGCGCCAGGAGCCGCGCCGGTCGACCGGCGAACTGCCCGTGGACTTCCAGCTGGGCGAGTCGACGAACCGGGCCGCCTATCAGCTGTATCGCGCGTCGTTCCAGGGCAACGACCCGTCGACGCGCATCGCGTGCTTGCTGGCCGTACCCTTCGGGCCCGGCCCGTTCCCGGCCATGCTGGCCATGCACGGGCACGGCGGGACGGGCGACGCGGTGTTCGATCCCGAGAGCATCTACCACGGGCTGGCGGACCGTTTCGCCCGCGGCGGCTACGTGGTGCTCGCCCCCTCGTTCCCGCACCGCGAGTACTGCGCGACGATGCTCTGGGACCTGCTGCGCGCGGTGGACATCCTGCAGTCGCGCCCCGAAGTCGACCCGCAGCGGCTGGGGGTCGCCGGCCTGTCGATGGGTGGCGAGTGGGCGATGTGGAGCGCCGCCTGCGACCCGCGGTTGAAGGCGGCCGTGGTCAGCGGCTGGCTGTGCACGACCGAAGGCGTCTTCGCGGTGCCGAACTGCGAGTGCTGGGAGCTGCCCGGGCTGGTCGAGTTGATGGACGTGTGCGAGGTCCATCTGTTGATCGCGCCGCGCCCGCTGCTGTTCGAGAGCGCGGAACAGGACGGTTGCTTCCCGATCCAGCATGCGCGTCGGGGGTTCGCGCGCGTGCAGGCCGGTTACCGCCTGTTCGGCGCGGAAGACGCAGTGCGGCAGGACATCTGGCCGGCCGGCCACGAATGGCACGGCGAGTTGGCGTATCCGTTCATCGACCGGGCGCTGGGCGGTCACGCGGCGCAGTGATGCAAGAACGGTCCGGAGGGAGGCGAATGCGAGCTTGGTTCACCCTGGCCGTCCCAGCCGTCGCCGCCGCGGCTTACCCGCCGAGAGTGAACGGGTGTAAGTCCTGCTGGATCGACCGGGACGCAGATGTCGAGTATCACGCGATGAGAAAGAACCTGCCATGGCGCAATGGTACGAGACGTTCTTCGCCAATTACGGCAAGAGCTACGACAAGGAGTGTTTCACGCAAGGGACCGTCGGGGAGGTGGACTTCGTGGAACGGGAACTGGGGGGTGACCGATCGAAACGGATCCTCGACATCGGCTGCGGCACGGGGCGGCATGCCATCGAGCTTGCCAGGCGCGGTTATCGCGTGACCGGTCTCGATCTGTCGGAATCCCAACTGCGTCAGGCGCGCAGGAAGGCAGCCGAGGCGGGCGTGAGCGTTGAGTTTGAACGTCGGGACGCGACAGAGCGGCATTTCCAGGACGAATTCGATGCCGCCATCATGTTCTGTGAAGGCGCATTCTCGCTGATGGAGACCGACGAGAAGAATTTCGCCGTGCTCAGCAATGCCTGTGCGGCACTGCGGCCAGGGGCCAAATTGATGCTGACGGCACTCAACGCCTTGTTCCCGCTGTTCCACTCGGTCAAGGACTTCCTCCAGGCCAACGAGTCGGGCGCGGCGTTCGGCGACCTGACGTTCGACCTGCTGACGTTCCGGGAACGGGCCGAGATGGCATTCACGGACGACGCGGGCCAATCGCATACGATCATGACGAACGAACGGTATTACGCGCCGGCCGAATTGCACTGGCTCTTGAAGACAGCGGGATTCGTCCAAGTGGATATGTTCGGGTGCCATCTGGGCCAGTTCAGCCGCGAGCACGCGCTCACCCCGGACGATTTCGAGATCCTGGCGGTAGCAGAGAAGGGTGCGTGACTATTGCGGTTGATCGTGATGGTTGGAGGGGAGGGCCAGGTGGTGATGGCCCTGGATCGGCACACCGGAGAGCACGTCCGAGATGCCAGTCTCGAATACTCACGAAATGGTCTGGCTACCGTGGTCCGAGCGACGCGCCGTCACTGAAGCCACAGGTAGCACCGACAAGGTCAAGTTCCATCCCAACAACATGCTGCTGTGCGTCATGGGAGCGACCTCCGACGACGGCATTCATTGGAAGAAGACCGACCAGCCGCTCCTGATCGAACCTCAACGCAACGAGGAGGGGAGCCGCAGTACGACTACCGCTACGACCGGATTCGGGCGATGCGTAGGGAAATCAAGCCATAGGCGGCATGAGGAGGCCTGTCATTGCCACCATTGCAGCCGAACCGCTGCCGGACCTCGCCGCTGGGAAGACACGTGAACCATTCATTCAAGGGAACAGGTGTGGCCCAGCTCGAACTGTCGCTCGAAGGCAAGGTGGTCCAGGACGCCGATCGGTTGGACGCCATTGGGGCCATCGGCATCGCCCGCGCATTTGCTTACGGGGGTGCCAAGGGGCGGTTGGTCCACGATCCCGAGGTTAAGCCCGAAGAGCATCGCACTGCCGAAGCCTACATCAAGAGCACCGGCACGACCGTCAACCACTTCTACGAGAAGCTGCTCCTGCTGAAGGATCGCATGAACACGGCGACCGGCATGGAAATAGCCGAGAGTCGGCACCAGTTCATGGAAGAGTTCCTGCGGCGGTTCTACGAGGAATGGGAGGGGAGGTGATGCACGCGGTGGGTATCCTGTTCTTGAACGATGTAACCAAGACAACGACGCAGGAATGCCAGACGGTGGGAGAGGAGGGCGTTCGTGGGATGGCGGGCTTGGTACAATGGCCAGCACCGCCGTTTGGAGTGTATTACGATCCGGATCGGTTTGACCATAGCGACACATGCTTGATGACCTGACCGACCAAGTTGCCCTCGTCACCGGTGCCAGCCGGGGGATCGGCAAGGCTATCGCCATTGCCTTGGCCAAAGCTGGTGCCGACGTGGCTGTCAATTACCGAGCTCGCCACAGCGAGGCCCAGGACACGTGCGCCGAAATCGAGAAGCTCGGCCGCCGCAGTGTCGCCGTGCAAGCCGACGTTTCGGTTTCCGCCGATGTCGGCCGGATGGTGGCGACCGTGGAAGCCGAGCTTGGTCCCGTGGCCATCCTGGTCAACAATGCGGGGATCACCCGCCCTCAGCCCGTGTCCGAGATAGCCGAACAGGACTGGGACGAGATCATCGCCGTCAATCTGACATCCGTCTTCCTCGTTACCCAAGCGGTACTGCCGAGGATGCGAGCGGCCCGCTGGGGACGGATCATCAATCTCTCCTCGGTGGCCGCCCAGACCGGTGGTGTCGTCGGCCCGCACTATGCCGCATCGAAGGCGGGCATCCTGGGCCTGACGCACTCCTATGCCAACCTGCTCGCCAAAGAAGGGATTACGGTCAATGCGATCGCTCCGGCACTGATCGAGACGGAGATGGTCACGGGCAATCCGAACGCCCGACCTGACTTGATCCTGGTGGGCAGGTTCGGCACGGTGGATGAGGTGGCTGACGTAGCGGTGATGCTCGCCCGCAACGGCTACGTCACAGGTCAGACGATCAACGTGAACGGTGGATGGTTCATGGGCTGAAGGGGAAGATTCTGGATGGTCGGTTCTCGCTGACTCGGCTCCCCGGATTCGTTCGTAGTGACCCGTTCATCGGGTCCGGGAGTGCGGGGCGAACAGACGACCGCATGAATGCGGTCACGACGGATTCGTTCGTAGTGACCCGATTCATCGGGTCCCGGGAGTGCGGGACGAACAGACGACCGCATGAATGCGGTCACGACGAGCCCTATCGGAGACGGCGAAGAGGCAGACACCTTGGTTTCGGAGGGCCGACGCTACGGAGCGTCCGGCGCAGCCATCTCGACACCGACGCTGGCAAGCCGGCGAAACCAGAGTGTCTGCTTCTCGGCTTCTCGTGATCATGGCATCTATGCCACCAGTAGCCGTCGCCACTCCGGCCCCAATTGTCGAAAGACCTCCTTGGCCACCCATACCTGTCCCTTAGCCTGCTCGGTTTGCTCGTACGCCCAGGTGGCAATCCGCACTGAGGCAGCTGAGTCATGGGGCAGTTCGGCTTCCGCCAGTCGCGCGTCCATTTCGCCTGCGTGAATCCGATTCCGTTCGATCCAGGCAGCCAGATGCTCTTCCGCAGCCAAATGGTCCGACTTGGCATTGTTGCAGCTTGGATGCGACAACACAAGATTGTGACCCAGGTCAGTCGGGTAGCGGGACCAAGGAATGAAGTGATCCACGTCCATACGGCGTTGAAGATCCTTGTGACAATAGAAGCACCGACCAGACTGCACGTCCAGCAAGACTGCGCGATACGACTCCAACAGTCTTCGCTCACGCCCAAACAGGAAACTGCCAAGGTCGGTCAAGCTCCCAAGTTGATTGACGTTCAGTTTCTGCACGAAACGGACCCACGCCCCTTGGATCAGGTCGCGAATCAACCCGTAGAACGCGCGGAAACAGTACGCTACTCCGGGCTTCAGTGTGATGGACGCACCGTGCCCGACGTTTTCGTACAGGAACTCCAGACGCTCGCTGCCCACGGTCTGCAGCTTCCACAGAGGCATCACACTCACTACTCGGCGAACATCGCAGACCAGCGCGTGCCAATGGTCGGAGGCCGCGCAGCGGAAACGGTACAGGGAGCCTCCGAACGTGCGCTGCGCTTGCGTGATGCCCGAGATAATCGCCGCCTGCTTTCCGGTGTTCTGCTGCAAGATGACGCCGGTCGTGAGCCCTCCCATCTCGAACGGGCGACATTGCGGCCAGTACAGTTCCACGAACTTTTCGGCGATGTCGTGTATCGTCAACTCCAGCGGACTGCCCGAGTCGTTCCCCTGCAGCACGCAGAGATCAGCCAGGGCAAGCAGCAGGGCGAATTTGTAGCTGGCGACGAACTGCCCCTCGGCCAGCAGCCGCTGAATGTCTCTGAGAAACTGAACCTGTTCCTCCGGTGTCGGGGGCGTCCAGTGCATCGGCTGCTCCTCACCAGTACCGAGCCTTGTCCGGAATCACCCATCGGACGCCACCACGGGGCTCGGCAACATCGCCCGAGTACCGCGGGATGATGTGGATGTGGGCATGGAAGATCGTCTGCCCTGCCGCCGCACCATCGTTCAAACCGACGTTGAAGCCGTCCGGGTGCAGGTCGTCGCCAAGCCGGTGCCGGGCATCAGCGACCATCGCCCAGAGGCCGGCCTGATCACCGGGCGGCAATTCGTAGATGCTCGCGACATGCCGCCTCGGGATCACGAGCGTGTGTCCCTTCGTGATCGGAAAGGCATCCCACAGGGCGATGGCGGTATCGTTTTCCAGCCAGAGACGACCTGGGTCCAGCTCACAGAATGGGCATCGGTCAAGCATCGGTTGGCGCCTCCTTCACGGCCACGGTCGCCCTGTCTGCCATCGGTTCCAACCGGCACAGGCCGGACGATGCGCCGTGCAGGACATACAACCTGGGACGATGCATGAAGCGAAAGACGGCCTTGGGTGCGTATCGTTTTTCCAGATGAGCAACCTGGAATCTGGTGGGGTCGCCGAACGAGTGTTCAATCCCCGCATCAAGGTCCGCTAGGGCCTTCAGGATGTGCTCTCGATTCAGATCTTGGGGGGGCGATTGCGCCATAGATCAATGATAACGGGGGAGCAGGGAGTCGTCATCACACTCCTGTCGGCGACATCCCTCACACACCGAGAGGCAGACACCCTGGTTTCGGATGGCCGACGTTACGGAGCGTCCGGCGGGGGATTGCCCAAGCGCCTCTCCGGCTTCGCCAATGCTCCGCTGGTCGACGGTGGCAAGCGGCTGACCGTGATGGTTGGAGGGGAGGGCCAGGTGGTGATGGCCCTGGATCGGCCTGTCAAGCGGTCGTGCCGTCCTTAATGGTGGACGATTAGGACGTGCATAAGCGGTGCCTTCGTCGCCCACGCCTGGCTGGCTCGTCCTCGGCCGTTACGTTGTGCCACTTGAAGACGGAGTCTGTCAACGCCCAGCAGTGATTGCCCATTGGACTGCATTGCGGTACTCGGTGCCATCCTTTACGTTTGGCGTGAGGCAACCGCCGTTCCAGGCGTAGACGGCACGACATCGATGGTGTTACACCGGTTTTCGGACGAGGCCAAGATGAAGTCTCCAAGTCAGGCCAACGGGAGACCGTTTCCATCCGGTCCCCTGATGCAGGATGAAATCGCTTTCCAGTTTGCCATCTACCACCTTCCATCCCCCCAGGGAGATCCGCTGAGTTGCCTGAACGAGCTTCTCCAGAGTGAGTTCAAGGGGTTCCAGCGGGTAGACGGAATCGTGTCCGGCAAGGAGGGGATGCAGATCGCAGCCAGGGTTATCAACGAAGTGCAGGCGTCCTATGCGCCGCCCAACCTGGAGTTTCTCCAGCGTTTCGGCCGTGGCCTGAGCCGAGAGCAGGCGGTGGCCCTGCAAAACTCGCAGACCGCCGTGCTGTTGGATTTCGGATACCCAAAGGAGCACGTCTGGGACGGAATGCGTGCGGCATTGTCGCTGGCCAGCAGAATCGCTCGTGAAACGGGCGGCCTCCTCTGGGATGAAGAGACCCGGGAGGTCTTTACGCCCGATGCATGGCACAAGGCGCGGATCGAGGATTGGACGGAAGGCATTCCGGACGTTTCCAGCCATACCATCATCCATGCATACAAGAAGGAAGAGCACATCAGGGCGATCACGCTGGGGATGATGAAGTTCGGGCTACCGGACATCGTAGTGGATCGCTTCTCCTGGTCGCTCAGCCGGAATATGGGACACGTCGTCAGTCTCTTCGCCCAGGCAATGGCTGAGGGCAGTCATCCCAAGAAGCGGGGCGAGTTTGACTTGGACATTCGCGCGATCAGGAACCCGGAGGTTCGAGAGCCACAGATCAGGTCGCTCAAATCCAACGCCACCGCCGTGGCACTGCTCTCACTGCGAGAGGGCACTTGGGAGGAGGGCGATCCGAGGAACCGACTCATCGAGATCACCTTCGACCGATACACTGGCCCAGACCTGTATGCCCGGCAGCAAGAAATGTTAAAAAGCCTTTTCGGTTGGGAGGACTCAGTGACGTCCGTCAACGAAAGCCAGGAATTAGAGAATGCAAGCAACCGGGCGAGAGCGAGGTTGTCCTCCCTTCGGACGGCGTTCAATTCGGGGTTCGCTCCGGGAGAGTTCGTTCTGGTCAAAGCTCCGTTCGAAACACCCGACGGCGAGCGAGAATGGATGTGGGTCGAGGTGAGTGCGTGGAAGGGGGACAAGATCAGAGGACTTCTGAGAAACGAGCCTTTCAACATCCCGAGCCTGCACGCCGGGCAAGAGGTCGAGGTGTCTGAAGCGACGATCTTCGACTATATCCACAGACACGCCGATGGAAGTCAGGAGGGAAACGAGACCGGCAAGATCATCGAAAAGCAGGACACGTCGGGACAGCCATAACGCCAGTTGGTCCGTGAGGGGGCCTGGCCGTCGCCAGAGCGACGACTACGCCGCCGTGTCGCTCGCTGTTTGGTCACTGTCTACTACCAGATTGCAGACACTCAAAGATCTGCAGGCCCCCTTTTTTCCTTGCCGCACGGGCTGGTTGTCGATGCGGGTGTCCAGGGCGGACCGGCTACTCGGCGCGCCGAGGCCGTGCTACGATGGACGCGGCAGGTGCCGGAGCTCAGGGCACTCTCAGCAGATCGTCGATCCCCAAGACCGCAGGGAACGCATGATGGTGAACCAACCCGCGTCCAGATCTTTCCAGCTGATGCTCCTGTGGTTGCTGGTCGCAGCCGTGCCCGTCCGGGCGGACGACTGGCCGCAGTGGGCCGGGCCGCTGCGTGATGGCGTGTGGCGAGAGGAGGGGATCCTGGAGCGGTTCCCGCCCGAAGGGCCTCCCGTGCGGTGGCGCACGCCGATCGGAGCCGGCTTTTCAGGGCCGGCCGTGGCCGGCGGTCGGGTGTTCGTGATGGATCGGGTCGTGGATGAGAACGCGCCGGCCGACGTGAAGACCCAGTGGAACTATCGCGACAGGACGAGCGGCCGGGAGCGTGTGCTCTGCCTGGAAGAGGCGACCGGCCGGATCTTGTGGGAACATGCTTATCCGTGCGACTACGCGACCGCCTACGGCTGCGGGCCGCGCGCCACGCCGACCGTCAGTGGCGATCGGGTCTATACGGTCGGTACGATGGGCGATCTGATCTGCCTCGACGCGGGCGCGGGTCGGGTCGTGTGGCAGCGGAACTTCGTCCGCGACTACGGCGCGGAGGTTCCGCTCTACGGCTTCGCCAATGCGCCGCTGGTCGACGGCGAGCGGCTGATCGTGATGGTGGGCGGGGAGGGCCAGGTGGTGATGGCCCTGGATCGGCACACCGGCCGCGAGCTGTGGAAGTCCGGCACGGCTTCCGAGCCCGGCTATTGCGCGCCGCTCATTCGCACGATCGCGGGCGTGCGCCAACTGATCATCTGGCACGCGGACGCCGTGGTGGGCTTGGACCCCGAGTCCGGCGCGGAGTTGTGGTCGGTCAACCACCCGGTCACGGCCGGCGTAGCCATCTCGACGCCCGCGCTGGCGGGCCGGCGGCTGGCGGTGGCCAGCCAGTACGAAGGCGTGCTGATGCTGGAGTTTCCACCCGGCGCGGCGGAACCCGCGGTCCTCTGGGAGGCGTCGGCGGGCACCGTGCCGGAACGCCAATGGAAGAAGGCCGGCTTCAACACGACCATGAGCACGGTGCTGTTGCTGGATGGCCATGTCTATGGCGTGTCGCTCTACGGTGAGACCTGCTGCCTCAACGCGGACAATGGCGCGCGTGTGTGGACGACCTTACAGCCGACCAGCGGCGGGACCGAGCCCCATGAACGCTGGAGCACGCTCTTCATGGTGCCGCATGGCGACAACGTGTTCATCTGGAACGACCGTGGCGACCTGATTCTTGCCCGCCTGACGGGCGCCGGCTATCAGGAGCTCAGCCGCGCGCACATTCTGGACCCCGACATGCGCTCGGCCGGCGAGGGGGGGCGCGGTGTCGCCTGGTCGCATCCTGCCTTTGCCAATCGATGCTGTTACGTGCGCAACAACCACGAACTCGTCTGCGTCTCGCTCGCCCGCTGAGCCCCGCGGCGAAGACAACGCCGACCGACCGCGACCGGCGGGAGAGGCCGATGGTCTCAGTCGATACAGTCGGTTAACCAGTCTGCGGACACTCCGTTTCCCGCTCGGTTTCGTGCAGCCGGGCGGCTTGGCCATATTCTCAACGCGTGGGTTTACTTCACCGCGCGCTGAGTAGACAATGAAAGACATGAAGTTGTCACGCACGGAATAGGACGCTCCGGAGGGTGCCGGATGTTGCACGAGTAGGGATTCACGCCTGGACAGGTCGATACGCGACGGACGCGGCAGATGATCGATGCGTTCAACAGTTGGGCGAAAGCCCAAGGTTCACCGATGCGTATGCGGCCGCGAGAAGACCGCTAGCGAGGAGCCAGCATGACCCGCACAGAGCAACACAGGTGTAGCGTCACGTCGCGCCGGGCTTTTCTCGCCTCCACTGCCGTCGCAGGTGTGCTCGGCGAGTTCTGGACGGAGCAAGAACTCTGTGGGTGGCAGCGAAACATACGGACCGAATCAAAGCCCTCGGACCTGAAGATCACTGACTTGCGCTTCGCCCACGTGATCGACGCGCCGATGCGCTGCCCGCTGATCCGTATTGACACGAATCAGGACATCTGCGGTTTGGGTGAGGTCCGTGACGGCGCGTCGCCGACCTATGCCATGATGCTCAAGTCGCGTCTGATTGGTGAGAACCCGTGCAACGTGGACCGGATCTTCCGCAAGATCAAGCAATTCGGGTTTCACGCGCGCCAGGCGGGCGGTGTTTGCGGCGTGGAGATGGCGCTGTGGGATCTCGCCGGAAAGGCCTATGGCGTGCCGGTGTTCCAGATGCTCGGCGGCAAGTTCCGTGATGACATCCGGCTCTACTGCGACACCACGCAGTCGCCGGATCCCGAAGTCTACGCGGCGCGTCTCAAGGCGCGCCGCGACGACGGCTTCACGTTCCTGAAAATGGATCTTGGGATCGGGCTGGTGGACAAGGTTCCCGGCTGTGTCACGGCACCGCTGGGGGTGACGCAGCGTTCCGCAGGGCTGACCCAGCATATGTTCACCGGTATGGAACTCACCGAAAAGGGCGTCACCCTGATGGCGGACTACTGCCGCGCAGTCCGCGAGGCTGTGGGCTGGGACGTCCCGCTGGCTGCCGACCATTTCGGCCATATCGTGAGCGTTGCATCCGCGACGCGTTCACTTTTGGGCGGGGAGAGGTAGTCGCCGGGGGGGGCGGGCGGCTGTTACCAGTACCAGCTTTCCAGCCGTCCGTCACGCGACCGCTCGACGAACTCCAGC
>JBPOJB010000019.1:0-103256 GCA_052034005.1 Planctomycetota bacterium | reverse complement strand
CCTCGATGTTCAGGACATCGACACCCGGACGGACATCTATTCTCTTGGGGTGATCCTCTACGAGCTGCTGACCGGTCGGACGCCGCTGGACGATTCGGGGATCAAGCCGCAGGCCATTTTGAAGCTGTTGGAATTCATCCGTGAGGTCGAGCCGACCAAACCGAGCAGCCGTCTCTCGAGCACTTCGCACGACGAGCTCTCTTCGATCACCGCGGTACGGCAAACCGATCGTTCTCGCCTGCGACGGATCCTGATGGGGGATCTGGACTGGATCGTGATGCGGGCCGTGGAGAAGGATCGAGCTCGGCGTTACGAATCGGCTTCCGGTCTGGCGGCCGACGTTCGCCGCTACCTTAACGGCGAACCGGTCATCGCCTGTCCCCCGTCGGCTCGGTATCGGCTGCGCAAGTTCGTCCGCAAGCATCGGGTGGGGGTGGTTGCCGCATCGCTGGTGGCGGTCAGTCTGGTCGGCGGGATCATCGGGACCACCGGCATGATGTTGCGGGCCCGAGCTGCGGAGCAGGCAGCTCTGCTTTCCCGAAACCAGGCGCAAGCCGCCGAGCGAGCGGCTCTGTCTGCAAAGCAGTTGGCGACTGAGCGGCTCGAGGAGGCCACTGCAGCGCGTGCCAATGAGGCGGCGCAGCGGGCGAAGGCCGAGCACGCTCTGGCCAGCGAAACGGAGGCTCGCGAACAGGCCGAAGCGATCGCCGACTTCGTCGAACAGGACTTTCTGGCGTTGACCAGTGTGCGTGGTCAGCTACGCTACGGCACGGAAGGGGACATGCTGGATCGGAATACCACTCTCCACGAACTGCTCGATCGTGCTGCCGAGAAGCTGGCCGCGCGAACCGACCTGGCCCCTAAGATCGAAGTCAAGTTGAACCATATTGTCGGCTACAGTTATCTCAACACTGGTGACGCAGTCAGGGGAATTCCATTTCTTCAACGCGCAGTCGAACTTTGCGAAAGCAATCTCGGCACCGATCACCAGGACACCCTTGTGAGCATGGATTGGCTGGCGTGTGGGTATCTCGCTGCCGGTCAGTCCACCAAGGCCCTGCCACTATTCGAAGAGACCCTCGAGTTGACGAAGTCGAAGCTGGGTTTGGATCATCCGAATACCCTCACCACCATGAACAACCTGGCCAATTGCTACCGAAGCATGGGTGAGTATTCCAAGGCCCTGTCACTGTACGAAGAGGCTCTCGAATTGAAGAGATCGAAGCTGGAACCGGATCACCCGGAGACGCTCACCAGCATGAACAACCTAGCCATCTGCTACCGAAGCATAGGCCAGTACGCCAAGGCCCTGTCACTGTACGAAGAGACCCTCGAGTTGATGAAATCGAAGCTGGGTCCGGACCATCCAGATACGCTCGGCAGCATGAACAACCTGGCCCACTGCTACCGACGCACGGGTGAGTATTCCAAGGCCCTGCCACTATGCGAAGAGACTCTCAAGTTGATGAAATCAAGGCTGGGTCCGGATCATCCGAGTACCCTCACCAGCATGAACAATCTGGCCAACTGGTACCACAGTACGGGGGAGTATGTCAAGGCCCTGCCACTGTTCGAAGAGACCCTCGAATTGAGGAAATCGACGCTGGGTTTGGATCATCCGAATACCCTCACCAGCATGAACAACCTGGCCAACTGCTACTGCGACATGGGTGACTATTCCAAGGCCCTGCCACTGCTCGAAGAGACTCTTGCCGCCAGGCACGCCCGTGTGGCCGTACTGGCGGGATATGGACGCATGACTACGCCTGAGCTTAGGGCCGTCCCGTTGGGACTTGGGTCTGGTGGGTGGACGCGACCCAGGGCTGCGGCCCGGCTCGCACGGCTCGCCGGGCCTTCGCCCTGGGCTGTGATACAGTTGTCCCTTCGGGACGGAAGAGACCGTCGTCGTGCGGCCGCTGGGCACGGCACAAGTTGTAGAGGGCCAGAGCAGGCGCAAAGCAGGTTCGATGGGGCGCGGAACACCAACGACAAACGTTAACCGTTAAAACACCCTGGTGCTTTCACGTCGCCAGGTTAGATGGTGCGCGGAACACCAGCGACAAACGTCAACCGCCAAAACACCTTGGTTCTTTCACGTCGCCAGGTCCCGGCTCAGTCGCGTGCCAGCTGTTCGATGGCGCGGGCGATCTCTTCCCGGCGTTGCTCGATGGGCGCGGGATCGCGCGTGAATGCCGTCAGGGTGGTTGTGATGGCGGCGGGGACGTCGAGGAGGGCCGAGTAGCGCGCCAATTGTGCCGCGCTGAGCGTGCTTCGCCGGGCCGCGATCCGATCGCGCAGGATCGTCAGGTATTCGTAGTCCTCGATGCCGTCGCGCAGCATCTCGAGCCGGATCGACGCGACGGGCGGGTCCAGCACGGGTGCGAAGGGGCGGCCGTCGGCGGCCGACTCGGGCGGGTACAGGAACCGCCCGTCGCCGTTGCCCCACGGGCGACGCGCGCCTTGGGGCGTGTCGTAGCCGCTCACCCAACCCATGGGATCCTCGTACGGGTTCTGGGGCCGCTCCGGGTCGGGATACGCGGCCGGCGAGGTCCAGTAGTTGGTCTGCCAGACGAGCACGCCGGCGATCTGGCGTTGCCAGGTCTGCCAGAGCCAGACGCGGAGTTCTGTGCCCGGATGGTCGATAAACAGCGTGCAGTAGGGCGCTTTCGGGCCGGTGCAGACGTACCACCAGAACGTATCGCCCGCGGCGCGCCGTTGGGCGGCGATCTGGTCATCATAGGACGGCGTGAGCGGGCACCAGACATTCGGGCCGCCGATCAGCGCTTCTTCCACCTGCTCGGTCAGCATGCGCCGGATGTCAGGCGCCCATCTCTTGAGCTTGGCGAACCCGTTGCTGACGAATGCGTAGTCCTTGGGGTCGGGCTCGTCGAACCAGTACACGAAGGCCTCGTCGAGCCAGCCGCGTTCGCGCAAATGCGATTGCAGCGTCTCCAAGTAGGCGCGCAGCGCGCCTTCGTACTGCGGCGTGTGCTCTGGGAAACCCAGCAACTCCGGCTCGTACCGTGCGTGGAACGTGCCGCCGCCCAGCCCTGGAATGTGCAGGACGAACGTGTTGAAGTGATACTGGTCGATCGCCCGCTGCATGGCGCGATCCCAAGCCGTGAAGTCGAAGGCCGGTTGCGGGATTGGCTGGTCGATCGATTCAAAACCGCCGTCGGTGAGCTGTTCGGTGTTGGACGCCAGGTCGATCAGCGACACGTCGTCGTACCAGACGGTGCCGGTCAGCGCGCCGTCTTCACGCCATTGGGTGGCGCGCAGCGTGACGGTAAAGCTCCGGGCACCGTCCGGGAAGTCCGTCACCATCCGCTCGAAACGCTGCCAGGTCCCGTCACCGGTGACGGTCAGGTCGTTGTTGCGCCCGGACATCCAGCGTCCGGCGCGGTCGTGGTGTACCAGGGTCACCAGGAACCGATGGCCCTTGTCGCGCGTCCGGTACCAGAAGCTCAGCTTCACGCCCTTGCGCGTGATCGGAATCCGCTGTTGATACGTCGCCGCGGCGTTGGCGCTCTGCGACTCGTCCGCGACGCGCAGCGACGCGCGGCCCGTGTGCCGCACCAGTTCGTCTCGCTCGCCGCCTTGCCACGGGGGCAGGCCCGTCCAGGTCACCTGGATCGGATCGAGCGGCGCCGGGTCGTTCGGTGAAATGTGATGGTCCGCCAGGCATTGGAGGTACGAATCGAGCACGCGCCGTCGGAGCGCGTCGGTCTTCACGCCGTGGTAGCGCCAAGCTGTCGACGGGTCGAAGCCGAATGCCGTCTGGCAGGTCATCCGATCGGGGATCGCGAACCCGAAGACCTCGACCTGCAGGGGCACCTCCGCGCGATAGTCGTCCGCCTGGAGCGTGATCGAACCGCGGTAGACGCCCGGTGGCTGGTCGCGCGGCACACGCACGCGCACCCACAGCGGCAAGTTGCGATCGGCCTCGACGGTCAGGGGGCCGGACAGCGGCGGCAGTGGATCCGGCCACCAGCCTACGGTAGACGATTCGTCGGTGGGCCGCGTCACTGACAGGTAGCGCACGCGCAGGATCTCCACCTGGGATGCGGCGATCGTTGCGCCGGCGGGCCCTGCGAGTTCGCCGGCGGCAACGGTCAGCTGGGAAAGGGCCCGTGCCGGACGCACAACAAGCTGAGCGGCTTCCGCTTCGTTCGCCGCCGCGGCGATGCGCATGGCCTCGCACCGAGTCGTCGGCCGCGGCGCCGGACGCCGGCTGCTGACCTTCCAGCCGGATGAGCACCACCACAGGCCGACCTCCGGACTGGACGCCGGCAACACCTGGCCGAAATCGGCCGCGTACAGCGACGGCACGTCGATCGTCGTCTCGGCGCAATACCGCGCATCACCGTCGATCCGGATCCGCAGCATGTTTCGTCCGACATGGTCGAGCGTGTACGGGATCTGGACCACCTGCTCGCCGTCGCCGGCGGGTAGCGCCAAGTCCCGGACTCCCGCCGTGCCGGGCGCGAGGGGGTCGTTCGGCTCGGGTCGGCCGGGGTCCTGCGGCGTGCCGGTTCCGGTCGGCGCGTGGATCGATTGGGCCGAGGCGCGGAGCGTGAGTGCCCGATCGGACGCGTTGCGAAGCCGCAGGGTGACGACGTTGTTCCCGCCCGGGATCGCTTCACCCAGGTCCGCGATTGCCACGTGCAACCGCCCGTCCGACTCCGACTCGGCCAGGAAGCGTGTGGCGCCGATCAGCTCCGCGGGTGGTCCGTCGATGGTGGCCTCGTAGTGGTACTCGTGGACCTGCAGTGCCGGGGGCTGCGCGGCGCCGGTCGCCGGACGGGCCGACAGGCGGATCCAGATTTCAGCGGCGGGCAGCAGGTCCGTCGGCACCGTGCACTGGACGGTCCCCAGCCCGCTCAGGCTGCCGATCTCCTGCCACTGCCGGCCATCGCGGCTTGCGGACACGACGAGCGTTCCCTGCTGATGCCAGCCGATGGTGAGCTGCACCTGCGCGCTCGTCTGCGTGCGCCCGACATGATGGCGGTACAGGACGGTGGACGATTCGTTGAGCACCCAGCGATTCGAGTTGAACGTACACTGATGCTGAGCCAACACGCGCGCGTAGTTCATGGACGCCTGCTGGAACGGCGCCGTGAAGGTGTACTGATTGCCTTCGAGTCGCTCGCCTTCGCCCAATTCCAGTTCGCCGCGTACCAGGTGCACGGGCAGCACCGACACGAGCTGCACATCGTCGAACGCGACGCTGCCGTCCATCTCCCACTGGCCGAACCGGACGCGTGCCATGTCCGCGGACAGCTCGTGGGGCGTCTGGAAGACCGACTCGATCGTGGTCCATTCGCCGCCCAACTCCCCGAGGTCGCGATTACAGAACGCGGGGCCGCTGATCGGCAGCCCCGAAGTGCCCTGGAGCCGCCGCGCCTGGAACCGCAAGCGGTAGACGCTGTCGGGCAGGAGAGCCAGCGGCGGCGACTGCCACGCGTTGCTCGACTTCCCGTCTCCGGTGACCGAGATCGCCCGCGCGCCGGCGGCGCCCGGCGAGGTGACCGCCCCTTGGCCGCCGGTCAAGGTCCAGCCGGTCGGCGTGCTCTGGCCGTCCTCGAAGGAGTTGTTGGGGACCGTGACCTGCGCCCGGGCCACAGGTCCCCAGACACACAGCAGGATCGTCACTACGAGCAAGTCATGGGTTCGGTGCATCGTCGCGCTCGCCTGGGTTGTACTTCGAAAAAGCTCGGTCGGCTGCATTATAGCGGCAGTCCATGGCGGTGTGGGGCACGGCCGGCGCTTCTCCGGTGCGACGCCTCGCCGTACAATGGTCGCGGGCGACGCGGCGGGCCGAACCAGTGGACGGGATGAGCGCGGCGAAGGCGCGCTCATGCCGGCATCGGGGATCGATGGATGGAGACGAAAGAGAGCCAGCAGCCGATCGCCGAGCGACTCAAGCAGCCCGTATCGGCATGGCCCGGGATCCCGCCGCGGCTCGTGCCGCTGCTGCACCGGCTGGGGCTGCACACCGCGCGCGACGTGCTGTTTTTCTTCCCGCGCAGCTATGAGGATCTGACGCGCATCTGCGCGATCGGCCGGATCGACGGCAGTGGACCGGTGTCGGTGTGTGGCGTGGTGGACGAACTCGAGTCGCGCGTCACCGGGTCCGGCCGGTCGGTCACGGGCGCGTTGATCCGGGACGAGACCGGCGTGCTGCGGTGTGTGTGGTTCAATCAGCCGTTCATGCAGCAGCGTCTGGCGCGCGGGCAGCGCGTGATGTGCTCGGGCGTTCCGAAGCGGCGCGGGCTGTGCTGGGAGATCGCTCATCCGCGCGTCGTGAACCTGGGCCCGGACGAGCGGCCGGTGCGCGGCCAGATGCTGCCCGTGTATTCGCTCACGGAGGGACTGCTCCAGTCGCGGCTGTGCCGGATCGTCCACCAGATGGTCGATGCCCTGGCCGACGACGTACCGGAAGTGCTCCCGGCGTCGTTCCTGGCGCAGCATGCCCTGTGGCCGATCGGCCGGGCGCTGCGCGCGATCCATGCGCCGGCCGACGGCGTGGAGGTCCGGCAGGCACAGCGGCGGTTCGTGTATCAGGAGCTGCTCGTGCTGCAACTGGCGCTGGCGTTCCGGCGGTGGAACCTGCAACGCACCCGGCGCGCGCCGGCGCTGCCGGCCACCGCCCGGATCGACGCGCGGATCCGCCGGCTGTTCCCGTTCGAACTGACGGCCGATCAGCAGCGGG
Organism: Planctomycetota bacterium; assembly: GCA_052034005.1. Lineage (GTDB taxonomy): Bacteria > Planctomycetota > Planctomycetia > Pirellulales > Pirellulaceae > JAAYDI01. The sequence continues at coordinate 96,544 of JBPOJB010000019.1, read as the reverse complement.
CGATCCAGGAGATCGCCGACGACATGGGGCGGAACGTGCCGATGAATCGGCTGTTGCAGGGCGAAGTGGGCAGCGGCAAGACGGCGGTCGCCGAATACGCCATGCTGCTGGCCGTCGCACACGGCCGCCAGTCGGTGCTCATGGCGCCGACCGAGGTATTGGCCCAGCAGCACTTTCGCACGTTGAGCGACGACCTGCGGCAGAGCCGTGTGCGGATCGAGCTGCTCACGGGCGCCCTGACCGGCTCTGCGCGAAAGAGGCTGCTGGACCGGGTCGTGGCCGGGGAAATCGATCTGCTGATCGGCACGCAGGCCCTGTTGCACGAGGAGATCCAGTTCCCGCAACTGGGCCTGGTGGTGATCGACGAGCAGCACAAGTTCGGCGTGCGGCAACGCGCGGCGCTCAAGGGCACCGGCGTCGACCCGCATTACCTGGTCATGACGGCCACTCCCATCCCGCGGACCGTGGCCATGTCGCTGTTCGGGGACCTGGACGCGTCGACGCTGCGCGAGTCGCCGCCCGGCCGGCAGAAGGTACATACCTATCTGGCCAACGAAGCGCAGCGGGACCAGTGGTGGGAGTTCGTCCGCGCGCGGCTCCGGGAGGGGCGGCAGGGATATGTCATCACGCCGCGCGTGGAGGAAAGCGAATCGGGCATGCTGGCCGGCGTGGAAGAGGTGTACGAGCAACTGAGCAACGGCCCGCTGGAGGAGTTCCGCGTCGACCTGATTCACGGCCGCATGTCCTCGGCCGACAAGGAATCGGCGATGGCGGCGTTCCGCGGCGGCCGGACCCAAGTGCTCGTGGCGACCTCGGTGATCGAGGTGGGTGTGGACGTGCCGAACGCCACGCTGCTGACGATCGAGGGCGGCGAGCGGTTCGGGCTGGCCCAGCTCCATCAGCTGCGCGGCCGGGTCCGTCGCGGCGTGTTCCCCGGGTATGTGACGGTCTTTGCACAGCCGGCCAACGACGCGGCGCGCCAGCGGCTGGCGGCGTTCGCGCGATCGACCGACGGTTTCGAACTGGCCGAGATCGATTTCTCGCTGCGCGGTCCGGGCGACCTGTTCGGCGTGAGCCAACATGGCATGCCACCGCTACGCGTTGCGGACCTGCAGCGCGATCAGGACACGCTGATCGAGGCCCGCCAGGAGGCCCAATCGATGGTCTTCGGTGAAGGCTCGCCCTTCTTCCAGCCCGAATTCGCCGCGCTCCGCGCACAAGTCCAGCGCCGCTACGGCGAGGCGCTCGACCTGGGTGATGTGGGTTGAATCGGTTGACGATCACCAGCTCGACATCGACTACGGCCGCTCGCCCGGGATCGAGCGCATCGACAGGCCGTGGACCCGGCGCTGCCGGAGTGGGCCATCCTGGGTGCTCACGGGGGCCGCGCGGTCGCGGCGGGGGTTGTGGTCCGCGCGCTGAGCGGGCGGCTTACAGCGCCTTGTCCGAGATGTCCTTCCGGCACCAGGCGCCGGGCCAGCGGATGCACTTGACGGCGGTGTAGGCCTGGAGTTTGGCCGTCGAAATGGAGTTGCCCAGGGCCGTGACGCCCAGCACGCGTCCGCCGCTGGTGACGACCTTGCCGTCGACCAATTGGGTGCCTGCGTGGAACACCTTGACGTCGGGCAGCGCGGCCGCCTGCTCGAGACCTCGGATAGGCTCGCCCACACCGTACTTGCCGGGATAGCCTTCCGCGGCCATCACGACGCAGACGGCGGGGCGCGGGTCCCATTCCAGGGGTGCAATCTCCTCCAGACGCTGATCCACGGTCGCTTCCAGCAGGTCGACCAGGTCGCTGCGCAGGCGCAGGAGCAGCGGTTGGCATTCGGGATCGCCGAACCGCACGTTGTACTCGAGCACTTTCGGGCCCTGGTGGGTGATCATGAGTCCGGCATACAGCACGCCGCTGAAAGGGCGGCGCGATCGCTTCATGGCGTGCACGGTGGGGACCAGCACATGCTCCTCGATCCAGGAGAGCATCTTGGGGTCGACCAGCGGCGTGGGGCAGTACGCGCCCATGCCGCCCGTGTTGGGGCCCTGGTCGCCGTCATAGGCGGGCTTGTGGTCCTGGGCGGGCGTGAGCGTGACGATGGTGCGCCCGTCCGTGATGGCCAGGACGCTCGCCTCTTGGCCGTCGAGTCGCTCTTCAAAGATGATCTCCCGTCCGGCGTCGCCGAACTCGCGGTCCACGATGATGCGCTGGATGGCGTCCAGCACATGCTGACGCCGGCAGCAGACGACGACGCCCTTGCCGGCCGCCAACCCGTCGGCTTTCACTACCAGCGGCACCTCCTGGTCCGGCCTCGGGTAGCGGTCGGCGACGAATCGCCGCGCACTCTCGGCATCGCGGAAGACGTGGTAGTCGGCCGAGGGCACGTCCGCGCTGCGCAGCAGGCTCTTGCAGAACACCTTGCTGCTTTCCAGTTGGGCCGCCGCCTTGGACGGCCCGAACACGCGCAGCCCGGCGGCCTGCATCACGTCCACGATCCCGGCCGCCAACGGCGCTTCGGGCCCCACCACGGTCAGCGACACGTTGTTCTGCCTGGCGAACTGGATCAGCTGCGGAAAGTCGGTCGGGCTGATCGCCACGTTCTCGGCGTCTTCCGCCGTCCCGGCATTACCGGGCGCGACAAACACCCGCTCGACTCGCGGGCTTTGGGCGATCTTCCACGCCAACGCATGCTCGCGCCCGCCGCTGCCAACCACTAACACATTCATTCCTGCCAGCTCCCCGATTCGCGGCCAAGTCGACGGGCACGCACCGCCGCCGCCACCATCATCATCACCACAACAATCAGCACCAGCACCGCAACAGCACCCAGCACCACCAACAGGGGGCGCGGGATGAACCAGTATCTCCGCGCATGCCGGGCGGGTCAATTGGCGGCGGGCGCTTGGCGACGTGAAAGAACCAAGGTGTTTTAACGGTTGACGTTTGTCGCTGGTGTTCCGCGCACCATCTAACCTGCTTTATAGTTGCTCTGGCCCTCTACGACTTGTGGCGTGCTCAGCGGCGACAGGAAGACGGTCTCTTCCGTCCCGACGGGACATCTCTATCACAGCCCAGGGCGGAGGCCCGGCGAGCCGTGCGAGCCGGGCCGCAGCCCTGGGTTGCGTACACCCACCAGACCCGAGTCCCAACGGGACGGCGCTAAGCCCAGGCGTATTCGTGCGTCCCTATCCCGCCGGTACGGCCACACGGGCGTGCTCATCGACGTCCAGAGACGATCACCAATGGAACAAGTCTTCCCAAACCAGAACAGGCAGAGTTCTCCCCGATTTTCACCACCCCGGCGGGCGCTGCGGCCGGGCCGGTACGCCGGTCCGTCGGATGGTGGATCGGGCGTGGCATCTGGCGCAGGAACCTGTTATCTTCCAGTGATGATCGACCGAGCTGGAACGAGCGAATCGGAGGGTGGCCTGGGTGGGCCGGCCGGCGTGGAGCAGCGGGGCGAGCGGCGTGGTGGGCCGGCGTCACCGGGTTCGACGGCGCGGCGCGGCTTCTTTCGATCATGCGGCCGCTTCCTGTTCGGTTCGTTCCTGGCCACGGGCTTCACGGCCCTGGCCGCCACGCTGGCCGCCTGGCTGTTGGGGATGGTGCGTTTCATGTTTCCCAACATCCTGATCGAGGCGCCGACGACGTTCAAAGCCGGGGCGCCGGAGGACTATGCGGCCGGCGCCGTCGAGTCGCGTTTCATTGCGGAGCATGGCGTGTGGATTGTACGGCACGAGTACGAGGGGCGTCCGCAGATCTACGCGCTGCGCGCGGTCTGCACGCATTTGGGGTGCACGCCCAGCTGGCTGGAGGCGGAGCAGCGGTTCAAGTGCCCGTGTCACGGGAGCGGTTTCTACAAGGACGGGATCAACTTCGAGGGTCCGGCGCCGCGCCCCCTCGAACGGTACGCCATCCACATCGCGGAAGACGGCCAGTTGGAGGTCGACAAGAGCAAGAAGTATCAGCAGGAGCTGGGCCAGTGGTCGGATCCGGACTGTTTCGTCGACGTGTAGAGAGGACAGCCCGCTGACCCATGCGATCGCTTGTCGACATCATCCGCAATTCGCAGCTCTGGAAGAGCGTGTTCCGGCATCCCGCGCCGGTCGATCGGCGGAACCGGGTGGCGGTGATCCTGACGAACCTGTTCCTGCACCTGCATCCCGTTTCGATCCGCAAGCAGGGGATCGCGTTAGGCTACACCTGGTGTCTGGGTGGGATCACGTTCTTCCTGTTTCTGGTCGAGACGGTGACGGGCGTGTTGTTGATGTTCTATTACCGTCCGACGTTGGAGTGGGCGTATGCGGACATGACGGCGCTGCGCGACGTGGTGTCGCTCGGCATTCTCCGCGAACTGCACCGCTGGGCGGGCCATGCCATGGTGATCGCGGTGATGTTGCACATGTATCGGGTGTTTCTGACGGGCAGCTACAAGCCGCCGCGCGAGTTCAACTGGGTGGTCGGCGTGCTGTTGTTGGTGTTGACGCTGCTGCTCTCGTTCACCGGCTACTTGTTGCCGTGGGACCAGTTGGCGATCTGGGCGATCACGGTCGGTTCGAACATGGCGCGGGCCACTCCGCTGGTCGGCTACGAAGGGCCCGGTTCGTCGCTGTTGACGGTGGACGGGATCGACTTGATCACCAGCGCGTCGGACGCCCGGTTCGGCCTGTTGGGCGAGCGGTTTGTGGGTGAATTGACGTTGAATCGTTTCTACGTGCTGCACTGTGTGGCGATTCCGCTGGCGGCCGCGTTGCTGATGTCGATCCACTTCTGGCGGGTCCGGAAGGACGGTGGGATCAGCGGGCCGTTGTAGCGATCGAGTGGATGATGGGCGGTCACTTGAGCGAGCTGGAGTGTCTGTCGGCCGTGCGCGGGTTCCTGGTGTGCTGGTATGGGATCGCCGCGCTGGGCAACGGCGCGGCGGCGGCATGCGCGGCGCGGAGCTGCCGCGCGCCGGGCGGGACGCGCCGCGGTTGGTGCGCGCTCCGGGGGCTGTGCTGGCTGGGCGCCGCGCTGGCGTTCCTGGGTCTGGCCGGGGCGGCCTGGAGCGCCGACCCGCGCTGGCTGTGGCTGTTGTCGCTGCCGCGCGGCCTGCGCGACCTGTTGGACCAGCTGCTCGGGCCGACGGTGTTCCTCGTCGGCCTGACGGCGTTGCTGGCGTGCTTCTACCTGGGCCGCGCGTTCTTCACCCGGCCGGCCGTGGGCTGGGTCGGCCTGAACCTGGCCGTCTTGTTCCTGGGCCTCTCGCTGACCGATCCGGATTTCGTGGCGATCGTGGCCAGGCCGGACAACGTGCCGATTGTCGGACTGGTCTTTCTGCTGGGGTTCTTCACATGGTTGTCGGCGCGCAAGGCGGTGTTGAACGACCGGCGGCTGGCGCGGGGTCAGCCGCCGCTGGAAGCGGTCGACAACGAGAGGGTGCTGGTGTGGCCCGACCTGGTGTATATCGAGCTGATCTGCATGGTGGCGCTCATGGCCGCGTTGCTGGTCTGGTCGATCCTGCTCAAAGCGCCGCTGGAGGAGCCGGCCAGCACGGTGCGGACGCCGAACCCCTCGAAAGCGCCGTGGTACTTCCTGGGCCTGCAGGAGCTGCTCCTCTATTTCGACCCGTGGATGGCCGGCGTGGTGATCCCCGGCCTGATCATCATCGGCTTGATGGCCATCCCGTATCTCGATACCAACGAGCGGGGGAACGGGTACTACACCTTCCAGGAGCGCCGGTTCGCGTACTGGACGTTTCAGTTCGGGTTCCTCGTGTTGTGGATCGCCTTGATGCTGATCGGGACGTTTTTCCGCGGCCCGAACTGGAGTTTCTTCGGTCTCTACGAGACGTGGGACGTCCACAAGGTCGAGGCGTTGAACAACGTCCCGTTGTCGGAGCGGTTCTGGATCGACCTGCTTGGCCGGCCGTTGCCGGCGGCGCCTGCCGCGGCGGGCGCGTGGCGGCGGTGGGGCTGCATCGCGTTGCGCGAGATGCCCGGCCTGGTCTTGCTGGGGGTGTACTTCCTGGTCTTGCCCGGCGTGTTGGCCCGGTTCGTCCGGTCGGTCGCGGCGTTCCGCACCCGGCTCGGCCGGCCCCGCTATGCGGTCGCGATGTGGCTGCTGCTGATGATGGCCCTGCTCCCGCTCAAGATGATCTGCCGCTGGCTGTTCAACATGAACTACTTCGTGTCGATTCCCGAGTCTTTTCTCAATTTCTGACGCCATGGCTGTCACCGACCGGACCTACTACGACATGAAGCGTTTGCACCGGGCGTTTGCCCTGTCGAGCGTGCTGTTGTTGTGCGCCACCATCTGGATGTTCGCGGTCGATCACGCGCGCCCGTGGAAGCAGATCCAGCGCACGAGCGATCGGATCGAGGCGGAGACGGCCCGTTGGCGCAAGCTGCAGATGCTGACCGACGACTTCCTGCAGGAGCAGGATCAGCTGCGGCAGGCGCTGTCCGAATCGCGCGCGACGGCGCTGTCCGAGTCGCTGCTGGCGGCGTTCCGGGACGAAGTGCGTCGGGATGCCGCCGCGCGCGCGGTTCCCGCGCCGGCGTTTGACGGCCTGGACGCGCGGATTGAGCAGGCGCGGGCGTTGTCGTCGGCGGCGCAGGCCGCGCGCAGCGCGTGGCCGGCCGCGCGGCTGGCCGCCGACAAGGCCCTGCTGGACGCCGACGATGCGGCGGATCGGGCCCGCGGCGCCGCGGCGGACGAACAGGAGGAATTGTGCGGCGCGGCGCGCGAGCTGCGGATCGCCAGCGACCGTGCCAGGCAGGCGGTAGATCAGGCGCTGGCCGCGCGCCTGCAGGCGGAGGCCGCGGTGGCGCCCTACCGGTCGGACGTGATCGCGGAGTTGCAGTCCTGGATCCACGCGGCGCGGTTCCGCGAAGACGGCTTCCGCCGCGAATACCGGCTGCAGCGCGCCGAGCTGGATGCGGCCAAGGCACGGTACGGCCTGGCGGTCCGGGATGAACAGCCGCCCCGCGCGTTGCAGCCGCTGCAGCAGGAGATCGACCGACGGCAGGCGGAGGTCCAGCGGCTTGGGCGCTCGGGCGATACGGCGGAGGAGCACCGCCGGCGGCTCCAGGCGATCGTGGCACAGCTGACGGAAGAGGAAGACGCGATCCGCAAGAAGCTGGGCATCCATGCGCGCGAATCACAACGGCTCGATCAGCTCGTGGAGACCAAACGATCGACCTATTTCCAGTTCCACGGGTATCTGCCGCTGCCAGGCAAGAAATGGCTCGAGCTGCCGATCCTGGACGCCTTCAATTCGCCGCGCAAGATCGACACCGTGTGGAGCACGGGGCTCGACCAGCCGTCCGGCAGCTTCGGGCGCGTGCGGCGATTCGATCGGTGCGGGACCTGCCATCAAGCCATTCAGACCGCGCAGAGTGACTGGCCGTCGCACGCGCAACTGCCGCCCGTTGCGACGATCGACCTGGCCCTGGATCTGCCGCGCCGGTCGGCCGGATCCGACTCCGCGACGGAGGAGGTGTTGAGCGGCGATGTCCAGCAGCAGCTGGTCGAGCTGTTCGGGTTTGCGCTGGCGCCCGCGGGGCTGCTGCGGCCGGATGCGCCGACCGTCCAGCTGGTCCGACCCGGCAGCGTGGCGGCCGGCGCGCGGGTTGGGTATCCCAGCGGGCAACAGCTGCCGGCCGACTGGCTCCGCGAAACGATGCTGCAGGCACCCACGGGTACGACCGATGACCTGCAGCTGCCGGGCCTGCTGCTGGGCGATGTCATCACGGCCATTGACGGCGAGCCGGTCCCGGACGGCGACGGCGCGGACCGCCGCGCGTGGGTTGCCCAGCAGTTGGTGGACGCGGCGGTCGGGCACGAGGCCGCGCTGGCTGCCGGTCACGCGGCACGCACGCCGATCCGGCTGAGCATCCAGCGCGGGCTGGACCAGCCTTATGCGGGCCACCCTCGGCTGGACCTGTTCGTCGGGCCGCACAGCCCGCATCCCGCGGCCCAGTTCGGCTGCACCGTGTGCCATGAAGGGCAGGGGAGTGCGACCGCGTTCGAATGGGCCTCCCATACGCCGAACGACCTGGATGCCCGGCGACGCTGGAAGCAGCAGTACGGCTGGTTCGACAATCCGCACTGGGATTTCCCGATGTATCCCAAGCGGTTCGCCGAGAGCCTGTGTTTGAAGTGCCACCATCGCGTCGTCGACCTGGAGCCGAGCGAGCGGTTCCCCGACCCGCCGGCCCCGAAGCTGCTCGAAGGGTATCGGCTGATTCGCACCTACGGCTGTTACGGCTGCCACGAAATCGACGGGTTCAGCCGGTCGGGTCGGCGCGTGGCGCCGGATCTGCGGCTCGAACCCGACTACGCCGCGCCGGAGACGGACTCTGCGCGGCATCCGCGATCGCCCGGCACGCTCCGCAAAGTCGGCCCGTCGCTGCGCAGCGTCCGTGCGAAGCTGGATCTGTCATTCCTCGTCGACTGGATCCGCTGCCCCACGCGGTTCCGGCCCACAGCGCGCATGCCGCGCGCGTTCGGGCTGTGGAATCACCTGCCGGAGAGCACGCAGGAACAGACGCTCGAGTCGGTGGCCGTCTACAGCATGGCGGTCTATCTGCGGGAGCGGAGCCAGCCGTTCGAGTATCTGGAACCGCCCGCGCATGTGACGCCGGTCACCAGCGACGAACAGCGGCAGAAGCAGATCGAGCGCGGGCGAGTCGAGTTCGAGCAGCGCGGCTGCCTGGCCTGCCACAACCACGCGGATTTCCCGGATATCGCCCGGTACCGGGACGCCGACGCCATCGAGCTGGGCCCGAACCTGTCCAATACGGCGATCAAGTTCGCACAGGACCGCAACCCGCACGGCCCGGCCTGGCTCTACAGCTGGATCAAGCAGCCGACACGCTACAATCCGCGGACCCTCATGCCCGATTCGCAGCTGGACCCGATCGACCAGCGAGACGGGGACGGCCAGGTGGTTGCGGTCACCGACCCGGTGGCCGATATCGTGGCCTACCTGTTGAGCCGCCCCGGGGACGGGTGGCAGCCGGCCGCGGATGCGCTCGTGGAACTCGACGCGGACCACCAACAGGCGCTCGACCAACTGGCGCTCATTCATCTGCGGGACGACTTCCCGGAATCGACGGCCCAGCGGTACCTGGAGCATGGGATCCCGGCCGCGGAAGCGCAGTCGTTGACCGGGCCGGAGCGCGAGCTGGTGGTCGCATCGTCGGCCGGCGGCGGCGACGCGTCGGAACTCGACATGATACGGCGTCGCGTGCTGTACGTCGCGCGCAAGTCGTTCCTCACCAGTGGCTGCTACGCATGCCACGACATCCCGGGCCTGGAGACGGCCAAGCCGATCGGGCCGAGCCTCACCGGCTGGGGCCGCAAGGACCCCGCGCAGCTCGCGTTCGGGCATGTCGTGCAGTACCACCTGCAGCAGGACGGGAAGCGGGGCGCGTCGCCCGTCACGGATGCGCCGCCCCACGAATCGCTGCCGCCCGACTTCTGGCAGGGACTGCAGGCGCAAAGCCGGATCGGGTTCATCTATCAGAAGCTGACGGAACCGCGCAGCTTCGACTTCGAGGACACACGGAACAAGAAGTACACGGCCCGGCTGCGCATGCCGCAGTTCCCGTTGACGCCGGCCCAGCGCGAAGCCGTCATGACGTTCGTGCTGGGCCTCGTCTCGGACCCGCCCACGGAGCAGTTCGCCTATCAGCCGGACGCGCGCACCCAAGCGCTGATCGACGGCCGCGAAGTGCTCCTCAAATACCAGTGCCGCAGTTGCCACATGCTGGAGCCGGAAACGTGGCAGCTGGCGTTCCCGCCCAATACGTACGGCGAGCCGGCGGGGCAGCCCACGTTCCCGTTCATTGTGCCTCCGCGGGACGAAGCCGCATTGGCGGCCGCCCGGCGAAGTGACCGTCGCGGACTCCGCACGGCGACCGTCCACGGCCTGCCGGCGGTGAGCATCGACGGCCGCGCGGCGATCTTCGACGAGGACGAGCTGCCGCTGGAGGAGGAGGAAGACACGCCATTCGACCCGCAGCGGCTGCTGTACGGCTTCGATCTCTGGCAGCCGGCCGTGATCGATGGCTGGCCGCACAGCGTCGGCGACGGGTCGCAGATCTTCGCCGCCGAGCAGCTCGAGCGGCGGCGAGGCTCTTACGGCGGGGCGCTGGCCAAGTACCTGCTCCCCCGCGTCGTGGACCGCGAACGGCTCGTGAACCCGAACGCCAAGGGCTCGGAGGGTTGGGCGTGGCTGCCCCCCACGCTGATCGGAGAAGGATGCAAAGTCCAGCCGGGATGGCTTCATGACTACCTGCTCGACCCGCAGCTCATCCGGCCGGCCGTGGTGATGCGGATGCCGAAGTACAACATGTCGCCCGAGGAAGCCCGGATCCTGACCGATTACTTCGCCGCGGTAGACCAGGTGCTGGACCCCTATCCGGTCACGGTCGAGCGGCGCGAGCAGCATCTGGCGGAGGCGGACGCGCGTTACGCGCGGCATCTGAGTGCGCTGGGCGAGCAAGGACCCATCGAGCCCGGCACGCCGCTCGCCGGCCGACACCTGGCTGACGCCATGCGGATGGTCACCGACAGCGGCTACTGTGTGAAATGCCACCGGATCGGCGACTTCCGGCCCGGCGGAACCGAGCGTGAGCAGGCGCCCGACTTGTCCGTCGTGTACCGTCGCCTGCGAGCCGACTACGTCCGCGCCTGGATCGCGAAACCCACCTCGCGGCTCCCCTATACGAGCATGCCCATCAACATCCCCTACGATCCGGCCGCGCCGAACCTGGGAACCACCGTGCCCCAGGAACTCTACCACGGCTCAAGCGTCGACCAGCTGGACGCCTTGGTCGACCTGCTGATGAACTACGACCTGTATGCGAGACGGCAGTTGCGCGTGCAGCCGATGGGGCAGTGAAAGCACATCGCCTACCACCGGCCCTCGATGCCGACCGTGATGCCCTGGGCCCAATAGGTCGACTCCTGGAACGCGAACGCGGGGCGGAGCGCGCCGGCCAAGGGGTCGATGGGCGGCGGCATCTGGTCGGGGTTGATCTCCCGGTCGATCTGGTCGCCGGCTCGCACGACCGAGCCCCAGAAGATGAAGTGGTAGCCGGCCGTGGCCCGCACGTTCCGCGTGATCTGGAACCCGGCCGTGGCGCTGAGCTCGGGCACCACGGCGAACCGGTCGCGCGCATGCAGGCCGATGTTGGACGGCAACGCCAAGAGCCCGCCGGCGTAGCTGTCCGATGATCCGGTCTGGGCGATGGTCGTGGCGCCCTGGATGTGCGCTTCCTGACGCACGTAGCCCACCGCCGTCTTGAGAGTCAGGTCGAGCGACAGCCGCTGCCAACCGCCTTGCCAGTTCGCGCCCACGTCGATCGCGTGCAGCTGATTCCGCGTGTCGAACTGGTCGTAGACCTGGAACGATACCAGCGGCAGTTGGTCCAGCGTGCTGAGATCCTCCATGATATGCAGATTGTCTTCCAGCTGCATGTAGCGGTAACCGGTGATCATGTCGACGCGTGAGTAGGCCGTGTGCTGGGCGTCATTGAATGACTCGCAGGCGAGCAGCGATCGCAATGCGAGGCCGATCGATTGGAATTGCGAATCGGCGTTGATGGCAATCGTGCCGCGGATCGCGCCGGGATAGGAGGCCAGCCGCGCATCCTCACGCGCCGGCGGATCAAAGGCCAAGGTCAGCGGGTTGCGCGGATTGACGTTGAAGAACGGCCGTGCCAGGATCGGCGTGCCCGAGGCATTGCTGGTCGCGAAGAAATCGTCGATCTGCCTCTCCAACCACAAGTAGTCACCCTCGATGCCGACGGCACTCTGACGATCGAAATACAGGCCGGCATACACCCGCGCTCCGTTCGCGTTCCCGTCGAACAGATCCCGTTGGCCGTACAGGATCGAGGTGCTGCTCTCGCCCAATACGCCCGCGTCCGCCCGCGGCGTCCCCAGCGGACTGGTCGTCACCAACGCCGGAACGGGCATCCCGTCGGTGCGCCACAACAGGTACTCAGCACCCGCCCACACCCAACCAGGGCGGCCGCACGGACTGACCGATCCGCCAAGCGCCATCGCGATGCCGGGCACCCCGATGCCCGGCCAGCCAACGCTCGGCGCACCGGCTCCCGACGCGCCCACGTCGGGCATGGGCACGCCCGGGATCGCCAGCTCTTCGTCCGTGATCGGCTCGGTCAACTGCGTCAGCGCGACCGGCCCCTGCGGACCCGGCTGGGCCGGGCGCGACGACCCGCGGCGCGGCGCCCGGGCGGCAGCCACCACAATGCGGTCGACCCACACCCGCGGCTCACCCTCCTGCTGTACCAACGGCTCGCGCACACTCAGTTCAACCGTCTCGCCCAGATAGCTCTCCAGATCCAGCGACGGACGCGGGATCAGTCTGGTTTCGAGGGCGCCGCCATCTTCCACCAACACGTAGTGCTGCCCGTGACGCTCCAGTCGGCCCGCCAGGACGTGCGGCCCCGTGGCCGCCGGCTCGTGGATCAGCGCGTCGAGGCGACGTGCCGGGGCCTGGGCCCACGCCCAACTGCACGGCAACGCGAGCAAGGCGAGTCCCGCCAGAACCGATGTGAAGCGAGCCTGCATCGGACGATCCCGATCGTGAGAAGAGAAGGAGTCAGACCCGGTGCACAGGACATGCGAGGGCGATTTGTAGCCGAATCCGGCCCTTCGCACAAGACCAAAAAAGGGGTCAGGACTCTTTTTTCGGCGCGCGGCGAGAAGATAGGGAGGTCGGGGTGTCTGGTCTATCTGGCGGACTTCTGTTTCGGCTCGTGGGCGCCCAGTAGCTTCAGGCTGAGCGAGCCGCCACTGAACAGCATTTCGTTCAGCGCGAGGTCCACGTCTTCGTGGGAGAATTCCTTGGACACTGGGGTGGTGAAAATCGGGGAAGACTTCACCTGTCCTGTTTTGGGAAAATTTGTTCCATTGGTGATCGTTTCTGGACGTCGATGAGCAAGCCCGTGTGGCCGTACCGGCGGGATAGGGACGCATGGCTACGCCTGAGCTTAGGGCCGTCCCGTTGGGACTCGGGTCTGGTGGGTGTACGCGACTTTTTCGCCAAACAAGCGGTCGATGGCACGTTGGAGGTCGGCTCGAACTCGGTACGAGAACCGTCGTTCCGAAACGGTAATTTGAGTCTCACCTCACCGGTTTGACCGGCCTTGCCCGTTCATCGTCCATCATCATGGGCGGCGTCCCGAAGATCACGAACTCCAACTCGTCGTCCGGCTCGGCCCTGAGCGAATGCGGCACGCCAGCCGGTATCACCACCGCAGTGCCGGGGCGCAACGGGTATGTATCCCGGTCCAGCGTGATCGTCCCGCGCCCGGACAGCACGAAGTACACCTCGTCGTAGCCGGTGTGAACGTGGGGACTGCCCTGCGTCACCTTGACGACATGGACATTGGCCACGCCACCTGCGCCGCCTGTTACGATCCGCTGGACATGCCCGAACGGACAGTCGATAGCCTGCGTTTCGTCACGGTGGTGGACAAGCGGCTGTCGGTAGCGGAACCAGTGCTCGTCTCCCAGCACCACCGAGGTTTCCACCTGCCGCTCGGAGATCGACCAGTACCGCTTCAGCAGCCGGTTCTTCTCTTCCGGCGTGACCAGCCGAAACCCGTGCTTCTCGTAGAACCGCACCGCCCAGGTGGCGGCGGCCCAGGTGCCGACTAATACAGGTCGGGTGGTCAGCTGCCGCAGCTCTGACAATAATGTCCCGCCGATCCCCTGATGGCGATATGCGGTCCGCACGTAGGCATGCCGGATCAGGGTCACATCCTGTACATCCTGGATGCCCATCACGCCAAGCAGCTCCCCGCCCTGCCGGTGACCCCAGAAGCGAACGCCCGATTCGATCTCGTGACGCAATTCGTCTTGGGACATGTAGGGTTCATGCCAGCAGTCGCGGGGAATCACCCCACGGTATGCCTCGGCAGCATCGTTGATGACGGCATAAATCGTGTCGAAATCGGTGTCGCTGCACGGGCGGATCATGCTCGCCTCACTTCCAGATACAACGTCCTTCTCCCTTCGCACCGATTCTACCGCTCCAGCGATTTCGGCGCAACCATGGCGGTGCATCAAGAGGGAAATGGAGATCAGGTAGGCAGCACTTTGGAGTTGGTCGTCAATCTGGCGGCTGGTGTCCTGCGGGTCTTCGAGTCGCGCAAGATCAGTCAAGATCAGTGAACCTCCTGTCGAATACCCATTACGACCGTCACTGATCCAACCATGCGGTCATGTGCTGAAAGGACGAGCTGATGGACAAGATTTACTGTTCCAAGGTGGACCGGTGGGTGTGGCTGGTCATCGGTATCGGCATCATTGTGATTTGTGTCAGTTCGGTTGTCCTGCTGGTCCGTCCGCCGCAGGGGGACATGTTGGCCGGCTGGATCGCCCTGGCGAGCCTGCTGCTGGCCGCCTTCATGGCGTGGACTCCCTTCGTGGTACGGTACACGGTCACCACCACGCACTTGCTCGTGCGAGCGGCCGTCTTCCGCTGGCGAATTCCGTTGGACCAGATCGTCGAGGTTCACGCTACACACAACCCGCTGAGTTCTCCGGCCTTATCGCTCGACCGGCTGCGCATCAACTGTAAGCGGCCAAGCGGCCGGACATGGTGGATCATGATTTCGCCGAAAGGAAAGGAGCAGTTTCTCGACGATCTGGCCGAAGCGGCGGGGCTGGAAAAGGACGGGAATCGGCTCGTGCGGCGCAACTGACGCTCAAGAAGGGTGACCCGACGGGCATCCACATGCGTCGTCCACTTCAATGAGAAGGGACGGGAGGTCCCGGGCGCAGCAGGGGGCTGAGGCCGTGTCATCGTGTTTGCCGAGAGTGACTTGATCCTCGGGTACCGGTGGTCTGCACGCCGCCGGGGTGCTGCTGGAGGCGTGGAATCTCGAGTCGGAGTCTGCGTGCGCGGCCTCAATCCAGGCTTTGGCAGACGGATCGCGTTCGGCTACAATGGAGCAGTCTGCTTAAGGCGCGTATCATGTCCCAGTGCGAGTCCCTATCCGGACGTGCGGCGTTGGCGCAGCGCCTGATTCGGCGCTGCACCTTGTGCGAGCATCGCTGCGGTGTCGACCGGAGTGCGGGCCAATACGGCGTGTGCGGCGCGGACGACGTGGCGCGAGTCTGGAGGTATTGGGTAGACTATGCCGAGGAGCAGCCGCTCGTTCCGTCGCTGCTCATTTACCTGTCAGGATGCGATTTGCGTTGTGACTTCTGCATTTCCGAGGCGGCGGCATTTGATGCGCGGGTCGGTGTTCCGTTGACAACCGACTGGCTGAACCGCACGATTGCGTGGGGGCTCGAGCAGGGCGCGCGAACGCTGCAGTGGCTGGGTGGTGAGCCCACGATTCACGTCGCAGCGATCCTGAGTGCGTTAGCCGGCAGCGACTCCACGCTTCCCGTCGTGTGGAAATCGGATTTCTACGGGACCGCGGATGCCTGGCGGATGCTCGCTGGGGTCGTCGACACCTATGTGGCCGATTTCAAGTTCGGCAATGACGCGTGTGCACGGCGTATTGCGGGCGTCGACCATTACGTGGAAGTCGTGACGCGCAATCTGCAGCGTGTGGCCCATCAGCACACGTTGTACGTCCGGCATTTGCTTCTGCCCGGTCATGGCGAGTGCTGTCTGCGGCCCATTCTGGCGTGGCTGCGTCACCACCTGCCGCAGGTCCCGCTGAGTCTGCGTACCGGCTATCTGCCGCGCTGGCGGGCGGGCCGCCACGCGGAACTGGCCCACCCCTTGGAGCGCGACGAGGGGGAGCGGGCCCGCCAGATGGCGGCGGAATACCGATTGACATTGATCGATTAAGGAGGCCCGATGTCGAACGTCACCGCACCTCATACGTCCGGCACGTCGTCGGCGCAGGACGTGCGCGGGATCAGCGAGATTACCATCCTGCCCGACGGCCGGCTGTACGTGTTGGGTTTGTCGAAGGCGGTCTTGGCGCTGTTGGCCGGGGCCGGGCTGTGGCCCGACCGCAGGCCCGCGGAGGTTGAGGCGGAGTCCAGGGAATCGACGGGTGCGAGAGAGGAGCAACCGACATGAGCGATCGGCCGTCCGAGCCGGCTGGAAGGTCGTCGTCTTCCCGGCCAACACGGCCCGTGCGGAAGTCAGGGGCCGCATCGACGTCGGCGGCGCCCGGCAGCGCCTTGTCCCGGGGTTTGGACGCGCGCTCTGAGCTGGATGTGCTCATCCGGGCCCGGTACGCGATCATCTATGTCGTGAGTTGGGAAGAAGACCGCGTGGAGCGTTACCTGCGCGAGATTGCCGAGCGCCGCAACAAGCACTTGTTCGTATGGACCGTCACGCAAGGGATCATCAAATCCGGTGCTGAGACACAGCGTGCGAAGGCGGGCGCGGGCAGCACGGCGGATCCCCTGGCCGCGTTGGACGCCGTCATCCAGCACGTGGAGCCGGCGATATACTTGTTCAAGGACTTCCACCGGTTCTGCTGTGAGGACCGCTGTAACATCGCCGTGATCCGTCGCCTGCGCGATTTGGCGCACCACTTGCGCGACACATACAAGACGCTGGTCATCGTAGCGCCGAGCCTTACGATCGCGCGGGATCTGGCCAAGGACGTGACGGTAGTCGAGTTCGGCCTGCCCGGCATCGAGGACTTTTCTCGCTTGCTGGACCGCATTATCAGCGATGTGCGCGACAATCCCAAGGTGAAGATCGACTTGGGGGCGGAGGATCGCGAACGCCTGCTGCACGCGGCCCGGGGTTTGACCTTGAAGGAGGCGGAGAACGTCTTCGCCAAGACCCTGGTGCTCGACGGCCGTCTGAGCAGCGAGGACATCTCGGTCATCTTCAGCGAGAAGCAGCAGATCATCAAGAAAAGCGGCTTGCTCGAGTATTACGAGGCGCGGGAGGATTTCAGCCACGTCGCGGGCCTGGACAACCTCAAACAGTGGCTCATCAAGCGGCAGATCGCCTTCACGGAGCGGGCCGCGCGCTTCGGATTGCCTTCGCCGCGCGGCGTGATGTTGCTGGGCGTACAGGGTTGCGGCAAGAGCCTGTGTGCCAAGGCCGTGTCCTCACTCTGGAACCTGCCCCTGTTGCGGTTCGACATCGGCCAGATGTTTTCCAGCCTGGTCGGCTCGAGCGAAGAGAACATCCGCCGTGCGATCCAGACGGCGGAGAGCGTCGCCCCGGCCATCCTCTGGATCGATGAAATCGACAAGGCGCTCGCGGGCTCGACTGGCGGCAGCGCGAGTGATGCGGGGACCTCGGCACGCGTCTTTGGGACCCTCCTGACGTGGCTCTCCGAGAAGACATCCGAAGTGTTCGTGATCTGTACGGCGAACGACATCAGCCACTTGCCGCCCGAACTGCTGCGCAAAGGGAGACTGGATGAGATCTTCTTCGTCGATCTGCCGGACGAGCGCGAGCGCCGCGAGATTCTGGAGATCCACCTGCGGAAACGCCATCGCGACCCGGCGCAGTTCGACCTGGACGAACTCGTGCGGCTGAGTGCGGGCTTCAGCGGGGCCGAGATCGAGGAAGCCATCATCGCGGCCCTGTTCGATGCGCTCAGCCGGCAGCAGGAATTGAGCACGGAGTTGGTCCGAGCCAGCCTGCGCGAGACCGTGCCCCTGTCGAAGACCATGAGCGAACAGATGAGTGTGCTGCGCAGTTGGGCGGCCGGCCGCGCCCGGCTCGCCTCGTCCGTACCGCAGCAGCAGCGTGATGTCGACACCGGCCGCAAGATCGAGTTGTAACATGCCCCGCCGCGAGAGTGCACGCGACACGATTCGCCGAAAGAACGCCCGGTGGCGATGCGCGCAGCTCGGCCACCTACATCCCCGGCCCGCCGTCTAGGAGAATCCGCCATGAGTACCGTAGTCGTTCTGGCCCCGCTCATCATCACGAACTGGCCGGTGATCACCACCGCCGTGACGGCCGCCGTCGCCACGATGGGCTTCGCCGTGGCCCGGCAGGGTGAGCAGTCGAGTGAGAGCGCGTCGGCCACGCGCGAGGTCATCGAAGTGGACAACAGCGACATCCTGCCATCGACCAGCGGCGTCGACGAGCAGATCGTCGTGCAACGGGAAGGGCTGCAGGCCGTCATCTCACGCGACGCGCGTGGCACGCTGCGCGTGTGCATGGAAGGAGCCGGTCATAGCCGCGCGGAACTGCGACGGATCGGCCAGGAGTTGATCGATCGCGTCACCCAGCAGTATGTGTACCACCGCATCGTGACGGAACTGAAGGCCCGCCATATGACGATCGTCGATGAGGAAGTGTCGGAGGACCGGACCGTCAAGATCCGCGTGCGCAGTTGGTAGTGCGGGGCGCCCATGCCCCGCCGCGCGCCCGGCGCAGCCCCGCATCCACAGCAAGGGACACACCCATGGCCAAAGAAGAGCTGGAAATCGAGATCAGTCCGACCGGAAAGGTCACGGCCCGCACTCTGGGTATCAAAGGCCCTCGCTGCCTGGACCTGGCCGACTTGCTGGCCCGGATCGTCGGCCGGGAGGAGTCTCGCATGTTGACGAGCGAATACTATGAGACGGAGACAGACCGGCAGGTGACGGACCAGCAGCACCTGCACGGGCGGCGCACCTGATACGTTTGGTGCGCGAGCGGCCGGCCCGCCGCCCGGCCGCGGCAGGCAAGGTGCCTGTGGCAGAATGCCCGGCGGGACGCGAGTTTCAGGCGACGGTGTGACGTCATGCAATGCCCCAGTTGCCAATTCGAGAACTTGCCTGGGTCGACTCAGTGCGGCCGATGCGGAGCGCAGCTGGCCTTGTCGGCGGCAATCGACGTGCATCCGCCGCGCGCGTCTTCCCGCGCGAAATGGTTGCGGCGATGGCTGCCTGCGCATCGCCTGTCAGCGGCTGTCAGCGAGCTGGCGATCCGATCGTGGGGGGCGATGCGCCTGCAGTCTGACGCGTCGTGTGCGCCGCACGCCGTGTTCCTGCGCATGGTTCTGCCCGGCTGGCCCCAGCATTACCTCGGGCAGAAGCGCCGCGGACGCCTCATGCTGGGCGCCTATCTCGCATTGTTATTGCTGGGCGTGTTCTCGCTCGGCACGACGCTCAGTTCGCTCGCGCTGGGCCTGGCGCTGGCCGTCCACGCATCGAGCATTGCTGATGTCGTGCTGCTCGGCGCAAATGGCTGGCGGAGTCGCATTCAAGCGGTCGTCGTGTGCTGGGCGGCAGTCGGCCTGATCGTGTACTACCCGCCGCTGTGGGCCCTCTCGCGGGCGTTCGACGTCAGCCGGTTCCAGGTGAATACCGGCCAGTTCGCCGCGGGTGACGTGATCGTCCTGTGGCATGGCACGCCGAAGGTTGGCGACGTGGTCGTATTCCAGCTCGAGCCGGCGAGAGTACTTGGCGGGGTGCCGGGTGGTTACGGAATGGCCAATTACCAGCTCCGGGGATACTTCGTGGACCGCATCATCGCCGGCCCCGGTCAGTCGGTCAGCTGGCAGCAGCGGCAATTGCTGGTCGACGGCCGGCCTTCGGAGTGGCAACCGCTCAATCCGCAAGCCGTGGATTGTGACTTGCAGTTTGTCGTCCCGGCCGACTACTATGGCATCTTGCCGGGTTACGACATCCAGGGCATGCCGCAGTTGCCACCCCACGTGTGGCAGTCGATCAGCTGCGTGCCTCGGTGGCGCATTGTCGGGCGGGCGGTAGCCTGGCAGCGGCCCCTTTGGCGGTGGCGACGGTTCTAGTCAGTCGGCTTCGTCATGACGCGTTTTAGCAAGCTGGAATTCGACGATGAAGACGCGCCCGGTCGGAAGCGGCCGGCAGACGCGGGGCCGCGTCGCGAAGAGATCGACTGGATGAAGCGGGCGGGGCAGGAGCGTCGCCTCGGCCTGTATGAGAATGCGCTCAAGTTCTATTCGCGTGCGTTGGAGCTGGACAAGACGCGCGTGGACGGCTGGTTGGGCCAGGTCCAGATGCTGGTGCTGCTGGGCGAGTATCCTGAGGCTGAGTTGTGGGCGCGCAAGGCATTGGAGCTTTTCCCTCGTCACGGCGACCTGACGGCCGGCCGAGCCCAGGCGTTGTGCCGCCTGCGGAACCTGAGGCGGGCCCACGAATCTTGCGACGGTTCGCTGCAGCAGGACGGCCAGTCGGCGTACCGTTGGATGGTGCGTGGCGAGTTGCTGCTGGCCGCCAGGCAAGCGACGGAGCAGCACTGTTTCGACAAGGCGCGGCAACTGGATGCCGACTGGCTCGTTTCCGTCGAGATCGCGCTGATTTACTTGTTCTATCGTCACCCAAGCCGTGCATTGATGCGCGCGCGGGTGGCGTGTGAGACGGCGTCGGACCAATCGTACGCCTGGTTCGTGCAGGCCCGTTGCCAGCGGGCGCTGGGGCTGGATGAGCAGGCGCGGCGCAGCGCGCAGACCTGCCTGGAGCTATGTCCGGGACACGAGCTGGGCCGCCAACTGCTGGCGGAGCTGGCTCAGCCGTCATGGATGTCCTGGAGCCGTCGGCTGCGCAGTTGGTTTCGTTCTCGGTGAAGGACGCGGCATGGTATGGACATTGGACAGGATTCTGCGTGGCGCGCGGAAACTCAATGCGAGCGATGTGCACCTGGTGCGCGGCGTGGCCCCCGTCGTGCGGGTCCACGGCGAGATCCAGTTCATCCAGGGCGAACCGCTCGATGAAGCAACGCTGCTTCGCCTGGTGGACGACCTGCTGCCGCCGCCGCAACGCGAGCTCTTTGAACAGCAGTGGAAGCTATGCTTCTCCAGGTTCTTCGCAGGCGTCGGACGTTGCCGCACGAGCGTCTATTACCACGGCCGGTGCCCTGAGATGGCCATCCGGCTCTGTGAGGTCGCGATCCGCCCGGCCAGCGAACTCGGCTTGCCCGCCGTCGTCGACGAGCTGACACGCCTGCCCAACGGGCTTGTGATCGTGACAGGACCCACCGGCGTGGGCAAGACGACCACGCTCAACTACATGATCGACGTGATCAATCAGAACCGTCGCGCCAAGATCGTCACGATCGAGGATCCGGTGGAGTTCGTGCACGAGAACAACCGCAGCATCATCATCCAGCAGGAGGTCCAGACCGACGTCAAGTCGTTTCGCGAGGCACTCGTGCACGTGCTGCGACTGGATCCCGACGTCATCGTCGTCGGCGAGATGCGCGATCTGGAGACCATCGAAACGGCGCTGACGGCCGCGGAGACGGGCCACCTGGTGCTCGCGACACTGCACACGCCGGATGCCGTACAGACGGTGCAGCGGATCTACTCGGTCTTCCCGGCCGAGCAGCAGAATGCCATCACCGTGCAGTTGTCGAGCGTCCTCCGGGCCGTGATCGCACAACAGTTGCTGCCGCGCGCCGACGGGAAGGGATTGGTCCTGGCCTGTGAAGTGCTTGTCAGCACCCCGGCCGTCCGGACTCACCTCCGCGAGCGCAAAGAACACTTGTGCTACAACGAAATGCAGACCGGCCGCAGGCATCAGATGCAGACGATGGACAATGCCCTGGTAGACCTGTACCAGCGCGGCGAGTTGATCTATGACCTGGCCCTCGCGCATTGCCGCGACCCCCACCACCTTCGCCGCCGGTCCGGCGAACAGGTGGATGAGAAACCAAATTGGGAGGCCGAGGCGGCGCTGCGCCGCGGGCGGGCCGATGATCCTTCCACTCCCTGAACGGGAACCCGGGGGCGCTTCTTCCCAGGCGCGCTCACGCGGCGGAAGTGAGCGCGGCCATTGTCGGCGACCCGCTCCCGCACGCAGCGCATCGCCACGGAGAGCCCGCGGCGATCGCGACCTTACGCGTTCAGAAGGAGGCAATCCGTGAAAGCACAAGAATACCGTATCCCGTTGGTGGTGCTGTTCCTGGCGGCGGGCGGGCTGGCGGCGCACTTCACGGCCACTTCTCGTGCTGCGGCATCTCAGCCGCAGGTCATCCTGGTGGCCGACGGCCGGGCCTGCTGCGAAATCTACGTGCCCCAGCGCATCATGGCGGCCGATCAGGACGTGGGCGGCCGGGGGAGTGCAGCCCAGCGGGCGGAAGCCGACCGGCAGCGACTGCGCGAGTCGGTCCGGGATCTGGCCCTGTATCTGGAGAAAATGAGCGGCGCGTCAGTCCCGATCCGCATCGGAAAACCGGCCGGTTCCGGCGCGGCAATCCCGGTCCTGATCGGGGAACTCGGCCAGGACAGGTTCGGCCCGCCGGGCAGGCAGTTTGCCGACCGGCAGGCGCTGCGAATCGTGGTCGCTCAGGACGCGGTCGGCCTGTTCGGCCAGTCCGACCTGGCAACCAGCTACGCGATCTACACCGTGCTCGACCAGCTCGGCTGCCGCTGGTACATGCCCAGTGAATTGGGCGAGGTCATACCCGAACTGAAGACGATCGCTCTGGCGCACCGCGATGAGGAGCTTGCACCATACACGATCTACCGCGACATCTGGCACAGCGACCCGGTCTACTCGCGTCGCAACCGCGCCGGAGGGCTGCCGATCGCGGCCGGACATGCGTTGGAGGGTTACATCACCCAGGAGCAATTGCAGCAGCACCTGGACTGGAACGCGGAGATCGGTGGCCAACGCCGTCTCCATCCGTGCGATGTCGGCCACCGGTTGTGCTGGGCCAACCCGGAGGTGGCTGCAGCCGTGGCCGACGCGATCATCGCGCGCCTGGATCGGGACCCGGTCCCTTCCATCTCGATCTCACCGGGAGACGGGACGGACTTCTGCGAATGTGCCAAGTGCCGCGCGTTGGACACGGGCGATTGGGACGCCACGATGAACTGCGTGTCGATCACGGACCGGTATCTGCATTTCGCCAACCAGATTGCCGAGCGAGTGGCCGCCCGGCACCCGGACGTCATGCTGGGGTTCCTGGCGTACGTGCAGTTCACACGCCCACCCTTGCGCGAGACGGTGCACCCGAACTTGTACCCGCAAGTGGCGCCGATCAGTTACAGCCGCGCGCATCCGATGACCGACGACAACGTCCCGGGTAACAAGGACCTGCGGTACCTCGTCGAAGGCTGGGGCCGGGCGAAACCGGCGGTGTCTTACTATCTCTATTCCTGGTTCCTGGCCGAAGCCAATGCGCCCAACCCGCTGAGCACGAAGTGGAGCACGGACGTCCCTATCCTGTACCGCCACAACTGTGCGTTCTGGCAGCCGGAAGGCATCACGAATTTCGAGACCACGCTGCACGGGATCTACCTCGGGCTGCGGCTGGCGTGGGACCCGCAGCAGGACCCGGCCCGGATCCTCCAGGAACTCAACGACCGCTTCTACGGCCACGCCGGAACGCAGATGGCCGCGTACTGGCGGTTCGTGGACGAGATCTGGGTGAACACCCCCGAATACTCCGGTTGCTGCTGGGGCCACCTCGCCCGATTCACGCCGCAGCGGCTCGCCGAGATGCGGCGGCTGATGGATGCCGCGACCGCCGCGGCCGTGACCGACCACGAACGTGCGCGGATCCGGATCGTGGACGAGTCGCTGCAGCTGTTCGAGCTGTTCATGAAGATGCGCCGCGACCTGGCCGAAGGACGCTTCGCCACGCTCCCGGCGGACATGCAGACCTATGCAGACCGGGCCACAGCGCTGGCCGATCAGTACGCGCCTCAGAAATCGTTCGGGAAGATGTACTGGGTCCACAGCATCCACAGCGACTTCTACTTCAACGCGTTCTGCCGCCCGACCTATGCCGATGCGGCGCGCATCGCGGACCCTACTGCGTTCGTACTGCTCACCACGCCGCCCGTCCGCCGGTTCCGCTACCACGCCGACCCGGACAAGCAAGGTGAACAGCTGGGCTGGACACAACCGGATTGCGACGATGCGTCGTGGGGAGTGACGGACCCGTGCCTGCAAACCTGGTCCAGCCTGGGACTGCACGACTACATGGGCACGATGTGGTATCGAACAGACGTCGAGCTTCCGGATCGCCCGGACGGCAAACGCGTCTATCTCTGGCTGGCGGCCACCGATGGCAGTGCCGAACTGTACGTGAACGGACTCCATGTCCCGTACCTCAAGGAAGTGCGTGACGCGGACGGTAACGTCGCGACGACGACGACCGGCGCGTTCACGGGCTATGCGGCGCCCGCTTCGTTCGACATCACGGCAGCGGTCAGATCGGGCCACAATCAGGTGACCCTGCATTGTGCGCGTCTGACTCAGAACGAACTCGGCACCGGAGGGTTATTGGGGCCCGTGGTCGTGTACCGCGAGAAGTGACCTGCCGCCGGCTCCGCCAGTACAACCCAACATCGATCGACAAGAGGATGCCCGCATGGTTATCCGCGTCACCGTGTTGTTGTGTCTCAGTACCATGGTCGCCCCAGCCTCGGCCCGGGACGTGCCGTACGGCACCGGCGACTGGCCGGAGGCTTTGGGCAACCACCGCGCGCGAGTGCGGGTCGAGCAGCCGGCGGACGCCGTATGGGTGCGCCTGCCGTGGCGGCGGCGCGACGCCACTCCGGAGCAGATCGACATCATCGTGATGGATGCCGCGACGAATAAACGCGTCGAGAACGTACTGCGAGTGGACGTGCAGCGGCAGTCCGGCGACTTGCTGTTCCAGCCGGTCACAGTCCCTGGTGAGTACCATGTGTATTACCTACCCTACAAGACCGAAGGGTCGTGGTATTTTCCGACCACCGTCTACCTGCCGCCGGTCGACACGGCGGAGAAGGAATGGGCTGCAGCCTGCGAACCACTCGCCAGGGAGGTGCGAGCCGGCGACACCGACGGTCTTCCGGCTGCCAGAGTGCTGGAGTTCCAGGCAATTAATGACTTCCATCGGTTCGATCCCATGGAAGTCGTCGCATCCGCCGGGGAAGTGCAGACGCTGGTCGCGGCTCATCCGGACCAGACATACCTGCTCTTCCCGGAAGACCGCAGGTTTCCGATCCGCATGACCGACGAGCTGCCGCTCTGCTGGGTGCGCCGCGGGCCGAGCGATACGTTCGCCGGCGAGGCTTGCCGCGGCGAGTTCTATGCGTGGCAGATCGGCGTGTTCGCCAGCGGCCAGTCGTTGGAGGCGGTGACCGTCACTTTCAGCGACTTGACTTCGCCGGCAGGCAAGCCGATCCCCGCGGCGGCGATGCGCTGCTTCAACGTCGGCGGCACGGACTGGCTCGGCCGGCCGCTGCACAAGACCGTGAACGTGTCCCAAGGTAAAGTGCAGGCGCTGTGGTGCGGCCTGGCCGTGCCGCGCGATGCCGCGCCCGAAGTGTACCGCGGCACCGTGACCGTCGCCGCGAAGAACGCTGCGCCCGCACATGTCGCGTTGACGGTCCGTGTGTCTGACGAGGTCTTGGACGACGCGGGCGACAGTCAGCTGTGGCGGCACGCCCGGCTCCGCTGGCTCGATTCAACCATCGGGTTGGACGAGGAAGTGTTTCCGCCGTACGAGCCCGTGCGAGAAACGGAAGGCGGCTTCGCGGTGCTCGGGCGCGGCGTGCGGCTGGCCGACACCGGACTGCTCTCCAGCATCACCAGCCGCTTCACACGGAACATCGACGCGGTCGACGGCGCGGCACAGGAGCTGCTGGCGGAGCCGATGCGGCTGGTCGTCCAGCCGGATGGACAATCGCCCGTAGTGTGGCGGAACCACGCGCCCAAGATCACCAGCCGAGCGCCGGGCGCAGTCAGTTGGGAGGCACATGGCTGGGGTAGCTCTGGCACGCCGGTCGAGAGCCTGGGACAGGGCGGTAGTGACACAGGCGGTGACACGGAAGAAGGGATGTGGGAGCTGGTGTGTCGTGCGAAGCTGGAGTGCGACGGGTACGTCAATTTCCGGCTCACGCTCAAGTCGCTCAGTGCCGCGCGGCTGGCCGATGTCCGGCTGGAGATCCCGCTGCGCCGCGAGTCGGCCACCTACATGATGGGGCTGGGCCGCAAGGGCGGATACCGCCCGCCGCGGTGGCTATGGAAGTGGGATGCTGCGCGCTCGAACAACCAGTTCTGGATCGGGGAGGTCAATGCCGGCCTGAGCTGCAAGTTCAAGCACACCGAGGACCGGTGGGATTTGTTCAACCTCCAGGAGTCAGGCTTGTACAAGGACTGGGGCAACGACGGCCAGGGCGGCTGCGACGTCGAAGAAGTCGGCACCGACCAGGTGCTGGTGCGGGCTTACACAGGGCCGCGCGAGGTCGCCGCCGGGCAGGAGCTGCACTTCAATTTCGGCCTGCTCATCACGCCCGTCAAAGTGCTCGACAAGAACCACTGGCAGTGGCGGTACTTCCACCGCAGCACCGCCGCGCCTGTGGCCGAAGCGGCCGCGACAGGCGCCACGATCATCAACCTGCACCAGGGCGACAGCCTGAACCCCCACATCAACTACCCGTTCCTGACCACGGATCAACTCGCCTCCTACGCGGCCGATGCCCACGCCCGGAACATGAAGGTGAAGATCTACTACACGATCCGCGAGCTGAGCAACTACACGGCGGAATTCTGGGCCCTGCGCAGCCTGGGCCGTGAAATCTTCGCGACCGGCCCCGGATTCCGCCTGGCCGACCAGTTTGCCGCGGAACCCGCAGCAGAGGGCGGTCCGACAGGCAGCGCGTGGCTGTGCGAACATGCAGTGACCGACTACGCGCCGGCGTGGCATCAGCCGTTGGGCAACGGGCATTACGACGCGGCGATCGCGACGACCGGACTCTCGCGCTGGCACAACTACTACTTGGAAGGGCTCAACTGGCTCGTGCACAACGTAGGCATCGATGGGCTGTATCTGGATGGGATCGGCTACGACCGGGAGATCATGAAGCGCGTCCGGAAAGTCCTGCAGCGTGCACGTCCCGGCTGCCTGATCGATTTCCATTCGGGCAACCACTTTCATCCGCAGTATGGGCTGAACAACTGCGCCAACCTGTACATCGAGTTGTTTCCGTGCATTGACAGCCTGTGGTTCGGGGAGGGGTTCGACTACAACGAACCGCCGGACTACTGGATGGTGGAGGTCGCAGGGATCCCCTACGGGCTGTTCGGTGAGATGCTGCAAGGTGGGGGCAATCCGTGGCGCGGCATGGTCTACGGCATGACGGGCCGGCTGGGCTGGAGCGGTGATCCGCGGAACCTGTGGAAGGTGTGGGACGAGTTCGGTATCGCCGAGGCGCGCATGATCGGCTACTGGGACTCCACCTGCCCGGTGAAGACCGGGCGGGACGATGTCCTGGCGACCGTGTATCAGCGCGAGGGGCGGACGCTCGTGGCGCTGGCCAGTTGGGCCGACGCACCCGTGAGCTTGCCGCTGGCGATCGACTTCCAGCAGCTCGGGCTAGATCCTGCCCAAGCGCACCTGTATGCACCGCCCATCAGCGGCTTCCAGGGCGAGGTTGTGTTCCCGCCTGACGCGTCGATCCCGGTCGCACCCGGGCGCGGCTGGCTGCTCCTGCTGGATGAAGAGTCTCGTGAGGTAGCGCCCCCAATCGACCTGGCTGCCGGGCGTGAGGTGCTGCTCGAGGACGCGTTAGCCGGGCACGAACTCCGCGCGCCGTGGACGACGACCCTGTCGCCACAGCCCGGCACGGCGATCCGGCCGGGCGCCGGCGAGCTGTTGATCGAAGGCGCGGCCAACGTGGCAGCGTACATCGAGCGCCCGATCCCGGCCGGGACGCGCCTGATCGCCTGCCTTATCGACCAACGTACCGATGGCGGCGCGTCGTGGGGTCCGGGCATGGCGCTCGTCTGGCCGGACGGCAAAGCGCTGCGTGTCAACTTGCGCGCCGAGGGCCGCTTCGGTGTGGATGACGGCCAGCGCCAGATCCTCGAGGGCGTGAACCTGCCCCCTGCCTGGACCCAGGTCGCTGTGCAACTTAGCGATCAGGAGATCGTGGTGCAGGCATCCCAAGCGCAGCAGGGCTGGCAGGAGCTCGCCCGGTTCCCACGCGGCGAGTTCCCGGGCGACCCCGCGGCCGTGCGGCTGGGCAAGATGAGCCCAGGCTCCAAGAACGAGGACTTCAGTACGCTGGGGCCCCCCGGCGTGTGCGCTGTCAAACAGCTCCACGTACTGGGCAAGTAGACAGACCTCTCGCCCCGTGACACCCTGTCCGAGCAGACAGGAGCAGACGACGGAAGCAGGCACTCTTGCTGTAAAAGCAGGTGTAAAAGCAGACACTCTGGTTTCGGGTCAGATGCCGAGCAGGTGTCGGTCTTCGCGTCCGTTATTCCCGGTGCCTCATAGAGGTGTCGGCCTGCTGTCGATCAGGGTACGTCGCCAGCGTTTCCAGCAGCAGCAGCCGCCGCGCCGCCAGCCGCATCCCGCGGATGTACGGCTGGCGGTTCATCAGCGTCGGATCGGACGTGATTCACTCAAAAGCCGCCATTGTTCACACTCCACAAGCAGGCAAGCTCTCGGTTGGCGATCGCGCTGCATCTCACCGCTTTGAGTCGGACAACAACACAACCAATTGCTTTCCCAGCGCGTCTGCGTACCGTTCCAGCGTTGCCAACGTCGGGTTTGCCTCTTCGTTGTTTTCCAGTCGCGACAACGCGGCACGGTCGATGCCGGTTCGCTCATTGATATCTGCCAGACTCAAGCCCTGTCGTTCACGTTCAGCACGCAGGATCGCCAAAGCCTGCCTGAGCGGCGTTGCTTCTTTCCGGAGCAGTGCGAGACGCTCGCGACCGCGTCGCCGGATATCCGGCAATTCGGCCTCGATCTGTGCTCGCATCTCCCCATGGCGCGCTCGTTCCTCTTCACTCGCCTGGCGGTATATCCGCCGGCCTCGCGCTTGGGCCATGGCTACTCCTCCACTTCGTAGGCTGTCACTGGATAGATCGTGACCTCGTCGATTTGCTCATACACTACCAAAATGTAGCGTCCATCAGGCGTGAAGCCAAATACGATGGGCAACCCTGTGGACCGACTGATGTCACGATCCAAGGGACTGAGAAGCACCTCCTCCACATCCTCTAGAGTCAGGCCATGCTCCGCAATGTGCTCCACGTTTCCGCCAGGTTCCTCATTCCAGACAATCTCGTAATAGGGCATCGCATCTTCTCTCAGGCGCTGATATAAAATACAGCGCGCCAGAGGTTTGGTCAACGGCGATGTCCCGGAATGGACAGGGCAGAACTGAAAGCCGACCCCAACCAGACACTCTGATGTCGCACTTCGCCGGAGGCCGAAAGCCTGCGTGTCTGGGTTCTGCAGACTGCGACGGCTATCGCCGGCAGCCAGCCGTCGCCGCGAGCGGCGAATAATAATCTGAGATTTTCCGTTTAAGTTCTAGCTGGCGGCCCGCGTCTAATGGGCAGGCGACTGGACAGGGACTTGTGGCAGGCGACTTCGCTGATGGACAGAGACACGGTAGATCGACTGGTCGTCGAGCATCTACCGGTCGCTCTGAGGTTTGCGCAGCGTCTGGCCGGGGACCCGCAGGCGGCTGAGGAGCTGGTGCAGGACGCGCTGTGCCAGGTCCTGCGCCGCTGGGGCAGTTTCCGCGGCGAGGCGACGTTTCGCACGTGGTTGCTGAAGATCGTCGTTAACGCCGACCGGGACCGGCGGCGTCGGCGGCAGCCTGAGGTTTTGCCGATGCCCAACGATGGCGTTGTATCCCCCGTGGTACAGCCGGCGGCCGAAGCCGAGGCCCGCGAACTGCACGCTCGGATACGCGCGGCGATCGAGGATCTGCCGGAACGGCAACGGGAAGTAGCTCTGTTGGGACTTGGTGAAGGACTATCCGCCCGGGAGGTCGCCCAGCTACTCGACACAACCGAGGCGAACGTGCATACGTGTCTTCATCTGGCGCGTAAACGGATCGCCCGAGTGATCGGCGTCGATTACGCACGCCGGAGGCTACCATGAGCCACGACGAAACAGAATCACAATTTGCTGAGCTGGAGGCGCAGATTCGTGCAGCGCTCGACCCGCCGGCGGCGGCCGGTCAGCTCGATCGGCTGGAGAGGTTCTGGCAAGCGCGTTCACGGGCCGACCGCCGCAGGCAGGCCGTGCGCCGCATTGCCGCTCTGGCTGCTGTACTGCTCGTGGGGCTGGCCGTTGCGTGGCTGGTTCGCCGGAACGCCGTGCCGTTCTCACCACGACCCGATCTGGCGGCGCACGACGAGGTCCGCCCATCCGCGGCGCCTGACAGCATCGTACAGCAGCAGCCTGTGGCCGCGCCCGAATCCGCCGACCAGCCATCCGTGTCGCACGGTCGTCCGGCGACCGCTTACGAGCAGTTGATGTTCCGCGTACGTCAGCGACAACGCGAGGTCATGAAGCAAGGTCCGATTGCCAACGCCGTTGAAGCCGCGATTGCGTGCCTGGTGGCCGACCCGCAGGCGGACCTGCATCCGTTACTACAGTCTCCGGAAATGAACTCTGTGTATGTCGAACCGCTGCTGCTGCAACGGCTGCCTCGCGCCGATGACCAACGAGCAATGGCTATCCTGCGGCTGTTGGCAGCGCGCGGTACGCCGCGGTCCACTGTACCTCTGTTGCAGTTGAGCCGGCGTGAGACATGCCGCGAGCCGGCCTTGCAGACGCTCGAAACACTCGTCGGCACGGACGGCTTGGCGTGGGCGGTTGTCCAGGCGGAAGACCCCGCAGTGCGGAGTGCGATCTATCGGCGTCTGTGGGGTAATGTGGATACCGTCGACACGTGCCTGTCGCTCGTACAAGACGACATGCTGTGCGATGAAGTGCTGGCGGCTGCGGACGAGGTCGAGCCGCCGGTGCGCGACGTGTTGCTGGCCCGACTCGATGCCGAAGATCCCGCTGTGCGGCTGGCGGCCGCGCTGGGGTTGGGACACATCAATGAACCCGTTGTCTCGGAACGCTTGATCAGGCGTGTGTCACAGGATCCGGCGTGTCACCCGGAGACCTGGATCGCTCTTATGGCGTGCCGCGGTCAGGAGATCGATCAGTTTCTGGCGTTTGCGACCGCCCAACCCAGGCTGCTCGGTTCGCTCAACCGTGCCCGCGTCTACTGGGCGCGAATTACAAACTGATGTCACGAGGTGATACGTGCGGTGGGGATTGTGTCGTGAGCCGGGCGTCAACGGGCTGCTCACACAGCCTTCTGGCATGTGGCCGCCCTGGGGAGGCGATTGTCTGGAAATGGAGGAGGGAAGCCGTCCGAAAGTGGGCACACGTCGCCACATGTGGGGCGACGAAACGATTGACTTGACTTAGAAAGGGTCCGAGTAATGCGTTCTTTTCGATGTTCGTTCCGCAGGTCAGCCGTCACGCTGGCTGCCGTGGCTTTGCTGTGGCCGTTACAGGTCACCGCTCAAATGGATGAGGGCGGAGACGGTTCTTCCGGGGCGCAGCAACCATCGCGCAGGCCGCCCGACAGTTCGATGACCGTGCGTGTTTATGATGTGGCCGATTTGATCGTGCCTGTACCCGACTATGAATACTTACACTCGGCGGCAAAGTCCATGGGGCGAGGTTTGTTCAGCGGAATGACCGCTGGCGGTTCCGCGATGCCGGGTACCGGCCACGGCTTGGGGCCAGGCCTCCCCGGTATGCCTGGGTTCCAGGGCGGCATGAGGCCCGGACCAACTGTCGTGCGGCAGCCCGGATCCGCGACCTCGGTAGGGATCGGCGTGGATGATCTGGTCACAGCCATTACTCACACCTGTGGCGGCACAAGCTGGCAAGAGAGCGGGGGTCGCGGCGCGGCCGAAGTACTGGGCTACGCGCTTGTCGTATTGCAGACACAGGACGTTCACAAACAGATCGAAGAATTCCTCTCCCAGTTGCGGGAGGGCTCGAACAACCGAAGGATAGTCATGATCGATGCCCTCTGGGTGGAGTTGACCTCTGATGAAGTGGATGAAGTGAGGGAGCTAACGGGTTCTGAAGGGAGGTTCGCCCTTGACGACCCGTTGCTGGAGGAATTCACGCGGAGGCCGACCAGCATCCGCGCCATGACGACCTGCTTCAACGGTCAGCTCGTGTATCTCGCGAGCGGCGCACGTCAAAACGTTGTGACGAGCCTGATTCCGGTGGTGGGCAGTATCGTCAGGCCGAACGGACACGATGCGCAGTACGCTCGACGCGACACACACGATACTCCCTTAATGACGATATCGCAGCAGGAGAGCGTGGTGGTCGACCCTGAGGCGCCGAGCACCAATGTCGGATACCAGACGGTGACCGAGAAGTGGCATTTCGGGGCAGTTCTGGAGATCCGCCCCACGCTGGTCCCGGGCGGGAAAACCGCCATTGTGGACCTGCGCTCGACCATTACAGCGCCGGCGAAGCCGGAGGCGGTGCTGACGGCCACGTCATCGCAAGCAGCCGGATTTCCACAAGTCGATCGGGTCGCTATCGACATGCAAGAACTGGCCACCACGCTCAGGGTGCCTGTGGGAATGCCTGTCGTGGTCGGCGGAGTCACGCGCGTGGCGGCATCCAGCCCGGCGCCAGCTCCGACCGGGGGCGAGACGCACTCTGCATCTCCTGCACCCCAAGAGACTCCGCAACTTTACCTGATCCTGAAGTTGCAGGCTCCGAGCGAATAGTGAAACGCATGCCTCGTGTGGCCGCCACTTGGCTGGTCCAGGTGGCAGCCACGAGTGGTGTACCGTGCAGGCTGCGTCCAGACCTACGTTCCACGGCAGCCGCTGCCGTGGGGACGTGTGCCAGGCCGATGACACCTGCTGCGCCGGATCCCGGAAGCCGGTTTTCGGAAGCCAGGGCGCCGGCCTCTTCAGCCTACGCATCATGTAGGGTGGGCGTCCTCACCCAACTGCTCTTCGCTGGCTCTGGCCCCCGACTGCTTGTGCCGCGCCAGGCGCAGGGCCTGGGCGGACGGGGACGTCCGCCCTACGTGCGGTCGTCGCGCTAGATGTAGGGTGGGCGTCCTCGCCCACCTTGTCTGCACTGGTCGAAGGGGAGGAGGTCGCTGACCCAACGTGCCGCTTCGCGGCTGTGGCGCTCAGCTCTGCCCGGTGCTAGAATGTCATTGCCCCTTCAGGACGAACCAGGCGCCATGCTGGGGTGTCGTCTCGTGCGGCGCTGTGCCGGCGCACAGCAGCCGCTCTGCGGTGGCGGACGGTTCCTGTCGGGAAGGACATGCGTGATCTAGTCAGCTCTGCGAAGGAGCGAGTGATGTACCGGCTATCTTGTTATGTCGCGTTCGTTGCGGCGGCGGCCGTCGCGCCGCTCGGGTCCCTGCTGGCGACCGAGCACGCGCCACCGGAAAACATGGCACGGGGCTGCGGCTACACGATGTATCCGGCGCCCAGCTACGGCCACTGTACGGACGCGGGCGACGCCACGCAGTTGACCGACGGAGTCTACACGCAGGGTTATTTCTGGACGCAGACCTCCACGGTGGGCTGGCAGGGTGCGCCGATCGTGCTGGTGACGGTCGATCTGGGCGAGACGCGTCCGATCTCCGGTGTGTCTTTCAGCACGGCGGCCGGCGTGGCCGGCGTCGCGTGGCCGAAAGAGTTGCGACTGGCCGTCAGTGACGACGGGAAGCTGTGGCGGAGCGCAGGGGACCTTGTCATTCTTTCCCAATCACAGGGCCGGCCGCCGGCCGAGGGTTATGGCACGTTCCGCTATACGTCGCACGCACTGGCGAGCCGAGGTCGTTACGTGCGTCTGGCGATCGTAACCGACGGCGCGTATACCTTCTGCGACGAGCTGGAAATCTACCGCGGACCGGATACGCTGCTGACGGGCGAGCCGACGGACCCGGTCACCTCCGATCCGGAGACCGCGATTCCCATCGGCTGGTCGGAGGCGCGGACCGGCATCTTTCGACGCCTGTCGCTCGACTTGCACACAGCCCGGACCGCGACGGAGCGCTCGTCGCTATCGGGCGCGGCCAAGAACGACATCTACGAGCGGTTGAGGCTGCTTGAGAGCCGCCTCTGTGACATCGCGGAACCTGTCGCGGACGGGTTCCGCACCACCTTCCCGCTCAACGCCACGCACGCAGCGATCCTGGCCACCCACGGTGCGATCATGCGTGCAGAGGGGTGGCCTGAGTTTTTTGCGTGGCGGAAGCACCGCTTCGACCCGATCCGGCCAGATGAAGCGCCGCCCCAGCGCGAGGGCCCGCCTGCACTCCACATCGTGATGATGCAGGGCGAGTATCGCGCGGACGCGTGCCTGCTGACCAACGCCTCCGAGCATGCGGCCAGCGCGCGGGTACGGGTTGAGGGTCTGCCCGGCGCGCCGCGTCCCTCCTGGCTGGCCGTATCGGCCGTGCCATGGACCGATACGGCGCAGCGGACTTCCGTCGCCGCGGCGCTGCCGGACGCTGTCTTTGAGCACGATCATTTCGTCGTGCCTTTGCCGGCTGGCGCGACCACCCGGCTGTGGCTGACGGTTGACTCGTCGACCTTAGTGCCGGGCGAATACACGGGCACGCTGGTCGTCGAGGCTGCCGGAAATCAGGAGCGGCTTCCCCTGACGGTGCGCGTCTCCCCGATCACGATGCCTCCGCCCCGCCTCTCGCTGGGAATGTGGGACTACACAGACGGATCCGGTGCGTATGGCATCACGGAGAAAAACCGCCCAGCAGCGATCGCCTGCGAGCGGTCGCACTTTGTGGATTCTCCCTGGGCGAAGTCGAGCGTACTTCCCTGGCCTAAGGCCGACGACTTCGACGCCGCGGGAAACCTCAAGGCGGCGCCGTCTTTCCAGGCGCTGGACGCGTGGATGGATCTGTGGCCGGGTGCACGAAACTACCTGGTGTTCGCGGCGGTGGGACGGACGTTTGCCGACGCGGCCAGCGACGCGCCGGAGTTTGCGCCGCGCGTGGGGAGTTGGGCGGCGGCACTCGCCCAGCACATGCGCGACCGGAACCTGCACGCGAGCCAGTTGGGCCTCCTGTTGGTGGATGAGCCCAGCACCGACGAGCAGGACGCGGTGATCATCGCCTGGGCCGAGGCCATCAAGGCCGCCGCGCCCGAGCTCACCATCTTCCAGGACCCATGTTGGCTCCATCCCCAGGAAGCCCGACTGCAACGCGCGATCACGCTGGCGGACATTGTCTGTCCGCAACTGGCCATTTTCTACGCCGGAGGTCCGACCGCGATCCAGTATTATCAGGGGCGGCGGGAAGCCGGGCAGCGACTGTGGTTCTACCAGTGTTCGGGACCGACGCGGCTGTTCGACCCCTGCCGGTATTACCGGCGGGCCGCGTGGCACGCCTTCCGCCACGGCGCGGTGGGGATCGGGTTCTGGGCGTTCGGCGACACCGGTGGCGGTCGCTCGTCCTGGAACGAGTATGCCGGCACCCGCACAGCGTTCACCCCGGCATTCATCGGCGTCGATGACGTGACGGACGCGATCCACTGGCAGGCGGTGCGTGAAGGGGTTGAAGACTATGAATACCTGTGCCTGCTCCGGGACGCGGCTGCCCGGACGTCGGACGCCGAGCTGCGGGCGCAGGCCGAGCAGCTCCTGGACGAAGCGCTCGACGCGGTGACCGGTCACTACGAACCGGACTGGACCTGGACGCCCGAAGTTGACCGCGGGACCCCGGATGCCTTTCGGCTGCGCGTGCTGGAGCTGCTCGAGCGGATGCCATAGCGGCGGCCGATGCGCAAGCGGCGAACGCCAATGCAGAAATAAGATGCCCTGCTTATGCCACAACTCACCGGCCTTCGCCGCCGTCCCCTGCCGCTTGCAGGCGAACCGTCGTGATCTGTCGCGGTGACAAGCGGCACATGGCACAGCCTTCAGTCAGCGGCAGCCGCAATTGGTTCTCTTCGAGCGTGCCGCACTGCCATGCTTCCGACAGCGGCCGGCCGGGCAGTGCCAGCCTGGCCTCGGTCGCGGCGGTACTCAGGTTGACCAGCCGCACCACGACGCCACACCCGTCCCGGGCCGGCTTCACGTGCGTCACCACGACCTGGTCGCCCTGTACGTCCAGGAACCGCCCCTGCCGCCGCGCGGCGTTCTCCAAGACCAGGTGCGTGATTGGGGGGTTCAGGGTCTGCTGGCCCTCGCGCACCGCGCGCGCCGGGTCGAATGCCCCATGACTCGTAAACGCGTACCGTAGTTCAACGATTCCGGGCTGGCTGGCGCGGAAGTTAGTCTCCCAGTAGTTGTTCAGCGGCCACGCGAGCAGCAGCGGGTCTGCAGGGCGCGGGATGGCATCCTGCTTTTTCGCCCAGTTGAAGCCGCCGATCTGGACGAGCGGCGCGTCGGGGCAATAGAGCGTGGCGCCGAAGTCGCCGTGGTGGACGCTGGCAAACGTGTCGACCGTGACCCAGTCGCGGCTGGTGCCCGGGATCTGCTCGGCGTCCAGCTCCGTGACGACGCTCGCCGTGTCGAAATGAGCGCGCCACTGGGCGTCCAGGCGCAGCGGAAACGCGAAATAGAGGGCCTCCGGTGATCCGACGTCCTCTTTGAGGAACCGTGCCGACAGGTCGATCACCGGCGAATCCGCGTGCAGCGTGATCCGCTGCTCCAGGTCCCGGAGCCCTTCCGCTTTACCCTGGATCACCAGCGTGGCGGACCGCGCTTGCTGTTCGACGCGGCAAGTCACCGGCCCGGTGTAGCTGTCGCGGGTGGCGGCCCAGTCAGGCTTCCAGCCGGTGCGCCCATACCGCTCTCCCTCGACGCTCCGCACGTGGAAGGCGCTCCGTTCATTTTGGGTGGGGCGCTCGTGCACCAGTTGGAAAAACCCCCACGCGGCGTCCGCCGGCACGATCGGCCTCTCCGCACGCTTGTCGTACAGCCCCGTAACCTTCCCGGTCGAAGGCTCAAACGTCAGGTGGTAATGAGGGGATGCGATCCAGTCCGGCCCGGTCTGGAGG
The DNA here is from genome assembly GCA_052034005.1 of Planctomycetota bacterium. Lineage (GTDB taxonomy): Bacteria > Planctomycetota > Planctomycetia > Pirellulales > Pirellulaceae > JAAYDI01. Next base: position 59,841 of record JBPOJB010000019.1, on the reverse strand, counting down.
GCGTCCGAAGCGGGGGCGGCCGCCAGCTCCGACCAGGGGAGGATCTGCCAACTGAATGGTTCGAGGTGTACCGGGCCGAAAAGCGGTTCGAGCGGCCGGGGCGTGGCTTCCCGCGGCGCGCCCATGAACTGGGACTCGATGCGTTTGCCGGCGCCCTGCCAGGTGCCGGGCACGAAGTAGGTCTGCTCGAGCCCGGTCGGGTTGACCACCAGCACGCCCGGTGTGTCCCATCCCTGCCAGGGGTTGCCGGCCAGCCGATGCAGCGCGCGGCGCAGATGATAATCCGACAGCGGTTTGCCGTCGTACACGGGCAGCGCCTTGAGATGCCACTGGGTGACGACGAACGGGTTATCGGCATCCAGCGAGTTGTGGGCGCCCCAGGTGTGTTCATTGTAGAGGTGGAGATCGTCCCACAGCCGTGTGATCGCGGTAGCAGCCTGTCGGTCGGGCGGGCACACCGTGGCCAGGAGTTCGACGGCCGCCGTGTTGGCCGCCAATTGGCGTGCCAGACGCGTTTCCGCAGCCGAACTGCCGGCGCCGAAGTTCCAGTAATCGGTCCAATCGCCGGTGACCACCGGGATCTGCTCGCGCGGGATCTGCCGGATTCGCGCCAGTAATTCGTTGGGGGTGACCATTCGCAGGCGGGGATGGCGCCCGGCTTCGTTCCATTGCCGGATCACATCGGGCAGATCCTGATTGGGCGGCGAGTTGTCATACATGTACGGGGCATGGGTCGCCGTCAGGTAGACGAAATCGTACGGGTACGCCAGTTCACGCAGGTGCCGTAGGTACTTGTAGATGCCCGCCTGGATCGTCTCCAGATCGCGCGAGGACGGGTTACACCACTGATCGAACATGCTGTAGTGCTCGCCGTTCATCACCAACAGCTCGCGGCCGCTCGGCCCGCGCCAGCGGTATACCGCGGGGCGCGGCAAGGGCGTTCCGCTCAGGTGCAGGTTGATGCCCATCACGAGGCATTCGATCTGGCTGTCCAGCAACAGGTCGACGACGCCCCAGGGCAGCCCGGTCACATCGTGCTGATGGGCCGTGCGGATGTCGGCGACCAGTTCCGCGCGCAGCATCCGGACCGGGTACAACTGCCGCGCCAGGCCTTCCGCGGAATTCAGAGGGGTCGTGTTGTATTCGAACCCCGAGATGCCCAACCGGCCGGCGGCGATGTGCTTCTTGAGCCGCGCCAGGTCGCCATCGGTCGCGGTCTGGAGCCACCGCAGCAGCGGGGCTGTGACTTCCACCGTCCAGCGCGGACGCGACTGGTCGTCGGGCCAATCCTCCGTACGGTCCAGCAGGTCCAGGGCGGCAGTCAGGTAGTCTTTCTGCAGCTCCCAGTACATGGACTGCGGATGCGTGTACCCGATGTCGACATGGCTGTGGTGCAGGATCAGCACTTCGCGACAGAACGCGACGTCGTCCGGCACGGGAACGGCCGGGTTCTGGGCATCCGCCGCCGCGGTGAGCAGGGCGGGTGTGGCGAGTCCGAGCAGCAGGGCGGTTTTCAGTACGTGCATGGTGCACCTTTCTCAAAGCTCTGGTGTGGCCTCACGCTATGGGGCGTTGCGCAGCTCCGCGGCCTTCTGGCGCAGCGGGGCGATCGTCCAATCGAAGCGGGCGCAGTGGTCATGAAACTGGTCGTTGTCGCGGTCTTCCGCCAGCCACAGCCGCCGGAACTCGGCTTGGAGCGTTGCATACGTGTCGGCCACCGCGTCGAACTCGGACGCCACCTCCTCGCGGCCCCAGGCGGGGTCGTTGTAGTGGCCCAGCGCGATGAGCTTGCGGCCCAGCGCCTCGAAGCTCCGTGCACCGAGAAGGAGCTGGTCCAGGTTGTCCTGATTCCGCGTCGCGGCCAACCGCGCGCTCTCCAGAAGCGCGACGGCAGGCGCGGCCTGGCGCAGGATTCGTTCTCCTTCCGCACCCGGGTCGGCCAGCGAGGTGATCTCCTCGCGCGTGAAGGGGTCGCCGAAAAACTCCCAGAAGTGATAGGAGCTGGCTTCCGTCACCTGGCCCTGCTGATCGCGCACCCGCACCTTGTCGCTGCTGATGTTTCCGGCCAGGTGGAGTGCGCGGGCCACGCTGTCGTCCTGAAGGCCGTAAAACAGCCGGGTGAAGGCTGTGTTGAAGTAGGCGCGGTCCACGGTTGCACCCGTCCAGGCGCTGGCGCCGTGGTAGACCAGCGGGTACCAGGTCTGGCCGGTCAGGTGGTAGTGACCGGCGTCGCCCCAGTCGCAGGTGGTGCTGCCGATGGCGCCGTAGGCCAGCCCGTGGGAAATCTCCGCATCGGAAAAATCCAGCGCATGCTGCGGCGGAGGCAGGAGGCGGATGTGACTGCCAATCCAAGCCTGGGCAAAGAAGTCGAACCCGCCGGCCTGGAGGCGCGGGAAATCCTTCTCCCAGGCCGGCGCGTACGGCCCACCCGCACAGTAATAGCTGCCCACGATGATGTCCTTGGGCAGCGTCTCCAGCTTCGGTCCCATGCCGGCCAGATGTCCCGTACTGTCCAACGGCCCCTGCGCGATCATCAGCCGCATGCCGTGACGCTGGACCATCTCGCGAAGCTGCAGCACGTAGCCGTAAACCAGGTCCGTGACCTCCGCCAACGTCATTCCCTCGGCCAGCATGCCGTCGCAGTCGATCTCGGTGATGTCGACGTTGAAGAATTTCCCGGGGAACGTCGCACACAGCTCGTCGACCAGCGTATTGATGAACGCCACTGCCTCCGGCTTGCGCACGTCGAACGTCATGATCCAGGGGGTCTTTTCGCAGGGCCCGATGCGCAGGTGCTGGTACTGGGGCAGGCTGAGGATATGGAACGAGTGACCGAGCGCCTGGAAAAGCGGATGGACTTCCATGTGCCGCTCGGCGGCGTAGCGGAACAGCGCGCGGGCTTCGTCCGGAGAGATTCCCTCGGGCGGCGAAATGTCGGGATGACACGCGTATTTGAACGTGTGCTCGAGGTAGAGTTCCAGGATGTTGAGGTGGCTTTCCGCCAGCACGTCCACCAGTCGCCTGAAGGTGTCCATGGTCGGCACCTGGCCGCGGCTGATGTCCTGCTGCATGCCCCGATAACGCAGCGACGGCCAGTCCCGGATGAGTAAGGGCGGAAGGTCCTGGCGGTCCGTCGCCATCTGGACGAGGGTCGTCGCGCCATGGAACAGGCCGGCCCAGTCCCGCGCGGCCAGCGACACGCCCGTGTGATCCACGCACAGGGCGTAGCCCTCGTCGCCGACCTCAGCCAGATCTTCGGCAGTCAACCCGAGACAGGCGGCCGGCACCTGCCCTGTTGGACAGACCGCCAGCCGGATGCTTGTCGCACCATCCGGGGCCGCACCGGGCTGAAAGCGCAGCGTCGTGGCCGCGCACAGACGCGCAGCCAGTTGCTGTGCGGCAGACTCCGCCGGCTCTGCCGGCGGCGCGGCCCACCACACCGTCCGGCAGGTGTTCAGGTCCAGCGGGTCGCCCGACTTGAGGGTCACCTGCTTGGGCGGAACCAGCACCCACAGGCCGGCGCGGGCGAGTTCACAGACGGCAGGATTCACCGACGGTGCCGTCGCGGCCGCGGGGGAAGCATCCGCCGCCTGGCTCAGCGTCAGGCCGCAGAACACAGGCAGGAGCGTCATGAATGCACTGACCATATTGGCGCGAAAGAGAGTAGATCGCTTGAGCATGCTCTCCTCCACGATCAGTTTACCGCAGAGCCACACCGGAACGGCCAGGCAGCGCGGGAAAAATCTGCCCCGGGGAGCTCACTGCGGCGGGCGGGCGCGGTCGATCGCCTGTTTGCCTTTGCGGCAGGCGTCGTAAGGGTCGAGGATCTTCCAGGCGTCGATCATGATCCAGCCTTGGAATCCTCCCTCGCGCAGCGTGGCCAGGGCGGCGGCGATGTCCACGTGGCCGTCGCCACAGGCGAGGTGCCGCGACGTGCCCCCGAAGATCGTGCCGTCGCAGTCGGTCAGGTGGACGTAGCCGATCTGTGAGACGCCGATCCGCTGCAGCATCTCGTGGGGCCGGCCCTGCGAACCGCTCATCAAGTCGAAGTGACTCGGATCGAAGATCGTCTTCAGGTGCGGTGAATCCACCTGGGCCAGGATCCGCCGGATGTGATCTTCCGTGTTGAACACGAACGGCGGCTCGACTTCGAAGGCGGCCAACAGTCCCAGGTCGCCGGCAATCCGCGCGGCGGCCCGGAACGACTCCGCCAGCCGGTCCAGGGCTTCGTCGAGTGTCTGATCGCGCAGCGGGCCGCCGGGCCACATCCCTACACAGTCGCACCCGACCGCGCGGGCGAATTCGGCCCGCTCGCGAAACTCGGCCACCCACCTGGTTCGCACATTCCGGTCGGGGTCGAACGCGTCAGCCACGCCCAACTGAATTGAAAACACCTGCAACCCGAAGCCGTCGTACATCCGCCGCAGCGCTCGAATCCGGTCCGCTTCGCCCGCCGCGGGGTAGTTGCCCATCGGCCAGCCGTCGACCAGTTCGACGCCGTCGAACCCCTGGCGGCTGGCAAAGTCCAGCACCTCCCAGATCGGGAAGACCTGGTGGTAGTCCTGCCCGGATGACATGAAGCCGTTGAGCCCCACAGCCGTCTTCCAGCGCGGGGCGGCGGTGGCGGCCAGGGACGTGCGCGGCAGCCAGCAGGCGGCAGCCGCGCAGCCGATACTCTGCAGCAGCGTACGTCGGCGCATCAGCGTACCTCGTTAACACGCGTGAAACCACATTCAAACGCGGACGAAAAATTTCTGGCGGTACATCCAGAGGGCGACGAGCCAGAACACGAACAGCCCGGCCAGGGGCCAGATGATCCGCCCAAACATGTCGTCGGCAATGTTCTGTTCGCCGACGCAGTAGGTGATCAGGGTGGCGAAATGCGTCTGCACCAGCCGATTGGCCCAGGGTACCAGCAGTTGCCCCATCAGGTAAAAGGCCAGCGAGTTCGTGCCGACGACGATCAACGGCAGCGCCAGCCAGCGGAGCCGGCAGAGATCAAACAGGAAGTAGCAGAGGGCCAGACCCCAGATGACCCAGCCGCCGCTGAAGAGCACCCACGACGGGGTCCAGATCCGCTTGACGATCGGGCAGGCATACTGGCCCGCCAGCACCCCTAGCCCCAGGCACAGTGCGCCGCCGAGCACCAGCGTCAGGAGCTTCTGCCACCAGCGGCGTTCGCTCAGGAGCAGCCGGCCGCACATCACACCCAACAACATCGTGCCAATCGACGGGATGAAGTTCAGCGTCTGGTAGCCTCCGGCGTTGAACACGAACGGATCAGCGTCGGGGCGCGGGAACTTGTTGAGCAGCCACACGTCGAAGTTGTGGGCGACGTTGGCGTTCTTCGACCAGGAGGCGAACCGCCCGTCGAATGTCGTCTCGGCCGTCGCGGCGATGTTTGGGTTGATCGGCTGCGGCGGCGTATAGCTGGCGAACCAGCCCCAGTAGCCGACCAGCACCACCACCAGGGCCGCCAGCTGGACCCCGAAACGGCGCCCCACCAGAAAGTAGACGAAGAAGTAGCCCAGTCCGATCTGCGCCAGGACGTTCATAAATACGAACCGCGTCTTGGGCGAATCGGTGGAAGCCAGGTAGACCCCGAGCAAGATCAGGATCAGCGCTCGCAACAACGCGTGGAGGGTGCGAGAGCAGAGACCGTCCCCCGCCGCCGTGCGCCGGGCGTACGAGAACGGCATGGCCACGCCGACCATGAACATGAAGGCGGGTTGGATCAGGTCCCAGAACGACACGCAGATCCACTTGAAGTCGCTCCGCCACACCGGATGATCCAGGTTGAATCCGATCCGCTGCCACTGGTCGTAATCCAGCACCTGCCAGACGGGCGCGTCAGCGGGCAACTGGGTGAAGCGTGCAATGCCGAAACAGCCGATCGCCAGCGCGATCATGATCGCGCCGCGGTAGGCGTCCAGGGAGGCCAGGCGGCCCTGCCGCGTGCCGGGCAGCTGAGCCGCCACGGGCGCTTCCGCCGCAGTTGGTCCGGCCGGCTGCTGCCCTGTCGCCATCCTGGTGCCCAGGCGGACCAGCGGCGGTTGCGCGGCGGACGAGCTCACGGGCTGCGACGAGCGCGGCGGATCCGGCTGGCGTTTCAAGTTCACGAGAAAGCTCCAGAAGCACGGGTGCAAGACAACGATCGCGAACCGCCTGGCGGGCAAGGGTCGCCAGTGCCCGCCTGAGGCAGTGAAACAGCCAGCATCTGATCGGTGCAGCGCGCCTCATCCTACCACCGTCGCGGATGCCTGGAAATCCACAACAGAGACACGCTGGCATGAAGTTGTCCTGTTCCATCCATGAGACGCGGCCGAGCAGTTCAGTGGCCGGCCCAGAGCGTCAGAAGCTCAGAAGCAGACTCAGAAGCAGACACTCTGGTTTCGGCTGGCGGCAAGGAGACACTGGAGGCCTGAGGTTCTTGTCCCCCCCTTTTTCAAGGGGGGGTACGGGGGGGGTCTGTCCTGAGGAAAACCAGGCAGCCCAGAAACAGGAGCCCAGAAGCAGGCACTCTGGTTTCGGCTGGTGACACGGAGGCAGCGGAGGCGTGAGGTTCTCACCCCCCCTAGCCCCCCCTTTTTCAAGGGGGGGAACTCGGAAGCAGACACTCTGGTTTCCGCTCTGGTTTCAGCTGCCGCTTCGTTGAGCCGCGCGGGCGCTACAACGCAGCGGGCCGCTGTTCGGCCGGCACGGCGATTTCCAATTGGACTGGTCCGAGCAGGCCGGATGTGAGTTCGCCGCGATAGTGGGTGGGGATTGTCACGTAGTGGTTGGCCAGCGTGTTGAACACCAAGATCTCGATCCGGTTGTCACCGGCGTGCACCTGCTTCGAGATATCCACGCGCCAAGGCGGTGCGACGCGGATACCCGCCACCTGGCCGTTCACCCGGACCTCGGCCGTGGCAACCACGTTGCCCAGGTCCAGCACATACGTGCTTTGGGGCCGGAGTCCGGTCAGTCTCACCGTCGTGCGATACCAGGCGCCGCCGGAGTAACACTCCAGCGCGCCCATGCGCGACCAGTCTCCGACCTCAGCGGTGCCGGGGCCGCACTCCAAGCGGATGGGCTCGGGAAACACTGCCCCACCGGAGACGCCTGTGGCTGGCACGACGCGGAGCGCGACGTGCGTCGCAGGTTTGGACGACGTCGTTGCTTCGAATCGCCCAGGGGCTGCAGCACGCATTGGCTGGCCGTCCACCCACGCCTCGACAGTCCCTTGAGCCGTGACTGTCATCGCCCGCAGGCCGGGGGGCGCGGTGAACCGGAACCACTCGGCTCGCTTGATCCCGGCATGCACGTCAAACGGCATTACCGAAGGATCGTCGAACCAGGTCATCGCCAGCGGCGTGCGCTGTGCCGATGGCGCACCGTCACAGTCGCGCCGCACGACGAAATACCCCCGGCCGGCCTGGTCGTAGCGGACCAGCATGGGATTCGAGCCCGCCCGCAACGTCACCGCCTCGTGCAGGTTGCCGAGCCGGACGCCGTGGAGAAACACGGCGGCCGGCGTCAACACCTCGGACGCGTGCGGCTGATCGCCTTCCCGCCGCGCGCTGGCTAGGATCCGAGCGGTCGTCTCTTGGTCCGTGGTGACGCTCGTCCACAGGTAGTAGCGCCCGCCGGGGAGTTCTGGCTCGTACTTGAATTCATTGAGCGCGCTGGTGCGTTTGCCCAGACAGAGGAAATGATCGGTGACGTTCTCTTTCAGGCCGTGCCAGCCTTGATGGCCCGGATCGCCTTCAAGCCCCATGCGCCAGGAGAAACCATACGGCTGCCAATGCAGATCAGTACCGGCGACCGCGACCGGTGTCTGAGGGTCGATGTGCGTGAGCTTGGCCAGCTCTGCATCGAGCGCGTCATTGGCTGCATCGGCCGGCACGGGCCCGAGCACCCAGAACTGCGGGCCATAACCGTATGTCACCCGCTCCCACGCACTGTCGTCGAAGGTGGGGCTCTCCCATGCACCCGCGTCGCCGCTCTCGATTGCATGGCGGAAGATGCGCGCCTCGGGGCCGATCATCTTGTCGACCGCGGGCAGCCGGAAATCTCCGAACCGGTTGTCCATCGTCGGCTGCAGTTCGAAATCCCACGGGCCGTCAAGGGACACGCGCGCGATGTCCACCGGCCCGCGCGGCGGCGGATTCACATGCGGCGTGCCGGGCGTAAACACGACGATCTGCGCCTCGTATGCTTCCAGCGGCAGCTCGACTTCCGTGCCCGTGTCCGTCTCGCCCACGACGCGCAGTGGCTGAGCGTCGCCCGTCCAAGGATCCCACAACTCGACCTGCCCTTTCGCGCGGAATTCGACGACCGAATTGCGTGGCGCATCCATCACCAGGTACACGTCCCGCGGTCCGACTTTGCGATGGTGCGACCGGACAGGTTGGGCAGCTTGCGTGTCCGGCGTGAGCACGGCCCGCACTTTCGCCGGCACGTCGGCAGGGCTGGACAGCCGGCAATCGTCCGCGAATGTGGCGGCCACCAGCGCATCGAGCTGCCTGTCCTCGCGGCCCGCACGATCGCTGGCCACCGGCAATGTGCCGACATTCAGCACGGTACCGCCGGCCGCCCGGAATGCGCCGGCCTGCTCGAGCGACGACCAGCGGATCGCGTCCATCGCCGGGACGACGAGCACGCGGTAGGAGGAATCAGCCACTTGCAGCCGCCCCTCACGGGCCTGGGCGCGCGCGAGCGAGTCGGCATCCAGGAACTCGAAATTGATGCCCGCGCCCATGAGCGCTCGGCCCGTGTCGAACGCCGTCCGGGTCGCCGTGGCGCCATCCAGCCCGGCTTCGAACGGTGCCACGGGATACAGCACCGCCACATCGCACACAAACGTCCCCTGGCTCATCAGATAGGACAGGCGTTCGAAGTATTTCACAAACAGACCCATGTGTTCCCAGTAGGGCATGCGGAAGTGATAGCAGGGCGGCGCCCATTCCCAGAACGAGCCGTGCGTGGTGTAGTACAGCCCGTGCAGGTTCAGCAGCGTGCAGCCGTAGAGGTAATTCTCGCGCGTCGCGAACATCAATCGTTTGGGAGTCGCGCCCCAGCCCAGGCTGTGGTAGCCTTCGAGCCAGACGCGGGGCCGCTGATACAGGCTGGCGATGGACGACGACACTTTCCCCTTGATCAGATCGGCTTGTCCGCCGGGCGTGTCATGGCCCGGCGCGGTGTACCAGCGCGTGGCGCGGAAGTAGTCGCCAAATTCGTCCGGCTGCAGACCCCGTCCGCCCGAGTCGCACGCGAAGATCAGGCCGCGTGAGGCATGCCATCGGTAGATCGGCTGGAAATACCGCTCTTCCATCAGCGCCATCCGCACATCGGCATAGTCCATGCGTACCTTGGGCGTGATCGCGCCCAGATCGGCCCACAGCGCCGGCAGCACCTCGAAGAGGTCGTACCCCTTGCGTTGGGCGAACTCCGTCGCGAAATCGGCGTTCCACACATGCGTCCCGGCACCGACGTGCAGCTCGTCGTTGAAGAAGTAGTTCAGACCCGCCGGTGACTTGCTCGGTGTGGCATCCTGGAAGCGCTGATAGAAATCGCGAATGACGACCTCGCCGATACCGGCCAGGAGCGGATTGAGCGTGTTGTCCTGGCGCTCGGCTCGCACCAGCCATAACTCCCACTGGCCGTCAGGGGCCGCCCACACGAGAGCGCCGTCATGGATCTGTGACATCACATCGACACCACCGCGTTGGAGCTGATTGTTGTCCACCCGGTAGGCGCGCGCGGCGACCAGGTCGGCTGGGACCGCGATCGTGACCGCCTCTCCGCCCGCGACGCGCCGGCGCGGCAGCGGCTGCAGCTTGAGCGCATTGAGTTCCGGATGGGAATAGAACAGCTTCCGGAACAGGTTGTCACCGCTCGGCCAATCGAGCGTATAGGTGCTCAGGCCAATGCCCATCCCCCGCTGGCGACATTGGTCGGCGATCCGGCCCCACATGCGCCACCAGGGGTCGCTGAAGATCGGCGGCTGGGCCGGATAGGTCGGCCAGCCGGGCGAGTCCTCGTGAGCATAGTTCACCTGCACGCCGCTGATCCCCTTGGCGTGCAATTGCTCCAGCTGCCAGATCAGACGCGCTTCATCCAACGGGTCGCCGGTCCACCACCAGAACGGCACCTCGCCGTACCCTGGCGGCGGGTTTTGGAAACCGGGCAGCGCATCCAGATCTGCAGCGCGGCTCGGATAGCCCACACCGTCGGCCGGGATCTGAGGGGCGTCTTGTGCGATGCACCGGTTCGGCGCGATGTTGGCCGCACAGGTAACGAGCAGCCCGGTCAAGATCAAGTCACAAATGTTGTGCTTCGCTCCCATCACCAGCCTCCTTTTTGATGCGTCCATATCCCGCCGGTACGGCCACACGGGCTTGCTCAGAGTCCGGGGAGTCAGACGCTCAGATTCTGGGCTCTGTGCTCAGAGGCCGGCGGTCCGAAATCTGAGTCCGAAATCAGAGTGCGTTAAGTCAATACCCTAAATCAAAGCGTCTGACTTCTGAATCATAGGCCGGGGGGATTCGGGCCGTCCCGTTGAGACTCCGGTAGGTTCTCGCTCTCTACTGTGATGGAGCTGTCCCTTCGGGACGGAAGCCCGCAGAGTCAGAAGCTGGGGGGTGATGTAGAGCCAAGCACTCTGGTCGCAGGCTGCTCTGGTCCCAGGCCGGTCCCAGGCGCCGGCAGCCCGGAAACAGAGTGTCTGACTTCTGGTGCCGCTCTGGTTTCGGCTGTCACTCCCTCTTGCCCCCCCTTTTTCAAGGGGGGGTACGGGGGGGTCTGTCCTCAGGAAAACCAGGCCACTCAGAAACAGACACTCTGGTTTCCACTCTGGTTTCGACTGGCCATCCGTACCGGGCGACAAGGAGGCAGTGGCGGCGTGAGGCTCTCACCCCCCCTTGCCCCCCCTTTTTCAAGGGGGGGAACTCAGAAGCAGACACTCTGGTTTTGGCTCTGGTTTCGGCTCTGGTTTCGGCCGGCCACCGTCCGCCACGTGTTCACGTCGCACTGCACCCGCCCGCCCCGCTGAGACCAAAGGCAGAAACCAGAGTGTCTGTCTCTTTGTACGCAATCACGTTGACCAGGCGCACATGCGCCGCGAGTCAAGCGGTTAGTTCTGGCTTCACGTCCATGGGCGTGGCTCGTAGTGACCGCATTCATGCGGTCATTCCTCGCCCCCCACTCCCGGACCCGATGAATCGGGTCACTACGAACGTGTCTGATGGGGTGCGGAAAAGAAAACGATAAGCGTTAACCGTTAAGACACCTTGGTTCTTTTCAGGGCGATGACGGGCCGGACGCCAGATTCCGATAGCTGCCTTCGAGCCGGATGCCGAACCCGCCGTTGCTCGGCATGTGAATGGTCAGAGGGCTGGCCGTATCCACGGTAATGTCATCGACCGCGATCCTGGTATCGACGGCTTCCAACGGTAACTCCTGGATCTCCGTTCCGGAGAGGTCGTATTCCCGGCAGACGATCTGCTGGGCGGGAAGGGCGAGCGTGTCGTGCAGTTCTCGTCCGTTGACCGACAGGCTCTGGGCACGGTTGTCGCTGTGGGACAGGTACATGACCCGTAGCTTGTATCGGGCGGTTCTGCTGAGATTGGTGTAACGGAAGAGGATCGCGCTCTCGCTGAAGCTGATCGTGCGGGCCGGATCGTGTTCGTCACAGACGGCCAGAGGAACTTCGGCCGGCGTGTAGCGCCAGTTCAGCCCCGACCTCAGGTGCGGCTGACACCCCTCTGCGCCGCAGTCGTCCACGGCGATCAGGTAGTAGCCGTCCGGAGCATCCATCATGTCTTTCGGCCTCTGGTAGTCGAGCCGGTTGGCCGGCTTTTCGGAAGACCACAACTCGATCCATGAGAGGGCCGCATTGACCCCGCCGCAGTTCTGGACCTTCACGTCCAAGCCGACCGGCTGCTCTTCCCGGGCGTCGTGGTAAAGCCGGGCGTCGTAGGTGCCGGGCTGGAGGAAGTCCAGGGGGATGGTCACTTCCCGCGGCGTAGCGGCATTGATCCCCACCAACCACCAGTCGCGGCCCTTGCGGCGAGCCAGGACAGCGAACTCGTCGGGGTACCCGTCTACGAAGTGGATGTCGTCCCAGGCCGATGGAAGGTCTTTCAGGAAGCCCCGCGCGGGGTTCCCCGCCATGCTCTCCGGGCTGACCGACATGCACTGCCAGCCGGACTCGAACAGGACGGCCAGGGCCATCTCGTGAGCGTTGGTGGTGGTGCGGCGGGAAAACGGCGTGCCGGTCAACTCGAAGCCGCTCGGGCAGCTGTCCATCGATCCGGCGATGTTGCGCGTGAACACCAGGTTCACGTTGTAGGCCGGGGTCGGCCCGTACTCGAACAGGTAATACTCCTCGCCCTTGACGCCTTCCAGGGTGGCGATGTGCGGCCAGCGGCGCTGCTGTCCGCGCGGCACGGTTTCGCCGTGGTAGCTGAGCATCAGTCTACGGTCGGCGCATTCCCGAGCGATCACGTCCCGGAACTTGAACCGCTCCTGGCTGTCGCTATCCAGGAAATCCACCTTGATCCCCTTGAACCCGTGCCGGACGAGGTATCCCAGGATTTTCTCGCGTTTCTCGGCGGTATCAAGGTTCTGCCAGTGCTCCCACCCGTACACGTTCACCCCTTTGGTCCGGGCATATTGCACCACCTCGGGAATCCAGGGAACCGCCATCCATTGGTCCGGCACATCCGTGATCTGATTACCGAAAACCAGGGCGTTGTCGAACTCGATCCAGGTCCAGCCCATTTCGCTGGCCAGGTCCACGAACTGCTTCATGCGCGCGAGGCTCGTGTTGTTGGTGTTCGGGCCGGTCATCCAGGGAATCACATCCGTGCCCGGCATGATCCAACTGGTGTCGGCGATCTCGCTCGGCGGATTGAGATTGAAGACCAGCATCGATTCGACGAGTGTCCCCAGGTTCTTGCCGATGATGGCGAGGCGCCAGGGCGTGAGCCAAGGAAGGGTGGAAGAGGGTTGCTCGGGCAGCTGAAAAGTGAGCAGCTCGCCTGCCGCGTCCTGGAACTTCAGGCGAGCGCCGGCGTACGTCCCGTCGACGGACGCTTCGGTCACATAAACCCAGTGGCCCGTGGGAGTGCGGAACAAGGCTGGAACCGCGACGTCATAATCGATCCCCGCCAGCTCGGCATGGGCGTCGTAGTACCACTCGTAGTTGGGCTGGGTATACCGGGCGAACCACCCTTGAGACCCTGCCGGGATATGGAAGCTCGACGTCTCGCCGACCACGGTATCTTCTCCCGTCCCATCGATGCGGTACCGGTAGGCGACGCCGTCGTCGTAGGCGCGGAGGATGAGACCGACCTTCTCGTCAGTATCGTTGAGGAAGTCAAGGGTCAGCTCGTTCGCCCGGTTGCTGCACTGGCTCCGCTTCCCCACCGGCATCGTGTAGCGCTCGTCAATGATCCGAGCGGACTTGCCGACCAGCCGCAGGTTCCCAGTGAACCGGCCGAGCCGCTGGAGCGTAATCCCCAGCGGTGCATGGGGCAGCACCTCGCCATCGTGGTCGTGGACGCCGCAGCACAGCGCGCTCGCCGCTGCGCCCATCCCGTTCGAATGCGTCATTTCGATCACTATGGAAAGAGTTCCGCTCGGAGACGAGACGGACCAGGGGCCGCTTTCGTGAACGGAGGCCGTTTCGTGAGCTGAGGCCACGGCACCGAGCCACAGGAGCGCAATCGAACAGACCGGCAATTTCATAAAACCGTCCTTCTTTCGCGTAACCGTGAGTGCGAAGCGTCGCACGCGACAACCGCAACAGCGCGCACAGTCGGCGAAGGCTCAGGCCTTCGTGGTCCTATTCCACCAGACTCTGCTTCATGGTGCAAATGGCAGCCGCTTTCTCGCCGCCCGCCACTGGGCTACGATAGCCAGTGCGGGTTTCGCGGTGTGGGACGATGTCCGGGCGGGTTTGGAGAAACGGCTGCCATGCGGCCCAGCGTGCGATTGATACGGCCACGGCTGTCTGCGGGGACCACCAGCAGGGGGAGGGCGGCCGCGCGGTGCGGTCTGTGGCGGCAGCCGATCTTGTGGGGGCTTGTGCTGGTATGCGGATGCGATCGCGCGCCGGACCAGTTTGCGGTGAACCGGGTGTTCGCCCGCAATCAGAAGTTGGCCCGGAGCCTGGAGGATTTTTCCGAGCCGCTAGTGCGTCAGCGGCTGGACGACATCCAGCGTGCCGTGGCGCGGTACTTCGGGACGCCCGCGGACCCACGGGTGCCCGCCCAAGACGATCTGGAGTTGGGCGCGCTGTTCGAGTCGGCCGGTCTGCGCCGGGCGGTTGGCGCCGACGCGGGCGAAGGTGAGCGCGCCGCGGTCGGCCTGTATCGCAATCTGTGCGAGCGGTGCCACGGCAGGTCGGGCGACGGCTGCGGGCCATCAGCTCGATCGCTCAATCCGTATCCACGCGACTATCGTCGCGGGCTCTTCAAGTTCAAACGCACGCCGTCGACCCTGCCGCCGACCGGCGAGGACCTGCACCGGGTGCTGCAGCGCGGCGTTCCGGAGACCGCGATGCCGTCGTTCCGGTCTCTTACCGACTCCCAGCGCGATGTGCTGGTGCAGTACGTGCGTTACTTGAGCATTCGCGGCCTGTTCGAGCGCGCCGTGATCAGCGAGGTGGTTGTCACGCTGGATGACGACCAGCGTCTGTTGGATCCGAAGCAGCAGGAGATCAGCCCGACCGCGTATGCGCGTCAGGTCAAGATGCTGGACGAGATCCTGGCCGACGTCGTCCAGCCCTGGCTGGACGCCGATCAGCATGTGACGGTGGTCCCACCGCCTCCCGCCGACTACAGTGCGCCGCACTCCGTTGCCCGCGGCCGCCAGTGGTTCTTCACCACGCTGACCAATTGCGGCCAGTGTCACGGGGACACGGCGCTGGGAGACGGCCAGACCGAAGACTACGACGAATGGTCGAAAGAGCTGGCGCCGACCACCCCCGAAACGCTGGCCGACTACCTGGCGCTGGGTGCGCTCCCGCCACGGTTCGCCGAGCCGCGCAATCTGCGGATCGGCACGTATCGAGGCGGCGATGCGCCCGAAGACCTGTTCGTGAAACTCAAGAACGGGATTGCCGGTACGACGATGACCAGCGTGGCCACGCAGCTGAGCGACGAGGAGATCTGGTACCTGGTCGCCTACGCGCGCAGCCTCCCCTCTGACCCGCTCAGCCATGTCTCGCACGTGCCGTGAGTGCCGCTGGCGAATCCAGTGGCAAGGTGGCGCGGTGAGCTCTATCCGTTACAATCACGGGCGACCCCGTGACGCGCGACGGTAACGCGCGGGCGGGAATTGGCCCAGGCGCCCTCCCACGGCGGCGCGGCGCACACACACGCACGCACAAGAAAAAGACACCTGATAACCGCGGCGCGGGCCGGGTACGGCTGCGACTGAACCCCGACTACCGTTGCTGCAGGTGGGCTCGTCCAGCTCATCAGCCATGTCCCGCAAACGCCGCACGCGAACCCGCTCGACCGCTCCCATCGCCAGTGCTGCCGCGTCGCCGCGTACCGTGCAGGTTGGCCGCGTGGTGGTCGCCGGGTGGTCGGGTCGGGTCGTGCCGGTTCTGCGTTACACGGTGTGCGTGTTGTTGTGGGCGGGCCTGCTGCTTCTAGCGGTGTCGTGGATCGTGGTGGTGATCCTGCGTGGGCGCAGCGCGCCGGACAGGTGGCCCACGGCCGGCGAGATCGGGCTGTCCGTGCGGTGGGCGGCGGCCGGGGCGTTCGCGCTGGCCGTCTCGAGCATGGCGGTGTGGTCCGGGCAGCGCGCGTGGCGCGGCGGCCGGGTTCGGATCGCCCGGGCCGGTCTGGCGACGGCGCTCGTACTGGCTGGATTCGCGGTGGGCATACGGGTGCGCGAGTATGCTGCGTTGTATTCGAACGGCATCGCGGTGTGGAGTCCGGGGACGACGGTGTTTGACGAGGCGAGCGTCTACTATGTGCACGCCGTGAAGGAACGGCTCAGGGTGTTGGCGCGCGACCTGGAGGCCCGTCGCACGAGGCGTCCCGATCGGTTTGGGGAGTCGGATCGACGCCGGCTTGAGCTGGTTACGACGTTGCAAACGAGCTTGGTCAGTTGGACGGAGCGGGAGGTGGGGCAGTGGCTGGACGACACGCAGTTGCGGCGCGACTTGATCGAGGTCATGGCGTACCAGATCCACCCGACGGCTGTGCGGCGCGACGCGGCGCGGCGTCGCATCGAAGTCGAGCGGGGCGAGCTGGAGCGCCGGCGGCAGTGCTTCCTGGTGCTCCGCGACTATTGTCGGCAGCAGCAGGCGGCGGCACCGCGGCAGGCGGAGTCGGTGCTGGAGTCGCTCCGGCGGCTGGGGGCCGACCGGTGGTCGTTCGCGGAGGCCGTGTTGCGTGACGGCCAGGATGCGACGATGATCGGCGAGCGTTTGAATCAGATTGACACGAGCCTCGCGAGCATGGCGGCGCGCGAGGCCTATGTGCGTGCGTATCTGGATCCGTTGTGGGATGCGCCGACCGCGGAAGGGCTCAACGGCCAGTACTCCGGCTTGCGGCTGCCGGTCAGTCTCCCGCACGCCCGGGCCTGGGCAGTGGGCTACGCGTTGTTGACCGGCCTGCACAGCCTGGTGCTGGCGCTGGCCGCCCTGGCGTTGCTGTCTCTTCCCCCGGCGCGCGGCAATCGGCCGCACGGCGTGCTGCGCGCGATGTGTGGGCTTTCCTGGCACGGCGCGGTCGCCATGGGCCTCCTCGTGTTTGCGGGCCTGTATTGCCGCTGACGCTCCGCGGTCATCCACGGTGGGCAACCGCGGGGTGGTCCCCTATAATGCGCGCGGCCCGCCGAAGGCCGCCTTCAGGGAGTTCACGGAGAGAATCGTGCTGCAGATCCGTCGGCTGGTGTTCCTGGTCCTTGTCTGCGGCGTGCAGCCGGTCCATGCCTTCGCCCAACTGGCCGACGTGCAAGTGGAAGAGGCGGGCAACGACGTGCGGGCCTGGCTGGAGCATGTCGACGAGTTCCTCAAGGACGAGCAGTGGGCGGACGCGGTCGAGACCTTGCGGCGGGTGATGGAGAACCGCGGTGATCGGCTGATCGAAGCGCCGGTCGATGCCCAGTGGCAGGCGTTGGGCTTCGCGGCTTACGTGCCGTTGAGCGAGTACGGCCAGATGCAGTTGGCATCCTGGCATGCGCGCGCGCCGCAGGCGCTGGCCATCTACCGCCAGCAGGTCGAAGGGATCGCGGCCCGTGCGTACGAGGAGGCGGTGGCGGAGCGGAGCGAGCGCAAGCTGCAGCGCATCGCGGACGAGCTGTTCCTGAGTTCGGTTGGCGACCAGGCGCTGCTGCGGCTGGGCGAGATGGCGTTGGAGCGCGGCAACTACACGCTGGCACGCCGCTATTGGGAGTCCATCCATCCGCAGCTGCGCGTGTTCCCGTCGGCCGCCCGCGTGCTGCAGTGTGCCGCCGGCTGCTCCTGGTGGTCGGCGCTGCGCGGAAGGGATTGGCAGTCGCGGTGGACCGAGCTGTCGGCCGCCTTTGCCGAGCCCGGCGGGCCGGTCCCGTGGCTGAGCTATCCGGACAGCGACATCCCGGTCTCGTCGGTCCGGGCCCGCCTGGCGCTCGTGTCGCTGCTCGAAGGTTCCCTGGAGCGCGCGCGGCTGGAGACGGACCTGTTGCGGCGGCTGGACCCGGACGCCGTCGGCGTGTTGGGTTCGCGAAGCGGCAACCTGGTGGAGACGCTCGTCCAGCTGACCGAGGACGCCCGGTCCTGGCCGCTCCCGCCGCAGCCGATCGGCTGGACGACCTATGCGGGATGCCCGACGCGCAACGGGATCGTCTCGCGGCCGGTCGATGTGGCGCTCCGCCCGATCTGGCGTCTGAGTCTGCCGCGGCTGGAAGCTGGCGGGGACCGGCTGAGCGAGGGCCAGATGCGCGTGGCGGAAACGGCCGACGCGCTGCTCGGTTACCACGTGGCGGTGGACGCCGGCGTGGTGTACATCTACCAGCCGGACGCGATCCGTGCGGTGCGGCTGTGGGACGGCCGGCCGCGTTGGCCGATATCGGGCGCGGCGGGCGCAGCGCCGTCCGCGGCCCTGTCGGATGTGATCTTCCAGGGTCGCGCGAACATCGAGGAGGCGATTCCGCTCCGCGCGGCCCATGCGGGCGTGCCGCGCTGCACGGTGACGATCGACCAGGGGCGCTTGTTTGCGCGGATGGGTGCGGCCTGGACGGGCGGCGGCGACCAGTACATGGTGCGGGACGACCAGCGCAGCGCGTTGGTCGGCATCGACCTGGCGACTCAGAAGCTGCTGTTCGGACGCATCGGGCCCGGCGCGCCGGGCTGGGAGTTCGAGGCGGCGCCGCTGGCCCGCGGCGCGCGCCTCTACGCCAGCGTGCGGCGCCGCGACCCGGGCAGTGCCCAGGTCAAGGTCGCCTGCTACGGCGTCGAGACGGGACGGCTGATCTGGGAGCGCCCGATCGGCCGGGGCGAGTCGGTCGCGGGCGTGCTGTTCGAGTGGCCCAACAATCCGCTGTCGCTGGCGGACGACACGCTGTACTACAACACGAACCTGGGCGCGGTGGCGGCGCTGCGCGCCGACGACGGGCGGGTCCGCTGGTTGTGCCGCTACCGCCGGTCGGGATGGAGCGACGATGACCAGGACGTGGGCGACCGGCATTTCCTGCGTGACGCGAGCCCCTGCCTGGTCGATCGGGGAACGCTCTATGTCGCGGCCGCCGACGGCGACCGGGTGTTTGCCCTGGACGCCGCGTTCGGTACGGTGTTGTGGAGCACGGCTGCCGGGATGGCGACCGATGTCGTACACTTACTGGGTGCGGCGCACGACCGGTTGGTAGCCAGCGGCGACTACCTGTATTGGATCGACGCGTCGTCGGGCGCGGTGGTCCGCCAGTTCCCTGCGCCGCGCGGCGTCGCGCGCGGGTACGCGGGGCCTCCGTCGCGCGGCCAGGGGCGTGGGATCCTGGCGGGCGATGAGGTCTACTGGCCCACGCGCGAGCGCATCTACGTGTTTGATCAATACTCGGGGCAACAGGTTCGGCAGCCGATCGACCTTGCCGCGATCGGGCTGCAGGGCGGGAACCTGGTGATTGACGACGGTATTCTGTTGATCGCCTCAGCCGACGAACTGGTGGCGCTCAACACGACCGGCCGGGTCGAGCCGCCGCCGGACGGCCCCGCCTTGCGCGCAGAGTGATCGTGACCGGTGCCGCCGGCTCATCGTCGTGGCCGGGGCCCAGCGGAACCCATCGTGAAAGCCGGCAGAACCATGACGCTCCCTTCCGAAGATCGCCAGGCGGTGGAGGCACTTGCCGTCGCCTACCGTCAGATCATGCATGAACTGGGCAAGATCGTTGTGGGGCAACAGCAGGTGATCGAGCAGCTGCTGATCGCCATCTTCGCCCGCGGCCACTGCCTGCTGGTCGGCGTGCCCGGACTGGCCAAGACCCTCATGATTCGCACGCTGGCCGGCGCCCTGTCGCTCCAGTTCAGTCGCATCCAGTTCACCCCCGATCTGATGCCGGCCGACATCACGGGCACCGAAGTGATCCAGGAGGACCGCGCGACGGGCCTGCGCGAGTACCGGTTCCTGCCGGGTCCCGTGTTCGCCAACATCGTGCTGGCCGACGAGATCAACCGCACGCCGCCCAAGACGCAGGCCGCGTTGTTGGAGGCGATGCAGGAGCAGCAGGTGACGGTCGGCGGGCAGCGGCACGTGCTGCCGGAGCCCTTCTTCGTGCTGGCCACCCAGAACCCGATCGAGCAGGAGGGGACCTATCCGCTGCCGGAAGCCCAGTTGGACCGGTTCATGCTGCACGTCTGGGTCGACTACCCTTCGGAGGACGAGGAGCTGGAGATCGTCAAGCGCACGACGGCCGACTACAGGGCGGAGACCACGCCGACGCTCAGCGCCGCGCAGATCACGCAGCTCACGCGGATCATCCGGAAAGTGCCGGTGGCCGATCATGTGGCACGCTACGCGTTGCGGCTGGCCCGGTTGACGCGCCGCCACGAGCCGGACGCGCCGGATTTCATTCGCGAGTACGTGATGTGGGGTGCGGGGCCGCGGGCCAGCCAGTACATGGTGCTGGGCGCGAAAGTGCGGGCCGTCCTGGAAGGACGCTACCATGTCAGCCAGGAGGACATCCGCGCCCTGGCGCCGCCCGTGTTGCGACACCGCCTCAAGACGAACTTCAACGCCGACGCCGAGGGGATCGCTCCGGACGCGATCATCCGACGCTTGATCGACTTCGTTCCGACCGTTGACGAACGCGAGGGAGCTGGTGGACACCAACCCGCAGTCTTTAGATCCGCGGACGCTGGCTAAGATCCAAGGCCTGCACCTGCGCGCCCGGCACATCGTGGAAGGGTACGTGGCCGGCCTGCACCGGAGCCCGTTCCACGGGTTCTCGATCGAGTTCGCCGAGCACCGCGACTATGCGCCCGGTGACGACCCGCGCTACGTCGACTGGAAAGCCTTCGGGCGCACGGACAAGCTCTACGTCAAGCAATTCGACGACGAGACGAACCTGATCTGCCAGCTGGTGTTGGATGTCAGCGAGAGCATGAAGTACCGGGGGCCGCAGGCGCCCATGTCCAAGTTCGAGTACGCCCAGTCGCTGGCGGCTGCCCTGGCCTGGCTGGTGCTCCAGCAGCAGGACGCGGTCGGGCTGGTGACGTTTGACCAGCAGATCCGGGCCTGGGTGCGGCCGAGCAGCAATCCGTCCCATTTGCAGCAGGTGTTCCGGGCGCTGGAGGCGGTCACGCTCGAATCGAAGACCCGGGCCGGCGCGATCTTCCATGAGCTGGCCGAACGGATGAACAAGCGCAGCGTGGTGGTCGTGTTGAGCGACCTGTTTGACGAGCTGGACTCGCTGATGGCCGGGCTCGAGCATTTCCGGCACAGACGGCACGACGTGATCGTGTTCCACGTGCTGGACCCGCAGGAGATCGAGTTCTCGTTCGCCCGCCCCACGGTGTTCCAAGGGCTCGAGCAGTTGCCGCACGTGGCGGCCGACCCGCGTTCGCTGCGACGCGCCTATCTGCGGGAGTTCGGTCAGTTCATGCGGACGGTGCGGCTCAGCTGCCGCCGCCATGCGCTGGACTACCAGGAGATGCGCACGGATCGCCCGCTGGACGTGGCGCTGACCAGCTACCTGTCGGCGCGGGCGTCCCGGGTGCGTGGATAGCAGGTGTGAAGATGTCGGAAGCCGCCGCAACCGCGCTGCTGCTGGGATCCTGGCCGTTCGCCAGCCCCTGGATGCTCCTGTGGGGCGGCGCGGCGCTGATCCCGATCCTCGTGCACCTGTTGAGTCGCCGACGCTACGACGAGGTGCCCTGGGCGGCGATGGAGTTCCTGCTCGCCGCCATCCGGAAACACGCGCGCCGCTGGCGGATGGAGCAACTGCTGCTGCTGGCGGTCCGCGCCGCCATCCTGCTGCTGCTGGCCGTCGCCTGGGCCGATCCGCGCTGGCCGCTCCTGCGGTCGGTCGCGGGGCAGGGCGGCGCCGTGGGCGACACGCACGTCGTGATCGTCATCGACGCCTCGTATTCGATGGACTATCGCCCGGCGGAGTCGACGCGGTTCGACACGGCCAAACGTCTGGCCGCGGATCTGGTGCGCGACGGCCTGCAAGGCGACGGCTTCTCGCTGATCCTGTTGGCAACGCCCCCGCGCGTCGTGATCGGCGACCCGGCCTTCGACCGCGACGACCTGGCCGGCGAGATCGCCGAGCTGCAGCGCACCGACGGCGGCGCCGACCTGGCCGCCACGCTGGCGCAGATCGAACACGCGATCGACCTGGCCGCGCAGCGGGAACCGCGTCTGCGCCGACGCCGCGTCTGCTTCTTCACCGATCTGGGCCGGACCACCTGGAGCAGCGTCGCGCAACGTGCGACGCAGGCGATCATCGCGCGGTTGGCGGCCAAGGCGGATCTGCAACTGGTTGATGTCGGGCAGCCCGGCGGGCAGAACGTCGCGGTCACGCGCGTGAGCGTAGCCGACGGCGTGGTCACAGTCGGTCATCCGACCCGCATCGACATTGAAATGGAGAACTTCGGGAGCGAGGACCGTCGGCAGCACAGTGTGGAAGTGCGTGTGGGCGGGCAGCAGGTCGCGCAGGAGCGGTTGGATATCGCGGCCGGCGGGCGCGGCACGGTAGCGGTCGTGCACGACTTCCAGCTCCCGGGCGAGCAGATTGTGGAAGTGCATTCCGGCCCCGACCCGCTGGAAGTCGACAACCATCGCTGGCTGAGCCTGTCGGTCCGGCCCGCCATGGAGGTGCTGTGTGTCGAGGGCAAATCGGGCGCGGCCCGGAACGTGGTGCTGGCCTTGGAGCCGGGGGCCATTGGGCAGGCGCGCGTGCGGCCGTCGGTGCAATCGGAAATCGCGCTGCTGGAAGAGGACCTCACACGCTACGACTGCATCTTCCTGTGCAACGTCGGGCGGTTCGGCCGCGACGAGGCCCAGCAACTGCGCCGATTCCTCGAGCAGGGCGGCGGGCTGGTCATCTGCCTGGGCGACCAGGTGCAGCCGGCCAACTACAACAGCGTCCTGGGCGCCGACAACGGGGGGCTGCGGATCCTGCCGGCCCAGTTGGGCGACCCGGTCCCGCTGGGCGCGTATTCCTTCGATCCGCTGGAGTACCGGCACCCGATCGTCGCGCCGTTTCGAGGGCACGAGCGTTCGGGGTTGCTGACCACGCCGATTTGGAAGTACGTGCCGCTGGCGCCGGCGGCTGACAGCGGGGTCCGGAAGGCGTTGGCGTTCGAAAACGGGGACCCCGCGGTGCTGGAGTCGGCGTACGGGCGTGGCCATGTCATTCTGCTGGCCACGGACGCGTCCGATTCGTCGTTCGACGGCACGACGAGCCCGCCCACGCCCTGGTCGGCGCTGGTGGCCTGGCCCAGCTTCCCGCCGCTGGTGCAGCAGATGCTCAAGGCCGCGGTCCGCGGCCGCACCCAGCTCGGCAACGTCACGGTGGGCAGCGCGTTGCAGGGCAGCGTCCCGCCCGGCCTGGCCGACGCGTCGGTGGTGGTGACCGACCCGCGCGGCCGCAGCCAGCGGGTGCCGGCGGAAATCAACGGGAGCGACAGCCATTGGACGTACACCGACACGGCGCGAAGCGGCGTGTACACGGCGGCCATCGGAGGCGCCCCGGGCGTCGTGCAGCGCTACGCGGTCAACTTGGACACGCAGGAAAGCCAGTTGGAGCGCATCGACCCGGAGCAGCTCCCCGCCCCCTTTGGGCGCGGCAGGGCCGATGCGGCGCCGGTCGGTGCGCGGGCGGAGGCGGCCGCGCCCTCCTTCGTATTCCGGTACGTCCTGGCGGCCGTGCTGGGGCTGCTGTTGTGTGAGACGTTTCTCGCCTGGTTCGTGGGAAGGTCGGCGGCTCATGCTTCGGTGGTCCGTTGAACTGTGGAACCGTCTGATCGGTGGCCCGTCGCCGCCGGCCGGTGAAGGGCTGGAGTCGGCGTTGAGCCACACCTGGCCGTGGCCACCTTGGGCCACCGTGCTGTTCCTGATCGCCGCCGCCGTCTACGTGATCGCCGTCTACCTGCGTGAGCCGGGCGCGGCGCGCCGGCGCACCCGGCTGACGCTGGCCGTCTTCCGCATCCTGCTCGTGGCATTGCTGCTGACGATGATGTACGGTTGGATGCTCGAGCGGTATCGCACCGACCTGCCGGACATCGTGGTGGTGGTGGACGATACGCAGAGCATGAGCGTGGCGGACCAGTACGACGAGCCGCGTCTGGCGGACAAGTGGGCGCGGCAGCTGGCGGCCTTGCAGTTGAGCGAGGCGAGCCGCCTGAACCTGGCCAAGATGCTGCTGCTGGACCCGAGTGAAGGCTGGCTCTCGGCGCTCCAGCAACGATACAACGTGAAGCTGTATCTGCTGGGCAGCACGGCGCGGGTTCAGAGCGGGCAGGCCGCGCAGCTGCGCGACACGCTGCAGGCGCTGGAGGCCACCGAGCCGGTCAGCCGGCTGGGCAACGGCCTGCAAGAGATCCTCGAGTCGCAACGGGGCCGCCCGACGGCGGCCGTCGTGCTGCTGACCGACGGCATTACGACGCAAGGGCGGTCGATCAGCGAAGCCGCGCAGTACGCGCGGCGCAAGCATGTTCCGCTGTACATCGTGGGCGTCGGTGACGAACGGCCGCCGCTGGACCTCCGGCTCTCGGACCTGCTGGTCGATGACGCGGTCTTCCTCGGCGACATGGTGCACTTCGATTTCAAGTTGTCGGGCAGCGGTTTCGGCTCCGAGCCGGTCACGGTCTGGCTTCGCCAGCAGGGGCACGATGCGGTGCTGGCCGAGCAGACGCTGACGCTCGCCGGGGACGGGACGTCGCACGCGGTCCGGCTGTCGTATCGGCCGGACCAGGAGGGGTCGCGCGAGTACGAGTTCGTGGTCGGTGTCGAGCCGCTGAAGAACGAGTCGAACATCGAGAACAACCAGCTGATGCAGCGCGTGCGTGTGCGCGACGAGGCGATCCGGGTCTTGTACGTTCAGGAGTATCCGAGCCTGGATTTCCGCTGCCTGAAGACGCTGCTGGAACGCGGCGTCCGGCGAGCCGGCGGCGGCAAGGCGGTGGAGTTGACGACCGTGCTGCAGGAGGCGGACTTGGATTACGTGCAGCTCGACGAATCGGCCCAACGCGTCTTCCCAGTCAGCCGGGACGAGCTGTTTGCCTACGACGTCGTGATCTTCGGGGATGTCAATCCATCGTACATGAGCCGGCCCGTGCTGGAGAACCTGTCGGCATTCGTCAAGGAGCGTGGCGGCGGCGTGGTGTTCCTGGCCGGCCCGCGTCACACGCCGATCGGTTATCGCGGGACGCCGCTGGAAGACCTGTTTCCGATGGATGTCGACCGCGTCGCGTTGCCGACCGAAGAGTCGCTGCTGGAGCGGTCCTGGCGCGTGCAGCCGACGCTGCTGGGCGCCGCGAGCCCGCATCTGCAGCTGGCGGATTCGGCGGCCGCCAATCTCGAGGTGTGGCGCAACCTCCCGCCCATCCGCTGGATCCTGCACATCCCCGAGATGCGCCTGGGCGCACGCGTGCTGGTCGAGACCGTGGGCGACCCGACGAGTGACGCAGCGCCGAGCCCGATCGTGTGCCTGCAGTTCGTGGGCGCCGGACGCGTGATCTTCCAGGCGACCGACGAGAGCTATCTGTGGTCTCACGACCAGGGGAGCGACCTGTACTACGAACGCTACTGGATCCAGACGATCCGGTATCTGAGCCGCTCCAAGCTGCTGGGCACCAGTAGCACGGTGGAATTGATGTCGGATCGGGCGCAGTACTCCCGCGGCGAGTCGGTGCCGTTGCACGTGCGTTTCCTCGACGAACGCATGGCGCCAGTGGCGGACGACGGCGTGGTGGTCGTGGTGGAGCAGGAGGGGGGCAGGCGGCAACGTCTCAAGCTGCATCGCGACCTGACGCGGCGAGGCATCTTCGAAGGCACGATCGACAACCTGGCGGAAGGGACCTATCGGGCATGGATCGCCGCGCCGACGATCGAGGAGCACCCGCCCTCGGACGGGTTCGTGGTGGTGCCGCCGCCTGGCGAGCGCGCACGGTTGGCCATGGATGTGGACGATCTGCGGTTGGCCGCGCGGACCTCGCAGGGCCGGTTCTACACTGTGCGGTCCGCGGGCCGCCTGCTGGACGAACTGCCGCGCGGCCGGCAGGTGCGGATCGAATCGCTCCCGTCGACGCCGTTGTGGAACTCGCCGGTTCTGGCCAGCCTGTTTGTGTTCCTCTTGACGGCCGAATGGCTCGTCCGCCGCGCGCGGGGGTGGACTTGATATAATGTGACGATGAGTGGTGACGTGCGACGGGAAGCGATGGCGGATGTACGGCAGCGTGTGCGCGCGATTGCGCGGCGCGCCCGGGGGCTCGTGTGCCTGTATGCCATCAGCTGGTTCTTCGCGACCATTGTGCTGGCGGTGTTGTGCCTCGGGCTGATCGACTATCTCGTCCGGTTCCAGGACCTGGGCATCCGGCTGATCTGTTGCGGACTGGTCTGGCTGGTTGCCGTCTGGAGCGGATTTCGCTTCTTGGGGACCGCCTGGCGCTACCGCTGCAGCGATCTGCAGGCGGCCCAGCGGATCGAGGGGCGGTTTCCCGGTCTGGGTGACTTGTTGTCCAGCGCCATTGCGTTTGGGGTGCAGGACGCGGCGGACGCGCGAGCCGGCTCGCTCGAGCTGCGCCGCGCGGTGATCGCGCAGGCGGAAGTGGCCGCGCAGCCGCTGGACTTTTCCGCCTGTCTCGACCGCCGGCAGAGCCTGCGCGCGCTGTGCGTCGCTGCCGCGCTGGTGGCCGTCGTGCTGGCCGCCAGCCTGGCCGACGGTCCGTCCGTGGCGTTGGCTGCCAAACGGCTGCTGGTCCCGTGGGGTGCCGACGCCTGGCCACGCCGCCACATGCTGGAGTTTGTCGATCCGCCGACACGCCTGGCGGCGGGGCAGGATTTTGAAGTCGAACTGGTCGACGCGAACGGCCAGCTGCCGGACCAGGTTCAGATCCACTACTGGCACGAAGGCGACGAGCCGGGGGCGGTCGAGACGTACCGGATGCAGCCGCTGGGACGCAAGCTCACGCACCGGCTCGATGGCGTGATGCGCAGTTTCCGTTACCGCGCGACCGGCGGAGACGACCTGCACATGGCGTGGCATGAGCTGCAGGTCGTCGAGCCGGCGCGGATCGTGACCCAGGAGCTGCTGCTCGTGCCGCCCGCCTACACCGGGCTGGCTGCACGGCCTGCCACCGACGGATTCCGGACGCTCCGCGGCACGCGTGTGACGCTGCACATCCGCGTCGACAAGCGCCTGACCTCGTCCACGCTCGAAACGGACACCGTCGCCGGAGAACGGACCATTCCGCTGCGTCTGGATGCGGATCGAATGGGGTGTCGGCTCGGGGACGACGGCCCGGCGGTCTGGGAGATCAGCCAGTCGGGGTCCTACGGGCTGCGGCTGGTGGACGTCGACGGCGTGGACAACGGGGTGCCGGAGCGGTGGGAAGTCGAGGCGATCGCCGACGCGCCGCCCACCGTGTCGCTCAAGCAGCCCGCGGCCGACCTGTTCCTGACGCCGCGCGCAACGGTCTGCGTGGAGGCTGTCGTGAAGGACGATCTGGCGATCCGGTCGATCGCGCTGCAGTACATGCGGCTGGGACAGCCCGATGCGAGCCCGCAGGTCGTGCCGCTCTGGGACGGTCCGCCGCAGGTGGCGCCCGAATCGGACCAGGCGGCGCGCCGAGACGAGGAAGGCATGCAGCGGATCGTGCGCTACGCGTGGGACCTCGCGTCGCTCGCCGATCTCGAGCCGGGCGCCACGCTCGATTTCCGTGTGGTCGCCAGCGACTACCGTCCTCAGGACGGCCCCAGCGCAGCGCGATCGATCACCATTATCTCGGCCGAGCAGCACGAGGAACGGATCGTCCAGCGGCAGGCGGAGATCCTGGCGCAGATCGCCGAGGTGGCGCGGCAGCAGCAACAGACGCGCGGCCAGACCAGCCAACTCGCGGTCCCGCTGCGCGAAGTGGGCGCGCTCAGCCGCGACGAGATCGACCAACTCCAGGGCGCGGAACTCAATCAGCGGCAGGTCCAACAGCGGCTGGGCCATCCGAGCGATGGGATCCAGACGCAGGTCGCCGCGCTGATCGAGGACCTCCGGAGCAACGGTCTGGAGCGATCTGCGACGATGGACCGGCTCGTGCCGTTGCACGCCGGCATCCGGGCGCTGAACGAGAACACGTTGCCCGGGATCGAGCATCGCCTGATCGACGCGCTGAAGCTGGCCCGCGAAGCCCTGCGCGCGCAGGGCGAGCACCCGGCGGCGGCCGCGACCCCATTGCGCGAGCCGCTTGAGCAACTGGTCCGCGACGTGACGGCCGGCCAGGAGCAGGTGGTCCGAGCGCTCGAGCAGATGCTCGGTCAACTGGCGCAGTGGGACAGCTACCGGCGGCTGGCCACAGAGGTCGGCCGGTTCCGCCGCGAGCAGGTGGAGGTGCGTCAGCGGACGGAGGCGCTGCGGCAGGAGACGTTTTCGCGAGATGTGCGGGACTTGACCGACTCGCAGCGCGTCGCCCTGTATCGGATGGCCGAACAACAGAACGACATCGCCCTGCGCTTCGATGGGTTCGAGGTCCGAATGGACACGACGCGCCGGCAACTGGCGGCGGACGACGCGCAAGTGGCCGCCGCGCTGGACGCCGCCATCACGATGGCGCGCCGGGCGGGCGTCAGCGCCGACATGCGAGATGCCGCGCACGAGATGGAAGCCAACCGGTTGAGCCAGGCGACGCAACAGCAGGACGAGGCCATCCAATGGCTGGGCGAATTGCAGGACATCCTAGCCCATCGCCAGCAGGACACGCAGGCCTATCGACATCACGAACGGCTCGCTGCGCTGTTCCAGGCCGCCACCGCGTTGCGCGGCCGCCAACAGCGGCTCGCCGCCGAAACGCGACAACTGGAGCCGGACGCGGGACCGGACGAGAACCACGCTTCGCAGGACCGGACCGACAGGGTGCAGCGACTGGCCGCCCGGCAGGCGGCGCTGGGCCAGGACGCGCACACCTTGCAACAGACGATCATGGACCTGCGATCACTCGCCATGTCGCTGCGTGATGCGGGCAACGCGGCAGCCCAGGCGGCGGAACGCCTGCAGCGGCAGGACACCGGTCCGGTCACGCAGCGTCACCAGCAGAATGTGATTGACGCGTTGACCCGAATGCTGGATGTGCTGCGGGACGAGCAGCCGCCACCGCGCGAGCCCGACGAGGCGCGGCCGGACGCGCCGGACACACCGGAGTCGCCGGAGCGTGATCAGGCGGAGGATCACCAGTACATGCTCGTGCAGCTGAGAATGATCCGCGCCCTCCAGCAGGAGCTCAACAGCCACACGACGACACTCGATCAGGTCTCGCGGGATGCCGAGGGTTGGAGCGCACCGCGTGTGGAGCAACAACAGGAGCTGACGAGCCGGCAGTCCGCCTTGGCCGATCTCGTCCAGCAGTTGCAGGCCTCGGACTCGCAGCCCGGAGCCGCCGCCCAGACGCCGCCGGCGAATGATCCGCCGGACCGTCGCGAGCCGGTGCCCAACGGGCCGGCCGAGTCGATCGACCAGCGGCTGCTGGAGGGCCTGCCGCGCGGCACGGCGCCCCGCCGATCGCCGGACGCCCAGCGGGCCGCGGATGACAACGGCACCGGGATCTCTGTCGCGCCCGAGTCGAGTGGGGCGTCCGGCGACCCGCTCCAGCGCGTGAACCTGCGGATGCGAGATGTCGCGCAACGGCTGGCGCAACGCGACACGTCGGAAACGACTCAATCCGAACAGAGGCAGATTGTGGCCGAACTGTCGAACCTGATCGACCAGTTGGCGTCCCAAGGCCGGAGCCAAGCCCGGCAGCAGGCGTCGAGCCAGGCGCAGCCGGAACAGGACGACCAGCGCACCGGCGGGCAGGAAGCGGCCAAAGACAGCGCGAGCGGCGCACAGCAGGCGAGCCCGGCGGATGACAGCGCTGGGACCGTGCAGCGTGCGATGGGTGAAGTCTGGGGCCATTTGCCGGAACGGTTCCGGCGCCAGATTCAGAACGCCGGCGCGATCGAGTTCCTGCCCCAGTACCGCAACTTGATCGAAGACTACTATCGACGCATGGCGGAGGAGCGCGAGACCAGGCGGTGAGTGCGGGAACGACAACCGGACGCGCAGGCAGCGTCCGAACAACAGGTGTACAACCCTCGTGACAGCAACTGTTCGAACGATACTCGGCGAGCGCGCATCGTCGCGGCGCCCCGCGGGCGCTGATCGGCGGCGATTCCTCGCGGCATCGCTGGCCGCAGTCTGCGGCGTCACGTTCGGGCCCGGTGCATCGGCGGCGCAGGAATCGGCCGACGAGCGCGCGGGCGCGACCATGCAGACCGCGGAGACCAAGCAGGCGATTCGGGAAGGTCTGGAGTATCTGGCCGCCCACCAGAACCCGGATGGAAGCATGGGCGCCGATGGTTACCGCCGTGATGCGGCGATCGTCGGCCTGGTCGGGCTCGCCTTCCTGGCCAGCGGCAGCGCGCCGGGACGCGGTCCGTACGGGCGGCAGATCAACCGGTGCATAGAGTACCTGCTGGCGCACGTGGACGACAGCGGGCTGATCAACGTGGCGGGGAGCGGCAGTCGCGGCCCGATGTACGGGCATGGGTTCGCCACGTTGTTCCTGGCGGAAGTGTACGGGGCCTATCCCGACCCGGAACTGCGCAAGAAACTCGTCAAGGCAGTCAAACTCATCATCAACACCCAGAACGATGAAGGCGGCTGGCGTTATCAGCCGGAACGGCGCGATGCGGACATCAGCGTGACGATCTGTGAGGTCATGGCACTGCGGGCCGCGCGGAACGCCGGCATCTACGTGGGAAACGACACGATCAACCGCTGCACCGATTACGTGCGGCGCTGCCAGAACCCGGACGGCGGGTTCGCCTACATGTTGCCGGGCGGCGTCAGCGAGTTCCCCCGCTCAGCGGCCGGGGTCGTGGCCTTGTACAGCGCGGGGATCTACGAGGGCGACGAGATCCGCCGCGGCCTGGAGTACCTCCAACAACATAGTATCCAACCGGCGGCGGCCGGCATGGAGAACCACTTCTTCTACGGGCACTACTACGCGGCGCAAGCCATGTGGCATGCGGGCGGCGAGTACTGGGCCCGCTACTACCCGGCCGTCCGCGATACGCTCCTGGAACGCCGCAAGAAGGATGGCTCCTGGTTCGATCAGGTGTGCCCCGAATACGGCACAGCCATGGCCTGCTTGATCCTCATGATGCCGGACAACTACCTGCCCATTTTCCAACGCTGAGACGTGATCCGATGGCATCCTCCGATGTGGCTTCGACAGGCATCCGGGTGGGCGGGCGGCAGGCGCGGACCGAGGGTTCGCAGCCCGCATGGCGGGCGTTTCCGACGGCGGTCGCCGCGCTGATCGCCGTCCCTGCCTGGTGCCTGGCGAGCCTCATGTTCGCCGATCGGGCGAACGCTTCCGACCTGGGCGCGGGGGTCGGTATCCTGCGCGACGGCCGATCGTTCACGGCCGTGCTCAACGATGTGACCGCCGCGGGCGAGTACGTGTTTGCCGAGCCTTCGGGGCCGCGGACGGTGGCGCCGCGCGAACTCGTCGTGTGGGGCGCCTACAGCGAGCGCAGCCAGGCGGCGCAGGTGATCCTGGCGGACGGCAGCGTGGCGGTCGCGGACGTATTGAGTGTCGAGGCCGACGCCGTGGTGGTCGCGGGCCGGATCTGGCAGGAGACGCGCCTGCCGCGCTCAGCAGTCCAAGCGATCCTGTTCCATCTGCCGGCCGACCCGCTTGCGCGCGACCAGTTGCTCTTCCGCGCGCTGGAATCGGCTCGGCGGGATCAGCGCCTGCTGTTGGAAAACGGCGACGAACTGGTCGGCCGCCTGCCGGAGGTCATCCAGCCAGACGCCGGCGCGCGCCAGATGGCGCGCATCTACTGGCAGTCCAGCGGCAGCGCGAAGCCGGTGGAAGTGCCGCTGGATCGCGTGGTGGGCGTGCTGCTCGCGCCCGGGTCGGCGGGCCCTCCCGCGGCCGGCGATGCCGATCCACTGATGGTGGGCCTGAGCGACGGTAGCTTGCTCCGCGTCCGGGCCATGCGGCGCACCGAACGGACGCTGGAATTCGATACCGTCGCCGGCCCGCGGCTGGTCACCGAGCCGTTTGCGTCGCCGGCCGGTGACCCGTGGGACACCGTCGTGATGCTGCAGCCGCTCCACGCCGCCGTGACCTACCTATCCGACCTCGAGCCGCTGGGCTACCGGCACATACCGTTTCTCGATCTGCCCTGGCCCTACCAGCGCGATCGCAGCGTGGACGGCGGCCGATTGCGGTGTGCCGGCCATGTCTGGTCCAAGGGGCTGGGCATGCACAGCAGTGCCAGCCTGGCCTATGAAACAGGCGGCAAGTACCGCCAGCTGCACGCCGAACTGGCCATCGACCAGCGCGCGGGACGCGAAGGCAGCGTGATCTTTCGCGTGTACACGCTGGGAGGCGAAGCGGCCGGAGGACCAGGCGGCGCGAGCGACTCTGAACAGGCGGAGGCTCAGCAGTGGCAGGTGGCCTACGAGAGCCCGATCGTGCGCGGCGGCCAGCCCGCGACGGCCATCCGCGTCGATCTGCACCGCGCACAACGCATCGCCCTGATCGTCGACTGGGCCGATCGCGCGGACCAGTGGGATCACGCCGACTGGATCAACGCCCGAGTAGTGGAGTAGGCCGCCGACGCCTTACCGGTACTGACCGCCAGCACCTTGCTCAACTGCTTGTCGAGCACAATCCACGTGCG
Organism: Planctomycetota bacterium; assembly: GCA_052034005.1. Classification (GTDB taxonomy): domain Bacteria; phylum Planctomycetota; class Planctomycetia; order Pirellulales; family Pirellulaceae; genus JAAYDI01. The sequence goes on along the minus strand of JBPOJB010000019.1, from coordinate 27,478 downwards.
ATCGTCTGCTTTCTTGATATGGCCGATCGGTCGCACCGTGAATTCGGTGCCGGGCGGCGGCCCGCCGTCTTCGGCCGAAACGGCGGCGGTGGCCATGGCGCTGACGATGAGGGCAACTGCGGATCGGGGCATGGCTGGCTCCAGTGGATTGACCTGTCTGGCTGGAAAGAAAAGCGCGGTCTGGCAAAAGCGGCCTGACCGCGAGAATCACGGCGTCCTTTGCTTCATCGAGTCCCCGGACCACAACGAGTTGAATTGGTAGCTGCCGGAGCCGACTTCCAGGACGGCTCGGTCGCCTTCCATGCGCAGCAACTTGACATCCTGGACCTCCGAGATCGGTGTGCCGCTCTCTCGCAGGCTGTCGGCGTCGCGCGCGGGCACGAATACGGTGGCGGTCGTGTTGGCCGGGATGGTGATCTCCAGCTCGAACTGCTGGCCGTCCAGCTGCCAACTGCTGTCGATCTGCCCGCGCACGCAGATATGGGTCGCCATCACCCAGTCGATCGGCGCACGCTGCGGGTTGCTGTCCGGCGAGGGAGGCATGGGGCGGATCGTGATTTTCCGGAACCCCGTGCCGTCCGATTCGATGCCGGCCAAGGTGCGGAACATCCATTCGCAGACGGCGCCGAAGGCGTAGTGCGAAAACGAGTTCATGGCGGCGTTGTGTCGGCCGAACCCGTCTTCTTTGGTGTAGCTGTCCCACCGCTCCCAGATCGTCGTGGCGCCCTGTTCCACCTCGTAGCCCCACGAGGGGAAGGTGCGGCTTTGGAACAGGAACACGGCCAGATCGTGTTGGCCGACGGCGGAGAGGACCGGCAGCAACGGCCGCGTGCCCAGGAACCCGGTGGACATCCGGTCGCCGTTGCGGTGGATCATCTCGGCCAGTTTCCGGCCGGTCTGCTCGCGCAGCGGTTCCGGGATCAGGTCGGCATAGAGCGCGAGCGCGTAGGCGGTCTGGGTATCGACGCTCAACGTGCCGTCGCTGCGGACGTACTTCTTGTTGAAGGCCGCCTTGATCTGCTCGAACTCGTCCCGGTAGGCGGTCGCCTCATGCGGCTTGTTGATCGCCGCGGCCATGTCCGCCATGAGGCGTGAGGAGACGGCGAAGTAGATGGTGTCGATGTAGTCGAGCGGCGTGGCTGCGCCTTGGGCCAGCCAGTCACCCCATTCATTGCCGTGGACGATGCCGAGGTGGTCGCGGCTGGTGCGCTGGCGCCATTGGAGGAACCGTGTCATGGGCTCCCAGCACGCCTCGATGATCCGCGTGTCGCCGTAGGCCTGCCAGATGGTCCAGGGGCAGATCACACCGGCGTCGGCCCACGCCGTACCGAAGTCCCAGCCGTGCTGGAACGGGTAAGGCGCGTAGCCGGGAAATGCGCCGCTGGGCCGTTGCGCTTCCATCAGTTCCCGGAGCCACTTGGTGTAGAACGCGGCCACGTCGGCGTTGTACGTGGCGGTGCCCACGTACACCTGAGCGTCGCCCGTCCAGCCGAACCGCTCGTCGCGCTGCGGGCAATCGGTGGGCAGATCGATGAAATTCGCCCGCTGCGTGTAGAGCACGTTCTGGAACAGCCGGTTGACCATCGGGTCCGAGCAGGCGAAGGCGCTGACCAAGGGCGTGTCGGAGTGCAGCACCAGGCCGGTCACCTGCGGCGGCGCGGCGAGCTGCGCGCCGCCCTCCACCGTCGCTTCCACATACTGGAAGCCGTGGAACGTGAAGCGCGGCACATAGGTCTCGCCTTGCGGGTCGCCCCGCAGCACGTAGTGGTCGATGGCGCGCGCCTTGCGCAGGTTCTCGGTCATCAGCCGGCCGTCGGGATACAGCATCTCACCATAGCGCAGCGTGATGACCTGGCCGGCAGACCCTCGGACTTCGAGCCGTATGACGCCGGCGATGTTCTGGCCCAGGTTGAAAAGGTACTTGCCCGCCTCCGGCTCCTTGACGTCGACCGGCACGATCTGCTCGGTCACGCGTACCGGCAGGCCGGGGAACGACTCGAGACGCGGCGGCGTGAACCCCAGATCGATTTCGCGACCCTTGACCTCGGGCTTGCCACCGGGCTGCGACGCGTTCGCGAACTCGTAGAACGTGGCCGTCGGGTGGCCGTTGTCGGCGGCCGGGATCGCCGCATCCCAATCGCGGTCGTCAAAACGAGGATCAGACCAACCCGCCAATTCACGGCGGGCGTCGTAATACTCGCCCATCAGGAAGTCGGCCTCCTGGATCGGCCCCTTGGTCGTCACCTTCCAGGACGGATCGGTGGCCACGACATCGCGCGTCCCGTCGGCGTACTCGATTTCCAGCTGGGCCATGATCGAGGGCGTCTTGCCGTAGGTGTACCGGCCGATCCGTTCGGTGCCGATGCCCGTCAGCAATCCGAATCCCAAATAGCCGCTGTACCAGCCGTCGGCCACCCACGCGCCCAACGCGTTCTCGCCGGACTTGACCAGCGGCGTGACATCGTAGGTCTGGTAGTAGGCACGCTGCCGGTAGTCCGTCCAACCCGGCGCGAACCACGCGTCACCGACCCGCTGCCCGTTCAGGTGCAGCTCGTAGATCCCCAGCGCCGTGGCGTAGATCGTGGCGCGTGTCACCGCGCCCTGCCTGGCCGCGAACGACTTGCGGTACTGGCACGCGGGCGGCAGGAACAGGCTGTCCGGATCCTTGAACACGGGCGAGTCATCCCGGTAGCTGATGTACTGCGCCTGCCAATCGTCGGGGTGGAGCAGCCCCATGGACCAGTGGGCGATATCGGACTTCACCTCGCGAGGCTCGCCGGCCAGGGCCCGAACGTGCACTTGCCAGTAACAGCGCGCGCGCGACGGCAACGGCCGGCCGTCGTATTCGATGTTGACCGTCTCGTCGCTGGCCACGTCCCCCGAGTCCCACAGGTCGCCCTTGCCTTCGGCCAGCAATTGCGGCTGGGACGCCACGAGGATCCGATAGGCCGTCTGCGTGACGCCGCGCAGCGGGGATTCGAGCTGCCAGCTCAACCGCGGCCGCGGCTGGTCGATGCCCAGCGGATTGACGCGGTATTCGCAGCGCAGCTGGGTGACTGTGACCGGCGCCTCCTGCGCGCTCGCAGGGACCACACCGGCCGACCCGCTGAAGACCCAGACCAGCCCCAGCCAGATGCACGACACGATACGATGGTTGACTCTCATGATGCTGCTCCGTCTCGTAAACCGTCGTTCAATGCACTTCCGCGCGTTTGCCCAACCACACCGACCCGAGGACACACAGGATCTGTAACGCGTAGGTGGCGCCGTGCAGCGCGCCCGCGGCGCCGATCACGTAGACATACGACTCCACGAACCGCGCAATCCACCAGCCGCTGATGTCCAGCAGCACCGCGAGCATCGGCAGCGGTCCGAGCAGCAGCTTGACAGCCGGCGGCAGTCCGGTCATCAGGAACAACACGCCGACCACGAACGTGAAGATGGGGATCGTCATCACGTGCACGTGCGTCACCTGCACCAACCGCGGCACGCTGATCGGCTTGATCGTCTGCGTCTGGACGCCCGACGGTTCCCGCGTGATCTGCGGATCGGCCACGACCATCACTTTCGCGTACTCCGGCTCGCTCGTGGCCGTCTGCGCGTAGGGGATCTCCTTGATCTCACCGTCCTCGGCGTTGTGGCACTCGATGCAGTGGGCCTTGATCACCGCCTGGGCCGACGGGTCACCGGGCTGGGCCAGACCCGCGGTCGTGAACTCCTCCTCCTTCGCCGCGCGCTCCAGCCACGTGACGAGCGCCCGGATGGCCGCCTCGCCCCCTTCCTCCAAATGCTCGCGCATCCCGCCGCCCGGACGCACCTGGGTGAGCATGTGGGAGTTGACGGTGACCTTGTCCTCCGGCTGGAACTGCTTCTGGATCCCGTGGAACGTGGCTTTCAAATCCTCGATGGTCAGCTCCGGCTCCCCGTCGGCCTCCCGATGCTTGAAGTAGATATTGGCCGTCGAGGCCAAATACCCGGGCCCGATGATCAGCAGCAGCAGTGTGACCAACAACTTGGCGGACAACGGAAGCCGTGCCAGACGAAGCGCGTCGCAATTCATAGTCGATCCCCCCAGTTTGTCAGGGCGTGTGGGCCAGCCGTGGGTGCAGTACAGCTCCCACACGCGAAAGCTATCACACGGCCGGGGCGACCTCAAGAGTAGCCCGTTGACAATGGCTCGCACAGCACCCTATGTTGACATGTGTCGATCGAAGTCCGCGTATCCACACACTATGCCGCATCATTTGAGTGGAGGGAAGAACGATGAAAGTCTCGGGAGTCTCAAAGTGGATCGTGTGCAACGCGATGGTCTTGATCCTGATGTTCCTCGTCAACGGATGTAGTCCGGAAGCCAAGCCGAAGCCGCCCAAGAAAGCCCCAGAGACCGGTGCTCACGAACAGATGCCCAGCGCGGAGCCCGCTAAACTGACCACCGAACCCGCCGAACCGGCCGCGGAACCGGCCGCGCCGCCGACCGAGCCCGCCGAGCCGACAGCACCGCCAACCGAACCGGCCGAGCCAACCACACCGCCGACCGAACCGGCCGCGCCGCCGACCGAACCGGCCGCACCGCCGACCGAACCGGCCGCACCGCCGACCGAACCGGCCGCACCGCCGACCGAGCCGGCCGCTTCGGCGCCGACTGCGCTTGTTGTGACTCCGCCGCTGGGTTTGCCGCCACTGCCGGTACCGGATGACAATCCGATGACGGTGGAGAAGGTTGCGTTGGGCAAGCTGTTGTATTTCGATCCGCGGTTGAGCAAGGACGGCACGATCTCCTGTGCGACGTGCCACGACCCGAACAAAGCCTGGGCGGAGCACGAGCCGACCAGTACGGGGATCGGCGGGCAGTTGGGTGGTGTGAACTCGCCCACCGTGATCAACTCGGCGTACGCGACCGTGCAGTTCTGGGACGGCCGGGCCAAATCGCTCGAGGAGCAGGCGCTGGGGCCGATGGAGAACCCGATTGAGATGGGTCACAGTCTGCCCGACATGGTTGTCCAGCTCAACGCGATCCCCGCCTACAAGGAGCAGTTCCAGAAAGTGTTTGGCACGGATGTGACGCCGGACGGCATGGCGGACGCGATCGCGGCGTTCGAACGTACGATCCTGAGCGGCAATTCACCGTACGACAAGTACCAGGCGGGCGACACGGCGGCGCTGAGCGAGTCTCAGGTGCGAGGCATGAAACTGTTCGATGACATGTGTGCGACCTGCCATGCGCCGCCGCTGTTCAGCAACTACAAGTTCTACAACGCGGGGATCGGGATGGACAAGCAGCCGCCGGACCCGGGCCGCAAGTCCGTGACGAACGACGACACGGACCTCGGCAAGTTCCGCGTGCCGGCGCTGCGCGAGGTGGCCAAGACGGCCCCTTATTTCCATGACGGCAGCCGCGCCACGCTGGCCGAGGCGGTCGCGGTGATGGCTGGCGGCGGCCTGGACAATCCCAACTTGGCGATCGCGCTCAAGGCGCTGCGCGAGAAGGCCGTGTCCGACCAGGACAAAGCCGACATCGTGGAGTTCCTGACGGCGCTGTGCGGCGAGTACCCGATTGTGGAGCCTCCCGCGCTGCCGTAATGAGCAGCCGGTCGATCCGACGAACATCTGTCCCGGGGGCGCATCCTGCGGTGCGCCCCCGGTGTGTAGACTGGGATGAACTTGCATCTGCGACGATCCAGGAAAGGTCAGGCTTATGGACTTCCCGGGGACTTGGCGGGCCGTGGCGATAGTGTGTGGGATTGCGATAGCCAATACAGCGTGGGGACAGGCGACGTTGGAATACCCCAAGACGAAACAGATGAATCTCCAGGATGACTATCACGGCGTGCCGGTAGCGGATCCCTACCGCTGGCTGGAGGATGACGTGCGCACCTCCGCGGACGTCCAGGCGTGGGTTGAGGCGCAGAACAAGGTCACGGCAAGTTACCTGGAGTCGATTGCCGCGCGCGAGCCGCTGCGCGCGCGCTTGACGGAACTGTGGAACTACGAGAAGTACAGCTCGCCGTCCAAGCGTGGCGGTCGCTACTACTACCTGCACAACACGGGCCTGCAGAACCAGTTCGTGTTGTACACCATGGAGTCGCTCAGCGGCGAGCCGCGCGTCCTGATCGACCCGAACACCTGGTCCGAGGACGGCACGGTGGCCCTGGCGGGGGTCGCGCCCAGCGAGGATGGCCGCTACATCGCCTACGGCGTGCAGGATGCCGGCAGCGACTGGGTGACCTGGCGGATCATGGAGATCGACTCGGGCAAGCTGCTGGACGACGAATTGAAGTGGATCAAGTTCTCCAGCGTCGACTGGACGCTCGACGGCCAGGGGCTGTTCTACTGCCGGTTCGACGAGCCGAAAGAAGGGGAACAGTTCCAGGGCCTCAACCTGAACCAGAAGCTCTTCTACCACCGGGTGAACACGCCGCAGTCGGAAGACGTGCTGGTCTATTGCCGCCCGGATCATCCCGATTGGGGATTCCAGGCGACGGTGACCGAGGATGGCCGCTACCTGGTGATCACCGTCTTCAAAGGGACGGACGACAAGTACCGGGTGTTGTACAAGGACCTGCACGAGCCTTACGGCATGCCGGTCGAATTGATCGACAACTTCGACAACGAGTACACGTTCGTCGGCAATGACGCGACGACCTTCTACTTCAAGACCGATTTGGACGCGGCCCGGAAGCGACTGATCGCCATTGACCTGAGGCACCCGCAGCGCGAGGCGTGGCAGGAGGTCATCCCCCAGTCCGACAACGTGCTCGACGCCGTCCATTTCGTGGGCAACCTGTTCATCGCGACCTACTTGAAGGATGCCCGGTCCCAGGTGCTGCTGTACTCGCCGGCCGGGAAGCTGATCCAGGAGGTCGAACTGCCGGGCATCGGCTCGGCCGGCGGATTCGGGGGAAAGCGGACCGACACCGAGACGTTCTATGTCTTCTCCAGCTTCGCGGCGCCGCCGAGCATCTATCAGTTCGACTTGATCACGCGGGAGCACCGTCTGTGGCGCCGCGCGGAGGTCCCGTTCAATCCGGAGGATTACGTCACCACCCAGGTGTTCTACCAGAGCAAGGACGGCACACGCGTCCCGATGTTCCTGACGCACAAGAAGAACTTGAAACGGGACGGCAAGAACCCCACGCTGCTGTATGGCTATGGCGGGTTCAATATATCGCTCACGCCCAGTTTTTCGGTCGGCCGCGTGGTCTGGATGGAGTTGGGCGGCGTCTACGCCGTGCCGAACCTGCGTGGCGGCGGGGAGTACGGCGAGCAGTGGCATCAAGCCGGCACGAAGCTCAACAAACAGAACGTCTTCGACGACTTCATCGCCGCCGCCCAGTGGCTGATCGAGAACGGCTACACGAGCCCCGAGCGGCTGGCGATCCAGGGCGGCAGCAACGGCGGATTGCTCGTCGGCGCCGCGATGACCCAGCGGCCCGACCTGTTCGGCGCGTGCCTGCCCGCCGTGGGCGTCATGGACATGCTCCGATTCCACAAGTTCACGGCCGGCCGGCTGTGGGTCGACGACTATGGCTCGTCCGACGACCCCGAACAGTTCAAGGCGCTGCTGGCCTACTCGCCATACCACAACATCAAGCCCGGCACGGACTACCCGGCCACGCTGATCACAACCGCCGATTACGACGACCGCGTCGTGCCCGGCCACAGCTTCAAGTTCGCGGCCCGCTTGCAGGAGTGCCAGGCCGGCCCCGCGCCCGTATTGATCCGGATCGAAACCCGCGCCGGGCACGGCGCCGGAAAGCCGACCGCCAAGAGCATTGAAGAGACGGCCGACCTGCTGGCGTTCCTGACCAGGACCTTGCACGTGCCAGTGCAACCGTGAACCCTCCGGGATAAGCTTCCAGCCTGTCGAGCGTGAGGTGCCTCACCATCGATGAACGATTCCTGATCGAACCATTCCGGGCGGCATATCTCAGCATGCCGGGCGGCGAGTTGCGCCGCCGTGTGCGCGCCGCGCTGGACGCCCTGGCGGACTGTTGCGCCTGTCCGCGCCGTTGCCGGGTCGACCGGTCGATCGATGCGGTGGGCGTCTGCCGCATTGGGCGGCACGCGCGCGTCGTGAGCGCGTTTGCGCACACAGGCGAAGAGGACTGCCTGCGCGGCTGGAACGGGTCGGGGACCATCTTCTTCGGCAGCTGCAACCTGCGGTGCGTCTTCTGCCAGAATGATGACATCAGCCAGCAGGCGGCTGGCGACCCGTACACGGCGGACGAGATCGCGGCCCTGATGCTGCGCCTCCAAGCCTATGGCTGCCACAACGTGAACCTGGTCACGCCGGAGCATGTGGTGCCCCAGGTGCTGGAAGCGATCGAAGTCGCCGTTTCCCGCGGATTACAACTGCCCATCGTGTACAACACGAGCGCGTACGATGCGGTGGAGTCGCTCCGGCTGCTGGACGGCATCGTTGACATCTACATGCCGGACTTCAAGTTCTGGACCAGCGAAGCGGCCGACCGATTGACACGCGCGGCGGACTATCCGCAGCGGGCTCGTGAAGCGATCGGCGAGATGTACCGCCAGGTCGGGCCGCTGCGGTTCGGCCCGGACGGTCTCGCGCGGCGCGGCGTGCTGGTCCGCCACCTCGTCCTGCCCGACTCGGTCGACGAATCGGCCGAGATCTTCCGCTTCCTGGCCGGCCTGTCGCCCGATATGTATGTGAACATCATGGGGCAGTACCGGCCGGAATACCTGGTGGGAACGCCCGGTCCCGACGGAGGTGTGCGGTTCGCCGAGATCAACCGGCGCGTCACGAGCCGGGAGATGCGGTCCGCCTTCCAGGCGGCCCGCGCCGCCGGATTGTGGCGCTTCGACAAACGGCTGGCGGCGCCTTAGCCCGGGCGGCCAGTGTGCCATGTTCAATTGGCACAACTCCTGTCCCGGCGATCGCCTACTGTGCCACCGGCGACCGGCCGGCGATCTGGTACCCCTGTCACGACGAGCCGAGTGTCCTTACTCGCCTGACTCCAGCGATGAGTGTCGAATGATCTCCAGCCCAAGGGCGTCGCCAATTCTCTTCTCAGAGAACACATCGTCGGACACGGGTTCATTGACGCTATTCCATTTGAACTGAACGTATCGACGGCAGTTCTTCCCGGGGAGCAGTTCAGCTTCTGCACCATGCGGCCGAACCATGGTATGATGCGGCCAGGCGTGTGGTTGCGTTGAATGTCGGAGGACGCGTGGAGGGGGACGCTATGATTCTCGATCTGAGCCGTGCGCGCACAGCTGCTGCGCTTGCGGGGGGCATTTGGCTGTGTCTCGGTTGGCGCGCGGCCGTGGGCAGCGAGCCGCCACGAGCGGTGACGTCGCAGACGAACTCGGTGGGCATGTGCATGGTGGCCGTCGAACCCGGCACGTTCATGATGGGCTCGCAGGAGGGCGCGTGGGACGAGCGCCCGCAGCACGAGGTGACGATCACCCGCCCGCTGCTTGTCGCGGCCACGGAGGTGACGAACGCCCAGTACGAGCAGTTCTGCCCAGAGCATCGGCAACTGCGTGGCAAGCTGGGGTTCTCCGCGGCGGACGACGAGGCCGTGGTCTTCGTGTCCTGGCATGAGGCGGTCGCGTTTTGTCAATGGTTGAGCGACCGGGAAGGCCGGCCGTATCGACTGCCGACCGAGGCGGAGTGGGAGTACGTGTGCCGGGCCGGGACCACCACGGCCTATCACACGGGCGACACACTGCCTCTGGAGTACCAGCAGAACGTCGGGGAGAGCTGGTTCCCGGGCCAGCGCACGGACCATGACACGGTCTCGCTGCGCGTCCAGCAGACGCCGCCCAACGCGTGGGGCGTGTATGACATGCATGGGAACGTCGAGGAATGGTGCCTGGACTGGTACGGACCGTATGAGACGGACCGCGCGACGGACCCGGTCGGCCGTGCCGCCGGTGATTTCCGGGTCACGCGCGGCGGCAGCCATTCCACGACACCCGAATTCCTGCGCTCGGCCAATCGTTCGGGCACGCTCCCGGACGACCGCAGTTGGTTGATCGGGTTCCGCGTGGTTCAGGGGGAACTGCCGGACTCCGAGCCGCTGCCGCGTCCCGCCCCGCCTCTCAACGCGCGGGGTGTGCGTCAGGAGGTGCCGGCGGATCTGGCGGCCGGCCCGGACCCGGCGCAGCCGTATTTCAGCGGCCCGCGCGTGTTTGTCCGCAAGCCGCCGGCCGGCCAGTGTGCCGTGTTCAATCGGCACAACCACTGCCCGGCGATCGTCCACTGTGCCAACGGCGACCTGCTGGCGATCTGGTACACCTGTCACGACGAGCCGGGCCGCGAATTGGGCATCGTGGCGAGCCGGCTGCCGTACGGCGCCGACCAGTGGCAGGTGGCGTCCGAGTTCTGGGATGCGCCCGATCGGAACGACCATGCCTCGGCCCTGTGGGTGGACGAGCAGGGCACGCTCTATCACTTCAACGGGCTCTCGGTGGCGGCCACCTGGGGCAGCCTGGCCACCATCCTGCGCACTTCGACCGACCACGGCGCGACCTGGTCCGCCGCACGGCTGATCATGCCCGAGCACGGGCTGCATCACATGCCGGTCGAATCGGTGATCCGGACGCGCTCGGGCGCGATCGTCGTCCCCTGTGACGCGGTGACGGAGGGCAGGGGAGGGACCGCGATCCTGGTCAGCCGCGACAACGGCCGGACCTGGATCGATCCGGGCGAAGGCCGACCGGCGCCGCGGTTCGCCGACGGCGCGCGCGGCGCCTGGATCGCCGGGATTCACGCGGGGATTGTCCAGTTGGCCGACGAGCGGCTCCTGGCGCTGGGGCGTGGCGACGACATCGATGGGCGCATGCCGATGAGTCTGTCCGACGATCTGGGCGAGAACTGGACCTATCGCGCCAGCCCCTTCGCGCCGCTGGGCAGCGGGCAGCGACTGGCGCTGCTCCGCCTGCGTGAAGGGCCGATCCTCTGCTGCTCGTTCGCGCGCCGCGTGCCCCTGCGCGGTCCGGACGGCGTTGAGCGGTTCGGCTCCGGACTGTTCGCCGCGCTCTCGACCGACGAAGGCGAATCCTGGGAGATCAAGCGCCTGATCACCGACGGCGGACTGCCGCGTGAGCTTGACGGCGGCGGAAACACGGGCCGCTTCACGCTCAGCGCCGAATCGGCCGAACCGCGCGGGTACCTCTCGATCTGTCAGGCCGCCAACGGCGTGATTCACCTCATTTCGTCCCGGCACCACTATGCATTCAACCTGGCATGGCTGATGGAGTAGGCGACCGGCGGCAAGCGGCGGGTTTCAGGCCTGTTCCTCGGCCAGCACTTTCTGGAGGTGCGCGAGTGACCGGACGGCTTGTTCTTCCGTGCCGCATTCCACGGACAACACGCCCGTGTAGCCGGCCTGCTTGAGGCGCCTGACGATGCGGTTCCAGTCGATTTCGCCGTCGCCGCACGCGCAACCGACGGCCGTGCCGGTGACCTTCCCACGCTCCTCACTGGCCTGTTGCTGGGAGATGTCCTTGGCGTGGACATGCACGACCCGGTCGATCACGGCGTCGAGCATGGCGTAGGGGTCTTCGCCCGACAGGAACGTGTTGCCGCTGTCGTAGTTCACCTTGATCCAGGGCGAGTCCACCAGGTCCAGAATGCGCAGCAAGGACTTGATCTTGGAGGTGTAGGGGCCGTGCGGTTCGATCCCGAGGTATACGCCGTGCTGTTCGCAGGTTTCGACGATGGCCAGCAAGTTCACCTTCATGATGGCGTAGGCGTTCTCCTCGGTCATCCAGGCCGGCGGATACATGTCCTCGGTGATCTGCGAGATGTTCACGCCCAAAGCCCGTGCGTAACGGATGCCGCGACGCGCGTACAGCACGCCCCACTCGGGGTTCAGCAGGTCGGAATGGGCCGATACGCCGCTGATCTTCACGCCGGCCTTGGCACAGATGTCGAGGATCTCGCTGGGGTCCGTGTCCAGGCTCGTCAGATGACAATAGCCGGCGTTGGCGATCAGGCACCGCCCGATGTAGAAACAGGGCTCCACGTATTCGTAACCGATCTGGCCGGCCAACTGCACGCCGTAGGCCAGGCTCTTGTCGGCGTGACGGACGTATTCGAGGTTGACACCGATCTTGATACCCGACGACATCTCCACCCTCCTTCGCTTCCGCCGGCGGCACAGCGCCGGACCGCCACAAGTTCACCATCTCGCCCCGCGGATCCGGACGCCGGACGCGCCGCGAATCCGCGCTGTATGACACACGCTCCCATAACTGGAGCGGGAAGGCAAGACGTCTGGCGGCCCGCGCGCCGAAATCCGCGTCGGACCCCGATGGGTGCCGATTCGCGGCAGGAGGCCCGGCCCGGTCGGCGAGGCTCTTGATAGGCGATCCAAAGGGGCGGTATGATGAGCGTCAACGCGCCGCGAGCGTGGTGCGGGGCCCACCTGGCCGCCGAACGAACCCGGGACCGGATCGCGGGCACCCGAAACGATGACAAGCTCATGACCATCCAGGCGTTGCTCGCAACCTTCGGCAGTTACGGCGATGTCTATCCGCTGATTGGTCTGGGTGTCGCGCTCCAGCGCTACGGGGCCGACGTGACTCTGATCACGAACGACTACTTCGCGTCGGCCGCGGCCGACGCGGGCTTGAAGTTCATCGAGATCGGCACGCGGCAGCAGTACGACGCGATGGCCGCCGACCGGGACCTGTGGCATCCGCGCCGCGGGCTGGAAATGGTGATCCGGACCTGGCTGGCGCTGACTCCCGAAACGTATGCGGTGATCGAGCGGCAGCATGTGCCGGGTCGGACCGTGGTGGTCGCGAGCGCCGCCGCGTTCGGCGCACGGATCGCTCAGGAACACCTGCAGGTCCCGCTGGCCACCGTGCAGCTCCAGCCGGCGGTGTTCCGCAGTCTGCAGGACACGCCGCGGCTGCCCGTGGTGCCGCCGCCCGCCTGGCAGCCGCGCTGGTGCCGACGAGGCATCTACTGGCTGGCGGACCAGCTGGTCGATCTGAGAATCGCGAAGCCGCTCAACGCGTTTCGATCGCAGTTCCATCTGCCGCCCGCGCGACGCATCCTGCGCGACTGGTGGCTCTCGCCGCAATTGGTCGTCGGCCTGTTCCCCGACTGGTTCGCGTCGCCTCAACCCGACTGGCCGCCACAGAGCCTGTTGGCGGGGTTCCCCCTGTATGACGGCGTGCCGAGCTGCCCGCTGCCCGCCGCGCTGGTCGATTTCCTGCACGCGGGCTCGCCGCCGATCGTCTTCACACCGGGCACGGCCATGCGGCATGGTGAGTCCTTCTTCCGCACGGCGATCGATGTGTGCCGGCGGCTCGGGCGGCGCGGCATCCTGCTCACGCGGTATCGTGAGCAGCTCCCGGCCGACCTCCCGTCGGACGTCGGGCACTTCGAGTTCGTGCCGATGAACGACCTGCTGCCGCACTGCGCCGCGATCGTCCACCACGGTGGGATCGGCACGACGGCCCAGAGCTGTGCCGCCGGCATCCCGCAACTTATCACGCCAATGGCCTTCGACCAGCCGGACAATGCGGCACGCGCGGTGCGCCTGGGCGTGGCACGCACCATCGCGCGCCGTGCGTTTCGGCCGCGACTGGCGGCCCGACGGCTGGCGGAACTGCTCGAGAGCCCCGCCATCCTCGAGCGCTGCCGCGCCGTCGCCGAGCGGGCCACCGACCCGCACCGGCTCGACGCCGCGTGCGAGGCGATCTGCCGGTTGGCCGACGTGCGATAGGCGACAGGCAGGACGCCGAAGGCGTCGTGGCGCGCGCGGTGGGCGCCGTGGACTTCCGCTGGGAGCCCGCATTCGTCAATGCACGATTGACGATACGAGACGACGATTACGAGACCGACGATACGAGACCGACTAATACTCCCGGTCTTCCAGCAGACCCGGCTGCGGGAACGGATACAAGCCGTCGGGATCGGCATGCAGCGGTGCGGGCGAGTCCATCGTCAGCTGGTCCAGGCCGGGCGCCAGCTCTTGAGGGTGATTGAGCGCCGCGTCCCAGGTGACGATCTGGCCGGTGTTCGCGGCCATGCGGCCCATGATCTGCACCAGGCAGGCTTCCGCCCCGCGCCTGGCTTCGTTGAAGGGCCGGTCGTTCCGGATGGCGTCGATCAGGTGGTCCCACTCGAGCTGGTACGGGTCCGGCTCGGGCTGGGACGCCGACCAGACCAGTTCGTCGTCGCGGAAGTTGTGTCCCTTGTAGATGCGGCACTTGGCGGGCGTGTGCATGTAGGTGGAGATAATGGCCGAGCCCTTCGTGCCGTGCGCGTAACTGGCAAAACGGCCGTGACAGCCGTCCATGTTCCGGGCGTTGACGAACAGGTTCGTGCCGTCCGCGAACGTATATTCCACCGAGTAATGGTCGAAGTTCTGATCCACGGCCCCACCGCGATAGTAGCGGCCGGCCATCCCTTCGGCGCGGACGGGCCAGGCGCCTTTCATCCAGCAGCATTCGTCGATGTTGTGGCTGGTGAAGTCGTGGACCAGCCCGCCGCTCGCCCACATGAAACTCAGGTAGTTCTTCACCTGGTAGAGTAGCTCCGTCATATCGTCCGGCTTGGGACCGCAGAACCCTGCGGGCGTCACGAGGCGGTACGTCTTCAGATAGACCACCTCGCCGATCCGGCCAGCCTGGATCTGGTCCAGCAGCTCCCAGCGAGCCTGGCAGTGGCGGCACATCAGTCCGACGCCGACCTTCAAGTTCTTCTTCTCGCTGCGTTCGGCCAGCGCGAGCATGCGGCGTGTGCTCGGTCCATCCACCGTGGTCGGCTTCTCCATGAACACGTGGACGCCCTTCTCGATGGCGTAGTCGAAATGGACGCCGCGAAAGGCACAGGGCGTCGTGAGGATCACGACATCGCCCGGGCTGAGGCAGTCGATGGCGTGCCGGTAGCCGTCGAACCCGATGAACTGGCGCTCCTTCGGCACGTCCACCTGGTGCGGATGGGCGTCCGAAATCCCCTGGAGGCTTTGCGCCAACCGCTGTGGAAACACGTCGGCCATAGCCACGAGCTTGATCGGGCCACTGGTCGTTGCCAGTGCGTTGACCGCCGCCCCCGAACCTCGGCCGCCACAACCCACCAGTGCCACCTGGATCGTGTTGTTCTCGGACGCAAACACCCGCGGCGCCGCCGCCGCGACCAGCGACGAGGCGGCGAGACAACCAGCCTGCTTCAAGAATGCGCGACGCGTGTCGCCTTTGCCGATTCCGCTCATGAACTCACGCCCTTCGCAATACTCAATATGGATGATCACCCTACGGACCCAGTCGCCAATGTAACCCGCTCCCGGCAGGCAAACCAGTGGGATAGACTCCCAGGCGGTCATGCCGGGGATCGGGCGTCTTGCCGGTTGCCGAATCCTGACAGACAGGATGCGTCGTGCCCCACGTTGATCCTGAGGTGTTTCATTTGCGATAATCCGGCAACGCGCGGTTGGGACGCGGCGTTCCGGAGGTGAGGGTTCCGGCACGATGAAGTGCCGAACGTTCATCCAGGTGGTCAGTGCGGCCACGAGCGGTGTGTCCGTCCGCGCTGCGCCGGCGCGCATGCCGAACACCAGGGACAGGCCTCGCGACAAGGATCAGCTGAACGATGGGCACGAAACCCTCCGAGGCCACACTGGGCCGCACCGCGTGGTTGGTCGTCATCCTGCTCATGCCGGTCGGGCTGCTGAACTATCTCGACCGCCAGATGCTGGCCTCGATGAAGTTCTCGGTCATGGCGGACATCCCGAGCATCGGTACGGATCAGAACTGGGGGTTCATGCTGGGGCAGTTCAAGTGGGTGTACGCCATTCTGAGCCCCATTGGCGGCTACCTGGCTGACCGGTTCAGCCGCCGGCTGACGATCTGCAGCAGCCTGTTCGTCTGGTCGGCGGTGACCTGGTGGACGGGGCACACCACGACCTATTCGGAACTGCTTTGGGCCCGTTCGTTGATGGGGATCAGCGAGGCGTTCTACATCCCGGCGGCGCTGGCCTTGATCGCCGATTTCCACACGGGGCGCACGCGTTCGCGCGCGGTGGGGCTGCACCAGATGGCGATCTACTGCGGCGTGATCATCGGCGGCTGCAGCGGGTACGTGGCCGACGCGCCGCAGCTCGGCTGGCGGTTTGCCTTTGACGCCTGCGGCATCTTCGGCATGCTCTACGCGATCCCGTTGGTGTGGTTCCTCCGTGATGCGCCGACGTGCGACCTTCCCGCAGCGACGACCTCGAAAACCTCCCCAGCCCGCGCGGTGACCGAGTTGCTGGGCAACGCCTCGTTCATCCTGCTGGTGCTCTATTTCACGCTTCCGGCGCTGGCGGGCTGGGTGGTGCGCGATTGGGGTCCTGCGATTGTGAAGGAGAAATTCGAGATCGCGCAGGGTCTGGCGGGTGTGGCCGCTACATCTTCCTGGCAGATCGCGGCGATTTTCGGTGCTGTCTTCGGCGGCTGGGCCGCCGACCGCTGGATGCGTCGGCACGATCGCGGGCGGATCTTCATCAGCGCGATCGGCATGAGCCTGATCATTCCGGCGATCTTCGGGGTGGGCGACGCGGGCACGCTGGGGATGGCGGTCGGGTTCCTTGCACTGTTCGGCGTAGGCTGGGGGTTCTTCGACTGCAACAACATGCCCATCCTGTCGCAGATCGTGCGGCCGGAGCTGCGCGCTACGGGCTACGGCATCATGAACCTCGTGAGTATCAGTTGCGGCGGCCTGGCCGACTGGGGGTTCGGCACGCTGCGCGACCGGGAAGTACCTTTGAACATCATCTTCGGCGTCTTTGCCGCCACCGCGGTCGTCTCGGTGATCCTCGTGCTCCTGGTCCGCCCGCGCGAGGAGCTTCTGGCCCGGGACGAACACGAGGGAGCTTTGTCATGACCATGCAACGCCTACCGTATGTGCTGATCAGCGTGAGCTTGTGCCTGGCGGGGATCTCTCCCGTTCGGGCCGCAACCCTGGCGACGGACGGCCGGCCGCAGATGGCGATCGTATTGGCCGACGGGGCGATCGCCGCGGAACGTACGGCCTGTGACGAGCTGGCCGGCTACCTGGGTCAGATCACGGGCGGCACGTTCGCGGTCGTCGGCGAATCGGCTGCCGCGCCCGGGCCGTCCATCTACGTCGGGCCCACCGCCTTTGCACGACAACACGGACTGGACCCGTCCGGCTGGGGCCCGGAACGGTGGGCATTGCGTGCGATCGGGCCGGACCTGGTGCTCGTGGGCGGTCGTCCGCGCGGGACCCTCTACGCGGTCTACCACGTCCTGGAGGATGAACTCGGCGTGCGTTGGTGGACGGCGCTGGACGAACATGTGCCGCGGCAGCCGACGCTGCACGTCGAATCGCTCGATCGACACGGCGAACCGAGGTTCAGCTATCGGGACATCCACCTTCTGTATGCACATGACGGGGGCCGGTTCGGCGTCCGCAATCGGCTCAACGGCCAAGGCTTCGGGCCCACCGACGAAGCGCTCGGCGGCGGCGTCTACTACGGCCCGCCCAACGGCGTGCACACGTTCTACTTCTACATCCCACCGGCGGAGCATTTCGACAAGCATCCCGAATGGTTCTCGTTGATCGACAACAAACGCACGGCCGATCAGGCGCAGCTCTGCCTGACCAACCCGGAGCTGCGAGCCGTGGTGGTCGAGAAGCTCCTCGGTTACATCGAGCAGTCGCGGATCGAAGCCCGTGAAGCCGGGCGCGCGGCGCCGCTGGATTTCGACATCTCGCAGAACGATTGGGGAGGCATGTGCCAGTGCGAGGCGTGCCAGGCCATTGCGCGGCGCGAGGGGTCGGAGTCCGGGCCGCTGATCGATTTCCTGAACTGCGTGGCCGATGCGGTGCGCGACCAGTACCCTGAGATCCGGATCAACACGCTGGCCTATCAGATGACGGAAGACCCGCCCAAGACGCTGCGGCCAAGGGACAACGTGCTGCCGCGATTGTGCGACACCAACGCGAACCTGCTGCGCCCGATCACGCATCCCGACAATCAGGCGTTCGCTCAACGGCTGGCCATGTGGAGCCAAATCGCGGCACAGCTGCGGATCTGGGACTACGCGGTCACGTACAATCCGCATCCCGGCCTGCCGCTGCCCACGGTCCACACCTACGCGCCGGACTACCGCTACTTCGCCGAGCACCATGTCGAGGGCGTGTTCACGGAGCACGAACACGCGATCCTGGCCGATATGCGCGACCTGAAGATCTGGATGATGATCAAGCTGCTGGAGGACCCGTACCGCGATGCCGACGCGCTGTTGGCCGACTTCACGGACGGGTTCTACGGCCCGGCAGGACCGCTGGTGCGGCGCTACCTGGCCGACCTGCAGGCCGCCGCGGATGCGGTCCACGCCAACGTGGACTGGTTCCCGGCCCTGGCGCGGTACACCTACCTGACGTACGAATTCCTGCAGCGCGCGCAGAGCACGTTCGATGAAGCGGAAGCGGCCGTGGGCGGCAACCAGACGCTGGTCGACCGCGTGCGCCACGCGCGCCTGCCGGTGGACCGCGCCTGCCTGATCCTGTGGCCCACCCTGATGCGCCAGTGGATCGCGACCAACCGGCCACCCGAGACATTCCCGTTCGACCGCACCGCGATCCAGACCCGCTGCCGCGCGACCTGGTTCGCCCAGATCGCGCGGCGTTTCCCCGAAGGTGAGCGCGCGCCGCACATCGCGGAAGCCGAAAGGGAACTCACGCCCCTCCTGGTGCGGCCGGCCGTCGTGCGCGTGCCCGACCAGTTCCGGCACCTGCCGCCCAAGGATGTCAGCGATTTCACGGCCGAACAGTCGTCCAACTACCAGGACCAGGCGAAACGCGTGCCGGATCCGGACGCTGCATCCGGCATCACGAACCGCCTGGAGTTGTCCGACGAGGACCTGGAGAAGTACAGGTTGCCGATGGGCTGGGGGAGCTATGCGCCGACGAGCCGGCAGCACCTCGTGAGCGCCACGATCCGACCCGAAGATGTGCCGGGACCGGGCTACCACTGGTACAAGCTGCCGCCTGCCGCCGTGCCGCCTTCCACCTACGTTTACTTCTTCTGGAGCTGGATCATCCAGTTTCCCATCGACACGGTCGGCGACGGGGCGCCGCCGGACGAGAAGTTCGAGATCTGGGCGAGCATCAAGTTCGAGGGGCCCGGTTTCCCACACGGCCGGCCCGATCAGCAGAACGCCATCTGCGTCGAGCGCGTCATCGTCGTCCGGGGGCACGCGACCGACTGACCGGGCGTCGTCTCGCACGGCCACCTGCCGCCGCACGCGCACCGGTGGAAGGCGAAGACGCCGTGGATGCTGCAGGAGACACTCCATCACACCCGGCAGACCCGGCCGCCGGTGCCGATCACGCCGAGCGTTGCGAAGGGCTCGGTTACAACATGCGCGAGGCGCGCAACAGCGTTTCGTGGATGTCGAGTTCCTGGTCCAGAGTGACAGACAACGGTCGCTGGCCGCGAACCGCCGCCGCCAGGTCGAGGAAATCGCCGACGAATCGCCGCCAGTCGGGCCACTCTTGCCTGTTCAGGCCCGCCCGGTAGGGGCCTGCCGCACGCACCAGGTCGATGGTGAGCTCCGGCGGTTCGATTGGCCGGATCGTTGCCGTGCCGCCCGTTCCCAGCACTTCGAAGGCGCGATAGGCACCCGACGAAGGCTGGAACGTGGCGCACGAGATCGTGGCGATCGCCCGCGGATACTCCAGCACCGCCAGCGTGTTGTCCTTGAAGGAGTCGTCCTGCGGGCCGTGCGTGAAGAGGAACGGCGTGACGTTGTCCGGCTTGCCCAGCAGCCGCACGATGGCGTCCACCATGTGACTGCCCAATTCGTAAATGACGCCGCCCGGATACCGGCCCCATTCCACGCGCCGGTCGGCGGCCAGCTGGTTATTCATCATGGCGCGGACCATGTAGACGTCGCCCAACAAGCCCCCACGCACCGCGTCGAGGACGGCCTCGAACGCCGGGTGGTAACGGTACTGGTACCCGCCTTGCAGGACCAGCCGTTTCCGCCGCGCCAGCTCGACCACCAGCCGAAACTCGTCCATCTCCAGCGAGGGCGGTTTTTCCAGGTGCACATGCTTGCCCGCCTCCAGGGCGATCCGCGCGTGACGCGCGTGATCGGGCACCGGGGACTCCACCGCAACCACCTCGCTGCGCGCCAGCAGGTCGTCCCGGGCCAGCAGCGCGATCCCCTGGCCGGCCACCTGGTCGCGGACCTGCGGATCGTCCTCCCAGACCCCGACCAGTTCGAAGTCCGGGTGATCGCGCAAGAGCGCCAGTTTCGGGGCCGCGTGGGAGTAGGCGGCGCCGAGGAATCCTATGCGCAGTCGCGTCGCACGGGCGGGCGGGTCGTCCGCCGCGCCGGCCGGATCCCGTGCCAGGGGGCCGGCCGCCAGGCAGGCTACCGCCCCCAGAAAGGAACGTCGGTCCATGGATCGCCTTCTCTTCCGAAGCCGATACGGGATGCGCCCGGTTACGCCCCGCGCAGGCACCGCCTGACGCGGACCGAACGGCGATGATGTCACGTCACGTCACGCCATGTCACGCCTTCGCAATCGCCGCGCTATGGGCGTGGATCTTCTGGATGGCTTCGATGATGTGATCCATACTGGTGCGGTCGGCCAGCAGCATGCTCTGGAACATCCCGACCGTCGTCTGGCACACGAGCTTGTTGCCCTTGAGTTGATCGAAACTGGCGCGGTAGGCCTTGAGCCGTTCGGCCGGGAACAGCCGCTGGAACCCGCGCGATGCGATCGCCTCATCCAACAGGCCGTCGTAATACTGCTCGCCATACACGCCTCCGCAAGGAATGCCTTCGGCGTTGAGCGCATGGACGAACTTGTCGTACGGCAGGCCGCTGAACGCATCGGAGTCGTACCGGAACGGGTACAGGTGGTAGACCGCGCGGCTGTTCTCGGGCAGTTGGATGGGCAGGATGCCGGGGATCTGTCTCAAGCCGGCCGTCAGGTAGTCGGCGTTCTCTTGTCGGCGGGCCGTCTCCTTGACCAGCTTGTCGATCTGCTGCAGCAGCATCGCGCCCTGGAAGTGCTGCATGCGGAAGTTCGCCCCCCGCGTGAAGTGCCCGCTGCCTCGGAAACTGCCGACCCCGCGGCCGCAATTGCGGAAGGAACTGACGCGGTCGGCCAGCTGCTCGTTGTCGGTGGTCACCGCGCCGCCTTCGCCGGCCGGAATGTGCTTGGAGTTCTGGAAACTGAAACAGCCCAGGTCGCCCAGCGTGCCGCACTTGCGACCCTTGTACTCGCTCAACCACGCCTGGCAGGCGTCCTCGATCACCATCAGGTTGTGCTGCTTGGCAATCGCGTTGATCCGGTCCATGTCGCAGGGCAGCCCGAAGATGTGCACCGGCACGATGGCTCGCGTGCGGTCCGTGATCCGGCTCTCGATGGTCTCCGGGTCCATCGTCAGGGTGGCCGGGTCCGTGTCTGCGAACACCGGGAGCGCCCCGTTGAACAGGATCGTGTTGTAGGTGGCGATGAACGTGTAGGGCGAGGTGATCACTTCGTCGCCGGGCTCCACTCCCGCCACGTGGATGCTGGAGATCAGCGCCGTGGTGCCGCTGGCTGTCGCCGTGCAGCGTTTGGCACCCAGCAGCTTCGCGTAGGCATGCTCGAACTCCTCGACCTGTCGCCCGCCGCCCGCGCTCGACCAGACCCCGCTGCGCAGCACCTCGAGCACCTCCGGCTCCCACTCCTCCCGCCACTCGGGCCAGCCCGGCCAGCCGCTGTTGTGCACGGGCGTGCCCCCCAGCACGGCCGGCTTGTCCGCCTTGGGATTCAACACGGCCGGGGCGCCATGAGCGCTCAACATCGTCACTGCCGCGGAACCGGCTGCCGCGGTCTGCACAAACGCACGTCGGGTCAGTTTTTCTTGCATGGCTCTGATTCCTTGTCGTGGGTTAGGGACACCTGCCATTGTCCCCGATTGGTCGCGCGTTGACCAGCCAAATAGGGGTTTTTTCCATGGACCGCCGACCGGCCGGCGGCAGTTGGCCAAAGGGCCGCGCCGCCGCCTGCGCGAACCGCCATGGGCGATGCGTACACGTGTAGGGACAGCGCGCCCGCCAGCTCGACCGTCAGGACGCGTGCTCCTCGTGAATCGCCACCACCACGCGCCCCGTGATCTGGCCCCGGAGAATATCGTCGATCGCCTGGGGCAGGCCCGCAAGCCCGATGACGCGAGCCATCTTCTCCAGCTGACGCGGTCGCCATGGATCGGCCAACCGCTGCCAGGTCTGATGTCGCAGCGTGATGGCGCACCAGGCGGCGTCCACGCCGGAAAGCGTCACGGCGCGGAGAATGAATGGGAAGACGGTGATGGGCAGCTCGTTGCTGGCCGCCAGACCGCACGCCGCGACACAGCCGCTGTGCCGAGTGCTGCGGAGGATCGTCGACAGCGCGTTGCCGCCCACCGTGTCGATGCCTCCCGCCCAGCGGCCGGAGAGCAGTGGTTTGCCGCTGCGATCGTCGAGCTCCTCGCGCGCCAGGACTTCGCGCGCCCCGAGCTCCCGCAGGTAGTCGTGCGCGGCTGCCTTGCCGGTGACGGCCGCGACCTGATAGCCCAGCGATGCGAGAATGGACACCGCCATGCTGCCCACACCTCCACTGGCGCCGGTGACCACCACGGGGCCTCCGTCCGGCAGCACGGCGTGCCGCTGCAGGGCATCGACACACAGCCCCGCCGTGAAGCCCGCCGTGCCGATGACCATGCTCTGGAACAGGTTCAGCCCGGCCGGCAACGGCACGACCCACTGCCATGGGACGCGGATGTACTCGGCATAGCCACCCCAGCGGTTGGCCCCCATGTCGAAGCCCGTGACGATCACCTGCTCGCCCTCCGCCACCTGCGCCGCATGGCTGGCCGCCACCACGCCGACTGCGTCGACGCCCGGCACGTGGGGAAAGACCTTATTGACGCCCGGATGACCCGTGGCCGCAAGCGCGTCCTTGTAATTCAACGACGAATAGGCCACGCGCACCAAGACGTCGCCTTCAGGCAGCTCGCCGAGCGGCCGCCGGCTGATCTCCGCACGGATCCGCCCCGCCGCGTCCTTCGTGACCAGATAACACGCAAAGGTTTCAGGGAGCATGAGATGAACACCCGTCTCGATCGTCTCTTGAGCCACCGCTTATCGTAACCCATCGCGTCACGACACGCGAGATGCGCGCAGCGCCCTGTGAGGATACACCGAGGCCGGCGGCCCGGCCAATCCCCACTCGATCACCCGGGCCGCCACGCGCATTAAACGACCGTGCGCGATTCGTCCTTCGTCATTCCACAAGCGGGCCTTGCCGAATCACGCAGTTCTGCACTCTGCACTCCTTGTTCTGCACTCTGCACTCCTTGTTCTGCACTCTGCACTCCTTGCTCTGCACTCTGCACTCCTTGCTCTGCACTCTGCACTCCTTGCTCTGCACTCTGCACTCCTTGCTCTGCACTCTGCACTCCTTGCTCTGCACTCTGCACTCCTTGCTCTGCACTCTGCACTCCTGCTCTGCACTCTGCACTCCTGCTCCCCCTTCCCCCTTCCCCCGTTAATGAGTCCTGACCCCTTTTGGCGGTCGTTAATGAGTCCTGACCCCTTTTGGCGGTGCGGGCCGGCTTGCGGGTGGCTGTCGGGTCGGATAAAGTAGTGCCGCGTTGTCCCAATCAGGGTGCCGGCCGGGGCCGGCCCGCCCATCGATATTGCCTAGACTGGTCGCATGTTGCCTGCCCCTGAGCCGCCGAGCGCCCCTGGAACACCTCCGGATTTCACGCAACTGCTGCCGGCCGTCCGGCGGCTGTGCGAAGTGGTGGCGCTCCTGCGGTCGCCGCGGGGCTGCCCCTGGGATCGCGAACAGACGCTCGAGAGCATCAAGGCCTGTACGCTCGAGGAGACCTACGAGCTGCTCGAGGCCATCGATTGCGGGGTGGATGGGGCGATCGTCGAAGAGCTGGGAGACGTGCTGTTGCAGGTGGTTCTGGACGCCCAGATCGGCGCGGATGAGGGGCGGTTCGAGCTGACGCAGGTGGTCCAGGGTCTGATCGACAAGCTGATCGCTCGGCACCCGCACGTGTTTGGCGACGCCTCCGCGTCGACCGCGGCGGAGGTCAAGCAGCGGTGGGATCGGGACAAGCAGGTGCGCAAGCAGCGGCTGTCCGTGCTCGACGGCGTGCCCGCGGCGCTGCCCCAGTTGGCCCGCGCAGCGCGCTTGTCCGAGCGGGCTGCGGCGGTGGGCTACGATTTTCCCGATCGGGCCATGCTGTTCGACAAACTGCGCGAGGAGCTGGATGAACTGGCGGCCGAGCTGTACCCGGGCAGCGCGCCGCCGGATGTGCCGGCCACGGTTGACGCGGCGGTCGTCCCCGACCAGCCTCTGGCCGATCCCCAGCAGCGGGCGCGCGCGGAAGAGGAGCTCGGCGACGTGTTGTTCGTGCTGGCCAACGTCGCGCGGCGGTGGCGCATCAACCCGGAGGAAGCGCTGCGGCGGAGTAACGCCAAATTCGAACGACGGTTTCGCTACGTCGAGCAGCAGCTGGCCCGGCAGGGGCGCACACTGGCGGAGACCTCCCTGCAGGAAATGGAGGAGCTGTACCAGCAAGGCAAATTGCTCTCTTGATTGCGGCCGGCAGACCGCGCGGCCCGGCGAGGAACCATCATGCAACCTCTATGGCCAACCGTTGTCGTCCTGTTGAACCTGGTGGGCAGCATGGGTGCGGAACCCGCGCTCGACGCGCCGCGGCCGAACATCGTACTGATCCTGGCCGATGACCTGGGATACGCCGACGTGAGCTGCTACGGCGGCAGGATTCCCACGCCGCATGTCGATCGTCTGGCCCAGGCCGGATTGCGCTTCACCGATGCGCACAGCTCTTCGTCCGTCTGTTCCCCGACCCGTTATGGCCTGCTGACCGGTCGCTACAACTGGCGCTCCAAGCTGCAGCAGTCTGTCCTCGGCGGGCTGAGTCCCCGCCTGATTGAACCCGGCCGGCTGACGCTCGCCGGACTCCTCCAGCGCCACGGATACCACACCGCCTGTATCGGCAAGTGGCATCTGGGCATGGACTGGGCGGTGCGGCCCGGGCGGCAGGTGAGTGAACTGAGTATCGAGACGCGCGAGCAGGTCTGGAACGTCGATTATGCCCAGCCGATTGCCAACGGCCCGAACTCGGTCGGATTCGACGAGTACTTCGGGATCAGCGGCTCGCTCGACATGGTGCCCTATACGTTCATCGAAAACGATCGCGTCACGGTGTTGCCCAGCGAGGATCGGGACTTCCTGTTGATGGCCGGGCGCGAGCAGGGGGGCAGGGCCCGGCGCGGGCCGGCCGCCCCGGGGTTCGATCCCACACAGGTGCTTCCGGCCCTGGTCCGCCGCGCGGTCGAGTATATCGCCGGTCGGGCCGAGCAGGCGCAGGCCGGCCACCCCTTCTTTCTGTACCTGCCCCTGTCCGCCCCGCACACGCCGATCTATCCGGCGGCGGCCTGGCAGGCCGCCAGCGGCATGAACCCGTATGCCGACTTCGTGATGCAGATGGACGCGGCGATCGGAGAGGTTCTTGCTGCGCTCGATGCGCACGACCTGGCCGGCCAGACGCTGGTCATCGTGACGAGCGACAACGGGTGCTCGCCGGAGGCACAGCTGGATGAACTGGCCGCGCACGGCCACGTGCCGGGCGGACCGCTCCGCGGCGGCAAGGCGGACCTGTTCGAGGGTGGGCACCGCGTTCCCTTCCTGGTGCGCTGGCCCGGACAGGTGCCGGCCGGCCAGACAGCTGCGCAGCTCATCTGTCTGACCGACATCCTGGCGACCTTGGCGGACCTGCTGGGCACGACCCTGCCGCCGCAGGTCGGCGAGGACAGCATCAGCTTCCTCTCCGTGTTGCAGGGCCAGCCGGCCAGCCCGCGGCAGCACCTGGTCTCGCATTCGATCAACGGCTCGTTCGCCGTGCGTGAAGGGTCCTGGAAACTGCTGCTCTGCCCCGACTCGGGCGGCTGGAGCACGCCTCGGCCGGGCAGTCGGGAGGCGGCGGGGCTGCCGCCGTGCCAGCTGTATGATCTGGCGACCGACCTTGGGGAACGACACAACGTGTCCGACCGCGAGCCGGAACGGGTGCAGCACTTGACGGCGCTGTTGGAGCAGTGGGTGGCGGACGGACGGAGCACGCCCGGTCCGCGGCAGGCCAACTACGGTCCGGTCCGCATCCGCCCGGGGGAGCGCTGACCCGCATGCGGGTCGCCAGACTGCCGCGCAGCGAGCCGGCAGCCGGCCAAAAAACCGGCGCCAGGAGTGCCACCGAGCTACCGTCGCCCGCCCGTGGCGTGCGACATGATAGAAACACGCCGGTATGAGGTCGTTCTGTGCCATCGGTGGGCTGCGGCCGAGCTGTCTAACCGCCGGCCCAACGGGCCGCGCGCTGTGAGGAGGCGGCTGGCGGCGCATCCCCGCTCGGCCTCGCTCCCGGGGGCGCTGTGGCCGAGCTGTTTAACCGCCGGCCCAGCGGGCCGCGCGCTGTGAGGAGGCGGCTGGCGGCGCATCCCCGCTCGGTCTCGCTCCCCGGGGGCGCCGTGGCTTGGACGGACGCGCGCGGGCCGCCGTTCGCCTGACGGCGAACCCTGGCCCAGCGGTTATACAGACTTGATCCATGAACACATGCCTCTGAGCTTCTGACTGCCTAGTTTCACCCCCCCCCGCAGTCCCCCCTTTTGCAAGGGGGGAACCCGCTCATGGTTTGACCCCCCCTTGCCCCCCCTTGAAAAAGGGGGGGTAAGAACCTCACGCGTCCAGTATCTCCTCGTCGCCAGCCGAAACCAGAGTGTCTGCTTCTGAGTCCGCCGGTATGAGGTCGTTCTGTGCCATCGGTGGGCTGTGGCCGAGCTGTTTAACCGCCGGCCCAACGGGCCGCGCGCTGTGAGGAGGCGGCTGGCGACGCATCCCCGCTCGGCCTCGCTCTCAGAGGCGCCGTGCAGAGCTGAAACCAGAGTGTCTGCTTCTGAGTCCGGGGATTTGCCGCGGGAGATGCGAATGTCGCGCGGTATGCCATAAATCAGGCTGTCGCTGGCATCGACCCCAGTGGGCTGGCCGGGTTCTGGCATGACTACTGGTACTATCTATGGAATCCGTCCGAAATGGATCAGGACCTACAACACTACCAAAATGGTGCACTGATTATTGCGGGAACTGCAGGTGCGGCAGCAGGCGGGATAGCTGTGGTAGGCGCTATTGGTGGCTCGGCGACAGTCATCAGCATACCGGTTTTCGGCACCGTCGGGGCCGCTACCGTAGGCGGAGAAGTGATTGGTACGCGGCAGCGTGCGCTGCGCGCGATTCGGTGACCACCATCACGGTGACAGCGACGGACATCAACTGGATGGCCAGCGACCTGACGCATGCGATCGTCAAGAAGGGATGCCGCGACTCCGTCGCGATCGACCTGTCGGAGCGGCTGGAGTTCGTCGAGCGGTCGCGTGACGGACGGCTGGAAAGCTGGTACTGGTAACAGCC
>JBPOJB010000018.1:0-162947 GCA_052034005.1 Planctomycetota bacterium | reverse complement strand
TGGCATGACGACACACCTCCTTGCGGATTCCTGCATCTTGCGACTCGCTGAGACACTCTGCCTCGAAACGACCGAATCGCGCTTGCCATGTCATACCAGATTGCCCAGTTTCGCGCAATCGCCCTGTCCATATGGGTCGCGCGACGGAGGCGGAAGCCTGTCTGCGCCGCGTCTTGGAGCTGGACCCGCTGCACATGCGCGCTAACGAGAAGCTGGCGGTGATGCTGCAGAGCGAAGGGCGGACCTGGGAGGCTCTTCCGCATGCCGAGGCCGTCATTCGGGGCGGCAAGTGCGGCCGGGACGAACTGCTGATGATCGGCGGCTTGGATAACATGCTGATCGAAGACCAGGCGTTCACCGAAGGCTGCCTGCGCTCCGTTCCGGACGATCCGATCGTCCGGTTGGGGGAAGGCCGCATCACGCTGCTCAAGCGGGACGACGCGGTCGGCGCGGAGGCGATCTTCCGGAGTGTTCTGGCGCGGCATCCCGAGCAGCCGGAGGCGTTGGCCCGCCTGGGGGAAGTGCTGCTGGACAAGCCGGAGCGGTCGCCGTTTCTCACGTGGCAGGTGACGATGTCGAAGCTCGGCGAGTCGCATCCCAGGACCTGGTTCGCGCGCGGCGTGTGGGCCCAGCGCAACGGGCAGCCGCGCGGGGCGATCCGCTGTTTCATCGAAGCGCTGCGACGACATCCCAACCATGTGGCGTCCAATTTCCAGCTCTCCCAGGTGCTGATCGCGCTGGGCAAGCCGGACGCGGCCAAGCCGTTCGTGAATCGGGCGCGCCTGCTCTCGACGCTGGATTTCACACTGAACCAGTTGCAGAACCTGCCGGACCTGGAACTGATGCGGCAGGTGGCGGAAATCACCGAACAACTCGGCTGCACCTGGGAGTCGCTCGGGTGGTGCAACGTGGGACTGATGATCGACCCGGATCTGCCCTGGGCCCAGGAAAAGCTGTCCCGCGCCAACCATCGATTGGTCAACCCCGGGTACTTCACGCGGCCGGACTCCCAGCCCGCCCTGGCGTTCGATCTGTCGGAGTATCCGCTTCCGGAATTCCCAGCGCCTTCCGAGCAGGCGGATCAGGTCGGCGCCCAGGGCGCGATGGACGGGACGGTGCAACTGATCGATGTGGCCGCTGAGGCCGGCATCGATTTCCAGTACTTCAACACCACGACCCGAACCTACGGCCCCGACCATATCATGACCGCCCCCGGCGCCGGATTGGCCGTGATCGACTACGACTGCGACGGCTGGCCGGACATCTACTACGCCCAGTCCGGGCCCTGGGACGAGCGGGGCGACGATAACCCGTACATCGACCGACTGTTCCGCAACCTGGGCGACGGCCGATTCGTCGACGTGACCCAAGCGGCCGGCTTGAAGGAAGGGTCGTTCAGCGGAGGGGTCGCCGTGGGCGACTACAACAGTGACGGCTACCCGGACGTCTATGTCGCGAACATCGGCACCAACCGCCTGTACGCCAACATGGGGGACGGGACGTTCACGGACGTCACCGAGCAGTCGGGTTGCGGGGGCGCCAGCGATAGCTGGTCCACCAGCACCGTGCTGGTGGACCTCAACGGCGACAGCTTTCCCGAGATCTACGTGGTCAATTACGTGCTGCTCGAGGAGGCATTGGCGAAAGCGTGCGGGCAGAAGGGCCAGACGCAGGGCTGTGCGCCGACCTTATTTCACGCGGAGCAGGATCGGTTGTACCACAATCTGGGCGACGGCCGCTTCCGGGATGTGACCGAGGAGAGCGGGGTCGTGGCGCGCGATGGCAAGGGGCTGTCGGTGGTGGCGGCCGATTTCCGAGGCACCGGCCGCCTGGACGTGTTTGTCTGCAACGATACGACCCCCGACTTCTACTTCTGCAACCAGGTCGAGCAGCCGGGTGACCCGTTGAGCTTCGTGGAAATGGGGATCGAGCTGGGAATCGCCATGAACGCGACCGGTCAGAGCCAAGCCAGCATGGGGCTGACGGTGGGCGATGTCAACGGCGATCAGTTGCCCGACGTGTACCTCGGCACCTTCTATCACGACGCGGACACGCTTTTCCTCCAGAACAGCGCCAATACGTTCTCGGACGAAACGCGAGCGGCGGGCCTCCGCGAACCGACTTTCAAAATGCTCACGTTCGGCACACGCTTTATCGACGCCGATCTGGACGGCTGGCTGGATATCCTCCAGGCCAACGGCCATGTCGATCGCTCGTACGATCCCAACGTGCCCGACCTGATGCCGCCCCAGTTCTTCCGGAACCAGGGGGAAGGCCAGTTCGTGGAGCTGACGAGCCGTTCACTGGGGCCCTATTTTCAACAACAGTGTCTGGGCCGCACCATCGTCATCTTGGACTATGACCGGGACGGCAAGCCGGACGCGAGCATCTCGCATCTGGACATCCCGGCCGCGCTGCTGGCCAACCGGACGCCGGACGCCGGGCACTACTTGGCCGTGCAACTGGTCGGCCGGACCTGCAGTCGAGAGGCCTACGGGACGACGCTACGGCTGACGGCCGGGGACCGCACGTGGACCCAGACCCTCATCGCCGGCGGCGGCTACATGTCGACGAGCGAACGAAAGGCCATCTTCGGACTGGGTGAAACTGCGCGGATTCAGCGGCTGGACATCCAGTGGCCGTCTGGAGAGGTGCAGACTCTGGAGGAACTGGCGGCCGATCAGGAGCTGGTCATCGTGGAAGGGATGCCGTTGCCGCTGAACCCGCCACGATAAGTGCCGCGCGGAGTGCGTGCCCCGCAGATCGATGCGGTGGGTCCGATGCTCCGGACGGTTTCCCTCATCCCGGCGGGTTTCCAGTTCCGGGCGATCGCGCGGCGAAATATCTGCAGACTTGTCTTTGACAACTGGTGCGAAGAGCGAGATAATCAGGCGCGTGCACTTCATACTCGGTTCACGTTCGTGGTTTCAGTCTGGAGGAGGGAGTACGTATCATGTCTGCGCGATCGCGTCAGCGAGGTTTCACCCTCGTCGAATTGTTGGTGGTCATTGCCATCATTGGAGTCTTGGTTGCGCTGCTCTTGCCTGCGGTACAAGCAGCTCGTGAAGCTGCGCGCCGGATGCAGTGCTCCAACAACATGAAGCAGATTGGGTTGGCGCTGCACAATTATCACGACGTGTACAAGACCTTCCCTGTGGGCGGATTCGCATCCCAGAACTGGACCTGGGGCCTGTCCTGGCTGCCCCGCATCATGCCCTATGTGGAAATGGGGACGGCCTACGATCGGATGACGTTTGTCGGCGACCACCCGGGATGGGCTTACAATGGTTTCGCCGCGGGTGCGGTCAATGGTCAGGCGTGGCAGAATGTCCGGATCCCGGTGTTGGCCTGCCCGTCGACGCCGCTGGAGACCATGATCAACGCGGGCAATTACGTGATTGCCTGCTCGAGCTACACGGGGATTGCCGGGGCGACCGACGGGAACGGGTTTGTGAACGGGCCGAATCGTTGGGCCAATTGCTGCGACTGCTGCAGTCCAGTCGTCAACCAGGGCATCATCTCCGGTGGGGGCACGTTCGTGGTGGGCAAGCCCATCAAGCTCGGCATGATCACGGACGGAACGAGCAACACGATCATGACCGGAGAGTGCTCGAATTTCGTCTACAACTGGGATTACACGGCCAAAGACCAGCAGATCAACTCGGTGCACGGTTTCCTCATGGGGAGCCCCTGGCCGATCTCCATCGAGGAGCTGATCAAGTATTACTGGGGTGGGAACCCGACGGCTGGTCTTGCCGCGCGGCTGTTCAACTGCACGACGATCCGTTACGCACCCAACACGGTGGGCGTGTCCTGGCCGGGTGTGGGTCCCAACGACGGACAGAACAACGGGATCTACTCACCGCACGCCGGCGTGATGATCGGGTTGGCGGACGGCAGTGTGCGGATGCTCGCGGACACCGTGGACATGTTCACGCTCCGCGTGATGGCCACGCGCGACGATGGGCGGGTCATCGAAGTGCCGCTGGACTAATGCCGGCAGCGTGATGTGGCGGTCTGTCGTTGATTGCTTGAGGAGACTGCAGCAATGTGGGTTTCTGCGATTCGCATGATGAGGTGTCTGGTCATCTCGACACTCCTGATCGGTTTGACGGTGTTGCCCGGCTGCGGCAAGAAGAACGCTCTGGGCCCGCTGGTCATGGGCAGCGTCAAGGGCACGGTGACACTGGACGGAAAAGCGCCGCCCGCAGGCACCCAGATCACGTTCACGCACAAGGAGCGTGCATTCCCGGCCGTGGCGGAGATCGGCAGCGACGGATCGTATACGCTCACGTTCAACCAGAAGCCCCAGGTTCCCGTGGGGACGTACGATGTGGCCGTTGTTCCTTCACCTTCGTCGGGAACCAACGTGGACCCGTCGGATCATGAAGCGTACAAGGCGATGATGACCGGTGGGCAGGTCGGCGCGAAAACGCCCCTCAACCCGACGACCATTCCAGCCAAGTACCGGAGCGCGGCCACCAGCGGGTTGACCTGTACGGTGCTGGAAGGGCAGGAAACGGTCTTCGATGTCAAAATGGTCAGCGGTGGTGGGCCGTAGCACCGCCCGCGCCGACCGTGGCAGTGGAACATGCGGGCGTTTCCCGCAGCGGTCATAAGTGCCGCGGGAAACGCCGCGCGTGTTTCCGGGTCGCGTCGTGCCGTCGCGTGGCGTCGTTCAGTATTGGGGCGTGCCGTCGTCGGGCGGTTGGGTGGGCGGCGCGTAGAACTTGGTCAGATCGATCCCGCCCCGCTGTTCGTCTTCCATCAGCTTGATGCGCATCTCGAGGCGTTCCATGCGGCGCATCAGCTGCGGAATGAGCTGGGGGGTTTCATCGGCCGGCCTGGGCCGCGGGACCTGCGGGTAGCCCAGCTGGCGCTGAAGCGCTGAGAAGAAGTACAGGGGGTCCTTGCGGCGGTTGGCCAGCGCGATCTTGCCCTCCTTCTCCCCGAACAGGATCGGCTCGTCCGTGTCCAACGTACCGAAACGCCGGATCCGATCGTTGGCATAGTGCTCACTGCGCACATACACCAGGTCCGTCAGATCGACGATCCCGATCTGACGCCGCACGGTGGCCAGCCACTTCCGCCAGTGGGCGTCGTAGAGCGGGTCTTCCGCCATTGCGTCGAGGCCTTTCTCGTAGCGGAGCCGGTTGCGGCAGAGCGCCTCGAACTGATACATGAACAGGCCGGGGCGACTGGCCCCCGCCGCCCGATACTCGGCCTCGTAACGCAGGATCTCGAACGCCACGCGCATGTCGAAGCGACCCCGTTCATTCTCGCCTTCGCTCACCACGTAGGCCTGGAACGCGGTGAAGTAGTGGGCCAGCTTCCTCATGCCGGACGCGATTTCACCCCGGTGCTTGAGCTCCCCGAGCAGGAAATCCAGCGCCAGCGGGAGCTTGGTCGTGGACAGCACTTCGTCCCGCAGCTGGGCCAGCAGTTCCTGCAGCGGCATGTTCTGCGGCAGACGCTCGCACAGAGAACGGAAAAAATGAGCCTGCTCGACGTACTCGTCACGGTCTAACAATGGCATGTCCCGCGCGTCTCAAGTGCCCCGTGCGTCGCGGCCGCCTGCGGCCGACGGGGGCGGATCGGGCGGCCCCGCGCCAGGTCCCTGGCGTCTGCACCCCCCGTCGAACTATAATACGTGGGTCCGTCGGCGGCCGATAGTCGGGCTGCCGTGTCTCCACCTTCGGGTGCTTTGTCGGGCACTCGAACGCGACCCCCGCCGGGGCCAAGAGGGTAGCCGTGGCACGCAAGTTCTCGTCCGTTCAAGCCGCCGTGGATGCCATTGCGCGCGGAGAGGTCGTCATTGTGGTCGACGCGGAAGACCGGGAGAACGAGGGGGACTTCATCTGTGCAGCGGAAAAAGCGACGCCCGAAGCGGTCAATTTCGTGATGAGTGGGCGGGGCGAGTTCTGCATGCCGGTGCTGCCGGACATCTGCAAGCGGCTGGAGGTCTGGCCGCTGGTCGACGCCAACACGGCCCCGCTCCGCACCGCCTTCATGACGCCCCTGGACCACGCCTCCGTCCGCACGGGAATCACGGCCGAGGAACGATCCACCACGGTGCGCGCCATCGTCGATCCGAAGACGGGTCCCCAGGATTTCGTCCGGCCCGGACACGTGCACCTGCTCCTGGCCAAGGAGGGTGGCGTGTTGCGGCGGGCGGGGCACACCGAGGCGGCGGTGGATCTGGCCCGCATGGCGGGGCTCACGCCCGCCGGCGTCCTGTGCGAAATCCTCAATGACCAGGGCGACCGGGCTACGCGCCAGCAGCTGCTGGAGATCGCCGACCGGCACCGCCTGGAAATCATCTCCATCGAAGAACTCATTGCCCACCGCCGCTTGAGCGAGAAGCTGGTGTCCCGAGTCACGGAAGCCGCCCTGCCGACCATGCACGGCAAGTTCCGCATCGTCATCTACAGCGTGAAATACGAAGACAGCGCACCGGTGGCGCTCATTCTGGGCGATGTGTCAGACCCGGGCCGCGTCCCCTTGGTCCGGATGCACTCCAGCTGCTTCACCGGCGACCTGATCAACTCCCTGCGGTGCGATTGCGGCGATCAGTTGCGGTTGGCGCTCGATATGATTGGCCAGGAAGGGATCGGCGTGCTGGTGTACCTGCCCCAGGAGGGGCGCGGCATCGGCCTGGTGGACAAGATCAAGGCCTATGCCCTGCAGGACCAGGGCTTGGATACGGTCGAAGCCAACCATGCGTTGGGCTACAAAGCGGACATGCGCGACTACGGGATCGGCATTCAGATCCTCAAGGACCTGGGGCTCCAGCAGATCCGGCTGTTGACCAACAATCCGAAGAAAACCGAGGCGTTCAGCCTGCGGAGCTATGACCTGGAAGTGGTCGATCAGGTTCCGATCCTACCGCCCCCCAATAAGTACAACGTGCACTACCTGGCCACCAAACGCGACAAAATGGGCCACCACATCCCGCTCGACTAAAGCCATTTGACTCATGGCTATTCGTGGCGTAGATATCCTTTACAGCCCGCGCGATGCTGACCCCGGGTCGGCTCGGCGGGCGCTCACATCCTGATTGACTGTGCCGGTTTCCTGGCAGACGTTCCTTTTCGACAAGGTCATTTGCCCATGAGCAGCGTGGTGACTGAGTCACCGTGCGCCTTGGCGCCTTCCGTGGGCGTGTCGGCGGACCAGCAGATCCGCCAGCGGGTGCAGCGGGTTCTTCGGCAACACCGGTACCAGCGCGTTGGACGGGACCGCCGTCACGACCATCGCGAGCCGTTCCCCTATCCGATCCACGTGACGCCCCTTTCCCAGGAGGGCTGCCCGCTGTCCGACGCGACGATTGTCGTCTTGGGCAAGCACCTGTCCGAACGTGGGCTAGATTTTTACTGTGAGGCGCCTTTGCCATATCGGCGTGTGATCGTGTCGTGGGAGAGCGGTGATGGTGGGTGGCTCGCTCTGCTGCTCGATCTGCGCTGGTGCCGTTCAACCAAATACGGGTGGTATGAGAACGGTGGTCGTTTCCTGCGGGTGGTGCCTTCGCCGTTGAACTCGGCGGACGCCGCCGCTCCGGCAGGGGCGGACGAACCGAGTGTGGAACCATGAGTGCGCGCCGGCTTCCGGTCGGCACGGGCTCGACGATGAGACAACCTGACCCATGTTACCTGCGTAGGATCTCGCGTTTCCTGTGCTTGACTTCCCGCCTCCTGAATTGAGGTGGTGAAGTGCTTTGGAAGTCGACAGTCCCAGACTGTCGTTCAGCATACAGCTCCCAGTACCAATTCGCTGCAATCGACCGGGCCGCGTCCACCCGACGCGGCCCGGTCTGTTTAACGGCTGGAGGTCGCGCCGCACGCGATCGTGACGGGTCATTCCGTTCCGCTCGACGGCTCGCGCAACTGGTTGACGGGCGGGGCCGGTGTCGCCTCGCCGGCCGGGCCCAGCAGATCCGGCAGCTTGGCGTCCAGCGCCGACGGCGCGACAAACAGCGCCACCACCTTGCCCTCCCGATCGGCCAGCAGCAGGTAGGGTACCATGGCGATTCCGAACTTCTCGGCCAGCTTGCTGTTGGTGATCGTCGTCCACGGGAGCTGCAGCTCATTGAGCACCTGGTTGGCAACGGTCATGTCCTGATCGAGGCACACGCCGATGACCTCCAGCCCTTGCGCGTGATACTTCTCGTATCGCGTCTTGACGGCCAGCAATTCCGGCCGGCACGCCGGAGAGACCGAGGCCCAGAACACGAGCAGGACGACCTTCCCTTGGTAGGGGGCGTAATCCAGCGGCGTGCCGTCGAGCTGGGTCCCTTCGACGGACAGCGGTTTTCCGAGCAGGTCGAGTCGCCGCTGCATCATCCGCGTGCTTTGCAGGGCCGCCTCCTTGAGTTCCGGGACCAGGTTGTCCTGGTACGCGGCCTGGGTCATGTCGCAGATCCGGGCGGCCAGCTCGTAGTTGCCGGATTGTTCAAGCATGGGGAGCCAGCGCAGGACGTTCTTGAGCACGATCTGGCCGGGTTTCGGCCGCTGCAATAGCTGGGTGACGACATCTGTGAAGGCGGCCACGGCGCCGTCGCGTTTCAACAGCACGTCGTTCAGCCTGGCGTCGGCCTTGAGGTCCACGACCGTGAGCTGCTCCAGCATGTCGTCCGCCTCTGCGGCCAGCTGCGCGTCCGGATGGTCCTTGAACGCATTGGCGATCAGCTCGAACGCCTCGTGCGCCTCATCGTCCCGCCCGATCGTCCGCAAGGCCAGAACCGCCTGCTGCGTGACGTTCAGCACCGACAAGTTGCGATGCTCGTCGGCCAGTAGCGCCTTCAGCTGAGCCATCAACCCGTCCACATCCTGGCTCTTGCCTTGGGCCACGTCTCCGATCAGGATGCCCAACAGAATGGCGCGCCCTTCGATCGCGATCACCGGGTTCTTATCGGCGGCGAGCGACGTCGCGAACTTGTGGAACTGGTCCGCCCACGGTCGATCCGGCATCAGCTGGCTCAACACCGACAGAGCGCCCGCCTTGGCCTGGACCGCACTGACACGCGCCGCGTCGTCCGCGTCCGCGGCCAGCAGTTTTTCGCTGGCCTCCAGCATGGCCTCCATGATCGGCTGGAGCGACGCCGGCGTGGCCGCGCCGCGACGGATCTGCATCTGGACCGTCAGCGCCCGCTCGGCCATCCGCTTGAGGTACTCCTGCAGTTCCTGCGGCGTGTCGGGTGGGTCCGCCGCTGTATCGAGTTGGCCGCCGGCGATGGACGGCGGCTGGGGTACGGCGTTGGCTGAGCCCGCCGCCCCGCCCTCGCCCGCCGACGTCTTCCCGGCCGGTGCTGCGGGTCGGCTGCGGGTCGGTGAATCCGCCGCATCGGCGGCTGGCATCGCACCGAATGCCTGGGGCGCCTCGTCGGCGGGAGACGCCGGCCGGCCCGCCCAGGTATCGACCGGCGGCTGGGCCGCCGACCTGGCCGCCGGCTTGTCTTCGGCCACCTCGTACTTGCGCTGCGGCGTACCGTCGTGCCCAGACTGCGACTTGCTGCAACCGCCGGTCACGGTCGCCACGACCAGCACGCCGGCAATCGCCCTCCACCATCCCCCGGACGCACGCCGCCAGACCTGATTCCGCATCGCATTTCTCCGTCGAAACCGAGCGCTTGCCGAACGATCCACAACCGGCAACGCCCTGACCGGCCGCGTCCTGGAGGCAAGCGCCACCCGCGCCACCCCCGCTGGCTCATTGTAGAGAATGTCCGGAATCCAGGCGAGCAGCGCCCGGCCGCCCGCGACGGCTTGGGGGCCGGCTGTCGCCTCTGGCCTATCGCCGGTCGCCTATCGCCTTTGGCCATTCGTCTCCTGATGGAACCGGGTGATGACCTGCCACGCTTCCGCCGGCGTGTCGGCGTATGAGATCAGGTCCAGGTGCTCGTCGGCGATCACGCCTTCGTCGGCCAGGAACTGGAAATCGACGACCTGACGCCAGTATGCGCTGCCGAACAGGATGATGGGGATCTCCTGCATGCGATGCGTCTGCCGGAGCGTGAGCGCGTCAAACAGCTCGTCGAGCGTGCCGAATCCGCCGGGGAACACCACGAGCGCCTTGGCACGCATCAGGAAGTGCATCTTGCGCAGCGCGAAGTAGTGGAACTGAAAGCAGAGGTTCGGCGTGATATACGGGTTGGGGACCTGTTCGAGCGGGAGGGTGATGTTGAGTCCGATCGACTTGGCACCGACTTCATAGGCCCCGCGGTTGGCCGCCTCCATGATGCCGGGCCCGCCGCCCGTGCTGATGACGTAATCGCATTGGCCGTCCACCTGACAGGAGCGGGAAACCAGTTGGGCGAACTCGCGCGCTGCTTCGTAGTAATGCGCCTTGGCCATGATCCGTTCAGCCTTCTGGACGGCGCGCCGAAGCGCCGGGTCATGCGGCGATTGGGCGAGCGCCGCCTGGGCCTGCTCCAATTGCTGCTGCGCCGCGGACGCCTCGACCACCTGAGTGCCGCCGAACACGACGATGGTGGAATTGACTTGTTCGCGCGCGAGAACGAGTTCCGGTTTGAGCAGCTCCAACTGCATGCGCACCGGGCGCAACTCCGGCTGCTGAAGAAAGTGCACATCGTACTCCACCGGCATGTAGCTCGGCGAAGCGAGAATCGCCTTCAATTTATCCTGGAAGTCGGCAGGAGTCATGATCTCTCCTTGTCCGCGTGAGACGGTTGCTGCGGAACGCCTTCTCCGCGCCCAGGGTGCCGCAAGAATCCACACGCCGATCGCCGCCAAAGCCAGCACGCCCAACAGGCCGGCACTCCCATGGACGCCGAGACACGGGAGCAGTTCGACGAGGCGCCTCCACTCGATGATGTAC
This sequence comes from Planctomycetota bacterium, assembly GCA_052034005.1. Taxonomy (GTDB): domain Bacteria; phylum Planctomycetota; class Planctomycetia; order Pirellulales; family Pirellulaceae; genus JAAYDI01. The sequence goes on along the minus strand of JBPOJB010000018.1, from coordinate 152,114 downwards.
AGCAATGCGGCGGCCGTCAAATACGCGCACCACGGGCCCGCGCCGCGCCGCCCTACGAGCCGACGAACCGCTACCACCGTACCTGCTGCGACCACCGCGGCGAGCGCGACGGCCAGCATCGCCTGCCAACCGAGGAACAGGCCGCACAGCGCCGTGCCCCAGCGCTCGGACGGCTCCCCAGCCCGCATCCGCGCCGGACGAGCTGCCGCCAGCCCGACGCAACCGCCCACCGCCGCGCCGGAGAGCAGCCCACCCAGCGCACTGGCGGCGCCGATCAGCCAGGCCGGCGCGGCGCCCGGCTCGCACACGGGCACCGGATGCAACCAGGTGCACAGGGGCGGGGCGGCCAACCCTACCGCGCATGCCGGCAGGAACACCCGAACGGGCACCCGCTGGCCGTCCATGCGGATCAACGCCGCCGTGAAGCAGGTTGCGAGCAGGATCGCGTGATACGCGTAGAGCGACCAGTATTGAGGCGGCGTCAGCTGGGCGAACCGGGGCGCACCGGGCGGTGCCGGCACATTACGCCCACCCACCAGGCCCTCGCCCAACGCGAGCGCGAGGAACAGCAGGCCCATCCACAGCTCGACCAGCGGATAGCGGAGTGGAATCCACGTGTGACAATCGCGGCAGCGGCCGCGCAAGACCAGCCAGCTGATCAGGGGCACGTTGTCGTGCCAGCGGATCGGATGCAGGCAAACCGGGCATCGCGAGTTGCTGCGCCAGATACTGATCCCGGCCGGCATGCGCAACGCGACGACATTGACGAAACTGCCGACGCAGCCCCCGACGGCGAACAGCCAGATCGCCAGGAAGATGTGCATCACGTCGGGGAGATACCGCATGATTGTGTCGTCAAGGGACCAGGCTGGGAGCATCACACGTCACGTCCGGTGCTGCGTGTCAGACTGCGAGCCGGCGCGCGCGGCTCACACCTCTATCCTAAATGGCCGCGCACGCCTTCGCCATCGTTCGTCATGCATTCGTGCTCGAGTCTTCGGCCCGTCGTCATTCGAACCCACGTCAGTCTACAGGTAGGGAGCCAACGGCCCACCCCGGGCGGCCAGCGCGTCCACGCGCCGAGATACTGCCGGGTCCTCGACCAGCGGCGGGGCATGCCGCGGCTTGATCCGCGCGTCGGTCACTAATGCCCCGCGACACCCCCAGTGCTTCTGGTGAATGACGGTGCCGATCCCGTACGTGTCCGCCGCCGGGTCGCTGCGTGTGAAGACGACCCACAAGAAGTTGTCCAACTGCCGCGCGGCAAACTGGCTGTCATCCACGATCACCAGCCACGGGAACTCGTTGAGCGGCGATTCGTGCGGCACCTCCTGGCAGAAACGCCCGATCGCCTCCTCACCGGCCTCCGCGTACGCAGGCCCCTCGATGGCCAGCACGCCCGGCAAGCAGACCCGCGGCGCGCGGAAGCCGGCGGGCAAGCGCAGCGCGGCCGGGAGCTGGGTCGGCAGCGAGCGGATCGGCGGCCCGCAGGCGGCGATGACGACCTTCGAGCCTTCATGCAGCGCCGAGCCGGAATAGTCCAGCGTGTCGATCGTCGTCCGGGTCTGGAAGTGAAGGTCGCGCCGCCAGTCCACGCGCTCCAGCACATGCCGCAGGAACGCCTGCACGTCCGCCACGTCCAGTCCCGGGTCGTCCTGCTGGTCGACAATCCACAGGTACTTGGCCAGTGACAGCTGGCCCAGGCCCAGGACCGCATGGGCCTGCGTCAGCAGCTCGCGCGGCTGGCGGCGCGGGTCGTACGGCACGTATCGTTCGCTGCCGATCACCAGCAGGAGCGGGTGCACGCCCGCCGCGTCGACGGCATGTACCGCCCGCACGCCGGGAATGGCCGTGGAGACCGCGGGCGCGGTCAGCTCATGAATCAACTGCCCGAACACGGTGTCCTCCTGGGGCGGCCGACCTACCACCGTGAACGGCCAGAGGGCGTTGTCGCGGCAGGTCACACGCTCGACGTCCAGGTAGGGGAACTCGTGCGACAGACTGTAGTACCCGAGGTGGTCGCCGAAGGGGCCTTCGGGCAGTGTCCGGGTCGGATCGATCGAGCCTTGAATGCAGAAGTCGGCCTCGGCATACACCGGCAACCGGCCCTCCACGCACGCCATCGGGATCCGGTGCCCGGCCATCGCGCCCGCAAAGGTCAACTCGGACGTGCCCTCCGGCAACGGCATGACGGCGGCGAGCATCATGGCCGGCGCGCCGCCCACGAAGATGTTGACCCGCAGAGGCACCCCCCGCGCGCGCGCCGCGGCATGATGCACGCCGATGCCGCGATGCAGCTGATAATGCAGGCCCACCTGGCGGTTGAGCTGGTACTGGCCACCGGAGAGCTGGACGCGATACATGCCCAAGTTCGCCGATGGCAGGCCGGGGCGGCGCACATCCTCGCTGTAGACCTGCGGCAACGTGACGTACGCGCCGCCGTCCTGGGGCCACGACCGGAGCTGCGGCAGTTGATCGATCGTCAGGGCTCGGGCCAGCACGGGACCGCCCGACACGCGGCGAGGTCGCATGTGCCACGCGGTCGGGATTGCTGTGAGCGATTTCCAGGGCGTCTTGACCAACCGCGCCGGATCGCTCCTCAGCGCGATCAAATGACGCACCTGCTCCAGCGTGTCGCGGAAGATGAAGCGTGCGCGGTCGAGCGTGCCGAACAGGTTGGAAACCATCGGGAACCGGCAGCCGGTGATCTGCTCGAACAGGATGGCCGGTCCGCCCCGCCGATAGACGCGCCGCTGGATCTCCGCCGCCTCCAGATCGGCGCTCACGGGCTCCGACACACGTACCAATTGCCCCGTGGCTTCCAGATCCGCCACGCATTGTTGCAGCGTGCGATAACCCATGCGCGATAGCCTCCCCCGTCGTGGAGTGGCGAAGATTGCCGTAAAATGCCGGTGGCCACGTGTTCCTTCAGAGATCTGCTGAGATACGGGATGATCTGATGAACGTACAAGCCTCGGCGGCGATGGTGACCGAGTTGGAATCCGATGCCATCGTAGCAGGGATTTTCACGGATGGAATGCTCGACTCGACGCTGGCCGAACTGGATGCGAGCACCGGCGGGCTGGTCGCCCGGCTGGTGGCGCGCAAAGACGTGACGGGGAAGCTGGCCGAAGTGACGCGTGTGCTGAGTCCGCCGGGACTGCTCTCGGGCGAACTGCTGATCGTCGGGCTCGGCGAACGCTCGACATTCGGTCAGCTGCAGGCCGTGCGTGCGGCGGGTGCGGCGGCCAAACAGCTGGCTGCCCGCCAGCGCGGCTGCATCGCCTTTGCTTTCGACAGCGCGTGGGAGGAGGCGACCATCAGCGCCGCCGTCTGCAGCGCCATGGCCGGTTGCCATGGCCAGGATCTGTACCGGAGCGAGCGGAAGCTGCATGTCTTCGATGAGATGCTCTGGTGCGGCGCGTCCAGTCAGGCCGTGGCCGAGGGAGTGATCTTGGGCGAGTGCGTGAACCTGGTGCGCCGCCTGGTGAACGAGCCGCCGAGCGTGATGACCCCGCTGCGGTTCGCCGAAGAGGCGACCGGGCTGGCGGACACGTTCGGGCTGGAAATCGACGTCTGGGACGAACAGCGGCTGCAGCAGGAACGGTGCGGCGCCTTGCTGGCCGTCGCGCGTGGGTCGGCCCACCCGCCGCGGCTCGTGACCGTCAGGCACCAGGGTTCCGACGAAGCCGACCCGCCCATCGCGCTGGTGGGCAAAGGGGTGACTTTTGACTCCGGCGGCTACTCGCTCAAACCCGCCGAGTCGATGAAGACGATGAAGGGCGACATGGCGGGGGCGGCCACGGTGCTCGGGACCCTGGTCGCTGCCAAGCGGCTCAAGCTGCCCGTCAACGTGGCCGGATACATGGGCCTGGTCGAGAACATGGTGAGCGGCAACGCGTACCGGGTCGGCGATGTGCTCACATCGCGCCACGGCAAGACGATCGAGATCCTCAACACCGACGCCGAAGGACGACTCGTCCTGGCCGATGTGCTGGACGTAGCGGTCTCGCAGGGCGCCGGCCGCCTGATCGATCTGGCCACACTCACCGGCGCCTGCATGGTCGCGCTGGGCATGGATGTCACAGGGCTGATGACCAACGACCAGGCGTGGTGTGACCAGCTGATGGCAGCCGCCCAGATCTGCGGCGAACCGGTCTGGCAACTGCCGATGTTCCCGGAGTATGCCGAGCAGATCTCCAGCGACGTGGCGGACATCAAGAACGTGGGAGAAGGCCGATGGGGCGGGGCGATCGCCGGCGCGAAATTCCTGGAACATTTTGTCGGCCAGCGCCCCTGGGTGCATGCGGATATCGCCGGACCATCCTTCGCCGAGAAGGCCAAAGGCTGGCTCGACGCCGGCGGCACCGGCTGCATGCTGCGCACCCTGATCCAGCTGCTGCGGGAACACGGGTAGGACGCGTGATAGCGAGCGGCCGGTGCGCGTCGGGAAGTCGCGCCCCGAGGGTCGGGTGCCGCCTTGAATTGACACCCCCCTTGTTGTGGATCATCATGCATGGGGACGGTCGTGACGGCCGACCCAGCACAAGATCCCGGCCGTCGAAACGAATCAGTATCTAGTTTTGCAGGCCCAGGATTTGGGGGGAGCACGTCATGTACTGGCTATTCATGATCTGTGCGGCGGTGGGAGGCACGGTGTTTGTCTGCCAGTTTGTCATGGCGATCGTCGGGATCGGCGCTGATGACGTCGACTTCGGGCACGACATACCGCACGACATGCCGCACGATATCCCGCCCGACATGCCGCACGATTTCTCGGGCGACGCGGGGCACGCGGTCGAGCATGGTCACGCCCATGGTTCGACCTGGCTGTTTGGTGTGATCTCTTTCCGCACGGTTATAGCGGCTATGACGTTTTTCGGGCTGGCGGGGTTGGCAGCGCACTCTGGCTCGTTGAGCCCTCAGATCGCACTGCTCATTGCGATCGGCGCCGGCGCCATCGCTTTGTACGGCGTACATTTCCTCATGCAGACGTTGTACCGGTTGCGGGCCGACGGCACGGTACGCATTCACCGCACGATCGGTGAGCGCGGGACGGTGTACGTTCCCATCCCTCCGAACCATGAGGGGCTGGGCAAGATCCAGATCCGCACGCAGGGGCGGATCATGGAATACGCCGCGCGCACCCGAGGTCCAAACAGGCTCAAGACGGGCTCTACCGTCGAGGTGGTGGAGGTGCTGAGCCCGATGACGGTCGAGGTGGAGCCGGTCGATGCCGTGGCGGAGCCGGCCGAGCGTCAGCGCGGTGACCAGGACGTTGTGGGGCCGGGCATGGTCTGATCAGGGCCGCACGAGTCGTGCGGTGTCCAGTCACATCCTGCGCGAGGCGCCGGGCATAGGGGTTCATTGAGAGAACGATCATCTGGAGGTCGCCGTGCGCGGCGCTCCGGGAATTCCATATCACCTGCATCTCTTAGGGAGAGACAGCTCATGTTCCATTCCACGTTGCTCGGTGCGTTACCCTCCGTTTCCTGGGAAGGGTGGGTCGGCCTCATCATCGTCTTCGTGGCGATGCTGTTCCTGGGCTTCTTCTTGCTGCTGGTCAAGCAGTACAAGCGTTGCCCGAGCAACCGGATCCTGGTGATCTGGGGGCGCGGCAAGCGCGCCGGCCAGGCGACCAAGACGATCCACGCGGGGGCTCAATTCGTGTTGCCGTTGCTCGAGGACTACGCCTACCTGAGTCTCGAGCCGGTACAGATCGAGATCCCGCTGCGCGGCGCTTTGTCGGCCGAGAACATCCGCGTGAACGTGCCCAGCGTCTTCACGGTGGCGATCGGCACGGAGCCGGCCTTGATGCAGCAGGCGGCCATCCGCCTGCTGGGCTTGTCGGTGGGCGAGATCCGCAAGCAGGCGGAGGAGATGATCTTCGGCCAACTGCGGCAGGTCATCGCCTCGATGCGGATCGAGGAGATCAACCGCGACCGCGACACGTTCCTGGAGCATATCCAGCGGTCCCTGGAACCGGAGCTGGCCAAGATCGGTCTGCAACTGATCAACGTGAACATCACGGATATCACGGACGAGTCGGGCTACATCGACGCGATCGGCCAGAAAGCGGCGTCGGAGGCGATTCAGAAGGCGCGTGGCGACGTGGCCGACAACGAGAAGATGGGTGAAATCCGCGTGGCCACGGCCGAGCGTGAGAAGTCGGTGCAGGTGGCCGACGCGCGCAAGGAGCAGGCGATCGGCATCCGCAAGGCGGGCCGCGACCAGGCGATCATGATCGCCGAGCTTGAGAAGGAGCAGGCGGTTGGCGAGAAAGCGGCCGCGTTCATCCGCGAAACGCAGGTGAAGCAGGCCGAGCGTGACATGCGTGTGCAGGTGGCCGAGGCCGACGCGTCGGCCATCCACGGCGAGAACGTGGCGCAGGCCACCGTGGCCGCCTCGCAAGCCGAGCTGCTGGTGAAGCGCGCCGAGGCGTATCAGCTCGGCGAAAGCCGCAAGCGCGAGGCCGAAGCCGCCGTGCTGGAGATCCAGAACCGCGCGATGGCCAAGGCGGCCCTGGCCGAGGCCGAGCGTGTGGAAGCCGAGAAGCGCGCCCAGCTGGAAGCGCCCGCCAAGGCGGAGAAGGCGCGGGTCATCGTCGATGCCGAAGCGGAAGCCGAACGGAAACGGATCGACGCCCGGGCCCAGGCCGACGCGATCTTCGCCAAGCTCGATGCGGAGGCCCGCGGCCAGTATGAGATCCTGGCCAAGAAGGGCGAAGGCCTGCGCGAGATCATCAACGCCTGCGGCGGCTCCAAGGAGGCTTTCCAGATCCTCATGCTCGAACACCTCGATCATCTGGCCGAAGCGTCCTCCCGAGCCATCTCGAACATCAAGTTCGACAAGGTCGTCGTGTGGGAGAACGGGGGCAAGGATGGCAAAGGAAACGCCGCCGGGTTCCTCAGCAACCTGGCCAATACCCTGCCGCCCATGCTGCAAGTGATGAAGGACATCGGCGGCGTCGAGTTGCCCGAGTCGCTGGTGAAGATCACGACCGAGCCCACCGAGAAGACGCCGTCCACCACGGACCGCGACCGGCCCGCACGGGTCGCCGAAACGCCCGCCGGCTAGACGCTCGCGCCCCTCCAGCGCGGGGTCCGGATCGTCCGCGGCGCGCCCTCAGGTCCGGTCGAGGCGCGCCTGGAGCTTGCACCCGCGCGCGGCGGGAGCGGCTCAATTGATGATCTTGTTGATGGCGTACTCGACGATCCCCTGCGCGCCTGCGGCACGCAGTTTGGGGGCGATGGTGCGCATCAACGACCCGTCGATGATGGTGTTGACATCGAGCCAATCGGGGTCGGACAGCGAGGCGATGGTGGGAGTCTGCAGGGCGGGCAGCAGCTTCAACACGGCCTGGAGGTTGTCGCGATGCACGTTCATCATCAGACCCACGCGCCCCTCGGCATTCAGGCAGGCTTTGAGCATCAGCGCGATGTTGTCCAGTTTGTCTTGTTTCCAGGGATCCGCGTACGACTGCGTGTTGGCGATCAGCCGCGGCGTGCTCTGCAGGATCTCCGCAACGATCCGCAGGTTGTTGGCCCGCAGGGAGCTGCCCGTCTCCGTGACCTCGACGATCGCGTCAGCCAACCGGGGCGGCTTGACTTCCGTGGCGCCCCACGAGAACTCCACGCGCGCCGTCACGCCGTGTTCAGCCAGGAACCGCGTAGTGAGCCCGACGGCCTCCGTCGCAATCCGCTTGCCCTGCAGGTCCTCCACGCGCCGGATCGGCGAATCCTCCGGGACGCACAACACCCAGCGCACGGGCCGACGGCTGACTTTCGAGAAGGTCAGCTCACAGACCTCCACGACCTGCGCCTGGCCCTCCAGGATCCAGTCGAGACCCGTGATGCCCGCGTCCAGGATCCCTTGCTCCACGTAACGGGCCATCTCCTGGGCCCGGATCAGCAGGCATTCGATCTCGGGATCGTCGATCGCGGGGTAGTAGGAGCGCGATGAGATGCTGATGCGGTACCCGGCCCGCTCGAACAGCTCGATCGTCGCGTTCTGCAGGCTCCCAGCCGGAATGCCGAGCTTCAGCGTCTTGACGGTCATCTTGCGTACTCACTTGACTGGCGCACAGGCAGCCGGCACGGCCGCACAGGCTTGAACCCGCGGGCTCAGCCCGGACGCTTGTACACCTGAGCGGGATCAAACACACGCTCGCCCACCGTGACGACCTCGAGCGTCTCGGGCAGCAGGCGGCGGAAGAAACAACTCCGATATCCCTCGTGGCACGCCGCGCCGCCGATCTGGTGGACCTTGATCAACAGCGTGTCCGCATCGCAATCAAAGTAGATCTCGCGGACCTCCTGGACGTTGCCGCTCTCCTCCCCTTTGCGCCACAGCTTCCCGCGGCTGCGGCTGAAATAACAGACCCGGCCGGTCCGCACCGTCTCGGCGAACGCCGCGCGGTTCATGTAGGCCAACATCAACACGTCGCCGGATTCGCTGTCCTGAGCAATCACCGGCACGAGTTCGCACTTGTCGAAATCAGGACCATCCACCGGATACCAGTGCTCCGCCACGGGGAAATCAACGGGTGAACTCAACACAGTAGCACGGACCCCTGGGGCCTGCCAGAGCGGCTGTTGCGAATTGCCCGGCCGCCGCCACCGCCCGGGAGCACGGGACCCTGGAGGCCGCCGGGTATTGTTGCCCGAAATCGAGCGGGCTAAGATGCAGCCTGCGGCCGTCCCCGTCCAATCCGTGCCAGGCGCCCCGTGGGATGCTGAACATTGACGCGCTACACCTGAGCATCGCCCTGGGCCCGCTGGCGGTCTACTTCCTGCTGCTGGGGTGCATCAACCTGTCGACTCGCCCGTTCGTGACGACCGGTGCACGGGATGTGGGCGCCTTGGGGCTGGCGGTCTCCGGGCTGATCGTGGCCGGCCCCATGGAACTGTTCTTGCCGGAGGCCGCCACGAATCATTTCGGCGGCTACGTGTGGCTGTTGCTGTTGGCCTTCTATGCCCTGTGCCTGACGCTGATCGTGCTGCTGCTGCGCCCCCGGCTGGTGATCTATAACGTCAATCCCGACCAGCTGCGCGCCGTGCTGGCGGAAGTCGTGTCCGGACTCGACAGCGAAGCGCGGTGGGCGGGTGACAGCCTGGTGTTGCCGAAACTGGGCGTGCAACTGCACGTGGAGATTTCCAGTGCCAGCCGCAACGTGCAACTCGTGGCGGCCGGGTCGCACCAGAACTTCGCCAGCTGGAAACGCCTGGAGATCGCCCTGGCTCGCGTGCTGCACCAGACGGCCGCATCCCCCAACCCGCGCGGCTTCGGGATGCTGGCGCTCGGCATCCTGTTGATCTGCCTGCTCGCCTATTGCACGATCAGGAACCCGACGACCGTCGTGCAGGGGCTCGACGAGATGTTGCGGCGCTGATGGTGGCGCGGTCCAGGGGCCCGCCCCCGTGGGCCCATTTCGACCGGGATCGCGAGCACGCTGCTTTCCGGCCACTGCCCCGCCCTGCGAGCCCCGTCGGCGTCTGGTCCGCACACGCGAGGGGATCTGAGGTCTGGGCAGCGTTCCGGTGCCCTTTCCCCATCGCCCGTAGGCCATCCTGGCTACCCAGAATGTCCGGCGCGCGGCGAGGGCACGCGTGGGACTGTGCGCGTACGGCAGTGCGACGAATTCGCGCAAATCGCGCCCCGGACCCATGTTGCGTCGGGCGATCGGCGCCCATTGAGTGCCGCAGCGGTAGGGGTCGGGGGGGACAACTGCCCTTGCAAGCTCGATGGCGGGCTCTATAATCCGGGTTTCCATCAGCCTGCGTCCGGGCTAGGCGACCGCGGTGGCAGGGTGATGTAGCGCGGGTGTAGCTCAGTTGGCAGAGCACAACGTTGCCAACGTTGTTGTCGTGGGTTCGAATCCCATCACCCGCTCTTTTGCACTTCTTGGCGAGCTTCCCTGCAAGCTCTTTCGGATGGATCGAACGGCGCACATTGATGAGTTCTACAGACACTGATCCCCACGAAAATCAGGAGTCGGCCGAGGCGCCTGAGAAGCCCAAGCTGACGCTGGAAGTTAAAGTGGACAAGCCGGGCGCCTGTCAGCGCCATGTGACGGTGACGGTCGCTCGGGCGGACGTCGACCGCTACCTGAGGGAAGCGTTCGACGAGTTGAAGCCGAAGGCCGAAGTGCCCGGTTTCCGGCCCGGCCGAGCGCCCCGCAAGCTGGTGGAGTCGCGGTTCAAGGATCAAGTGAGCGACCAGGTGAAGGGGTCGCTGCTGATGGACTCGCTGCAGCAGGTGAGTGACGAGCACGATTTCTCGGCGATCAGCGAGCCGGAATTCGACTTCGATGCGGTATCGATCCCGGATGAAGGCCCGTTCACGTTCGAGTTCGATGTCGAAGTGCGGCCCGAATTCGACTTGCCGGAATGGGGCGGCTTGAAGTTGGAGCGGCCGGTGATCGAGTATTCGGACCAGGATGTCGACTGGCATCTCCAGCAGTTGCTCCGGCGCTACGCGGCGCTGGTCGTGCGGGACGGCCCGGCCGAACCGGGCGACGAGCTGGTCGTGGACCTCCGCGCCCTGCATGACGGCCGGATGATCACCGAGCATCAGGACGTCCGGGTGACATTGAAGCCGAAGCTCAGCCTGCGTGACGCGACGATCGAGGACTTCGGCACGCTGATGGTGGGCGTCTCCAGCGGCGAGACGCGGGAGACCACGGTGACGGTCAGCGAGAGTGCGGAGCACGAGGCGGTGCGTGGACAGGTCGTGTCGGTCACGATCCACGTCCGCGAGATCCGCCGGGTGGAGATGCCTCGGTTGAACCAGGCGTTCCTCGACTCGATCGGCGGGTTTGAAGACGAGGACGATTTGCGGGAAGCAGTCCGCCGGGAACTGGAGCGGCGAGCCGACTTCACGCAGAAGCAGCAGCTGCGCACGCAGATCACGGCGGCCCTGACCCGCGGTGCCAATTGGGAGCTGCCGCCCACATTGGTCAAGCGGCAGGCCAAACGCGAACTCGACCGCACGACGCTCGAACTGCAGTCCAGCGGTTTCCCGCCGGAGACGATCCAGGCCTACCTGAACGAAATCCGGCGGAACAGCCTGCGGGCGACCGAACGGGCGCTCAAAGAGCATTTTATCTTCGAGCGAATTGCCGAAGACCAGGGAATCGACGCCGAGCCGGCCGATTACGACGCCGAGATCAAGTTGATCGCGGATCAGTCCGGAGACTCCGCCCGACGCGTGCGCGCGCGGCTGGACAAGCGCGGGCAGATGGACGCCCTGCGCAACCAGATCATCGAACGGAAGGTTATCGACCTGATCTGCTCCAAGGCCCAATTCCACGATATCCCGGTCGTCGAGAAGCCGGACGACACGTGCGCGGTCGACCTGGCGCTGACCAGTACCCACGACGCGTCCGATATTCCCGAGGCCAAGCACGGAGGTGAAGCCGAGGAACTGCGTGAACCGATCGACCGTCCCTGACGGGGTTCGCCCCCTGTTCTGCTAGCTGTCTGAGCATCGAGTGCCGGAGGATCCGCTGGCATGAGCCTATCGTTACCTGCTCCGATCATCGACTCGTATTCCTACCAGTCGTATCAGCGCCAGCGTCAAATGACGTTGGGCGACTTGTTGTTGGAGAACCGGATCGTGTTTCTCCAGGGGGAGATCTACACGGCCAATGCGAACGACGTGATCATGAAACTGCTGTACTTGCAGAGCGAGAACCGCCGCAAGGATATCCATTTTTACGTGAATTCGCCGGGTGGCGACGTCGTCTCGACCCTGGCGATCTACGACACCATGCAGATCCTCAGTTGCCCGGTGGCGACCTACTGTGTCGGCCAGGCGGCCAGCGGCGCGGCGGTGCTGCTCACGGGCGGGACGAAGGGCAAGCGTTACGTCCTGCCGCACTCGCGCGTCATGCTGCACCAGCCGTACGGCGGCGTGGGCGGGCAGGTCAGCGATATCGAGATCCAGGCCAACGAGATCCTGCGGAACCGGCAGATGCTCAACGAAATCTTGGCCTTTCACAGCGGCCAGGAGATCGAGAAGATAGCCAAGGATACCGATCGGGATTTCTTCCTCACCGCCCAAGATGCGAAGGACTATGGCCTGGTGGACGAGATCCTCCGAAGGCCGATCGCCGACGCCGAGGGACAGGACGACAAGAAGAAGTGATCGCGGATGCCAGCACTTGGGAGCGACGGCCAGCCATGCCACTGATTCCTTATGTTGTCGAGAAGAGCGGCCGGGAAGAGCGGGTCTACGACATCTACAGTCGACTGCTGAAAGACCGCATCGTGTTCCTGGGCACGTCGATCTCGGATGAAGTCGCCAATTCCATCGTGGCCCAGATGCTGTATCTGCAGTCGGAAGACCCCAAGGCGGAAATCCACTTCTACATCAATTCGCCGGGTGGGAGCGTCAGCGCGGGGCTGGCGATCTACGACACCATGCAATTCGTCAACTGCGACGTCGCCACCTACTGCATCGGCCAGGCCGCGTCCATGGGCGCAGTCCTGTTGACGGCCGGCGCGCGCGGCAAACGCTTCGCGCTGCCCAACGCCCGGATCATGATCCACCAGCCGCTGGCCGGCATGCAGGGAAGTGCCGAGGAGATCATGATCCACGCCAAGGAATTCCGGCGGATCAAGGATCGCATGAATGAAATCCTCATCCGCCATACCGGACACCCCTTGGACAAGATCGAGAAGGACACCGACCGCGACTGCTTCATGACGGCCGAAGAGGCGTGTGAGTATCGCTTGATCGATAAAGTAGTCTCTCAAATGGAGAGGTCGCAGCCTGAAACCTAGCCGCTCGAGGCCGGGCACAGGCTGGCGGGCAAGGATTGCTCGCGATACAAGGAAGTGACTGCGCGCGAGGATGCGATGAGCGTTCGTCTCCTTCTGACGGCCAGCCTGGCTGCGTTACTGCTGAGCGGATGCCGGCACGATCCGCGCACGCAACTGTACATCGACAACGTCAACGCCGAGAAACGGCTCCTCGAGGACACGCTCTACGACCTGCAGTACGATTACGAATGCTCGATGCAGGAGGTCGAGCGGCTCCGCGAAGAGGTGGCTCAACTCAAGTCCAGCCCGACGGCCGGCGGGGCGAGCAGTCCGGCCTCCGGCGCCGGTCGGCGATCGAGCGCGCCCTCCACACCGGGCGACACGATGTTTCCGGACTTCCCGGACCTGAAGCCGCCGACCGTGGAGTCGGGTACACCCACGGAGCCGAAACCCCCGGCGTCCGGCACGTCCCGTCCAGCGGGCCAACCCGACGACCTGGACGATCTCGAGCCCCCGGTACTCGATCTGGGTGAGCAGACGAGCAGGTCCCCCGCCGCGCCGAGACTGCTGGACAAGTCGGCCATCGAGGGCGCCGACGCGCCCGAAACGCCGGCCGACAAACCCGTCTCGCGCTGGACGCCCCGCGCACCCCGACCGCCCGACACACCGCCGCAGAGCCGGATCCACGTGGCGGACCGACGCTCCGCCCCGCCCGCAGCCGGCAGCGTGACGGACGATGTGCCCAACGCCTCCGCCGCGGATCGGTCTGGCACGGGGGCGTCATCCAAGCCGTCCCAGCGGCCCCAATGGCGTCCCTACCGATAGCCGAGCCCCCTCTTCGGGATCGCCGCGGTTGCCGGCACGCACGGTCGTCCGCGGCAGCGCCCTGTCCACGCATTGCACGCTCAGGGCTCCACCCGCTATCCTGGGGGCATCACTCCCACCTGACCCACTCGGATCCCGGACCATGACGGATGTTCGCCCTCCCGCGCCGGATACGACTCAGTTCGTCGAGATCATCTCGACGGACTTCCCGCGGGGCGGGTTCCGCGCGGCGGTCTTCGACTTCGACGGGACCATCTCGCTGCTGCGCCGCAACTGGCAGGACGTGATGATCCCCATGATGGTCGACATTCTGCGGGCGACCGGCACGCGGGAGACCGACGACGAGCTGTTCCAGCACGTGGAAGAGTATGTCATGCGGCTCAACGGCAAGCAGACCATCTATCAGATGATCCAGCTGGCTGAGGAAGTCCGGGCGCGGGGGGGCACGCCCCGCGAACCGCTGGAATACAAGCATCAGTACCACGACCTGCTGTGGCAGCAGGTGGGAGGCCGCGTGGAAGGTGTCCGCAGCGGCCGGATCGCGCGCGAGGAGATGACGGTGCCCGGCGCGGAAGACATGTTGCAGGCGCTGCACCGCCGGGGCTTGGAGCTCTACTTGGCCTCCGGCACCGATCTGAAATACGTCCGCGACGAACTCCAGGTGCTGGGGCTCGACCGGTACTTCGGCCGACACGTGTACGGTGCGCTGGACGACTACCAGCGATTCTCCAAAGCGATGATCATCGCCCGGATCATCTCCGATACGGGTGTCGCGGGCCACCAGATCATCGGCCTGGGAGACGGTTACGTCGAGATCGAGGAATTGAAGAAGGTCGGTGGGCTGGCGGTCGGCGTGGCCAGCAACGAAGTGACGCGGACCGGCGTGAACGACTGGAAACGCAACCGCTTGATTCGCGCGGGTGCGGATCTCATTATCGGCGATTATCGCTGCCGCCGCGAATTGCTGAATCTCGTGGGACTCGCCTGACCGGCCTCACACGGCTCCCTCGACAAGGAGGACCTGATGTCCAGCCATCGCTTGTTGCCGATCGCCCGCGCTCATGTGGAACTCTCGCGACGGTTCTTCCTGCAGCTGGGCGCCGCGGGAACGGCTGCGCTGAGCCTGTCGCCGCTGCTGGCGGCAGAGGACGCCGGTCAAGCGGCGCTGGCTGCCGCCGTCAGCGAACTGGAATACCTCACGCGCCGGGACAAGTTCACCGTGATCAGCCGAGGGGACCCCAGGCCGGACCGGCTTCCGCCTGAGAAACGCCTGGCTGTGGGGCTGGACCCCAAGACCTGGACGCTGGAAGTCGTGGCCGACCCGGACAGCGACGCCCAGATCGAGAACCCGCTGACCCGCGCGCGGGGGACGGCCCTGGATTGGCCCGGGCTGATGAAGCTGGCCGAGACCCGCGCCGTCCGGTACCTGAAGGTGATGACCTGTACGAACGTCGGCCAGCCGCTGGGGATGGGTTTGTGGGAAGGCGTGCCCATGCGCGACGTGATTTGGCTGGCGCGGCCGGTCGCCAACGTGCGGCGCGTCTTCTACTACGGCTATCACAACGATGATCCGGCCCAGCGCTTCCAAAGCTCCTTGCCGATCGGACGCGTCCTGGAAGATCCGCCCGGCGAACAGCCCGTCATCCTGTGCTACAAGCTCAACGGCCAGTGGCTGACGCCGGAAAACGGCGCGCCGGTCCGCGTGATCGTGCCCGACGCGTACGGGAACAAATCGGTCAAATGGCTGCAACGCATCGTGGTGACCAACCGGTTCCAGTCCAACGATACCTACGCCGAGTGGAACAACGACACAGAGAGCCCGCTGAAGACCTATGCGCGGTTCCTCCAGGTCCCGTCCCCCGTCCCTGCCGGACAGCCGGTCCCCATTACCGGCGTCGCGCAGGTGGGCATCTCGGGCCTGTCGAAGGTCCAGGTCTGGCTGCAGCCTGAAGGCACGCCCCTGCCCGGCGACGATCCGCACTTCGGCAGTGCGCCGTGGGTCGACGCGCAGATCCTGGACCCGCCGGAGCGCTGGGGCGCGGAGCTGCCGGACGGCAAACTGCCGCCGGTGCCCGGCCAGCTCGACCAGGCGACGGGCAAGCCGACGACCTGGCCCCTGCGCGATACGCTGGCGCACTGGGCCGTCCTGCTGACCGACCTGCCCCCCGGTGAGCACACGCTGCGCTGCCGCACGATCGACAGCCGAGGGGTCGCTCAGCCGATGCCGCGGCCCTTCCCCAAAGGCGGCGCCAACCAGATCCAGGCCGTGCCCCTGGTGGCCCGGTAGGCCTGCGCCTCCCCGGAGCAGACCTGCCCTGCTTTGAATCGGTGCGCCCATGAGTCAAGATAGTGGTTGGCTCAGGGGCCTGCCGGCGACCGCCGTGGTGATCGCCGGGACCCAGGTCGACCTGCCTGCCCGAAGAACCTGCGGATACATCCTACACCTACCTGGCACGCCAAGAAAGGGCCGGTGCATGAACACGCAACATCAGACTCGCCAGACCTCCACGTCTCGACGGCAGTTTTTGAAGCACACCACGGGCACGCTGGCCGGCGCCGCGCTGCTCCATGCGATCAACGTGCGGAGCTATGCGGCCGAAGATCACACGATCAACGTCGCGCTCGTCGGATGCGGCGGACGCGGTACAGGTGCGGCGGTCAATGCCCTGTCGACACAAGGGCCTGTGAAGCTGGTCGCGATGGCCGACCTGTTTGCCGACCGGTTGCAGTCGAGCCTGCAATCGCTGGCAGGTCAATTCGCCAACCAGGTCGATGTGCCGCAGGAACGTCAGTTCCTGGGCATGGACGCGTACCAGCAAGCGATCGCCGCCGTCGCGCCGCGCGGCGTCGTCCTGCTGGCCACGCCACCAGCGTTTCGACCGCTCCATTTCGAACACGCCGTGAAGGCCGATTGCCACGTGTTCATGGAGAAGTCGTTCGCCGTCGACGCGCCCGGCATCCGGCGCGTGTTGGCCACCGGCCAAGAGGCGACCAGGCGGAACCTGAAAGTCGCCGGCGGCCTGATGAGCCGGCACTACAAGCCGCTGGAGCAGATCATCGAACGGATCCATGACGGAGCCATCGGGGATGTGATTACCTGCTGGGCCTATCGCGAGCACGGACATGTGGGCTTGAGCCCCAAGACGCCCGGCCAGAGCGAACTGGAACATCAGATCCGCAACTACTCGTGCTTCACCTGGACCAACGGCAGCTTCATCCTGGACTGGCTGATTCATAACCTGGATGTCTGCTGCTGGGTGAAGGGCAGCTGGCCCGTCCAGGCACAAGGTCAGGGCGGCCGACAGGTGCGCGACACGCACGATATCAAGGATCAACTGTTCGATCACTACGCGGTCGAGTACGAGTTCCCGGATGGGACGCGGTTGTTTGCTCAGGGCCGTCATATGGACGGATGTTGGGGATTCTTCGGCGACGTGATTCACGGCGCAAAAGGCTGCGCGGAACTCGGCGAAGGGATCGCGGATCCCAAGCTCTTCAAGGGCTTCCGGCGAGACCCCGACGCGGTGATCTGGCGGTTCGAGGGCACGCCCGCCAACCAGTATCAGGTCGAACACGATCGGCTCTTCGAGGCCATTCGCCAGGACCTGCCCTACAACGAGACGGAACGTTGCGCCTATGCGGCAATGACCGGTATCCTGGGCCGCATGGCCGCCGAGACGGGGACGATGGTCACCTGGGATCAGGCCATGGCGTCCACGGTCGAATTGGCACCGGGCCTGGACCACTACACGCTCGAGTCCGAGCCACCCGTCAGGCCCGATGCGAACGGCAATTATCCGGTGGCGATGCCGGGGATCACCGTGACCGTGTGAGCGCATGGCAGGCCGATCACCGGCCCCGGCTGCCTGACGGGCTGACTGAGTGACGGCCCGCCCGGGGACGGGGCGTTTTGTCTCCCCCGGAGCGGGTGTTGCCATCCGAACCCGTTCCGCTAGAACTACAGGGTGACCGTGAACGACATTCTCGAACCTTGATCAAGCACTATGAGAACCTGGGTTCTGTTGCTGTTGGCCCTGCCCGTGTCGGGGGCCTGTGGACAAATCGAGGCTGAGGTGAAAGTGAGCGACAAGCAGCCGCAATCGTCGGCCAAGGCGGCCGGTTCCGGTTCCCAGGATGCCAAGCCAGAGGCGGCGGGGACCGCGGATCGGGCCCAGGGTCGGTCAGGAACCGAACCGGCGGACAAGGTGGTTCATACAGAGCAGGAGTGGCGCAAGCTGTTGTCTCCCGAGCAGTTTGAAGTGCTGCGGATGAAAGGGACGGAACGTCCGTTCCGCAACAAGTACGATCGGCACTTCGAGCCCGGGTGCTACGCGTGCGCCGCGTGTGGCCAGGAGCTGTTCCGTTCGGAGACGAAGTTCAATGCGGGCTGTGGTTGGCCGGCGTTCTACGCGGCCATGGCGGGGGATCGAGTGATGCTCTCGCCGGACCACTCCCACGGCATGGTCCGTACGGAAGTCACATGTGCGCGCTGCGGTTCGCATCTGGGCCACCTGTTCGATGACGCGCCGCAGACCCCGACCGGACAGCGCTTCTGCATCAACTCGGTGTCGCTCAAGTTCATCCCGGCCACGTCGAAGGACCGGTCGAACGACCAGCCGTCACCCGGCCGGGAGCAGCCGGGTGATTCGTCCGACAAGTGAACCGGTGCGGGAGGCGGCTCAGGCGCTGGAACGGGTCTGGACTGCGCGGTCGGGCGACCCGCCAGGGACGTTGTTCACCACGTTCTGCGGCCGTCCCTGCTGGAACGCGGCGATGTTCTCGGCCGTGACGGCCATCATGCGGCGGCGGGCTTCGAGCGTGGCCCAGGCGATGTGCGGCGTGAGCAGGCAGTTGCTGGCCGCCAGCAACGGATGCCCGGGCGGCGGCGGTTCGGTCGAGAGGACATCCAATGCGGCGCCGGCCAGGCGGCCTTGGTTGAGCGCATCCGCCAGATCCTGTTCCTGTACCAGGCCGCCCCGCGCGGCATTGATCAACAGCGCCGTGGGCTTCATCCGCGCCAGCAGCGATCGGTTGACCATGCCGACGTTGTCGGGCGTCTGCGGACAGTGCAGCGTCACAACGTCCGACTCCGCGAAGACCGTCTCGAGCGACTGCCACCGGAACGGCTGATACGCCGGCGCTGGGCCGGGTTGCGGGTCGAAGGCGAGCACTTCCATGCCCAGCGCATGAGCCAGCTCGCCCACGCGCCGGCCGATCCGGCCGAATCCGACGACCCCGATGCGCTTGCCCACCAGCTCAGTCAAGGGCGCCGCCGAGAAGGAGAAATCGCCGCATTGCTGCCAGTGGCCCTCTCGGATCCGTTGATCGTGGAGCGCCACGTGATGGCAGAAATGGAGCAGCACGGCCAGCACATACTGCGCCACGCTGTTGGTGCTGTATTCGGGAACATTCGATACGGGGATCGAACGTGCGCGGGCCGCGTCGACGTCCACGATGTTGTATCCGGTGGCCAGCACCGAGATGAAGCGGAGCCGCGGCAACTGCTCGAGCGTCGCGGCCGACAAGGGGGTCTTGTTCGTCAGAATCACCTGCGCTGCGGCCGCCCGCTCGATGATCTGCGTGGCCGACGAGCGATCGTACACCACCAGTTCGCCCAGCGCGTCGACCGGCGTCCAGGGATTGTCGCCGGGATTCAGGGTATATCCGTCCAGCACGACGATGCGCATCGTACGCTCCTCGAATCACAGGATTGTTGCGCTCCTGGGGCGCGGCCGCTGCCATTATCCACATCCACGCGGTATCCGTTGGGCGTCTGCACGCTGTAGGACAGCTGGTCTCCGCGGCGTTCCCAGCGCAACTGGACGAGTCCGTCGGGGGTCGGCAGGCTGCCGCGGCACCAGTCGAGGCGCAGCGCGGGCAATCGCAGCTGGACCGTGTGCTGCTGCACGTCGACCTGCGCGATCCCCAACACGTCGCGGTAGAGGGTGTGCACGATGTGCGACGCGAAGCCGTGATTGCAGCTGGCATACGCGCCGTCGTTCTCCCACAAGGTGCCGGTCCGCTCGGCCATGTACGACAGGTAGGCGGTCGATTCGTCGAGGATCTGTTGCTGGTTGTCGAACCGGGATAGCAGTTCGAAACGCAGCATGTTGCCGATGAACGAGTTGGCGACATGCACGTCCCAGTAGGCACGGGTCTCCTTCCGGTTCGGGCCGAACTCGTCGCGCAGCACCTGCCACAGCCGGCCGTGGGTATCCGGCGTGGCGACGTCGAAGAAGAAGGCGAAGTATTGGCACACTTCACTGCGGTTCTTGGTGACCACCAGGTTCCCGTCCGTCCGGACCGCGTTGTCGACGAAGAACTGCCCGTCGAACGACTGCCGCCGCACAGCCTCGCGGACCTGGTCGGCCTTGACGTTCAGTTCGGGCCGGCCGTACATGCGGCCGGCGGCCGCCAGCGCGCCCGCGTACAGCATGTTGCTCGGGTAATTCACGTCCTGTACGAATTCATTGGCTTTGGACCATTCGACGAACACCCAGCTGGGGAGTTTCTCCAGCAGGCCGTCGCTGTTCTCGTACCCGGCGAAGAACTCCAGGAGTTTCTCCACTTTGTCGCGCAGCGCGCCCACCGTCTGCTGATCGCCGCTGCGCTGCAGGTATTCCTCCAGCTGCACCACGAACCATAGGGACCAGTTGGGGATGAATACGCCGTCGTTGTGATCGGCCGGATAGCACATGGGGAGCATCCCGGGCGGCAGGTGCTCGAACCGTTGGGGCAGCAGGAAGTTCTCGAAGAAGTTCCGCTCCACGAGCGTCGTGCCGGTCACGTCCCGCGCGACGCGCGCGGTGAAGTAGCTGTCGCACAACCAGCCGGCGCGCTCGCGCGACGGGCAGTCCATGAACAGATCCACCACGTTCTGGCGGAAGGTCTCGATGCCGGCTCGGAAGAGTTCATTCAGCTGCGGGTCGCTGCACTCGAACGTCGCCCGCTCCGGCTGCGGATGCTTGTACTCCCGCAGATGCAGGTCGCGCAGCGTGCAGGCGCCGTCGACGCAGATCAGCTTGAGATAGCGCAGCGTGTACGGCTCGATCGACTCGATCGCGTACGTGCCGGGCTCCATCTCGTAGCTGATGATGTTGACGCATCCCAGCCGCTTGAAGTCGACGTCCCCCGCGGTCAGGATCTCGTCAAACACGAACCAGAGGCGGGCGTTCTCCCGGCAGGTGACCGACCCGCCTAGGAACCCCGTCAGGTTGGTGCCCAGGTCCAGGATGCGGTACTCGCCGGAGGTCAACGGCAGGCTGTCCGCCGGGTCGTATGCCGCGGCGGCGAATTCAGCGGGTTGACTGCTCAGCGTCTGCATCTCCAGCGACGGGACGGTCTCCAGCTGGTCTTCCGGGTAGCCCTTGAACTGCGGTCCGATGTTGACCAGGGAGCGGTCCTTCCAGGGTTGGGCCACCTGCTCGTGCTTGACCATGCGACCGGCCGCGATGACCTGCCGCGGCGTACGGAGCTCGAATTGGGGCAACAGCACGCGGCGCGGCAGGAGGCGTTTGGCGGGAACCTCCGCGGATTCCACCGTGGACAAGAGGGGCGCAGTGGTCTCTCGCCACGCATCACAACCGGGCGCCAGGCGATACACCTCGATAAACGGCCGCTGGAAGCTGTATCGCTGGACCTTCTGCACACGCGTGCCGGGGATCGTCGCGAGGAAATCCGCGCCGTCAGGGCCGGTCGCGACAAGCACCTCGTCTCCGTCCGCGACGACTTCCGCCTGGAGAAACGACGGCTGATCCAGGGTGTCGTAACTGTTCACGTTGTAGCCGGCCACTTCGACGGCCAGCACATTCGGGCCGACCCGGACGTGCGGAGTGACGTCCAACGCATCCACGCGGTAAAACCCATGCGGGCCACGCGCCGGACCGACCGCCACGAACTGCCCGTTGAGCCACGCGCGATAGACCGTGGACGCCGCGATCTTCAGGGTGGTCCGGGCCGACGGCCGACCGCTGAAAACGGCGCGATAGCCGACCGTCAGGTTCAGCTCCGTGTCCCGGCCGACCGGCCAGACCGGCTTGGCGGACTGGAACGTGACGCTGCCATCCTCCGGCGCCAGCAGACGATAGCGGAAATTGCGCAGCGCGCCGGTCGTGTTCCAGGTGGCGACGCCCAGCGGTCGGCACACTTCCATCTGACTGGAGACGGCCAGCCTTCGGTTCCTGGGGTCGATCCCGCACAGATACTCGTCATCCAGATACGCCGAGACTCTCTCGGGTGTCACCCGCAGGCGGATCCGGTACCAGCGGTCATTCTGGAACTCCCGGGATGTGCAGGTCTCGTTGTCGACCGCGTAGTAGCCGTCGATGCACGAGAGGCCGACCACCCAACCGCCCCAGCCGCCCAGGATCAGCGTCAGCCCGCCGTCACCCACGGGGAACGACAGGCCGCAGAAGAAGTCGTTTCCCGCGACGCGCTTGCCCTCTAACTCGATCTCGTAGCCCGTCGTCGGAAATGGACCTGTCCACCGTACGCCAGTGGCGGGTTGGCCCGCCGCGATGATCAGGCACCCGTCCTGGACCTCCACCCGGCCATGGGCTTCGAACTCGTAACGGTTGGGCACCTCCCAGCCGTGCAGCGACTTGCCGTCGAACAACGGCGTCCAGGACTCGTCGGCCGCTCTCTGCGCGATGACCGCCGGATCCTGAGCAACCACCCACTCGAACCCCGCCATGGCCAGGACCGTCACACAGAGTATGCCCAGTCGTCTCATCACGTTTCCCCAGTCTTGCGTGGATTGGAAGATCTGCCCGCCGCGCGGTCGGTGCACTTCCGACGATAAACCACCACCGGCCGCAGGGTCAACCAGCAGGAAGGAGCACACCGGCGTGAAGGAGACCGCCCGCCACGGGTGATCCACGGACAGCCGTTGCAGTCAGTCGCGTGACGGCTACCGGCTGCCGGATGCCGTCTGCCGTAAAAGGCGGTGCGCGGTGTCGCCCGGACCCAGTCGGATCGCCGGTTCTTCGCACGATAGCGTGCGGGCTCTCGGCGATGCACCACGATTCCGCCGTCGCCAGACGATCGACCGGCAGGGCGGGCCGCCTGATCGTTGCCATCCCCCAAATATACTAATTTGGTGGCATGCCTGTGCGATGGCGGGCACTCAAGCGCGCTAAATCGCCCATTTAGCCCAGGCGATACAGTCGTTATGAAGCACAGATTTGGAACCTGAAAACACGGGTTTTCTTGGAAAACGCCCGGTCTTAGGCATCGATGCTGCTAGCAGTGTGATTGCGTAACCTACGGTTTTCCAGTCGATTCGGATCACGGACTGGGCATTAGTGACCGGGGCGACGAAGCCGTGTAGTACGCTCCCGGGGGCGTGTTACAGCTGTCAAATCGGGCACAATGCGCATTTAGGCACGTGACTTGCTGCCGGTACGGGCGGGTTGCTATAGGTTGGAGTGCTCCGTCGTTCGGGGTACGTCGGCAACTCACCCCCCAAGATTGCTGGCGGCTCGGACGAGTCGTCGAGTAATTCCAGCCTTACGTTAGGTGTTTGCCCTGAGGGCACCAGGAATGCGCCAACAAGGAGGTGTGTCGTGCGACGGGTGACCGAACCGTCGGCGGGACATCAACAGGGCCTCGAGTTGCTGTTCCTGGCTACTATCTGTTGTTGTTTGTTACGAACTTCGCTCGAGCTTCTGGAGGTTAAAGTCACCATGAGACGACGAGTTGTGTTGATGGCTACGATCGTATCCATCGTTGGATTAGCTTTCCTGTTGTTTGGCCTCGGCCAGACGCCGGCATCGAGTGATGTGGCGTACGGTTGGGCGGCCACCACCTGCGCGCCGGCTACCACCTGTGCGCCGACCACTTGCGCACCGGCCACGACCTGTGCGCCCAAGACGACCTGTGCGCCGCACCGCGTTCGCCGCGTGCGGACGACCTGTGCACCGGCCACGACCTGTGCGCCGACGACGTGCGCGCCGGTTACCACCTGTGCGCCCAAGACGACCTGTGCGCCCAAGACGACCTGTGCGCCCAAGACGACCTGTGCGCCGGACACCTGCTGCGCTACGACGACCTGTGCGCCGAAGCGTGTCGGTCTGATCGGCCGTCGTGCCAAGACGACCTGTGCGCCGAAGACGACCTGTGCGCCGACGACATGCGCTCCGGTTACGACCTGCGCGCCGAAGACGACCTGCGCACCGAAGACCACTTGTGCGCCGAAGACCACGTGCGCCCCGAAGACCACGTGCGCTCCGGCTGAACAGGCTGAACAGGCTGAACAGGCTGAGCCGGCTCCTGTGGAAGAGCCTGCTGCTCCTCCGGCTGAAGATCCCGCTCCCGCCGCGGAGGCTGCTGAGTAGTGTCCTTCAAACGCCCCGTGCGTTTCCGCCTCACCGCGTCGTGTTAAGATCGGCGTGGGAGGGGGCGGTCCCGTAGACAAGAAACTGATCTGTTGCCTAGACAGCCCAGGTCGTGCCGATGTTCGACCTGGGCTGCTTTTTTTGGCTAAGATAGTAGCGGGCCTTCTTTCAGGGCGGGGTTACGGCGTTGTCTCGATCGGCGATCCAGCGGGCAGGTTCGACGGCTGCGTACTCCGGTGTGAGCTGGAGTGTTGGTGTGGGCCTGTTTGCGGGCTGGCTGGCGGCCGGATCGCTCGGTGTCCTCTCCGAGCCGCTGCAGGCGACCCTCACCGGGCTGCTGCTGGCAGCGGCTGCGATCTGCGTGCGGCCGAACGTCACGCGGCGTGGCCTGCTGGCCGCGTGCGGCATCCTCTTCGCCGTGTGGCTGATGGCGGTTGTGGTGGCGCCCGTACGGTACATCCTGCCGCTGACGGTCGTGGTGGTGATGAGCCTGCTGGCCTCCGGCCTGATCGGTGTGGCGCGACGGTTGATGTTATGCGGCGCTTTGGCGGTGCTGACGCTCGTGCTCTACCGGCTTGCCCAGCAGGCGTTGCCCGGCGTCTGGCTGCTGAGCGATGCGGTCGGGGGCCTGCTGGGACGGCTGATCGGCGCGCTGCTCGGGAGGCCGGTCGTCATCGGCGCCAGTTTCGCGGGGCTCGACTTCCTGGTAGTCGGGCTCGTCTTCGGGATCGGCTGGCTGACGCTTGTGCGCCGGCCGCGCGCGGGGGCCATCCTGTTTGCTGTCATCTCTATGACGGCGGCGCACGGCGTGTACCTCGTCGTATTGGGGTTCCTGCCCGAGATCATCCGCGCATTACCGCCGGTCGAGGTGCCGGCCATGGGTGACCCGTACGTTCCACCGCCCTTCAGTTGGCCGGCGATCCTGAGGCAGGTGGTGCCGTGGAATCTGCCGGTGGTGGCGGCCCTGCTGCACACGCTATTGGTGGTGGTACTGATCCAGACGGGCTTCTACCGGCCTGGCGGGCCGGGGGACGAGGAGAGTAGGGTCGTCCATGAACCGCGGCGGCGCTGGATCGTTTCGGTGTCGATGCTGTGCGTCTTTGCCGCCGCGCTGCCGCTGGCGGCGGTTGCGCGGACGGCGCGCCCTCTGGACGGGAAGCGGATCGTCGCCAACCGGGACGGCCAGTTGGACTGGGCGGTGCCGCAGCACGACCAATACGGACGGGACACGGCTGGCATGTACGGCATGCTGCCGATGCTCGTGGCGAGCTTGGGCGGGGAGCTGGACGTTTCAGCCGAGTTGTCTGCGGCCGAGCTCGAGTCGGCCGATGCCCTGCTGCTACTACATCCCGACAGGTCTTTGTCGTTGGAACAGCAGGAGCGGGTCTGGAAATATGTGCGTGACGGCGGTTCATTACTGGTGGTGACCGAGGGGTTCTATCCAGGTGACGGCCTGGAGCGGCGCGTGGATCAGCTGCTGGAACCCACCGCGATTTCCGTGCATCGCGACGCGGCGGTGTCACAGACGCAGGACTGGTGGGGGTCGCTCCGCACGTTCGAGCATCGGGCCACGCGTTCGGCCTTTCCGGAAGCGGCGCGGCCCTGGTCGGACTCGGGCGCCTCGCTGGGCATCCGTTGGCCCGCTCAGCCGCTGACTGTCGGGGTCTGGGGCTGGAGCGCTCCGGAGCAGGGCGCCGTCTGGACGGACCGGCAGAACCTGGTTCCCGGCGCGAAACTGGGCGATCTCGTATTGGCGGCCGAGCAGCGGGTGGGCGGCGGGCGGGTCGTCGTGTGGGGCGACAACTCGAGCTTGACCAATGAGGGGATCGTCGCCGGCCATGAGCGAGTCGCCGATCTTCTGTCTTACCTGGCGTCTCCGGTTTCGCGGTGGCGGGACCTGGCACGCCTGCTCGTCATCGGGCTGTGCCTGGCTGGGCTCCTGGGATTGCTCAGCTGGCGTCCGGGCGTGGCGGAGCTGGCGGGCAGTTGCGTGGTGCTGGCGGGTTTCCTGGCCATTGGGCAGTGGTGGACCTCCAGCATGTGGCCGCTTCTGCCGGACGGCGCCCAGGTCGCCCCGGCGGAACCGAGCGGGCCGGCGAATCGTCTGGCCTACATCGATGCGACGCACCTGGAGCCCTACAGTGTGCATCCATGGGAATACGATGCCATCGATGGCCTGGCGCTCAACCTGGCGCGAAACGGGTACCTGCCGCTCCAGCTGTTTGATTTCACGGCTGCTCGTCTCGAACGGGCCGGACTGCTCGTTTCGGTTGCGCCGTCGCGGGAGTTTTCCGCGCGCGAGCGCCAACGCGTGCAGCAGTTTGTCCAGCGCGGTGGCGTGCTGATCAGCATGGTGGGGTCGGAGGAGGCGGCTGCCAGCGAGTCGTTGCTGCGGGGGTTTGGCCTGCACGTGCCCGTCTCGCCGGTGCCGACTTCGAGCGATGCGTGGGAACCCGAGCCCTTTGGCCGCACGCGGTCCGACTACCTGGAGGTCGAAGTGGCGGAGGGCGACCGGTACAAGGCCGCCGTCCGGCTGTATGCGGCATGGCCGGTCGAGTCGCTTTCGGGTGACGCGCAGGTGTACGCGTACGGCCGCAACCGCCTCTCGGTGGTCGAGAGCGACACGGAGCTGCCGGTCATCCTGGCGCGCGCGGTCGGTCGTGGAGAGGTGGTGCTGATCGGGGACACGTGCTTCGCGTTGAACAAGAACCTCGAATACGTAGGTGGCGAGCCGTTCTACGGCGGGTACGACAACGCTCATTTCTGGCGCTGGCTGCTGACCCGCGTGCAAGGTCAGCCGGATTGGATCCCGCCGCGGCCGCCGCCGCGCAAGGCGGACGGTCCGGACGAAGAGACCGATGCGACCGAGCAGGCGAATGGAGAAGGGGAGGACGCATAGTGCGAGTCTGGTTCGCAACAGCGCTCCTGGCGAGCGCCTGGTTGTTCGGGCTCGGGTACTTCGATCCGGTCAATCTGACCGCGTGGATCGTGGCGCTCGGTGCGGCCGTCTTGTTGCTCGGCGGCACCGCCGTGCGATTCCCTGGCCGGCTGGAGCGCGGTCTGGGGCTGTTGATGCTGGCCCCGGCGTTGTGGGCGGTTCCGATTCCGTACCGGAGCATGCCGGCCCTGTTATGGTGTGGTCTGGCCGTCTCGTTGTTGCCGGTGCGCAATGCGGGTACGCGGATCGTGGCGCGCGGGTCGGTCCTGGCCAGCATGGCTCTTCTGACTCAATCGCTCGCGCTGGCGCTCTATCAGGCATTGACAGCCCGGGCGCACGAACTGCCGGGCGTTCTGGCCTGGCCGATCGCGTTCCTGATGCGGCTCTTAGGGGCGGACGCCACGCTCGATGGCGCGATGCTGGTCCTGCGCGCCACGGGGACTGCGGATCGTATCGCCGCGACATGGGAGTTGCTGTTCGATCCGGCCACGGTCTTGACGGCTGTCGGTGGGCTGGCGTGGCTCGCCCACGAGGCGTCTCGCGGTCGCCATCCGAGATCGGTGCGGCTCAAGTCCTACGGGCGCAGCGGCGCGATCCTGGCGTTGGTGGTCCTGGCCTGGGCTCCCTTGCGTCTTGCTCTGCTCGGCGCCCTCGTGCTGCACCTGCAACTGCGTGCCGATGTCGTGGCGACGCCCAATGTGGGCCAGTTGCTGGTCTGCACCTGGGTGCATGCGGGGCTTGCTTGCGTGCTGGCATGTGTGCTCAGCCGCCTGGTCCCGTCTCCCTTTTCGGGCGGTGCGCCGACTTCCGCGGCGGCCGCGCCGGATCGCTCGGGCAGCGGGCGGCAACCGAGCGCGATGCGGCGAACGGCGGTGGTGGCCGGGTGTGCGGCCGCGGTCTGCGTGGCCGTGTTTCTCCATTACTGGACGCCTGTCGGCCAGCGCAAGGCGGGGCGAGTGCGGTTCGTCGAACGGCATTCCAGCTGGGAGCCGACGACGGAGCCGTATCGGGACAAGGTCTACGGCGAGGCTGGTTCGTACAACTACGCTGCGGTCTACGAATACTGCGGCCAGTTCTATGACATGTCTCGCGTGTCGAAGGACCAGCCGCTGGACGATGCGGCGCTCGCGCAGTGCGACGTCCTGATCATCAAGACCCCGACATCGCGCTATGAGCCGGAGGAAGTCGAAGCCGTGGTCCGGTTCGTCGAGCGGGGCGGTTCGCTGTTGATGATCGGGGATCACACGAACGTGTTCAACATGAACACGTACCTGAATGACATCTCGCGCCACTTTGGATTCACGTTTCGCAACGATCTGTTGTTTCGGGTGGGGGCGCCGTACCGGCAACACTACGAACCGCCGCGGCTCTCGCATCCGATCCTGCAAGCCGTGCCGCCCATGGATTTCGCCGTGTCCTGTTCGATTGACCCGGCTGCCAACGTCGGCGACATGGTGATCCGCAACGTGGGCCTATGGAACTTGCCGCCCGCGTATCAGGAATCGAACTATCATCCGCAGGCGGAGTACCGACCGTACATGCAGTACGGCGCCTGGTGCCAGCTGTGGTCGACCACTCACGGACGGGGCCGCGTGCTGGCGTTCGCCGATTCCACGCTGTTCTCGAATTTCTGCGTGTATCAGCCGGGGAAAGTGGAGCTGTTTGTCGGCATGGTCGAGTGGTTGAACCACGCGAGCCGACTCGACTCGCTGGGCGCGCAGTTTTGGCGGCAGTTCCTGGCGGGGGTCGCCGGGATCCTCGCCGCGGCCTGTGGCGTCGTAGCGGTGCGGCAGCGGCCCGGGGCCTGGATGTCGCTGTTGGCCGCCTCGTGGGCCGCCTGGACGCTCGCCGCCCTGCTGGTCATGCAGGTGCACCGGCACGCCCTGCCGTTGCCCGCGCCGAAACGCGCCCTGCAGCATGTCGTGATCGACCGGTCGCTGTCGACCGTGCCGTTGTTCACCGGGGCGTTCGCCGACGATCCGGAAGGTGGCGGCTACGGGATGCTGGAGCAGTGGATCCCGCGGGTGGGGAACTACACGTCCCGGCGTGGAGGCGCCGCGGCGCTTCGCGGCGACGCGCTGGTCGTGATCTGCCCGACGCTGCTCCCGAGTCCCCGGTTCCGTGACGAGCTGATGGACTGGGTCCAGGCGGGCGGCCGCCTGGTGGTCTTCGACACGCCGGATGTCCCCGAGTCGACCGCCAACAGCCTGCTCATGCTGTTCGGCCTGACGTCGGTGCACAATGCGCCCGAGCAGAAGGGCCAGCCGTTGCGGCTGGCGGACGGTTCCCGAGAGACTCCGTTGCTGGCGTCGTGCGAGATCCGTGGGGGCGAAACGATTGCGCTGTGGGGTGACGTGCCGATCGCAGCGCGCACGCAATTCGGCGAAGGCCGGGTCACGGCCATTGGGTTTGGCTCGTTGTTCAATGACGTGAGCATGGGCACTCACTGGCTGGAGGAGCCGGACGAGATGCTGCGGCAGCGATACGAAGTGCTTTACGCGCTGCTCCGCGCGGGCCTGCAGAACCCTTGACGCGCGCACGCCGGAACGCGCCCGGCACGGGCGCGGTCGGACGCGCGGGGACCGCTCGGTCAAGTCGCTGGCCGGAGAGCCGCCGTACGGGTGGGAGGCGGTCACGTTCCCGGGCGGGCCTCTCGACCGCAACGGGTCACACGGCAGCCTGCCAGTTCTACACTCGGCTGCCATCCACTAGACTGTCGCCTGCTTGGCCCGTTGTCGCGCTGCCGGCGAAAAGGAGGGATGGATCTCCCGCCTGTCAGGCGCAGTCGGGCTTGCGCGGGGAGTGTGAATCGGTGCGGCGTGACGACATTCGTAACCTGGTCATCATTGCACACGTCGACCATGGCAAGACCACGCTGGTCGATTCCCTGCTGCGCCAATGTGGCCAGTTCCGCCAGTCGCAGTTGCAGGGCGAGCGGATCCTCGACACGAACGATCTGGAGCGTGAGCGTGGGATCACGATCATCGCCAAGAACATCGCCTTGCCGCACAAGGGGGTCAAGATCAACATCATCGACACCCCGGGCCATGCCGATTTCGGTGGCGAGGTGGAGCGGGTGGTCAGCATGGCGGACGGCGCGCTGCTGTTGGTGGATGCGGCCGAAGGCCCGATGCCGCAGACCAGGTTTGTGCTGTCCAAAGCGCTCGCCTGCGGCCTGCAGCCGATCCTCGTGATCAACAAGATTGACCGCCCGGACGCCCGCGCACACGCGGTGCTGGACGAGACATTCGAGCTGATCATGGAGCTGGCCGGCGACGAACGCTTGCACGACGTGCCGTTCGTGTTTGCGACGGCCAAGGAGGGGTACGCCACGGCCGATCCGCGGGTGCCGGCGCAGTCGATGGAGCTGCTGCTGGACCTGGTGCTCGAACATGTGCCCGGCCCGGTGGTGGAGCCCGATGCGCCGCTCCAGATGCTTGTGACCACGATCGACTGGTCTCAATATGTGGGGCGGATTGCCATCGGCCGGATCGCCGCCGGGACGATCCGCAGCGGTCAGCGCGTGGGGTTGTCCCGCAAGGGCGGGTCGATCATGCCGGCCCAGGTCGCGTCACTGATGGTGTTCCAGAACCTGGATCGTGTGGAAGTGGAGTCGGTGGAAGCCGGGGATATCGTCGCGCTGATGGGGTTGGAGGACGTGGAGATCGGCGATACGGTGTGCGATCTTGAGCGGCCGCGCCCCCTGCCCCGCCTGGTGGTCGACGAGCCGACCCTGGAGATGGTCTTCACGATCAACTCGTCGCCCCTTTCCGGGCGCGACGGCAAGTTTGTGACGAGCCGGCAACTGCGCGAGCGGCTGTATCGGGAACTGGAACGGAACGTGGCGCTGCGGGTCCGGCCGCAGGAGGGCACCGACGGGTTCGCCGTAGCCGGGCGCGGCGTGCTGCATCTATCCGTCTTGATCGAGACGATGCGCCGCGAAGGGTACGAGTTCTCGGTGGGTAAGCCGCGTGTGATCCATCGGCTGATCGACGGCGCACGGCTCGAGCCGTTCGAGACGCTGAACATCGAAGTGCCGACAGAGTATCTGGGACGGATCATGGAGCTGGTGGGCCAGCGGCGCGGGCGGCTCGAGCAGATGCAGCCGCGCGGTGGATACACGTGCGTTGCGTTCCGGATCCCGGCTCGAGGGCTCATCGGGTTGCGCACCCAGGCGCTCAACGCCACTCAGGGCACCGCCCTGCTCCATCACCGCTATGCGGACTATGGTCCGGTTGAGGCTGAACTGCCGCGCCGCTCGAACGGCGTCCTGGTGTCCAATGTGAATGGCCGGGCCGTCGCGTATGCGTTGGCCGGGTTGCAGGAGCGGGCCGACATGTTCATCGCACCCGGCGATGACATCTACGAAGGCATGATCGTCGGCGAGAACAGTCGCGACAACGACCTGACGGTCAATCCGGCCAAAGAGAAGAAGCTGACGAACATCCGGGCCGCGGGGAGCGACGAGAACATCCTGCTCAAACCGCCCCGCATCATGTCGCTCGAAATGGCGCTGGAGTACATCGAGGACGACGAGTTGGTGGAAGTGACTCCCCGGCAGATCCGGCTCCGCAAGATCCTGCTCCGCGAAACCGACCGCCGCCGCCAGGGGCGGATCGGTTGAATCGCCGGGCGGTGAGCGACGTGCGGGGGCGGAACCGGGTGGGCGCCGCGGGCAGGTCCGGGAATTTTTCCGGAATTCTTGAGGGGTTCGACGCGCTGTTGGTGATTCTCTTCTGACGGATCGGGCAGGTCGGATCAGGTTGGGTCGACAGGCCTGTCTGGCGTTTTCCTCGCGGAGCGCCGGGAGGGGCGGGAGATGATGCTGCGCCTGGGACGCTACAGCGGTGCTGCCTGTTGGGCCTGGTTGGTCGCGTGTGTCGTCGGCTGCGGTGCGCCGACAGCTCCGTCGCCCAGCGGTGTGGAAGAGCCGGCCGACGTGGCCATCTTGGCGGGCGAGGAGCCGGTGATGGATCAGGACGAGCCGTAAGGAGTTGCGCTGCCGCATGGCGGGAGGCGACGCGCGGCATTGTGTCACGGAGGAGCCATGTTCCGTGGAAGGCATGTTCGGCCACAGGGTCGAGCGTTTACGCTCCTGGAGCTGCTGGTGGTCATCGCCATCATCGGGACTCTGATGGCGCTGTTGTTGCCGGCGGTGCAGGCGGTGCGTGAGGCCGGTCGGCGCCTGCAGTGTCAGAACCATCTGCGTCAGCTTGCGTTGGCGATGCACAACTATCACGACACGCACGGCAGTTTCCCCTATGGCGTGAATGCCGGCTGGGGGCAGTCCTGGTCGGCCTACCTGCTGCCGTTCGTGGAACAGATGGCGTGGGCCGAGCTGGTGCCATGGACCGAGCAGGGGTACTGGCGCGGGACGGACCCCGTTAGCCGCCGTTTGCAGCAGCTCGTTCGTGCGCAGATCCCGCTGTTTCGCTGTCCATCGCAGGGCGAACCTGTCACGGCGGATCTGAACCAGATGACCGGGCGCTACGTGACGAATTACCTGGCCTGCGCCGGCGGGGACGCGCAGCACGACAATCTGGGGCCGGGCGGGATGGATCAATCCAACGGCATGTTCCGGGCCGCGTTGTTCAAACGCCAGCCGCGCGCTCCGACGCGCCTCCGCGACGTGCGCGACGGCACGTCCCAGACGCTCATGATCAGCGAGTCCATCTTCGCGGTCGGCGACGATGTCGGGTGCTGGATCTGCGACCGCTTCTACCTCTACCATCCGAACGCCGATAGCGGCGACGGCATGGACTTCTCCGAGGCGCTGGGGTCCACCTACTATCCCATCAACTTGCGGACCGGGAGCGAAAAGCACCGCGAATGTGCCTACAGCAGCAATCACACGGGCGGCGTGCAGGGAGCCTTTGCGGATGGATCGACGCGGTTCCTGCACGATTCGATCGACATTGCGGTCTGGCGCGCCGCCGGCTCTATCCGGCAACATGATCGGCCCTTCCCGTAAGGCGTCGTCGGGCCCTCATCGTCATCCACTCTGCGCACGCTACCGCGGATAAGGCTGGCAGAGCCTGTTGTGCCGGTCCCGCCCAGCTTGCGAGGCTTGCTTGCTTGCCTGCCTCCCCGCCGCTGTGCGATACTACCCTGTTCGTGCGATGCCGGTCTTGATCGTTGACGAGACGCCTGGAGGATGACAGACCCATGAGCCGCTTGCCGATAGTGTGTGCCGCATGGTTGGTTGCCAGCAGTTGTGTCGTATCGAGCGCCGAGGATTGGACGCAGTTCAAGTATGACAGCGAGCATTCGGGCAACGCTCCGACCGTCCGGATCCCGGAGCATTTGGGCCTGGAGGCGGCGATCCCGCTGACCGACGCCGTGTTCACCGCGCCGGTGATCGCCGAGGGGCGGGTCTACGTGCTGGATGGGTCGGGCGTGGTGTTCTGCATCGATGCGCAGTCGCACGAGGTCGTGTGGCAGTTCCACAGCCCTGGGGGCGCACGCAACTGCAACAATTGCTCTTCACCGGCACTGGTCGGCCAATACCTGCATTTCGGGACGATGGCGGGCAACTACTATGTGCTCGACGCCCACGATGGACATGTGGTGCGGGAGATTGACTGTGGCGAGCCGGTGTTGAGCTGTCCGGTGGCCGGTTCGGACGTCGTCTACTTCGCCACGCTTGGTTCGCAGGTGTACGCGCTAGCGCCGCAGGGGGATGTCCGGTGGACATGGGATTACGTGCGCGAGGTGCTGAAGTTCCAGGGAGATCGCTGGAGCGGGCAGGACTGGCTGAAGCACAAGGGAGGCGAGCGGGTGACCTGGCGCGAGCAGTTCCTTTGTTCACGCGACATGGCGGCGCACGGGAAGACGCTGGTGATCCCGGCGGGAGGTTCGATCGTCTGGCTGGCGGATCGAGGCGATCACGCCCAGCTGCTGGGCGGTTTTGCGCCGAACGAGAGCCCGGCGACGTTGGGGCTGAGCCTCGACGCGCAGGGGACCGTCTATCGGCAGTGGTTCCGGCGGGACAACGGCGGCCGCGTGGAGATCCTGCGGATCCTGGACCACAAAGTCGACACGAGTTTCGTGGCGGGCACGGAGACCGACTACCAGAGCGATCCGAGCATGAGTTTCTCATCGGTCAGCGTCCGCGGCGATGCGGTGTACCGCTGCCGACCCGAAGGGGGGTTCGGCCTGTGTCGGCACGCGGGCGGCCAGACGATCCCGTTGGGCGACTACCCGTCGATCGCCCCGCCCATTATCACGGCCGAGCATGCGCTGGTCAGCTGCCTCAATGGCTGCCTGGCGGCGGTCCCGCTCGAGCCGGGTCGGGAGGCGCAGGTGTTCAGGACGCCATTCTCGCGGCCTATCACCGCGCCCTGTGCCGTGGCGAACCAGCAGGTCGTCTTCGGCGGCGAAGACGGCTATTTGTACATCCTGGGTCCGTCTGGCCAGGCCCCGCTCCCCACGGAGCCGCTCGACCTCACACGCATCCGCTCGCCGCTGGCCAGTCCCTTGCCGGACGACGCGTTTGACTGGGCGACCCACTTCGCCAACCAGGCCAATACGAACCGCACGCAACAGGGGGTCCGGCCACCCCTGACCATGCGCTGGATACGCCGTTGTGAAGGGACGATCAAACACCTGTCCACGATCGGAGGCGGACGCGTGTACACCCATACGGCCGAAGGGCAGATCATGGCCGTGGAGCAGGAGACCGGCCGGTTGCTCTGGCGTGTCTACTATCCGGGCGTGCATGTGTCTTTCACCACGCCGGCCTACTACCAGGAACGACTGTACCTGCCCCAGGCGGGCCTGGGTCAGTGTCGCTTGCGTTGCCTCAGCGCGGCCACCGGCGAACTGGTGTGGGAGGTGCCCTTCAGCGGTTCACCGAGCTGGAACCGCCAGCTTCCGCCGCTGATCCACCAGGGGCTGATCTTCTACCAGTTCAGCACGGGGCGTTACACGGGCCGCACCTGGCTGTTCGAGCACCAGAGCACCTTCGGTTTCCCCGACGATCAACGGCCGATCGTCAAGGCCTGGGACCTGGAGACGGGCGCCGAGGTCTGGTCGCGCGACTTCTCCGAATACGGCCATGGCGGTGACGATGCGGGCATGTGCCTGGCCGACGATACGCTCTACTACTCGTGCTACTTCGGCAACAAACGGATCTCGGGCGTGACGGCCGCCTTGGATCCGCACACGGGCGCCATCCAATGGGTCACCACCGACTACTCGGTGCACGCCGGATGCACGCCGTCGGTCGCCCGTGGGCGGCTCTACCTGGGCGGTTACAACCCGGTGGAAGGCGATATCAATCGCGTGTTCTGCCTGGACGCCAGGAACGGGCAGCTGATTTGGAAATCAGATCCGGTCCAGCATGCGATACACGTGGTCACGGTGGCCGACGATCGGCTCTTTACACACGCTCAGTACCGGCAAGGGTACCTGCTGGATGCCGACAGCGGCGCGAAGATCTGCGAACTGGCCCATGGGTACCGCTGTACGCGGTTCACGATGGACGGTGCGCTGCTGCTGGGGTCGAATATGGATCTGATAGATACCGCGCACGGAAACGCGCTGGTATCGACCGGTCCGGCGGTGGACGTGCTCCAATGCGTGGGAGCGCATGCCTCGAATGGCCGGCTGTATTACACGGCCAACGGCAGCGGCCTGCAGTTGTCGATGAGTTATGGGGACGAGTCGGAGCAGGCGCCTCGGTC
Source organism: Planctomycetota bacterium (assembly GCA_052034005.1). Lineage (GTDB taxonomy): Bacteria > Planctomycetota > Planctomycetia > Pirellulales > Pirellulaceae > JAAYDI01. Next base: position 116,569 of record JBPOJB010000018.1, on the reverse strand, counting down.
CTGGTCTGCGCCCGTCGCGTCGCCGTCGAGCCGGGTTCCCTGACCCCCGCGGGTGTGTGCGCCGATAGTGCGACCCCGCGCACCCGGTACAAGCCGGAAATGCTTCGACTTTCATCACCGCGAACGCGGATTCTCGGACGTGGCGGCTGGTGGACACTTGCGCAGCGTGCCAAGGCTGATGCCTTGAGCAGGTGTGGCGGCGTCCACCGCCGCTGAACAACCAGGCTCTTTCACCCCGTCAATACGGATGCGGGTCTGCGGCCCGCGAGGCTTCGTAGAGCAGCGAATCGATTTCCACCAGCGGCGGCAGCCAGCGCCCGCCCTCGATCCAGCCCGCTCGTTTCCGCCGTTCCCGCTCACTCCAACCTTCTTGAATTCGCTCGCATGCCTCCCGGATCTCGTGTGACGTGGGCACGAACACCCGGCCTTCGCGCTTTGCGCGCCCCATCGAAATGCCTCCTCCTCGTGGCCCCCTGCAAGGGAATTGTACGGGGGCCGGGAGCCCGGGGTAGGGAGGCCGGGACCGGGCGGGTGCGGCCCGCCGGTCCCCCAGGCTGGACCTACCCGCTGATGGCCCAGCGGATCAGTTCGTTGAGCTTGGGCGCCCGCCCTTGAGTGAGCATGCCGATCCGGAACACGCGGCTGGCCGCGAACACGCACACGGCCGTCATCAGGAGTGAGATGCCGACGCCGGCGATCGGCTGCCAGGCAGGGATGGCGCTGGTGGATGCCAGGCGCAGGCACATGAGCATCGGCACGAACGGCGGGATCAGCGAGAACCAGGTGGCGAAGCTGGCATTCGGCTCCCGGACGATGTTCATCCAGACGAACATCGGGATGACGATCAGGATCCAGACCGGCAACAGCAGGCTCTGGGCCTCTTTCAACTGGTTCACGGCAGCGCCGATCGACAAGAACAGCGAGCTGTACATGATGACGGCCAGCACCTGGAACAGGATGAACCAGGGAAGGATCCGGAACGGCACGCTATCCACGACGTCGTTGTATTGCGCCAGGCAGTATCCGCCGGCCAGGTAAATGACGGCCACCGTCAATGAGCCGGCCACATTTCCGAACAGTTTCCCGGTCATGATCTCGAGGGACGTGGCCGATCCCAGCAGGACCTCGGCAATCCGGTTTGCCTTCTCCTCCAGGACGCTCTCGAGCATGGGCTGGGCGGACATCATGATAATCATGAACATGAACATCATGACGCCCATCGGGAGGAAGATGGTGAGCAGGACCTGTTCCTCTTTGGCCTTCTTGATGGTGCCGGACGCGTCACGCTGGAACAGGCCGCGTCCGTCAATCCTGATGGCCCGCGACTGGGCGACGACGGCTGGGTCGATCCCCGCCGAGCGGAGCCGGGTCGCTTGCGCCAGCTCGCTCACCACCTGGTCGAACCAGTGTTTCTCTTCGGAGAGCGTGGTGTTTTCGGCATAGAACGTCACGACGGACGGCTGCCCGTTCTTGGGCACCTGCAGCACGTCCGCCGGGATTTCGACGAACGCATACAGCTCGCGGCTCCGAACCCAGTCGGACAGGCTCAGCCGCAGCTCATCCGTCACCGGTCCGTCCGGGCCTTTCTCGAGGAGGTATTGGGGCGCAATCTGCTTGTCGGGATGCTGTGGGTCACGCGTCGCCGCGGCGTTCCGGGCCGTCGCCGCTTGCTGGAGCATGCTGAACAACGTGCCGGTGCCATCGAGAACCACGATCCGCTTGTCGTGGATATCCACCTTGTTGCGCAGCAGGGCGGGGATGACGGCCCCGCCGACCATGAAGACCGGCATGATCGCCAGGCTGATCAGGAAGGCTCGGGAGCCGACCATGGCGAAGTATTCTCGGCGAGCAATCACGAAGGCCTTATGCATGGGAGGGCTCCCTCATCTCTTCCGGTGCGGGCCGGGCGATACGGACGAAGATGTCGTGCAACGACGGCTGCGCGATCTCGAAGTGCTCAACCGGACCCAGCCCCATCAGCTGGTGAAGAATCTGCTGCGAGTCCGCGCCCGGCGACATCCTCAGCTCCTTGTACGGGCCGTAATCGTTTACATGCGCGACGCCCGGCACATGCGTCAGGCTGCCATTGACCGCCGGCATCCGGACCCGGATCGTGTCGCTGCCGTATTGCGCCTGGATGGACTCCAGGCTGCCGTCCAGCACCTTCTGACCGCGGAAGATCATGAAGATCGTGTTGCACATCCGCTCGGCGACATCCATGTCGTGCGTCGAGAAGATCACGGTCGACCCGCGGTCACGCAGCGAGACGACCGCGTCCTTGAGCACCTCCATGTTCACCGGGTCGAGACCGCTGAACGGCTCGTCCAGCACGATCAGCCGCGGTTTTGATACGACGGTCGCAATGAACTGCACTTTCTGCGACATGCCCTTCGACAGCGTCTCAACCTTCTTGTCCGCCCACGCGGCGAGATCCAGCCGCGCGAGCCAGGCGTCGATCTCCGCGCGACAGGCGCGCAACCCCTTGAGTTGAGCATAGAACGTCAGGATGTCGCGCACCTTCATCTTCCGATACAACCCGCGCTCTTCCGGCAGATAGCCGACGCGATCATCGGCGCCGATCCCACGGTCCCGTCCCAGGACCCGCACGCGCCCTTCGTCCGGATAGAAAATCCGCAAGATCATGCGGAGCGTGGTCGTCTTGCCGGATCCGTTCGGGCCGATGAAGCCGTAGACCGCGCCCTCGGGGACGACCAGGTCCAGGCGGTCCACGGCCACGTGGCTGCCGAAGCGCTTGGTGACCTGACTCAATTCAACAGCGTTAGGCATGGCGCGATCTCATGATGCAAAGGCCTGATCGGGATCCCGGAAGAGCCTACGAAAAGGATTCGTCAGTATGACGGCATTCTTGTCTGCCGACGAGCAGGGTCGGGCCTCCGACCGGCGCCCCTCTTGTGCGGGCCGCGGGGCAGGCTGCCCGCCGGACGACGTCACGGTCCCGCCGCCCTCTCCCGCTCCCCGCGCCCGGACGTCTGCGGTGCAGTCCCGTTTGCCGAGCACCCCCCGGTGTGCCCTACTGTTCGCGCGCCGGGGCCGAGTCGATATGATGGCCAGATCCATCGGTCCGTGGCCGGACGGCCTGTGTGAGATATCGACTCCATCCTGAACCGGGGAAAGACCCATGCCGCTCGTAATCAAACTGGCCCCCGTCGACTATCTGATCCTGATTGTGTACTTCGTGTTCGTGCTGGGGATCGGCTGGGCCTTGCGGCGGTACATGAAGACGAGTACTGATTTCTTCCTGTCGGGCCGGGCGATTCCGGCGTGGATCTGCGGCTTGGCCTTCCTGTCGGCCAACCTGGGGGCCCAGGAGGTGATCGGGATGGCCGCGTCGGGGGCCAAGTACGGGATCATGACCAGCCACTTCTACTGGGTGGGCGCGATCCCGGCGATGGTGTTTGTCGGCATCTTCATGATGCCGTTCTACTATGGTTCGAAAGCCCGGTCGGTGCCGGAGTACCTGAAGCTCCGGTTCGACGAGAAGACGCGGGCGTTCAATGCGGTCTCGTTCGCGGTGATGACGGTGTTCTCGTCGGGCATCTCGATGCACGCCTTGGCGCTGCTGCTGGAAGATATCCTCCGCTTCGACTACCACCTGTGCATTGCCGTCTCGGCCCTGATCGTGCTGGTCTATATCGTGCTGGGCGGCCTGACCTCGGCGATCTACAACGAGGTGCTGCAGTTCTTCATGATCGTATTCGGCTTCATCCCGCTCGTGTGGCTGGGCCTGCAAAGTGTCGGCGGTTGGGACGCGCTGGTCGACAAGCTCAACGCGGTTGCCACCAGCCCGACGAACCCGACGGGCCGGGCGTTTGCCGAAGGAGCTTGGACGCAGTCGTGGGCGCATATGGGGTCGGCCAGTGCCAACCCGATGGGGGTCGAGTGGTTCGGGATGGCGATGGGGCTGGGCTTCGTGCTGTCGTTCGGCTACTGGTGCACCGACTTCCTGGTCGTTCAGCGGGCGATGGCTGCCAACTCGATGTCTGCCGCACGGCGCACGCCGCTGATCGCAGCCGTGCCCAAGATGCTGTTCCCCGCCCTGGTGATCCTGCCGGGCATGATCGCCATCGCCTTGCACCACGACAGCGGCAGTTTCCTGCCGAAAAACCCCGAGACGGGCGATACGATGTACAACATGGCGATACCCGCCATGCTGGCCAGGTATTGCCCGGCCGGCCTGCTCGGGGTTGGCATCACGGCCCTGATGGCCTCGTTCATGTCCGGCATGGCGGGCAATGTGACGGCGTTCAACACGGTCTGGACGTATGACCTGTACCAGAGCTACATCCGGCCGGGTCAACCGGACCGCCACTATCTGCGGATGGGCCACATCATCACGGTGGTCGGCATCCTGATCAGCGTCGCCTGTGCGTATGTGGCGCGGCAGTATGACAACATCATGGACATGCTCCAGTTGGTGTTCGGTTTCGTGAACGCACCGTTGTTGGCCACGTTCCTGTTCGGCATGTTCTGGCGACGGGCGACCGGCAACGGCGCCTTTTTCGGGCTGCTTGCCGGTACGTTGGCCGCCGCGGTGCATCACGGGATCACGTTGACGCCCGTCCTCCGGGACGGAGTGCCGGTGCCGGGCGTCGAGGCGTGGGGCGTCAAGGGAGGCTGGCTGGTGGCCGGGCACGTCGTGCACACCTACCCGGTGGTGATGGCCCAGAACTTCTGGGCGGCGATCTACGCCTTCACCGCCTGTTTCCTCGTGACGATCATCGTGTCGGTGTGCACGCGGCGCAACAAATCAGATGACGAACTGCGCGGGCTCGTCTATTCGCTCACCCCGCGCGTCAAGGAACACGGCGTGCCGTGGTACAAGCAGCCTGCGGCGCTCGGCGTCGTCGTGCTGGTGGCCGCCATCATCTTGAACGTGATCTTCTGGTAAGGGAGAACGCAATATGCAACTCGATGTCCGCCTGCCCATGGGGGTGATGTTCGCCGTCATCGGCGCAATCCTGGTGGTGTACGGGCTGATCACGTCATGGACCAATCCCGCGCTGTACGACCGATCGCTCGGCTACAACGTGAACCTCTGGTGGGGCCTGTTCCTGGCTGCCTTCGGCGCCTGGATGCTGTGGCTCACCCGGCGCGCCGCGGCGCGCGCCGAGCGAGACAGTCGGGAGCCCTAGCGGCCCGTCCGGACGAAATCATGGGGTTGGTGCTTCGCGACTGAGAACCGGGCGGTCTGGGTGGGCGGCACCGCTTCGCCGCGAGATACAGCGTCGCATGGCCGGTCCGCACCATTTCTTGCGTCCCGTAGGGACAGCCGTATCACAGCCCAGGGCGGAGGCCGGGCGAGCGGTGCGAGCCCGGCTGCAGCCCTGGGTCAGGTGTCCCCAACAAAAGGGAGTCCCATCGGGACGCCCCTACTCGGGCCTGATGAGCACTCATGCCTGGTCATTAGGGCCGCCACGTTGTGGCTGCTGTTGGTTTGGCGTATGGAGGCGACCCAGGGCGTCGCTTCGCGGCTGCGCCGCTCAGCTCTGCCCTGGGCTTTGTTAGTCCCGTCGCTTCGCGACTGCGAGCCAGGCGCGGCGCTGGTGCACCGCTTCGCGCGGCCACAGGGCAGTTGATCCTTCCGGTGGAAGCACCGAGGGTTCGGTGCTCCCAGCACCGAATAGGTGGCAACGCAAAGATTTAGCCTGGACGAGGCCCTAGCCCGGACGCGGGGCAGGCGGGAAGCCTATCCGGCTAATGCTTCCCGTAGTCCATGGGGACCCCTTTGCGCTGGGCCATGATATAGGCCTCCAGCGCTCGCATGGTGGGCCCGTCCGGGTCCAGGGCGTCGCCGCGAACCGGGTTTTCGATGCACCAGTTGATCATGTCGCGCAGCAGCACGACGCGGCCCAGCTGGGTCTGGAACTTCGGGTAGGTTTCCGGATGCGTGTTGGCGGCGTGCGGATGGCACATGTCGCACGAGACGCCAACCGTGCTCCCCAACAGGTCGCTGCTGTGGAAGATCCGCGACCCTTCCAGCGCGAATTTCTCGGTCTCGCGCGCCCAGATGATCAGGTCCTTGTCCGTGTAGTTGCCGTACGTGTGGCCCTTGCCCTGTTCACCCTGGAGCAGGCCGGAGTTGTCGGCCGGCGGCTGCAGCTTGTGCTGCTCGCTTTCCTCCCGGACCCAGTCTTCGTCCGGATGGTCGCGCAGCCACTGGTCCATCAGCGAGTCGGCCAGCGCCTGGCCGGTGGCCGACTTGGGGACCGTCGCGGTGTTCTCGCCGTCACAGGAAGTGACGGTGGCCAGGTCATCGCCGGCGGCGGGCGCGGCAGTCGTGCCGGCGCTGGCGGCAGGCGTGGTCTCCTGGGCGGCGGGCGCCGCCTCCTGGGTAGCCGGCAACGCCGGCGTCTCGGGCTCTTGCGCCGGCGGCACCTGATCGGCCGGCGCCTGGTCGGCCGCCGGTTTGTCTTGGGCAGGCGGGAGGGGCGCCGGCTTGTCGCCTGAACAGCCGGCCAAGAGGCCGGCCACCAGCAGCGCAGTGACGCACGCACCAACACCGCGACCTCGGCGGGACAGGATTCGGATATTCATGGTTCGGCTCCTCGTTGGTTCTAGTAGGCAGGTCGGTTCGGTCTGGCCGGGACGCTCTCCTGGCCCCAACTCGTCAGGTACTCACGGGTGACCGTGATCGGGTTGCGGTTCCAGAGGGCGTAGACTTTGTCGATCAGTCCGTCGGGATGGACTTGCACTTCGCCGTCGCCGCACCCGTCGTTGGGGTTGAACGGATCGGGCCGGCTCATTTCGATCGTCAAGGCGGGCATGCCTTCGGGCGCGTAAGGCCACGGCCAGGCGGTGGAGAGCAGCCCGTGGAAGTAGATGTTGTCGATCCGGTTGGTCAGCAGTTGGTGTGTATGGCCGTGGATCACGACGACCTGCTTGAACCGCTTCAGGATGGCCTGGACTTCTTCCGCGTCATCGGTCCAGAAGTTCCACGGCTTGTACAGCTTATAGAGCGGCGAGTGCGAGAAAACGATGATCCGCGCATCGTCCGGGTACTTCGCCAGGTCCTCCTCCAGCCACCGGCGCTGCACTTCGCCGACCGTGAACGGCTTCTGCACGCTGTTGTCCAGCCCGGCCACGGTCGTCATCCGCTCCATGGGTGTCATCCCGCGCGCGGTCCAGAAGTCCTCCTCCACCACGCTGTTGAGCACCACGAAGTGGACTCCCTTGTGGTCGAACGAGTAGGTGGGTTCGCCGAACAACTCCCGCCACTTCTCGCCCATGTCCAGGTACCAATCATGCTCGCCCACCATGACCTTCAAGGGCGCCTTGAGGTTCTTGAGGATCGAGGCGCCCAGTTCGAGTTCCGAGGCTTGCCCGAGCTGAGCCAGATCGCCGCCATAGAACACGAAGTCGGGTTGGGGGTTGAGGTTGTTCACATCGTCCACGGCCCGCAACAGGCCGCGCACGAACCGGTCGTTCACATCCCGGTCGAGCAGGTGGGAGTCGGAGATGTAGGCGAAGCGGAACGGCGGCTGGTCGCCGGCGCCCCCCGCCTCCTGCGCCACGGTGACCGGTGTGAAGGAATGCGGGGTGGCCAGCGCGGCACTGGCCGCCATGGCCGCGGCGGAGACTTTCAGGAAGCTGCGGCGGTCCAGATTGCGCAATCCGCGGAAGAACGCGTCGCGTTCCTCCATGTACCGGGTCTCAACGCTCTTGTACGTAGCCATGATCAATCACTCCAAGGTTACTGGTCGGTGCTCTTTGAATCAGACACGCGCTGTTCGAACGGAAAGACCTCGCGATCCGCCAGCGCCCGGTCCCGGACGGGACGCTGCTGCTTGGCCAGCGCCTGCTGCTGAGCGAACTGCCGCTGGTTGTCCTCGGCCAGGCGGTCGTCGGTGAGCGTGAAGAGGAACGCGACAAGCTGGTCGATCTCCGTCTCGGTCAAAGCCAACGGCTCGATCCCGCCGTCCAGGTACGGGTTCGCCTCGCCGCCCTTGTTGTAGTGGTCCATCACATCCCACAAGGTGGCCAGCGAGCCGTCGTGCATGTAGGGTCCGGTAATGCCGATGTTCAGCAGGATCGGCGTGCGGAACGAACCGATGTCGGCGCGATTGTGAGTCACCATGAACCGGCCCAGTTCGCTCAGGTCCGTGCCGATGGCCAGTTCGTCCAGCCGTTGTTCGGACGGGTCTTCGCGGAGCGCCACCAGGGCCTCCTGGGCCAGCGCCTCGAAATCCTGGTGGCGGGCGGCCACGCCGATGTTGTGGAACCGATTGTCCGTGCCGAGGGGATTGGAGGCATTGATGTGGTGACAGGCGATACATCGCCCTTTGCCGTGGAACAGGTTCCAGCCGGCCCGCGCGTCCGCGGAGATCGCCTCCGGGTCCCCCTCCTGGAAGCGCCAGAACGGCGAATCCATGAACACCATCGTCCGCTCGAACGCGCCGATGGCCAGGCCGAGATCCTCATAGTTCATCTCGCGACCGAATGCGGCCTGGAATGCCTGCTGGTACTCGACGTCGTCGCGGATCGCGTTCAGCGCGGTCTCTCCGTCCGGCATCCCCATCTCGATCGGATTGAGGATCGGTTGGCGGGCCTGGTGGTCCAGCGACGGCGAACGGCCATCCCAGAACAGCGTCTGCAGCAGGGCCGTGTTGAGGATGGTCGGCGCGTTGCGTTTTCCCAATTGGCCCCGGATCCCCTCGGACACCGGGCGCTGATCCGTGAACCCCCGCGTCACGTCGTGACAGGTCGCACACGATACCGTGCCGTCTTCCGACAGACGCTTGTCGAAGTACAACTTCCGCCCCAGCTCGACACGCTCCGGCGTCAACGGGTTGTCGGCCGGCAAGAGCGCGTTCCAGACCACCGCATCGTAGGGCGAGATAATCTCGTTCAGGTCCGTTTGGGGAGCCAGCTTCGCGAGCAGCTCCTGCTGATACTCGACAGTCGCCGCGCCAAACTCATCACGCGGCACGTCAGACGCCCCGTCATCCGCACCGGACAACGCCAGCGGAGCCCCCGCACAGCACAGGATGACCAGTGCTAACCAGGGCTTGCGGCCATACCACCTCGTTCGACACATGGTTTCACCTCCCCTTGCAAAAAACAGTCAGCCCTCGCGCCTGCCGGCCACCCCTAGGGCCGCTTGCGCGTCGCCGCACGCCGGCGGCACGCCGCGCACAAACCGCTGAAGTGGACCGAGTAATCCTGGATCTCGAAACCGTGCTTCTTGCTCAGCATCAAATTCAACTCGTCAATCGCCGGTTCGTCGACGTCGACCACCGCGTGACAGCGCAGGCATACCAGGTGGTGGTGCCGGTGGGTCTTCCCATCATACCGCGTGCTCGCGCCCGGATGGTGCAGTCGCCGCACCAGGCCCATCTCCACCAACATCTCCAGGACCCGATACACCGTCGTGCGCGACAGGCCCGGAAGCTGCTCCCTGACGCGCTCGTGCACCTGGTCGGCCGTCGGGTGGTCGTCACGCTCCAACACGGCCCGCAAAATGGCCCGCCGCTGCACGGTCAACGGCAAGCCCTCCGCGCGGCACAACGCCGCGAACTCCCGCAACCGTGCCTCCACCGCGTCGGGCGTCATCGTCGGCTCAAATAGAATAATGTGGCAACTGAAACAATTGTCCAAAAGTGGACCATGCCAAACGGCCCGTGTCAAGGCGCTACGCCCATGACACCCCTCTTGTGGGCCAGGTGTGAACTGGCGCGCGGTGCGCCGCGTAGGGACACCGTGGGCGAGGGCGTTCGAGCCGCGCGGACAGGGCGAAGTCGAGCCTTCGTCGACCGTGCCAGATTCAGGTTGGGACGGCCTGGATGTCGCTCGCGAAATGAATATGCTGATGGCCACGGTGACCGGCACCGTGCCGCGAGGCGATGCGACTCGGACACGATCCGCACGCGAGGTTTCACGACGCGGTCGGTCGCCCTGCGGCGGGCGGGCCTGACCTGCGGGAGTCTGTTTATGAAGCGCAATCTGACGTTACTCGTTCTCGTCATGGCCGGATCGGGATTGGCGAGTGGTCTGCTCCATGCGGAGGACGGTGGCAAGAAGAGGGCTCGCCTGACGGATCCCGGCAGGCCGCAGTTGGTGTTGCACTATGACTTCTTCGGCGTGGACGGGGATCGCGTGCCGGACGCGTCGGGCCACAAGCATGACGGCAAGCTGGTGGGGGGCGAGATCGTGTTCGGGCGCCGCAGGCCGGCCATTTCGTTTGACGGCGAGGGCTCGATCACGGTGGCCGACCGGTTGGAATCATTCGGCTTCACGTCGCACACGTTGTCAATCGGTGCGCGTTGCAAGTCCACGAGCGCCGATGGGGTCATCATTTCCGTGGGCGATGACACGAACGGGCTGAGCCTCTATCTCCAGCGCGGCATCCCGCACTTCGCGGTCCGCTGTGCGGGCAAGCTGGTGACGGTGGCCGGGACCGAACCGGTGGGCACGGACCGATGGGTGCATCTGTTCGGCGCGCTGGATGCAAGGGGCAACGTGGTGTTGGTTGTCAACGGTTGGCCGGTGGCCCAGGCCAAGGGCTCAACGCTCGCCGAGCCGCCCACGGAGCCGCTGTGTGTGGGCGCCGACGTCGGCGTGCCGGTTGGCGACTACGTGGGTCCCCTCCCCTGGCACGGGCTGATCGAAAGCGTCCGCATCTATTGGGGTGTGATCGACCGCAACGCGGACCGCGAGGAGCTGGGCGACTGGGCCGACCTGCCCGGCTGCGGCTGCAACAGATAGGCGGTCGGGTGCGGTTCCCCGGTCGGTGGCGGTTCGCCGCCGGATTGGTTCATCCCTGGAACGAGTGATGCCCAGGACGGCTCGCGTCGTTCGTTTTCCCGGCCTGTCACCCTCCCAGGCGGGAAGCCTGTCTCACTTGTTGTGTCGGCCTCGGGACGGACTTAGAATACGGACCTTCCGGAATTCCTTTCGTTCGCGCGGAGGAGTGGTCCATGATTCGTCCGTTGCTGTTGGGGAGCGTCGTGCTGAGCGGATTCGCGGCGGGGATCGTATTGGCTCAGCCGCCGGGCGTCGACCTTGCCGGGCTGGCAGGCTGGGACATTGTGATCGCGGAGGATGCGATCCCGAGCGAGGTGTACGCGGCGCAGGAATTCCAGTCGATTTTCGCGCAGGCCGGCGGAATCGAGTTGAAGATCGTGACCGCGCCCGATCGTGCCGATCGGCATGTGCTGATCGGCGCGAGTCAGTCCCTGACGGACGCCGCGCTCGGGTTCGACATCGCCGCCATGGGCGCCGAGCAGCTACGGATCGTGGTCCGCGACAATCTCATCGCAATTGCCGGCGGGCGGCCGCGCGGGACGCTCTACGGCGTCTACACGTTCCTGGAAGACTACCTGGGCGTCCGGTTCCTGACCGCGGACCACACGCATATCCCGAAGTTGTCGTCACCGGCGATCGTCGGCGCGCTGGATCGCACATACGAGCCGCCGCTCTCATTTCGCTGGAGTTTCTATGGCGAAACGAACCGCTCCGCCATGCTGGCGGCCCGCCTGCGCGTCAACACGGTCGGCGGCGAGGAGAAATATGGCGGCACGACCGGCCAATCGCTCATCAGCCACACGTTCGGCAGCCAGATCCCGAGCGGCCGGTATGGCCGGGAGCACCCCGAGTATTATGCGCTGCGCGACGGCAAACGGCTCGCGGCCGGCGACGATTGGACCGACAGCCAGCCCTGCCTCACCAACCCCGATGTGCTCCGCATCGTGACGGACGCGGTCCTGGCCGAGCTGCGGGCGCACCCGGGTAAGGAGAACATCTCCGTCAGCCAGAACGACAATGCGCACTACTGCCAGTGCCCGAACTGCCAGGCGATCGACAATCGTGAACAGACCCCCATGGGCAGCCTGCTGGAGTTTGTCAACGCCGTAGCCGACGCGGTGGCCGGTGAGCATCCGCAGGTCAAAGTCGGCACGCTCAGCTACTGGTACACGCGCAAGCCGCCCAAGACGCTCAAGCCGCGGCCCAACGTCCAGATTCAGCTCTGCAGCATCGAGTGCTGCCTGGTCCACCCGATCGACGATCCCACCTGCGAGAAGAACAGGCAATTCTGCCAGGACATGGACGAGTGGGGCCAGCTGACCGAGAACATCTTCATCTGGAACTACAACACGAACTTCAGCAATTACCTGCTGCCCTGTCCGAACCTGCGCGTGATCGAGCCGAACATCCGCTACTTCGTGGCTCACGGCGCGAAAGGCATCTTCATGCAGGCGGCCGGCAACTCGGTCGGCGCGGAACTCTCGGACCTGCGCAATTACGTCATGGCCAACTTGCTGTGGGACCCGGCGCGCAGCGGACAACGGCTGATCGACGAGTTCCTCGACCTGCACTATGGGAAAGCCGCGCCGCCGATCCGGCGTTTCATCAACATGTACCACGACCGCTGCGAGGCCCAGGGGATCCACCGGAACTGCTTCGGCCGCGCAGCGGATTACGCCATCGATGACTCCGTCGCCAGGGCCGCGATGGAGGCGTTTGCCGAAGCGTTGGCGCTGGCCGACAGCGACGAAACGCGCGCCCGTGTCGAGAAGGCGTCCATCTGTGCCTACCGGGCAGCGATCGAACCGGCCTGGATAGCGCCCGGGAGCCTGCTGGACGCCGACAAGGTCCGGGAGTTGCGGCCGCTGGTCGGGAAGCTGTTCGCATTGTGCGCCCAATTCGAAGTGCCGATGTTCTCGGAGGTCACGACGGTGGACCAGGCCAAGCAGCTGTTGCGCGAGAAGCTGGGAGTGGCTGCGGGCGAGGACTTCTGAGCGGGGGGACGCGATGAACGGGATGAGCAGGACGGCTGGTCTCTGGATGTTGGCGTACATTCTCTGTGGCGTGGCAGCCCGGGCACAGGCGGAACCGCCGGGCGGCCAACGGATCGCGTTGTGGCATGGCCGCGCGCCGATCGGCGACGGGACGTTCGAGGAGGCCGAAGCGTGGATCACGGTGCATCGGCCGGACCGGGGCCATGGTGCGGCCGTCGTCATCTGCCCGGGTGGTGGATATGGCGGCCTGGTGGCCGGTCCCGAAGGGCATGGGATTGCCGCCTGGCTCAATCAACACGGCATCGTGGGCGTGGTGTTGGAGTACCGCCTGCCGAAAGGTCGCCCCTTCGTGCCGCTGCTGGACGCTCAGCAGGCGATCCGCACGGTCCGCGCGCGAGCGCGCCAGTGGGGGATCGACCCGTCACGCATCGGCCTGATGGGATTCTCGGCCGGCGGCCATCTAGCGTCCACCGCTGGCACGCACTTCGACGACGGCGATTCGCAAGCGGCCGATGCCGTCGCGCGGGCGAGTTGCCGGCCTGATTTCCTGATCCTCGTCTACCCGGTGGTGACGATGAGCACGCGGACTCACGGCGGATCGCGAACCAACCTGCTGGGGCCGGACCCGGCACCGGACCTCGTCGAACTGTTCTCCAACGAGCGGCAGGTGACGGATCGCACGCCGCCCGCGTTCCTGGCCCATGCGCTGGACGACGAGGTGGTGCTGCCCGCCAACAGCAAGGATTTCCACGATGCGTTGCGCGCGCACCGGATCGAAACGGAGTATCTCGAGTTGCCCTCGGGCGGTCACGGCCTGAACGGTTACCAGGGTCCGATGTGGGACGCGTGGCAGGCCGGATCGTTGGCCTGGCTCGCGCGGTTGCAGTTCATCCCGGCCGAGGCGGCCGGCGGTGGCGAGACAGGCTTCGTATCCTTGTTCGACGGCCGGACGCTCGATGGTTGGACCGTGCAATGCCTGCCGAAGGACAGGGCCTTCGCGGCGACGGCGTGGACGGTGGACCAGGGCACCATCCTGGTCGATTCGACGGGGCACACCGAGCACTTCTACATCCTGCTGGCGACCAACGAAGAGTACGGCGATTTCGTGCTGCGGCTGCGCATTCAAGTCGAGCGCGGTGTGACGGGCAACAGCGGCATCCAGATCCGCAGCCGGTACAACGCCGAGACCGGCTGGATGAACGGGCCGCAGATCGACATCAATCCGCCCAATCCGGAACTCACGGGGAAGCTCTGGAACGAAGGTCCTGGCGAGCACCGCTGGCTGTCGAACGAGCCGGTCGAAGGGATGCGGTTTTTCTATGCGGACGAGGGGGACGGCTGGAACGATCTGGAGATCACGGCGCAGGGCATGAGGATCAAGTCCGTGCTCAATGGTGTCACGGTGGTCGACTACGACGGTACCGGCGTGCTGGATGATGATCTGCACAGGCAGGAGAACGTCGGCACTCGGGGGTTCATCGGGCTGCAGCTTCACTCGTACGATCAGCTGCGGGTTCGTTTCAAGGACATACGGATCAAGCGGCTATAGAAGATCCGGTTGCTCTCGGAGCGCAGGTTCATGGAATTGATGGCGGCATTCAACCTGCCGATCGACGGCAGCATCGTCGGGCTCTATCTGGTGGCGACGATGACGGCCGGGATCATGGTGCGGAAGTACGTGGCGCGCGTGGATCAGTTTCTCGTGGCGGGCCGCGAGATGAACGTGTACCTGGGCATCGCGTCGCTGGCCGCCACCGAGTTCGGCATCGTCACGTGCATGTATGCGGCCCAGAGCGGCTACAAGCACGGTTTCGCCGGGGCGACGCCCGGGATCTGCAACGCCGCGGCCATGTTCGTCATCGGCTGGACGGGGTTCTGCGTCAAGCCGCTGCGCGATTCGGGCGCCATCACGATCCCCGAGTTGTTCGAGCAGCGGTACGGCAAGTTCATCCGCTGGTTGTCCGGCGTGGTGATCGTGCTGGGCGGACTGCTCAACATGGGAGTATTCCTGCGCGTCGGTGGCCAGTTCCTGGTGGTCTGTTGCGGCATGAATCTGCGGTACCTGGAGATCGCCATGACCGTGTTGCTCCTGGGCGTTGCGGTGTACACGATCCTGGGCGGCATGCTCTCGGTGCTGGTCACCGATTACCTGCAGTTCGTGGTGATGAGCGCCGGCCTGCTCTTGGTGTCGTTGCTGATATTGGCGCAGGTCGGTTGGGAGTCGATGGTGGGGGCCGTACAGGACAAGATGGGCGAGGGCGGCTTCAATCCATTCCGGCACCAGGAGTTCGGCTGGCCCGCCGTGCTGTCCAACATCTTCACGAACACGGCGGCCGTGTTGACCTGGCAGACATGCATCGCCCGATTGCTGTCGGCCAAGGATAGCAAGACGGGCCGCAAGATCTACACCGGCACGGCCTTCTTCTTCATCTGCCGCTGGGTCATTCCGGGACTCTGGGGCATTGCAGCTCTGGCGATGATCGAGCCGTCGGTGATTGCGGGGCTCGGGGAGCAGTTCCGCGAGAAGGAGGGGACGCTGTTCGCCATGCCCTACCTGCTCTCCACCATCGTCCCGGCTGGCATGATGGGGATCCTGGTGGCGGCGATGCTCGCGGCCGATATGTCGACCGATTCCTCGTACATGCTGACCTGGGGGAGCGTGATCTACAACGACATCCTCGCTCCCTTCCGCCGCACGCAATGGTCCGAGAAGAAAGGCATCCTGTGGAATCGGTGCATCGTCGCGCTGATCGGCATGTTCCTGTTGTTCTGGGGCCTGTGGTACAAGCTCGAGGGCAACCTCTGGGAGTATCTGCAGCTCACCGGCGGCATCTATCTGGCCAGCATGTCCGTGTTGTTGATCGCCTGCTGCTACTGGCGGCGCGCCAACAACTGGGGCGCCTTCGCCGCGATTGTCATGGGTGCGACGCTGCCAGTCGTGACACTGGCCTTGAACAAGTTCGTTCAGGTGCCCCAGCTGGACGACACGGGCGCACAGATCCTGAAGGAAGGCAGCGTGGTGTGCGAGGGCTGGGTGAAGCACCACATCGGCGAACACTGGCCCAACATCATCACGTTCCTGGCTGCCGCCACAGCTATGGTCGTGGGATCGCTGCTGAAGCCCTATTTCTCGCCCGGTTCCGCCGCTCCCACCGCTCCTGAACCGAAGGGAGGCACGCGATGAACCTGCT
The DNA here is from genome assembly GCA_052034005.1 of Planctomycetota bacterium. Classification (GTDB taxonomy): domain Bacteria; phylum Planctomycetota; class Planctomycetia; order Pirellulales; family Pirellulaceae; genus JAAYDI01. The sequence continues at coordinate 100,623 of JBPOJB010000018.1, read as the reverse complement.
CGAATTGCCCGATCAGGTGCTGAACATGCTCAGGCACCACCCGTTCTGGGCCCTGCTCACGCTGGCGGTCTTGGCCTGGTACTCGAGCATTACGATCTACGTGGGCATCCGGGGCGCGATGGACATCAAGCAGATGCTGCGCACACTCGCGGACAAGAACCGCGATGCCTTCGAGGACCGGCCTTCCTGACCCGCGCACTGTGCGCTGCCGGTGGTCCGGTCTGACGCGACGGTCCAACCGTGCCACGCCTCCATCGCCCATCGCTCATCCTTCAGCCCCGGTCCAGTCGGGCGCGGCTGCCCCCCCGGGCGCGGAGACCTCCGGATTGGTTCGGCGGCTTCTGCGCGGAATGCGATCAGAGCCACGGCACATTCCGCAATGCCTGCTCCTTGTCCGCCAGCCGGAAGATGCGTCGTGCGTTGCCGTGCATGATCGGGTCGATCAGGTCCAGGGCGCCGTCCAGGCTGAGCCAGCCTTCCTCCACCAGCTCGCTCAACGCCAGCGCGATACCTTGCCGCGCGAGGACTGCGTGCCCCAGCACTTGTTCCACGTTCACGTAATCGCCGCCGAAGGTCAGGATCTTGTTGGCGGGGGCGGTCACCAGGTATTTCTTCAGGAAATCCTTGGCCGCCACCGGGTTGATGATCCAGGACCAGCACATGTCAACGAACGCGTGAGTCCAGTGCTTGGCGACGGCCAGCAGCTCTTCATAGTACGGGTAACAGATGTGCATGAACACGAACGGAGTGTCAGGCGCGGTGCGGCACAGTTCGCACGCGGATCCGGCATTGTGGATCAGGCGCGACAGCGGCATCCCGTTCTGGCCGGCGTAGTATCCGGTGTGCAGCTTCACCGGCAGCTGGTGTTCGGTCGCTTTCTGCACCGCGTACCAGAACAGGTGGTCCTCCAGCGCCTTCTGTTCGGCCGGCGCCAGCGGCTGGTCCTGGATCCTCTTCCGGAACGTGTCTGCCACCTGCTCGGCCGGGGTCGGCGCGTAGTCAATATCCCGGCGATACGCGTCCTGGGACTTGACGGCCACCGCGTACCGGCCGTACTTGTCGAACCACCAGTCGATCACCCTGTGCCAATCCGACAGCTCGGCGGCTGTGATCCCGGCCGGTTTCCCGTACAGCTCCAGGTTGGGCCCGACGTACATGCCGACGATGCTGATGTCCTGCATGAGGAGCGTGGGCTGGGCCGATTCGCGGAACCCCGGTCCAAACGAGTTGACCTGGCACGACTCGATCCCGCTCCGCTCGCGCAGGACGTGCTGGTAGAACCCGGGCCGCCGGAGACTGTCGTAACCCGCCTGCACGCGCTCGACCGTCTCTGCCGACAGGTCCTCCACGCCGTAGAGCTGCCGGATCGAGATCCGCGCCGCCTGCCCGTAACCGGTGTTTTTCACGGCCGGCCAGTATGGCTCGAGCAGCTTCCACTTCTCGGCGGGCGGCGGGCCCTGCGCATAGAACTTGTTGAAGACATCTTGCGGCATCCCCGCCGTCAGCAGGTCGGACCCGAGGTAACCTGCCAGCAGGTAAGTCCAGTCGTCATGGGGTTGCGCGGCGCCGGCGGGTCGGAGCCGATCCTGCTCTTCGCACAGGTGTTCGTGGGTATCGATCAGAGGGGTGTTCCAGACCCGTGTGAAGATCTGTCTTCGCACATCCGTTGTCTGCGGCGGTGGTTCATCCACCGGCCGATCGGGCGCGCCATGGGCCGGGGCGCCCCACACTGCGGCGGCCCCCACGACGCCCACGGCCTTCAACGCGGTGCGTCTCGACGTACGTTGCATGTCGTTCATCGTGCAGCCCTCCAAGTCTCCAGGGTGGATCGAGCCGACGACCGGCTGCTGGACGGAATCCGCGCGGTCGGCTCAGCGGTAACTCGACGGTCTCAGGCCTCGTCCTCCGAATCCCACGGCTTGTGCGGTCTCACAGGGCCGCTGGCAGGCCCTCTCCAGCGCCATGTCCGATTTCATTCAGCGCGGCGCCGTAGTCGCCGCGCAGCAGGTGGGCGACGGCGATCCAGCGGGCCGCATCCCGGTCGGGGGACAGGCTGGCGTAGCGATGTGCCGCTTCCAGCGCTTCGTCATAGCGGCCGTCGCGCAGCGCGCGCAAGGCGCGTTGTCTCCACCAGCCGCATTGTGCCAGCGCGGCGACGTACAGGGTCAGGTCGCACTTGCAGCGGCGGCACTCGGCCGCCGGAGTCTGCCTGGCCGTGCAGGTGGGGCAACGCACCAGGTCCTGGTCGGCGACAGTGGTCATGGAATGCCTAGGTATCCTGCAGATAGAACACCAGATCGTCCAAACGCGCCGACACGTCGGCCACGCGTTCTCCCTGGTTGGCGGCGATTGCTTGTTCCAAGTCGTTGATCAGCGAGCGCATTTCCTGCGCGTCGTCGGTGGGCGCCTGGGCGAGCACGCCGCGGGCCTTGGCGAGCAGGGCAACGGCGGCGGCGAAGGGCTGCGCGCCGATGACCTGTTCGCCCGGCTCGTCCGGCTGCGCCGCACCCGGCTCGTCGCGCGCCTGCTCGTCCATGAATACCTCGGCCAGCCGTTGTTTCGCCTCGCGGCTCGACTTGGCGCGGAAACGCGTGATGGCGTTGTCGATGGTCACTTCCTTGCTCAGCCCCGTGTCGCGCTCGCTGGCCGTGACTTTCAGCATGCCGTTCAGATCCAGTTCGAAGCGAACGAGGATCTCGTTGCCGTCGTCCGCCTCTTCGTTCAGCCCTTCCAGCATGAACTCGCCGACCGATTCGTTGAGGGTTGCGACGTCGTGTTCGCCCTGTCGGATGTGGATCTGCGCGGCATCCTGGCCGGCGTAGGCCGTGTAGTAGACCTCCGACCGCGAGGCGGGCAACGGCGTGTTGCGCCGGATGATGGGTGAGAACAGCTCGGTCGAGAGGTGGCCGTAGAGTACTCCGAGACACTGGATGCCGAGCGTATGCGGCGTGATGTCGACCAGCACCTGTCCCACGTCCAGGCCGCCTACGAGCGCGCCCTGCACGGCTGCGCCCAGCGAAACGCAGAGGTCCGGGTCGATCTCCCGATGCAGTTCCTGGTGCACCTGGTCCATCAGGAACTGCTGGACGAGCGGTGTGCGGGTGCTGCCTCCCACCAGGACCACCCGGTCGATCTGGCTGGTGTTCAACTTGGCGTCCGACAGCGCATGGTCGACGCACTGGAGTGTCTTGCGGACCAGTGGCTCGATCAAGGGCTCATAGTCGCGCCGGTCGATCTCCATGTGGAGGTTCAGCGGCCGCCCGTTGTGCTCGGCGATGAACTCCTCCGCGATCGTGGTGTATGCGTCGCTGGAGAGCCGGATCTTGGCCGCTTCCACCGCCTGGAGCAGACGCGACCTGGCCAGCGGGAGCGTGCGAAGATCGACGCCGTGCTCTTCCGCGAACCGGTTGGCCACGAACTCCAACAACAACTGGTCGAAGTCATCGCCGCCCAGATGCGTATCGCCGTGGCTGGTCAACACCTCGATGACCCCCGACTCGATCTGCACGATGGAGACATCGAACGTGCCGCCGCCCAGATCGTACACGAGCAATCGTTCGTTGCGTGTCGAATGAGGCTCGTAGACCAGCGTGGCCGCCGTCGGTTCGTTGATGATCCGCACGACATCCAAGCCGGCCAAGGTGCCCGCCTCGTGCGTGGCGCGGCGCTGGTTGTCCTTGAAGAAAGCCGGCACCGTGATCACGGCTTGCTTGAGCGGGCGGCCATAGACCTGCTCGGCCCGCTGGGCGAGCGTCCGCAGGATCATGGCCGAGATCTCCTGCGGCGAATACTCCTTTTCGCCCAGCGGGATCATGACGTCCTGGCCCATCTGCCGTTTGATCGAGCGAACGGTCCGCTCGGGTGCCACGAGCGCCTGGTTGCGCGCCGCCTGGCCCACGAGCAGTTGCCCCGTACGGTCGAAACCGACCACGGACGGGAGGATCGTCTGGCCCCGCTCGTCGCCCAGCGGGACCGGTTTCCCATCCTGAATGATCGATACGACGCTGTTGGTCGTACCCAAGTCGATGCCGAGAATTGGATCCATCGCGAATCGCTCCTGTCACGTGAGATTACATGTCTGCAGAGCCCGTGTCCTGATCGGCCGGCGCACCAGCCGCAGCGCTCCGGACGGCACGCACTTCCGCGAAGCGGATCACCGTCTCGTGCCACAGGTAGCCGGGCCGCAGCTCCTCGACGACTGTCTCAGGCATTCCTTCACATTCGTCCGCAAGCTCCACCACCGTCATGACTTGGGGGTCGACACGGTGGCCCACCGTGGGGATCCGCGTCACGCCGGTCTTCTGCAGACCCTGGGAGAGGCGGAACTGGGTCAGCCGGTAGCCTTCCAGCAGCCGGCCGAATTCCTCGTGGGCGATCTCCATCATCGCCTGGGCCACATGCTGCCGCACCTGCGCGTGCCACTTCCTCATCCACCAGCGGCGCCACCAGGGGAGCTGCCGGAACTGCCAGTCAAGCGATTCCTCAAGCTGCCTCGGCGCCCACTCGGTCAACTGTCGGTAGGTCGCCTGGAAGGCGCGCTCGCCGCGCGCCAGCGACTCGTCCAGCCCGGCCAGGATCTCCGCCAACGGCAAGCCGGCCCGGAGGGCACTCTCCCGTTCGCACGCTTGCACCGACTGGAACTGACGCATGGCCGCATCGAGGGACTGGCGGGCGGCCTCGAGCGATTCCTCCAGCGAACGGCCGTTCTTGGTCTGCAGTTTCAGCTCGTGGCGCATCGCGGTCAACGCCTCCACGACCTGCAACAGGCCGATCTCCGGCCGGGCGGGCGCCGGGTCGCGTGTGCCGACACAGCCGGCGTTCAGGTCGCCGCGATCCGCGTACTGGGCGTCGCAACCGCCCGCGTCCTGGACATCCGCGACCTCGCGGGAGGTGCGCGTCAGCCAGTCGCGGACTCGCGACAGGATCTCTTCGTGTTCCCCGTCCTCCAGGATCATGGTCGTCCCAGTGAGAGTAGAAGGTCGGTGGGTATCCGCTCGCTGCGCACATCCGGGCGCAGGTCGGCCAGCAAGTCCTCCAACGTGCGCGAAGCGGTCAGGTTGAATAAGCGGTCCTGAAGATACACCACGGGGTCGCGCAGGTGCTCGTAGGCGGCACGGATCTCGCTGAACTCCTGCGGGTGACGCTCGGGCTGGTACTGGCGGACCAGTTCCAGGTAGCGGCTGCGAATCGTCTCCGCATCGGCATCATGGCCGAGCCCTAGCACTTCGCGCGGATCGCGCATCGGCAGGTTCCTTTCTTCGTATCTGTCGGCGGCCGCTGAGACCGCTCATCGACGGCGCCGGCCTCCAGCTGCGCTGCCACTATGGATAGCCTCGTCGAGGAAACCGAGCAGGCTCTCGATCATGTCCATCGGATGTATGCCCTGTTGCGCGGCGGTTGTCTCGAATACCTCCGCCAACTCGGGCGGCATCGTCTGGCACATGTCGGCGTAGGCGCGATCGCGCCGGGCATCGGCCGGCCGGAAGCCGTCTGGGAGCGGGTCGTCATCGTATGCATCTGCCTCGCCGTCACACTCATCGTCATCGTACCCGTCCTCGTCCTCGTCCGGATCGAACGTATCCTCCTCGTCGTACTGCAGGAACGGCAGCCGCGCGGCGGTCGCGCTGAGCATAGCCAAGTCGGCTTGTGCGCGGCGGATGAGGTCTTCGTCCTGAACGTGGTGCGAGTCGCCGGCCAGTTGGAGCGCGCGTTGCAGGTGGTACTTCGCCTTGCGGAAATCACAGGCGAAGGGGCCCCGCCCCATTTCCAGGTCGCCGGCCTGATACTGCAACTCGGGGCAGTCGGGGAACTGGCGCACAGCAGCTGTGACGAACCGATTTCGCAGGTTCCAGGACTTGTCGCGGGTGGCGAGGAACTGGCAGACGCTGCACAGGTCTTGTTCAGCGAACTGTCTGGGGTGCGCGCGGTCGAGGTATTTCAGGAACAGCCGCTCTTGGGTGGCGCGGCCCGTGTAGTTGACCTGTCCCACGTGGAGCGTCATGAAGAGTCTTGCCAAATGCCCGGCGGTCTGGCCGGAGGGCGGCCGAGCGATTGCGGTCTTGTAGCGTTGGTCGAATTCCTTTTTGACGTCGCGGGGCAGTCCGTAGCGCGCCGCCACGAGGCTCATCTGCAGCCAGACGGCGGTCGGTTCCTCTATGCTGTCCAGGGCGGCGTCCAAATGCTGCCGCGCGGCGTCGCTTCGCTTCGCCTTGAGCTCGATGGCCGCGCGCAGCGTATGAATCGCGTAGGGTGCCACGTGTAAGGAGGTGCGTGGGGCGACCTGGTCCAACGCCCGGTGCGCCTCGGCGAACCTGCGCTGCTTCGTCAGGCAGCGAACACGGGTCAACTGCTGGTTCCACCGCAGCGTGCATGTACGTTCGTTCCGCGGCTCCAGACGCTCGGCCGCCGCCACGTGATGCTCCGCGTGCTCCACATCGTCCTTGCCCAGATGGTAGTTGCCCAGCCAACAGTGCGCCTCGTAATGATCCGGCAGCACCTTGGTCATCCGGCGATAGACCGCCGCGCCTTTGGCCGGCGCGTCGCGCCGTTCGTGTAACCGCACCAGTTCCGTATAGGCGGATTCCAACCGATCGTAGCTTTCGATGCTCTTCTCGTAGTACTTCACCGCGGCGTCACGCCATTGCGCGACTTCGGCGTCCTCCTCCTCGACGGAGCCGTACGGGCCGCAACGACGGGCTCGATGATCCGCAGCTTGGACGAGCATCTGTGCCAGGTGCTGATACACCAGGGCGACCGCAATGGGACGCTCGGCCGCCGGCAGCATCTCCCCGCGCGAGATGTCCTCCGCATAGGCCAGCCAGCAGTGCGTGGCCGCGTGGATGGTCTCGGCGTCCGACTCATCGGCTTTGATCAGTGCCTGCGCGCGGTGCCACCGCGGATCCAAGGGCGGCGCCGGGCCGATCCGCATGAGCTGGTCGAGCGTGGCGTCATCCGATTCCCGCACGGCGCGCTTCCAGGCGATGTCCATGATCGATTCGATCAACTTCGGGTGCGTCTTGGCCGAAGACTGCCGCAGCGTGCGGAACTCGCGCAGGAACGGCCTCCATTCCCCGTGCTGCCAGTATTCGATCAGCTTCTCGACGGCGACCGTCACGTGCGCTGGCTGAACCCTCTGGATCACCCGCTGCGCGGATGCCGCAATCTCCGCGGACACCTCTCCCGCGGCCAGTTCGTGAGCAGCCACCTGCAGTGTCTGGGCCAGCCGCCGCGCCGGCCGCGCCGCGTCGAGTCGTTGCCAGTTCGCCTCGCAGCGCTCCTGATCGCGCTGGTAAAACGCCGACAAGCCGCGCACGAACAACCGCCAGTCGCACAACGGCGAAGTCCGTGCGATGTCCTTCAGGCGATCCAAAGCGACCGCATCCTCCCCACGCTCGACATCCACCAACGACTCGCGGACCAGCCGCACCTGCCCCAGCACGTCCGGATCGAGGGGCGACATGACACTCGAGTCGAGCACCGCCTGGTCGATCAACTGCGTCACCAGCGTGGGATCGTCCTGCATCAACTGAGCCGTTTCCGCGCCGCCATGACCCATGAGCGCGCGGAGCCGCACCAACTGTCGGTTGATCTCCTGAGCGGTCGGCACCAGTGCGGCCAGCTCGTCCAGAACGGCGCCGGCTTCGGCCAGCAGCCGCTTGCCGTACAACTGCTCGGCGCGACTCAGATAGGCCTGCTCGAGCAGCTGGCGATGAACCGCACTCGCCTCGCTGCGGTAACAGACCTTCGCGTCCTTCAACGCCTCCTTCGCGTTCCCCTTGGCTAGCTCCCGCTGCGCCCGTACGTACAACTGACTCGCTGCCGCCTGTCGGTTGCGCTTGTGCCTATTGCCCATAATGTTCGTCCGTGATGGAAACCGGCAGCTGAGTCCCGAGCGGCCCGCGCCGAAGAACCGTCATGCGCGCTTCGCGTGGCGCATAGCCTAGCACGATCGAGGGCTTCACGCAAACCGGTGGTGTGCGGAAATGCTAGCGTCATCGGCGCGCCTGGGGGCCATGAGCGGCGGTCTCGGGTCGACCCGAGTCGTCTTGTCGTCCAGCGGTGCCCGGCGGTCAGGCCGTCGCACCTCTTGCACCCCACGCGAGTGTTCTTCCCCGGCGGGCCCCGGCGAGCGACCTGGGCCTACGGGAGGGTATGCTCGCCTGGTACGGGTTGACCCTGGGCGGCGCGGCACCGTTATGGATTTGCGTGCCGCAACAGGTTACGATGAATAACCAGTGCGAAAGACAAGGAGTACCAACATGGCCGTGCGCGACAAGACACTGTGGAAAGAATGGGCGGAACGTTTACGGCAGGAGATGATGACGGCGTTGACACCGGAGGTCACCAAGTCGGTGGACAGCATTACGGAGGAGATTGGGACGGTCAAATCGCCGTCCGTATTGCACAGCCGGCGCTTCTGGACCGCCTGCCAGGCTGCGCAAGGAGGGAATGATACGCTGGTCAAGGCGGGCTTCGAGATCGAGTTTGAGCCCAACGCGGAGAGCGAAGTCGATGTCGTCACGCTGCGGCTGAATCACGATTGGCGGGCGATCATGCAGCGGGTGTTGGATCGGCGCGTGAAATGAACCATGGACGGCTCGCTGGTTCCGGTCCCAGCATGGGAGAGGGCCGATGCACTGCGGGATACTCTGGACAGTGATCATATCGGCCGCGGTGAGCGCGCCAGGCAGTGCTGCGGAACCGATCGACATCGGTTCGCGGCGCGAACTGCTCGTGGATGATTATCTCATCGATGCGATGCGTGGTGACGTGCGTCTCGAGCTGCACCATCCCGTCCGGCGCGAGATTGTGTTTCGGACGGACGCGCCCTGGGAGGGCAACGCGGCCAGCTACCAGTCGGTATTCCAGGACGGTGACCTGTATCGGATGTACTACCATGGAGGCCAGTACCGCACGGATGGCGATCCGACCCAGGCCTTGGAGGCGCATCCCTGGGTCTTCTGCTACGCCGAAAGCGATGATGGGATTCACTGGCGCCGACCCGAGCTGGGCATCCATGCCTATGCCGGCTCGAAGGCGAACAACATCATCCTGACTCCCGAATCGGTGGCCGAGATCGGTGGCGACCCGGCACACACCTGTGCCTTTCTGGACAGGAACCCAGGCTGTCCGTCCGACCAGAAATACAAGATCGTGATCGTCGGCTCGAAACCCTTCGGCCTGTATGTGCTCGGATCCGCCGACGGGATCCACTTCGAGCCGATCAGCACCCAGCCGTTTGTCACGCAAGGGGCCTTCGATTCCCAGAACCTGGCGTTCTGGGATCCGGCGCTCGGCGCATACCGCGCCTATTGGCGGATCTTCACAGAGGGCGTGACGGAGGCCGGGCGCTGGAGCCCCGGCGGGTACCGCGCGATTCGCACAGCCACTTCGCCGGACTTCGTCCACTGGAGCGAACCGGTGGATCTGACCTATGTCGACTCGCCGCCCGAGCATTTGTATACGAATCAGATCCAGCCCTACTACCGGGCGCCTCACATCCTGATGGGTTTCCCGATGCGCTATACCGAACGGGAGTTGGCCGAGCCGTTGTGGGACCTGCCGGGCGTTGAAGAGCGGAAGGTCCGGGCCCAGTCGCATCCTCGGTATGGCGCGGCGATCACGGATGGGGTGTTCATGACCAGCCGGGACGGCTGCGTGTTCAAGCGGTGGGGTGAGGCGTTCCTGCGGCCGGGTCCGCGCACGCGGCACAGTTGGGTGTACGGCGACAATTTCATCTTCTGGGGGCTGGTGGAGACGGATTCCACGCTCGAGGATGCGCCCCGCGAGATTTCGCTGTACGCCACCGAAAGCTACTGGGAAGGCACCTTCACCAGCATCCGCCGCCTGACGCTGCGGCTCGACGGATTCGTCTCCGCCTCGGCGCCGCTGCAAGGCGGCGAAATCATTACGAAGCCGCTCCGCTTCGATGGCAAGAGCTTGTCGATCAACTTCGAGACCTCCGGCGCCGGCAGCTTACAGGTGGAGATCCAGGACGCCGAAGGCCAACCGATCCCGCGCTACACGCTCGACGATTGCCCGCCCATCTTCGGAGATCGGGTGGACAAAGTGGTGCAATGGACGGCCGCCGGCGCGGATCTGCAGCCGCTGGCCGGCCGGAGCGTCCGGTTACGGTTTGTACTGAAGGACGCCGACCTCTACAGCTTCCAGTTCTGCGAGCTGAGTGCTCCAAGGAGTCAACCATGAGCGATGCATTTTCCATTTCACGTCGTCACTTCGTGGCGGGTGCCTCCGGCCTGTTGTTGGCGGGCGCAGTGCAGCGCGCGGCGGGTGAGCCGGCCGCCAACCAGGAAGTCAAATTGGCGGTGCAAGGCGGCGAGAAGGCCGTGACTGCGCCGGCCGGCGGGGGGCCGCGCTGGGGCGAGCCGGAACGGCAGCAGCTGGACGCGATGCTCCAGCAGAACTCGTTGTTCTACTGGCAGGGGCCGCAGACCGCCCTGCTGACCGAGCGTTTCCAGGAGTTCTGCCCGGTGAAGTACGTGCAGACCTGCTCGTCCGGCACGGCCGCGATCCATATCGCCGTCGCGGCCGCCGGGATCGGGCTGGGCGATGAAGTGATCACGTCGCCGATCACGGACATCGGGACGGTGATCGGCGTGCTCTACCAGCAGGCAGTGCCCGTCTTCGCCGACCTCGGCGCCGGAACCTACAACCTCGATGTGGCGGATGTCGAGCGGCGGATCACGCCGCGCACCAAGGCGATCATCGCGGTCCATCTGGCGGGCAACCCGTGCGATCTCGATGCGCTCAAAGCCCTGGCCGACCGCCACAAGCTGATCCTGATCGAGGACTGTGCGCAGGCCTGGGGAGCCAGGTATCGCGGCCGTCCGATCGGCACGGTGGGCGACTTCGCCTGCTTCTCGCTGCAGAACTCCAAACATGTGACCTGCGGCGATGGGGGCGTGGTCGGCTCGAGCGACGAGCGGTTCGGGCCGCTGTTGCAGAAGTTCGGCGACAAGGGCGGCAATCGGCGGAAGTGGGGCGGCTTCGATGCGTTTGCCACGAACTACCGCATGAGCGAGCCGCAGGCCGCGGTCGCCGCCGCCCAACTCTCACGACTCGAAGCGATCACCAGCCGGCGCGCGCGGCTGGGGAACCTGCTGACCGAGAACATTGCCGACCTCCCCGGATTGATTCCGCACCAGGTCCATCCGGAAGACCGAGCGGCGTACTGGTTCTACTTCTTCCGCATGCGCCCGGACGCGTTCCGGTGTGGACGCTCCGAATTCGTCAAGGCGCTGATCGCCGAGGGAGCGCCCGTGTCGGGCGGCTACATCGGCGTGCCGCTCTATGGCGAGCCGGTCTTCCAGCAGCACGCCTTTTTTGCCGGGCGCTGGCCGGTCAAGGAGATGGGGCTCACCGAGATGGATTTCACCACGCACAAATGCCCCGAAGCCGAGGCCATCCTGACCACCGGCATCCGGGTGTCCATCGACGAGCACATGAGCGAGGAGTACATTCTCCAAGTGGCCGCAGCCATTCAGAAAGTGGCACGCCATTTCGCAGTCTAGTGCGATCAGCTACCACGACAGCAACGAAAGGCGGGAGGAGCATCTAGTGACCGTGACGAGAAAGATCTCGCGGCGCCGACTGCTGGGCGCAACCGCGGGAGCGGCGTTGGCGGGCCTGGCCTTGCCGGGCTGCCCAGCCGGTCGGCCGGCCGACAAGAACCGGAAGGCGGGCGAGAAGAAACCGAGTGCGGAGGCGGTCGCCAAGGCGTCGGCGCCGAACAACGAGATCAACGTGGGCATCATCGGCTGCGGGCGGCGCAACGGGCAGTTGGCCATCGGCAAAGGCGGCCAAGGTGCGCCGCCCAAGTACGCGCGGATCGTGGCGGTCGCCGACTTCAATATCCGGCGCGCCGACATGTGGGCGAAACACTACAAGTGCAAGTCCTACCAGGATTACCAAGCGCTGCTGGATCGCCAGGAAGTCGATGTCGTCGTCTACGCCACCCCGGAGCATTGGCACTACCTGCCCTGCATCCATGCCTGCCAGGCGGGCAAGGATATCTACGGCGAACAGCCGCTCTCGCACACCATCCGCGAAGGACGGGCGATGGTCGAGGCGGTCCGCAAGTACAAACGTGTCTTCCAGACCGGCGAACAGCAGCGGTCGCACCCCAAGACGCGCAAGGCCGTCGAACTGATCCTCAACGGCCGCATCGGCCGGATCCAATCGGTCATCGGGTACAATTATCCGAGCGCGTTCGAGTGCGAGTTCCCCCCACAGCCGGTCCCCGAGTACCTGAACTGGGATCGCTGGTGCGGACCGAACGAAGTCGTGCCCTATCACACCGACCTCTATCTGTCGCGCATTCCGTATGAGCCGGAACCGGAGTTCCCTGTGACACCGGCTGAAAAGCTCGCAGTCGGTCCCGGCTGGATGTCGTTCCGGCCGTATTCCGGCGGCGAGTTGCCAAACTGGGGCTGCCACGGGCTGAGCATGGTCCAGTGGGCCCTGGAGATGGACGAAAGCGGCCCGCTGGAGATCTGGGTCGATCCCGCCGAGCCGTTGGAGAAGGTGGTCTACCCCTTGCCGGAAACACGCGATCGCGGAGATGCCGCATCCAGCCGGACCGTGATCAACTACAAGTACGCCAACGGCGTCGTGCTGACGCTCAGCTCCAACGAGTCGCGCGTGGGCGGAGGCGCGACATTCATTGGAGACCAGGGCCGCATCACCATCTTCCGTGGCGGCTATGAATGCGATCCGCCCGACCTCGATCGCGATCCGCTTCCGGCCAACGCCAAGCGGGTCTACCAGAGCGACAACCACATGCAGAATTTCTACGATTGCGTGAAATCGCGGAAAGACCCGATCATGAACGTCGAGAGCGGGCATCGTGTCGCCACCTTGTGCCACCTGGGGAACATCGCCCGCCGGCTCGGCCGACCATTGAAGTGGGATCCGCAGCAAGAGATCTTCCCGGGCGACGAAGAGGCCAACACCTACCTCGATATTCCGCGGCGCAAAGGCTACGAACTGCCCGTGATCTAGGGCTTGGAGCCTGTCGCGTCCGATACGCTTTCCGCCCGTCGGAAGAAGAGCCATCCACCACCCTTCCTGAGGAACATGCCCATGACATGGCGATCAGTTGTCGAGGCCGTCTTGGCTGCGTGCTTGATGGGGCTGAGCCCGTGTCCCGCGGCCGTGGGCCAAGACGCGGCGCCGGACGCGTCCCCGCCCCAGGCCGCGGACACGTCGATCCAATATCTGCCGCTCGGCGCACCGCCCGGCATGTCGCAAGCCGTCATCGTGCAGGGCCGGCCGCTGGTCCACACGCGCCAGCTGTTGCCGCTGGACCCGACCGGGAACCTGGTGGGCCAGGGTGCGGTGGAGCAGCAGATTGAGCAGGTGCTTGACAACCTGGATGCCGTGCTCACGGCCTCCGGATCAGGGCTCCGCCATCTTGTGCGGCTGAACGTCTATGCGATCACGCCCCTGACGGTCGTCCAGGTGCGCGAGCAGTTGAGCGCACGGGTGGGCCCGGCAGTGCGTCCGGCCATCACGGCGGTGCTGACACCGATGCCGCACCCGCAGGCGTTGGTGGCCGTGGATGCGGTCGCCGTGTCGACCGAGGAGAGCCAGGCCGTGGTCATGAAGCGTTGTGAAGCCGTATCGGGCGACCCGGCGTGCGCGGATGCGGCCGTCTTGCCGTGCGGCGGAGTGGCCTTTCTGTCGGGTGTGCCGAAAGAGAGCGATGTGGCGGTGCCGGCCGTCACCAAGTCGATGTCGACGCTGCTCAAGACGCTGCAACTGCTGCAGCTGTCCCCGGCCGACATCGTGCAGCTGAAGGTCTTTCTCAGGCCGGCCTCGTCCGCCCAGGCCGTCCTCCACGAACTGAACAAGTTCTTCCCCGACCAGTTGACTCCGCCCGTCGTCTTCATCGAATGGATCGCCGTACCCCAGATCGAGATCGAGATGATCGCCCGGTTGCCGCCCGCCGCGCGTCCGGCCGAGCCCGTGCAGTACTTCACGCCGCCGGACGTGAGGCCCGCGCCGACGTTCAGCCGTGTGGCGCTCGTCGGCGGCGAACGACTAATCTACGTGTCCGGCTTGTTCGCGCGCCAGGCGGGCCGCGGTGAAGAGCAGGCGCGAGACCTGTTCGCTCAGTTGCAGATCATCCTGAACGAGACGGGTAGCGACATGCTGCATCTGGCCAAGGCGACCTATTTCGTGTGTGACGCCGATGCAAGCCGTGGCTTCGATGTCGTGCGCCCGATCGCTTACGATCCGCTGCGCCCCCCCGCCGCATCCCTGCTGATGGTCCACGGCGTCGGGCAAGAGGGGCGTACGCTGACCATGGACATGATCGCCGTCGGCAAGTAGGTCCACGCCGGCGGCCTGGATCGGGAAAATGACAGAGCTCTCCCAACTCTTGACTGGAGGAAGTCCGCCGTGCGAGTTGCTGATGCCTCGGGACGTGACGCTGCCGCGTGTTCCCGATTACGCAGACTACTGTGTCTGGCCCCTGCCAGCGTTCTGTTGCTGTTGAGCTGCCACGTTCTGCAGGCCGGTGACCTGCCGCCGTTCGAGGCGCGGGTCGTCGCCGAGGGGCTCCAGCTCGGCTATCAACTGCTCGCCGTGGATCTCACACGCGATGGCAGGAAGGACCTGATCGCGATTGACGAGCAGGCGACCGAGCTTGTGTGGTTCGAGAACCCCACGTGGCAGCGGCACGTCATGGCGGTGGATGTTCCGCGGCCACTCAACGCGGACGCTTGGGACATCGACGGGGACGGATGCCCGGAAATCGTGTTAGCCTACCGGTTCGACCCGCGTCCCGAGCAGAGTGTAGGCAGTGTCGTCCTGCTCACCTGCGGCGCGGATGTGCGGCAGCCTTGGGTGATGCGCGAGATCGATCAGGTGCCGACGGCGCACCGTGTGCGGTGGATCGATCCGGAGGGACACGGCGCGAAAGTGCTGCTCGTGGGGCCGCTGGTGGGACGGCGCTACCCGCCGCAGGAAGGCGACAAGACGCCGATCTACCTGTATCGGCCGGGCCGATGGGATCGCGAGTTGCTGACGGACGAGCCGGCCGGCGTGCTGCACGCGATCCATCCGGTGCATTGGGATGGCGGTCCGCGGCAGCAGTTGGTGTCGGCCAGCTACCTGGGTCTGCACCGGTTCGACTACCGCGACGGCCATTGGAACACGACGCTGTTGGCAGCGGGCGATCCGCGGCCCTGGCCGCTATGCGGCAGCAGCGAAGTGCGGCTCGGCCATCTGGGCGAGACACCATTCCTGGCCGCAATCGAGCCGTGGCATGGCAACCAGATCGTGGTGTACCGGCACGTCGGCGGGCAGTGGCAGCGCACGGTGATCGAGGACAAGATGGATAACGGCCACGCGCTGGCCGTGGGCGACCTGGACGGCGATGGGCGCGACGAGATCGTCGGTGGATTCCGCGGCCAGGGCTTTCAGTTGTCCATCTATCAGGCTGCGGATGCGGGCGGCCAGCGCTGGGTGAAAACCGTCCTGGATGATGGCGGCATCGCCGCGGTCGACTGCGTGGTCGAAGACCTGACCGGCGATGGCCGGCCGGACATTGCGTGTATCGGCGCATCGACCGGGAATGTGAAGCTGTACGAGAATCTGGGAACGGCCAAGCCATAGGCAGGTACTCGAACAGCCGGAAGACATCCCGACGCGAGCCCCCGAATCCGGCCAGGAGAGTCGCCGCGGCCGCCGCGCTCGCAGGGAGCACGGCGCCGCGCGCCCATGCCGATCAGCGACTTCGACCGCATGGTGCGTACACGCCCATTCGTGCTGTGCTTCGCGCCTGTGTCACTGTTGCCCGGACCCGGGGCATTTGATATCATGCTCTCCCTGGATGCCAACCGTGCCCCCAAGGAGGAGTGGGTCGCCATGGCTACTCGAGAACACGGCTCGAGGCCCGCGAAACGGAAGATCGCACCGCTGCGGATCCAGCTGACCGGCTCGATCACCAGCATGAGCCTGCTGCAGCGGTCGCTGTTGTTCGCGGAACTGTCGCGTGTCGCCTACTACGACAAGGAGACCGTCACGCGATTAGTCGAGCCCGTTGGCTTTCGCCGTCGCGTGGAGTTCTTCGAACAGAACGGAGCACAGGCGTATCGCTTGGACAGCGATACCGATGTCGTCATCGCGTGCCGCGGCACGGAACCTCATGAACCGAGCGACCTCAGGGCCGACATCGACGCCGTCAAGGTCGTCGCGGAGACGGTCGGCCATGTTCATCGAGGGTTCAAGAAGGAAGTGGATGACCTCTGGCCGATGATCGAGAGATCGCTGAAGTCCAACACGACCAGAAGAGTCTGGTTCTGTGGTCACTCGCTGGGCGGCGCGATGGCCACGATCAGCGCCGGCCGGTGTTACCTGTCAGAGATCCCGGCGATGCCGGAGGCCTTGTTCACGTATGGAGCACCGCGAGTCGGGACGAAGCGATACATCAACTACTGTCGCATCCAGCACATCCGGTGGGTCAACAATAATGACATCGTGCCGCGTCTCCCGCCCGCCTGGCTCGGGTTCCGGCATGCCGGTCGTGAGATGTATCTCAATCGGAACGGCCAGCTGCGGAATCTCAACTACTGGGGCAAGCTGAGCGATCGGATCCGAGGCTTCGTCCGCACGCTGTTCAGATTGCGCATCGACTGGTTCTCAGACCATTTGATCGACTCGTACCTGGACGCCATCGAGGGCGTCTTGAGGCGATCCGAGACGGCGGGCAGCCAGGAGGTACCGGCCTGGACCACCAGCCAGGGCACGCCGCACCTGGCCGCCTGGTGGCGCCGTGCGCGGACGGCGCAAGGGTCCCAGTCAATGGTCCGGCGACGATAAGGTGAATCGCACGAGTTGGTCAGGCGGTTGCCATTGGCCCTACGGTCGTGCGCCGCGAGCCGCCACCAACTGCGCATACAGGATCTCGTAGCGGTCGACGACCGATTTGATGGAGTACTCCCGGCAGATGATCTGGCGCGCGAACGCGCCGCAGCGCGCGCGCAGCGGGGGGGCGCCGAGCATCTTGCCGAGTTGGTTCGCCAAATCCGTCGGAAGCGTGGCGTCGGCCACGAGCCCAGCCTGGCCATCGCGAACCAGGTCGACGTTGCCTCCGGCGGCCGACACGACGCACGGCAACCCGCACGCCATGGCTTCCAGCAGGCTATTGCTCATCCCTTCGGAAACACTCGGCAGGACGAACAGATCGGAGGCTTGCAGGTACGGCAGCGGCACACGCTGTGCCCCGAGGAAATGCACGCACGGCCGCAGTTGGAGCGAGTCGACCAGTTGCTCGAGTTCCTGCCGCTGCGGCCCGTCACCAGCCAGCAGGAGGTTGGCGTCTGGGTGGTGCCGGTGGACCAACTGCCACGCCCGGAGGAGCGTGGCGAGGTTCTTCTGGGGATGCAGACGACCGAGGAAGATCACCCGAGGCCGTGCGGGCAACTGCGACTCGAGGGAGGATGGGCCGGGCGCGAACTCGTCGACATCGACCCCGCTCGCGAAGCGGCTGAGCCGCTCGCTGGGGACGCCCCACGCGCGCAGTTCTTCTTCAATATGTTCGGAGACCGCCACGAAGTGGGAATTGGCGAGTATGGAAGACCGCACGAAGCGCTGTCCCCGAGTCCGGCTCATCAACTGGAATTCACCGTAGGGTCCGCTGGCGGCCGGCTGCACGAGTGTCGGCAGCCCGGTCCGCTGGTGGATCCAGCCGGCGGCCACGGCTTCCCAGGACGCCTGGTGACAGTGCACGAGATCCAGCTCGTTGCGGTCGCGCCACAGCCGCCAGGCGAGACTGGCCAGGAACGTGGCACCGAACAGCGGGCCCAGGTTCCACGTGCGGATCGCCCGACGGATCTCCACGGCGCCGTCCCGCTCGCGAACCGGGCTGCCGCCGATGCGCCGCGTGTAGACGATGACCTGATGCCCCCGGCGCGCCAATTCACGGGCTTGACGCCGCGCTTGCCGCTCCGCACCGCTTTCCACAGGCCAGTACAGGCTCAGGCAGATTCCAATCCGCAACCCTTGTCCTCCCGATGATCGATCACGAGTCTTGCTCTGCGTGCCATTGTTGCCGAGACCTCCACCAGATCCAGACCACTCCCGGCAGTGTCACCAGGGTGGCCACTGCGGTGAAGCCCCAGCCGGCGGCCAGCGGCCCGGCCCGGCTGCCCAAGAAGAACACGACCAGGCCCACCAAGGCGTTGGACACGACCATGATCCCCAGCAGCGGGTCCTGTTTGTGCGACCGCAGGTAAACGGACAGGCATTGCGTGATGTGGATGGGAACCAGCCCGACTCCGAAGATCGCGAGCGTGTGCGGGTCGAGGAAACGCCGGGAGAGCGACTGCAGAGCCGGCACCCCGCAGTGGTCGAGCCCGATGACGGCCAGCACGAACGCGCTCAACGCCACCACCACAGCAGCCGACGACACAGACAAGCCGCGAAAAAACTCGCGATCCAGCGCCGCGTAGTTGCGCCGCGCAATGAGTGCCCCATAGCGGGGGGCGCGCGTGCGGACCCACGTGAAAGCCGCCAGCTGGATGTTCGTCAACACGCTCCAGGTCATACCCATCTGGCCGGCGACCTGGGCCCCGTGGAACGCGAACATGACCGGTGTGAACAGGTAGAAGGCAAAGTACCGCACGATCGCCTGTACGCCCATCCGCCACTGCAGCGGCCAGACCTCCCGGTGCCAGGCGAGGATGGGCGGGACAGACGACAGCGAACGGAAGAACGTGCCATACGATCCCCACACCAGGCCGATTTCCCATACCAGCTGCACCGCCGACGCCAAGACGATCGTCCACAGCCCGGCGCCTGAGAGCATCGCGCCCCACACGGCCAGGCTGCCGGTGACCGCTTGCCAGAACCGCGTCCGATTGACGGCCAGCACCTGTTGACAGCCCTCGAGTATGGCGATGCGCGGCGACAGGGCGACCGAACTGGCGGCCAGCAGGATCACGCAGCAGACGGGAAGCAGCCAGTTCACATCGTGCGGTTCCCGATCAAACAGCCAGCCTCCAGCTGCGCCCACGACCAGCGCGAAGATCAACGCAGCCCACATGAACCACCGCGTTGAGAACGCCACGAGTCCCGCCAGACGCTGTTGCGCGACATCGTCACCCGACACGCGACCGGCCGTGTCCAGCTCCAGGGAGGACCACTCGTGGCTGGCCACATGCAACACCACGACCGGCAGCCCCAGGTCCACAATCGTCTGTAACGCCAGCAGCGTCGAAATCGTGTAGAAGTAGCCCTGCACTTCCGCCGTGAAGCACAGCGCGATCAGGATCGTCGTCACCAGCCCGGCGGGGAACTGCCAGCACCGCATGGCCAGCGCATACGCCACCGGAGAGTCGATGTCGAAGTACCGCAGAAAACGGTCGTTGTTCGCATTCGACACGTTACGTTCCAGGCGGACCAATGCCACGGCACGCACGACACGGACTCCAGCCCGTGACGCATGACGGCCAGCGGTTACGTACAACCCAGAGTACCTCATGCGTCGACGTTGACAATCAGGCGACCGGGGCGGCCGAGTGGATTTTGCCGTGGATATCCCGGTATAATCGCGCACGACCGTCCGAGCCGATCTGTGGTGCGTCCTTTGAGACAGGAGTGACTCATGCTGAACAACCGTCTGCGATGCCTGGTCCCACTGATCGCCAGCGTGCTGCTGGGGGCCGTGCTGCCTACGGCTGATGCCCAAGAGTTGTTGGTCTTCATTTCCGCATTTGCCGCGGGAGACGAGGGAGCGATCCACGCCTACCAACTGGATGTGGCGAGCGGTCAGCTGACCCGCACCCAGCGGACCACCGGTGTCGAGTATCCGTTCTTCCTGGCTCTATCGGCGGATCGCAAATTCCTGTATTCGATTCACGCGCCGGGTCAGTTCGGCGGGAAATCGCCCGAGCAGGTAGCCGCCTACGAGGTCGTGGGGCGCACGGGCGAACTGAAGCTGCTCAATCGCCAGTCGACGGGCGGGTCGGCCTCGTGCTATCTGGCAGTCGATGCAACGGGCAAGACGCTGGCCGTGGCGAACTACATGACCGGTTCGGTGGCGTCGCTGCCCGTGAAATCGGATGGATCACTCGGCGAGATCGTGTCGTTTGTGCAGCACGAAGGTTCGAGTATCGACCCGCAGCGGCAAAACGGTCCCTATGCGCACTGCGCAGTGATCAGTCCGGACAACCGGTTTGTCTTCGCGGCCGACTTGGGTCTTGACCGCGTGATGGCCTATCAACTGGACGCGGCGACCGCGACGTTGTCGCCGAGCCGACAGGCGTTTGTCAGGACGCCACCCGGCGCCGGGCCCCGTCACCTGGCGTTCCATCCCGACGGCCGGCGCCTGTACGTGATCAATGAACTGGCCAATTCGGTGACCCGGTTTGATTACGATCCGGAGCCAGGGTTCCTGATCGAGCGGGAGACCATCTCCACGCTGCCGGCGGACTTCGACGGCACCAGTCTCTGTGCGGACGTAAAGATCACGCCCGACGGCCGATTCCTGTACGGTACGAATCGAGGTCACGACAGCATTGCCGCATACCGTATCGGCGAGGACGGCCGGTTGACGCTCATCGAGTTCGAACCCAGCCTGGGTCAGGGGCCTCAGAACCTGGCCATTACGCCGGGCGGCGAGCTGTTGCTGTGCGCGAACATGCCGGGCGACAACGTCGTCGTATTCAAGATCGATCCGCAGGCCGGCACCCTGGCGCCCGTTGGCCGGCCGGTGTCCATGCCGGGCCCGTCGTGCATTTTGATCTGGTAGGTCCAGGCCCCGCAGGCCCTAGCGTGGCGGCACTGCCTGGCGGAACTGGTCGACGCGCAGTCCGATTTCGTCCATGGGGATATTCTGAAATCCGTGTTGCAGGGGAGCCGCATCGCTGCGGAGTCGGAAATCCATCTTGTCCGGCGCAACGAACCCGGGATCGGGGCCGACGAAGTTGTCCTCGAGCTGGACCCATTCCTCCTTGGCGTGCCAGGTGATGTCGAGCCAGTTCCCGACGCAGATGTTGCGGGCTACGATATTGTCACCGGGCGGTATCCCGTCGGTCGTCGCGTAGTAGCGGTCCAGGTTGGCGATGGCCGGGTATCGCGCGCGGTAGAGGTCCTGCGGCACGCTGGCGAGCTGTCTCTTCATGTACTGGTAGACCATGTTGAACCACACGGGTGACCTGTCGAGTCCACGGCCGTCCATCCGCACGGCCGGCTCGCAATCGACGAACACGTTGTTCTCGACCCGGTGATCGCGCCCGCCGCCGATGAACATGGCCCAGTGCACCTTGTAGAAGACGTTGCCGAACACCTCCGTGCCGCTCACGCAGTCATCCATGTAGACGCCCATCGAGCCCATGCCGACGCCGCCCGTGTGGTGGATGAAATTGTGCCGGATCCGATTGCCTCGGTACGTCCAGTCGCGACCTGTGTAGATCGCCCCCACGTCGCCCGTCTCGAGCGCGATATGGTGGATCTCATTGAACTCCATCAGGTGCTCGTTGCCGCCGAACAGGATCGCGCAGTGCGGGTGATCGTGGATCAGGTTGTGTGACACCCGGTGCCCGACGCCGCTGATCAGCACGGCGGGCACATAGCACTTCGACCAGCGTCCCTGCCGGCGGAAATGGCAGTTCTCGACGAAGTGACAACCAGGCGTCAGCGTCTTCCGATCACCGCCGTCCAGCGCGACTCCCCCATCGCCCGTGTTGGTGATGTCGCAACTCAACACGCCGTGCCCCGTGCCGCCCTCGATGCGGACGCCCCAGTCGCCGATATTGCGGATCGTGCAGCCAGCCAGCAGAACATGCGCGCCGCCTCGGATTTCCACGGCGCTGCCGCGCGTCGCCTCGAAAGTCAAGTCTCGAAACGTCGCGTGGGACACCTCGACCAGCCGCAGCAACGGCTGATCCAGAAGCGACAACAGCGCGCTGGCGGTGCCGGACGGGTCGGCGGGCGGCCAGAAGTAAAGCTTGCCCGCCGCGCGGTCCAGGAACCACTCGCCCGGCTGATCGAGTTCCTCGAGCACGTTGAGAAAGTAGAACCGCTGGCCGACCCGGAAACCGTACTGCCCGTAGGGCGGCGCAGTCTGGATGAGCCGCTGCTCGAGATCCAGCGCGGCCACGCGCTCGTACGAGTTGGCCCAGTCCCAGGCCCAGTAGCCGTGCACCCAGAGCGTGCTCGCGTCGTGCCAGCGCCGTGGACGGTCGCCAGCGTAGAAGAACCCGTCCGCCAACCGGCCGATCTTGCCCCCGTGGCTGTCGTCCTGGGCGTGAGCTTCCGGGAACCCGGCGATCTGCTCCCAGCCCCCTTCGTTCGGCCAGCGGGCGAGCACCATGGGCTCGCCGCCCCAGAACAGTTCGCAGTGCGCCGGCGTCGTCGGCCGCCCGAACCCGCGCGAGCTTAAGTCCCCGAACGTGTCGATGCCCATCGCTCGCAGGTCCACTTCGCGCACGTGGCTGCGGGCCTGTTCATCCCACCGCGCCAGAACCGCCGCGTCCCGGACCGGCTGGAAATCCGGGAGCTGACGCCCGCCGAGCCATCGGACCGTCTCGTGCGGGAACGCCCGCCAGATGGTCGGCGAATCGGCCGTTCCTGAGTCCTCCGCGCTCAGTTCCAGCGCGGACGACCGCACGTAGTCGCCGCCGCGCAGGAAGACCGTGATGCCATCCGGGACCGGCCGGCCCGAACCCCTCAGCGCGCGCACCGCGTCCTGCGCCCGCTCCAAGGTGGCAAACGGCTGCGACTTGCTGCCGGAGTGGGCGTCGTTGCCCGTCGGGGAAACGTAGAACTCAGCCGCCGATCCGCCGGACGCGGCAGTGAGCCAGCACAGGAACAATAGGAAGCCTGCGAATCGCATCATGGCGCACCTCGCGTTGCGGATGGGACGCCCAACCCGGCCACCCCTGGCATCCAGTGCGGGTCGGCGGGCGAGCAGATCCCATCATAATCCGAAACACAAGTCGATGAGAACCAGGCGGGGTGCCGGTGCGGGTCAGCGTCCAACGCGGCAGAGACTCTACGGCGTGACGCACAGGATGCGCGTTTCGCCTTTCCGGAGAGGCAGCGTGATCACGGGGCCGGCCCCGATGATCTTGTCATCCAGCAGGTCGCGCACCGAGCCGGACAGGCCGGTATCCACTTCCAACGGTCCGTCCTGTGCGGCATGGAGCACGACGTACGGACCGTTGGCGTACACGTTGCAGTCCTGTTGTGTGAACAGGTGCACACCGCCCGCGCGCGCGGCAAGCCGCAGCAGGTCCGACGTGAGCCCCGGCGCACCGACGAACAAGGACAGCCCGTCCGGCGTGCGGCGCATGGCCACCGCGGGCGAACCGTCCGGGTATGTGGCCAACGTCTCGTCGGGATTCGCATCCACGGCGGCAAACAGCGGATGGATCGGCGCGTCGACGCCACATGGCTCGTGGAAGCCCAGCTCTCGGCCCGCCTCCGTGGGCGTCGCCATGGCCTGAGCGGGCGAGACCTCGCTCAACTGGAAGCCGGTCAATTCGCGCATGGCGTCGAGCGACGTCCCATCAGGTTCCTGGTACCCGGGCGCGTAGCACCACACGCGCACGCTGCCGCGCGTGGCCGCGAGTAGTCCCCGGCGTTGTTCCGGCGTGAGATACCAGGCGGTCAGCAGCACGTACATCCGGGCCTGCACCTTGCCGGCGAGCACGTCATCCTGCAGGTACTGGCCGTACGGCGTGCCCATGCGGCCCAGCGGTCGGCGCACTTGATAGACGCCGGGCAGCGTCACAGCGGTGCCGCCGGCGGCCACGCGCATCATGCCCTGTTCGTCGATCACCGCCGCCACGTCGGGCCGGAACGGGCGCGGCCTGGCCAGCAGCGGCTCGTCGAGCGCATTGAGCCGCGCCATCTCGGCCCACAAGCGCGGATCGTCGAACCAGCCGGCAGCGCCCAGGTCCATCCACCAGGTGGCGAAATTGCGCACCGCGCACTGGCCAGTGTTGCGCTGCAGGACGCCGCGCGTCGCTGTCGGTGTCGCGACCCGGTCGTAACCCGCATCCTCGGCGCTCAGGTAGGTGCGCGTGTCGTCTTCGTACAGCCACATCTTGCCGGCCAGCGCCACGCTCTCGGCCGCCGTCATCGCCGGCGCGCTCTGGCCCAGTCCGCGATCGAAATAGGAGATCGGGGAGCAGAGCAGGTCGATGTCCGGGCAATCCAGCACGCGACGCAACGCGTAGTGGCCGCTCGTGCCCGGCCCATTGCTCACCGCGCCGAATTCGAACCCGTAGCCGTAGAAGAACACAACCAGCTTGCGCCCCTGCGTGGCTTCGCGCACGGCGCGAGCCAGGTGGCAGACACAATCGGCCATCGCCTGCTGCTGGAACTGCGTGAAGTCGATCACCGGGCGTTCGGCGACCGGGTCGCGCAACACGCCCGCCGGGGCCGCCCGCCGCGCCGCGGGTGATGGGACGGCGACGGTGCTGAGTGCTGCCAGTGGATCGCGCCATGCCTGACGCAGCCCAGCATCGTCGCCGTATTGGCGCGTGAGCCACGCACGCCAGGCGCGCAGGTCCCCTTCCGCATAGCCGTTGAGGGCCGACCCCCACGTTTCCTGGTAGAACCACTCAGCCGTGTTCTGGCCGCACGGGTGGTAGCCGGCCATGTGCGGACCGAACTCCGCTTCCAGATGCTCGATCAAGGCCGTGAGGCGCTGAGCCGCGTCACGGCGATACGCCGGGGACGCGACCACGGCATAGCCATGCTGCGGACCGCTGTCCCAGACCATGTCGTCCTCTGTGTGAGCCTCGCGCCACCACCGCGGCGCGTTGCAGCTGATCCGCGGCAGCAGCAGCGCGTCGGGATTGGCGTCCAACACCGCCCGGCACTGGGCGTCAGGCACCGACCAGTCGACCGCCTCGCCCGGCCGCGGCCAGGGCAGGTGGAGGGGAAACGACACGAACAACGCGCCAGACCGGCCGGCCAGCTGGATCTGCGAGGCATACCCGTTGGACGGCGCGCCCAGCAGTACATAGGGATTGCCCGGCCGATAGAAGGCGACGGTCAGGCTGCGGGCCGGTCGCGCGCGGACCCAGACGCTGGCGCGGTACCGGTGATCCTTCCTGAGCGCGAGATTCGCGTGATGGTGAATATGGAAATCCGGCCAGGACCCATCCGGCGGATCGGTCAATGTGATGTGCAGTCCGGCAGAACCGTCCTGGCCACACCCCGGCTGGACTTCGACTCGGCCTACCCGGTTTCGGTCGCCCGGCGGAAACACGCTCCAGTGGTCGTTCAACGTGGCGGCGCCTGATTCGAAGTCGCATGGCGCCAGCACATCGGTACCGGTCGTCAGGTCCTGGACACGGATGTTGTCCAGATCGATGCTGCCGGCCATCTGCCCGAAACGGAAGTGCATCGTCGCCGAACGCGGCTCATCTTCTGCCGGCACGAACTCGAAACTGAACTCCGCCCCCTCCGTGCCGGCCGACAACGGCTTGGTTCCCGGCAGGCCGAAGAACATCCGTGCCCGTACCGGCTTGCCGTCCACCACGAGCCGCGGCGCGCCGGACGACGCATCCACGCGGACAGTCTCGACCGCTCCCGCGACGGAGTTCAGGATCAACCCCAGCGGCAGCACCCAGCAGCAGCACATTCTCGTCATGACGATACTCCGATAACACGCGCCGTGGGCCAATCCGGTCACTCATCCGCCTGGCTGCGGCCGCGCCTGGCCTCCGCGCACCGGATGGCATCCAACGGCAGCTCGTTACCGTAGATCACGGACATGACGGCCGGGAGGTACATGTCGAGCATCGCGAAGGTCGTACCCATCAGGCGACCGATGACCTCGTCGTTCAGGTTCCCATCGCTCAGGATCTGGGAGGCGTGGAAGCGCAGTTCGCCGTCGTTCCAGTCCAACTCGAACGCGCCGACCTTCAGTCCGTAGTTGGCGCGCGTGAGCGTTTCGGCGATCGCTGGTCGAGCACCGTCCGGGACGCGCACGGGCGCGCAGCCGAAGACCTGGAATAGTTCCGCGTCCGCATCGACGACGGCGATGATCCGGTAGGTGCCGACTTCGCCCCGGAACTCGGCATAGATCGAGCGCGTGTCGCTGTCGGCCGTGTATCGGACTTCACGCTCGTCCAGGTGTTGAATCAGTCTCTCATAAGCAGTGTTCATCTCGTGTCTTCCCACCGTTGCAGCCGGCGCCGCCTGGGCACCGCCGAGCGACACCTGGACAGTGCCCTGTGCCGGCGCGGGGGGCCGCTTGGGGGCTTCGCCGGCCCTCTGTCGGCCGAGCACCAGGCCCCGCAGGGCTGTCAGGAAGTTGCGCAGCATCGGATTCGGCTCGCTCTCCGGAGGCGCACTGACCCCAAGAAACGCCCCGGGGGACGAGTCGCCTCGGCGGGGGAATTATACGGGGCCTGGGAAGGCCCGGCACAGAGCAAATCTCAAGAAAACTCCCGCCCGGTGAAGGGAGTTACTTGAAGTGTTCCGCCTCGATTTCCTGGATCCGTGCATAGCCTTCCGCCTGGACCCGCCGGCGCTCCTCGTTGAAGCCTTCGCCGATCGTGGCGTTCAGCCAGGCGTCGACCATGTCGCGTGCCACGTAGGGGCCGACGATCCAGGCGCCCATGCACAGGATGTTGGCACGATTGATGACCCAGTGGAGTCGGGCGGTGGTGGCTGACTCCGCGATCGCGGCGTAGATGCCGCGGAACTTGTTGGCCACGAGACACACGCCCATGCCGGTCCCGCACATGAGGATCCCGCGCTCGGCCTCGCCGTTCTGGATCGCCCGGGCCACGCGGGCGGCCGTCTCGTAGAACTTGTGCGGCTGCTCCGAGCAGGTCATGCCCAGATCGAGCAGGTCATGCCCTGCGTCGAGCAGATGTTGTCGAACGACCTTCATCAATTCAAACGAACAGACTTCGGCGGCAATCGCGAGTTTCATCGTTCTGCTCCTGCTCACGTCCGGCGTGGCGGCCGTCAGTAACCCCAATAACGTTCGGTGACGACTTTCTGTGTAGTGAAGAAATCGAGCACGGCCCGGCCCTGAGCCTTGATCTGCGAGAAGGAGGAGGCCTTCATGCCGCCAAACGGGAGTTGGGCGACCGGGGCCGGGATGCCCACGTTGACGCCGATCATGCCGCACTCGACCTCCAGCTTGAATCGCCGGGCCCAATACCCGTCCTGCGTATAGATCGACGCGCCGTTGGCATATTGATGCTCGTTGATGATCCGGACGGCGTCGTCGAAATGCTCGGCCTTCAGGATGGTGACCACCGGGCCGAAGATCTCGGTCTTGTGGATCTCCATGCCCGGCCGCACGTCGACGAAGATGGTGGGGCCGAGGAAATGGCCCTGCTCGCGGCCTGGAACCACCAGCCGGCGGCCGTCCAGGGCCAGCCGGGCACCTTCCTTGACGCCGGCCTCGATCATGCCGCAGATGAACTGCTTTGCTTTGGCCGAGATCACGGGCCCCATCAACGCCGGCTCGTCGGCGAAGCGCGGATCGAGCGGGTCGCCGACGATTACCTGACGCGACGACTGGACGAACTCCTCGCAGATCGTCCGGTACATGGCCTCCCCCACCGCGACAATCGCGGAGGATGCCATGCAGCGCTGGCCGGCGCAGCCGTAGCAGGACGTGGTCATGTTGCGGATCACTTCGTCGACGCGTGCATCGGGCATCACCACCAGGTGGTTCTTGGCCGAGCCTAGCGCCTGGCACCGTTTGTTGACGCGGGCGCACTTCTCGGAGACCGCGCGGCAGGTGGCCGAGGCGCCGACCAGCGAGAAGCCCTGGACCCGCGGATGGTCCAGCAGAGCTTCGACCACCACCCGGTCGCCGTTGACGAGGTTGAACACACCGGGCGGCAGGTCGGTCTGGGCGATCAGTTCGGTAACCACCTGCATGGTCAGCGGGACCCGCTCGGACGGCTTGACGACGAACGTATTGCCGGCGGCGATGGCATAGGGGAAGAACCAGAACGGGACCATGCAGGGGAAGTTGAATGGGCCGGCGAGTGCGAAGACTCCCAGGGGGAGGCGGAGCACTTCGCCGTCGATTCCGAACGAGGCTCCGACCAGCTTGTCGCCCTGCTGGAGCATGGGCATGCCGCAGGCGACCTCGCAGTTCTCGATGGCCCGCTTGACCTCGGCCCGCGCATCCGGCAGCGACTTGCCCATCTCCCAGGTGATCGTGCGCGACAGCCGCTCTTCGTTCTGACGCAGCAGCGCGGCCAGCGCGAACAGCGGCTGGGCGCGGCGCGTGGCCGGCATGGCGCTCCATGGGGGGAACGCCGCGACCGCCGCCTCGACGGCGCGATCGGCCTCGGCCGCCGTGGACAGAGGCGTGTGGGCGATCACCTCGCCCGTGCTTGGGTTCTCGACGCAGACCTGCCCTGCGTGCGCAGGCTCGTGCCACTGTCCCCCCACGAAGTTCCTGACCGACACCGATTCCATCGCGTACTCCTGGCGCCTAGGGGAGGTCCGCCATCGCCCGGGCGGCGGCGATGATGGACTCCACGTTCACACCCAGTCTGCTGAACACTGCCTCGTCGTCGCCCGACTCGCCGAACACGTCTGGAAACCCCAGTCGGCAGAGCCGGCAGGGGGCATGTTCGGTGAGCGCCTCGGCGACGGCCCCGCCGAGTCCTCCCAGCCGGCTGTGATTCTCGACCGTGATGATCCGCCCGGTCTGGCGGCTGGCCGCGACGATCGCATCCACATCCAGCGGCTTGATGGTCGGCAGGTGGATGAGGCGGGCCTGGATGCCTTCCTTCTCCAACTCCAACGTGGCCGCCAGCGCTTTGGACGTCATCATGTCGGTGGAGATGATCGTCAGGTGCGCGCCTTCGTGCAGCCGGTACGACCGCCCGATCGCAAAACGATGTGCCTGGTCGAAGATCACCGGCACGTGACAGCGCACGGTCCGCAAGTACACCGGGCCGTCGTGGCTGGTGGCCGCGCGGACCGCCTGCCGGGTCTCGCGCGGATCGCCCGGGCAGATCACCGTCATGTTGGGCATGCATCGCATGACGGCGATGTCCTCGACCGATTGGTGCGTGGCGCCGGCCTTGCCGGTGGGGATGCCTCCATAGGCCCCATTGAGCTTGACGTTCGACTCGGCATAGGCGACCGACACGCGGACCTGGTCCACGGCCCGTTTGGCGAGGAACACGGCGAAGGTGGAAACCCAGGGAATCAGGCCGAGCGTGCTGGCGCCGGCGGCCATGCCGACCATGTTCTGCTCGGCGATGCCGGCCTGGATGAACCGTTCCGGAAACGCGTCCCGGAACCGTGCCGTGTAGGTGCTGGTGCCCACGTCCGCGTCGAAGACGATCACGGCCGGATTCTCGTTGCCGAGTTCCACCAGCGCGTCCGCGAAGGCGGCTCGCATTTCGATCATCTCGCCCAGCTTCATGACAAGCACCCTACGGAACGTCAGGCTCGATTTCGGCCAGCGCCCGGCGATGCTCCTCCGCGTTGGGCGCCCGGCCATGCCATTGGTACTTCCCTTCCATGAACGAGACGCCTTTGCCCTTGACCGTGTGGGCGATCACGACGACCGGACCCGCGGCGCTCGCCTCCCGGGCCCGCTCGATCGTCTCGACGACGCTGGGCAGGTCGTGCCCGTCGCACTCGAGGACACCCCATTGAAACGCGCGCCACTTATCAGCCAGCGGCTCGAGGTCGAGCGTGTCCGGCACGGTTCCGGAAAGCTGCACGCGGTTGTAGTCGACGATCGCGATCAGGCCCTGCAGCTTCCGTTGGCCCGCGAACATGGCCGCTTCCCAAACCTGCCCCTCCTGGAGTTCGCCGTCGCCCAACAGGACATAGACCCGGAAGTCCGCTCCCGTCAGGTCGCGTCCGAGGATCATGCCTGCGGCGGCCGAGAGGCCCTGTCCCAGCGAGCCGGTCGACATATCGACGCCCGGCGTCTTGCGCATGCAAGGATGGCCCTGCAGCATCGAATCGACGGCATCGAATTCGGCGAGCCGCCCGGCGTCGAAGTAGCCGCGGGCCGCGAGCGTGCAATAGTAACCCGGGCTGGCGTGCCCCTTGCTGAGAATGAACCGATCCCGCGCCGCCCAGTGTGGGCGGGCCGGATCGATGCGCATCACGCGGAAGTAGAGCGTCACGAGGAGTTCCACCTCGGACAGCGATCCGCCCGTATGCCCGGCGCCCGCCCGGGCGACCGTCTCGAGGATCGACACGCGGATCTGCCGGCACAGGCGGCTCAGTTCGGCGAGTTCTGGTGGCTGCGAGTCCATCTCGGATCAGGTGTCCTGGCGAATGCGGATTACAGACCGATCTGGTGGCGGCGCGCTTGCACTTCGTCACACCAGTTGCCCACGTTCCAGCGTCCGAAGGCCCCCAGCCCGCCCAGCGGGTCGGGGCCGCAGTAGACCGGCAGGTGAATCAGCGCGAGGCCATCATGGGCCCGCGCTTGATCCAGCGCGCTGACCAGCTCGTGGATCGACCTCCCACCCGGGAAGGCGGCCACGCCCGGGACCGAGCGAGCCCACGCGGTGTAGTCCACTTCCACGCTGTCATGCGTGGCGTAATCGGCGCCGTACTGGGCCCACTGCAGGCCCGAGATGGCGGCCATGCGGCGGTTGTCGAAGATGAGGATGCATCCCCGCGCGCCGTGCTCGACCCCATCGATCAGGATCTGCGGATTCATCGTGAACGATCCGTCGCCGGTCAAGGCCAGCGCGTAGAACGGATGGCGGGCCAGGCTGGTTGCGAGGAGCGCTGAGACCGCGAACCCCATGTAACTGGCCCCGGTTTCCGTGAAGGTCCGGCCCAGCCGGTCGTCCTCCACGATCTGGAATCCGTTGGCCTGCACGTCGCCGGCGTCGAAGAACGCCACGGCATCGTTCTGTCGCGCCCAATCGACGGCCGCTTTGATGGCCGCGGGTTGCGTGAGCACCTCTTCACGCCACGCTTCGTCGTACAATCGCGGCCGCGCGAACCGTTCCTGCTTGTAGGCGTCCCACTCCCGTTTCTTCTCGCGACACGCCCGGTACCAGTCGGACTCCGCACCCGACGGGCGGATCGGCTGTCGCTTCAGCTCCTCGTTGAGCCGGGCCAGCGTGGCGGCCACGTCGCCCGCCAGGGCGATCGTCTGGTTGTAGTGCATCAGCGAGTCGATGTCTGCGTTGATACTGATCACCCGCTGGGCGTTCGGGTAGTCGGTGCGGCTGGAGTCGGATTGGCAGACCGAGCGCGTGCCGAGGGCGACGAGCAGATCGCAGTTTTCCATCGCGTAGTTGCCGCACAGG
This sequence comes from Planctomycetota bacterium, assembly GCA_052034005.1. GTDB lineage: Bacteria > Planctomycetota > Planctomycetia > Pirellulales > Pirellulaceae > JAAYDI01. The sequence continues at coordinate 69,358 of JBPOJB010000018.1, read as the reverse complement.
CTGCCCTTCGAGCCGCCGACCGTCATGTTGCGCGGATGATGGTAGGGGATGACGCCGGAGACGAGCGGGCTGGTCACCGCCACGCCGTCGACCAGGTCGAGGAACTCCGCGATCTCGCGGCCCGCCTGCCGGGCGCCGCCACCGACGCGCACGGTGACGCGCGTCGCGGCGGCCAACGCCTGCACGGCCGCGCTGTATGACCCAGCGTCCGCCGCCGCGCCGACGGCGGGCGGAGCGCCTTCGGGCAACTCGTCCAGGTTGAAATCGCGGATCAGCGCGCACTGTTCGTTCATCGGCAGCAACAGGAAGAACGGCCCGGCGCGATACGGATGATCGACCGTGTTGGCGCCCCAGCGCAGCGCCGCGGCGACCGCCTGCGGCGTATGCAGGCAGTAGCCCCGCCCCATCGTCTGGCACAGGCGCAGAAACAACCCTTGCTCCGCCTTCGGGACCTGCTGCATGTTCGGGCCTTCGTTATGCGTGGTCTCGTCCCCGAACAGGTACCACACGCCCAGCCCGTCGGATGCCGGCGCGAGGGATGCGGCCAGCGCGTGCAGCGCGCCCGGGCCGATCGACGTGACCACCGCGGCCTTCTCACCGGTGACCCACCGCAGGGCGGCTGCGGCGTGCGAAGCCTCCCCCTCGTGACGCACCGGCAGCGTGCGGACGACTCCCGCCGCTTCGTAGACGCGGAGCACTTCGCCGACCTCGGTCGTGCCGTGGCCGAAGACCCCCACATACTGCCGCACGCCCTGCCGCAGCAGCCCGAGCACGAGCGCCTCGGACAGGGTCAGATCGGCGCGGCGCGGCAGCGTGCCGGCAGCCCGCGCCTGGTGGAAGCCGCCGGCGGCGGCGATGGCCTGCGCGCGTGCCGCGCGCTGCTCCGTCCACTGCTGATACTCGGCCTGTTCCATGAGCGGTTCCTCTCCCGACCACGAGGTGCGATCGTCCGCCGGCCGAGGCGGCCGGCCGCGACGCGCCCCATCCTACCACGGACCGGCGTGATGTACAATAACCCGCGATGATGCATATCGTGCAACAGCCGACCGTTGACGGCGGGGGGGCCGCGGGGTTATACTCATGGTGCATCAGCCGTGCATACTATACAACACCAGTGCCGACCGCGACCCGGGCCGCGCGGGATGTCCCGCGGCGCGCTGCGGCGGTTCGCGGCGGGACGCATCCGTCAGGAGCAGGGTCATGACCCGAACAGCGTACAGGGCGTCGCGTCGGCGGTTTCTGAAGAACACAAGTCGGGCCGCCGCGGCCCTGGCGCTGGCCGGCGTCGCCGTGCCGCGCGTCCACGCGGCCGAACAGCACACGATCCAGGTCGCGCTGGTCGGCTGCGGCGGCCGAGGCACCGGCGCGGCCGTCAACGCGCTCTCGGTCCAGGACGGACCGATCAAGCTGGTCGCGCTGGCCGACGTGTTCCCCGAGCGGGTGCAGGCGAGCGTCGAGGCCCTGGACAGGGAGTGCAGCGCCGGGATGGAGGTGCCCACCGACCGCCGGTTCGTGGGCTTTGATGCCTATCGCCACGCGATGGATTGCTTGAAACCGGGCGATGTGGTGATCCTGGGCACGCCGCCCGGCTTCCGCTGGGTGCACTTCACCTACGCCATCGAGAAGGGCCTCCATGTGTTCATGGAGAAGCCGGTGGCGGTCGACGGCCCGACCTCCCGCCGCATGTTCCAACTGGCCGATCAGGCGGCGGCCAAGAACCTCAAGGTGGGCGTCGGGCTCATGTGCCGCCACAGCCGCGCGATGGAGGAGCTGGCCCAGCGCATTCACGGCGGCGAAATCGGCGACCTGATCCACATGCGGGCCTATCGAATGCACGGCCCGCTGACCAACAGCTACACGCCGGCCAGGCCGGCCGACATCAGCGAACTCCTCTACCAGATCAAGTGCTTCCACGGTTTCCTGTGGGCCGGCGGCGGCTGCTTCAGCGACTTCTACATCCACGTCATCGATCACTGCTGCTGGATGAAAGACGCCTGGCCGGTCAAAGCCCAGGCGCTGGGCGCCCGCCACTACCGCCAGAGCCCGGAAGGCGAGGCGTACATCGACCAGAACTTCGACGTGTACTCGGTGGAGTACACGTTCCCTGACGACACGACGCTCCTGATGGATGGACGCACCATGGTGGGCTGCGAGCCCATCTACTGCAGCTACGCACACGGCTCCAAGGGCATGGCGATCATTTCCAAGTCGGGCGACTATGGAATGCCCTCGAGCACCTACCGGGGCCAGTCCCCGCGGCCGCCCCACATGCTCTGGCAGTCCCAGGTCCCGCCGAGAGAAGAGAATCCCTACCAGAACGAATGGAACGACCTGATCGACGCCATCCGCCACGACAAACCGTTCAACGAGGTGAAACGGGGGACCGAGGCCAGCCTCGTCACGGCGATGGGCCGCATGGCCGCCCACACCGGGCAAGCCATCACCTACGACCAGATCCTCAACTGCCCGCACGAGTTCGCGCCGGATGTCGACAAGCTGACGATGGATTCGCCCGCGCCGTTGCAGGCCGGGCCGGACGGGAAGTACCCCGTCCCCCTGCCGGGCATCGTCACGCAGCGCGAATACTGACCAGCGCCTCAGGATCACTCGGCGAAGTCGGGCCGGAGGCGCGTGCCGGGGCGGACGCGACGGCCCACGCGGGCCGCCTGCTCAAGGGCTCGGCTCGTAGGCGAGCTTGCCGCTGATCTCCAGCGCGGTGCGCTTCACCTCCAGCCCCAACTTCTCGCATCGCCGTTCCGAGAGCCGGTCGACCGGGGCCGAGATGCCGATGGCGGCGATCACCTGCCCGCTGCCGTCGCGAATCGGGGAGGCCACGCAGCGCACGCCCTTGTGGAACTCCTCGTCATCGATCGCATACCCGCGTCGGCGGGTCCGTCGGCACTCCTTGGCCAGCTCGGCGACGCTCCGGATCGCCCGCCGGGTGGGCGCCGGCAACGGCTCGTCACCCAGGAGTTTCTCGAGTTCCTCGCGCTCGAAATCGGCGATCAGCGCCTTGCCGACCGCCGTGCAGTGGAGCGGCTCGCAGCGCCCTGAACTGACGGATACCCCGACCGGCTGCGCAGCCATCTCATGATCGACAAACAGCGCCTGGCGGCCCTCTCGGATCACCAGGTGCGTCGTCTCGCCGGTCGCCGCCGCCAACGCGGCCACATGCGGCCGGGCTATCTGCTCCAGGCCGCGACTCCAGCGGAAGGAGTTGGCGAGCCGGCGGACCGCGGGGCCCAGCACGTATTCCTTGCTCGGCAACTGGATGAGAAACCCGCGCATCCTCAACGTGTTGGCCAGCCGGAACACGCTGCTGCGGTCGATCCCCAGCGCCGGCGTCAACTCGGCGACCGAAATCGGCCGACGCGCCTGGCCGACCATCTCCAGAATCGCCAGGCCGCGGTCGAGACTCTGGATCGGGTTCGTGCCCCTGCGTGTTGTCATGGCCACCGACGTCAATGGCAAGCCACCTGGAGTGGCGTATTCGATTCGTCCGCAACGCTCGGGATTGTAGTACCCGGAATCGGGCCGGTCAACGGACGAGATGCCCCGAGGTCGTAGCGAAGCGCTAGATGGGGGGGCGGTCGACGACGGACGTTCAACCGGGATGGTTAACGAGTGCGTATTCCTGGTTGTCCGTAGCAGTTGGGGCAAATCTCGGGGTGGCTCGGCAGGTGTTGCCGCGGGAACGAGAGGCGGTCCTGGGCGCATCGGGTGGGGGGGTCGGGCGAGCCGTGGCGTGCGGCACCGCCTGACCCCATTGCCTATCGGACGCTGTTCCGACACAATCCAGGCGTTGTGGCAGAATGCGATTCTGTCCCTATCCCGCGTCCGATGACAGGCGACCATCCCATATGTTCTCGGTGCAACGTCTCTTTCGCAACGGGGATCGTTTCTTCGATCTATTGGGGGCGGGCGCCGATGAGGCCCAGCAATCGATCCATTGGCTGACCGAATTGATCAACGCGCCCCAGGACAAGCGAGCGATGGACAAGACCATCGCCAGCCGCAAGCAGGAGAAAGAGATCCATCAGCAGATCACGCGGTTGTTGTGTGGCACGTTCATGACTCCCTTGGAGCGTGAGGATATCGAGGCCTTGTCCGGCGCGTTGTCCAGGATCACCAAGGTCGTCATGAAGTTCGCCCAGCGATTCAAGCTTTTCGGCTCGCACGTCCAAGCCGACATTTTTCGTCGGCAACTGGAGATCCTGGACCACGCCGCGACCACGTTGTCGGAGATGGTCCACGGCCTGCGGCGCCGCCATCAACTGGATCGGGTGCAGGAGCAGAACTTCCGCCTGCAGCAATACGAGAACGAGGCGGACAAGTTGATGCTCGATCTTCTGGGCCAACTCTATAACGGCCAGCACAGCGCGTTGGAGATGATCGCCACCCGGGACTTGCTGGAGTTGCTGGAGAAGGTCATCGACCGCTATCGCGACGCCGGCAACGTGATCCTTCAGATTGTCTTGAAAAACTCCTGAGCTTCGGCGACGGCACCCATGGTCATCGTCCTCAGCGTGGTTCTCTGCGGACTCATCTTCGAGTTCGTCAACGGTTTCCACGACACGGCCAATTCGATCGCGACCGTCGTTTCCACGCGGGTGCTCAGCCCGCGCAAAGCCGTCATGCTGGCGGCGGTCTGCGACCTGGCCGGCGCGTTGTGGGGCACGGCGGTCGCCACGACGATCGGCAGCGGCCTCGTGGCGACCAATGTGGTGAACTTGCATACCATCCTGTGCGCGTTGCTGGCGGCGATCTCCTGGAACCTTCTGACGTGGTGGTTGGGCCTGCCGTCGAGTTCCAGCCATGCTTTGATCGGCGGCCTCTGCGGGGCGGCGTTGGCCACGGCCGGGGGCGACTGGTCTGTGATCCGGTGGTCCGAAGTCTCCGCGACCGGTCAAGTCCAAGGCCTGTGGCCGAAGGTGATTGTGCCCATGATCGTCTCGCCCGTCTGCGGGCTCGTCGTCGGGTTCCTGGTCATGGGCCTGTTGTTGGTGGCCCTGCAGAACTGGCGGCCCGGCCGGGTCGCGTCGGTCTTCGGCCGGCTGCAGTTGGTCAGCGCGTCGCTGATGGGGTTCAGCCACGGGACGAACGACGCGCAAAAGACGATGGGGATCCTTGCGCTGACCTTGTTCACCGCGACGAACGACCGGGTGTTCCAGGATCTGCCCCGCTGGCTGGAGTTCTTGCAGACGCCTGAGTTCAAGGTGGCCATCTGGGTCAAGGTGTTGTGCGCCGTGACCATGGCGTCCGGCACGGCGATGGGCGGTTGGCGCATCGTCCGCACGCTTGGGCACCGCGTGGTCAAGCTGCAGCCGATCCACGGCTTCGCCGCCGAGACGACGGCGGCCACAGTCATCCAGGTGGCCAGCCATTTCGGCATCCCCTTATCGACCACGCATGTCATCTCCTGCTCAATCATGGGAGTCGGCGCGACGAAACGGTTCAGTGCCGTGAAGTGGTCGGTGGCCGGACGGATCGCCTGGGCCTGGGTGCTGACGATCCCGGCCACGGCCCTGTTGGCGTTTGCGCTGGCGTGGGGCATGCGGCATATGTAGTCCGCGCGGCAGGTTGTTGTGGTGACGATCCGCGACTACAATTGCGGGTGGTCCTTTGCGTGGCGGATGCAGGAGGATGAGGATGCGTGGCTGAGTCGACCTTGGCCGACTGGGGTCGTTTTTTCCGCGGGCCTCATCTCACGGGCAACGCCGCGCGGACGTTTCACTGGCATGTGGCGTATGCCATTCTGGACGGAGCCGCCGGCGGCATCCTGCTCAACGCCCCGGTGATTGCCATCAAGAAGTTCGATGCGGCCGACTGGCACATGCCGCTCCGCGAGCTGTGCGCGGGCATCGGCATGATCGTCACGTTGTATCTTGGCAGCCGGATGGCGAACCGCGCCAAGATGCCGTACGTCTTCATCCCGGGCGTGCTGGCGGGGATCTGCAGCCTGATGATGGCGGTCGCCACGGGCAGCGCGTTCTGGTTCCTCGCCCTGTTAGGGATTGGGGCGTTGTTCGAAGTCACGACCCGGCCGGCCATTGCCGCCGTGGTTCGGGCCAACTACCCCGCGGAGCATCGGGGGCATGCGACGGGTGAGGTGCGCAAGTGGTCGTCGCTGTGCTTCCTGATCTCGAGTATCGCGTCGGCTGTCATTCTTCACGCGGCCGCCAAGCTGCTCGACACGACGAATGCTGCGCAGCTGGGGAGAGGTATCCATCGCGCGCTGTGGTGGTGCGCGGAGCACATGGCTCCGCTACTGATGATTCTCGCCGGGCTGTTGAACCTGGCCAGTTTCGTGTGCTTCCGGCAGATCCATGTCGACGAGAAGGGGGACCTGTTGCGGCAGGCGAAGCAACCGGATGCTGTGGACAGTCTCCGGGAAACGCTCGCGATCCTGACTCGCGACTATCGATACGGCCGATACCTCATCGGGTGTTTTCTCGACGGCTTCTTTCAGATGCTGTACTACCCGCTGATCTGGGTCTTCTTGAGCAAAGACCTGAAGTTCGGGTATGTCGGATGCGTTGCGTTGATGCATGCCCTGCCGGCGCTGGCCGCGTTCGCCGTGACCGGCCACCTGGGCAAGCTATTCGACCGCACGAACCCCTGGATCGCCTGGGCCGTCGTCCGCGTGCTGTGGGGCCTGGATGCCATCCTGCTCGCGGCCACGCCGTCGCTCGCACTGGTTTATGCACCGGCACTCGTGCTGGTCCCGTTCCTGGGCCGGATCGTGCGGGGGAGCGTACAAGGGGGGTGGTGGATTCTCTGGTGGCAAATCGGCGTCACGTTCTTCGCTCCCGTGGGCGGCGCCACCAGCCGCTATGCGGGCATCATGGTGTTCCTCAACGGACTGGTTCGGTTCATCGCGTCCGCCGCCGGGATGGCGCTCACCGCATGGGCCGTCTCTCCGCGAACTCTCCTGGTCGTCGGCGGTGCGGGAGTCATCGCTTCGGGATTCTACTCGCTCTATCAGGCCGCCTGGGACCGACGGCACTGCGAGCCGGCCACGATCGCTGATTTTGAACGTCGATAAATGTGCACGGGTGCGGACCTCGTCCGGCTCTTCACCGTGCATACGCTTCACCGGGTGTCGCGCACATCGTAGCAGTAGAGGTAGTTGTCGTGACGTACGTAGAGTCGGCCGCCACAGACGACCGGGTAAGCCCAGCTGGGTCCTTCACCTCCGTCGGGGAGGTGGAAACGGCTGACCACTTCGAACCGGTCCGGGCCGGCTGCGACCAGCCCCATGACCATGTCCTCGCTCAGCGTGTACAGCATCCCGTCCGCATAAGTGAGCGACCCCTTGCCCACACCGGGCTCCAGGTACATCGTCCGGCCGCTGGCCCATTCGAGGCAGGCCCACTTGGGCCCGAAGGCGGACCCGTAGAGGTAGCCATCCCACAGCAGCACGCCGCCGTGATGGTTGTCCAGCTGGCGATTGGCCCAGACGTCTTCGGCCTTGACCTCCTGGCCCGCCACCTGCACCTTTAGCATCCGAGAACCAGTCCCATAGCCGCTACTGACGAACAGGCACCCGTCGTGGAAGATGGGCGTGAGCGCATGGACGTCATAAGCCGTCTTGTGGGGGACTCGCCAATAGAGTCGGCCGCTGTCCGCGTCCACGCAGATGATCGCCCGAGCGGTAAACGTGAAGATCAGGCGCTTCCCTTCGTATTCCACTAGCGCGGGAGTGGCATAGCCCGTTTTGTCCTGTTCAGCGGACGGCGACTGCCAGACCGTCTCCCCGGTCATCTTGTCCAGCGCGACGACCGCGGTCTGAGGCCCACCGGGAGTGCTGATCACGCGTTTCCCATCGACCACGGTCGATTCGGCCAGGGCCCACGTGATGTTCTCAGCGCCGAAGCGCTCCAGGACGTTCACATTCCAGATGGGCCGGCCGCTGGCCGCATCCAGGCAGAACAGGTCTCCGAGCGGGTTCTGATAGTAGATCCGGTCCTCATCGACTGTCGGCGTGCTGCGCGTGCCGGAATGGCTGCCAGTCCAGGCGTCGCCGGCCGGGGTCTGCCACTGGATGGTGCCCTCCAGGTCCAGTGCCGTGACCACGCTCTGATCGTTGACGTTGCCGGCCGTGAAGATCAGGCCGCGCGCCAAGCTCACCGACGAGTAGCCGTGGCCGATCCCTTCCGCCGTCCACCGGCGCGCCGGCCCATCGGCAGGCCACGAGCGCAGCAGACCCGTCTCGTCGGACCTGTTGTCGCCGCGCGGGCCCAGAAACGCCGGCCAATAGGGCGCCGTTTCGACGTCCGCCAAAGCCACCGGCTGTCCTGACACCAGCGGCCGGTCCGCCGCGTTCGAACAGCCGCACGCACCAACCAGCGCGGTCGCCAGGACCGCCCCATGCATGACAAGTCTCATCTTCACTCTCCTCTCGGAACAGCCGTCCACACTGCGTCCTGGTCATCGCATCAGTCCATCGCGGGTTCGCTGAGGAATTCCAGGACCTGAGCCGCCAGCTCGTGGCCCACCCGGTCCTCTTCGTCCACTACCACATCGGCGCCGGCGTGCGTCAGCTGCCAACGATGCATGTGATAGCGCGACCGGGCGAAGACCATCGCGTGGGGCGCGTGATGCCGCACCAGATGCACGAGCCGCCGGCTCACGTCGGGCGTCGGTACCGTAATGATTACCAGGTTCGCGCGATAGATATTCGCATGCGTCAAGATCTCGGTCTGGGTCGCGTCGCCGATATGCGCGCTCAAGCCGTAGCGCTCGGCGACCTGCACGTTGTTGGGATTGATGTCGATAATGACGAGCTGGTTCTGGTGCCGCACGAGCAGGTCCTCGGCAGCCCGCTGGCCGGCCGGCCCGAAGCCGAAGATGAAGATCCTGTCATGCTCGGCCGGGCGGTTCTGCCCGGTCGGCGCCGGCGTCTGAGCCGGCGCGGCGGTCGCTCCCGGGCGCCGCGAGCGCAAGCGTGCCAGCAGGCGCACCACGGCGGCATCCACACGCGGGGCGGCCGCAATCAAGTAGGGCGAAATCAGCAGGCTGACGATGGTGGCCGCCACCATCGCGCGGAACACGCCCTCGGACAGGATGCTGTGACCGGCCCCCTCGCCGCGGGCGATCGTCGCCAACACGAACGAAAACTCGCCGACCTGGGCCACACACAAGGCCGCCGCCGCCGCAAACTGGACGCGGCCTTGACATGCCCGCACCGCCACAAACGTGATCAGTACCTTGCCGATTACGATCGCAGCCGAGACCAGCGTGACCAGGCCGAGGTGCTGAAAACACCAGACGGCATCGCCATACATGCCCACCGTGGCGAAAAACAGCGTGACCAGGATCGTCTTCACCGGCTCCACGTCGGCGCGGATCTGCACCGCAAACGGCGAGGCGCCCAACAACACGCCCGCGATGAAGGCCCCCAACGCCGGGCTGAGACCCAGCCGTTGAGCCAGCCACGCCGCGCCCAACGCCATCACCAACGACAGCAGGATCGGCAGGTCGCGGTTCCGCCGCCACGCCGCGAACCGCAGCAACCGCGGTGCAATGTGTATGAAGAAAACATAGAGCACCATGATCAATGCCAAGGACGAGATGAGCGTCAGGTCCAGCTGCCAGAGCATCGTGGTCAGCGTGCCGCCGTTGGCCAACAGCGTGACGACCAACATCAGCGGCACGACCGCCGCGTCCTGCACGAGCAGCATGCCCAGCGAGATCCGACCGTACGGACTGTCCACCTCCGCACGGTCGGCCAACACCCGCAGCGCGAACGCCGTGCTGGACATCGCCGCCATCGCGCCGATCACGACCGATTCGGACGCCCCCAAACCCAGCGCCGCGCTCAACGCCGCCCCGATCGCCAGCGTCAACAGCACCTGGACCACGCCCGCCAGGAGCGGCACCCTGCCCAGACTCACGAGCCGCGGGAAGGAGAACTCGAGCCCGATCGTGAACAACAACAGCGCCACGCCCAGCTCGGCAAAACGCATGACCTCTTGTTGCCCGGAAACCCACCCCAACACGTGCGGGCCGATGATGGCCCCCGCGATCAGGTACCCGATGATAGCGCTCTGACGCAACCACTCCGCGACCGCACCCAACGCCATGGCCAGGCCCAGGAGCAAGAGGATCTCCAGCAGCGAATGCCACATATCGTGCCCTGTGGCTGCAAGCACGGGGATGGACCAGGCCATGCACGCTCCTCGACGACCTGCAACAGAACCGACGCCCCTGATGTCTTAGTGGAATCGGCGGAAACCGGCAAGGAGGAGTCCTCCAATCGACCTGGGCCCCACGCCGGCCGCCGGCCAACCGGCCGGGTCGAGTCCAGCCGATCGATGCGGACGTTACCGGTCAGGGGCTCGAGACAGCCGGCCGTCCAGGCACGAACCGCGGGTCGCACGACGGGGCCGCTCGAGAATCTCGGCGCCTTCCGCCGGCCATGGATCGGTCGGTAGTTGGCAGAGCAGGGAAAGTACCATATTCTACCTCGCGGCGCTGCGACAGGCGTCTGCGTCATTCGAGTCAACACAGTCAGTCAACGGGTCTGCCCAGGCTGACCATCGTGAAGCAGATTCGCTTTCGGCGAGGGCACGGCGTTGAACTCCGCACTGTTTTCGTGGACGGATCGATCGATCGTGTTGGGGTACCTGGCCGCCATCGTGGCGTTGGGTTGTTATGCCCGGACGCGTCGTGTGCACGGTGGTGAAGGTCGCCATTACTTTCTGGCGGGCAACACGTTGGGCTGGCCCGTCATCGGGCTGGCGATGTTCGCGGCCAACATCTCGACGGTGCACCTGGTGAGTTTCGCGGAGACGGCGTACAAGTACGGCATTGTCTTCGGGAATTTCGAATGGATGGCCGGCTTCGTGCTCGTCCTGTTGTCGCTGTTCTTCGCGCCCTTGTATTTGCGCTCGCGCGTGGCGACGCTTCCGGACTTCCTGGAACGCCGCTACAACCGGCACTGCCGCGACTGGCTGACGATCGTTTCCATCATTTCAGCGGTGGTCATGCACATCGGCGTGGCGCTTTACACGGCGGCCCTGGTGCTCCGCGGTGTCCTGGAAATCGATGTCGGCGCGACGATCCTGGGCCTGGATCCGCTGATGTTCTTCATCGTCGTGTTGGCGGTCCTGACCGGCATCTACACGATGGTGGGCGGCCTGTTGGCCGTCGTGTGGACCGAGAGCATCCAGACCGTTCTGCTGTTGGTCGGGGCGGTCTGCATCACGGCGGTCGGCTACTACCATGTCGGCGGCTGGCGGGAGATGGCCCACACGCTGTCGACCTGCCCGCATCCGCTGGCCCAGGCGGCAAGTCCCGAGGTCTGCTGCGCCTGGCCCACGGGGAATTTCCTGTCGATCTTCCGCCACACGGGCGACCCGAGCAAGCAGCCCTGGTACGGGATCCTGTTGGGCTATCCGGTCATCGGGATCTGGTACTGGTGCTGCGACCAGACGATCGTGCAGCGGGTCTTGGCGGCGCGGGATGAGAAGCAGGCTCGTTTGGGTCCGCTGTTCTGTGCTTTTCTCAAGATCCTGCCGGTGTTCCTGTTCGTCCTGCCCGGCGTGATCTGCGTGGCGCTGGTGCAGCAGGGCAACCCGGTTTTCGGCGGCGCGGCCCCTCAGAACCCCAAGGACACCTACACGTTCATGATCACGCACATGCTGCCCTGGGGGCTCAAGGGGCTGGTGACGGCCGCGATGCTCGCCGCCGCGATGCAGACCTGCTCGGCCGCCCTGAACTCCACCGCCACGCTCTTCGCGTACGACATCGTCCAGCGGTACTGGCCCCAGACGTCCGATCGCCGCCTGGTGCTGGTCGGCAAGCTCACCACGGTGGCCGGGACCGTGCTGGCCATCTTCTGTTCACCCGTGTTCGGCAAGGGCGACACGGTTTTCCAGGCGCTGACCAATATGATCTGTTACGCCGCGCCGCCCATCACCGCGGTGTTCCTGTTCGGAGTCTTCTGGAAACGCGCCACGGCCCGGTCAGCCTATGCCGCGCTGGTCGCCGGCAATCTGATCGGCATCACCGTGTTCTTCCTGGAGCTGTTCCACGACCGCACGGGCTGGGATCGGGTGGTGGCATGGCACGTCGCTCACACGGGGATCCTGCTGAGTTCCATGATCATGTCGTTCTATCTGTGCGTCTTCTGCGCGGCGCTGATCGTCGTGGTCTCGCTGCGTTTTCCCGAGCCCTTGAAGGAGACCGCCCGGCCGCTGGTCTGGGACAGTTGGCTCGAACCGCTGCGGGGTGAAGCACACGGGCGCGGCTTGGGCAACTACCGCGTGCTCTCGGCCGTGGTCGTCGTCACATTCCTGCTGTTGTATTGCGTGTTTCGATGACCTGTCGGCCGATGCTCAAATCACCCGCCAGGCGACGAGGATCAGGAAGAGGACCCAGGCGGCAAGCAGCGCGGTGCTGACGACCAGCAGCGCGCGGCGGGGGCGTCGCGGACGGGCGGGTGGCAGCGGGCGCGGCGGCTCCGGACCGGGTGGCGATTTCACGGCCGTTCTACTCGTTCTGTGTGATCTTGAAATGGCGGTCGAACGCTTCGTCGAACGAGTAGATGTCGTCGAAGTCCTCGCGCCGATCCGTCTCGGATTTCTTCATCTGGCCGATGTCGATCAGATTGTAGACGATTTCGCCGAAGTCGCTGGTGCACGAGATGCCCCAGTTGGTCAGCACGACGCGCGCCATCAGTCCGAACTGCTCGATCGCATAGAGGCGGATCGCCTCGCACAACTGCTGGCCGGTAAGGTGGGCTTCCGTCTGCAGCTCATCCGCGCCTTCCGGCGATACCGCCTGTCCCATTTGCAGTTCGTCATGAGCATACGACAGGGCATCGCGGACGAACTTATAGGCCTCCAGCTTGTACCGCCGATCCCGCTTGAGCAGGTCGAAGATCGGATGATCTTGTCCAGGCATGATTGCGAGTCTCTTGATGATGTGTGGGCCACGGGCCTGCGCGGATGTCCGCGCCGGACGGCGGCCGCGGACGAAACAGGCCTCATCCGGCCCCTTTCTTGGTGACGGACAGGACGTCGGAGGCGTGGATCAGCGTCCGGCGGTTGTCCTCCATTTGAACCAACAGTTGTTGAGCCAGGATCTCGTGGCCCAACACGCGTGCCTTCCCCGTGGCCGTCACCACCTCGGCACCGACCGGCGGCAGTTGTCTCTGCAGGCTGACATAAGTGTCGTATTCGTAACGCAGGCAGCACTTGAGCCGGCCGCAGCGCCCGGAGATCTTGGTTGGATCCAACGTCGCCTTCTGCAGCTTGGCCATCTTCATCGAGACGGGCGGCATCTCGGTCAGGTAACTGCCGCAGCAAACCGGTTGGCCACAGTCGCCATAGTCGGCCAACAGCTTGGCTTCGTCACGGACGCCGATCTGCCGCATCTCGATCCGCGTCTGGAATTCCGACGCCAGGCGTTTGACCAGCTCTCGGAAATCCACGCGCTGTTCAGCCAGATAGTAGACCACGACGCGTTCGCCGCCAAACAAGTGTTCGATGTCGACCAGCTGCATCGACAGCTCGAGCTTCCGCACATGCTCCTGGCAGACCTCGAACTCCCGGCGTTCGTTGGCCTTGATATGGGCCAGTTCGTTGATGTCGTCAGGGGTCATCTCGCGGAGGATCTGGCCCTGGGGCGCGTCGCCCATCGCCCCCATCAGCTCCTCGTCCGCCGTGCACAGCACGTCGCCTGCCTCCAGACCGCGATTGGTGCGGGCGATGACCCGGGCGCCTCTCGTGTACCGATCGTTGCCGCGCGGGGTGAACACCCCCAGGGCCCGCATCGCACCGAAACGCACCATATACCTGACCATGCGCGTCCTTAACGTTGAACCCTACCGGCCGGCGACTTCGAACCGCGCGCTACCCGACGCCCGCGCCCGGGTACGCCCGACCGCAAGTATAGTGCGGTCAAAAAACAGCGGGAAGGGCGCGCCGCGGTCCGCCACGCCGCCCCCCGTCGGCGGCTGAGCCTAGTCGGCCGCCGGCCGGCAGTAAGCCAGCGTCAGCAAAGCGTACGCGGTGACCAGGTTGGCGTCCCCCTCCAGCCACCGGTCGAACTCGTTGATCCAGGACCCGTCCGGCTGCTGGCGCCGGGCCAGTGTGGCGACCAGCTCGGCACGCCACGGATGCTTGACCCCGTGCTCGTCCTCGACCTCCTGGAGCCCCATTGCATTGAGCGCCTTGGCGAACGTGTGGTAGTAATAGTACAGCCCGGCACCGCCCATCCCCGGATTCGTGTCCAGGTCGTAATGCCGGCGGATCCAGCCGACGGCCGCCTTGACCCGCACGTCGTCCGGGCCGACACCCGCAAAAATCATGCTCATCAGGCCGGCGTAGGTCATCGAGCCGTAACTGCGCAGCCCACCGTTCTCGGTCGTGCCGGCCGGACTCGCGCCGCCAGCGGCCGGCGTGTAGTAGAATCCGCCGTCCGGGTTCTTCGCGCTGAACGGCGTCATGTTGTACTCCGACTCGAGGTTCTGGCACCGCGAAATGAAGATCAGAGCACGCTGGATCGCCGGGTCGTCCGGGCCACGCCCCATCGCCTTCATGGCGTCCATGAAGAACCCCGTGTTCGACAGGTCGGGGCGCTTGTGGTTCCCATATCCGGCGCCGCCGTAGGATAACGACGAACTGTCCAAACCCTCCCCAGCGTCCCATTGGAGTTCACGGACGAACGCATCGGCACCTTTCAAGACCGCATCGTAGCGGCCGTCGCGGTTGGCCTCCTTGAAACACTGGATCGCCAAACTCGTCTCGTAGTTCTGGTACACCGACCCTTCCTGGTAAACGCCACCGTCCGGATGCACGAACCGCTCCAGATACGTAAGCCCCTTGGCCACGCTCGGACTCTCGACGTCCCGTCCCTGCCGCAGCAAGGCGGTCGTGGCCAATGCCGTCACGCCGGGCCCGGAAGACGCGCTGAACGAGCCGTCGACCGCCTGACCCTTCGCCTCCAAAAAAGCGATCGCCTTCGCGACCACCGCCGTGTAAGTCCGGCGATCCACCGTGTCGGACTCCTCCGCGCAGGCCGTCCCCGCGCGGAGAATCGACATCAGCATCGCCGCCACCACGATAGGCCGATATGCCATGGTACTCGACTCCTTGGAAGTCCAGCGCGCCGGCCGATTCCGCCACTCGCGCGCGTTGACTCAAGGCAATACACGCAAACAGGTTACAGCGCCTCGAAAAACGCCTTTCTCGCGGGAACAGCTGCGAGTCCCCGATTTTGTCCCCGGAATGTGAGACAGCTGTCGTCACGATGAACCCACCTAGTGGCTGCTGTTGATTTGGCGTGTGGACGCGACCCAGGGCGGCGCTTCGCGGCTGCGCCGCTCAGCTTTGCCCTGGGCTTTGTTCGTGCCGTCGCTTCGCGACTGCGAGCCAGGCGCCGCGCTGGTGCGCAGGTTCGCGCCGCCCGGGGGCAGGTGGTCCATCCAGTTAAAATATCGAGCGTTCGGTGCTCCCAGCACCGAATCGGCAACAACTCTAACTCCAAAATTTAGCCTGGACGAGGCCCTACTCGAACTCAGTCCAGCACAGCCAGAATCTCATCCTCACTCATGATCAGCACTTCCTCGTCGTCCACGATCACTTCGACCCCGGCATAGCGACTGAAGACGACCCGATCTCCTTCACGCACCTGATGTGGAACCCGGCTCCCGTCGCGCAGCTGCCGCCCGTCCCCGACCGAAAGCACTCGGCCCTGTTGCGGCTTGTCCCGTGCCGAGTCGGGCAGCACGATCCCACCCGCAGTACGTTCATCCGGCTCCAATCGCTTGATGACAACCTTGTCACCTATTGGTTCCATTCTCATCGCATGTATGCCCTTGCTCGTGCCTCTCTCAACCAGTGCGGCCTCGGCAAACTGCCCCGTTCGCGCGCCCAGGAGGCGCCGCCAACGCACGCCATCGGCCGTGATTCTCGCATGGGAAACCACCACGTTCAAGGGTTTCCCCCCCTGTGTGCGGATCACCCGGTCGTGACGCGGTTCAACATCCCAGTTCCCACCAGCCGATGAAAGATGTTGGAGAAATCCGGCCGGATCTGCCGTCGCGCCTCCCTCGACAGGCGGATCGATGACCCAACCCGGCACGTCTTTTCGCAGCGCACGGCATCCGCCGAGCTGTCCGCTCAAGGAGAGGAACCAGGTGACGGACGATCGCTTGTGGGAGCATCCGGCCAGCGCGGATCGGCCTGCGGAGCAGGTCGCGGACCCGCCCGAGGACGGTTCCGTGTCCCGGTTCCATTCGGCGCATTCCCGCTTGGGCGGCAACGAGCCCCGCCCGGCCGAGCCGCCACTGGATGTGCTGCTCGCGATCGCCGGCAGGGACGCTGCACATGGGTCGTCGCAATTGCAGCAGCAGGCCGCTGAGCTTGCACAGCACCTGCACGCGCGCGAGCGGGAATTGATGCACAGGGAAGCGACGCTCAACGCGCGCAGTGCCGCGCACGACGACCAGATGCGTTCGGCGCGCCTCGTGTGGCAGGAACAGCAGGTGGAGTTGGCCGACCGGGAAGCGGAGCTTGGCCGCCGTCAACGCCTCCTCGAGCAACAGGAGGAAGCCCTCCAGCAGCGCCAGGCCCATTGGCAGGAAGAGCAACGGGCCCAGCAGCAGGCCTGGGAGCAGCAAGCGCAAGACCTGCAAGCCCAGTGCGCGGCCACCGCGACGCTCCAGGGGCAGTTGCGACAGCGGCTCGAGGAGCACCGCCAGCTCACCGAGCAACTCGAGCAGCACCGCACTCGGCATGCGGAACTCCAGCGGCTGCACACGATGCTCCAGGAGCGCCAGGCGCGCCTGGATGATGATCGCCACGCCTGGGAATTGGACAAAGAGCGCCAACAACAACGGATCCTGCAGCAGCGGCTGGCCATTGCCCGCCACTGGCGGTTCCGCGGACAGACGCTCCAGATGCAGCAACAGATCTTGCGGCAACGCCGCGAACAACTCGATCAGCGCCAACAGGCCCTGAGTCGACTACAGACGGAGCTGCAGCACGCCCGCCGCGAGCTGCTGGAAGTGCAACTGGCCGTCGAATGGGCCCGACACAGCTTGTCCGCCTGCGTCGCGCCGAGCGACCTGGCAACGATTCACCAACGCGTCCGTGGGTTTGTCGCCGCCGAATTGGCCGCCCTGGAATCCACACGACAGCAGCAGCAACTCGAACTCCAGACGCTGGCCACCTCGCTCACCCAGCAGCAGGCGTCGCTGGCCGCCCGCCACGAGACCATGCAGCGGTGGGCGCAGGAACGCCAGCAGGAGTTGGAGACGCAGGTCGGCGTATTGGATCAGCGCGAACGTGAACTGGAACAACTGTACGAGCAACTCGCGCGCGACAAACAGGTCTGGCTCGCTGCACTGGACGACGGGCTCGCCCAGACACTCGGCAAGATGCCCTGACCCCAGCGCGGGATGCCCGATGTGCACACCCTATGGTTCCGCTGCAGCCTACTGGCCGCTGAGCGAATCCGACTTCTCTTGGTACGCCGGATTAGTCCGTGCCCGCTGCATGGCCTCTGAGGCAATCCGCATGCCCAACTGCAGGTCCGCCAGTGAGAAATAGGGTTCGTCCGGACCTATCAGGTGATCCACGCCGACCTTCATCCGCAACTGGTCCCAGGTCAGGTTGTCCGTGAAGTGCCACGCGGCCGCCTGCGCGGCGGATTGGGGCAGCTTGCCGGTACCCAACATCTTGCACACCTCGATCACCTCCGGCTTGGTCGTCAGCTTCTCGATGGGAACCAGCTGATAGGCCATGCGTGGATTGGGCTCCGGCTTGCCGTGCTCAAGGCACACGGTCGGCAGGCGAAGCTTCCCAACCTGCCCAGGTTTCAAGTTAAAGAAACCACCCATGCCTCCCATGCCTCCCATCATTCCGCCGCCAAAGCCTCCCATGCCGCCCATTCCGCCGCCGAAGCCGCCCATGCCGCCGCCAAAGCCCTGGCCGCCTCCCATTCCGCCGCCGAAGCCTCCCATGCCTCCCATGCCGCCGCCCAAACCGCCCATGCCGCCGCCCAAACCGCCCATGCCGATACCGCCGGCCATCTGCGCCAACACGGGAACCCCCGCAAACGCGTCGGGCAGCTTAACGCGCAGCGGCACATCGAGCTTGTTCTCGATCAAGACGTTCGACTGTCTCGAGTCCCTCGGGATCAGCTTCACATGGACGTCGCCCGCCTCCATTGCAGCGAACAACTCAACGGTCTTCAGTTTGGCATCGGCCGCTTTGGCATCAACCTTGTCGGCAGTGAAACCAGGCGCAGCCGTCCATGCGATCAAAACGGCCCATACCGCCATCAACGCGGGGCGAAATGCGGATTTCGAAACCATGGATCAACTCCTCCCCTCTTCTCGTGTTGCAGAGGAACGGGCAGCGCACGCCCCTTACGCCTAGCAAGCTGCCAACACTTGGATCTAAGGCTCAGCATAATCGCCTGTGCTGGAAAAACCAAGCAGTTTTCCGAGAAAATGAGAGCCTGGGAATAGTGGAAAAACTAGGGTAGCCGAGAACTTGCGCCAAGTCGTAACGGTTTTGCCGGTCGTGACCTTGACTGACCGGGTGAACCGGCGGGTACTCCCGGGCGGCTGTGCACCCGCGGGGGGGTAAGTGGGGCGAATCGCGGCGAACGTGCGACGGTTTTGTTGCGGCGCTCGGCCCAGGCGGTTGCGAGGCCCCTCCAGCGACCCGCCGGGCGATGCATAACTGGCTATTCTACAACTGGTTACGATTCCCTGCGTGCGGCACAACGCGGTCTTGGCAACAGGTTACCAGAGGTGGTCAGACCTCGAGCTGGCGTCAGCTGGACGGTATTTTGCCATCCGGGCCCATCCTGTGGCTGGCGGCTGCGATGGGAGGGCATGCGCCCCGTGTGGCCAGTGGCTAGAGCGCGCGCAGAGCATCGAGCACTTCTTGATCGTGCCCATCGACACGGACACGCTGCCAGACTCTGGCTACTTTGCCATTGGCGTCGATCAGGAACGTCGAACGCTGAATGCCCATGGCCTTCTTCCCGTAAGCGTGTTTCTCGCGCCAGGCCCCGTATTTCTCGGCGACCGCGTGATCGGGGTCCGCCAGGAGCGGGAAGTTGAGTTGATATCGGTCGCGGAATCGGATATGGCTGGCGACCGGGTCGGGGCTGACGCCCAGGATCTGAGCGCCGGTGTCGGCGATTTCCTGTTTCCGATCGCGGAAGGCACACGCTTGCGCCGTGCAGCCTGGGGTGTTGTCTTTCGGGTAGAAGTACAGTACCACGGGTCGCCCTCTGAACGCGGACAGCCGCACTTTCCGACCATCGTCGGCCACCAGCGTGAATGCGGGCGCCGTCTTGCCTACGTCAACCCAGTCTGCCATGTCCTGTCTCCCGGCGGTGAACCTCGGGCGCAACACGAGCCTCTGTTACGATAGCGCCGGGTTTTGATTCGGCAATGGTCATCGGGGCGGCGACGACCGGCTGCCGACGGCGGTCGCGGTGGGCTGGGAAATGGGTTTCCAACGGCCGGGTCGGCTGTTTAGAATGGAAGGCGTAGAGAACGTGCTTTCGATCCCTGAAGGAGGTGTGGTGGCCATTTCGACCGCAGCGAAGAAAGACACAGCCGTTGACGACGTCGCGTCGCAGCGGAGCCTGGAGTTGGCGCGGGCTGCCGCCCGCACGGCGGTCGATCATCGAGGCCAAGACGTGTTCATCCTGGACACGCGATCGCAAACGCCGCATTTCGATTACTTCGTGATCGCCACGGGCACGAGTCGCCGGCAACTGCACGCCATGAGTGAGGAGATTGATCTGAAGCTCGAGGGCGAGTTGCGCGACCGGCGGTTGGGGATCGAGGGTTATGCCGAGTCCCGGTGGATTGTGCTGGATTATGGCAGCGTGGTCATCCATCTGTTCGACCCAGAGACGCGGGACTACTATCGGCTCGAGGAACTCTGGGCCGACTCGCCGCGCGTGGATTTCTGACCGGGCGGGTTCCTGTCGTTGAGCACTTGCGCGCCCGGCGAGCCGCGTCGGCCACCTCCGCGTCCCGCGTCCGCGCTGCTACACTGGGTCGCTGACGTGGGACAGGCTTCCAGCCGGTCAACGGCACAGCCAGGCGACGACTTGTTCGGGCACCCGTACACGACGATGAATATCCTCGCGACACTTCGAGACCGGTTCCGTCCTGTTCTGCGGCCCCTGGCCGATTCGGCCGACGAACTGCTGGACCTGATCCGGCCGGCCCAGGACCCGCGGTTCGGTGACTATCAGGCGAACCTGGCGATGCCGTTAGGCAAGCGATTGAACCAGCCGCCGCGCGAGGTGGCGCAGCGGATCATCTCCGAGTTGCGCGTGGATGATCTGTGTGAGCCGCCGGACGTAGCGGGTCCCGGCTTCATCAACCTGCGGTTGCGGGACCAGTTCCTGGCGGGCCAGTTGCGGCAGGCGGTTCAGGATCCGCGGCTCGGCATCTCCCTGACGACGACCCCGCGCACGATCGTCGTGGACTACTCATCGCCCAACGTGGCCAAGGCCATGCATGTCGGGCATATTCGTTCGACGGTCATCGGCGACGCGATTGACCGGACGCTGCGGTTCATGGGGCACCGGGTGATCAGCGACAATCACTTGGGCGACTGGGGCACGCAGTTCGGGATGATCATTTACGGCTACAAGCACTTCCTGGACGAGGCGGGCTATCGTGCACACCCGGTCCGCGAGCTTGGGCGCTTGTACAAGCTGGTCCAGCAGCTGATCGATTATCACGCGGCGGTCAGCGAGCTGCCGGAGCGGCAGCAGCAGTTGCGCGCGCGGCAGGAACAGCTTGCGGCGCAGCGGGCTGACCAGCAGCGCCATCCGCAGGACAAGCGTCTGGGCAAGATGGTGCGCGACGTCCAGCAGCAGGTTGGCGAGGCGGCGGCCAGGTGTGAGGAGCTGCGTGCGAAGATCGACCTGGTCGAGGGCACGCCGGAACTCGCGGCGCTGGCGGACCGTCATCCGGACATCGATCGGGCGGTGCTCGAGGAAACCGCCCGGCTGCACGCGGGCGATCCTGAGAACCTGCGGCTATGGCGTCAGTTCCTGCCGTTGTGCAAGGATGACATGCGCGCGATCTACGACCGGCTCGGCATTCGCTTTGATCACGAGTTAGGCGAGAGCTTCTATCACAATATGCTGGAGCGTGTGGTCCAGGACCTGGCGGCGTGCGGTCTGGCGCGGACCAGTGATGGGGCCCAGTGCGTGTTCCTGCCCGAGTACGAGACGCCGATGATCATCCGCAAGCAGGACGGGGCCTTCTTGTACGCCACGACCGATCTGGCGACGATCCGATATCGCATGGAGACCTGGCATCCGGACGAGATCCTCTACGTGGTGGACCATCGGCAGAGCGAGCATTTCGGGAAGCTGTTCGCGACCGCGCGCCTGTGGGGCTATGACCAGGTCGCGTTGAAGCACATCAGTTTCGGCACCGTCCTGGGCGAGGATGGGCGTCCCTACCGGACGCGGGCCGGGGATGTGGTCGGCCTGGAAGGGCTGCTGGACGAAGCGATCCGCCGGGCGTATGCGGTGGTCGCCGAGAACGACGACGCCAAGCCGGGCGGCCCGGAGCTGAGCGAGTCGCAGCGGCAGGCGATCGCACGGACCGTCGGCCACGCGGCGCTGAAGTACGCGGACCTGGCCCACAACCGGACGAGCGACTACGTGTTCAGCTACGACAAGATGGTCGCCCTGGAAGGGAACACGGCCACGTACATGCAGTACTCGTACGCCCGGACGCAGAGCATTTTCCAGCGGGGGAACATCCAGCTGGAGGCGTTGCGCGCGGCCGACCACCCGATCCTGCTCACCGAGGGTGCGGAGCGGGACCTGGCGCTCGAGCTCGTCCAATTCGGCGACGCGCTGGACAAGAGCCTCGAGGATTATCGCCCCAACGTGCTGACCGCGTACCTGTTCTCTCTGGCCACGAAGTTTTCCCGGTTCTATCAGCAATGTGACGTGTTGCGCGCCGAACCGGAGGCGGTGCGTTGCAGCCGGCTGGTGTTGTGTGACCTGACGGGACGCACGATCCAACAGGGGCTGGCCCTGCTGGGTATCGGCGTCGTGGACAAGATGTAGCGGTGCCAGACGCGGGAGGGCGCAGCGGCATGAGTGCGTCGGAACGTCGTGCGGACGATTGGCGCAACGCGGTTCTCTGCGGGGACGCGCTGGAACGGCTGCGGCAGTTGCCGGCCCAAGCGGTGGACATGGTTGTCACCAGCCCGCCCTACTACCGGCAGCGAGACTACACGAGCGCAATCCAACTGGGGCACGAGCCGACGCCCACCGAATATGTTCAACGGCTCGTCGGGATCTTCGCCGAATGCCGCCGCGTGCTTCGCAATGCAGGATCGCTGTGGCTGGTGCTGGGCGACAAGTACGACCAGGGTCGGCAGCTGGGGATGCCCTGGCGCGTGGCCCTGGCACTGGTCGACGACGGCTGGATCCTCCGCAGCGACATCATCTGGCACAAACCCAATGCCATGCCCTCGCCGGTCAAGACGCGGCCAACGACGGACCACGAATACGTGTTCTTCCTGACCAAATCCAGGGAATACTACTACGACGCGGACGCAGTCCGCGAGCCGCATGTCACATTCACCGAGCGGAGTCGAATGCGGGGCGGGCGGCGGCATTTCTTTCAACGCGACGGGACGCCGGAGAACGGCAAGAACCGCGGGTCGTCGAACCTGCACACCGGCCGCTGGGATCAGGCCTTCCACCCCAAGGGGCGCAACAAGCGGACGGTCTGGTCCATCCCGTTGTCCAAGTTCCGCGAAGCGCACTTCGCCGTGTATCCCGAACAGCTCGTGGAGAACTGCGTGCGGGCGGGCTGCCCGGCCCGCGGCGTCGTGCTCGACCCGTTCCTGGGCAGCGGCACGACCGCCGTTGTGGCCCGCCGGCTGGGCCGGGATTTCGTCGGCATCGACTGCGTCCCGGGCTACTGCGACATGGCACGGCGGCGGTTGCGGTGCGAGGGGGCTCGCCTCCCGCTCTGACCGGCCGCGGCTACGCCGTGTTCTTGTCCCGGGCCGCGCTGTTGACCGTCTCCTCGTAACGCCCGAAGATCATCCGGCCGGCGCTGGTCTGCAACACGCTGGTGACCGAGATCTTCACGGTTTCGCCGATGTGGTCGCGCCCGTCCTCGACGACGATCATCGTGCCGTCGTCCAGGTAGCCGACCCCTTGGCCAGCCGCCTCGCCCGGCTTGACGATCCGCACGCTGAACGCTTCGCCCGGCAGGTAGACCGGCTTGAGCGCGTTGGCCACGTCGTTCAGATTGATCACGGGCACGTTGTGCAGCCGGGCGATCTTGTTGAGATTGTAATCGCCCGTGACGATCTTCCCCTCGAGATGCTTGGCCAACAACACGAGCTTCATGTCCACCGGATGGCCGGTCAGCTCGGCCAGGTCGCGGTCGTAAATCTTCAAGTCGATCTTCTTGTCGGCGCGCAGCCGGTTCAGGATGTCCAACCCGCGCCGGCCCCGGGATCGCCGCAGCTTGTCACTGCTGTCCGCAATCCGCTGCAACTCGCTCAGGACAAACCGGGGCATGATCAGCGTGTTGTCGAGGATGTCCGTCTCCACCAGGTCGGCCACGCGCCCGTCAATCACGACGCTCGTGTCCAGGATGTAGGGCTTGAGCCCCTTCACGTCCTTGGTGAACTCGACGTACGGAATGATGAAACGGAAATCGTCCTTCGTCTGCAGCAACAGGCTGATGCAGGTGTACACCAGCACGATCCCCAGCCCGATCTCCACAGCGTCCCGGTAATGCCCCTCCACCCGGTCCAGCAGCGGGGCCACCGCCAGCGTCAATGCGTAGGTCAGCAGCATCCCGACCAGCGTGCCGAAGTACACCGCCGAGATCGTGTCGATCCGCTTGTTGGGCATGAACACGTCGACCAGGATCACCGCGGCTGCCGTGAAGAGCACGGAAAAGAAAATCACCCAGGGGAGCCAGGCGGGCCCCATGCGTAACGCCTCGGTGCTAACCAGCGCACTGGTCAACCCGATCGCCACGATCATGAATACGCAACGCAAAATGAATAGGGCCATCATCGATGTTCCCGTCAATCAGTGCAGTCTCGGCAGAAGACGCGGTGGTGCCGATGGCTTCGTTGATGGATGATCAGTATGAACTCGCTTGACTGTGAATACGCACAGTCTCCGCGTCTATTTCGAAGATACCTGACAATCGGCGTGTGCGACGCGAGGATGCCGACAGTTGATCGCGTGACAGTGCCGAAGCCTGCCAAACACGGTCCGAAGCCTGCCCAATTCATTCCCGCTGACCGAGGTCCCTGCGTAGACCCCTGCCTCCAAACACGTAAACACCCCAGAAGGGATCGAGGGTCGGAACACGTCAGTTCCCATTGTATCACACCCCCTTTGGCAAGCTACCCCACGACCCTCTCCACGGGCGATGCGACCGCAGGACCGGTTTCCTGCCGGTCCCGGAAAGCAGGCTCCCATGCGATCGTGCACCCGTGACCGGCGCACCCTCCCCGGTTTGGCCGCTCTTTCGCTCGACCACGGGCTCGCAAACCGCCTCGGGTCGGCACCCTTTCCGCCGACAATAGCCTCTGTTACGGTACTCGGTTTGTGACCCTCGTGTCTGGTTCGGGCCTGACCGTTCACCATGTGTGCATCTCACGCCACGGCACCGTCGGCATCCACGGGCCTGTCGCCTGACGATACGATCCGCATTCGCGGCGCGCGCGTCCACAACCTGCGGAGCGTGGATCTGGACATCCCGCGCGATCGCCTGGTGGTGATTACCGGTCCGAGCGGTTCGGGCAAGAGCAGCCTGGCGCTGGATACGGTGTTCGCGGAAGGTCAGCGGCAGTACATCGAGACGCTTTCGGTCTACTCGCGACAGTATTTTCACCAGTGGGAGCGTCCGGACGTAGATCTGGTGGAGGGGCTGGAGCCGACGATCTGCATCGACCAGCGGCCGGGCAACCAGAACCCGCGGAGCACGGTGGCGACGGTCACGGAGATCTATGACTACTTGCGGTTGCTGATGGCCCGACTGGGCGAATCGCGCTGCTACCAGTGTGGCACGCGGATTGAGCAGCAGACGCCGGAGCAGATCCTGGATCGGATCCTGGCGTTGCCGGAGGGCACGAAGATGATGCTGATGGCCCCCATGGTCCGCGGGCGGCGGGGCGCGCACAAGGAGGTGTTGGGCACGATTCGCAAGGCGGGCCTGGTCCGCGTTCGGGTCGATGGCCAGGTATTCGACATCGATCATCTTCCCGAGTTGGCGCCGCGGCGCCTGCACGACATCGACGCCGTGGTGGATCGGGTGTTGATCCGTGCGGGGATCCGCGCGCGGATCAGCGAGTCGTTGGCGTTGGCCATACGGTTTGGCGAGGGCGTCGTGCGGGCCTGTTACCTGGACGAATCGCGGGGGCGCTGGTGCGATCTGCTGTTCAGCACGCGTTATGCGTGCCCCGAGTGCGGCATCAGCTATGCGGAGCTGGAGCCCCGCACTTTCAGCTTCAACAGTCCTTACGGCGTCTGTCCGGCGTGCGAGGGAATGGGCGCGAAAGTCGAGTTCGATCCGGAGCTGGTGATCCCCGACCCCGATCGGTCTCTGCGCGAGGGCGCGATTGCGCCATGGCGTCAGATGGCGCCGGCGAGGCTCGCCAAGTACTGGGACGAGTTGGCAGCGTGGGGCGCCGCGCGGAAATTCGACCTCGACACGCCCTTGTCGCAGCTCGCGCCGGCCGCCTGGCAGGTGTTGCTCAACGGCAACGACAACGGTGGCGGCCGGCGTTTCCCGGGCGTGCTGACCTGGCTCAAGCAGGAATATGCGACCACGACCAACCCGCAGCGGCAGGAGGAGCTGGAGGCGTTTCGGGGCCGTGTCGTCTGTGAGGCGTGCGGCGGCTCACGGCTGCGGCCGGAGGCGAACAGCGTGTTTGTCGCGGGCAAGTCGATCGGGCAGATCACGGCCCTGAGCGTGTCCGAGACCCAGCGGTTCTTCGCCGCGCTGGAGGTCCCGCCGACCGACCGCGCCATCGCCGATCCGCTGACGCGCGAAATCGGGCGGCGGCTCGAGTTCCTCGACCACGTGGGGGTCAACTACCTGACGCTTGACCGGCCGGCCGACACGTTGAGCGGCGGCGAGTTGCAGCGCGTCAGGCTGGCCACCAGCATCGGTTCCGGCCTGGTGGGCGTCTGCTACGTGCTGGACGAGCCGTCCATCGGCCTGCATCCACGCGACAACCAGCGGCTGATCGATGCGCTGTGCCAGCTGCGGGACCAGGGCAACAGCGTCCTGGTCGTGGAGCATGACGAGGCGATCATGCGGCAAGCCGACTATGTGATCGACATGGGGCCGGGGGCGGGCGCGGAAGGCGGGCGCGTGGTGGCCCAGGGCACGCCGGACGACCTGAGTGCTGATCCGCAGTCGGTGACGGGCAGTTACCTATCGGGCCGACGCGCCATCCCGGTGCCCCGGAAGCGCCGCCGCGCTGCCAAGACGCGCGCCTTGGTGATCGAGGGCGTGACGACCAACAACCTGAAATCGGTGACCGTCACCTTTCCGCTGGGCCTGTTCATCTGTGTGACCGGCGTGAGCGGGTCGGGCAAGAGTTCGCTGGTCAACGAGTCGCTTGCCCGCGCCGTGATCCGCAAGCTCGGCGGGATCGCACCCAAGCCCGGGCCGCACAAGGGCCTGCGCGGCACCCGCCAGCTCGACAAGGTGATCGAGATCGATCAGGCGCCGATCGGGCGGACTCCGCGCAGCAACCCGGCGACCTACACGGGCGTGTTCGACGAGATCCGCAAGGTGTTTGCCGCGACCCGGGACGCGAAACAGCGCGGGTACCGCAGCAGCCGGTTCAGCTTCAACGTCAAAGGCGGACGGTGCGAGGCGTGCCAGGGACAGGGCGTGACCAAGATCGCCATGAACTTCCTGCCCGACCTCTACGTGCCGTGTGCCGAATGCGGTGGCGCCCGGTTCAACCGCCAGACGCTCCTGGTGCGCTACCGCGGCAAGTCGATCGCCGACGTGCTGGAGCTCTCCGTGACCGAGGCGGCCGCGTTCTTCGAGAACGTGGCGTCCATGACGCGGCTGCTGGACAGCCTGCGGGCGGTCGGACTGGGATACCTGCCGCTCGGCCAGCCCTCCACCACGCTCTCCGGTGGAGAAGCCCAACGCATCAAGCTGGCCACGCAGCTTGCACGCGTCGATACGGGCCGGACGCTTTATGTGTTGGACGAGCCGACCACCGGACTGCATTTAGACGACATCCGGCTACTGCTCGACGTGCTCAACCAACTGGTCGACCGGGGCAATACGGTGATCGTGATCGAGCACAACCTGGACGTGATCAAGACGGCGGACTGGATCATCGACCTGGGGCCGGAAGGGGGCGCGGCCGGCGGCTACGTGCTCGCAGCCGGCACGCCCGACCAGATCGCCCTGTGCGCGGACAACTGCACGGGACAGTACCTCGCACACGCCCTGCCTCCCCGTCACGCACTCCCCTAATCGGGTTGGCCCAGCCCGGGGGCGGCCAATCTGCCTTGAACGGCCATGCAGTGCGGCATAGACTTTACTGTTTTCGTGTTTTTTGGGGGAGCTGCCATGTCGACAGTCAAGGCGAGGGCACCCGTCAGGGTGGACCTGATGACCGGCGCCGATGTCCTGGTCAAATCGTTGGTGGACCACGACGTGCGGGTGATTTTCGCGTATCCGGGCGGCGCCAGCATGCCCATTCACCAGGCGCTGACGCGGTATGCGGATCGGATCCGCACGGTGTTGCCGCGTCACGAGCAGGGGGGCGGCTTTGCGGCCCAGGGCTACGCGCGATCCACCGGCAGGCCGGGCGTCTGCATGGCGACCAGCGGTCCGGGCGCGACCAACCTGGTCACCGCGATTGCCGACGCCAAACTGGACAGCGTGCCGCTGATCGCCATCACCGGTCAGGTCGCCACGCCAGTGATCGGCTCCGACGCGTTCCAGGAGACGCCCATCGTCGAAGTCTGTCGCGGTGTGACCAAGCATCACTACCTGGTGACCGACGTGAACGACATCACGCGGGTGGTGCGCGAGGCGTTCTACGTCGCGACGACCGGTCGGCAGGGCCCGGTCCTGATCGACCTCCCGAAAGACGTGCAGATGTCCCAGTGCACGCCGCAATGGGACGTGCCGATGAATCTGCCGGGCTATTGCGGCCAGCGGCAGGAGGCGGACGCCGCCCAGATGCGGCAGGTGGCGGCGGCCATCCGGCAGTCCAAGCGACCCGTGCTCTACTGCGGGGGCGGGATCGTGGCGGCCGACGCCAGCGAGGAGTTGCGGGAGTTCGTCCGCATCACGGGCATCCCGGTCGTGATGACGCTCATGGGCTTGGGTGCGTTCCCCAACGACGACCCGCTGTCGCTCGATATGCTGGGCATGCACGGCAGCGTGTACGGGAATCGCGCCGTGCGCGACTGCGACCTGCTGGTGGCCCTGGGGGTGCGGTTCGACGATCGCGTGACCGGCAAGTTGTCGGAGTTCGCCAAGCACGCCAAGATCGTGCATATCGACATCGACCCGTCGGAGTTGAACAAGATCAAGCCGGCACATATCCCGGTGGTGGCGGACGTGAAGTCCGCCCTCCGCGAACTGAACACGCTGGCCGTGTCGATGCATGAGGAGATCGCGGCCTGGGTCGACCAGTGCCGGCAGTGGAAGGCGGAGTTCCCGTTCAAGTACAACCAGGAGTTTGACGGCATCCTGCAGCAGCACGCGATTGCAACGCTCTGCCGGAAGACCGGCGGTCGCAAGACGATCATCACCTCGGGGGTCGGCCAGCATCAGATGTGGGTGGCGCAGTTCTACAAGTTCCGGGAACCTCGCACGTGGCTCTCGAGTTGCGGGCTGGGGACGATGGGGTTCGGCCTGCCGGCCGCCATCGGCGCGCAGGTGGCACACCCCGACGCCCTGGTCGTCGACATCGACGGCGACGGGAGCCTCCAGATGAACATCCAGGAACTGGCCACCTGCCACTGCGAGAGCTTGCCGGTCAAAGTGCTGTTGCTCAACAACCAGCATCTGGGCATGGTCGTCCAGTGGGAAGACCGCTTCATGGCCGGCAACCGCGCGCATACCTACCTCGGCCCGATTCATCACGCCGAGGCCAGCGGGAACGGCCGGAGCATGTACGCGGCCGAGCGGTACCCCGATTACGTAACCATCGCCAAGGGCTACGGCTGCGGCGCTGCGACGGTCAGCAAGAAATCGGAACTCGAGGATGCGCTGGATGAAATGCTCAACTACGCGGGTCCGTTCGTGCTCGACGTCCAAGTGCCCTACATGGAACACGTATTGCCCATGATCCCGGCCAACCACAGCGTCGACGACATGATCGTGGAGTAGCCCGCGCTAGCGATTGAAGGCCTTGAGCAGCCGGCGACCCTTGTAGATGCAGAAGGCTTCGAATGGGCCGAGCGGGTGGCGCTGCGTCCGGTTGGGATACCATTCGATGCCCTGCGCGTCCACCACGACGACTCCTGCCACGCCGCCGCGCACGGCGTGCGCCACCAGCGCGCGGTCTCCGAAGAAATGCCCCAGCAGGGCGCCGCGGACCTCCTCGTACCCGGCCCCGCGGAGCCGGCGCTCGAAGCGGTCCTGTTCGATGCGCTGAGCGGCCGAGAGCGCATCGACGGGGATTTCATACACGCTGTCATGCTCGACCTGCCATCCGGCATAGGCGGCGTAAATGTCCTCCGGCGGAAGGTCGCTCAAATCCGCCGCGAAAGCGTGCACGAACGGGCCGGCGATCGCCACGTTGCTGTACCGGCCGGCCGCAAATCGGTACGTGTATCGAAACAGGTGGCAGACGACCGGCTGCTCATAGCCCGGCCAGAATTGCGTCCGGTGGTCCACCAGCTGCAGTTCCGCCGGTGGCATCCCGAAGAACGTGGGCTGCGCCAACGCGAATGCCGCCCCGGCCTCGGCCCGCGCCACGTCCGAGGCGTACTGCGGGGCCACCCGCTCGCTCAAGCCGAGTTCCTCAGCGGTCTCCAACACGCGCAGCCGCACGACCGGTTCGGCTGCCAGCGCGACAAGCGCCTCTTCGCCAGCGGGCTCCCCCAGCCGAGCCAACGCCGCCGCCGACTCCACGCGGATCCGCCGATGCGCCAGCTCCATCGCCTGGTACAGCTTCCCGACGGCCCTGCGGTCGCCAATCAGCCCCACCGCGCCACACAAGGCAACGACCAACGCCACACCCTCATCAACCTGACGGCGAATCACGTCCGGATGCTCAACCGCGTCGCTCGGTGACCCCTCGAACTCCGACAAACGTTGCACGACGCTGCCCAGCAGTGTGATCAGTTCGTCCAGCCGCGGCCGGCAGGGATGTCGGTCCACGCGACCCTGGTGGGTGAGGTAGTTACACAGGTCGAGGACGGGCGCTGCCAGATGCACATGCTGGAGCGCTTCGAGCAGCCGTGGAAACAGGGCCGCCGGATCGTAGTCCGTGCGTTGGAACAGCGGCGCCAGGATCATCGCCGCCGCCTGGGCGTCGCGCGGTGGATTGGCGATGACCAGCTCGACCAGGAGCTCGAGATCGTGCGGGCCGGCCGCCATGGCGAGCCATTGAAGCAGGCGCGTCCGACAAGGCGAGTGTGGTTCTAACTTGTTGTATAGCAACGAGATCCGTTCTCGTACGGGAGCGGTCGGCGGGGCGGCGCCTTGACGCTGCCGGCGCACCAGCTGCCTCAGGACCAGGTCCCAGCGCGCCAGGCGCGCATCGCGGACGCCTGCCACTGACTCGATCATCGTGGAAAGCAGCTGTTCGATGTCGTCCGTCGCGAGCTGTGCGAGCGCGTCACACGCGCGCTGGAAGAGTTCCTGCTGCTGAGGACTCAATGGGCCGTCGTCACGCAGCCACGTGATCAGTGATGGCATGTTCATGTTCATGGGCATGACGATGATCTTCATCGAGACACGATATGTCATGATGTCATATCGTGCGCGTGTCAAGCGGACTGTTGCAGCGTGTCCGTTCATCATACTCCAGGCGCGTCGAGCGTGCGCGTGTGCGGACGCGCGGCGTCCGCAATTCATCACGCGGCGCGCGGCGATCGATGCGGCGCACCCTTGCGTATGATTTGCGCGACGGAGGGAATTTTTTGTGAAGTTTGCCTTTTCGACTTGACGAAAGACCAGCAAACTTGCTTCAATTGCACAAGTTAGGTGAGGCAAGCAAGTGGCCGATAACGGTCACCAGACCGTTACAATTGACTTGGCTCACCGACTGACGCGATGCCAAGCGATTCGGATGTGCGAATTGCGTGTCGCGCGAGTGTGGTTAGGCTGTTGTCGCCCTTGAGGCGTCCGGGCGTCGGCGGCAAAGACGGAATCAGAATAGGGCGTCCACACAACTGAGGAGCCATGGTTGATGGCAACTACCCCGAAGGCAACTAAGAAGACGACTGCGAGGAAAGCCGTGAAGCGTTCGCCCAAGGCGAAGGGAACTGCCAAGTCCGCCGCGATGAAGACGGGCAGCACGCGATCCGGCAGGTGTTGCGGCGCAGCCAAGCCCACCACGGCGAAGCGGACCACTTCCAAGGCTGCGACCCGGTCGACCAAAGCCAAGCGGACGACCACCAAGCGCGCCCCGAAGAGCTAGGCGACCGCCGTTGATTCGCGGTGAGCCCGCCTGGAGGCGTCGCAGCGCGCGCGCCGCGCTCGATCACAACGAGAAAGGCCGGACGCGTGCCGTCCTGGGACGGCGGGTCCGGCCTAGACTGTGCGCTCGACTCCGGCTCGGCCACGGGCGGGCCGAGCCCGGTGGGCTGGTGGGGAGGCGTTGACCCAAAGCCAAACGGCTGCTAGGTTTACCTCCTGGTGCGGCGCGTGGCGGTCGTCCGCACGGGAAGCCTTTTGCGCGAGGTGAACAGGCCTTGGCACCACAGAAGCAACGTGAACCAGCGGCCGCCGATCCGGCGCGCTTCGCGGACCTGGGGCTCTCGGAAATCACACTCCAAGCGCTGCGGATCGCCGGCTATGAGACACCCACGCCGATTCAGGTCGGCATGATCCCCAAGGCGATCGACGGAGTCGACCTGATCGGTCAGGCGCGCACCGGAACGGGTAAGACGGCGGCGTTCGTGATCCCGGTCCTCGAAGTGCTGGAGACGCATCGCGGCAAGGTGCCCCGGGCGCTGATCCTGGTTCCCACGCGGGAACTGGCCGTCCAGGTGCGCGGGGAAGTGATCAAGCTCGCCCACGGACGCCGTCTGAGTTGTGTGGCCGTGTATGGCGGGAAACCGATCCGCAGCCAGATCGAGAAGCTCAAGCGCGGGGCGGACGTGATTGTCGGCACGCCCGGTCGAGTGCTCGACCACATGGGCCGCCGCACGCTGGACCTCCACCAGCTGGAGATCGTCGTGCTCGACGAGGCCGATCGCATGCTCGACATCGGCTTCCGCCCGGACATCGAGAAGATCCTCCGCCAGTGCCCGCGAGACCGGCAGACGCTGCTGCTCAGCGCGACGGTCCCGCCCCCGATCCAACGGCTGGCCCAACGGTACATGTACCAGCCGGAGACTCTGGATTTCTCGCCCAAGGACATCTCGGTCGAGACGATCGAGCAGTTCTATTTCACGGTCGAACACGGCCGCAAGTTCGAACTGCTGCAACGGCTGCTGGCACGCGAGAACCCACGGCAGGCGATCGTGTTCTGCCGCACCAAACGGCGCACCGAATCGCTCTTCCGCCGCCTGTCGAAACAGCTGGCCCATTGCGCCTGTATCCACGGCGACATGTCGCAGGGCAGCCGGGATCGGGTGATGGAGCGGTTCCGGGCGGGCAAGACGCGCTGCCTGATCGCCACCGATGTGGTGGGGCGCGGTATCGACGTGACCAGCATCTCGCACATTATCAACTTCGACACGCCCCAGTTCTGCGACGACTATGTCCATCGCGTCGGGCGCACGGGCCGCATGGGGCGCGACGGGGTCGCATTCACGTTCGTGGCGCCCGAGGAAGGACCGGAGCTGACCCGCATCGAACAGCGCATCAATCGCCAGTTGCAACGGGACGAGATCAGCGGGTTCGCCGCGCCGTCGCAGGCCGCAGCGGCGGGATCGCGCGCCGTCGACGATCTCTCGGAATCCACGCCGCCGACCGCCCCAGCCACGTCCCCGCCGCCACCCCCGCCCTTCGGCCGGCGCACCCGCCGCCACCGCCGGGCGCTGTGAACGCTATTCGACCGAGGCATACAGCTCGCGCAGGAACGCCGCGGCGCGCTCCCACTGGTCGGCCGCCGCGACGAAATCGACCTCCATCCAGCGTGGCAGCGCGTCCGGGGCGGCCCGTGAGCGGACCGAGACCTCCGGATTGACCGGGAACTGAGCGCTCGGGCCTTGTGCCAGCTGGGCTTCCACCGGCGCGCTGAGCAGGAAGTCGACCAATGACCGGGCCTGCTCCGGGTGCGGGCCGCCCCGGACGATCGCGATGGTGTTCGGGATGAACAGCGTGCCGAGCCCGCCCTCCTGCTGGTCCGGATAGATGATCGCGACCGGTCGGCCTGCTTCCTGCTCGATGATCGCGTCATCCGTGTCGGTCAGCCCGAATGCCGCGTCGCCACGGCCGACCATCAACGCCACTTGCTTGTTGCCACTGAGCACCTGCGCGTTCTCCTTCAGTTGGCGGAAGAAGTCCCGCGCCCGGGCCTCGCCCCAGCAGGCGAACAGGACGCTGGCATGCGTTGCCGTCGTGCCGAACAACGGCTTGGCGATCGCGACTTGACCTTTCCACCGCGGGTCGACCAGGTCCTCGATCGACCGCGGATAGGTGTCCGGCTCCATCCGCTGGGTGTTGACAATCAGCACCCGCGCCCGGGCTGCAAACCCGTGCCAGAACCCGCCGGACGACCGATAGTTCTCCGGAAACCCCGCCGCGGCCGGCGACGAGTAGGCCTCCAGCAGCCCCTGTTTCTCCAGTCGCAGCGTATGCAGGATCTCGTTGTTCCAGAACAGATCACAGCGCGGCTGATTCCGCTCCTCGAGGATGCGCGTCACCAGGCCGACCGTCTTGGTGGATTCGACGTCGAAAACCGGCCGCACATCGACGGCGTGCTCCTGAGCATACTGATCCAGGATAGGCTTCGCAAACTCGGCGTCCAGCGCCGAATAGACGACCACCTCCCGGTCGCTCGCCTGCCAACAGCCGGCCAGGATACAGCACCATCCGGCCAGCACCACGGCTCGTCGTCGCTTCCGCATCATTCTCGTCCTCGTGGGATACGCTTCCAGCCTGTCACGCGTGGGATACACTTCAGAGTCTGGCTCTCCGGGCATTGTAACCCGTGAGCCGCGGCGCGCGTGCCGCGTTGGTTGCACAATCGGGGTCCATCCGGCCAGAATGGTGATGGTGGATGGCCAATTGGAGGTTGGCCGATGGTGGCGGGATCGAGGAAATGCAGGTGAATATGCTGGACACCAGATCGCGATCACGACTGCAGCGGGGGCCGGTTCCCGGCGGTCAGCCGGGGCGACTCGCGAACCGAATCGCGATCGCCCGGTGGGCACTGGTGGTGTTGCTCGCAGGGCCGTTGCTCGCCTGCCGTGAATCGCCCCGCTCGGCGCCGACCGGCCACGACTCGGCGGCGACGCGCGGCGGCGCAGCCGCCGGACACGCGGGGCGGGGCCGCGTGGCGGTCGCGCAAGCGCGCCGGAAGGCTCCCTCACCGTCGCCGCCGCCCGAGGATATTCCCGCGCCGACTGAGGGGCTTCCGCCGACGATCGGAGATCCTCTGCCGGCGGACGATCGGTCGGCGGTCCTGCCTACGATCCCGCCGCCGATCATGGTCGACTCGCAGCAGCTCAGGGCGGCCGGTGTCCGTCAACTTGAGGGCCGGCATCTGGTGTTGTACACCGACCTGCCGGCCCAACCGGAGGTCGACGAGTTGCCGCAGGTGTTTGATGCGGCGGTCGACCCGTGGCAGGAGTATTTTCGGGTCGCCCCCGCCCGGGTGCTGGACTGGAAGGTGACGGTTTGCCTCATGGGCCGTCCGGAGCGGTTTGAGTCCGCTGGCCTGTTGCCCGATGATCTGCCGCCGTTTCCCAACGGTTATCAGCGTGGTCCTGTGATCTGGATCCACGAGCAGCCGAGCGCCTATTACCGCCGCCACCTGCTGCTGCATGAAGGAACGCACGCCTTCATGAATACACTCCTCTTGAGTTGCGGCCCGCCTTGGTACATGGAAGGGATTGCCGAGCTGATGGGTACGCACCGTTGGCAGGATGGCCGGCTGCAACTGGCCTACTTCCCACGGACTCGTGACGAGGTGCCTGAGTGGGGCCGAATCAAGATGGTCAAGGAGGCTGTCAGCCAAGGGCGCAGCATGACGCTCGAGGCGATTGAGGCCTACGGCCCGACGGCCCACTTGGAAAACGAGCCGTACGCATGGTGCTGGGCGGCGGCCGCGTTCCTGGACGGCCATCCACAATTCTCCGCCCGGTTCCGTCGGCTCCCCGACCATGTACGAGACAGCTTGACCGCTTTTTCCGCGGAGTGTTCGCGGCTGTTCGAGCCCGATCGCCGGCAGTTGATCGAACAGTGGCAGTTGTTTGTGCAACACCTCGACTACGGATACGACCTGCGTCGCGAAGCGATCATCTACGATCCGCCCGGCCGGGACCTGATCGGCACGCAGGAGGTCCGGATCCGCGCCGATCGCGGCTGGCAGTCGTCCGGAGTGAACGTCACGGCCCGGACACCTTATCATCTGGAGGCGTCCGGGCGGTACCAGGTGGCCCGCGAGCCGGCCATCTGGTGGTGCGAGCCGGGCGGCGTGACGATCCGCTATTACGAAGGTCGGCCGCTGGGGATGCTGCTCGCGGCGGTCAGCGACCTATCCCAGCCGCTCACGGGGGACTCGCCGCTGACGCGGCCGCGGGCCATCGGTTTGGGCGCGGAGGTCACGTTCGAGGAGTCCGGCACTCTGTTTTTGCGCATCAATGAGGCGCCGGCGGACCTGGCGGACAACGACGGCGAGTTGAGCGTACGGATTTGCTGCGCGGCGGCCCCCAATTGACGAACCTACCCAGCGCCCCAACAATGCACGCGACGCGGGAGAGGCTGTCAGCCTGTCGTTACTGCCCGTCCGGCAAGGTGCCCATCCCGCGTGAGGGGCCGGCAGTCTATCCACACTTGAGAGGCAAGTGCGATCGATGAATGACCTTGAACGAGAAGACCCCGAGGTGTGGGCGGCCATTGCTGGTGAAGAGCGGCGTCAGCAGGACGGCCTGGAGATGATCGCGAGCGAGAACTACACGAGCCCGGCGGTGATGCAGGCGGCCGGGAGCGTGTTGACCAACAAGTACGCGGAGGGCTATCCCGGGCGTCGGTACTATGGTGGCTGCGAGTTCGTGGACACGGTG
The DNA here is from genome assembly GCA_052034005.1 of Planctomycetota bacterium. GTDB lineage: Bacteria > Planctomycetota > Planctomycetia > Pirellulales > Pirellulaceae > JAAYDI01. The sequence goes on along the minus strand of JBPOJB010000018.1, from coordinate 32,953 downwards.
GAAGACCTGGCCCGGCGGCGGGCCAAGGCGTTGTTCGGGGCGGAGTTCGCCAACGTGCAGCCCCACTCCGGTTCGCAAGCGAACATGGCGGTCTACCTGACGGTCCTCCAGCCCGGCGACACGGTCCTGGGGCTGGACCTGGCTCACGGCGGCCACTTGACTCACGGCATGCACCTGAACATCTCCGGGCGGCTGTACCGGTTCATCAGCTACGGTGTGACTCGCGACACGCACCGGATCGACTTCGATCAGGTGGCGCGTTTGGCGCGCGAGCACCGCCCGAAGATGATTGTGGCGGGGGCGAGCGCCTATCCGCGCGAGATCCCTCACGACCGGTTCGCCGACATTGCGCGGGAGGTGGGTGCAAGACTGTTTGTGGACATGGCACACTACGCGGGCCTGGTGGCGGCCGGGCTGCACCACAATCCGGTCCCGGTGTCGGACTTCGTCACCAGCACAACACACAAGACGCTCCGCGGCCCACGTGCCGGCCTGATCCTGTGCAAGTCCGAGTACGGCACGGAGATCAACCGCAGCGTGTTCCCCGGGACGCAGGGCGGGCCGCTGATGCACATCATCGCCGCCAAAGCGGTCTGTTTCCGGGAAGCGATGGCCGACGGCTTCCGGAGCTACGCCCGAGCGATCATCGACAACGCCCAGGTGCTGGCCGACGTCCTGCAGACCGGCGGCCTGCAGCTGATCAGCGGCGGCACGGACAACCACCTGATGCTGGCGGATGTCACACCGCTGGGCGTGACCGGCAAGGTCGCGGAGCGGGTGCTCGAGCAGTGCGGGATCACCGTCAACAAGAACATGATCCCGTTCGACCAGCGGAAGCCGTTGGATCCATCCGGGATCCGGATCGGGACTCCCGCCCTGACGACGCGCGGCATGGGGCGCGATGAGATGCGGCGGATCGGCCAGTGGATGCTGCAGGTGTTGCGAGCGCCGGACGACGCCGCCCTGCAGCAGCAGGTCCGGGGTGAAGTGCGGGATCTCTGCGCGCAATTCCCGGTGCCGACGGCGGCGATCGGGGCAACATGAACCGGGCAGGAGGGGAGCAGCTGATGGCAGATCCGAAGATCCTGATCGCCGACGACAACGTGGCAAACTGTGAACTGCTCGAAGCCTACCTCGCCGATATCGACTGCGAAGTCTGCATGGCGGTCGACGGCCAGGATACGCTGGACAAAGTGGCATCCTTCCAGCCGGACTTGATCCTGCTGGACGTCATGATGCCGAAACTCAACGGCTTCGAAGTCTGTAAGAAGATCAAGGAAGACCCGCGGATGCGGCGCATCATGATCCTGATGGTCACGGCGCTCGACGAGCGGGGCGACATCGAGCGGGCGGTGGCGGCCGGCACCGATGATTTCCTGTCCAAGCCGGTCCAGAAAGTGGAGTTGGTCAAGCGCGTGCAGAACATGCTGCGACTCAAGGACGTGGAGGACGAGAACGAGCGGTTGCGGCGCTACATCGAGGAGATGGAAGAGTCTTACGGTGGTGGCGAGGACTGAGCGTCTGCGGCTGGAAGTTGGTCGCGTCGGCCGGGGAGGATGGCGCAGCGCAGCCGCGCGGTGAGGTGTCACATGGCGCATCAGGCAGATGGCCGGCTGGGGGGCCGGGCGGCGGGCGTGCTCTGGGCAGCGCTCGTCGTCGCCGGGGGCGCGTGGGGCGCATGGGGCGACGACGGTGCGACGAATCCGGCCGCGCCGGACACGGTGCAGCTGGAGGCGCGGATCGCCGAGTTGATTGAGCAGCTGGGCGCGCCGGAGTACGCCACGCGCCAGCGGGCACAGGCGGAACTCCAACGCCTGCAACTTGACGCGTTCGACGCGCTCAACGAAGCTCAAGACAGCGACGACATTGAGATCGCGATGAGCGCTCGGTATCTGGTGCGGACCATGCAGGTCACCTGGGCAAGTGACGACGATCCGCCGGCCGTCCGGCAGCAGTTGCAGGGATACGGCGATCGGCCGGAGAGCGATCGGCGCAGTCAGGTCGATCAGCTGGCGTTGCTGGGGGGCGAACAGGCCTTGCGGCCGCTGTGCCGCGTGGCCCGGTATGAAGCATCCGAGAAGCTCTCGAAACACACGGCGCTGCTCATCATGGGTCTGGCCGTGCCGCCCGACGCGGCCGATCTGCAGGAGTTCAGCCAGTCGCTCCTGAAATACATGGGGACGAGCCGGCGCACGGCTGCCCACTGGCTGCGGGCGTATGTCGCTGTGCTTCAGCAGGATCCGGCCGCTGCGGATCGATGGCGGGCGCTCGTGGATCGGGAGCAGGCATGCCTGGTCGACTCCTCGGACCAGACCAGCCGGGAGATCACGCGCGACCTGCTCAAGTGGTACGCCGATCAGCTTGCGCGTTGGAAGAAGCCGGACGAATCGCGCTCCGTGATGAGGGCGATGACCGGCCTGCTCAACAACACGCCGCTGGAAGTGCTCGATGCGGTCGACTGGTTCCGCGACCGCCAGAGCTGGCAGATCGTCACGGAGATCGCCGCGCAGTTCCCGGAGACATTCCGGCGCAGTCCGTTGCTGCTGTATCGGTTGGCGGACGCCTACCGGCACATGGGTGACCAGCAGCAGGCGGACAAGACCGCGCAACAGGCTCTGGAGGCGACACCGGACGAACTGGAGCGGCACATCGAAATGGCGGCTCATCTGGAGCAGGACGGGCTGTTCGACTCGGCCGAGCTGGAGTACCGTCACGTGGCCAAGGCGATCAACACGGAGCCGCTCTCGGCCATCCGCGCGAAGTATTACCTGGCGGAGCTGCTTTTCGACCAGCACAAAAGCCAGGCTGCGGGCGATGTGCTCAAGGAGGTCATTGACAGTGTCACAGGCAGCCAGGACCTGCAGATGCTCGTGGAGGAGGAACTCGGACGCGAACTCGCCTCGACAAGGTCCCGGATGTTATTCTTCTACGCGGACCACGAGGCGCAACAAGGTCATGTGGCGCGGCAACGCGAACTGCTGCTGGAGGGCTATCAGCACGACCCCTTCGATATTGAACTGTTGATTGCCATGTACCAGCTGCCGCAGGCGGACGAGGCCTGGAGGAATGAAACGCGCGCGCGTGTCAACGCGGCTCTGGAGGATTACCGCCGGCAAATCCGGGAGCTGCACGGTGGCGACAACGTGCCGCGGGCGGCGGCCGCGCGGGGGCAGTTCGACCGCGAGCTGGCCCTGCTCAACAACAACCTGGCGTGGTTGGCCGCCAATGCCGGCGGGGACCCGGACGAGGCGATTCGCTGCAGCCTCGAGTCGTTGCGCTTGTTCGAAAACCACCCGACCTTCCTCGACACGCTCGCCCGCGCCTACTACGCGAAAGGCGAATTCGCCAGCGCCGTGAAGTTTCAGACCCAGGCAGTGGCGGCGAAGCCGCATTCCCCTACGATGCGCGCGCAATTAGAATTGTTCCAACAGGCGCTCGCGGAGCGCGAATCCGCCAAAATCCCCGGCGGCGGACCGCCGCAGCCTCCGTAGGACGCCGGCCGTGTCTGCCGTCGCAGTGTGTGTGTGGTGCGATGTCGATCCCCCTTGCCGACCAGCCGCCGGTCTGCCGCCCGCCCGTGACCCTGCCTGACGAGGCGCGGTCGACGCGCCCGGCGTTTCGGGCAGGCTGGGACCGTCCGAGCACGTGGCACCATTGGGCCGTCCTGGCGCTGGCCGGCGGGGTGCTCGCCGGGTCCGCCGCTTTTTCGATCCGCGACCGGGAAGAGGTGATCGTGCCGATCCTGAACAGGCCGTTGCCGGGCACCTGCACGTTCCGTCGCCTGACGGGGCTCCCCTGTCCCGGTTGCGGCATGACACGCGGCTTCATCAGTCTGGCCCACGGACGCCTTGCGGATGCCTGGAGCTACAATCCGGCCGCGATCGCGTTCTTCGCCCTGGTGGTGTCCCAGGTCCCGTACCGGGTCTGGCAGATCGCCCGCATCCGACGCGGCTTGCTCGAGCACCATTTCATCGCGCTCGAGCACGGGCTGGCCGTCGGTATCATCGTGATCCTGGTCGTGCAATGGGTGTGTGCGATCGCCCTCTGCCGGAGGTGAATTCGATGAGCAAGTTGACGGTGGGTGATACGCGCCTGCATGTGGTGGAACGAGGATCGGGCAGGCCGCTTTTGCTCGTGCATGGGTTTCCCTTGGACCACCAGATGTGGGTGGGACAGCTCGGCGAACTGTCGCGGGAGTATCGCGTGATCGCGCCGGACCTTCGAGGATTCGGCCGGAGCGACGATCCGCGCGACACGACGGTCACGATGGCGCAGTACGCGGACGATTTGGCGGCGCTGTTGGACGTGCTGGCGATCCGCGAGCCGGTGGCCTTCTGCGGGCTCTCGATGGGGGGCTACATCGCGTGGCAGTTCTGGCGGCGACACGCCCCGCGCCTGTCTCACCTGATCCTGTGCGATACACGGTCCGTGCCCGACACGCCGGAAGCCGCGCAAGCGCGCCGGCAGACGGCCCAACGCGTGCCGATCGACGGAACGGCGGGCTTGGTCGATTCGATGATGCCGAGACTGTTCGCGGACCGCACGAGACGGCAGAACCCTGACGTGGTCGCGGCCACCGAGCAGGTCATGCGGGCCGCACGGCCCGCCGGAGTTGCTGCGGCATTACGCGGCATGGCCGAGCGAGTCGACGCCACGCCCTGGCTGCCTGAGATCCGAGTGCCAACGCTGGTCGTCTGCGGGCAGGAAGATGCCATCGCGACGCTCGCGGAAATGGAACAGATCGCCCGCGCGATCGCCGGCGCGGAGTTCGTGGTGATCCCCGGCAGCGGCCACATGGCGCCCCTGGAGGACCCCACCCACGTGAATAAGGCGATCCGCAGCTTCCTGGCACGGTAGGCTTCCCGCCTGGCAGACGCGCATCGCCCTCCCCCGTCTCAGCGCGGCAGTTCGAACAGCGACTGGCTCTTGACGATGGCATAGTCGTCCGGAAACGTGTGGAACGCATGGACGATCATGCTGTGATTGCGGGTTTCCACGTTGACGTAGCTCAACGCGCCCATGGCCATGCGGCCGCTCGCATCGAATCGATGCAGGAGTCCGCGCCGCAGCGAGTCGACGGCCAGTTCTTGTTGGAAGATCCAGAAGATGTCGGGCGGGACTGTCTCCAGCTGGAAGCTGGTCTGGTAGACGATGCCGCCGCGGCACTCGACGCGGTCGCTGCGTTCGCCGCGCAGCCTGTAAGCTAGCAGTCGCCGCCGCTGCGGCAGCGGGTGCTGGGCCGACGCCGCCACCTCGGTCAGGGTGAGCCCGGCATATCGCCATGTCACGACATGCCCCTCGGACGTGATGTCGATTTTCGCCGAGTAGCCGCCGCGCTGGAGAGCCTGAGACTTGTGTGTCTGGAACAGTTCCGGGTGGAGCGAACGCCCGTACAGCTGGAACGTGAGTTCAGCCACTCTTGGTCTGACGGACAACACGATGACGAATCCCCCAGCGTGTTGTGAATAATTGACAGCGGAACGAATGATGAATGCGTCGCATTATAGACAGATCACCGGGCCACAACAAAGCCACTTTTTCTGTTGTGCCGATGGCATGCGCAGTGGGGCTTGACAAACGCCGGAGACAAGCTCCACGAACCGCTAGCAGTCATCGGGTGACAACGGTTCAGATGATCTCGACGAGCACATCGTACATCGCGTGTGCGCCCACGGCGATGCCGAATCCGCGCAAGACGAACAGTCCGGAAAAGAACAGCCCGGCCATGAAACGGAAGGAGAAACTGTACCAGTCGAAGGCGTAGCCGCTGTTGGCGAACGCGTGGTAGTGCGCGGCGGAGAACAGGAGGCTGGTCGCGACGATCGCCCAGCACCAGCTGGCACGCCACGTGAAGCCGGTCGACTTGAACACGGCGGCGATGGCCGGCAACATCATCAAGCGGAACAGCAGTTCCTCGTAGATCCCCGCGCCGCAGTACCCGATCAGGCGGCTGGCGGTCGCCAGCATTTCCGCCGTGGCGGCCGTGCCCGTCATGGCCGCCGTCAAGGGCGCGCACAACGTGCGCTGCACGTGGGCCAACGCGAATAGGACGAACGCCAGCAGCGTCGACTCGAGGGCCATCGTGGTCAGCACGCCGCCTTGCAGACGCCAGGAATCGCGTCGGATGTGGTGCCACGCGAACAGGATGCCGCACGTGAGGATCGGCAGCAGGAAGTACTGGCCGAACCCGATCGATTCCAGCATGCGCCGCAGCCACGTATCGGCTCCGTTCCGCAGCGCATGAGGGCCCAACACGATACCCGTCAGTTCATACAGAACCAGTAGCGGGGCGATGAACGCCATGCTCACCAGCGGCCGCGCGGACTCCCGGGCATAGGCCCGCAATGAACCCTCGCCGCGTTCCGCTACAGGAATCGACGCCATCGCCTCACTCACTCACTCACTCACTCACAGCCGGTCAGGCCCGGGTGATGTGCCACCCGAGTGCCGATACTCTTACCTAACTTCGGAGCCGGCCGCGGTGCCCCTTGAATGCGCCGCCGCCCGGCGGCAGCGGATTCGGCCGCCGCGGGCCGTTGGTGTGATGAGGGCTGGTTGCGCCAGTTGTGCGGAAAGTGACGCCCGCGCGCCACGCGCTCGGGCAGTGCCCGGTGCCGCGGACTCTGCCGGCGCGGCGGAACGAGCACGCCCTAGGCATGCCTCACAGCGGCTCATAGAATAGGGCCAACGAATCGCGGATTCCAGGCCGGAGCCGTCGCAGGGCGATTCGTTCGCAACCAGGTCATGCTGAGGGAGTCCACATGAGGATCCGCGTCTATTACGCCGACACCGATGCGGGCGGTGTCGTGTACTACGCGAACTATCTGCGTTGGCTGGAGATGGCGCGCTGCGATTGGCTCGCGGAAATGGGCACACCCGTGACGTTCTATCTGCAAGAGGGCGTGGTGTTCGCCGTGGCCCGCGTGGAGATCGATTATCTCAAGCCGGCCCTGCTGGGTGATGAAGTGGAGGTCACGGTCCGACCGGTCCAGACGCGCCGTGTCCGCTTCACGCTTGACCAGGATGTCATACGCTGTGCCGATCAGGCGATCCTTGCATCGGCCCGGGTCACGGTCGTGTGCCTGACACCCGACGGCCGCGTGACCGCCATTCCCGATTCCTTGGCGGACCAGCTGGCGACGGCGGCTCGGTAGGCACCACGGGCTGCGGATGCGGCCGGCTTCGGGGCGTCCCCGCCGCCGGGCCCGGGGTTGCGGGATGGCGGGTTATCCGCGTGCCGTTCCGAGTCGCGTGACATGGCGTACACACTGTCCGCCAACAGGGCCGTCCCGCCCGCCGGCAGGAGCTTGGCAGCCGCGGCGAGCCCGGGAGCCAAAATGCCCGGCGCTCCCCTCAGCGCACAGGCGGTGCCGAGGGGAGCGCCTTCACTTGCGTTCGCTTCAAATGGCCTGGTGACCCTGATTGGATTTCGCCGTCCCCGCCGCGCTGGCGGCGCCGGTGGCACCGCCCGCTCGACGCCCCGCTCAGCGCTCACTCGATGAACCGCCGCAGCACGATGGCGCGGTCCACGTTATGGTTCTCACCCGGTTCGAACGCGACCGGGATGCTGCGATCGATGATATAGAACGCGCGGTGGCGTTTGACGTTGCCCGTATCGGAGCCCAGTTCCCGGCCGAGCCGGTACCCGTCGGGGTGGATGCGGAGTCCCGCCAGCGTATTCGCATCGGGGCTCGGCTCGACCTCGAAATATCCCATCGTGATCCACACGGCATACACGTTCGAGCGGGACGTGACCAGGTTCCCGATCCGGGCGAGGCCTTGATAGCGGAAGTAGGGGTTCCGGTCCGAGTTGTTGTAGTGCTGGTCATGCGGCGCCGTCGGCGGGTTCTCCCACCGGGGATGCGACAGGTCGGCCGCATTGGGCTTATAGCCGGTCTCGCTGCTGCGCAGCAGTGTGCTTTCCACTTCCAGGCGATTGAGTTGATGGGAGGTCGTGGTCGGCACGAGCTGCGCGGCGCCGACCGCCCGCAGCGGATTGGCGAAGTAGGTCGGGCAATTCGAGTCCGGCTGGAGGATGTTGCCGGAGCGCGAGCCGTATCCGCGGCGTGTTGTGACAAATTCCTGCCACTGCCAGCTCGGCCCGGTATGGCCTGCCAGCAGTCCGTACCAGATCCGCTCGTCGAAAATGGTGTTCAAGTTGATCTTGCCGGGATCTCGGTAGTGGGAGATCCGGTTGAAGGGGGGATGCAGGAATTGCGCGGCGGGCGTCACGTTGCCCGCGAAGATGTTCGGGTTCAAGTACAGATCGGTATCCACGAACCGCGACGGCACCCGGGTCAAGTCGAAGAGTCGATAGAAGTTGCCGGCATTAGCGGCGGGCGGAGCGCTGTCGCTGGTCTCGAAGAAGTTCAGCAAGTGGCTGTAGCGGCCGGGCGATTCGGGAGCGTAGGCCGAGCCGTCGAGTGGCTCGATCGAGTACTCGTAAAGCAGACGCGAAGAGCGTGATTTCGGCACCAGCATCAACTCGTACTGGCTCACGAACGGTCGGTTGTTCCAGGTCAGCCAGGGGAACGGCGGATGGGTGGGGTCGATGATCGCCGGCGCGCCGAGATAGAAATCGTTGGGCCGGTTCAGGATCGCGTCCGGGACCGGATATGCGGCAGCTGTCGTGTAGTACGGATGATAGGGCTGGTTCAGGAACCCGAACGAATGAGTCAGGACCTGGTCCTGGTGATGCAACGGTGTCGCCTCGCGGACGCTGTTGGGAGACGGCTTTCCGCCTTCCGACTCGCCCGGTTCGTGCTTCCACAGCGCGCGATACTCGGTGGCCGCCAGGTTCCGACCCCGCTCGCGCGTCGTCATCCGCAGGTTGCTGCCGTCGCCCGCTTTCGGGTCGATGTCCGACGTCACGCCGTTGAATGCACACAGATCGCAGGACATCGAATCGATTGTCAGGTACGGGTTCAGGACCGGGTCGTACGGCAGCACCGGATTGGCCAGCCGCTGCAGGTGCACCATGCAGTAGTCGTTGGTCGTCTTGTCTTCAACCAGTTCCGGTTCCGTGTCCAGCGGCGTGTCCAGCGGCGGGTCGTACGCGCCTTCAAAGTCCGCCAGGGTGGGGTTCCAGACCTCGCCGCCCGGTCCGGTCAGCGGGTAGCCGGTGATGGGCTCGGTCACGTTGAGTGACGACGGCAGGTTGATGACGATTCCGACGGCCGGCTGGATGTCGGGAGGCAGGGGCTCGGGAATGGCGGCCTGATTCTCCAGTACCTGGGCCTGATGCTCATTCACGTTCAGGCTCGGTTCCAGGACGATCCGGCGGGTGCCCGCGTAATTCAGTCCACCCGCCCCGTCCTCGATGGCTGAGTGGAGTCGCCCGAGTGTCGTGACGTAATCCGGCACGCCGTTATTGTTCAGGTCCAGCGGACTGCCCGTCTCGTCCACGGTCTGACCGGCGGAACCGACGACTGCATAGCGGCCGGGGAGAATGGGCGCCACGGGCAGATCGGTGTAGTACGCCAGCTGGCTGCCCGTGGCCGGGCCGGCGAACGGAGTGAAATACACCAGGCGTTCAATATCGTTCTCGGGCAGGCGCTGGGTGAGATCCCAATGGTCGGGATCCAGATCCCGGTTCACGCCTTTGGCGATGGCCAGCCGCCAGACCGGATACCGGACGGTCGGTCCTTCGGTCACCTGGTTGAGCATCACCCCGGGCGACCAGGTGCCGGTGACCTGATCATGGTAGAACTCACCCGGATTCCGCGCGTCGCCCGCCCAGGGGTTGTAGATCTCCACGAAGAACGAACCCCTCGGCCGCAACCGCTGATCGAAATCCTCGTCGGGCGTGGTGGGACTCGTAGTCGTGCCGCCGCCGGCGGACAGGTCCTCCGTGCGGCGCTGATGCATCGCGATCACCTCGCTCAGCAGCAGTTCGGGCCGCTCGCAGCCCCATACCAGCCCGCGCTCGGGCAGCGCGTCGTCGGCTGTGCCCAACACGCCGTCCACATCCCACCCGTAGGTTGCGAAATCGCGGTTCGTGGCCCGGTTATCATTGAACGGATCGATGTCGAACTCGAACGGCGTGCAGATCGAATCAGCGTCGCGGAAGTCTACGACGTTGATAGCCCATTGGGCGATGCCGTAGGCAGTCTCCAGTGCGCTGTTGTTCGTCGGATCGCCGTCAAAGTCGATCTCCACGCCACGCGGCTTGATGGCCATCATCAGGACGTAGAGTCGCTTCGCAAACAGATGCCGAGCACGGAACGCGCTCGTGTCCGCCGTCCCGATCACGCCGTCGTTGTCATGATCGAATGGGATCCCGCCCAAATAGACTTCGTTCGTCGCGTCCTCGCCCCGGAAATCCCCGACGCCGACGCCGTGGTCGTCGACCACTCCGTTGCGCGTGCCTGTCACCGGGCTCGGATCATCCTGGCCGTTGCCGAACGGACGATTCAGATCCATCGGCAAACCCATGACCATGTCGGGCATCAACAGCGCGACGATGTCGTTGTTGAGCTGCGCGATGACATTCAAGTCGTTCAACTGCGAAGACAGCCCCCGTGCGTCGATCAGCCGCGCGCGCAACAGGTCCACGATGTGCCGCGGGTGATCCACGCCCGCCGCGGCATATTCGTGCCGCAGTTCCGGCCAGGGTTGGATGCTCGGCCCGGGAATGTCGAAGCTGTCGGTGGTCACGGTGCGCCGCGCGGAGGGGTCATTGCGGAAGGTGTCGATCAGCGAGCAGAGCCGATCCGGCAAGCTCAGGGCATCTACGTCATGCCACCGCAACAAGCGCTCCAGTTCCGCCAGTGAGAACGGCATGTCGGCCGCCGGCGAGTTGGTCACGCCCCGGGGCGCGTTGAGCGAGACATTCATTTCATACGGGCTGTTGAGCAACAGATTCGTCTCGGTCGAACGCTCATATACCGGCTGCCCGCGATAATCCAGGCCGAACACGAACTCGCCGCGCAAGTCATACGGGCTGGAAAACGCCGAGAGCGGCGTCGTCGCCAGGAAGAAGTTCGTCGGCGACCCGGCCGGCCAGGCGGGCGGGTAGTCCAACAACTTCAGCAGCGCCAACGTCTGGATGCCGAGATCGCCCGGCACCCCGTCCCATCCGTAACGGCCAGGGATCCCCCGCGCGGCGTTGCCCTGCATCAGCCACTGCAGTTCGTTCACGCTGCTCAACACGGACCCCAGGAAGACCTCCGGCGGCCCGTAGCCCTGGCCGGCCGGCAACGTGTTGGAGGAGATGGGGGCGCCCGCCAACGTCGGCAGCGACACCGGCACCGGCTCGGTTTGCGTCGCCGGCGCCAGTGCGGCGACCTGCGAGAGGTTGCCGTGGACGTTCAGGTTCAGCCGGCTGTCCAGGTCGGTGCAGAGAATCGCAAACAGAGGCTTGTAGCGCCGTCCCGAAGGGTCGGTCTGCATCGGGAACCCCAAGTCCAACCAAACCGCGTCCGCCGTTCCGTCCCCATCGCAATCCACGTCCCAAGGACCGTGGATGAGGGCCCTGGTCAGGTCGTCATCCGTCAGATTACCCGCAAACGCCGGGTTGCTCCCGTCGAAATTCGGATGGTCCCAGGGCATCGGTCGAAACACGACTCGGCGGCGGAAGTCCAGATAGCCGGGGCTCGTGGGGTTCCAGAGGCCCGAACTGTGGTTGGCCCAGTAATTGACCAACGCGGGTTGGTGAAAACTGGGCAGGACCCGCACTTGGCTGGGATTGAGCGGGTCCGGCACGAGCGCCGCCAGGAACAGGTTCTGATAGTCGGGCGCGTCATAGCTCTCGTTCAGGCCGCCTTGCAGGTATTCGCGGAACGTATCGGCCGACGGCTCGTTGAACCGATTCGGGAGCAGCGCCTGCGGAATCGGCTGTCCGTTGATCATCTCGACCCGCCCGAGCTGGCCATATTGCGGGCTCGACACATCGCCATCATACCCGGCGCCCGTTCCCGAGAACGCGCGGCCGTTCAGCACGAACAGATCCTCGTTGCCCGATGCGGCGATGTTCGGGTCGTCGCGAGGAGGCACGAGCACGCGGAACTGGAACGTGATCCTGGCGGGGTTGGTGGCATCCATGTGGTACCACACGATTCGCGAACTCAGGTTCTGCAACGGACCCGTGATGAACGTGAGCACGCACCCGTTGAGGAACCCGTCCGTCCGCATGCTCTGGGGGACTTCATCCAGTTCGACCGGTCCAAAGGGAGGGTCGTCGTCGTCGAGCGCCAGTTGCGCCACGAACTCCAGGAACTGGCCTTCGCCTGCGCTCGCCCCGCCCGTGAACAGAGCGCCACCCAACTGCCGACCGCGCAGCGACTCGCCGTACAGGTCGCGCAGCAGACTTTGCCCGCGAATGACCGAAGCCGCGTCGTTCGTGTCGCGCACGAGCTGATAAACGGCCCGATCGATTACCGACGCAGGCGGGTCTCCGTACCGGTGGCTGCGCTCACGGGCCTCCGAAATCCGCCGGAAATGGCCGGCTAGGATCGCGTATGTCAGGCCGGTGACGACCAGCAGGGTCAACAGGATGAGGACGATCAGCAGCACAACGCCGCGACGTGGTTTGGATCGTCGAGCCATCTTCTTGTTCTCCTGAGCAGACCGACCGCTGGAAAAGCAGCGATTCCCATCCGCAGGTCAATCAATTGGTCCACAGCGAGGATGTTTCCAGTCGAATCGTCTTCTCCAGCACCGTCACCACCCCGCGCACGATCGTGACCTGGGTGCGCGTCCCAGGCGCCAGCCCCTGCCAGTCCCAGTCGGGTCCGACAAGTGTCACATCCCGGAACCAGTTGCCGGATCCGGCCGGGATTTCCAGCGGCTCTTCTTCACCGGCATTCACCACCCGGTACCACTTGTGGACGAGGATGTCCCGGAGGGTCCCCGTCCGCTGCTTCTGTCCGGACAGCATCACCCAGTCGCCTGCGCGCAGCAGCAGGTCGCCGGGCGCGTTTCGCCGCGCGGCGAGCCGGACATCCCCGCCGCCGATGGCGGGCTGGCCGCTGTAAAACGCGGGAACGCCGCTGGGTAAAGTGGCCACATGCACCACGCGTTCGCTTGCCACGTTCTCGTTGGTCAGGGTCGGGTCGATCACCCGCCGCCAGAAGACGACCACCGAGAGGGTGTATTCGTCCGTCAGGTTACCCACCCGATCGAGCCGCGGGACGAGCGTAGCCATCCACGAGTACGCGCCCGAGGTGCTGCGGCGCAGCGGCGTTCGCTGTTCGGGTGGGAGTGCGCTGGGATTCGGTGCACGGCTGAAGACCTGGCGCGGTCCAAGCGTGCGATCGGCGGGCAGGTCGAAGGACAGGCTGTCGCCGCTCCGGAAGAGCTGGTCGGCCTGCAGCCGATCCATGAAGTCGGTGGCCGCGGACGCCGGGCTGGGCGAGAGCGTGATACGCGGCATCGAGAGAATCACGCTGGGTCCGTACAGATCGTCGATATAGGGGAACCCGTTGCGGTGCGAGTGATCGGCCGGCGCGACGGCGCCCTGTGCCACGAAACGCGGATCGAGGCAGAAGGAGAGCCCGTCGGCCAGCTCCGTCCATGTCGGCGGCCGAAACTGGTTGCCGGACGGGTCATACCACCGCCACGTGGCTGGGTTGCCCATCGAGCGCACTTGGAAGTCGCGGACCGCATCGGCCCCCAGCCGGGCGGCCGTATTGGCCCGCTCGCCCTTGTTCGTCTGCACGCCGGCGAGCGGCAACAGCGCGGCGACGCCGACCAGGCCGATCATGGCCACGCCGATCGAAAACATCACTTCCAGCAGGCTCACCCCGGAAGGCGCGCTGCGCCGGGCTCGGTAGGAAACCGCCCGCCGGCAGGCACTCGTGCGTGACAGTACGTTCCGCATCACCGCCCTCCCTTCTGCGCCGAGGATCGAGCCAGGCCCCGCGCTGCTCGGAGCCGCACCGTTGGATCGTAGGGAGGCGGGAGCGTGGCGGGAGCGATGTAGGATGTGTCCCGATTGTCGGCCGTGACAATCGCGCCGGTACGTTCTGAAATCGTGACCCAGAGGCAGGTGGGGTCGGCCAGGTTCGCCCGCTGGGGATCCGAAACATCCGTCGTCAGCGGATTGACCACGCGACCGCGACGCCCGATCAGCAGGTGGATGGGAGCGAACGGCCGGATCGGCTGGCCGCCGAGGTAGACGTGGTCCACCCGCCCGCTGGGCGCGAACATGATGACCACCGGCGCGGTGTTGAAGGGGGGCACGCCCCCCGAGTCGAACTCCCGGCCGCCCGGCCCCATGCCCGACAGTGACAGGTCGATGACACTATCGGCCGGTAGCTGCAGCGGCGCTACCGCCGAGCGCGTCGGGCTCAGCGTGATCTCATAGGGGACGCCCGGTCCGGCCGCCTCGGCCCCGGGCGGGACTCCCAGTGGGATCTCAATCTCGAAGCTATGAGCCGGGGTACACAGCCCGGGGTAGTCGTGGCCCTGGTAATCGAACTTGATCGTGAACCGCTCGCCGGGCGCGGTGATCGTCCGGAGGATCGCTTCATCGCTCACCTCCTTGAATTGCAGCACGCCGGTGGGCAATACGCTCACCCGCGCACCCAGGACGGTGCCCGTGAAGGCGGGAGGCGTGTCGGCGATGTACAGCCGGACGGCGGACCGCGAACCCAACTCGGTGCTGTTCAGCCGCTCGATCCACACCCCGACCGGCCGGCCGATTTCCAACGCCCGCGTGGCCGCGCCATACAGGTAGGAATCCACCTGCCGGGCGGCTTCTCGCATGTACCGGTCCTGGAACGCCGGCCGGACCAGCGGGATGGCCACCGCCATCAGGATCGTGATGACGACGATCACCATCAGCAGTTCGACCAACGTCAGGCCGCGGCGACCATGCCGAATTCGTGGTGCTGAAGCCATGGTTTACCGCATCTCCAGCAAGTGGTTGGTAATGTCATCGTCCGCGTCGTTGTTCGTGACGAATCGCCGCCCGACGTAGTCCCCGCTCTTGGGCAGAATCATGTACGGATCGTTCAGTGGCCGGCTCAGCCAAATGCCGCTCAGCGACATCCCGGACGACCAGGGCGGCGCCGGGAAGTCGGAGGCGTAGGGATACAACGCCGGATTCAACGTCGCCAGCCGATAGGGATCCGTCGCGGTCTGCGCGTAGCTGACCGCGATGTCGGTCGGTGGCACCGTGGCATCATCGTAGTCGGTCCGCACCACGCCGTAACGCCCATCGCGTCCTGCGGAGTAGATCAACGGATACAGGGCGAACGGATCGTCGAGCCGGGTGTTCGCATTGCCGTCGTCGTTGTTCTCCCAGCGCGGGTCGACGCGCAGCGGGTCGAACGGATCGGGCTGACGATCCAGCGGGTTGGCCGGCTGCAGGACCGACACGTAGCCGGGCGCCCACCGCAGGAAGTAGATGGGCCGTCCCCAGGGGTCCAGGATCTCCGGCATACCGTCGTTGTCCACGTCGCCGATCTCGCTCTCGCTGAACCCCTCGAGGCCCGTGGAGTCCCCTTCCCGCATGCCGGCCAGGATCATGTACAGGCATTCCGCGTGCTCGTGCGCTGTCGTCCAGGTGTTGCCGCGCGCGGTGTTGGCCGCGATGCGACGCTGGTACGCCAACCAGGTCGCCGGGGCCGTGGTGAGGACCATCGGCGGCGACGCGAGATCCGTGATGCGGTCGGGCAGTTCCATCCGCATCAGTTCGCGGACCGCGTTGAGTCGTATGGCGGCGGCAGGACGCGGGTCGGTGCCGGCCGGGATCCGGATCGGAAGCGCGCGGGTCCGGTAGGATTCCCACCGCTCCATGATCCGCTCGTTGATCTTGGTGACCATGGCGCGCGCGCGGGACTCGCGCGCGTCTTCCCGCACGCCGTAGAGCGTGAACAGGGCGGTGGCAGCCAGAATCGTGATGATCACGATCACCACGAGCAGCTCCACCAGGGTGAATGCCGGACGACCCCGCTGCAGTCGGCGGCCGGTGGACAGGGCGGTCATGGCTTGGAGTCCTGCAGTTTGTTGCCTTCACTGAAGTTGGTGATGTTGTCGTCGTCACCCGGGCCGGGCGAGAGATAGTTCGTGCCGCTGGGATACCGGCGCAAGGTGCCGCCCAATCCGAAGTGATCGTCCAGTCCCGCGCAGATGATCTGGAACGTGTGCGGGTTGGCGAATTCGAACGGCACGGGGTCGGCGGGCGTCACCGTGCGCGGCCGGTCGCTGCGGTACGCCGTGGCGACGCCCAGCACGTTGGTCGTCGGCTGGAAGGCAGCCAGCGGGAAGGAGGCGGGGAGCAGGCCGGTGGTGGCATCGCCGGCGTAGGTGCGCGCGTCGATGTAGACGAACGGGGTATTGCGCCGCTTGACCATATAGACGGGGAAGACATCCGCCTGCGCGGCGCGGGTCGGTCCGGTCCGCAGCCGGGCCTCCTCGTTGGACATCAGGAAACCGTTGACGTTGATCGCCTGCGTGAGCCGGCCCTTGTCGAAATCGTACAGCCCGTTCTCCCGGTCCGGGTTGATCGAGTACCGCGGGCCGGCATCGACTCGGATCGGCCCGCCGCGGCCGGTGAACGGATGCTGTGGATCGGAGCTGAACCCGCCCAGCCAGAACACCAGGGCCTCGGCGGGATCCACGCCGAACCGCGACACGGCCGTGAGCACATCCAGTTCCGTGGGGTCGATGTTGGGCCAGACCTGCATCACATGCCGCGTGACGAGTGCGTTATCGGAGAAGTCGGGCGGGTAGTCGCCGTACTTCAGCCGATAGGCCTCGATCCCTTGCGCGAGGTTGTTGATCTCGATCGCGATCGCGGCGTTGGTGGCGCGATCCCGCACGGCGCCGATGGTCGGCAGGAGCAACCCCACCAGGATCCCGATGATCACGATGACAACCAGCATTTCGACCAGCGTGAAGGCCGCCGGCCGGGACGGGTGGTTGGTGCTCATCTCAAGTCCTCCGGTTTCTGTATATGGCAGGCCGCGCGCGACTTGCCTTCTCGGCTCGATCCGCGTCCGACCCGGTCCCCTGTGGATGTTCGCGTTCAGGACGACAGTTTCGTAATCAGGTCTACCAGCGGCATGAAAAGCGAAATGACGATAAAGCCGACCGCGCCGCCCATGAAAACGGTCAACAACGGCTCCAACAACGACATCAGCCCGTCGGTCATGGTCTTGACTTCTTCGTCGTAGGTGTCGGCGACCTTGTAGAGCATCGTGTCCAGCTCGCCGGTCTCCTCGCCCACGTCCACCATGTTCACGACCAGGTCGTCCACCACCCGGTTGTTCATTCGCAGCATGTACCAGGCGGCGCCCATGAAGGCGCCGGCCCCCGCGGCGCCCAACCCGACCGTCAGCATGTTGGGCATGAAACACATGGCCGACAGCGGCGCGCCGAGCAGGGCGCACCAGAAGAACAGGGCGACCGGGTGGAACCCGGGCTGCGAGTGCTCCTTGAGCGGCTTGGCGATCGTCTCGCCGTCGCGGATCGCATCGGTGACTTTGCCGTAAAGCCGTTCGAACAGCGCATTGCCCGACGTCTCGCGGGTGATGTTGAGCCCCTCGAGGATCGGCACGCCGCTGGCCACCAGCGTGCCCAGGGTGCGCGTCGTGCGCGCCAGGATGTTCTTCTCGAACAACATGCCGAACACCGGGATCTTCAGGATGAACATGTCCCAGCCCATGCGGCCGTGCCGGAACTTGCGGATCAACTTGATGAACAGGAAGACGCCGAGCGGGATGGCCGGGATCAGGTACCAGTAGGTGGCGATGCCGGTCGAGATCGCGATCAGCAACTGGGTCATCGCCGGCAACTTGAGGTCGAACTCGGCGAACATCTGCTCGAAGGTCGGCACGATCTTGAGGATCAGGAACGTCAGGATGACGGTCGCCACCAGGATCACGATGATCGGGTAGACCATGGCGCTGCGGACCTTCCGCTTGAGCGATTCGCTCCGTTCCATGAAGTCGGCCAGGCGTTGCAGGATCACCTCCAGCGCGCCGCCCGCCTCGCCGGCCTTGATCATGTTCACGTACAGCCGGTTGAAGGTCTTGGGGGACTTGGACATCGCTTCCGACAGCGTGGCCCCGCCTTCGATCTCCTCGCAGACGTCCATCAGCGAGTTTTTCAGGCGTCCGGCTTTGCACTGTCCTTCGAGGACCCGCAGGCTGCGCAGGATCGGCAGGCCGGCGTCCTGCAGGATCGACAACTGGCGGGTGAAGGCGGTCAGGTGCTTGCTCTTGGCGCGCCCGATGGCGAACCCGCGTCGCTTCCTGGCGGCCGCCTCCGCCACCCCCACGCCCTTCTTGACGGAGATCTTCGTGACGAAGTACCCCATCTGGCGAATCGTGGTTTGTGCTTCATCTTCCGAGGCGGCTTCGATGACGTCCTTGATCTCCTGGCCGGTGGCGTCCATGGCCTCAAATTGATATGTCGGCATCGTTGAATCCCTCGTGAATGGTTATGCTTCGAGGATGGTCTCACGGAGTATTTCCTCGGCGGTGGTGACCCCCTGCCGGACGAAAGCCAGCCCGGCGTCGCGCAGGCCCACCATCCCGTTGTTCTGCGCCTCGGCCCGCATGTCGTCGATCGAGGCGTTTTCCATGATCATGTCGCGCAGCCGGTCGGTAATGATCATCAGCTCGAACAGGCCGACGCGGCCTTTGTAGCCCGTGTTGTTGCACACGTCGCAGCCCGCGCCGCGGAAGAACTGCATGTCCTTCCCCTCCTCCGGCGTCAGGCTCAATTGGGCCAGCAGCTCCGGCGTGGGCGTGACCTCCTCCCGGCACTGGGTGCAGATCCGCCGCACCAGCCGCTGGGCGAGAATCGCCTCGAGCGTGGCGGTGATCAAGAACGTCGGCACGCCCATGTCCTTGAGCCGCGTGATCGTGCTCGGCGCGTCGTTGGTGTGCAAGGTGCTGAAGACGAGGTGCCCGGTCAGCGAGGCCTGTACGGCGATCTCGGCCGTCTCCAGGTCGCGGATCTCGCCGACCAGGATCTTGTCCGGGTCCTGCCGCAGGATCGACCGCAGGCAGTGGGCGAACGTATTGCCGATGTCCGGATCGATCGGGATCTGGACGATCCCCTCCATGTCGTACTCCACCGGGTCCTCGGTCGTGATCAGTTTGTCCTCGACGTTGTTGATTTCGTTGAGCGCCGAGTACAGCGTGGTGGTCTTGCCGGACCCGGTCGGCCCGGTCACCAGGATGATCCCGTTGGGTTTGCCGATTACTTCGCGGAAGGCCGCGATCGTGGGCGCGTCCATTCCCACCTTGTTCAAGTCCAGCGATACGACGCTGCGGTCGAGGATCCGCAACACGACGCTCTCGCCGAAGAGCGTCGGGAGTACGCTCACCCGCAGGTCGACCGGGTGGCCGCCGACCGACAGCTCGATCCGGCCGTCCTGCGGCAGGCGGCGTTCGGCGATGTCCAGGTTGGCCATCACCTTGATCCGGGTGGTGATGGCGAACGCCAGGTGCCGCGGCGGCGGCACCATCTCGTACAACACGCCGTCCGCCTTGATGCGGATCCGGAACTCGTCCTCGAACGGCTCGAAATGCACGTCGCTGGCATGGTCCTTGATGGCCAGCAACAGCACCATGTTCAGGAGCTTCCGCACCGGAGCGCTGTCGGCCAGCGCCTCGGCGCTGGTCAGGTCGATCGGGCCGTCGCTGGCCAGCGCCTCGGCCTGCCGCAACAGCTCCTCATCCTCCTCCAACTCGCTGATGATGCTCTCGACACTCTCGCCCGCCGTGTTGTAGTACCGGTCCATCGCCTGCTTGATCTCGCGCTCCGTCGCGACCACCAGGCGAATGGTGTGGCCGAGGAACGTCCGCAACTCGTCCGCCACCGTCAGGTTCTGCGGCTCGGCCGTCGCCACGGTCAATTCCCCATGGTCGAATCGCACCGGGATGACCCGGTAAAGCTGGGCCATCGTGTCGCTGATCAGGTCGAGCGTCTGCTGCGGGATCTTCGCCTCCACCAGGTTGATCACCTGCAGGTTCATTTGCTCGGCCAACGCCTGGGCCAGCTGATCGTCGGTGATCAGGCCCATCTCCTCGGCGATCTTGCCGAGCTTCTCGCCCGGCTGCTGTTGCTGTTCCTCCAGCAGCATTTCCAGTTGGTTGTCGTCGATGAAGCCCATGTCGACGAAGATTTGCCCGATCCGCCGAATCGCCATGCGTGGTCCTCTACCCGAGTTCTGTCGCCTGTCGCCTACCGTCTATCGATCATCTGTTGCCGATCAGCGCGGTTCCTCGCCGTCGCCGTTGCCCGCTCCCTCCTCCAGGATGCCCCGTTTGTAGTTCACGATCCGTTGGGCCAGGTCGTCGGCCCGGTGCGCTCTGGTCAAGGCGTCCTCCACGGTGACTTTGTTGGCCAGCCAGAGGTCGAACAGCGAATCATCCATCAGTTTCATGCCGAACTTGCCGCCGGTCTGAATGGCCGAGTTGATGCGGAACGTCTTGTTCTCGCGAATCAAGTTGGCCACGCCCGGGGTCACCACCAGGGTTTCGTAGGCTGCGACGCGTCCGCCGCTGATGCGCGGGAGCAGCTGCTGGGCCACGACGCAGATCAGGGCCGTCGAGAGCTGGGTGCGGATCTGGTCCTGCAGGTTGCCGGGGAACGCGTCGATGATCCGGTTGACCGTGCCCTGGGCGCTGTTGGTGTGCAGCGTGGCAAACACGATGTGGCCCGTTTCGGCCGCCGTGATGGCCGCCTCGATCGTCTCCAGGTCACGCATTTCACCCACCAGGATCACGTCCGGGTCCTGCCGCAACGCGCGCCGAATGGCCTCCGCGAAACTCGGCACGTCCACCCCGATCTCCCGCTGGTTGACCGTCGATTTCTTGTGGTAATGGAAGAACTCGATCGGATCCTCGATCGTGATGATGTGGTGGTCGACATTCTCGTTGATGTAGTTGACCAGGCTGGCCAGCGTCGTGCTCTTGCCCGACCCCGTGGGGCCCGTCACCAGGAACAGGCCGCGCGGGCGCAAGACCATCTTCGTGTGCGTTTCGGTCAGGCCGAGCTGCTCGGGCGTCATGTGCTCCGTGGGGATCTGACGCAACACCATGGCGACGTCCCCGCGCTGCTTGAAAATCGATACCCGGAAACGAGCCTTGTCGCCAAACGCGAACCCGAAGTCCGACGTGCCCGCCTCCTGCAGCTCACGCTGACACCGCTCCGGCGAAATGCTCTTCATCAACGCCACGGTGTCTTCCGACTCCAAGACCTTCGTTTCCAGGCGCCGCAGCCGCCCATGCAGACGAAACACGGGCGGCTGCCCCACCGTGATGTGAATATCACTGGCCCCCTGCTTCACGCAGGCCATCAGCAGTTTGTCGATGAGGATCTGTTGAGACATCAGTTTCCCGCCCGAGTCATGAAAAACGCCGAAATGACGCGGGGCGCTGGCCAGCTCGACCACCGATCCCGCCTCAAGATAAGCCCTCTGTCCCGTCAGGCCGTCCCGCCCGGGACCGATAAGCCGTGCATCGTGTGGTCAGACGCAAGCTGAGCACACGATTATTCGCCCCCTCCCGCACGAACTCAAACAGCCCCCCCTTGCGAACCCGTCCAGCCGCCCGATCGCCACCCCCCCGCTACGCGACCACCACGTCCTGCTCCGTGCGTTTGGCGACCCGATAGACCTCCTCCAACGTGGTAATTCCCGCCATGGCCTTGCGAATCCCGTCTACGTACAAAGTGGTCATGCCCTGGCTGATCGCCATCTTGCGTATCTCGGTCGACGTCGCCCCGCTGAAAATCATCTCCCGAACCTTGGACGTGCAGAGCATGATCTCGAAAATGGCCAGTCGTCCGCGGTATCCCTTCTTCTGACAGTATGTGCAGCCTCGCCCACGCACGAACGTCGCGTTCTTGGCCATCGCGGGCGTGATCCCCGCATCCTCCAACACACTCTCGGGCGGCGTGTACGAATGCTTGCACCGATTGCAGACGATCCGGACCAGACGCTGAGCCAACACGGCGATCACGCTGCTTGCCACCAGATAGCCGGGTACACCCATGTCCACCATGCGCGTCACGGCGCTGGGCGCATCGTTCGTGTGCAATGTACTGAAAACTAAGTGTCCTGTCAGGGATGCTTGAATTCCCATCGACGCGGTCTCGGCGTCACGCATTTCACCCACCAGGATGATGTTCGGAGCTTGACGCAACATCGACCGGATGATGCGGGCGAAGTCGAGCCCGATACTGTGCTTGACCTCTACCTGGTTAATCCCCGCCAGGTAGTATTCGACCGGGTCCTCGGCCGTGATGATCTTGCGGTCCGGCCGGTTCAGGGCGTTGAGGGCCGCATAGAGCGTGGTGGTCTTGCCAGAGCCGGTCGGTCCGGTGACCAGGATAATGCCGTTGGGCCGTCGAATGAGGGACTGGAACTTCTCAAAATCCTCCTCCCCTAATCCGAGCTGCCGAACGCCCACCTTAATGCTGTCCTTATCGAGCAATCGCATGACGACCGACTGGCCGTGGTTGGTGGGGATGACGCTCACGCGCAAGTCGAGTTCTTTCTCGCCGACCGTGACCTTGATCCGCCCGTCCTGGGGGCGTCGACGTTCGGCGATATCGAGTTTGGCGAGAATCTTGATGCGCGAGAGGATCGCACCCAGGAGACGCCGTGGAGGGCTGTCCCGCTCGATCAGCACCCCATCGATGCGATATCGGATGCGGAGTCGATCTTCAAAGGGCTCGATATGGATGTCCGACGCCCGTAGCTGGACGGCTTCCTGGATCATCACATGGACCAGTCGTACGACGGGCGCGCTGTGCTCATCCACCACGTCGCTCGATGCGCTGTCGACATCCTCGGTCTCTGTGAAGTCGATGGCCGTATCGGTGAACTCCTGGAGCATCGAGTCGGCGCTTTCACCTTCCAGCTGCCCGTAGTAGCGGTTAATGGCCTCCAGGATGGCTTCGCGTGGGGCCAGCGCCGTCTCAACCCTGCGATTGAGGATGAACCGCAGCTTGTCGATCGTCTCGATGTCAAACGGGTCGCTGACGGCCACTTTCAGCGAGTCGCCGTCTTCGGCCAGGGGGAGGGCCGCGTTTTCACGGGCGACCGATTCGGGCACCAATTCAATGACTTCCTCCGGGATTTTGAACTCCACCAGGTCTATGAACTCCATCCCGTGAAACTCGGCTACCGCCCGCATGACCTCTTCGCCCGTGGCGTAGCCGAGCCTCACCAGACAATCGGCGACGTTCGCGTTCTGCTCGCGCGCCATCTGGTCGGCTTCATTGAGCTGGTCGCGGCTAATGACCCCGCGTCGTATCAGGATCTTCCCGAAACCGTCCTTCCCAAAACCGTCCTTCCCAAAACCGTCCGTCGAGGTGGCCATGATGGTATCCCAAAGTCCTACGAACAACGACTGTTACGTTTCCATCATGACTCAGGGCCCGACAGCTTGTCAATCGTTCGGCACCGTTGCCGGATGAGCCCGACTTGAGCAACCGCCCAGACGGAAAACGCATGGCCGAACGGGCTCCAGGTCCCCCGCGGCGCCCACTGGAGAAATCAGGGCTGGGACGCGCGCTACCAGGGGTAGTACCGGGCCGAAGAATCACTGCCCCAATGGAACTCGAACCCGCCGGTAAGCGACCAGTTGTGGGTTGTTTCCACGCCGTGCCCGCCGAAGATCAGGTTGTCCTTCACGTCCAACCGCAGCGCGATCTGCTTGCCCCAAAGGTATTTCACGCCGCAACCAAGCGGCAATGCCAGGCCCGTGTGATCCACCAGCAGGTGGGGATCATCATCCACGTGGAACCCTCCCACCCCCAGGCCGACCGATGCGTACGGCCGCCACCGGGCGTCCCCCCACGGATAGTACAGCAGATGCGCATCCAGGAGCGTGTTTCGCGAGTTGTCGCGCAGGTGACCGCCCGGGATCGGCACGGACTGGACCTCGGCGTAGTTCAGGCCGAGACGCAGCTCGCCGCCCCAATAGTGGTTCAAGTCGTAGCCCAGGCAGAAACCGCCCATGAGGCTGGGCCGGACGTCAAGTGCGCCGGCCACCAACGTGTCGCCAAAGGACTCGCCCAGAAACGCGCCGACATAGAAGGGTCGATTGAGCCAACTAGTGCCCTCCAGCGGCTGACCTAATCCGATGTGCCGCACACGAAAATGGGGCAGCCATCGGCCAAGCCAACACCGCTCGCCCGCCCCAGTCGCGTCACATCCGATCACCCCGTCACAAGTCGGGTCCAACCAGCTCTCATCCCCGAGCGTCCCGTCATCCGCCACGCCGATCGCGAACCGGCCGGTGCCGTCCCACGGCGTTTCTTCGGCCCACGATCGAGGGCCCGCCGACACGCACGCGGCTGTGACCAGCCACAACGGCAGCCAACAGATCACCGATGGATGGTTTGCGCGCATACCCACGTCACCTGCGGGCCTCTGCCCAGGAGGACGCGGGATTATGGCGGCCGATGCGAACCGCGTCAACGCGAGATCAACGCCTTGGATGCGATGCAGATTTCCTGGCTTGCCTGGATTGCTGGATTATTCGTCCCACGGTAGGGTCAGGCCCGCATGCCCCTCGATCGTCACCGACTGGGTGTCAGGCACGATGGGCATCCGATCGACCTTCGTTCGTTCGATGCGCTCGAGTCGACTCATGAGCTTCATCAGGAAATCGGCCAGTTCGTTTCCCGCCACATCCCCCAGGTGATTGCAAAGCGACTTACGCGTATTGAAGCTGATGTTGTTCATGAAAGCCGTACCTGATCGTGTGGCCGTGGAGGCGTTTCTCCGAAGCGGAGCATGGAATTGCACGGGATATCCGGGCCTGGATTGCGCCCGTATCCCAAGCCTTCCAGCCTAGTCCGACTTGTCGTCACCGCAACAGGCAATTCGAGCGAAGGCGTCAGACCGGCCCCCGCCAGCCGCCGAGCGATCGTTACGATCGGCACAAGGCGGCTGTATGCGGCGGGTAGTCCCGGGGGCTGGACGGCTCGGGAGCCGGGCCAGGTGTCGTGCAATCCGTCGGTCGCGGGGGTGGTGCGGCGTCGCCCGCCCCGGTCCCTACGGCCTCGGGCCCACGCCCCGGCCTGCTCAAAGCCCGCGCACGAACCGCAGGAAGCGGGCTTCGAGCATCTTCAGGTCGGTCCCGAAGATATCGGTGAACTCCTGGAGGCATTCTTGAGGCGAGTACTCGTGCAGCGGTTGGCGCGCGGCGGTGCGGGCCAGATAGCGCATATACTTGGCCGGCTCGGTTTCCACCAGGAAGAACGTCAGTGCCCAGGCTTCGCAGTACGCGGTGCGGGGCGCGGACGCAAACAGGCGCTCCGAGTGCTGGATCAGCAGGGGCAGGCTTCCTTCGGGACGTGCCGCATCGGCATACTGACGGAACTGGTTCAGCCGTTCCCGGTTGATTCGGTCCTGGGCCCGCGGGTGTCGTTGCGGATCCGAGACGCCGGGCGCTTCGAAGAGCATGGCCAGTCCTTCGCCCGCCCAGCGCGGCGGCATGGCGGCGCGGTTGTGGATGTGCGTGTTGAACGCCATCTGGTGGGTGGCTTCATGGATGATGGTGGACGCGTTCTTCTGCCAGTCCGGGTCGGCGTTTTCGCCGCGTGTCACGTCATAGAGCACGACGCGATTGGTCTGCGTGGAGTAGAACCCCACGATGCCGGGCGATGGGGCGGTCCCTTCGGTCTGCAGCACGTATTGGACGTACTCGTGTTGCGTGGGAAACACGACGGCCACCAGTGGGAAGATAGGAGTTGCCGGCCGCATACCGCGCACGCTGAAATAGTGCACGAACGACCGGTACAGGTCTTCAAACCGTTGCGCCCAGAGGTCGCGCTGGCCCGCAGGGTGAACGACCAGGTAGTTGCCGGTCCCCGACACGTCGAAACGGTTGCCGTATTCGCGCATCAGTTGTCCGCGCATTTCACTCTGCGAGTAGGGGCGGAAGTGCGTCGAGGCCAGCCGGTAATCCTGCGCTTGCTGGGGGGCGAACTGCCACAGGAATCCGCTGCGGGACAGCATCAGCACGCGATGGTCGGACCAGGCGACGGGGACGCCTTCCACCAGTGTGCCGTCCAGTCGGAGTTGCACGGTCGGCGACTCGGCGGCGCGGAGCGTGGCCGGCGGCCTGTGCAGCGCGGTGGCGGCCAGGCCGCAGAGGGCTGCGCCGAGCAGGGCCCGGCTCACGGCCTGGCGATCGCAGTGGCGAAGTGGAGAGATCATGATACTCAAACGTACGCCATGGCGGGGCCGCGCGTTGGGTCTTTTGCCAATCCGACGCGGTCCGGCGTACAATGGGGCGGTCGTGTGCACAACGAGCCGCGGCATGCCGGCGGCTCATCTGTGGGCGCCCGGACTGCGGTTCCGAGAACAAGGGATATCCAGGATGTGCTCATCCATACTCGTGGCTGCCAGCCTCCTGATCGGGCAGGCGTCGGCGGCGCAAGGGGCGGAATTGCCGCGCCAGGTGGCCAATTGGGTTCGACAGCTCGACGACGACCGCCTGGACGCGCGGCAGGCGGCCGAGGCGAGCCTGATCGGCTTGGGGCCGGACATCCTCGAGCTGCTTCCGGCCGTTGACGCTCCGGTCACGCCCGAAGTCCGAGAACGGCTGGCGCGCATTCGCCAGCAACTGCAGGTGGAGCGTGCGCGCCGTGCCATGGACGCCAGCCGCGTGACGCTCGAGGGCCGGATGCCGCTGTCCGCCGCGTTGCAGGCCCTCCAACAGCAGACCGGCAATCTGTTTGTCCAGTACGAAGATTTCGACCAGCAGGTGACCGCCCGCTTCCACGATACGTCGTTCTGGGAAGCGGTTGACCAACT
Source organism: Planctomycetota bacterium (assembly GCA_052034005.1). Lineage (GTDB taxonomy): Bacteria > Planctomycetota > Planctomycetia > Pirellulales > Pirellulaceae > JAAYDI01. Next base: position 6,216 of record JBPOJB010000018.1, on the reverse strand, counting down.
GCTCGATCAGGCCCGGTTGCGAATCGATCCGCTCTTTGGAGGCGGGCGCGGCCTGGCGGTTGTGGAGGGGTCGACCGCCCCATCGCCCTGCGTGGCCTACGCCGGCCTGTTCCGGTTTGAGCCGACGCTCGTCACAGCGGTCCGCGACTTGCGCGACCCGGACCTGTCCACCCTGCGCGTGCGACTGCTCATCGCCTGGGAGTCCCGCACCACGCCGATCTGCCTGTCGCAGCGGCTGAGCGAACTCGCGGCGGCGGATGACGCGGGCCGATCGGTGGAGGTCACGATCCCGCAAGGGACGCTGACGGCTTCGGTCGAGCGGGAGCTGCCATGCGTGGAGATGGAGTTGCCATTGGCGCTCCCGGACCCCCGCGCCCGGCGGCTCGCGTCGCTGCGGGGCACGCTGGACGTCATGTTGCCGGGCCCGCTCGAGCGTTTCGAATTCCAGGACCTGGGGCGCGCCGAGCAGGTCGAGCAGCACCGGGCGGGCGTCACCGTGACGCTGGCGCGGACGCGCAAGAACGACGACGCGCAGGAAGTGCACGTCCGCGTGGCGTTCGCGGACGCCGGCACCGCCCTGGAATCCTATCGAGGCTGGATCTATCGGAACAACGCATACCTGGTCGATCCGGAGGGCAACCAGGTGGTTTGTGGCGGCCAGCGGGTTACGAGCCAGGAGCCGGATGCCGTGGGGATGGCCTATCTCTTCGCGCCCTCGCGACCCCTGGCCGACTACCGGTTCGTCTACGAGACGCCGTCGCTGATCATCCAGCGCAGCGTGGATTATGAGCTCAAGGACATCGATCTGCCATGATCATCCGGCGGCGGCGGCGGACAGGTGCGGGCACGAGGATCGCGAGGATGGTTGCACCGCTCGCGCTGGCCGTCAGCCTGTTGATCAGTGCATCGGCGGGTCCGCATCCGGTGAGTCCGAATCCGGTCCGAGTGCCGCCGCCCGGGGAGCGCGCCTGCGCGCGACCCCAGCCGCCCGGCGGCGTCTTCCCCACCGCTCAGACGGCGCCGCTCGACCGCGTGGCGGCTACCGTGGATGGCGTGGCGATTTTCGCGGGCGAAGTGGATCACCGCGTGAAGCAGGTCCTGGGCAATCGGGCGGTGGACGATGCGGTGCGGCGCCGCCTGCAGGCTGAGGCGCTGGAGCACCTGATCAAACAGCAGTCGATTCTGGCCCTGCTCCAGCGACGCGGCGAGGCGTGCACAGAGCAGGACCTCAACCTGGCGATGTCCCGGCTGAAAGACCAGTTGAGCCGGCAGGAGCAGACGCTCGAGGCGCATTATCGCGAGCAGGGCCTGTGCATGGCGGCCGTCCAGCGAGCGCTGCGTTGGCAGTTGAGCTGGGCCCGGTATCTGGACAAGACGATCACAGACGAGTCGTTGCAGCGGTATTTCACGGAGCATCGCGCCGAATTCGATGGGACGCGGGTGCGGGTGGCGCAGATCCTGCTCACCTGGCCCGACGATCCGGCGGCGCGGGCGGACGTCGAGCCGCGGGCGCGGGCGATTCGCGACGCGATCGTGGCGGGCAAGTACTCGTTTGCCGCGGCCGCGCGGCAGTATTCGGCCTCGCCCAGCGCGCGGGACGGCGGCGCGCTGGAGTGGATCTCGCGGCACGCGCCGATGCCGGAGTTCTTCTCGGAGGCGGCCTTCCAGCTGGCGGCCGGGGAGATCAGCCCGCCCGTCACGAGTCCTCTGGGCGTGCACTTGATCCAGTGCCTGGAGATCGAGCCGGGCAGGAAGACCTGGGAGGATGTGCGTGAGACCCTGGCGGCGGCCATGCGCGAGCACCTTTTCGAGTGGACCGCGACACACCTCGATCCGCGGCCGGTCGTGCACTACACTGGTGCACGGCCGCATTTCCAGCCGGGGACGCGGAATCTGGCGCCCCCCACACCGGATGATGATGATGATGACGACGACGCCACTACCCACGGCGAACGGACAGGGAAGTGAACCGACCGCGCGCAACGCAACGGACCCCCGGGGCTGAGGAACTGCCCGGTAACGCCTGGCGGCTGCGTTTCCGTCGCCGCGTGCTTGCCTGGTTCGATGCATCGGCGCGCGACGTCCCCTGGCGGCCGTCACCCGGCCTGTACGCGATCTGGATCAGCGAGATCATGCTCCAGCAGACGCAGGTGGCAACCGTCATCCCGTACTACACCCGATTCCTCCAGCGGTTTCCCAACGTCAGCGCTCTGGCTGCGGCGGATGAGCAGGAGGTGCTCAAGTATTGGGAAGGGCTGGGCTACTATCGGCGCGCCCGGCAGTTGCATGCGGCGGCACGCCGGGTCGTCCATGAGCATGCCGGGCGGATCCCGACTTCCCTCGACCGGTTGCGGGCCTTGCCGGGCATCGGACGCTACACGGCCGGCGCGATCCTGTCGATCGCCCTGGACCAGCGTCAGCCGATCCTCGAGGCCAACACGGTCCGCTTGCTGAGCCGACTGCTGGCGCTCACGGGGGACCCGGCGTGCAGCGCGAGCCGGCGCCGCCTGTGGGGCTTCGCCCAGTGGCTCCTGCCACGCCGGCGGTGCGGCGACTTCAATCAGGCGTTGATGGAGTTGGGGAGCCTGGTGTGCACGCCGCGCGCGCCCGCCTGCGACGCCTGTCCGGTGGCCGGGCAATGTCCGACCCGGGCCCGCGGGTTCCAGGACCGGATCCCGCCAGCCCGCCGGCGGCCGGCGGCCGTGGCGGTGCATGAAGCGGTCGTCGTCATGTATCGCGCGGACGGGCGGCTGCTGGTGCGTTGCTGCGAGCCCGGTGAACGTTGGGCCGGCCTGTGGGACTTCCCGCGCGTCCCGCTCTCGGCGCCGAGCGATCGCGTGGCGCGTGAGGAGTTGTGTGCCCGGATTACGGCGTTGACCGGCGGTGTGATCGACCGGCCGCACGTCCTCACGACGCTGCGTCACGGCGTGACGCGCTTCCGAATCACGCTCACCTGCTTCCAGGCCGCCTGCCGCCGCCTCGGCCCGCGGCGCGCCCGTTGGCGCTGGGTCTCACTCCACCAACTCGACTCCCTCCCGCTCAACGCGACCGCCAGGCAGATCCATCGGCTGCTGGCATCCAGGGCCGCGGAATGACGGCGCGCCGTCAATGAAAGGCGGCGACCGGCAGCCCGGTGTGGTGGCGCACGAAATCCGCGAGCTGATCGAGCTCCGTGTCGGTCAGTGCAGATACGTAGGGCTCTGCCGGCGTTCGGGCGATGGTGTAGATCTGGATCAGTTTCAGGCGGCCGCCCGCCGCGGTGATTTCGCGCAGCCGGTCCGCGTAAGCGTTCCACTCAGCGCGTGGGGGCGGTTGCCCGTCGAGGCGCATGAACAGCGACTGGATCACCAGGGGGCGTTCGGTTGCGGCCTGGGTGATGTTCTGCAGGATATGCGCCAGCGAGAACGGCGTGCGGTTGACCCGCGCGAAGTATTCGGCCGTGCCCGCATCCAGCTTGGCCCAGATCTCGCCCTGGTTGGCGTCCAGCACGCGCAGGGCGCGCCGGACGTGGTCGCGGTGGAACATGCTGGCGTTGGTGATCAGCACGAGCGGGAGCGAATCGAGCTGTTGCTGCCGCTTGAGTTCCGCGCAGGCGGACACGACCTGGTCGAAATTGCGGTGGGTCGTCGGCTCGCCGTCGCCCGAGAAGGCGATGTCGGTGAGTCGGCGGAGGGCCGGCGGCGTGTCCTGGAATTTGCCGGTGGCAAACAGGCGTCCGGATGAAACGAGTTCCAGCGTATCACGCAGTTCCGCCAGGAGTCGCGGCAGGTCGACGAATCGCGTCTCGCTCTGGGAGACGCGCCGCACCTGGCAGTAGACGCAATCGAAGTTGCAGACCTTGTCCGGGTTTAGATTGACGCCGACGGAGATGCCGCCGGACCGCCGGCTCAGCACCGGATAGACGAACCGGTTATCGCCAAACAGTCGTTCGTGTCGGGTGTGCAGCGGGTCCATGGCCACGCCTGGAGCCTCAGCCAGCCGGCAGGACGCGGGCCAGGCGGGTGAATGCATCGAGCGTCACCGTGGTCAGTTCCCCGTCGTCGCGGCGCAGGATCAGGATGTCGCGATACACATGGTCGTCCGCGCCGCGCCGGAACTGCAGGCTGTGCCGCTGGCGCGACTTGCCGACCACCATCCCGGAGGTGACGGTGGTCCAGTGTCGGAAACCGACCTTGACGGCGTGGATCACTTCCACCCGGTCGCCCGGCGCCAGCGTGTAATACAGCTGCCAGGTGTCGTCGGCACCCATCATTGGACTTCCTTGGCGTCGATCCACTTCATGAGCTTGCGGAGCCGCCTGCCGACCTCTTCAAGCGGTTGGTCGCGTTGCAGGCGCCGCTGAGCCTTGAAGGCCGGCGCCCCGGCCTTGTTCTCCAGGATCCACTCGCGGGCGAACTGGCCGGTCTGGATCTCGCTCAGGATCCGTTTCATTTCCTCGCGCGTCTGGTGCGTGATGATGCGGGGGCCGCGCGTGTAGTCGCCGTATTCGGCGGTGTTCGACACGCTGTAGCGCATGTAGTTCAGGCCGCCCTGGTAGAACAGATCCACGATCAGCTTCAGTTCGTGGAGGCATTCGAAGTACGCCATCTCCGGCTGGTATCCGGCCTCCACGAGCGTCTCGAAGGCGGCCCGCACCAGTTCGCTCACGCCGCCGCACAGGACGACCTGTTCGCCGAACAGGTCGGTTTCCGTTTCCTCGGCGAACGTGGTCTGGATCACGCCGCCGCGCGTCCCGCCGATCCCTTTGGCATAGGCCAGCCCGAGCTGCAGCGTCTCGTCGCGCGCGCCGTCGTTGACGGCCACGAGGCAGGGGACGCCGCCGCCCTTGACGAACTCGCTGCGGACCAGATGCCCCGGCCCTTTGGGCGCGACCAGCAGGGCGTCGATCCCCGGGGGCGGCTCGATCTGGCCGAAATGGATGTTGAATCCGTGCGAGCACATCAGGATGTTGCCCGGCTGCAGCTGCGGGGCGACCTGCTGCCGGTAGACATCCGCCTGGATCTCGTCGGGCAGCAGGATGTTGACCAGGTCCGCCTGGCGGGTGGCTTCGTCGGCCGAGAGCGGCCGGAAACCGTGCTCGACCGCCAGCTTGTAGTTGGCCGTCCCGGGCAGTTCGGACACGATCACCTGGCAGCCGCTCTCCCGCAGGTTCTGGGCCTGAGCATGCCCTTGCGATCCGTAGCCGAGGATCGCGATGGTCTTGTTCTGCAGGAGCGACAGGTCCGCGTCATGGTCATAGTAGATTCGGGCAGGCATGGTCTCTCTTTTCTAGGCGGTTCAGTGGTTCTCGTCGTGGTTCGCGCCGCTGCGGACCATGGCGATCAGGCCGCTGCGGACGAGTTCGATAATGCCGTAGACGCGCATCCGTTCGATGAACGCCTCGATCTTGTGTTCGCGCCCGGAGATCTCGATCATCAGTTCCTCGGCGCCCACGTCCACGATCTTGCCACGGAAGATCTCGACCAACTCGCGGATCTCGCTGCGCTGGCCGCCCGGCGGGGCCTTCACCTTGAGGAGCATCAGGTCCCGCTCGACGAAGTTCCGCGAACTTACGTCCGTGACCTCCACGACCGTGACGATCTTCTCCAATTGCTTGCGCACCTGATCCAGGACCCGGTCGTCCCCCACGACCACGAAGGTCATCCGCGAGAGATTCGGGTTCTCCGTTTCGCCCACGGCCAGGGAATCGATGTTGTACCCGCGCGACGCGAGCATCCCGGAAATGTGGGCCAGCACACCGGGCACGTTCTGTACGACAGCTGAAAGGACGTGTCGCATGATAAGGGGAAGCTCCGACCGGTTCCAGCGATCCATCATGAGGCGTCACCTGACGTTTCCCGGCTAAGTCTACTTGTCGGTGTCCCGGCCGGTCAACCGGTGCCAGAGTGCGATCTCGCTGGTGCGCACAAATCCCGGCGATTTCCCCTCTTCGAGAGGGTGGATAATGGATAAGTGGTCTGGAGAACGCATCGTTCCCAGAAAATGATCTTGGTGAAAATGACGTCCTTCCATCAGAAGGGAGGTTGTTCGTAACGAGGAATCCCCATCTGGAAAGGACGCCACGATGACCTACTCCATCTGCACCAAGGTGGCAAGTACTAATCGACGATGATACCTCCCACGCCATCACCCGGTTCTGCCTTGTCGAAGGTGGCGTTACCTGCCTTGTCAATTCGCCACGTCTCACGCAGGCAACGGGGTACAAATGCGACACGA
>JBPOJB010000038.1:0-9326 GCA_052034005.1 Planctomycetota bacterium | reverse complement strand
AGGCGGGCTTCTAGAAAAGATGCCAGACGGCGGGCTTGGGGCGGGCTTGGGGCGGGCTTTTCTTGGTCAAATACTTCGAGACAAATGCCGCTCATTCCGGTCAGTTAAAATGAGCCGCCGCAGCGGTTTCGGAACGGACTTCAGGGATATGGAGTCAGCATGCAGTCTCAATACAGCGGGAAGCGTATTGCACTCATTCTCGATGTGCAAGGACGCGAGGTCGTGCTTCGAGGGACAACCGCTCTCCGAACCAACGCGCAGCAGAGTCAGGTGCTGCAGGTGACGATCGCTGAGGGCGACGAGGCGAGCCTTGGGCGCCCGGTGTTTCTGATCAGCGAATCGCGCTGGCGCGAGCGACTGACCAACGGCTGGTTGTTCGACTGTGACTATTGTCTTGATCTGACCAGTGCCAGGACGCCGGTTCGCTGCTAGGCGCGCCGTTCAGTAGCTGATGAACCGGGCGAGCCCGACGGCCGACTGTTGTTGTTCGGTCTTGCGCGCGTGTGTGCTGGCGTGCGGGTTCTCGCGCAGCGCTTGTTCGATGGACCGGAACAACTCCCCGGCAGCGCCGCTGGTGCTGTTGGCTGGCGGGCTGTGCAGCGCGACGGGCGAGGCGGGGATGCGTGTGACCGAGCGTCGAGACGTGGGGGACGGCGTCGGCGGGGCGGTCGTCGCATCCTCGATTTGGGGCTCGTCCATGGCGGGCGTCTGATCCGCGGGGGCGGTGTCCGGAACGGGTACTTCCGCCGCCGGTTCCTGTGCCGGCTCGGTGGGCAGAGCCGGTTGCTCGGGCGCCGGCTTCGGCGTCTCGTCCGGCTCGAGCAGGTCCCTGATGATATTCGGGGCGGTTCCGTGCTCTTCTTCCTGGCCTGGTGCCTGTCCGGGTTCGGGCACCTGATCCAGTGGCAGGATGCCGGGCGTCAACTCGGTGGCGCGCGGCGGAATGGGCGTGGGGGGCGGCGTCTGGATGACTTCGTTCGGGATCAGGCGGACGGCTTGTTCGCAGTCATCGGCCATCGTGCGCCACACGGTCGGCTCATAGCCGAAGCAGGCTTGTTCCAGCTGTCCATAGTGCAGTTCGGTGGCCCCGTGGTGTCCGTGGCCGGTCTGGCATCCGGCGACCAGGATCGCGCACAGGCCCAGGGCGGCCAGGGCCGGCAGCAGGTCGCGGGCCGCGCGTCGGCGGCCGCCGAATGATACGCATCGATTGCGAAATAAGTTGGCTTTCACAGTGGCCCCCCACAGGCATTCTCGTTCGCCGGGTCAAGTCTCCAACAGTGCCCTATCAATACCGTCCGTAGTACGGGTTGCCACCACCCCGAAGCACCCTGCCGGAGAACCGCGTGACGGCCCCGACACCGAGCATGCTGAAGCCGATGACGCGTTCAGCCGGTGCGAGTAGTTTCCCGAGGTTGTTGTCAAAGGCGATCATCGAATCCTGCTTGATGAAGACTCGGTCGCCCGGCATCAGCTGGTAGTTGGTGGCCGTCGCGCCCTGCGCGGTGATGGCGCGCCAGTCGACCGGCAGGATCTGCATCTTGCACGGATCGCTGGTCGGGCGTGCGACCCAGATCTGCTTGGAGGATACGTTGTCCAGTCCATTCACGTTGGCGATCGCGTCCAGCACGGTCTCGTTGCCGGTGACCGGGAACATGGTGACGGTGTCACCCAGCCCGGCGCCTTCCGTGATGATGTAGTACTTCTTGCTGTTGTACGCGAAGACGTTCACGGCCACTTCCGGGTCCGAGAGGTACTGCGCCAAGTGCCGCTCGATCGCCTTCTGGGCCTCCGGGATCGTCATCCCGACCACCGAGACGCTGCCGTACGAACCGAGGTTGATCTTGCCGTCGGGGCCCACCAGGTGCTCGCCGGCAATCGGCTGCAGGGCCGGGAGCGCCGAGACGCGGAAGCTGACCTGCGCCGCCTTCACCTGCTGAGCCACCGCCTGCTCGACCGCCGCACGCGCTTCCGGGACGCTCAGCCCGTTGACCGGCACCTGGCCGTAGGTCGGCCCCAGGTCGATCGTGCCGTCGATACCCACCACGAACTCGGCCGGCTCGATGTTGAACAGCGGCGTCTCGGCCGACACGAACACCGAGACGGTGACGACGTCCTGAATGTGCAGCTTGTAGTCGGGGCCGGGCAACAGGCGCACCGCGTCGATCGCCAGGATGTCGGGCGGCTCGATGCGGTAGTCCGGCAGCGCGGCTTTGTACAGCTCGCGCGGCGTCTCGTCCGGACAGGGCGCCGGCGCCTCGACGACCGGCGCGTTCTTGTACATCAGGTGGCACCCGGCGTTCGTACTGAGCACAACCGCCAACAGCGGGATGAAGAAGACTCGGAAACGATGCGTTCCATTCATCGGTTCGATTCTTATGCAAGTGTTGAGTCGGTTGGTCGGGCTCCAGACGCGCCGCGGGGCACCTGGCGCTCGCAGGCCTCATTCCATCAGGCCCGGGCACCGCGTCAGGACACACCGATTACCGCACAGACGACGCAGGCCGGCCGACGCCGACGAGCCTACGACGCTGTGACACTTCACTCCATCGGATGAAACGTAGCAAAAAACGCACTCTTTTTGGGAACAACGTGCAAGACGCCCGCGGCAGGGGGCACGGCGGACCTACCTTCGGTATCTGGGCATCTGGTAGAAGTGGCCCAGGTTCATGAACGTGCTCCTGGCCCCGGTCGGTGCGATGCCGCCAGCCTGCTGCTGGTCGCTGCGAGCCCGAGCCCGCAGCAGTTCGGACGTGGGATAGAGCGGCGTGTTGGACCCGGCGGCGGCCGTGATATCCCGTCGCTCAGGCCGTTGCGTCTGGGGCAGGAACTGGCGCATGTACGCCATGTAGGGGTCCATGGCCCCGTAGCCACCGCCAAGCAGGTGTGCGTAAGGGCTCAGCGACGGGCGGCTCACCGAGCGGTTCGGGTACTGGGAGCGCGTCTGCGGGTACTGCGCGAGCGCGTCGGACGAGACGGCGGCCCAGACCCCGGCAGCCAGGAGGACGGCGGCCAGCGCGTTTCGAGTCATGGCAGTTCCCCTCGTGCCCACGGGTGATTTCTTGTGGCCGGCCGGGGGGGGTACGGGAAGCCCGTGCCTCCCTCGCGTCTCGCACCGCCCCCTTCCACGCTGTTCTAGCAGGGCCCTCGGCGCGCGGCAAGCTACCGGCAGACCTCGCTCCTGGTATCGGCACACTCGGCGGGCGGACTCCATGGCGGAGCGCGAAAAACCCGAGATCAACGCCGGGCGCTATCGGAGCCCGTGTTGACGCGTACGGCGGTGGCCACGTATCCGTTACCGACCCAGTAGAACGGGTCCGCGCCGTTGCCGACCCAACTCGGCGAATAGACGCCGGTCCACGGGGTGGGGCTGGCAGTCGGCCGGCTCTGCGACCAGCCGAACCATTTCTGGGCGGCCAGGCGGTGGCGACGCTGGGCGGACTTCTGCTCGGCGTTGCGGCGGATGGCCACGCGCGGGTCGTCGTAGCGGCGCAGTTCCTGCAGATAGAACCACATGCTTTCCGTCTGAGCGATCGGGCTGACGCCCACGTCCATACTCACCGGATTCAGGATCGTGCTCCCGTCCTGTGCGGTAACGATTGGACTGAGGGACAGTGCCAGCAGAAAGGTAGAACAGAGGACGAGCCGTCTCATGCGTAGTCTCCTGGTTCGGGCCACCAAAACCTTATGTATGAGGGATTCGGCCCGGTCCGGTGGAAAAGATTAGCGCGAGGGTGCCTGCCATACGGGTTCTACGGGCAGGAAGCGCCGCACAACCCGCACAGGCGACAAGGTTTGACTGCGGCAGGTGGGCCAGATCACGGCGATCGGCCGGAACGCGCGGCGACGCCGCACCCGGTCCGGCCCGCCCGCCTGAACCGGTTCACCCCACGTTGTCCGTCCGCAGAGCCCGCAGGTAATCGCGCTGGTCGCCGGGCACCACGAGCACATACAGGCATGCGCCGCTCTTCCAGACGCCGATGCAGAGGTTGTTGGTGGTCGAGTCGGGCCGATTGGGTGGAATGGTCGGCAGCAGCCGTCCCCGCGCCGTGCGGATGGCATACAAGTACGCCGTGCCACTCGCGGACAAGTTGGCCCGGTACACCACGGCCTGACCGTATGGATGGACGGACTGCGACTGCCAGCCAACGACCTGCAATCGCAGACCCGGGTCCAGCGGGTAATCCGCCACCGGTGCTTCCGGGGCGGCTTTCCACGCCTGCGGCTCGAGCTGTGTGATCCATGTCCGGCACTGCTCGGCCACCTGAGCGCTCGTCAGGCTGTCCTGCCGTGTGCGGACAAACCACAACGCACACAAGACCACGGCGGCGGCCGCGACGACACACGCCGCCGGGAACGGCACGCGGCGCGCAAAGCGCGCCGCAGGGCGCACCGCCAACGGCTCAGCGGGCGAGGGGGCGGCCAGCGCCGTGATCAGCCGCTGGGAAAGCCCCTCCGGAACCGGCACGTCGTGCATCGCGCGGCCGATCGCGGTGTCCCACGACTGGCGCGCCAGAAACCGCGCACGCAACTGAGCGTCCTGCTCGAGCGCCTCGGATAGCGCACGAGCTTCCTCCTCGGTCAGATCACTCAGATCCGGCCGACAACAGTCCATCAGCTCGTATAGCTCTTGGCGTTTCATCAGCCGTCGGTCCCCATGGTCAAGGCTCGAAGTGTGCGGTTGTGTGGCAGGAGGCACACTACCCGCGACGCCCGCCGCACCCCCGATTCCCGGGTGAAAAGACTACTCTGCGACTCATCCCCTCCCCGCCAAGCGCTGGCGAAGCCGTTGCTTGGCCCGTGCCAGCCGGCTCATCACCGTGCCGACCGGCAACCTCAACTCCTGAGCGATTTCCTTGTACGAATAATCCTCGAAGTAGTACATCACCACCACCAGCCGGTACGGGTCCGGCAAATCGTCCAGTGCGCGGTCGAGCAGTTCCCGGTCGATGCCGTTGTCCTCCGGCACCTCCATCGCCGCCGCCTCGATCTGCAGGTCCAGGTTGGCGGCGGCCGTAGGTCGGCGTCTTCGCCGACTCTTCAGGAAGCAATTGCGTACTACGGCATATAACCAGCGATCGGCCTTCGCCGGATCGCGCACCTGGTCGAGCTTCTGCTGGGCGATCAGGAACGCCTGCTGGGCCAGATCCTCGGCGTCCGCCACCCGACCGGTGAGTCGGAACGCGTACCGATACACGGCCCGGTGATGCGATGCGACGACCTGCTCAATGCCCCACGCCGGCCGGGCCCCGTCCAACTCCCCACCCCCGGCCGGGAGCCTGTCGTCCAAACCGCGCCCGTAGCCTGATCCGGCCTGGTTACCCATTACAGAGGCTCGCTCTGGAGAATGTGAACCGTGCAGCTCACGTTTTATTCCCACCTGGTTGATTTTTAGCAGATTTCGGCCTGTCGCATCAGGGCCGGGAGGAACCTGGGAATATTCCGGGTCGATAGGGGGTCAGACTGCTAGCGATGCAGGATTGGACCTGTGTTCGGAGATTCACGGTATTTCCAAAAGAGGTTGACCCATGAGAAAGCTTTTCCTGTCACTCGTGTTGCTGGCGCTCGGCACCCTGACCTTCGCCGGCTGCGACAGCGGCGCCAGCAAGCCGATTACCCCGAAGCCCGACACCACGAAGCCGGCCGACGTGACGGCTCCAGCCGAGGAGGCCGAGAAGCCTGCGGACAAGCCCGCGGAGAAGCCGGCCGATCCGGCCACACCGGCCGCGCCCGCCGCTGATCCGACCGGCGAGTAGTCTCCAGTCACGCGGGGTGTGTCCGGCGCGCCGCGATCCGCTCGCCGTCGCCCGCGCGCACGGCTCGGCGCGCGCCGGCACACCCGCACCTTCTTACCTCACCGCCTGCGCGCGGCGGTTCACGAGTCCATCCGCGTCCTATGAGCCCGTCGATCCAGGCCCCCTCGGGTCCGGTCAATCGCGCGCTTTGTTTTTTCGATTGCGCGCATCTCGCTTCCGGCCGCGTTGGTACGATTCCAGTTTCACCTGGGCGAGCTTCCGGCCTTGGAACTGTTTGAGCTGCACGATGCGATCGCGGATCGCGGCCGCCCTTTCGAATTCCAGTTGTTCGGCGGCCTCGAGCATTTCGGCTTCGAGTTCATGGATATACTCGGCGGTAACGTACTGCTGCTCGTCGGCGTGTCCGGCGGCGGCGTTGGCGGCCTGGTGTGCGGCGACGTCCGACTCGATGCCGGCGCGGATGTTCTTGCGGATCGTCTCGGGCGTGATCCCATGTTCCCGGTTATACGCCTCCTGGAGTGCTCGGCGCCGGTTCGTCTCGTCGACGGCACTGCGCATGGCGTCGGTGATCTTGTCGGCGTAGAGAATGACCCGCGCATTGACATTGCGTGCGGCGCGGCCGATCGTCTGGATCAATGACGTTTCGCTGCGCAGGAACCCTTCCTTATCCGCGTCCAGGATCGCGACGAGCGAGACTTCGGGCAGGTCGAGTCCTTCGCGGAGCAGGTTGACGCCGACCAGTGCATCGAAGCGTCCTTCGCGGAGGTCGCGCAGGAGGTCGACCCGCTCGAACGCGTCCAGTTCGCTGTGGAGCCACTTGCAGGCGATGCCCTGTTCCGTGAAGTAGGTCGAGAGGTCTTCGGCCAGGCGTTTGGTCAGCGTGGTGACCAGCACCCGCTCGCCGGCCGCCGCGCGCTGGCGGATCTGGTCCAGCAGGTGCACCACCTGCTGGCGCGCCGGGGCGATCTCGATGACCGGGTCCAGCAGTCCGGTGGGCCGGATGATCTGCTCGACCACCTCGCCGCCCGTCTGCTGCAGCTCGTACGGGCCGGGCGTGGCGGACACGAACACGGCGCACCGCACGCGCTGCTCCCACTCCTCGAACCGCAGCGGCCGGTTATCCAGCGCGCTGGGCAGGCGGAACCCGTGTTCGACCAGGGTCCGTTTGCGGCTCTGGTCGCCGGCGAACATGGCGCGGATCTGGGGCACCGTGACATGCGACTCGTCGACAAACAGCAGGAAGTCGTCGGGGAAGAAGTCGTAGAGCGTGTCGGGCGCCTGGCCGGCGGCCCGCCCGGACAGCGGCCGGCTGTAGTTCTCGATCCCGGGACAGACGCCGGTCTCCACCAGCATCTCGATGTCGAACCGCGTGCGGGCGCTCAGCCGCTGCGCCTCCAGCAGCTTCCCTTCCCGGCGGAACGTCTCGAGCTGCTCTTCCAGCTCCTGCTTGATCAGCTCCACCGCCCGACTGATCCGCTCTTCGGGCATGACGAAGTGCTTGGCAGGGTAGACGAACAGCCGGTCCTGTGTCGCAATCGTCTCGCCGCTGGTCGGGTTGATCAGCGACAGCTGCTCCACCTCGTCGCCCCACAGTTCGACGCGCAGCGCGTACTGCTCGTACGACGGCCAGATCTCGACGCAGTCGCCCCGCACGCGGAACCTGCCCCGCTCGAAGCCCACATCGTTCCGCTCGTATTGGATGTCCACCAGCTTCGCCAGCAGGCAGTCGCGGTCGATCGTGCCGCCCCGCTCCAGCGCGACCATCATCATGCGGTAGTCGTCCGGCGAGCCCAAGCCGTAGATGCTCGAGACGCTCGCCACCACAATCACGTCGCTCCGGCTCACCAACGCGCTGGTCGTCGCCAGCCGCAGCCGATCGATCTCCTCGTTGATCGACGCGTCCTTCTCGATGTAAATGTCACGCTGCGGAATGTACGCTTCCGGCTGGTAGTAGTCGTAGTAGCTCACGAAGTAATGCACGGAATTCCGCGGAAAGAACGAACGGAACTCCGCGTACAACTGCGCGGCCAGCGTCTTGTTGTGCGAGATGACCAGCGTCGGACGCTGCACCGCCTGAATCACGTTCGCCATGGTGAACGTCTTGCCCGAGCCCGTCACGCCCATCAACACCTGATGGCGACGCCCGGATCGGACCCCGTCCACCAACGCCTCGATCGCCTGCGGCTGGTCCCCCGCCGGCGGGAACGGACTGTGAAGCTCGAATCCCATACCCGACTGTCGTAGCAGCTTGCCCCGAGCATGCCAAGTGGAGCGCGCCGCGGCGCAGCAACGCGGCGTTTTCCCCGTCGCTTCATCTTGTGCGCTGGGTCGGGATGTGGGTCGTTAAGTGTGCTCGGTCGGATCTTTGGCCAGGGCGGGACGACTATGGGTCCTGCTGGGCCAGGTACGTGCGCCGGTCAGACGTGGGCTGTGTAACCGCAAGGCCAGAGTCCGCCGCCAGGCGGACGGCGGCCTGCGCGCTGGACCCCGGCGGCCGGCACCTGAAGCCCCGTCGGGACGACTGTGGGTCCTGCTGGGCCAGGTACGTGCGCCGATCAGACCTGAGCTGTGTAACCGCAAGGCCAGAGTCCGCCGCCAGGCGGACGGCGGCCCGCGCGCTGGACCCCGGCGGCCGGCACCTGAGGCCGCGTCGGGACGACTGTGGCAGCTGAGGGGCCGGGTGCGTGCGCCGGTCAGACGTGGGCTGTGTAACCGCTGGGCCAGTGTCCGCCGCCAGGCGGACGGCAGCCCGCGCGCTGGACCCCGGCGGCCGGCACCTGAAGCCGCGTCGGGACATCTGCGGCAGCTGAGGGGCCGGGTGCGTGCGCCGGTCAGCCGTGGGCTGTGTAACCGCAGGGCCAGAGTCCGCCGCCAGGCGGACGGTGTGAGCGCGCCCTGGACGCCGGCGGCCGGCATCTGAGACCGCGTCGGGACAACTGCGGCGGCTGAGGGACCGGGTGCGTGCGCTGGTCAGACGTGGTTTCGCTGCGGACCGCCTCCTTGGAGCGCGCGGCCCGTTGGGCCTGCGGTTACACAGGTAGAGTCCGCCGCTTCGCGGAACCGGGGCGTTTTCCCCGTCGCTTTCTCTTGCGCGATGGGTCGGGATGTGGGTCGTTGAGTGTGCTCAGTCGGATCTTTGGCCGTGGCGGCACTCCCTTCAGCCGCGCGATCTCGTCGCGCAACCCCTGAATCTCCGCCTGCTGTTGTTCGACGATGCACACCAAGCGGTCCACCAACGGCGTTGGTGCCAGGCTACGGTCAGGCGTTGGAAGCGTTAACCGTTAAAACACTTCTATTCTTTCACGTCGCCGACACGCAGGTAGCCGCGGACGCGGCGCAGCGTCTTGGGACCGATCCCTTTGACGTCGGTCAACTGGTCCACCGACCGGAAGGGTCCGCGTTGCGCACGGTGCTCGACGATCCGGCGCGCGAGGGTCTCGCCGATGCCCAGGGCGATTGCACCAAAAATCATTTCCCCACAAGGACTTCCGTAAGATACTCGTCGTTCAACGCGGCGGCCAGCCGTTTGTTCTTGATGCCGACCTTCTTCGTCTGATTGTTCTTCAACAGGCT